>NZ_FORY01000058.1 GCF_900114135.1 Celeribacter halophilus
TGACCTGCCCCCCACAAAATCCCTCATTTTAATGTAGAGTCTGCCCAATCTTGAAGGAGCAGACGAATGCGAAAGAGCCGTTTTACCGAGGCGCAGATAATCGGGATGATCAAGGAGCAAGAGGCTGGCATGCCGACGGCTGAGGTGTGTCGTAGACACGGCCTCAGCCCTGCGACGTTCTACAAGTTCAAGTCTAAGTATGGAGGCATGGAAGTCTCGGATGCTGCCAGGCTGAAAACGCTGGAGGACGAGAATGCCAAACTCAAGCGCCTGCTGGCTGATACGATGCTGGACAACGTCGTTCTGAAGGATTTGCTGGGAAAGAATTGACGACATTGACCAAGCGGCGAGAGGCAGCGCTCAGAGCGATGCGGGATCATGACATCTCGCAGCGCCGAGCTTGCCGGCTTGTCGGTGTCGACCCAAAGACGGTCCGGCGCGAACGCCCGTCGGATTGCCCCGAAGTCCGCAAGGCGATGAAAGAGATCGCCGAAAAGCGGCGCCGGTTCGGTTATCGCCGGATCGGCATTCTCCTGGAACGCAAGGGGATGACGATGAACCACAAGAAGCTCTATCGTATCTACCGCGAGGAAGGGCTCTCGGTGAAACGGCGACGAGGGCGCAAGCGAGCCCGTGGATCGCGCACACCGATGCCAGCAGCTGCGCACCCAAACGCGCGTTGGTCGCTGGACTTTCTGTCCGATAGCTTTGGTGCGTCACGCAAGTTTCGCATTTTGGCGGTGATAGACGATTGCTGTCGCGAAAATCTATGTCTCATGGCCGACACGAGCATCTCGGGCGCGCGGGTGGCGCGGGAACTGGATGCGCTGGTGAGGATCTATGGCAAACCCGGTTGCATAGTCAGTGACAACGGCACAGAGTTCACCAGTCGAGCTATCTTGAAGTGGGCGGACGCGAACGAGGTGCCTTGGCATTACATTGACCCAGGCAAGCCACAGCAGAATGCCTTTATCGAAAGCTTCAATGGCAGTCTGCGCGACGAGTTGTTGAATGAGGAGATATTCGACACTCTGGACGAAGCGCGGCGGAAGCTGGCCCTTTGGCGATACGACTACAATGCCGTCAGGCCGCACTCATCACTTGGAAACCAAACGCCACTGCAGGCGCGCCGAGCGCTTGAGCAATTTGAGGGCTCCGCGCACGGCGCGCTTGCC
Source organism: Celeribacter halophilus (assembly GCF_900114135.1). GTDB lineage: Bacteria > Pseudomonadota > Alphaproteobacteria > Rhodobacterales > Rhodobacteraceae > Celeribacter > Celeribacter halophilus. Next base: position 1,176 of record NZ_FORY01000058.1, read on the forward strand.
CAAACCGAAATCCATGATTATCAAAATCAAACCCGCAGACTCTCATTATGAACGAGGGGCCGATGGGGGGCAGGTCA
>NZ_FORY01000056.1 GCF_900114135.1 Celeribacter halophilus
CAAGCTGCGGCCACTTTGAAAACGCCGACACCAATGCGGCAAAGGTGATCTTGCGTCGGAACACGGCGCCTATGCTCGTGGAGGAAGGCCATAGGATCTCCGTGGAAGCGAGAACTATCGGTGAGGCAAAGAGCCAAACCGGAAATCTCCGGCCTTCAGGCCGGGGAAGATGTTAAACGACTTAAATATCAGTGTCCCGTAGATTTGAGTACAACAGTAAATGTACGCAGGATCAGAGCCAAATCCGTCAGAAAGCTTAGCTTCCGGTGATAAAAATTATCATAACGGACCCGAGCTGCGAAACTGCTTTCGCCGCGCCCAGACACTTGCCAGGGGCCAGTCAAACCAGGCCGCATCTTGAAATATGCTGAGCCTTTTGCAGCCTCGTAGAGTACCTGCTGACTGGGCATAAAGGGACGCGGACCAACAAAGCTCATATCACCTTTGAAAATGTTAAGGAGCTGAGGCAATTCGTCGAGAGAAGTCTTGCGAATAAAATGGCCGACCTTTGTGATCCGCGGATCATGCCGCAGTTTTTGATAGGTTTCCCACTCCGCTGCGATTTCTGGATTTTCCTGGCACAGTTTCACCAGAAACTCGTCGGCATTCACCCTCATTGAGCGCAACTTATAAAACTGGAACACCTTGCCGTTTCGCCCAACTCGCCTTTGGGCATAAAAAGCAGGACCTCCATCGAACTTCACCACTATAGCCAAGACTAAAATGACGGGCACAACGAAAGGGCAAACCAACAGCAGAAACAATATATCAAAACTACGCTTACCAACCGCTCGATAAAAAGAAAATCTAGGCATCGCCTCGCGAGAGCTTTCAGCTCTCTCGGCGCGAGCGGCCAAAGTCGCATTTGCAAAATTCTGAGACGTTTTTGAAAGATAAGACATACCAAACTCGGATAAGTTGTTTTTCTATTCGCGTGCTATCTACGGTTAGGCCCCATCACAACCTTTGTATGTTTGATACATTCCTTTGTTGCCTCAACAATATACAGCGACAATCACAAATTTCGACATCATCAAACCTTACTGGGCAGCAGTACGCTCAGCCGAAAGCGCGTCGATAAACTCCTGAAGCTCACCGCGCAAGTCATCTCGCGACAGGCCAAAGGAAATGGTCGCCTGAAGGAAGCCTGCTTTCGAACCACAATCGAAACGCTGACCTTTAAACCGGTATCCGTAAACACCGCGCTCCGTGCCGATTTCATCCGCAATCGCGTCGGTGAGCTGGATTTCACCGCCGGCACCGGTCTTCATCGTATGCAGATTCTTCATCACCGACGGGTCAAGAATGTAACGACCGATCACAGCAAGGTTGGATGGCTCTGTCCCCGGCGCAGGTTTTTCCACCATGCCTTTGGCGGACACGGTGTTGCCCATGTCCTTGTCCACATCGAGAACCCCATAGGAGGACACTTTGTCCGCCGGAACTTCCATCGCGGCAACCATAGAGCCGCTGCCGCCGAGTTCTTCGTAGGCCTCAACCATCTGTTGTAGACAGGGTTTCTCCGCCGCGATCACATCGTCGGGCAGGATAACCGCAAAAGGTTCTTTCGGGTCCAGAAGGCGACGTGCGCACCAGACCGCATGACCGAG
>NZ_FORY01000055.1 GCF_900114135.1 Celeribacter halophilus
AAGAGTGAAGCCGAGAGACTTTTTCATCGCGAAAGCCCAGATAACTTCCAGAATGCCGGCTATGAAAAGACAGATCCAAGCCATGCTTGTTCTCCTTGTGCCGGGCCGTCCCGTATGGTGACCAAGATGGTGAGGTCGTCCTCATGTGAGAGAATAGGGGGCATAAATGTCTTGGCAACTAGACCCACGACGTGGAAAACGGGGAGGGCCGGTGAAGGGCCTTGTGGCAGGCATATCAATGTGCGCAGGATGCGGACAGGACCGTGGGCTGGCAACATCTACGGACCATAGATTTCTAATGTGTCCTCGGTGGGCGGTGCGGGCTCTATGATCTCTCTGCGCACGAGGCCGTGCTTGATCGCGATATCGCGGAACATGAGTGCATCTGCATTTTCAGAGTTTACCTCACAGGTTTCAGGAGAGCAGGTAACAACGCTTCGATCCACGAAACGGATCACGAGCCCGTGTCGTGATATGCGGCGCCAGCGTGCCCCCGCAAAGTTCTGGTGTAAGGTTTGTATGACGTGCCCAAGCCACATTCCAAACCTCAAGGGTTTTCGACTGGCGCCAGAAGCAGGTGGTGCATTTCCTCGATCTGTTTTGCCATGATCTCTTGCGTTGCTTTTGTTTCTTTGACGGATGCCGTGAGTGCTTCGATCTGCTTCGCCAAATCGTGGCGCAGGCTCTGGAATTCCTGAAGCTCCTTCTGAATGTGCTTCAATGCATCGAGAAGGGCCTGCCCGATCTCCGAGTAAGGTTCCGTGTCGTCCTCCTCCAGCAGACCGAGCAGCGGGTGAAGCTTCTCGACTTTCTTGTCCGTTCCTTCGAGGGTCTTGAGCAAGAGTTCGTCGCTGGTGGGCAATGTCAGTGGGGTGCGTGTCTGTGTCATTAAGTATCCTTTCTATGTTGTTGAGATGTGGCTTCACGGCCCTGATAACCGCCATGATGTCTAGCTGTAGAAGCCTCCGTGAGAGCGCCTCGCAATATGCGAGCCGGGATTTAATGTGACGAGGCTCGAATGCTGTCCCGAGCCCGCCGCCGCCACGAGAAAACCCTGCTTGTTCATACAGCCAATAGGGCACCCCATCTGGACCGCACTCTTCAAACCTTTTGATTGGCGGCTTGCAGCGAGACAAAGCCACATCGAATTCCTCGACGTTGCGTGGACGTGTTTGACGAAAAACGTCGCACAGAGCGCCCGCCAACTGTCGAGCGCGCGGATCATGCAGCCGCCTTGAAGGAAGAGGGGGTGTCAGCGTCGGAATGTCCGGATTGAAGTATATAGGAGTTTCGAGGCCAAGACGTCTCGCCATGGCAATATGGTTGCGTTCCGTTTGCAATTTTGAGCAGCGGGGGCGCACCTCCATTCCATCAAACTGACGAAGTGCAATTGCGATGTGAACATGATCGCATTCACTGTCTGTATGCCTGGCGGCAATCCAGGGTGTTTTAACTGCATCAAGTCCCATCAGACCCAATTGAAATATCACGATGCTTTCCCACAATGTGCGATCAGCCTGCATACCTTTGGGCAATGACAGGGTGACATTCAAATACTTGCTACCCTTAGAGATGCGCTCGAAGCGTTGCCTCAAGCTATACCTTCCTTGTCCCAGAACGGTGCCACCAATCAATTCAGAACTGTCCCGGAGATTGTAATGATCCAGGAATTTTGCATTGGAATGAAAGCTGGAATATGCGCGCATCACCTCTCTCCTTCCTTGTCTTGCATTATGTCAACGAGGCGATCGAGCGAAGATACGATCCTCTCAAATTGCTTTTGCGGAGCCTTTCCAAAGCGGTTGAGAGCAATCCCGACTTCTCCTATTGTCTCGGCAACCGCTGCGTTTGTCGCACCGCCAAGTGCTGCGCGCCGCATATAATCCGCACGCGACGCCAGCCCGGACTTTTTGAGCATACGGTCGATCTGCTCTTGTTCTTCGTCAGAGAGCCGGACTTTTACAATGTTGGGGCGGGCGACCATGTTTCACTTCTTCCGCAACTTCTGGATTGCATTGTTCGTTTTGCATGCCGATAAAATTCATCGCAGCAGCGTTTCTGACAGGGTTGAAATGTTTACCGAGCGTTAAATGTCTCGCGTGCGCTAGAACCTAAATCGAAGGGCCCGTTTTTAGCCTCCAGAATTGTTTTCTTCATTTTTGAAATTTCCATGTTTTGGGGTGCAGGTTTCTTGCTTTCATCATAAATGATCGCGCTTGAAAGGCCGCCTGGAAAGTTTCAAAAACGAGCGGGAAATTGTGGATAAGTTATTGTTTTTATGTGTTTAGGAAAAACTTTATGAGAAAATTTT
>NZ_FORY01000054.1 GCF_900114135.1 Celeribacter halophilus
ACGACGTTCGGTATCGAAAACCTACGCGATCTGATCGAAATGGACCAGGAGTGAGCGCGGAGGTCTCCCTGTGGCCTACGCCGGATGATTACGCTTCGAATAATGCGTAACCGTTCGGATTATAGAAATTACTTGCCCATTGTGCTGCATTTGGAGCGGACAATTGCAGCAAGTAAAAGTGATGATGAGGAGCTTGAAAGAATTATGAAAATGGCGGCCGAGATGTAAAGTGACGAGAGAAATGAATTTATTTCTCGTTACATTCAGTTCTGTGTGATCTTTGAAAGAATATCCGTGCGTCTGCAAATATGGATTTCCATTCGAACAGATATCCAAAAATTTGGTGATTTCCCTTCAGGAGATTTTGTAGCAGCCTCTATAATTTTTTTGCAGCCCCAAGAGTCTTCAATCGGAGTGAATGCGGCGTCAGAATACACGCGTTTTGCCGCATCTTTATACATGGTAACTCGTGGTGAAAGAAGAATGTTTCGGTCTTTATCGATTTTTGGAGCGACACGATAATAAAAAATCGTGTTCGTTTCGGTTGGAAAGTCTATTCGCGCACGCAAATGAATGCCGACAGGCGGACTAAAGTCATTCCGAATGGGATTTATGGACCCGTAGTCACCATATTCGATAAACTGGTTCTGCGTGCGATTGATTTCCGCGTGAAGTTGAAATTCTTCGAGGCGAAACTCGTCGCGTTCTTCGTCCCCTAAGTCCGTTACATTTTTAGGGAAAGATGTTCCAACACACACTATTCGCGCGGCGGGAATAGCTTCGCGGATCTCCCTAATGATAGGGGCTATATATGATGCGTGTAGGTCAGCGGTAGAAGGCTGGATGTATTCAAAGTCGAGTAGGACTTCGAAGGTGTTGCCTTGGGCAATGAAGTCATTTGCCCTGTCAGATAACATTGCTATGTCATCTACGAATCCATCGTCGTGCAGCACTGAGGCTCTGTAAGATATTAAGTCAAACGTTTGTGAAAATGAGTCAAACTGCGCGAAGACATCGGATTGAAATGTGTCATAGTCATCAGTTTCTTGGGGGTTTATGATTAGAGTTGGCCTGACTTTCGGGTTGTCTGTATACAGATTGTTAACGGTGTTGACCCATTTTTCATACCCGTTGTGAGGTTGGCCTAAACTTTCTGTTTCAGTTGAACGTAAAGTTGGCTCGCGCGTGATATCGATAACGCAAATTTTCGCGTTTAAAAAGTCTTGCTTAATAGTGTCAAACACCTTGTCGATGTTGTATTCAAATGGTGCAGTTTTGTCCTTGTTCGGTTTCTTTCGCCCACGTGTGATTTCACAATGAACTGAAACCATGGCCTGCCGTTCCTTGGAAAGGTTTCTCCAAGCTCGGAGTTCGCTGTCACCTGTTTTTAGAAGTAGGTGGTAGTTCATGTCACTTTATAACCAAGATTTTCCAAACGATACTTCAGCGCCTCTTTTGATACACATAGTGTGTCAGACATTTTTTTTAGGCTTCCTCCCGAACTTCGAAAGGATTTTCTGACCAACATTTCGGGCATCAGTAACTCTGCAGCGAAGTCATTTGCTTGATACTCAACGCGGTTTCTGTCCCCGTTTCTATGTAGGATTTGTTCGCCTTCCGGCATTTCATGAATTTTGCCGCGATGAAGAAGGTAGTGTCCATATTCGTGAGCCATTGAGAACCTTTGGCGGTTCGGGTGGTGCTTGCTATTTACGCCAATTTCAAACCGGTTTTCTGCAATTTTTTTTATGTAGGCGTCATTTATGCCGAGGTCCGCATATCTTAGTTCTAATTCTGGGTTGGCTCCAATAATCGCCTCAATTGGGATTGAAGAATCAACTTCAAGGCCCATTCGTTTATAGTATTGAATGACTTGCTCAGGAGATTGAAGAAGCCCAGGGGGCGGCAAATCTCGAGCGCTGGCGGGGGTATCTGCTTTCCGAGGCCGTCGAGGTGATTTGCTAACCATCATCCTAATCCTCTTGGCTATTATCTTCTAAAGTGACAGTCTGACCAGTATCCATGTTCTCGATATTGTATTCCAATTTATTTAGCCTGTCTGAGAAACCGGAGATAAATTCAGTATGGCTGGATATTGATTCCTCCACTTCTGTCAGTTTTACCTGCAATGCAGATGACTGTTGATCAAACCCTTCTTTTAAAAGTGGTTTTCCTTTCCCAGTCGTGAAGAATAGTTCGGTAAGTTCCGGTAATTCGGTTTCTACATGTTGTTTTGCGGAATAGTGGATGCTTAGAGCGGCAATGATGCCGATTATGGTGAGTATGGCGACCAAGATTACGATCAGATTAGTGTAGAACGTTGAAATTACCGATATCATTCCATCAGAGCTTAGATTGTTCTTGAAGACGCAGACGGTCGTTTCTTGTCCTTCGTAGCAGTCTGAAGGTGAAAACTCACTCATGCTGATATTCATATTTGATGACCTGCCCCCCATCGGCCCCTCGTTCATAATGAGAGTCTGCGGGTTTGATTTTGATAATCATGGATTTCGGTTTGGGCAAGCGCGCCGTGCG
>NZ_FORY01000052.1 GCF_900114135.1 Celeribacter halophilus
CCGCACCGTTGGTTCGGGCGTTGTGTCCAAAATCATCGAATAATCAGCCACGCTGATTAAGAGACAGAAGGGCCTCACGAAAGTGGGGCCCTTTTTGTTGGTAAGTTCTCTCTGGGGTGATGGCTGTAAACTGAAATCACCTTCACGGAAGTGCCGGTTAAAATGTGCGAGTTGCACAAACACTCTTGCCACAACTCCTAATCCCCTCTATATCGCGCGAATTCGTCGCGAGGCGAGTGTTGGTGTAGGGATTCGGTATAGGCCACTGGCCTCGGGTCAACCGCACCAAAAGGTTCGACGAGGGTGTGCGATGCGCGTGCATCTTCCTCTCAACCTCAATAGCCTAAGAAAGGCAATGCAATGCAAAGCCAGAACATCCGTATTCGGCTGAAGGCATTTGATTTCCGCGTGCTCGACGCGTCGACACAGGAAATCGTCAACACGGCAAAGCGCACTGGCGCTCAGGTCCGTGGCCCGATCCCGCTGCCGAACAAGATTGAGAAGTTCACGGTTCTCCGTGGTCCTCACATCGACAAGAAATCCCGCGATCAGTTCGAGATCCGTACGCACAAGCGTCTTCTCGACATCGTTGACCCGACCCCCCAGACCGTGGACGCGCTGATGAAGCTCGACCTCGCCGCTGGTGTGGATGTCGAGATCAAAGTCTAAGGGGGGCAATAGATATGTTGCGCTCTGGCGTTATCGCGAAGAAGGTCGGCATGACCCGCCTCTTCATGGAAGACGGGAAGCAGATTCCTGTGACCGTTCTTCAACTCGAAAACTTGCAAGTGGTTGCCCAACGTACCACCGAGAAAGACGGCTATACCGCTGTTCAGCTCGGCGCGGGCAACGCAAAAGCAAAACGCACCTCGCAAGCCATGCGCGGTCACTTCGCTGCGGCCAATGTCGCACCGAAGCGCAAAGTGGCTGAATTCCGCGTGGACGAAGACAAGCTGATCGAAGTGGGCGCGGAAATCTCCGCTGACCACTACCTCGAGGGTCAGTATGTTGACGTTTCCGGCACATCTATCGGTAAAGGTTTTGCCGGTGCCATGAAACGCCACAACTTCGGCGGTTTGCGTGCAACGCACGGTGTGTCCATCTCCCACCGTTCCCACGGTTCCACTGGTCAGTGTCAAGATCCGGGTCGTGTGTTCAAAGGGAAAAAGATGGCCGGTCACATGGGTGCTGCCCGTGTTACCACCCAAAACCTTCAGGTTGTCCGTACGGATGCCGACCGTGGCTTGATCATGGTCAAAGGCGCTGTTCCGGGCTCCAAAGGCGGCTGGGTCACCATCAAAGACGCTGTGAAGAAAGCGGCACCTGCCGATCTTCCCCTTCCGGCCGCTCTGAAATCCGCTGCCACCGAAGCAACTGCGGCACCTGCCGAAGAAGCTCCGGCAGAAGGAGGTGAAGCATGACTTTCAACGTGATCAAACTGGACCTCGACGAGGCTCTTTTCGGTCTTGAGCCGCGTGCAGACATCCTGCACCGTGTGGTTCGCTGGCAGCGTAACAACGCGCAGCAAGGCACGCACAAGGTCAAGACCCGCTCGGAAGTGTCCTACTCCACCAAAAAGATCTATCGCCAAAAAGGCACCGGCGGCGCACGCCACGGCTCCCGCAAGGCACCGATCTTCCGTAAAGGTGGTATCTACAAAGGCCCGACCCCGCGTTCCCATGGCCACGAGCTGACGAAGAAATTCCGCAAGCTTGGTCTGAAGCACGCACTCTCCGCGAAAGCGGCCTCTGGCAATCTCGTGGTTGTGGAAGATGCGAAACTCGCAGAAGCCAAAACCGCATTGCTGGCGAAAGCTGTCAAAGAGCAGGGCTGGAAGCGCGTTCTGGTGATCGACGGTGCTGACGTTGATGCGAACTTCAAAGCTGCGGCTGCGAACCTCGCCAACGTTGACGTGCTGCCGACCATTGGCGCCAACGTCTATGACATCCTGAAACGTGACACGCTCGTGATCACCAAAGCAGGGGTCGAAGCTCTGGAGGCTCGCCTGAAATGACCAACAAAGCTGAACTCTACGACGTGATCCGCAAGCCGATCATCACCGAGAAAGCCACGCTGGCTTCTGAAAACGGTGCTGTGGTTTTTGAAGTCGCCATCGACTCCAATAAGCCGCAGATCAAAAAAGCGATTGAAGAGCTTTTTGGTGTGAAGGTGAAAGCGGTCAACACGGTTGTCACCAAAGGTAAGACCAAGCGTTTCCGCGGTCAGCCCGGCAAACGTAAAGACGTCAAGAAAGCCTACGTCACACTCGAAGAAGGTAACTCGATCGACGTGACCACCGGTCTCTGAGACTCTCGGAACTGGTAGATATGAAGAAGCCCTCCACGAAAGTTGGGGGGCTTTTTTAAGTTAGGGTGTCTTTTATAAATAAGACGATTCCTACGATTGAAGCTACAAGCGCAACTGCTTTTGACCAACGGCTTTCAAATAGTGTATCTAGGAGTACTCCTATACTCCTTGATGCAGTTTTTTGTTTTCCGTTCGCGGCCTTTTGGATGGTCGAGTGAGCTACTCCCCATTTGTTGGACAGGATCTGGCGTAAATTAAGCTACTCTCTGCTCCTGCTGATCGGGTTGTGTTCTGTCATTTCTCAGCCAA
>NZ_FORY01000050.1 GCF_900114135.1 Celeribacter halophilus
GCAGACCAGACCACGAGACCGACGCCGAACGCCACGGGCCAGACCGGACCACGAGACCACGGGGCAGGCCGGGCGCAAGAGCGCGGCAAGAACGCCAAGCGGTTGAAAAGAATAGCAAAAAACCAAACAAGGGGTTGCAACGGCCCAAAAAAGGGCCATAGTAGAGACAAGGCAAGGGAATCAACCCGAACCAACGAACGCCGCCACGGGCGGCAAGAGACAGAAGGAAAGAGACAATGACGGAACAAGCTAGGTTTTTCATCGCGGTAGGGTGCAACGGGCCAGACGAAGACGGGATGGTTCCGGTTAAAGAGGAAATTTTTAACGCGGTTAAAGAGGCGGCGGAAAAAAACAAAAACCGCCCGGTGGTTCAAGAATACGAGGATGAAGGTCCAGGCTACCCGGCATTCAAGGTTTTGCGAATTGAGGTCGCCTAGCGCCACCGCGCCACGCCACCGCCGAACCCCGCCAAGCGCGGGGTTGAGGCAGTAGCAGGGGCGGCAACGGGCCGCGCCACGAGACAGAAGGACAAGAGACAATGACAGCCGCCACGTTCGCTTTTTTGGTCACGGTTTGGTTTTCAGACGGAACGCCGCCGGAGGTCTTTGTAGAAGACAGCGGACTCACCGGCGAAGACTGCATCGCGCTTCTTTTGGAACACGACGGGCCAGGCGAAGCGAGTTGCGTCAAAGAGTAACCGCCACGCGCCCCTTGCGCCCGCCGAACCCCGCCACGCGCGGGGCATAGGTGGTAGGACAAAAGCAAGAGGCAAAGCCATGAAACAGAAGACAGGTCTACCATTTCGGATAAGCGAGCTGCTGACAGGGATCGCCCTTTTCATAGGACTCGCGGTATTTTTGGGAGTAACGCCATGAAGGTAATCAAGCCCGCGCCAATGACGCGCGACGAATTCAACGCCAAGGTAGCAGACCTCGGACTGTCCCGGCGCGAACTTTGCAAGAGGATCGGCGTCGGCAAGTCGGCGGTCGACAACTACGCCCTGGGCCGCGCGCCGGTGCCCCTCACGGTCATGCTGGCCCTCCTGGCACTTGAGCACGGGCTGCACCCCGATTTTCCGGCGGAGACGGCGGCCTGACGGCCGCCTAACCGATTAACCCCCCCTGTTCCGCTCGCCCCCCCTTACGATTTTACCGTGATACGGGCGTAGGCGCGGCCTTGCTGGCCCGTGTGCCGCGCTCCAAGCGCCTCTGCAGCGTGATCAGGGCCGCTGCGTGTCTCCGCCATGCCTGAGACCGTGAGAGGCCCACAGCGCGCTGAATGGCGGCCCAGCGGTGCTGTTCGGCCCGCATCCATACAATCTTGCGATCATCGGCCGTGCGCTGCGGGTCGTCGCGGTAGTCAATCAGCTTAAGCCACTCGATCGCGTCCTCCATGCGCTGGATTTCCTTTGCGCTCGGAGTGACCCGCATCGTGGCCTGTTCATAGCCATAGGCGGTCGCGGATGATTGCACGTATTCAGGCCAGCTGGATTTATACCCCTGCGGCCCTCCGAGGTTCGGCAACCGCTTCAAGGTCAACGCTGCCTCTTCGAGACGCTCCTCGACTTCTGCGACCGTGAGTTTGATAGGTTCCATTTTCTTAGCCATTACTGCCCCCTCAACTTTTCGGGTGGTTCGAATTCAGAGCGTGATGTTCACGCGGCGACAATCCTCATGGGAAACAAGACCTGCCTCAATGCAGGCGAGTGCCGTGGATTTTTTTATGCTGCTGCACATCGAAGGGATGCCAGAGCGGATGCAAGAGGCCGCAGATTGCACCGAAACAGGGACGCCGGAATCGGGCTGCGGTTCTTTTAATGGTTCTTTTACAGGTTTATCTCCACTACGGTGGAGTTGGTTCGTGCGCTTTAGTGGAGTTGGTTTGTGCGCTCTAGTGGAGTTGGATGGAGACTTATCCACAGGCTTATGCACAGGCTTTTCCACAACCCCGTTACCGTTATCTGCGTCTGTTTGTTCACCTTTTGATCCATCTCCACTGAGTGGAGTTGGTTGTGCTTCTTCCAGGTCGCACCCCAAGATGTAGTAGGTCGGCCCGCGTGTCCCGTCCGCATTGCGCGTGCGCCGCCGGACCAGAAGACCGTCGCGCTCAAGGTCGTTGAGGATTTTGTTTAGGCCGGAGTTGGAGAGGCCCGTGGCGTCCATCAGGAACGCCTGAGAGGGGAAGCACGCCGTCTCTGGCGGGCGTTGCGAGTTGTGGGCATCGCAGAGGTGGAACAAGACGCGAAAAGCGCCGTGGGTCATGTGGTCGGCGGGGATATCGGCAAGCCAATGTGAAGCGCGGTGACTCATGGTGAACTCCTGAATTTAATTTCAGGGTCACGTGAGCGTGGCTCACCGACTGGAACGTAGGAACGGACTGGAATGACTCGCCGGTCTTCATTCCGGTCCCCGTTTGTTCGCGCCCAGCGCGGCGCAGAGAGGGCAGAGAGTGCCGTCATGTGTCAAAGCCCTCCCTTGATGCGCAGAGGTATGTCAGCGCGCTGCAGGAGCGCCACAGCGTCCTCTGTGTTGCGCACCACGCCCCATACCCATCCGAATGACCACACGTCCCGCCCAAAGGCGATCTGCTCGGGCGTGGCCTGGTTCTTTCCAGCCTTCACCTCGAGAAATGCGGCACGGCGCTCTGGACCGAAGACCACGAGGTCAGAGAACCCCGGATGAAGGCCCATCCCCTTGAGGATGGACTGTGCAACCTTGCTGGCCTTTCCGGCCTCGTTCGGGCTGTGGTGAAGGACATAGGGCGGAATGATCAGCCGATTCAGGTCTCGGACAATCACGCGCTGGGCGTCCGCTTCCGGGTTGTTCTTCTTTCGTCTCGGTCTCTGGGCCATTACGCGCCACCCGAAAAGAAAGAGATGTTGCGCATGATTGCGCTGAACCGGACAAAGGCCACCTCTGGGTTTTCACCCACGCCCAGCGCGTTCTGCGTTTCATACAGAACCCTAAGCGCGCCGTTCGCTGTCTCGCATCCGACCATGAACGGGAAGCCCGCAGGCGTGTAGCCTCCATCCGGATCGATAAAGACGCCACTGATAAGCGCGTCCTCTTCGCTGATCTGAGACAGGCGCATGACCTCAACGGATTTGACGATAAGCGTGAAGCGCGAACATTGGACAGGCATGGCGCTGGGCGGCCGGAACCCCGGTGAAGGCTTTGCCACTGACGGAATCCACGGGATCGACAGGAACAAGTCCTCACCCACATAGGACAGGCGCAGCTGGTTCTTCACGCGCTGCTTCCGATCGACGTTGATGCCCTCACGCGCCCACATGGCATCGCCCTGCTTCAGGTTCGAGTAAGGGCGCAGGGGAAGCGCCAGAGCGCGCACGGATCCGGACTTGAGGTGCGGCGTGATCGTGGCGGGGATATCGACGGCCATGGTGCGGCCTACGGATGCGGGGGGAATGCTCATGATTGAACCTCGCTCGGGAATTTGCCCACCTGGTCGCCCCAGACGGTCCATCCCTCTCTTTGTTGTCGTGAAAATAGCTCAAGGCGCTGGGCGTCCGGCATGAGGCGCACAGCCTCGCTGAATGCCTTCTCCGGCTTTCGGGAGTGCTCCCTCACCTGATCGATGATGACGCTGCGCACGCCTCGCGTGGTGACCGGACGGCCGCGTGTGCCGATCAGGAAGGGCTCACCCGCACAGCGCAGGATGTAGCCGGTGCCAAAGGCCTGTTTCCCGGTCTTGGTGGTC
>NZ_FORY01000049.1 GCF_900114135.1 Celeribacter halophilus
ATCTTGGTCACCATACGGGACGGCCCGGCACAAGGAGAACAAGCATGGCTTGGATCTGTCTTTTCATAGCCGGCATTCTGGAAGTTATCTGGGCTTTCGCGATGAAAAAGTCTCTCGGCTTCACTCTTGTCACCCCGACGATCATCACCATTGTCACGATGATTGCCAGCTTCGGGCTGCTGTCCGTCGCGATGAAAACACTGCCACTCGGCACGGCATATACGATATGGACAGGCATCGGTGCCATTGGCGCGTTCATCCTCGGGATCGCCGTCTTGGGAGAGAGTGTCACGCTAACACGGATCATTGCGGCACTGCTCATCATCAGCGGCATCATCACAATGAAACTGGCCGGACCTCATTGAATTGCGACCCAAAGAAACGGTGAGAACATGCCAGACAAAAGGACAATGTCATCCGCCGGTCGATCACCGCCCTCCCTCTCCGACATGCTGCTCCACTCACAATTGGCGGTATCAAATTCTGGATCTCGTTTTGCATCATCAGAACACCCACGGGAAACTGCATATAGATGACGTATACCAGAATCCTCCTAGAGGACCGTCGCTCCACCTGCCCCCGACAGCCAACGGAAACCTCTCTTGAAAACCCGGACGTCTACGTCAGATAATTCAGCACACGTGACACAAAGGAGGGTGCTATGGTTGCAATGAGCGGCTTCGAGAATGAAGTGACCCGAACCTACCAGCTGCTCGGCGGCAAACGCACGATCAACGCGCCTATAGATACTGCATTGGATGCGCTTGATCTAATTGTTAAAGGTCTTCCCCTTTCCGCACTTCTACACTTGGTGAATGAAATCCCCATGTTGTCGTCAAGGGACACCCTTGAGAAGGCCATCAGCATCAGCCCTCGGCCCCTGCAACGTCACAAGAAAGAGGGTATTCCCAAGCCCTTGGGCCTCGAGCAAAGCAACCGGATATAGCGTTTTGCAAAATTCTAGAGAGAGCCATAAATGTTCTGAGCTTAAAGGAAGAGGTGGAATTGTAGATGGGCCAGCCGGCATTTGGCCTGGAAAACAGAAAGCCCATTGACCTACTCGCCTCGGCGGCTGGCGCTGAAACCGTGCAAGACCACCTGACAATGCTAGAGTATGGGATTTACATGTGACCTCTTTTCCCCAACCTCTCGGTTCTGGAGAAGTTCGGTTATTGCCAATTACACATGCTTGGGACCGTTCGAGGCGATCGACACCTAGGGTGGCTTCCGGACATTCCCTGCGCATGAGAGCCAAACAGGTAATAGCACTATCGGAAGACGATTAGGCGGAGGAACAGCATCGTCTTCGCTCCTGCGTCATCTGTCGGTCATCCAGCTTTGGTCGAACCAGCCCGACACATCGCCCGGCCATGCGAGAGGTTGACCGTCAGCTCCGCGCAACACGCCGCTGTTGAAGAGAAATTGCGCCATCGTTGTTAGCCTAACTTCGTCGATTAGACCCACAGGGGTGTTGCCATCCGTCAGATAACCGCCATCGGCTATGAGGCGCATCGAACCGCGTACGAGCTGTTCGTTGGGGAAATCTCCTGCTTTAATCAGGATCTCTGCCGCCTCTAGAGGGTTTGCAGCGGCCCATTCGTATCCCCGCCTTGTTGCTTGCATGAACGCTACCACTGTGTCGGGGTCGCTTTCCAGCATCGCGGTCTGCGTTCCGATGTAACCGCCTTGTGCTTCGGGCACGCCGTAGTCGGCGTAAACGAAATGGGACTGCTCGCGACCGATAAGCGCACTGTTCACACCTTCCCAAGTAGCGACCTCCAGTGTGAAATCCACAGCACCAGAGGCCAGAGCTTCGTAGGCGCCGGTGCCCAGCGTCACAGTATCATAATCCGCAATACCACCGTCATTCTCGATCATCGTAGAAATCAGTGCATCTTCCCATGCGCTACCAAATCCAGCGTAGGTCTTGCCTTCGAGGTCTGCAGGTCGCGAGATCGTATCGTTTCCGCTGTTGTAAACCAGCCTTCCAGCCTCATTTTGCATCGTGACCCAAAGTGCCGTAATCGGCGCCTGTCCTGCCTTTGCGCTCATAAAGCCAAGCGCAGTCATATAGGCAAAGTCCACCGCACCGGCGGCCAAGAGCGCAGTTGAGGCCGTGTCTGAATAGGGTAGGATTTCGACCTCCAGCCCCTCCTGCGCGTAAAACTCTTTTTGTTGTGCGACGACAAGGCCGATGTGGTTGGTGTTCAATGTCCAATCGAGCGCGATGCTCACCTCTTCGGCACATACAGTGGAGGCCGCGAGGCAGGCGGCAAGGCTCAGGGGGGCGATGTTCATGGTATTTCCTTCAGTAGCATGAGTTTGAGACTTGAGCGGATCTCGGCTAACGCCGTCTCGCTCCGCTCCGCGCTTGGCGTGGATATGGGGATGTCGGCAATGATACGACCGGGGCCGCCCGCCATGACAAGCACACGGTCAGCCATCTGTGTCGCTTCGTAAAGGTCGTGCGTCACCATTAATACGGCGCGTGGACGCTCGGCCAGCCGCGCGACCAGCCAGTCCTGCATGCAAAGCCGCGTCACAGCGTCGAGGGCTGAAAATGGCTCATCCAGTAACAGCACGCGTGCGTCCTGAACGATGGTGCGCAGAAACGCTGCCCGTTGGCGCATGCCTCCTGAGAGCTGATCAGGAAAACTCTCTTCGTGACCCTCCAGACCAAAAGTCGGGAAAAGCGCGTCCACCCGATCCCGCGCGGCGCGGCGTTCCATGCCACCGATTTCCAGCCCGAGACAAGCGTTCTCGGCGGCCGTGAGCCAGGGAAACAGGGTGTCCTGCTGCGGTTGATAGGCGATATCCCGGTGTGGGAAGATCGCGGTGGAGCCATCGATCAGGGCATCACCCTTCGCCTGCAATTCGGGAGCAAGGACCCCAGCCAACCATTTGACGACCGAGCTCTTGCCACAACCGGAAGGGCCAATCAGGCAAGTCAGGCTGCCTTCGGCGAGAGAAAGCGAAAGGTCCTCGACAAGCGTTTCCGCTCCCGTACGGATCGTGAGCCCCCGCACCTCAAGCATTGTTTTCTCTTCGATACCGACGGCGCGTCATGCGTTTGATCCCTTTAATGACAGTCAGAAGCACCAGCGTCAGACAAGCCGAGACGAATACAGCAGACAGGACGAGATCGGCGCGAAAATTGTTCTTTGCCGCGAGAATGTAGATTCCCAGGCCACGCCGAGCGCCTGCGTATTCGGCGAAGATCGTCGCCACGATTGCATAGGTCGCTGATATCCGAAGTCCTGAAAAGAATTGCGCCCGCGCTGATGGCAAGGCCGCGCGACGAAAGATCACCCACCGTGTGGCACCCATGGACACCAGTTGGTCACGAAACGCCCGCGGCAGGCTGGCATAGCCAGACGTGAGGCTGACGACCATCGGAAAAAAAGTGACAAGGATCACCAGCAAGACCTTTGGCAGCAATCCGAACCCGAACCAAAGCACCATGAGTGGCGCGAGGGCGACGATGGGCACCGTTTGGCTGGCAACCAGCAGCGGCATCATTCCCCGGCGCAACCAGCCCGAAAAATGCAGGAGAATGGAGACAACGAAGGCGAAGATCACCGAAAGACTGAACCCTACAAGCGCCACGCCCAGCGTCGCCAAAGTATGGCGCGCAATGACATACCGTTCGACCCACAAACCATTCAGCACGTCGCTCGGCGCGGGCAGCACGAGAGACGAGACATCGGTCAGCGCCACGTAGCCTTCCCAGATTGCCAGGAAGGCCGCCAGCAGTACGAGAGACGGAAAGAGATATCTTACGCTTGTCATATCACTCCGGACGCAGGCGCTAGGCACCGGCCTCCGCCGCTGTCTCAGCCGAGGCTAGGGCTGTTAGCCGAAGCCGTCATGTCGATGGTGACATGACCTTCCGCCGGGCCAAAGCGTAGGAACGCCTGCCGCAAGGTCTCGAATACCGCACCGGCATCACCGCGCAGGCGCGTGCAGAAGTTCTTCGACTTATGGAAAGTGCCGCTGGTCTTCAGGAAATCGATGCACCCATAGATCTCATCCATATGGTCACCAGACCCCATGACATAAAGCGAGAATTGTACGTCGATCGCGACACCGAGATCAGGTGCTTGCGCAACCGCCTCTGCCGCGAGGGACTGGCGATCCTTCAGGGGCTGATCCTGCGCTTTCTCGAGCGTCTCACACCGGCAGTTTGGGTCATCCGGCTCGCCTGGACAACCGCGTGAGAAGGTGACGTGCATAGTCACATGCTCGGGCCCCTTGGCCGACGCTGCGAAAAGGTCGCGGATCGCATCGAACAATAGCTCTGGCGCGCCGACCATGAGCGTCGACATGTCGTCAGTCTCGATCCTTAGATCATTCTTGTATGGGGAGAGGGCGTCGAGCCCAGTCATGATGACATCCACGAAATTCGATGTCATCGGATACAGCGACACTTGTGCGCCTATGAACATTTAAGTACCTCGCTCCGCTGGCATTACCCAGATCAGCTGTAAAGGGTCTACGCATCATGCGTATCTCAGCTCCTGCCGGAGCGCCCCTGGTTATGTAGGCGCACTATCATCCGGCCGTTTCTAGATGTCAACCAAGGCCAAAGTGTTAGTCAGGTTCATTAAGCGAAGAACATTTTAATATGACGTACACGGGCTCCGAACGAGTGGTCACTTCGGCGAAACGGCGAAGGCTAGTCGGTAGACTGGTTCAGTTTGAGCCATTCGCTTCTTCAATATCAAATGGCGGGTTCTGTTGAGAACGCTAACTGATTTGAGGTGTTGGCACTGTTTCAACCCTTACGAAGGTGCGGGAGACTTCGCGATGATGGGACCGAATCAGGAAGCACAGGCGGCACTGTTTTATGGGTTTTCGTTGTAAGAACATCTCCCGCAAGATCATCTACTGTGCTCGATAGATCGTAAGCGTTGCAACTGGCCTCACCTCAGGCATCTATCCACGGTAACTTTAGGCACCTATATTGGCGCTAGGCGCCAATATGAACCAGTGTGCATAGGCACCATCGGCCCTAATTTTCCGTTCGCGCTCGCGGCCGAGCGTTGCAGTGCAGCTTCAGCAAAACGGCCATTCGCCCATCTTTCAGCATTTTCGGAGGATAAAGATCGGGAGAGCGGGCCGAAGTTGCCATTGACCGCGTCCAATTAAATGTCCGCTTCTAGGTGATCAACTTGCTATCCGAGGCCGCGTAAGGACCAGTTCAGTCGCTTCCATATCCTGCAGGAAAGCTGCAACATAGCTTGCCAAATGTTTTTTTTGGGTAGGACAAGGACCTACGCTCACATAGAGTAAGGGGGACAATTATGGCCTGGTAAAGTCTCTCCATGAGTTTTCTTGTTATTGCTCCTGTGACCTTGGCCCTTTGGGTCGTGTGGTTTTCCGTATGGACAATTTGGAGACAAGTTCTGCCAATCCTGGAATACGGCATTTGGGATGTTTGAATTGCCCCGAGTTTGCCGGAGACCTATAGCTTCATTTCACGCGACCATATCGAACACGTCGCGCTGTGCATAGAAGTTCTCTTCGGCCTCG
>NZ_FORY01000019.1 GCF_900114135.1 Celeribacter halophilus
CAGGCTCTCACCGGCGCGTCACCGCTGATCCTGTTCTGTGATGACGCTCACGAGCTCTTGCCGGAGTTTCGTGAGGCCCCGGTGCGGCAACTGGAGTTTGCACCGCTGACAGCCGATATTCTCATCGCGGTGCTGCAAGCCTCTCACAGCGCCACCGGTCGCATTGACGAGGCCGCCACCCGTGCAGCCCTGCCGGATGAGGGCGCGCTGTCACAACTGGACATGGTGCAGCTGCTGCTGGCCCTGCGCGCATCAACCGCAAGGGACGTGGCCGCACAGATTGCGCAGATGGCCCAAACGGCCAAAGACGCCTCTTCATCGGCCACAGGTGGGCAGTCTCAAAGGTCAGGCGAAAGCGCTGGCGCGATCACAGATCAAATCGCAGCCCGGATCTCAGGCAACAGCCCTGCTCATGAGACGGCCCGCCGGATGGTGGCCGACCTCTGCGCATGGCAGGCAGGCGAGCTGGACTGGGCGGACTGCTCGCGTTCGCTTCTGCTCTATGGCGCACCTGGGACTGGCAAAACATGGCTTGCGCGATCGATGGGCGCGGCCGCAGATGTTCACTTCCTTCAGGCCAGCTTTGCAGAGTGGCAAGCCGCTGGCCCCCTGAACACCATGCTGGGCGCCATGGTCGAGAGCTTTGATAAAGCAATCAAGTCCGCGCCTTGCGTGGTATTCATCGACGAGATTGATGCTTGCGGATCGCGTCTGGACGGCAGCGCCCACAATCGCAACTACCGCACACAGGTCATCAACGGCTTTCTGGAGCAGATCGACCGGTTGATGCGCAGCGAAGGCGCGTTGCTCATTGGCGCCTGCAACTTCCCGGAGACACTTGATCCCGCCATTTTGCGTGACGGGCGCTTTGATCTCAAATGCGAGATGCCCCTGCCGGACCGGGCAACCATTCACGTCCTGCTGAGCCGGGGGCTTGGCGAAAGGCTCGCGCCTGACGAACTCGACGCACTCTCCACCGAGGCCACGGGCAAGACACCTGCCGAGCTGGATGCCGCGATCCGCGCCGCCAAATCCGACGCGCGTCATCTCGGCCTGTCTCTGGATGCAGCACTTCTGCGCAAGCATCTGCGCATTGATGCGGTCGACCCGAAGATTTTGCGCCGCATTGCGCTGCACGAAGCAGGACATACGCTGATGGCCCAACATCTTGCGCCAGGCAGTGTGCGCAAGATCACCCTCACACCAACGGGCGGCGAGACGCAGCGCGCGGCCCTTCCGGCAGCTCTGACCAAAGTCGACATTGAAGACGAACTCGCCACGCTTTTGGCGGGCCGTGCGGCCGAGCGCCTGGTTCTGGGCGATGCCTCCAACGGTGCGGGCGGTCCGCAAAACTCGGATCTGGCCCTGGCCACACGGCTTGCGCTGGATCTGGAGACCCGCCTGGGCCTCGGGGGCGAGGGTCTCACCCACACCGACGCCTCCGTGCCCCAACTGCTCACCGACCAAGCCCGCCGCTTGCGCGTCCACAAGCATCTGCAAAAAGCCGAAGCGCGCGCGATGGAATTCCTCAAAGCGAGGCAGGCTGATCTCAACGCACTGGCCGAAGAGCTTGTCGCAAAGCGCGAGGTCTCCGGTGAGGAGGCCGCAAAAATCCGGATTTTATAGATCTGGCAGCTTCCGCAACCATCTTCTCCCGCGTCCAAACGCAAAGTTTGCGAATTAGTTTTTCCGCAAACTCCTGTTTATCCACAATTATCTCGCGTTTTGACCCCCACTTTGACCATTCTCGCCACCCTGTGAGGCGCCCGATGTTTTACACTGATGACACAACCGCCGGAACGACCGCCGGCCTCAATGACATCATTTTAAACAACCGTTCGGCACAGCGCCGGAACGGGCGGGAGAACTCGGCCGATGGCACGGGACCGGAAGAGACATGCAAACGACAAGGAGGCGCCAATGGCGCCCCCTATTGCTGTCTCCGACGGTATGGGCGAGGTTCCTGAGCAAACATTTTCGGCAAGCGAATTGCGCATATACTCTTGCCTCCAAACCATCGCCATACTTCTCGAGAAAAACCCAGCCTATTTGCCAATTTTTCTGCGTCTGGAAAAAGAATTGGAAATCGAGCAAGAAAAACGCAAGTCAATCGAGCGTGCGCGCCGCTACCTCCCAAACCCGCCTCATTAAGACCTGTCGCGATAAACGCGAGAAACACACTGACAACGGACGGCCCGAAACATCAGCAAGTGTCGCCAAGTTTCACGAAAGCCATCGGCTCAGATCACCATAGGTGCTTTAGCATCACGAGATGTGCCTGCCTGGGATAGCCGCTTATTTGAGGTGCTCCGGGACCGGTAGCATGATTTCCCGAGCAACATGAAGGCGATCAGACAACGTCATCCCATCCCCGTAGACCTCGCGCCCACGGCGCGCCTTGAGCGAATGCCCCATCAGTTCGCCGCGATCATCCATTTCATAACCCGCGCGCTTCATACGCCCTTCCCAACTATGACGCGTCCCACCGATGGTGACCCCTTCGGGCAACAACCCATTGTTTCGCAGATATTTGTTGACCGACGCGCTATAGCTGCTCTTGTTTCGATACCTTGGGAAACCTTCCGGATGTCTTTTGGCTGCAGCCAAAGCAACTCCGACCAGCGGAATCTCCCTATGCGATGGCAGGTTCTTGACCTCGCGGCGCTCTTCCGGGTTCTCAGATTCCTCATGTGCAATGCGCAAGTGGGGAATAGGGTCTTCAAGGCGGATGGCAGACGCCGGCAGATTGTAAATCTCGTTTTGGCGACACCCTGTCTCGATAGAGATCAATAGAATATCGCGCGCTTCATCGTTCAATCCGCTGAGCGCGTCTGGTGCAAACCACTTTTCAACAATCCAATCCACAGGCACCTCGCGTTTTTGCGATGGTTTTGCATGGCGATCATGAATGGAAATTCTCGCATAGGGGCGCGGCGGGTCATCATCCTCAAGGTCTTCGTAAAAACGTGCAAGCATACCCGCCATATAGGCGAAATCTTTATTTGCAGTCTCAGCCGATTGACCTTCTTTGGCCCGTCGCGCCTGCCACCACGATTTGTGCTTTCGAGCCTCGGCGCTCCCGACATCAATCACAGCCATGTCCTGGCCAAGAGCAGAGATCAGATTGTTGACCGCCCGCAAACGCGGTGATCGCCATAAACGCATTTGCTCGCGGTTTTTGAAACGGTTGTCATAAGCTGAAAGCTGTTCAACATGATCAACGAGATCCGACAAACGAAGCTTTGGGTCCTCAACCGCCCCAAGCAGCGCCGCAGCCACCACCTCATCAGGGGCGCCATCAGCACCACGCGTTGCCTCGACACGCCGCAAGACATCCTCCAGAGGAGCCCGCTCCACCTGATCAATGGACAGAAATTGAAATCCCCGAACGGTAGCCATCTGTTGCGCAGCCCGAAACTTTTCAGCGGCATCTCCGTCCCTGCCCGCCAACAGAGCTTCCCATCCTTCAATGTAGGACAACCATACACCTGCTGATTTTTGCAGCGCAACACTATAGGAGTCGGTCTTAAGGCTTGCCCAGACCACGGACCGTGGCTCGACGGAGGCATAGCGTTTGGGAACCCGTCGCTTGAGATACCACGTCGTGCCACGCAGGACAGGTTTTGACATGCCGATATCCCTCACAATTGCATCGCGTGATGCAAAATGTGGTGCAAGATGGGTAGCAAATCAAGGGATGCAATTCGGCTTCAAATGAGTATTTCACCCTAAATGTCTGAAATTAATAACAAATAAAATTTTACACGCGATGTGTAATGGCGGAGGAGGTGGGATTCGAACCCACGGTACGCTTTCACGCACGCCGGTTTTCAAGACCGGTGCATTCGACCACTCTGCCACTCCTCCTGAGCGCGTCTAAGCGGTTCGGTCACGATTAGCCTCCCCGTCTTGATTCTGAAACCCGTATTTTGCATCATTTTTGCGATCCCTTGCCATTTTTCGCCACCTGAAGAACGCGGGGCTTTCCAGCTTGCGGTCGAGCCGTTAGACTGCCGCCAAGCTGCATTGGGCGACGGGTTGTGAAAGCATCCGGCTGTTGACTGTTTGTAAATAAAAAGCTGGCATCATGGCCCCTGTGCAATGTGGATGGAAAAAGAGCGAGCAAGATAAAACCCGCGCCTGAACCGGGGCCGAGGCAATATAGGGGCAAAAACCATGCGACAGACAGGGAAAGGGACGCGGATTGCGCTCCTCCTGACCGCCACCCTCACGCTGAGCGCGTGTGAGGACGGGCAATCCTTTTTTGACAGTTTCAAATCCACCGAAAGCGGCAGCGGCGTGACGGCCTCCACCTCGACCAAGCTGGTGGAGCGTGATGTCGAGGCGCCGGATGTATTTCAGGTGACCGACAGTGGGTTATGGGACGGACGTCCTTCGTTGGGCGGGGTTTGGGTTGCGCATTCCGATGTGACCGATCCCGAACGCGTCATCATCCGCAACACCAAAAACGGCAAATTTGTCATCGGGGCTTTGTTCAAACGCGAAGTCACCGCGCCGGGGCCGGGTATTCAGGTGTCCTCCGACGCCGCAGAGGCGCTTGGCATGCTGGCCGGCTCTCCGACCGAACTCAACATCACGGCACTGCGCCGCGAAGAAGTGCCGCAAGAGCCGGAGACGGTGGAAACCCTCGCGGAAGCGGATGCGATCGAGGCCACTCCACTTGACGATCCTATCGCCGATGCGGCAGCCACGCTGGATGCGCTCGACGCTCCGAAGGCCCCCGCAGCCGCGCCCACGGCAACAGCGCCGAAACCCGCCGCGAAACCGGCTTCCAGCCTGTCGAAACCTTTCCTGCAAATCGGGATTTTCTCGGTGGAAGCCAATGCCAAACGCACGATCGACATGCTCGGCTCGCAAGGCATCGTGGCCATGATCAAACCGGGCAACTCGAACAGCAAGGCCTTCTGGCGCGTGGTCGTCGGTCCGGCGGCCTCCTCTGCGGAACGCAGCTCACTTCTCGAAAAAGTGAAAAAGGCGGGCTTCACGGACGCCTATGCTGTGACGCATTAAGACAGGGGTGAGGGACCACCCTCACCCACTCCCCTCAAGATTCGACCGAAAGGATGCCCCTGTTTCCATGTTGCGCCTCATCGCCCAAAGTCTCATCGCCGGATGTCTTGTCCTGTCACTTGCCCTGCCGGCCAGTGCATTTGAAACCCGCGCCCGCGCGGCATGGGTCTATGACCTGACCACCGACACCGTGCTGATGGAAAAGGAAGCCCAGACGCCCCTGCCACCGGCCTCCATGTCCAAACTGATGACGCTGAACATGCTATTCGAGGCGCTGCGCGACGGGCGCGTCACGCTGGACACACAGTTCTCTGTTTCCACCCGCGCCAAGAACATGGGCGGCTCGACGATGTTCCTCAACGAGACCGACCGTCCCACGGTCGAAGAACTCATTCAGGGCATCATCGTGCTCTCCGGCAATGACGCCTGCGTCGTTGTCGCCGAGGGGCTTGCCGGCACCGAGGACAATTTCGCGCGCCTCATGAATGACCGTGCAAAGGTGCTGGGGCTGGAAAACTCCACCTTCGCCAATGCTTCGGGCTGGCCCAACCCCGGCCAGCGCATGTCCGTGGAAGATCTGGGCAAACTGGCGATCCGCTTTATAAAAGAGTTTCCGGAATATTACGGCTATTTCGGCCAGCATGAATTCCCCTATGACAACCGCGCGCCACAGAACCGCTTCAACCGCAACCCGCTTTTGAAACTCGGCATCGGAGCGGACGGGCTGAAAACCGGCCACACACAGGAGGCCGGCTATGGCCTCGTCGGATCGGCGACCCAAGGCACGCGGCGCATCGTCTTTGTGATCTCCGGTCTGCAAAGCGAAGCCGAGCGCGCGCAAGAAAGCGAACGCATCGTCAACTGGGCCTTCCGCCAATTCGCGGAAAAATCCGTGGCCGAAAAAGGCCATGAGTTCGCCCGTGCCGAAGTGTGGATGGGCGATCAGACCGAAGTCGGACTTGTCGCCGCCGAAGACATCTCCGTTCTGCTGCCGGGAAGCCAACTGGAGAAGCTGACGGGAGAGGTGGTTTACACCGGCCCTTTTGAAGCACCGATCATGCAAGGTGACACGCTCGCCGAGCTTGTGATCCCGCGCGAAGACCTGCCCGAAGCACGTATTCCGCTGGTCGCGGACCGTTCTATCGACCGCGGAGGTCTCGCTCCACGGTTGCGCACGGCCTTCATGGTGCTTAAGGACAAACTGGAAGGACAAACGGGTCTGGCCGTGTCCGAATAGGCAACTACGAACACGGGAGCGCCATGTTCATCAGTTTCGAGGGCATTGACGGGTCCGGCAAATCCACTCAGGCACGGCTTCTGGTCGCAGCGCTGCGCGAGGCGGGTCATGACGTTGTGCATACCCGCGAACCCGGCGGCTCAGCCGGTGCGGAGGAAATCCGCTCCCTCGTGCTGGAGGGCGATCCCGACCGCTGGTCGGCAGAAACCGAAATCCTGCTCTTCACCGCTGCGCGCCGCGATCACCTTGAAAAGACCATCCGGCCGGCATTGGCCGACGGGAAAATCGTGATCTGTGACCGGTTTGCGGATTCCACCCGCGTGTTTCAAGGCGTCACCCGTGGCGACTTGCAAGACAAGGTGAACCGCCTCCACGAAGAGATGATCGGCATTGAGCCCGATCTGACGCTTCTGTTCGACATGGACCCCGAGATTGGCCTGAAACGCGCCAAAGGGCGGCAAACCTCCGAAGAGCGGTTCGAGGATTTCGGACAGGGGTTTCAGGAGAAATGCCGCGCGGCCTTTCTGAAACTGGCGCAAAGCCATGACCGGTTCACCATCATCGACGCCGGGCGCGACATCGAGATCGTCGCCAAAGATGTGCTGGCTCTGGTCACAGCGCGGCTCGCATCATGAGCAGTCTCGGCGAAATGGATATGGCACCGGAGGCCGATTGCGCACCGGGGGCGCCGCACCCGCGCCAGACGGCAACGCTGTTCGGCCAATCCCATGCCGAGCAGGATTTTCTCAAAGCGTTCAACTCGCACCGGATGCATCACGCGTGGCTCATCACGGGGCCGCGTGGCGTCGGCAAAGCCACGCTTGCATGGCGCATCGCACGGTTCTTGCTGGCCCAGCCGGTCGAGGACGACGGCGGGATGTTCGCAGATACGCCCCCTGCCCCCGACACGCTGGAACTGGGCCACGACCATCCGGTCTATCGCCGCTCCGCACAACTGGCCGAGCCGCGCCTCTGCCTCATCCGCCGCGAATGGGACGCCAAGAAGTCCCGCCACGGCACGGTGATTTCCGTTGAAGAAGTGCGCAAGCTCAACAGTTTCTTCCATATGTCCGCCACAGATGGCGGGCGGCGCGTGGTGATCGTGGACAGCGCCGACGAGATGAATGTGTCTGCGGCCAACGCGCTTTTGAAAACGCTCGAAGAACCACCGAAGAACGCCATTTTGCTGCTCATATCGCACCAGCCCTCGCGACTTTTGCCGACGATCCGCAGCCGGTGCCGCGAGCTGCGCCTCGGCGCGCTTGCCCCCGATGATCTGGCTCGCGCCCTTGACGCGGCGGGGTTTGATGCCGCAGATCAGTCGGACGCATTGGCGGAGCTTTCCGCCGGATCAGTAGGGGAGGCGCTCAGGTTGACAAATTTGGACGGGCTGAATGCCTATCGTGATCTGGTGGGGCTGTTCTCCACCCTGCCGCAACTGGATCGTGGACGCGCATTGAAACTGGCCGAGGCCTGTGTCGGCGCGGCCAATGCCGATCGCTTTGATCTGACCGTGGGCCTGATCGACCGCTTTCTGATCCGGCTGGCCCGCGCCGGAGCCGGTCGTCCGCCGATTGTCGAAGCCGCCCCCGGTGAGGCCGCGCTTTTGACCCGTCTGGCCCCCGACAGTTTTGCAGCGCGGGACTGGGCCATTTTGCAACAAGAGATTTCCGCACGCGCCCAGCATGCGCGGGCCGTCAACCTTGACCCTGCCGCGCTGATCCTTGATATGGTATTCAAGATCAACGACACTGCCACCCGCATCACGCGCTAAGGTGCGGGAGCGCCCAAACCAGAGCAGATCAGTATTGCCATGAGCCTCCCTCCCCACATCACCGACAGCCATTGCCACCTCGATTTTCCGGATTTTGCCGAAGAACTGCCGGAGGTGGTCGCGCGCGCGGTTGAGGCGGGGGTGCACCGGATGGTGACGATCTGCACAAAGCTGCGGCAGGTCGATCAGGTCAAGGCAATTTCCGAACGCTTCGATCCGGTGTTCTGGGCTGCCGGCACCCATCCCATGTCCGCCGCCGAAGAGCCGCTGGCCTCGGTGGATGAACTGGTCGCTCTGGCCGAGCATCCGAAATTCGTGGCCATTGGCGAAACGGGGCTGGATTACCATTACACAGCCGAGAGCGCAGAGATCCAGAAAGAGAGCCTGCGCATACATATTGCCGCCGCGCGCGAAACGCAGTTACCGCTGATCATCCATGCCCGCGCCGCCGACGACGACATGGCCAATATCCTCACCGAGGAATACAAAAACGGCGCCTATCCCTGTGTCATGCATTGCTTTTCCTCGTCGAAAGAGTTGGCACTGGCCGCGCTTGATCTCGGGTTCTACCTGTCCATGTCGGGCATCACGGCCTTCCCGAAATCCGAAGAGCTGCGCGAGATTTTCCGCGAGGTGCCCAAAGACCGCATTCTGGTCGAGACCGACAGCCCCTACCTCGCGCCCCCGCCCCATCGCGGCAAGCGCAACGAACCCGCCTATAGCGCAAAGACCGCTCTGAAAGCCGCCGAAACCTTTGGCATGGACTATGCCGAATTTGCAGCGCTTACAGAGGCCAATTTCGAACGGCTTTTCACAAAGGCCATGCTGTGACTGCGCGATTTACCATATTGGGCTGCGGCTCTTCCGGCGGGGTGCCTAGAATTGGCGGCATCTGGGGCGCCTGCGATCCCGAAAACCCGAAAAACCAACGTCTGCGCTGTTCGGCGCTGATCGAACGCGACGGTCCCGAAGGCACCACGACCGTGCTGATCGACACCGGACCGGACATGCGCCAGCAATTGCTCAATGCAGGCGTGTCGCGGCTTGACGGGGTGGCCTTCACCCATTCGCACGCCGACCACATGCACGGGCTCGACGACCTGCGCCAGATCGTGTTCAACATGCGCGAGCGCGTCAACGTCTATGCCGATAGCGAGACGGAAAACGATCTGATCTCGCGTTTCGGCTATGCGTTTGTGCAACCCAAAGGCTCGAACTACCCGCCCATTCTCGACCTCCACGCCATTCGCGGACCGATCACCATTCACGGTCCCGGCGGCCCTGTGACCCTGACCCCTTTGCAGGTCAATCACGGACAGATCGAAGCGAAAGGATTTCGCGTTGGAAATCTCGCCTATATCCCTGATGTGCTGGAAATCTACGAAGAAACATGGGCGTTGATGGAAAGGCTCGACACCTTTGTGATCGACGCCCTGCGCTACAAGCCACACCCGAGCCACGCGCATCTGGACCTGGCGCTGGAGTGGATCGAGCGCGCAGCACCCGCCCATGCGGTGCTCACCAATATGCATATCGACATGGACTACGAGACGGTGGACGCAGAGACTCCGGATCATGTCAGCCCCGCCTATGACGGCATGGTGCTCGAGATCACAGGAAACCTCTGATGCAGGCACTGATCGAAGTCATTTTGCCGGTGTTCCTGGTCATCGGCTACGGCTACCTTGCCCGCAGACAAGGCTGGGTCAGCGACGAACTGGTCGATAACGTCATGAAATTCGCACAGAATTTCGCCGTGCCCCTGCTGCTCTTTTCCGGCATTTCCAAGATGGATCTGGCGCAGAATTTCCACCCTCCGATCCTGATCTCCTTTTACGCAGGCGCCCTGTCCGGCGGGTTGTTCTGTTTTCTGGGGGCGCGTTACCTGTTTGGCCGTGACCTGACGGATGCGGTGGCCATCGGCTTTATTGGCCTGTTTTCCAACTCGCTTCTGCTGGGCATTCCGATCACCGAACGCGCCTATGGCGAAGCCGCTCTGGCCGGAAATTTTGCGATCATCTCGATCCATTCTCCCCTGCTCTACGGCATCGGCATTGCTGCAATGGAAATTGCGCGCACACGCGGGCTAGGCCTGTCGGGCTTTGGCCTGATGCGGCAGATTGCGCGCTCGGTGCTGCGCAATCCTCTGATCCTTGGCATCTCGGCAGGCTGGATCGTGAACCTCACCCAGATCACCCTGCCCGTCCCCGTCTGGGACGCCGTCTCGCTCATGTCCCGTGCCGCCATTCCTGCGGCCCTGTTCGGGCTGGGCGGTGTGTTGCTGCGTTACAAACCGGAAGGAGACATGCGGATCATCGCATGGGCGGTCTTTGCCTCTCTGGTCCTGCATCCCGCGATTGCCTACGGGTTGGCGCATTTCGGGTTCGGGTTGGACATAGGCTCGCTGCGCTCGGCCACACTGACCGCCGCAATGGCGCCGGGGGTAAATGCCTATCTCTTTGCCAATATGTATGGCGTGGCCAAACGCGTGGCGGCCTCTTCCGTTCTGCTGGGCACTGGGCTTTCGATCCTCTCGATCTGGTGCTGGCTCGCAATCCTGCCCTGACAAAGCCGGATCATCCGGCAGGCCGGACCCCATAATCCATGTATTTTCAGCGCCTTGACGCGCCACGCCCCGCGTCAGTGACGTAGGGGAAGCATTCCACATGATTAGCCCGATTTTGCCCCATTGCCGCCTCAATTCAACGGCACATGGTTAACAAAGAATAACCAAACGACATGCTGCGCCTGTTGCTCGCAGTGTATCGAATAAAAGCGAGAGCCACTCACAATGTCCGTTTATGATCTCGAACTGTATGATTTTGACCCTAAAGACCTCTTCGGAACGTCCAGCAGCACCACGGTCACTTATTCGGGAGGCGGTCCTAGCGGCACGGCCTCTGTCACTGACTCGGACGGAACACTTAAAGACGACGATTTCAAGAGCAGCAGCAAAACAGAGACCGCCACAGCAGATGTCACGATCGGCGAGGGCACGTCTTACGGATCAAGCGTCGATGCAAATGCCGTCTGGACCGTCACCGATCTGGATACCGGAGAAAGCTTTGAGATCGTACAATTCGTTGTCGACAGCGGCTCGGCGGCTGGAACCTACACCCTGTCCGAACAGCCCCTGATTGATGGTCACGAATACGAAGTGACAGACTATAATGACAAACCCGGAAGAACGGGCAATAATGCTTCTGAAGCCTTCACCTATGATGACTACGTCGACAGTTCGTCTCTCGCTGACGGGATCGTGTCCGGCTCCGAAAGTGATGACACAATCGACAGCAACTACACGGGTGACGACGATGGCGATATGGTGGACCATAAGGAATACACCGTCGAAAGCACACTAAGCTGGGAAGGGCTGGGCGCAGACGGTAGCTCGCTCGAAGAAGGCGCGAGCACTGTGATCAATGGCGTGCAAGTTGACGTCAGCTACACAGAGAACAACACCAACAACACCGCAACCATCTCTGACGAGACCATTTATACCGAAAACAATGACTTCTCTGACGACAGCTCTCTGAAGCTTTACGGCTCCGGAGACAGTGGGGACACATCCTCGATCAGCATTGATTTTTCCTCGACAGATAGCACAATCTCGGATGAGGTGAAGAACGTCACCTTCCGCATTTCCGACATCGACTATTATTCCTTCACCGACACAATCACCATCACAGCGACCGACGCGGATGGAAACGACGTCTCGCTCACCATTACCCCAGAAGGCAATGTAAACGTTTCCGGAAACGAGATAACCGGAGATTCAGATGCGCGGTACGTTGAAGCTGATGACGCGAATGGCGCGGTGCTCGTCACGATTCCCGGTCCAGTGTCCAAAGTCACCATCGACTATGGCAATGATGGCACACAGCAGCAGGCAATCTATGTCTCCGACATCCAATTCGATGCGGTATACAGCGATTACGATGACACGGTTGAAGCGGGCAACGGTAACGACACGATTGCATCCGGCCTTGGTGACGACATTGTCTATGGCGGCACGGGCGCTGATACCATCGACGGCGGCGCGGGCGATGATACGCTCTATGGCGAAGAGGGCGACGACACCTTCATCGGCGGCGATGGCGCGGACAGCATGTCCGGCAGCTCCGGACAGGATACGATTGACTACTCCGACTCTGATGAAGCGGTGTCAGTCAATCTGGACACTGGCAGCTACACCGGCGGAGATGCCGAAGGCGACAGCGGTTCGGGCATCGACGGGATCATCGGCTCCGATTATGATGATACGCTGATCGGCTTTGACGGTCAGGGCACGGGCGACGACGCCTTTACGAACCAGTTCTGGGGCCGTGACGGCAACGACTATATCGACGGCGCAGGCGGCGATGACGAGCTTTACGGCGACGCTGGCGACGATGAAATCTACGGCGGCGATGGTGACGACATGATCGACGGCGGCACAGGTGACGACATGATCGACGGTGGCGCAGGCGCCGACGACATCAGCGCGGGCTCCGGTGACGACATCGTCTACGGCGGTGAGGGGAACGACACGATCTATGGTTACGAAGGCTCCGACACGGTCTATGGCGGCGCCGGAGACGACTATATCAACACTCGCACCTCGACCGGCACGGGCCAACCGGACACGGGCTTTGACCATCCCGACAGTTCCGCCCTCGACTACAGCGCGGACAGCGACCCGAGCAACGACATGGACACGGTCTATGGCGGCGCGGGCAATGACACGATTCTCACCGGCGACGACAATGACTATATCGAAGGCGGAGACGGCGATGACACCATCGACGCAGGCTTTGACGATGACGAAGTCTACGGCGGCGCAGGCAATGACACGATTCAGGGCGGTGAAGGTAACGACACGATTGATGGCGGAGATGACAACGACATCATCTACGGCGACGTGTCCCCCGACAGTGACGATTACGCGGCCTTCAGCTATTACGAGCTAGATGACAACGGAGAGACGACCTCTGCCGACAGTGATCCGACGAACAACTCCGATGTGATTTATGGCGGAGCCGGCAACGATACGATCTACGGTCAGGACGATGCCGATACGCTCTACGGCGGCGATGGCGATGATACGCTGGATGGCGGGATCGACAACGATACGCTCTACGGTGGCGCAGGGAATGACACGCTGCTCGGCGGAGAAGGTGACGACACCATCTATGCAGGCGGCGGCGATACGGTCACAGGCGGCGAAGGCAGCGATACGATCATCATTGATCCCTCCCTGCTCGACGGCAATGCCATCACCATCACCGGCTCCGAGGACGATGACGGCGAGGACAATGATGTGCTCGACCTTTCTGATGTGGACCTCGATTGGTCGAGCAAACCCATCACCTATAGCGAGGATGACCCCGAAAGCGGCACTGTCACGCTCACGGATGGCACCACCATCTCGTTCTCCGGCATCGAAACCGTGATCTGTTTCGGCAAAGGCACACGGATCGCCACCCCTTATGGCGCACGGGCTGTCGAAGACCTCAAACCCGGCGATCTGGTTCTGACCATGGACAACGGGTTGCAACCGCTGCGCTGGGTTGGCGCGCGCACCGTTCCGGCGACGGGCCGTTTCGCCCCCATCGAGATCACCAAGGGCGCTTTGGGCAACGAACGCGACCTCATCGTCTCGCCGCAGCACCGTATGTTGTTGAACGGTTGGCGCTCGGAAATGCTGTTCAACACATCAGAGGTCTTTGCCGCGGCCAAACATCTGGTCAATGGCTCCACGATCCGCGAGGCACAGGGCGGGTTTGTGACCTATTACCACCTGATGTTCGACCGGCATGAAGTGATCTTTGCCGAAGGTGCTGCCTCGGAGAGCTTCCATGTTTCCGACTATTCGCTGACGGGTGTGGCAGACGCGGCGCGCGAGGAGCTTTTCGCCCTCTTCCCCGAACTGCGTTCCATGCCGGACCAACACGGCAGCACAGCGCGGCAGTGCCTCAAAGCACATGAGGTGCAGCTTCTGGTGGCCTGAGCCCCAAGCCCCGCATCACGCGATTAAAAACGAAAACGCCGCACGGGATATCCCTGCGGCGTTTTAGATGTGCTGGTTAAATGTGGTAAACTGTGCCCCCTGCCCGTTCCTGCGGCACAGGATAGGGGTGCCTCGCGGATTACTCCGCAGCTCCCGTTTCAGGCGCTTCATCGACCGGACGCGGCTTGCCCGCTTCATCCACGGCAACCATGGTAAAGCGTGCCTCGGTCACATGCTCGCGCTGTGCAGAGAACGCCCGACGTGCCCAGACCTCGATCCGGATAACCATAGAGCTGCGCCCGACCTGATCCACAGCCGTATAAACGCACAAGGTATCGCCCACTTTCACCGGCTTTTTGAAGACAATCTCGTTGGCCGCAATGGTCACAGTGCGCCCGTTGCAGCGTTCATTGGCGCGGATTGCGGCGGCAAGGTCCATTTGGGACATCACCCAACCGCCAAAAATATCTCCCGACGCATTGGTATCGGCGGGCATCGCCAAAGTGCGCAAAGTGAGTTCCATGCCTTCAGGCGTATGTGCGTCTGACATCTTTCGGGTTCCGTTTCTCGTTCTTGTGTGCCCTTCGAATGACACGCAAAGAGAGCCACCTCAAGCCCTTGAAAACACATGCAAAGCCGGTTTCACCTGAGTGCATGGCGCGGCAAGATGCTCACATCCACGCCCTGTCGACAGGCATTTATCTTCTGGCTTGGCTGGTGGGTTGAGGAACTTCCAAAAAATAAACCCCTGCGGACACAGGGGCTTAATCGGTCTAAATGGTGCGGTCGAGAAGACTCGAACTTCCACGGGAGTTACCCCACAGCGACCTCAACGCTGCGCGTCTACCAATTCCGCCACGACCGCACTGTCTAGGCTTGGTGAGGGGCTATGTAGCGAAGCGGTTCGGGGAAGGAAAGAGGAAATTGCGCACGAATTGCATTTTTTTTCACAAAAGGTTTTCAGCCCTGTCAAAAGGCAAAAACCAGGGCACACCAGAACCGGAAACCACTCGGAACGGGACAGGCATGCCGCCTTCCCTGACGCAGAGTGTGCAAGCCGCATATTCCGCGTCACGCCCCCGTCCGGCACATCACATCCTCAGAGTTGCGCAACTCCGGCAGCAATAAACCTGTTGCGCCCCCTTTTCGCGCGGAAGTGCAAGGGATAGAGCAGAGAGGAGAAACTGGCGACAACGCACCGGAGGGCGCAGCATGGTGGAATGGAGAATCACTGACGGGCTAACCGATTACGACACGGCCGTGGCCGAGATGGAATCCCGTGCGGAGGCCATTGCCAAGGGTGAGGCCAACGAGTTGATCTGGCTTGTGGAACACCCGCCCCTTTACACCGCGGGCACCTCCGCCAAGCGCGAGGATCTCGTCGATCCCGACCGGTTTCCGGTCTACGAGAGCAAGCGGGGCGGGCAGTATACCTATCATGGTCCGGGACAGCGGGTGGCCTATGCCATGCTTGATCTGAGCAAGCGCGGCAAGGATGTGCGCAAATTCGTACAGGATATGGAAGCATGGGTCATTGCCGCTTTGGAAGAATTCAATGTCAAAGGAGAAATCCGCGAGGGGCGTGTCGGAGTCTGGGTCGTACGCGAGGACAAGCCTCTGACGGCTCTGGGACAAAAGCCAGAAGACAAGATCGCCGCCATCGGGTTACGCATTCGCAAATGGGTGTCGTTTCACGGGCTGTCGATCAACGTCGACCCCGATCTGTCGCATTTCGAGGGAATCGTGCCCTGCGGCATTCGTGAACACGGGGTGACGTCTCTGGTGGATCTGGGCCTGCCCGTTACGATGGATGATGTGGACATGGCGCTAAAACGCAGCTTTGACGAGGTTTTTGGCACCGCCTAGACTTATATCATTTCTAAATTTTTGCCTCCACTTGAGCAAAGTCAAGGTGCGACAAGCATGGACTGGTAACACGGGGCAAACTCAGTATTCTGGGCACTGGACACATGACACACTCGGGAGAGAGAACCCTATGACCAAATTTCTTGCCTTCACAGCCGCCGCCCTGTTGGCAACCTCCGCTGCGGCCTTTGCTGACGGCCACGGCCATGGCCACGGCGACCCGAAGAAGGGCGAAAAAGAATTCAACAGGTGCAAAGCCTGCCACATGATTGTGGATGATGCGGGCAATGCCATCGTGAAAGGCGGCAAAACCGGGCCGAACCTCTATGGTGTTGTCGGTCGTCCGGTCGCTTCGGTCGAAGGGTTCAAATATGGTGACGGTATTCTGGCCGTTGGCGAAACCGGCATGGTTTGGGAGCCTGAGCTCCTCGTCGAATATGCAATGGACCCGACCAAGTTCATCGACACCCATGGCGGCTCCGGTCGCTCCAAGATGACCTTCAAGATCAAGGACGCCTCGAACATCGTGGCCTTCCTTGCCTCCGTGGCACCGGAAGCAGCGGCAGACGAGGCAACCGATGAGGCCCCTGCCGAAGGCACAGCCACAGAATAAGCGCCGGAAACCGGCACAAAATCAGACGCCTCACCGAAAGGTGGGGCGTTTTTTGATAACGCAAATCACCGCCCTCGATGCCGCGGAACACGGAAACCGGAAACTTCAAGCCCACATTACGCATTTTTATTGCGACAAAATGCGCCAAAATATTGCTCTCGACTTCGTGAAGCTCTAAGACAAATGGATATTCCGTAATATGACTCCCGGATAAGGGAGCGGCGGAAAACACGCTTAGACAGCACGCATGACCACGCACTAGTCGGGAGGACAGCATGGCAGACGCAGCCATTCATGGGCACGAACATGAGGACAACAGGGGTTTCTTTACCCGTTGGTTCCTCTCTACAAACCATAAAGATATCGGGATCTTATACCTGTTCACGGCGGCAGTCGTGGGCTTCATCTCGGTCTGTTTCACCGTCTACATGCGCCTTGAGCTTATGGAACCCGGTGTGCAGTTCATGTGTCTCAACGAGGCTGGCGAATCTGCGGCCCGTCTGATTTCGGGATTTGGTGCCGAAAACTGTGACCCGAACGGCCACCTCTGGAACGTCATGATCACCTATCACGGTGTGCTGATGATGTTCTTCGTCGTAATTCCCGCCCTGTTCGGCGGTTTCGGCAACTATTTCATGCCGCTCCAGATCGGCGCACCGGACATGGCGTTTCCGCGTCTGAACAACCTGTCCTACTGGCTCTATGTCTGTGGCGTTGCTCTTGGGGTCGCGTCCCTGCTTGCTCCGGGCGGCAACAACCAGATGGGGTCCGGCGTGGGCTGGGTGCTTTACCCGCCGCTGTCGACCTCTGAGGGCGGCTATTCGATGGATCTGGCGATTTTCGCCGTTCACGTCTCCGGCGCATCCTCCATCCTCGGCGCGATCAACATGATCACGACAATGCTCAACATGCGTGCTCCGGGCATGACCATGTTCAAAGTGCCGCTCTTCGCATGGTCGATCTTTGTCACATCCTGGCTGATCCTTCTGTCCCTGCCGGTTCTGGCGGGTGCGATCACCATGCTGCTGACCGACCGCAACTTCGGCACGTCCTTCTTCCAGCCGGGCGGCGGCGGGGATCCGATCCTCTACCAGCACATCCTTTGGTTCTTCGGCCACCCCGAAGTCTACATCGTGATCCTGCCGGGCTTTGGCCTTGTCTCCCACATCATCGCGACCTTCTCGCGCAAGGCCGTTTTCGGCTACCTGCCGATGGTCTGGGCGCTGATTGCAATCGGGGTTCTGGGCTTTGTCGTCTGGGCACACCACATGTATACCGTGGGCCTGTCGCTGACACAGCAAAGCTACTTCATGATGGCCACAATGGTCATCGCCGTTCCGACCGGTGTGAAAATCTTCAGCTGGATCGCGACCATGTGGGGCGGCTCTATCGAGTTCAAAACGCCGATGCTCTTTGCTTTCGGCTTTCTGATCCTCTTCACCATCGGCGGCGTGACCGGCATCGTCCTGTCGCAAGCCGGTGTGGATCGCGCCTATCACGACACCTACTACGTTGTGGCCCACTTCCATTACACCATGTCCATGGGGGCAGCCTTCACCATCTTTGCCGGTATCTATTTCTACATCGGCAAGATGTCGGGGCGCCAATACCCCGAATGGGCAGGCAAGCTGCATTTCTGGATGTTCTTCATCGGGGTCAACCTGACCTTCTTCCCGCAGCACTTCCTTGGCCGCCAAGGCATGCCGCGCCGTTACATCGACTATCCGGAAGCCTTTGCCTACTGGAACAAAGTCTCCTCCTACGGTGCGCTTCTGTCCTTTGCGTCCTTCGTTCTGTTCATCGGCATCGTGTTCTACACGCTTCTCGCGGGTCGTCGCGTGACCGAGAACAACTACTGGAACGAATATGCCGATACGCTGGAGTGGACACTCCCCTCCCCGCCGCCGGAACATACGTTTGAGACGCTTCCGAAGCAGGAAGACTGGGATCACCAGCATTCGCACTAAGTGACCCGAGTTAAACCATCAAAGGCCTCGCAGAGATGCGGGGCCTTTTTCATGCGCCCGCGTTAACCCTTTAAGACATTGGGCACCCCCTGCCCTTATGCCGTCATGCTTTGCGCCGAATTCCGGTTTACCTTGACCTCACAAGACGAGCAGGAGCAGGAAAATGATGGCGTTTTTCTTCAAATTACGAGACACAGGGGAACCTCCGCGGGCCACGAGATTGTCGGACCACTGGCATCCACCGCAGTTCTCGAAAATCTACGACCCGCATGACCGTCAAACCCGCGTGGCCATGTTAATCACTTCGCCGGAGCCTTTGTTCGACGCGGATACACAGGATTTCCACCGCCAAATCGACGCTTTGGTGACAGAGATCAACCGGATCACCCGTTACAAATGGACCTGTCAGGAAGCAGCGCAAGCCGCGTCTCTCTTTCCCGCGCATCCCTCGAAGGGCTTTCTGGCCATTCTGGAACATGGCAGCAACGGCTCCTATGCCACCCGCAACCAGCAGATCAAAGCCTATTACGCCTTTGACGGCAAACGGATCGGAGGACTTGAGCCACGCGGGATGATTGTGGATCACAACGAGGCCGATATGTGTCTGACTGTCTAGAGCAATGCCCAGACATACGAATTTCCCTTTGCGCCGACCTACCCTCTGCGTAGACTGAGCAAAAGCCTTTCGCGAGCGCCCTGCGCGACAGATGTCCGGCAATACCTCGCAATGTCAAAACGTAGCGGGTCTTTCTCGGGCATTTTTTGGGCCCAAGTGGCTTGCGACAGGCTTCAAACACAGAAACGCACAGCCATGCCCTACCGCTGGACGCCAGCACATACCACGCCCCTGCCGCGCGCAATGCCAGACGCCGATGCGCCCGACACGGCTGCGCCCGTGATGCGGCTTGACCTCTGGCCGCACCGCAGCCTCAAGGGCAAAGGGTTTTCCGCGACCATCTGGATCATGTTTTTCGGCGGTCTGATCCCTGTCGTGCCCTTTATCGGCACCATCGCTTTCTGGATCTTGCTGATCTTCATGATGACCGCGCTGGCCGCACTCTGGACCGCGCTACGACGCTCTGATCGCGACAGGCTGCGCGAAGAAATGAAAATCTGGCCTGACCGCATTTGCCTCACCCACTGGCCCACAAAGGGCGCACCAAAGACATGGGAAGCCAATCCCTATTGGGTCCGCATCACGCTGCATCCCGGTCACGGCAAGGTCGAACAATATCTGACACTGAAAGGCGGCGGG
Source organism: Celeribacter halophilus (assembly GCF_900114135.1). Classification (GTDB taxonomy): domain Bacteria; phylum Pseudomonadota; class Alphaproteobacteria; order Rhodobacterales; family Rhodobacteraceae; genus Celeribacter; species Celeribacter halophilus. The sequence continues at coordinate 19,733 of NZ_FORY01000019.1, forward strand.
CCGGAGCCTGCGCGAGAAGTCGAACTTGGCGCGTTTCTCAGCCCCGAGGAGCGCGAAAAGCTGCGCGATGATCTGGCCTTTGTGCTCGGGCAGTTGAAAGGCTAAAGCTCTTGTCGCCAGCTTGGATGCGAAAAAGGCGACCCGAAGGCCGCCTTTCATCGTCTCTATCGGCGGAGCTTCAGACGCCCAGCTTGGCTTTCACCAAGGGGCCGGCAGCACCGAAATCCATCTGGCCGGTGTATTTGGCTTTCAAGACGCCCATCACCTTGCCCATATCGCGGATACTTTCCGCGCCAGTCTCGGAGATTGCCTCTTCGACCGCTTTCGCAACTTCTTCTTCGTTCAACTGGCGCGGCAGGAATTCCTCGATCACGGCGATCTCGGCGCGTTCCTTTTCCGCCAGTTCCAGACGCGCACCTTCTTCAAAGGCTTTCGCGCTTTCCTGACGCTGTTTGACCATCTTGCCGAGGATTCCGAGAACGTCATCGTCAGAGACGACAACCTCTTCTCCCTCGCCACGAGACGCAATCTCACGATCCTTTATGGCAGCGTTGATCAGGCGCAGCGTGGTCAAGCGTTCGCTGTCCTTTTCCTTCATTGCCGTTTTCAGTGCGGCATTTAACCGGCTTCGCATATCCATATGGGCCTCATCCCCTAGGTCACATTGCAAGAGGCCAACATAGCGAAAGCCTCCCCCAAGCTCAACCACTCATCGCAGACGCTAACATTTCGCGCAATCCATTGAAAACATTGGACTTTACATTTTACAGGAAAAACACACACGAAACCTTGACGCTGCGCGTCCCATTCCTTAGGTTCCGGCCAATTTTGCCCCTATCAGGAGAGTCGTGCCATGGCATCTGGTCTACAGTCCGGAAATCCAACCGCTTGTCTGGCTTTGGCCGATGGCACCATCTTCTACGGAAGAGGCTTTGGTGCCACCGGAACGACCACAGCAGAGCTGTGCTTCAACACCGCAATGACCGGTTATCAGGAGATCATGACCGATCCCTCCTATGCCGGCCAACTCGTCACCTTCACCTTCCCGCATATCGGCAATGTCGGTGTGAATACCGAGGATGACGAAACCGCCGATCCGGTCGCCGCAGGCATGGTGGTCAAATGGGACCCGACCGATCCATCGAACTGGCGTGCGCAGGAAGAACTTGGCCCATGGCTGGCCAAGCGTGGCCGTATCGGCATGGGAGGCGTCGACACCCGCCGCCTCACCCGCGCAATTCGTCAGCAAGGCGCGCCCCATGTTGCAATTTCCCATGACCCAGAGGGCAACTTCGACATCGAAGCTCTGGTCAAACAGGCGCGAGACTTCTCCGGCCTTGTCGGGCTTGATCTGGCGAAAGACGTCACCTGTGCGCAAAGCTATCATTGGGACGAAATGCGGTGGGCATGGCCTGACGGTTTCCCCAAGCGCGAAGGCAAAGGCTTCAAGGTCGTTGCTGTGGACTTCGGCGCAAAGCGCAACATCCTGCGTTGTCTGGCAAGCGCGGGCTGTGATGTGACCGTGCTTCCCGCCACCGCCACCTCTGAAGAGGTTCTGGCCCACAATCCCGATGGCGTATTCCTGTCCAATGGTCCGGGCGATCCGGCAGCCACGGGTGAATATGCCGTTCCGATGATCAAAGAGGTGCTGGCCAAAGACCTGCCCGTCTTCGGAATTTGTCTCGGCCACCAGATGCTCGCGCTGGCACTCGGGGCCAAAACGATCAAGATGAACCACGGCCACCACGGTGCAAACCATCCGGTCAAAGACCTCGGCACAGGCAAGGTTGAGATTACCTCCATGAACCACGGGTTCACGGTGGATACGCAAAGCCTGCCCGCAGGTGTCAAGGAGACTCATGTCTCCCTCTTCGACGGGTCCAACTGTGGCATCGCGGTCGAAGGCAAGCCGGTTTTCTCGGTGCAATACCACCCCGAAGCCTCTCCGGGTCCGATGGACAGCTACTACCTGTTCGAACGCTTCGCAGCTGCAATGGCAGAACGCGAAAACGCCTGAACCGCGCAGCACTCAAAGATTTGACAACACGAGAAGGCGGGAGATTTCCCGCCTTTTTGCTGTCTTTTGCGATCATTCGGCACTTTCACCGTCAGACTTAACGCCCTGTTAACCAAGCCTGTTCCAATCTCCAGCCATCGGCGCACCCGCCCCGAAACATGGCCCACGGACGAGAACAAGGTGACGAATGTCTTTTGACATGCCCCAACAGATACCGACGTTGCAGAACCTCGATGCCCCTGTCGAACCGCTTGTGCTGACAAGGGCCCAGCGCGTGTTCCCGCGCCCTGCCGCAAGGTCGAAACGCAAACCCGTGGGCCAGATACTGGTCGAGATGGGAGCCCTTGATCCGGACGATCTACTGCGCGCTGCATCCATGCGCCAACGTGAAGATGCACGTATCGGTGACATTCTGCTGGCTCATAATATGGTGAGCGAAAACGCGCTTTTTACCGCCCTGTCCCGCCAGTTCAACGCCGAGATCGCACAGTTCGACCGTTTTCCGCCCGATGTGCGCCTCATTGACCGGATCGGAGCCGATGAATGTTTGCGGCGCGGGATTTTGCCGTGGCGACAGGCCGGAGGCAGCGTTCTCATCGCCTCCTGCCGTCCCGAACAGTTCGACGATCTGCGCCCGCGCTTAACGTCACTGTTCGGCCCCGTGCGGCTGGCGGTGACATCGGAAACCGCTCTGCATGACGCCCTGTTGCGCTCACGCCAACGCAAACTGGCCACACAGGCAGAGACCCGCGTCGCCGCGCATGAAAGCTGCCGCGAGATGGACATTCGCAAACTGACACGCATGATCTCCGGTCTCGCGGTGCTCGGCGTAATCCTCGCCCTGATCTCCCCCCTGTCGGCGGGCATCCTGCTCACCTCTTGGGCGGTCATCACTCTCGTCATCTCCGTCGCCCTCAAGATCAGCGCCGCCGTCGCACAGGCCAAAGTCGCACGTCACCGCCAGACCACCTTTGCCAGTCGGCGGAAGCGCACGTCCCTTCCGACCATATCGATCATGTTGCCCCTGTTCAAAGAGCGCGAGATCGCCACACGTCTCATCAAACGCATATCGCGCCTGAACTACCCTCGTGAACTTCTCGACGTCTGTCTGGTCGTCGAAGAGGATGACACCGTCACACAAGAGGCCATCGCCGGCACGGAACTCCCGCGCTGGATGCGACAGATCATCGTGCCGCGTGGCGGGGTCAAAACCAAGCCCCGCGCTCTGAATTTCGCGCTCGATTTCTGCCGCGGCTCTATCGTGGGCATTTATGACGCCGAAGATGCGCCCGAGCCCGAACAGCTTCACAAGGTCGCCGCGCATTTCGCGCAGGCGGGACCGGAGGTGGCCTGTGTTCAGGGGGTTCTCGACTTCTACAATGCGCGCACCAACTGGCTGTCGCGCTGCTTCACAGTCGAATATGCAACATGGTTCCGGGTGATCCTGCCCGGATATGAGCGAATGGGGCTGACCGTGCCTTTGGGCGGCACCACCCTGTTTTTCCGCCGCGATGCGATAGAGGAACTCGGCGGATGGGATGCCCATAACGTGACCGAAGACGCCGACCTCGGCATTCGTCTGGCCCGTCACGGCTACCGCACAGAGCTTTTGCACACGGTGACCGAGGAGGAGGCGAACTGCCGCCTCTGGCCGTGGATCAAACAGCGCTCACGCTGGCTCAAGGGCTATGCGATGACCTATGCAATGCATATGCAGCACCCCCGCAAACTTCTACGCGATCTGGGGCCGTGGCGTTTCTTTGGTGCGCAGGCCCTGTTTCTGGGAGCGCTGTCGCAATTCGTTCTGGCACCCTTTCTCTGGTCCTTCTGGCTTTTCCCCTTGGGGCTGCCACACCCGATGCGCGCCGTGTTGCCGCATGATCTGGTGATCGTCCTCGGTGCGATTTTTCTTCTGTCGGAAGCTATCACCGTTGCGGCGGGCATGGTTGCGACCTCGACGCCCAAACACAAATGGCTCTGGCCTTGGGTGCCGACACTACATTTTTACTATCCGCTTGCCACGCTGGCCGCGCTCAAAGGTCTCTGGGAAATGGTGTCGAAGCCCTATTACTGGGATAAGACCGCGCACGGAATCGACGATCTGGGCTTTCATGACGATCAGGACGCGACCGCCCCGCAAAGCACTCCACAAACCGGACAGGTCGAGATCAAAGCAGCGGCAAACCATCCCGCGCTGCCCCAAAGCGCCACGGCCCCGCTCGTCCTCTACCCCAAGAGCGCCAGACCACGCTTGCGGGAAGTGGCCGAAGCTGCGCAGCCTTTTGTCTTTGACACTCCGGATGCAGAGGCCAGCGCCCCACTCCCCAATCAGGGCAGACGCCTGACCTTCGGGCTGGACCTGTCGGCACATCCCTGACGGTCCGACGTGGCGCAGCATAGCTTACGGCTTACCGCACCTTTTCGGCGTCGATTTTCAGACGGGTGACAAAGGCTTTCGAAATGTGATCCGACAACGCCTTATGCGCCGCCTCTCCGTCGCCGGCCTCAATGGCGGACACGATGAGATCATGCTCCTTGATCGCCTCTTCCCCGCGCCCCTCCGCCGCCAGAGAGGTGCTCGCCAATAGCGCCATAGAGCGGTGCACCAGATCAAGCTGCTGCACGAGATATTTGTTGTGTGAAGCAAGGTGGATCTGCTTGTGAAACCGGCGGTTGGCCCGAGACATTTCCTCCGGCTGCCCGATGAGGGCGCGGTCGGCTTCCACCATGTCGCGCATCACGCGCACTTCTTCGGGCGTCGCATGGCGCGCAGCCAGTCGCGCCGCCAGCCCTTCAAGCTCGGTCCGCACCACATAAAGATCCGCCATTTGATTGTGATCAAGCGAGGCCACGATCAACGAACGCCCGTCCCTTGTGAGCATCGACTGCGTCTCCAGCCGCTGCAACGCCTCGCGAATGGGCGTGCGGGACACCCCGAACCGTTCAGCCAGTTCGCTTTCGACCAGCCGGTCGCCGGGGCGGTAAATACCCGTATCGATGGCCTCGAGGATCATCTGATAGGCATCTTTCTGACTTATACGCGTGTCATTCATCTCGCGGGCCTCATGTCTCGCTCTGGCAGTTTCCGGACTGGCTGTCACGCACCGACAGGGGTGCGCGGGCGCAGGCCCGAACCATAGACAGGGCATCCCCCTGCGATCAAGCGCTAACATGAGTGCAAACATTCAGTCAGCTTGCACATTGCGTCGCGCAGGCCTAACACGGGGGACATGGTAGCCGATCAATTCTCACATGTGAAAACCTGGGTTTTCGACCTCGACAATACGCTTTACCCGCCTGAGGCGGCTCTGTTTGCGCAGATTGAAGTCAAGATGACCGACTGGGTCGCGCGCGAACTCAAGGTCACAGCCGAAGAAGCCAACAGACTACGCGATGAATACTGGCGTGACTACGGCACCACGCTATCGGGCATGATGGCCAAACACGGCACCGACCCGCTGCCCTATCTGAGCTATGTCCATGACATCGACTTTTCCGGACTGACGCGCGATGCCGAACTGAAGGCCGCGATTACCGCGCTTCCGGGGCGCAAGATCGTCTATACCAACGGTTCCGCCCCCTATGCCGAACGGGTGCTGGAGGGGCGCGGGCTCACCGGAATTTTCAACGCGGTCTACGGAATTGAACATGCCGAATTCCATCCGAAGCCGCAGCCGCAGGCCTTTGACACCGTGCTGGGCCGTGACGGGATTGCTCCCGAAGTGGCCGCCATGTTCGAAGACGACCCGCGCAACCTCGAAGTGCCGCATCGTCTGGGCATGAAAACCGTCCATGTCGCACCGGCCCCACTGGACCCGCCCGCACCACATATCCAGCATCACACCCATGATCTGGCCGGTTTCCTGCGCGCACTCACCTGAGCGGAACCACGCCTCTTCCGCAACGGCCATGCCCCGTAACGCGCACCTGCGTCAAACTGCCGCCGTGACCGGTTGCCTCGCGCCTCCTATCAGGACCGGAACAACCACGCAAAATCCGGAGATCGCACATGGCCGAAGCTGCCGCAGACCATACCCCGCACGATGAGCTTATCGCCTCCACCCGTGGCGTCGTTCTGTTTCTTCTCGCTGTTGTCGTCGTCATCGCGGCGGTGATCTACGGCATGTTTGCCATTGGCCCGTGGGTTCTGGGCGTAACAGCCGTGGCCACGGTTCCCGTGATCTATGTCGTGCTGATCCTTCTCACGATGGGGCAATAAGGCCCCCTGTCTCCGACATGAGACAGACTGTCCTTGGACAATCCTCTCTTTTGCACCTATCTCTTGGTCACGAGCCGAGCAGACACGACCCGAGGTGCAAAGGAGACCCCCATGGCCGATACCTCTCTCCCACATGACAGCGTCGATGTGCTGGTCTCCGGCGGCGGAATCGCCGGACTGATCGCAGCGGCGGCTTTCGGAGCCTCAGGTTTCAAAACCCTGATGGTTGACCCCACCCCGCCCGTTGTAACGGGCCACGAGGCCAGCTCGGACCTGCGCTCCACCGCCTTTTTGCGCCCCGCGCGTGACCTGTTCGAGAAGATCGGCATCTGGGAAGATCTTGCCCCTCATGCCACCCCCTTGGAAGCCCTGCGCATCGTGGACACCATATCCGGCGAGACCGGTCCCGAGATTCGCACAGAACGCCAGTTCGAAGGCCGCGAAAGCGCCGACGAACCCTTTGGCTGGAACTTTCTCAACTGGGTCATCCGCCGCGAACTGGCGCGTGCGGTGCCGGATATTGCCAATGTCGAACTGCGCTACGGTGTCGGCTTCAAAACCATGCTGACCCGCACCAACGAGGCACGTGTCACCCTCTCCGATGGCGCAACGGTCCGCGCAAAGCTCGTGGTCGCTGCCGATGGGCGCAATTCACCGGTGCGCGAAGCAGCGGGAATTGGCGTCAAAACCACGCGCTACGGACAAAAGTCACTCGCCTTCACCGCCACCCATGAATTGCCGCATCACAATGTCTCTACCGAGATTTACCGCGAAGGCGGCCCCTTCACCATGGTGCCACTGCCCGACATCGACGGCAAACCGGCCTCTGCCATCGTCTGGATGAACAAAGGCCCCTATGCGACCGAATTGTTGAACATGGAAGTCGACGCCTTCAACGCCACCATGACCGACCGTTCCGCCGGCTTGTATGGCTCACTAAAACTGGCCTCTGGTCGGGGTATTTTTCCGATCATTACACAACTGGCAGACCGCCTCTCCGGCGAGCGGGTAGCGGTGATTGCCGAGGCCGCGCATGTCTTGCCACCAATAGGGGCGCAGGGGCTGAACACCTCGCTCAATGATCTCGCGGAACTGCTGACGCTCTCGGAAAACCATCGCGGCGACCTTGGCGGGCAGGAAATGCTCGACGCCTTTGCCAAAACCCGTCACCGCGACATCGCCGCGCGCGCCAAAGTGGTGGATCTGTTCAACCGGGTTGTGCGCTCCGAAGATGAAATCCTGCGCACGGTGCGCCTCTTGGGCCTCAAGGCCGTCCACGACCTGCGCCCCGTGCGGCGCAAGGTGATGAAAGCGGGGCTGGGGCCGATCTGACGCCGAACGGTTTCATATCAAAGGAATACCGTCTCCTTTGCTGCCCCAAATACTCAAAAGACACGTTTTGCCAAGTGGCCCGCGCCTATGAGTATTTATGTGCAGCAAAGGAAACAGGGACGCTTAACCCAGAACCGCGTCGAGAGCGGCCTCAAGCCGACCTACGGTTGCATCCACGTCATAGAGCTTATCAAGCCCGAACAGCCCGAGCCGGAAGGTCGAGAAGCCCTCGCCCTCGTCGCATTGCAAAGGCACACCCGCCGCGATCTGAACGCCGTGGGCAGCAAAGGCCGCGCCGGTTTTGATCGCAGGGTCATCCGTGTAGCACACCACCACACCGGGGGCCGCCACACCCTCTGCTGCAACCGATTTGAAGCCGCGCTCTGCCAGCAACGCCCGCACTCGGCGTCCCAACTCCCACTGCGCGTCCGAAAGCTTGGCAAAACCGTATGCTTTCGTCTCAAGCATCGCATCCCGAAAGGCACGCAGGGCATCTGTCGGCATGGTGGCGTGATAGGCGTGCCCCCCGCCCGTGTAGGCCTCCATGATCGTCAGCCATTTTCCCAGATCAATGGCAAAGGACGAGCTTTGGCGGGCTTTCACCACCTCAAGCGCTCGCTCGGAAAGCATAACGAGCCCCGCCGACGGTTGCGCGGACCAGCCTTTTTGCGGGGCCGAAATCAGGACATCAACGCCGGTCTCTTTCATATCCACCCAAGCACAGCCCGAGGCGATACAATCCAGCACCATCAGCCCGCCATGGGCGTGGACAGCTTCGGCCAGTTCGCCGATATAGGCGTCGGGCAGGATCATCCCCGAGGCTGTTTCCACATGCGGGGCAAAAACGGCGGCGGGTTTTGTTTCGTGAATTTTGGCGATGGCCTCTTCCAAAGGCGCAGGCAAGAACCCGGCATCCGGCTCATTGCCCACACGGCGGGCTTTCAGAACGGTCTGAGAGGCCGGAATATCACCTGCCTCGAAAATCTGGGACCAGCGGAAAGAAAAGAAGCCGTTGCGGATCACCATCACATCCTCGCCCTCTGCGATCTGACGCGCGACGGCCTCCATCGCATAGGTGCCGCCACCGGGCACCACCACGGCTGTATCCGCCGCGTAGACCTCGCAAAGCGTGTCGTGAATGTCCGTCATCACCTTTTGAAAGGTTTTCGACATATGGTTGAGGGAACGGTCGGTGAAGACCACCGAAAACTCGAGCAATCCGTCAGGATCGATATCAGTGCGCAATGCGGTCATGGGGTCCTCCTTAAAGCGTTTCGCGAAATCCCGAGTGCATATTTTCTGGGCACGCGTGGCTGTGTCGGGCTCAAAAGAGCACCGGACGTTCGAAAAAACAAGGCGTTATATCGGAGCGACATGGCCTCCCGAAAATCGTAATTTCAGCGCGGGATCTGCGAGAAAATTCTGCCCACCTCACTCAGCCGGTCACTCTGTCGTGACGCTTTCTGACGTGACGCTTTGCGGCTCAAGTGCCGCCTCGACATCAAAGGCCAGATCGCCGCTGTCCGACACGGGGCGCGGCAAAGGCAAAGGAGAGCTTTTCAGCATGGGGCGGCAAAAGGGCTGGGCCGCAAGCCAGCGCCGCATGTCTTCGCGTTTGCGGGCGGAGTGAAACGGTCCCCAGTCAGCCGCGACGCCGCGCATACCCTGGCTGACCACCTGATCCCGCGCCACGGTTTTGTTCATAATCCGCACTGCACAGGACAGGTTCATCGCCCCGTCCTTGAGCGCCTCGCCCGTGCATGCCCGACAGTTGTAGTGCCGTGCGGTTGCAGGGGCGATCTGCACCAACCCGAACCAGCGCCCGCCGCCACCAACCGCCGACTCCCGCCACGTACTTTCGTGATAGGACAAGGTGGACAACAGCCCTGCCCAGAACGCCGCGCGTCCGCTTTCGTCCTGCGTGGCATAGCCCGGACACCACGAAGATATGTCCTGAGGAACGGTTTTGATCAGGGTCTGGCCGTGACCCGCCACAGCTTTCATCGCCGCACGGGTCCATGCCGGCCCCTTGTTCTGGGACTTCCAGCGCAATTTCGGAATACGGATTTCATAGGGGCGCGGCTTGGGAATCACACTGACGGTCAAGGGCGCGACCGGAGCCGACATGGTGGAGGCGGTTTCCGAGGCGGCGGCCTTTGTGCCTGTGCCCAGCCCTGCACTCAATGCCAAAGCCGCAGCCAGACCAACGATCCCGTTCGAACACCCCATCACAGCACACAGCCCTTCATAATTTCCCTATATATGCCCGTTCATCCCCCTCTTTGCAAAGCCCGCCCTCTTGCCCATCGGCCACAGAGCGCCTAGAACGCGGGAAAGTTCGACCAGATCAGGGACATGCCTATGCTCGACCATCTCGAATATGCCGCACCGAAGGTAAAAACCATTGCAGGTGCGAAAGAGGATTGGGAACTCGTCATCGGGATGGAGATTCACGCGCAGGTTGCCTCCGAGGCAAAGCTTTTCTCCGGCGCCTCCACACAATTCGGCAGCGAACCGAACTCAAACGTGTCTTTCGTTGATGCGGCCATGCCGGGCATGTTGCCGGTCATCAACGAATATTGCATCGAGCAAGCCGTGCGCACGGGGTTGGGCCTGAAAGCCGACATCAACCTGTTCTCCGCCTTTGACCGCAAGAACTATTTCTACCCGGACCTGCCGCAAGGCTACCAGATTTCACAGCTTTACCACCCGATCGTAGGCGAAGGTGAAGTGCTTGTGGACATGGAACCCGGTGTGGCGCGTCTCGTGCGGATCGAACGCATCCACCTTGAGCAGGACGCCGGCAAATCGATTCACGACATGGACCCCAATATGTCCTTCGTCGATCTCAACCGCACCGGTGTTGCGCTGATGGAGATCGTCTCACGCCCCGACATCCGCGGGCCTGAAGAAGCCGCCGCCTATGTCCTCAAACTGCGCCAGATCCTGCGCTATCTGGGCACCTGCGACGGCAACATGCAAAACGGCAACCTGCGCGCGGACGTGAACGTGTCGGTCTGCCGTCCCGGCCAATACGAGAAATATCAGGAAACGCAGGACTTCTCCCATCTCGGCACGCGCTGCGAGATCAAGAACATGAACTCCACGCGGTTCATCCAGATGGCCATCGACTACGAGGCCCGTCGCCAGATCGCCATTCTCGAAGATGGCGGCGAGGTGGATCAAGAAACCCGACTGTATGACGCGGCCAAGAACGAAACCCGTTCCATGCGCTCGAAAGAAGAAGCACATGACTACCGCTACTTCCCCTGCCCCGACCTCCTGCCGCTGGAGATCGAACAGGAGTGGGTGGACGAGATCAAAAAGAGCCTGCCCGAACTGCCTGACGAGAAAAAGGCACGTTTCGTCAAAGACTTTGGCCTGTCCGAATATGACGCGGGCGTGCTGACCGCTGACACTGTGAATGCCGACTATTTTGAAAAAGTGGTCGCCACCGGTGAAGATGGCAAACTCTCTGCCAACTGGGTGATCAACGAATTGTTCGGTCGCCTGAAGAAAGACGACAAGGACATCGAAGATTGCCCCGTGACGCCCGAACAACTGGGCGAGATCGTCAAGCTGATCAAGGCGGATACGATTTCCGGCAAGATCGCGAAAGACCTGTTCGAGATCGTCTACACCGAAGGTGGCGATCCGGCGCAGATTGTCGAAGAGCGCGGCATGAAACAGGTGACGGATACGGGTGCAATCGAGGCCGCCGTCGATGAAATCATCGCTGCCAACCCCGCGCAGGTCGAGAAGGCCAAAGCCAACCCGAAACTCGCGGGCTGGTTCGTGGGACAGGTGATGAAAGCCACCCAAGGCAAGGCCAACCCGAAAGCGGTTGACGCGCTGGTGAAAGAAAAACTCGGGCTTTGAGCCGAAATTGATCCATCAAGCCGCCCCACGGGGCGGCTTTTTCATGTGAGCTTGTCCATGCCGCTTCCCGCGCCACATATCTCCTCGCTCATAGAGGTTCGCCCGGACTGGGTAGATTACAATGGCCATATCAACATGGCCTATTATGCCGTTATCATGGATCAGGGCGGAGACGAGATTTATCCGCATATCGGTCTGGGCGAAACCTACGCCAAGACCGCCCGCCACACGACCTACACGGCGGAAGTGCACATCTGCTACAAACGCGAGTTGAAACTGGGCGACCGCGTGCGGGTCCACACCCGGCTACTCGATTTCGACGCCAAACGTATGGTGCTGTTCCACGAAATCCACCACGAAAACGGTTGGATCGCGGCCACGGCAGAAGAACTCCTTTTGCATATCGACATGTCAGGCCCGTGCGTCGTGCCCTTTCCGCCAGAGATATCCGTAAAACTCTCTGCACTTAAAGACTCACACAGTCACCTGCCCTCTCCCGCGCAAGCAGGTCGTTCCATCTCGCTCAAGAACAAAGCTGCGTGATCCTCCGCCGATGCCCGCGCACTTCCGGCGCATGCTATTGACGCGACCGGACACTGCGCTACACCATCCCCCAGAGCGCAAGGAGATCACGATGCCCCGTTACGAATATCTGACCATTCCCGCACCGCGCAAAGGTGAGAAAGCCAAAGGGATCAAAACCTCCGAAGGCCGGATCGCGCAAGCCATGCAAAGCCTGCTGAATGCCAAAGGGGCAGAGGGATGGGAATATCTGCGCGCCGACCTTTTGCCTATGGAAGAACGTGCGGGGATCACCTCGAAAACCGTGAACTATCACACCGTTCTCGTCTTTCGCCGCGAAATGGATGAGGCGCGAGCCAGCCTGCGGACCGAAGAGACCACAGCCCCCGCCCGCAAATCCCTTGCCGCAGATCGGGACACTCCGCCGCCTTCTGTGCCCTTTCCGGCCAAAGCCGCAAAAGGCGCAGGGGCTGACGCGCGCAAGCTGGACCCTGACGTGGCCGACGAGATTGCCGAAGACCGCGAATCCTGAGCGTCACACGTCCAGATCCAGCGCCAGCGCGTGAATACGTGGCACCAGATCCCCCAGCGCCTTGTGCACCATCCGGTGACGGGCGATGCGCGACTGTCCCTCAAACGCGGCGCTGCGAATCCTGACATTGAAGTGGGTCTCCCCACCCCCACCCGGATTGCCCGCATGTCCGGCGTGTGCGGCACTGTCATCCACCACGATCAACTCAGTGGGCGCAAAGGCATTTTCCAAGCGTTCGCGCATTTCATCGGCAATTGTCATCATCCAACCCTTTTCCATTTGGCCATTCTCATCTAAAGTCCTGCGTCCGAGTCGAAAAGGTTGAGGCAGATGGATAAGAAAGACCCCTTCGGTTTTGATATTTCGGTATCTTCCGCAAAAAAGAACAAACGCGGCGGCCGTAGAGGCATGTCTGGCGCGTTCGAAACCTCCAAACGCGTGTGCGAATGGGAGGGCTGTAACGAGCCGGGACAATACCGCGCACCGCGGTCGCCAGACCATCTGGACGAGTATAAATGGTTCTGCAAGGACCACGTGCGCGAATATAACCTGCAATGGAATTTCTTCGCCACCGCTACGGAAGAAGAAATGGACGCGGCCTACAAGTCGTCGCAGACCGGCGACCGCCCGACCAAGCCTTTCGGCAAGAAGTCGGTCGAACAACGCGCTTGGGAACGCCTTGGCATCGACGATGCCCATGAAGTTCTGGGAGAGAACGCCACGCGCAATCCGGGCAAAGGCGATCCGGGGGCTCCCACCCGCAAACTGCCCCCTGTCGAGCGTCAGGCTATCGAGATTCTGGAAGCCAAGGACCACTGGACCAAGGCCGAGATCAAGAAGCAATATCGCGCGCTCATCAAGGTGTTGCACCCGGATGTGAACGGCGGCGACCGCTCGCAAGAGGAACAGTTGCAACAGGTTGTCTGGGCATGGGACCAGCTCAAGGAAAGCCGCTGGTTCAAATAAGCGCCTTGCCTTCCCCTAAACAGTCACACAGAAAAAGCCCCGCCAAACAGCGGGGCTTTTCGCTTGTTGAAAACCATGTCCTAAAAATCCTTCGCCCTTCAGCCCCTGCCATCCGCCACACGTCTTTGCATCCGGCTTTCTGATGGCGCAAATACTCAAGCGCGCACCCTACCGTTCAGTGGGCGTCCGAAGGTTTGCCCCGAACAGCGCGGATCAGCGGGTTGATGATCTTTGCCACAACGGGGATCAGGATCAGCCCATAGATCAGGCCGAAGATACCGTCGAAAAAGGCGGTGACGAACCAGCCCGCGAAACTGGCAGCATCTGCAACAGAATGCGCCACAGCCTCGGTCGCAAGCTCGGCCATGTGGTGAATTTCTTCATAAGGATGATGCATCCCCAACTCATGCAGCCCGTGGATCACAATAGAGCCCCCGACCCAGATCATGGCCGCCGTGCCGACAATCATCAGAAGTTTCATCAGAGCCGGCATGAATTTCACAATCCCCCGCCCCAAAGCACGAGTCACGGAAAGCTGTCCAACACGCGCCAGCCACAGGCCGAAGTCATCGGCTTTGACGATCAGGGCGACGCTGCCATAGACCACGACCGTGATGATAATCCCGGCAAGCCCCAAGGCCCCCGCCTGAAACCAGATCGACTGATCGGCGTCGAGTGCGGCCAGAATGATGGTCATGATCTCCGCCGAGAGAATGAAATCCGTTTTCACCGCCCCTGCGATCTTCTGTTCTTCGAGATGGGTCGGGTCGCCTTCTTCCGGCATATGCCCGTCCGCATGTAGCGCGTGAGGTTTAAACAGGTGATAGACCTTTTCGGCCCCTTCAAAACAAAGGTAGGATCCGCCCAGCATCAGCAAAGGCGTGATGAGCCACGGCGCAAAGCTGGCCAGAAGCAGCGCGAGCGGCAACAGGATCACCAGTTTGTTGCGAATAGAGCCAAGCGCGATCTTGCCCACAATCGGCAATTCCCGCGCAGGCGCGAAACCGTGGACATATTTCGGTGTCACGGCCGCATCGTCAATCACCGCGCCCGCGGCCTTGGCCGAGGCCTTGGCCGCCTGCCCTGCAATATCATCCACATTGGCCGCCGCCACTTTCGCAATCCCTGCCACGTCGTCCAAAAGCGCCAGAAGGCCACTCATCCTGTTGTCCCCACTTAAATTTCACTGGCCCTATCTACTCACGAACCCCTACCGAGGCCAAGTGAAGACGACAAAAAAGCGGGGTATGCACTGTGCACACCCCACCAAAACACTCGTTAACAGACGCGAAGGCCCGAAAGGCTTACATCGCCGGAAGCAGAACCTTGTCGATCACATGGATCACGCCATTCGACTGGTCCACATCCGCAATGGTGACCGTGGCGGCATTACCCTGCTCGTCCTCGATCATCACCATGCTGTCCTTGACCATCGCCTTGAGCGTGCACCCGCCCACGGTCGGCACGTCATGCATACCGCCATCATCTTCGATCATACCGACAAGAGCTTCGGACATCACATCGGCGGCGACCACATGGCAGGTCAGAATTTTGGTCAGCTGATCTTTGTTTTCAGGTTTCAGAAGCGTTTCGACCGTTCCTTCCGGCAGAGCGGCGAAGGCGTCGTTGGTCGGAGCAAACACGGTGAAAGGACCTTCGCCCGACAGGGTCTCGACAAGACCGGCGGCTTGCACAGCGGCCACGAGCGTGGTGTGGTCGGCGGAGTTCACGGCGTTCTCGACGATATTTTTGTCAGCGAACATTTCAGCGCCGCCCACCATCGGGTTTTTCATCATGGAATCATCGGCAAAAGCTGTGGTTGCAAGGATCGTGGCGGTGGCTGCGGCAAAAATTGTGCGTTTCATAAGTGTATCTCCCTTTCGGTCCTCAACCCAGTGTCGAGGTTATGAGGTCTACGGGCCGGATCACGGTGCGGATCACCTTTTTGTCCTCACGCCTCTTCACGCTGGCGTGAGTCTGTGCACAGCCCGCACACAGAGAATGCACGTCTTCTCGGCGCTCTGCCTCTTGCACCTCTCGGCGCGATAGGGCACGAAGTCAGGTGAGTAATGAAATGCGATGAATAGAGCGGGCAATATCATGGATGCGAACGCAAAACCGACCGAAACCATTTCCGTGCGCGACGTGTTCGGCATCGACACAGACATGACGGTGAAAGGCTTTGCCGAAACCACCGACCGTGTCCCTGAACTCGACCCCACCTATAAATTCGATCCCGACACCACCATGGCGATCCTTGCAGGCTTCAGCCACAATCGCCGTGTGATGATCCAGGGCTATCACGGCACAGGCAAATCCACCCACATCGAACAGGTGGCCGCGCGCCTGAACTGGCCCTCCGTGCGTGTGAACCTCGACAGCCACATTTCGCGGATCGACCTGATCGGCAAAGACGCGATCAAGCTCAAAGACGGCAAACAGGTCACCGAGTTTCAGGAAGGCATCCTGCCGTGGGCACTGCGCAACCCCTGCGCGATCGTGTTCGACGAATATGATGCGGGTCGCGCCGATGTGATGTTCGTGATTCAGCGCGTGCTGGAGCATGACGGCAAGCTGACGCTGATGGACCAGAACGAAGTCATCACACCGAACCCCTATTTCCGTCTCTTCGCCACCGCCAACACGGTTGGTCTGGGCGACACCACCGGTCTTTACCACGGCACGCAACAGATCAACCAGGCGCAGATGGACCGCTGGTCTCTCGTGGCCACGCTCAACTATCTGAGCCATGATGCGGAATCGAACATCGTTCTGTCCAAAGCGCCGCATTACAACACCGAAAAAGGCCGCAAACAGATCAGCCAGATGGTCACCGTCGCCGACCTCACCCGCACCGCCTTCATGAACGGCGATCTCTCCACCGTGATGAGCCCTCGGACCGTGATCACATGGGCGCAAAACGCCGAGATCTTCCGCGACATCGGCTATGCGTTCCGCCTGACCTTCCTGAACAAATGTGACGAGCTGGAACGGCAAACCGTCGCCGAGTTCTACCAGCGCTGCTTTGACGAAGAACTGCCCGAGTCGGCGGCCTCCGTCGCAAGCTGAGACTGTTCAAGACCGAGATTTCAAAGGCGGGCCTTCGGGTCCGCCTTTTTTTCTTGCGCGCCTGTGTTACCGACAAGCCCCCTGCCCTGAATATCAGCGGCACAGGTCATCGGCTTCGTTCCTCGCGCGAGGAGGTATAGCCAAAGTATATCCACAGTATATACAAAATTATTGCCAGAATCCGAAAATCGGCCTAGCCTGACTGTAACAAGCCGCTCGCACGAGGGAAGCCTTCCCCCTTGATCCCTCCTCACACGCACGCGAACGGCTTTGGTTCAGCGACAGAGATCAGCGACGGACAAAGGCCATGACAGGACAGACGCGCAAAGAGAGACGACAGGACACCGCCCCCTCCACCGCTGCGGTCTTTTGCCTTGCTCTGTTCGCCCCTTTGCCGCTTCGCGCAGCGCCACTTCCCGCCGACAACCCGCTCGCCCGTCAGTTCGCCTACTGCGCCGGACGCCTGTCCGCCGAGGCGCAACATCACGATGATCGGGAGATTTTCGCGCTCAAACAGGCCATGCAAGCTTTGCTGGATACGCTGATACCTCCAGAGGCCAACCCCGCCTATGAAGACCTGCGGATCGCGGGCCATGTGGCGCAAAGCACATTGCTCTCGGTATCACGTTTCTCTTTTGACGAAGAGGAAGCCACACGCGCCAAAGCACTGGCCGAGGAAAAGATGCGCCAGTGTCGCGGGATGTTGCTCGGCGGATAGGAAAACGATGAACACAGCCCCGCAGAAAAAGCCCACCAAACTGGCGGGCCCTTAACCTGAAATGTGCGTGGGTTTATTTTGAATAGGTGATCCGTTGCGGGCTTATGCCTCGCGGGCAGTTTTCGTTGCCTTGGTCCACCACGTCAGATCGCTGAGCATGGCCTCAAGCGACGGCAGGATGCCGGCTTCAATCTCGGACATTGCCGCATTGGCCCCAAGCGGCGAGACTTTGAAGAAATCGGAGCCGGAGATATAGACGGCGGAGCGCACCGGCACCATTTGCAGATTCACTGCCACGGCACGCAAATGCTCGACCGCGCGAGCCGCCCCGACGGAGCCATACCCCAAGACAGCAGCGGGTTTACGCACCCACTCCTTACCGGCCTGATCCAGAGCGTTTTTCAACGAGGCCGGGATCGACGAGTTATATTCCGGCGTCACGAAGATATAACCGTCATATTCGGCCATTTTCTCCTGCCATTTGATCGCAGCGAGGTCGGCAGACGGCATATAGAGGTTCGACGCCATCTCGTTGAACATGGGCAGATCAAAGTCTTTCAAATCGACCAGATCGAAATCAAGCTCGGTACAAAGCTCTTTCGCCTTGGCCAGAAGCCATTGAGCAGGTTTGTCGGCGAAACGGGCGTCACGGGTGGAGCCGATGACAATGGCAATTTTCGGATTGGACATTCCATATTTCCTTTTTCAATTTTCGCACAGACAAGTGTCTGAAACGCAGTCTGTGCCGTTGCCCGCAACCTAGTTCCGCACACACCATACACTCAAGGGCGACTTATGTTCACCGAAGCGCAAAACCTGTGCGACCTCGCGCTCAGGCATTGTCTCATTTCTGCGCTTCTCTTTCGCTTGCCCGACTGTCACGCGCATGATTTAACGAGGGTATGAACAAACCCAGCGACAACCCGGCCGATCCATTCAAAAAAGCACTCGCGGAAGCGACGAAAGTCCTCGCTGACGATGGCGAGTTGACTGTCACCTATTCTATGGATCCGGCGGGCATTTCCGGCGATACGGTGCGCCTGCCGCAAGTCTCGCGTCGGATGTCGAAAGAAGAAGTGCTGATCGCGCGCGGCACGGCGGATGCGCTGGCCTTGCGCCACAAGTTCCACGACCAGAGCACCTTCCAACGCTATGCGCCTCCGGGCCAGATGGCTTTTGAAATCTACGACGCGCTGGAAGCTGCCCGCTGCGAAGCGGCAGGCGCGCGCTACATGCCCGGCACCGGCAAGAATATCGACGCCAAGATCGGCAGTGAGGCCACGCGGCGCGGATATGACGGCATCACCAAACGCGAAGATGCCCCTCTGGCGCAAGCGATGGGCTATTATCTGCGCGAAAAGGCGACCGGACGCGAATTGCCACAGGCGGCGGAAAATGTGCTCGATCTCTGGCGCGATTTTATCGACGGGCAAACACAGGACACGTTCGAGGATCTCGACGTCCTGCTGGAAGACCAACAGGGCTTTGCCCGCCTCGCCCGTCGCGTGATCGAGGAACTGGGTTACGGGGATCAGCTTGGCGACGACCCGGATGCGACCGATCCCGAAGAGGATCAATCCGCCGAGACCGAGGAACAGGACGAAGAGCCGGAAAATCAGGGCGAGGATCAGGAACAGGAAGACGACAGCGAGGCCAGCGCGGAAGACACGCAGGAGCAACAGCAGGACATGCAGGAGGCAACGGTGTCTTCGGATGATCTGGCTGACGAGGAATTCTCCGAAGAGGTCGAACTGCCGCAAGACGAAGCCGAAGTTGAACCGCCCCAGCCCGCGCCCGTGTCCGATGCCGACCCGAATTATCAGGTCTTTTCCACCGCCCATGACGAAGAAATCATGGCCGAGGAACTGGCCGAACCCGCTGAGCTTGAACGCCTGCGCGCCTATCTTGACCAGCAGCTTGAACCGCTCAAGGGCGCCGTTTCGCGGCTGGCCAACAAATTGCAGCGCCGCCTTCAGGCGCAGCAGAACCGGTCTTGGGAATTTGACCGTGAAGAGGGCATTCTCGACGCCGGACGTCTGGCGCGTGTGGTGGCCAACCCGACAACGCCTTTGTCGTTCAAGGTCGAAAAAGACACGGAATTCCGCGACACGGTTGTGACGCTTCTTCTGGACAACTCCGGCTCCATGCGCGGACGCCCGATCTCGATCGCCGCGATCTGCGCCGATGTTCTGGCCCGCACGCTGGAGCGGTGCAACGTCAAGGTCGAGGTTCTGGGCTTCACCACACGGGCATGGAAAGGCGGGTTGTCACGCGAGGAATGGCTCGGACAGGGTCGCCCGCAACAGCCGGGACGCCTGAACGATCTGCGTCATATCATCTACAAATCCGCCGATGCCCCCATGCGCCGGACACGGGCCAATCTGGGCCTGATGATGAAAGAGGGGCTGCTCAAAGAGAATATCGACGGGGAGGCGCTCGAATGGGCGCATCGCCGGATGGTGGGACGCCACGAAGCGCGCAAAATCCTGATGGTGATCTCGGACGGCGCGCCAGTGGATGACAGCACCCTGTCCGTCAACCCCGCCAATTACCTCGAAAAACACCTGCGTGACGTGATCGCCATGATCGAGAAGCGCAAACAGGTGGAACTGCTGGCCATCGGGATCGGCCATGATGTGACGCGCTACTATGACCGCGCCGTGACCATCACCGATGCCGAACAGCTGGCGGGAGCAATGACGGAACAACTTGCCTCGCTTTTCGACAGCGACCCGCGGGCGCGTGCCCGCGTGATGGGAATGCGCCGCGCTTCCTGAGCGCCTGTCGAATGATCCGCGATTATGACCATGGAAGGACCATTGCAAAATGTTCCAAAGCTTTGATGTGACCACCCGCCCCGAACAGGCCGCCCCGCGCGTGACTGCGCTGCGCAAGGAAATGCTGGATACGGGGCTGGACGCATTTCTTGTGCCTCGTGCGGATGCCCATCAGGGCGAATATGTGGCCCCCTGTGACGAACGTCTGGCATGGTTGACGGGGTTCACCGGATCGGCCGGGTTTGCCGTGATGCTCGCCTCCCAAGCAGCTATTTTCACCGACGGGCGCTACACAGTGCAGGTGCGGGCGCAATGTGACCCGAAACTGTTCGACTATATCGACTGGCCCGCCACCTCGCTGGGCACATGGCTTTTGAAAACCGATGCCGCGAAGATCGGTTTCGACCCTTGGCTGCACAGCATTCGCGAGGTGGAAAGTCTGCGCAAGACCCTGCTCGGCACGGGCAAGGAAATGATCGCCACCAGCAATCTGGTGGACCGTATCTGGACCGACCGACCAGCACGCCCCAGTGCGCCGGTGAGCAAGCAGCCTGTGGAACTGACCGGCAAGACCTCCGAAGAGAAATTCGCCGAGATTGGCGAGGCCGTGGCCGCACAAGGGGCCGAAGCCGTGGTGCTCACCCTGCCCGACAGCCTGTCGTGGCTGTTGAACATCCGAGGCTCCGACATTGCGCATAATCCGGTGGTGCAGGCCTTTGGCATCCTCACCATCACGGGGCGGCTGATGCTTTTTGATGATGCAGCGAAATACGCCGATCTCGGCCCTGACCCGCGCATCTCCATCCTGCCCCGCGCCGCCTTCGGCATGGCTCTTGAAGAGCTGACCTGTCGCGTGCTTGTGGACACGAACACCGCACCTTTCGCCGTCAAAACCATGCTGAAAAATGCCGAGATTGTCGAAGGCGACGATCCTTGCATCCTTCCCAAAGCCTGCAAGACACCCGAAGAGATCGCAGGCACCCGCGAGGCGCATCTGCGTGACGGGGCGGCGATGGTCGAATTTCTCTCGTGGCTCTCCGAACAGCCGCCCGAGAACCTGACCGAGATCGAAGTGGTGAAAGCCCTCGAATCCTTCCGCGCCGCCACCAATCAGCTCAAGGAGATTTCCTTCGACACGATTTGCGGCTCCGGCCCGAACGGAGCCATCGTGCATTACCGCGTGACCGAAGACACCAACCGCGCGCTACGTGAGGGAGAGCTGTTGCTCATCGACAGCGGTGCGCAATATCAGGACGGCACAACAGACATCACCCGCACCATTGCTCTGGGTGATCCCGGCTTTGAGGAACGCGCGGCCTTTACTGCCGTTTTGCAGGGCATGATCGCCATTTCCACCGCAGCTTTCCCGCGTGGCGTGGCTGGCGCTCACCTCGACGCGCTGGCGCGCGCACCGCTGTGGCGGATGGGGCGCGACTATGACCACGGCACAGGCCACGGCGTCGGCTCCTACCTCTCGGTCCACGAAGGACCGCAACGGATTTCACGGACATCCCTGCTGCCTCTGCAAGAAGGAATGATCCTGTCCAACGAGCCGGGGTATTACCGCGAAGGCGCCTTCGGCATCCGGATCGAAAACCTGATCGCCACGCAAAAAGCGCCGGACATCGAAGGGGCGGACGGGCGCGACATGCTCAACTTCGAAACGCTGACATGGGTGCCCATCGACCGCAATCTGATCCTTGCAGACGAACTGGCCCCGTGGGAACGCGACTGGATCAACGACTATCACGAAACAGTCTGGGAAAAGCTCAAGGACCGCGTGTCCGAACAGGCCCACGTCTGGCTGCGACAAGCCGTGACACCCGTCTGACATATACCGGATACAAAAACCCTGATAGAACCCTTTCGAGATCAACGTGCTCCGCACGTTTTGAAAGGCTCACACCATCGGCGCCCGCTCGGGACGCTTTTCGAAAACCATTTTATTTTTCGCAAAACGTCTTCGGGTGCTCGACAATGACACAAGAAGGACAAAGACATGGGAGACCATATTTCAATTCGCCCCGCTGCGGGAAAATGGGTTGTGCGCGCCGGTGGCGCTGTGCTTGGCGAAAGCGCCAGAGCGCTGGAACTGACCGAAGGGGATTACCCGCCGGTGATCTATTTTCCGCGCGAAGACCTTGCCATGGCCTTTCTGGAAGAAACCGACACGGTCGCGGCCTGCCCGTTCAAAGGCACGGCCAAACATTACGATATTCATACGAAATCCGTGGTGATCAAGAATGCGGCCTGGACCTATGAGGCCCCCAATGATGTGGCCGCAGCGATCAAGGATCACATCGCCTTTTATGCCCAGAAAGCCGCCGTCGAACAGCTCTGATCTGGTCTGACAGCCTCAAGCCTTCGTGGAAATCGTAGCGCAGGATTGGCTCCAAACGCTTTGAAAACACACATAAACGCGGGTCTCTGGCCCGCGTTTGTCATGTCAGGAATGTTCCTCTGCCGCCGTTTCCGCCAGTTTACGCGAAAACACCCGAAGCGCATCGACGTGAAACAACGCCCCGTGCAGTTCCGGTCCTGTTTCCTCGCGCAGCGTCACGACCGGAATGAAGATCAGGTTGTTCTTCTCGAACAGAGGCATGGCGCGTTCAAGCGTGGCATTGGGGGACAGGTAAATCCCCTGAGAAATCAACTCGCGACAGGCGGCCTCTGGTGCTGCCCGTGGCGCGTCCGGTGCGCGGTAGCATTGATGCACCCGCACCGTGGCCAAGAGATAGGCCTGCGGCCCTGCGGCCAGATGCACGCCCCGCCGTTCCAGCAGTGTCAGGAAGAACGAGCGATCCACAAGGCGCGAGGCAAGCGCGGTGGACAAGGACACAGCAACCATCACCGCAAGCCCCGTTTGCCAGTCTCCGGTGAGTTCGAACACAATCAAGGTGGTCGAAATCGGCGCGCCCAGAACCGCGGCGGCCACAGCCCCCATTCCGGCCAGAGCGTAGAGCGTGGCCGTGCCGGAGACGGTCGGGAAAATCGCCGTGGCCACGAGGCCGAAAGACAGCCCTGTCAAAGCCCCCACCATCAGCGCGGGCGAGAATACCCCGCCGCCCATCCGGCCCGCCATGGTGATGGAAACGGCAATCACCTTGATCACCGTATAGACCACCGCCTGCCACAAGAGCAGATGCCCGGTCAGCGCCGCCGATGTGGTTTCATAGCCAACCCCGATGATATGCGGAAACTGAATGGCCATGAGGCCGAGCAAAAGCCCCGCAAATGCCGGTCTGAGCACGGGCGGCAAGTGCAGTTTCTCCTGCACCCACGAGCCGAAATCATCCGCCATGAAAATCGAACGCATCATCAACACGGCGACGAGGCCACTGAGCAGACCGAGGATCAGGAAGGCGGGCAATTCGACATAAAAGCTCAACGCCCCTTCGGCAGCCAGCGTGAACTCGGTTACACCTCCGAATTCCAGCCGGTTGATCACCGTCCCTGCAGCAGACGCAATGACGATGGGGGCAAAAGCATGAACCGCGAAATGGCGCAGCACCACTTCCAACGCGAACAAGGCCCCCGCAATCGGTGCATTGAACGAGGCGGACACCGCCGCTGCCACTGCACATCCCAACAGGTCGCGCCCCGTGATTCCGTCAGCGTGAAGCCGGTTGGACACCCATGTGGAGATCACACCGGCAAGGTGGACCACCGGCCCCTCGCGCCCCGAAGAGCCACCCGTCGAGAGCGTGATCAAAGAGGCAAAGGCCGAGGCCAGACCTGCACGTTTCTCCACCCGCCCCTGATTGAGCGCGGCCCCCTCGATCACATCCGCGACCGAACGCACCCGCCCGTCCGGCGTGAACCAGTTCAACACGATGCCCACCACAAGCCCGCCAAAGACCGGCAGGAACAAAACCCAATACCACGGCAAATCGCTGGCAAATGTGTGCAAATGGCGCAGGTCGGGCGTGCCGTAGAACATGCCTTGAAGAAGGTCGATCCCCTTGCGGAACCCCAATGCGGCAAAGCCGGAGGCAATGCCGATCAAAAGCGCAATAAACCAGAACTGGATCTGGCTCGGCCCACGCCTGCGGACCAGATCAAGCGCATCGGAGAGACCTTCACGTATCTCGGCCATGGCCTTTGCCGGATATGACGTCTTCTCCTCGGCCATCTGCGCGATCCCTTCGTGTTTCAGCGTACTTGCCCTGCTGGCTTTTCCTGCCTGCCCACGTCCATTATGGTCATCGGACCTGAACAGACGAGTGAGTCCCATGATTGACACAGCCTATACCGAGCTTTCTTCCGTTTTAGAGGGTCGGCTCACACGATCCAAGTCCGAACTCGATCAACACGGTCTGTCCGAGACATGGTTCCCCCCAACCCCGCCCGAGGCGGTCGCCTATCCCGAAACCACGGCAGAAGTTTCGGAAATCATGAAAATATGTCATGCACACGGGATTCCCGTCACTGCTTTCGGCGCGGGCACCTCGCTTGAGGGACAAACCCTCGCGACATCTGGCGGGCTGTTAGTTGATTTCAGCCGTATGAATCAGGTGCTGCGCGTCAATGACGCCGATATGGACGCCGTTGTGCAACCCGGCATCACGCGCGAGGCCCTCAATGTCGAGCTGCGTAACACGGGGCTGATGTTCCCCGTCGATCCGGGCGCCAATGCCAGCCTTGGCGGCATGGCGATGACGCGGGCATCGGGGACGACTGCGGTCAAATACGGCACAATGAAAGAAAACGTCACAGGGCTTGAGGTGGTACTCGCGGATGGCAAGATCATCCGCACCGGAAGCCGCGCGCGCAAATCCGCCGCAGGATATGACCTCACCTCGCTCTTTGTCGGCTCCGAAGGCACCTTGGGCCTGATCACGGAAATGACCGTGCGCCTTCACGGACAGCCCGAAGCCATCTCCGCCGCTGTCTGTTCCTTTGAAGAGATCGGTCCGGCAGTCGAGGCCGTGATTGCCACGATTCAGGTGGGGCTTCCGATGGCGCGGATCGAGTTTCTCGATGCCGAAAGCGTTCATGCCGTGAACCTCTATTCCGGCGCGAACTTCCCGCTCAAACCGCATCTGTTCGTGGAATTCCACGGCTCGGAGGCCACGGTCGCGGAACAGGTCGAGATGTTCGGCGAGATCGTGCATGATTTCGGCGGTTCGGATTTCGAATGGGCCGCCAAATCCGAAGATCGCACCGCGCTCTGGACCATGCGCCACCACGCCTATTGGGCCTGTCTGGCGCTCCGCAAAGGGACAAAAGCCGTTGTCACCGACATTTGCGTGCCGATCTCGAAACTTGCCGAAGCCGTCGAACAAACCCGCGCAGACATCGCGGCCTCACCGCTTCACGGGCCGATTCTGGGCCATGTGGGCGACGGCAATTTCCACGCGATCTTGCTGGTCGATCCCAATGACGAAGCCGAAATCAAAGAGGGCAAACGCCTCGCACACCGGATGGCCGAACGTGCGCTGGCGCTTGGCGGGACCATTACCGGCGAGCACGGGATCGGGATGGGCAAGAAAAGCCTCATGCCCGAAGAACATGGCGCGGCTTGGGATCTAATGGGACAGATCAAAGCGGCGATGGATCCAAAAAACATCCTCAACCCCGGAAAACTCGTGCCGTAAGCCACGCCGGAAGCGCCGCACAGGCCTTTTCCGAAATGTGAATTACCTCATCCGATTTCCGCTGGCTCAAATCCACCCATTGAAATCATTGGATAATTTTCACACCATTCACAGCAACGCATTTCCGAGTCACCTGAACGCGTTTCCAAAACGCGTGATTTCTCTCGAAATTCCATACCTTTAAGGAGTTTCGCACATACACACAGATATAAAAAGCCCCGACTTCGACAAGTCGGGGCGCGATGAATTTTGGAAAATTTTTATGTGCTACGGAATACTCAACCATCCAAGCCAGCCAACAACACCGACACGTCACAAAGGTGATAATCTTCGCGAATGAACGGGTTGTGGCCAGGAATGCACTGCGTCTTCTGGGCATAGTGGTCGGCCAATATATCAAGGTTCAGGAAACGTTCGTCATCCTCGATTGACGCGAACAAGCTGACCATGAACTTGAAGGCGCGACCGAAATGATGTCCGGTCGCATAGCAAAGGCGCCGGTAGGTTTCCTCATTGCGAACACCGTCGATATTTACGCCTCGCACTGCCGCATAGTTATAGAACGCCGTATCAATCTCATGGAGATCCTCGTCGCAATTCGGATCAAGAGAACGCATATTGTAAGCAGTCGCCAGATTTCTCAATTGCGGATCCAAATTGACCTTCTCAAGGAGCTCGGGAATTCCGCTCAACACGACAACCACAGGCCAATCGGGGTTCTTGATCAAGGTTTTGATCGAGTTGATCACCTTTCTTGTGTCTTTTTCACCCAGTGTTTCGAACATGTGCTGGCATTCATCAATTGCGACAATCCACATTCCCTTATCGCGCAACTGTTGCCGAACACGTGTCCAGATTTCATGCTCGGTCTTTCTCGGGGACATGTCATAATCCACTTGCTCGAGAATCTTGATACCCAGTGATTTCCAAGTCGTTTCCCCATCAAGAACGATCGACACCGCCTGAATCGCACGCCCACACTCCAACTGCCGGTCCCCAGCTTGCAGACGCCCCAATGCGTGCCGGATCTCCCTGGTCTTGCCCGAATTACTCTGCCCGATGATCGTCAGACAACTGGCCTCGAACGGCTCTTCGGACAAGACGCCAGAGTCGTAATCGTCGACGGCCTCCTGAAACAAAGCATCGAGTTCCTCGGCACGCGACATGTGGAAATACATCTTCCGCAAACGTGCTTTCCTTTTGACGTAGGACATCCCATCCAGCGAATTCTCTTTGGTCATTTGAAACTTCCCCTTCCCTTCGGCGCACCAGAAAACGTCTTGCCCGGCGCCTTCGTCTTCCCTTTGCTCTTCTTGTTGGTCCCCGTGCCCACCGATTGCCGCGCGGCACGGTCAGATCCGACATCTGGCGGCGCGGATGTGTCATTGGTGGGGGCGGTGGTGGTACATGGCTCCGCACCTTCTCCCAGGGGTTCCGAGGCTTCTTTATCAGCCCTGGAACGCTTTTCCGCCTCGATCATTTCGGGTGAGTAGATACCCCTGCCCTGCCCACCGGACAGCAGAGTGTCCATATCGGCAGAGATCGATTCTGCGGGATTTTTCTCAATCTGGAGGCGAACGCAGTGACTATTCTCAAACCACTCGAGCGTTTCCTCCTTTAGCTCTGTAGAAGGTAATCCGTGTGCCTCGATCCCGGACTGGATTTTTTCGTCGATCCAACTCGCATGCTTTGCCAGAACATATTCATAAAACTTCTTATCCTGAGGTTTCGTTGCCCGCATTTTTTCAATTGCGGCCATAAGCGTGCGGACAGTGTGATGTGCCAGATCTGGACGCTGGTTTTCCAAGTGGTAGATTTTCCCTTCGTGCAGTGCCGTCACTTCACGCATATCCGTCGGATCGAGGCGGATTTCGAGATCAACCCCTGCTTCCCATAGTTTCTTCGGAAACTGGCTTTGCTCCCCGAACGGAACACCAAGAATGCGGACGCCCTCTTTCGTCAATTTCCGTGAGAGCTTCAGACCGGTAGCCCTGCGTCGCACACGCACGCTCGGTGCCCCGACCGCCCCATATTTCATGGCATCTTTCCATTGATCCACAGGACGCTTTCCCATGAGGCCCATATGCTCTTGAAGAGGATAGTAGTCGACACAGAACCTCACCAGCAGGTGGCGAAAAACATCAGCATCGAAGGCGGCCATGCCTTCTTTGTCATATGCGATCAGGCAGTCAGGTGAGTACCCTGTCTTGCCGGGAAGTTCGTCAGCAAACATCATCCGCAGCGTCCGGAAAAACCTTTCGACAAAGGGTTTGTCCATCGGCACCCCCGTGCGCCCGTAGATGTAAGATCCGCCCAGCCCAACGATTGCCGCTTGCACCTGCGCGTCGAAGAACTCGTTGCCCGTATCCACGACAACCGTTCCAATGCCGGTCGCCTGGCTCCAAGCCATACTACAGCCTGCAAGTTGGCTATACTGGCTTTTGTCGCGCGTCGTCATGTCCAACACCTCAATGACGGTGCGGACATTCGCGGTTTCAGCTACGCCGATCCCGAGGATCATACGCGTCGCTACATCAATGGCCGCACAGACCCAAAGGCGTTGTGCTTTCTTCTTTTTCTTTTTCTTTGTCTTTTTGTTCTTCACCTTCTGCTCGAGCTTTTCCTGGAGATCCGGAGAAAGAAGGCCCCAAAAGTCACTCTTCTGGCGCAGGGTGAAGACATCACCATGCCAGAAGTCGAGCTCAATCAATTCGCCTGGTTTCAGAGCTCGCACACCATGCTGTGTCGGCGAGAATTCCTTCATAGCCTCTTGAATACCCGCGCGCCCAACAACCAATTCAAACTTCGTAAATTGAGCGAGGCGACGATAGATGGTGTTACGGTGAGGGCACGTGAGGGGAGGTCGGCCATTCGACATCCGCTCGGCAGATTCCCTCCGGAACGCCTGTTTGACAGTTCTTTCAATTGATGCTTTCGACGGCTGAGCAGTTGAACAGTACTTTTTGCAGATCCGATCCAGCAACAAGCTGGCCTCAGCAGACATTCTGGGTGTCGTCTTGTTCCCGCTCGCCTTCTTGTTCAACAGCGCCTCTGGCGACGGGCGCAGCTGGCCGAAATACATCGTGCAGAACTGGCTCACGCGTTTCGGGCCCCAGGTCTTTGCCTGAAACGCGCCATTCCGATCCGTCCCGCGTTTCAAAAGGCGCTGCCGGCGAAAAGCGTCGGCCTGGATCGCATCAAATCTTCTGGTGATATTGGTTTCCGTTTTGCGGGCACCCTGCAGAACCTTCTGTGAAGCGAGACACCACGCCTCTTTCAGCTGGGCTTCGTAGCGTTCTTCATCGGTCGCACTTTCCCACGCCGAGATTGAAGCCCGCTCCTGTGCGGCAAGCGCCGCCTCTTCAGGCCCGTCACTCCCGAAGGTTTCATCAACGACCGTATCCAGCCGCCCCATGATTTCGCGAACCTTCGCATGTTCAAGGACGAAGTGCTGAGCCGTCTGCTGCTCCAGCGCCCTGTCCCAGACGATCAAGCCGTCCCGACAGAATCCAGACACCACAAGTGCATGGCTATCAAAACTGATCAAAGTCCCTTGTGGAAAATGAAATGTCGGAAGCACACTCATTCTGGTCTCCCCACAACTGTCGGGTAGTCAATCAGCCGTTTCTTGTCGGCAAAGAGGCGGAAGTCGGCGATGGCACGAAGCACGGCGTCAAACATGCGCCCCTGTTCAGCCTTGTCGCGCGGTCCAACTCCACGGATTACGAGTTCCTCAATCGTGAATTTTGGCTTGTCGATAATATCCTCAAGAACCTCCACAAGACGAGCGTCTGCCTCAGGGTCCGGGAACCTCTTCGCCAAGAAGATCCTTTCGTTGTTGCCGCGCAGTTGCGGTGAGAAACTCGCCTCTGATACGACAGCGAACCCACAGCCCTCTGGGAGTTGCAGCCGGATCTGCTCACAAATCAAAGCCTGTTTGGTTCTCCCGAGACTATCGTCATTCTTCACATAGAGATAAGTTTTTTGCCCATTTCGCAGAGTCACGAGAAAATCGAGCGTGTTGGAACCGACGTCATCAACTTTTTGCTCGAACCCAAAGTGCCGAGGCTGACACTTCAAGCCAAAGGTATTGGGATGAATCAAGGCACTGATGGCCACCGCACGCTCCAAGCCAGACTCAAAGCCAACAACGCGAGACAGATTGGAGTCCTCTTCTGTTCTCCCGACAAGCGCTCCAGTCTTTGCGGAGTTGGAGCGATGGACGACATTGCGAATTCCGTCGTAGGGCAGAAGCCGGTCGAGGTTCTCGTAGCCCAGTTCTACGGAGCGGTTCTTCCCAAGCGCACCTGCCATCCCCGCCATAGATGCATAGGCCGGGATCGCAGGATCCGGTGCAACATCGATGGTGTATGATTGAAAAGGCGCAGCCATAGTTTCTCCGTTCGCGCACTGCCCCCAGTGCGTGGTGTTTAAGTTTTCTTTCGTGTTAAACTCGGCATTCCCGAGCCGTATGAGACCCTTCGCTATTCAATCGAAAATGAAGAGTCGAGTCATATATTCAAGCAATATCATAAGCTTACGCGAAAATCTGGATAACTTTGTTTTTCGCACTTGCTATCCAACTGCTCTATCAGATCATTCTGACGGAAGAATTCGATCAAGAGAAATAGTCATCACGGAACTGTTGTCCCGATCTTTTTCCCACCGACGTAACCGCCGTTCAAATTCACTCAATAGTCGCGGCAAAACCTCCTTTCATCCCGTCAACAAAATTTTAATTATGAGTTTTTTTCGAGGACCATACAGCAAACGCAAGAGAAAGGGGCTACTTTATTCAGCAGTTACTTTAAAGACGAACTTGCCGCTCCAGTGCAGAATCTAGCCATAAAAGATGTTCTTCAGTCCCCGGCTCGCATGATCTCGGCGGATCAATCTTTTGCGTAGAAACGCAGCTGCCCAGCACCCCTCCATCAGAAGACAATAGCTCTTGCGGGACCAAAGCTCGCAGGCGCAGCGCAGTTTTGCGAGAAACAGACAACCGCATCATAACCGCAGAAATAGAAAAGCTGACATGAAGCTTTTTCGCAGAATGAGCCCGTATGGCGATTTCGGCGCATATGAACCATTTAAACAATGGAAGGTTGCTGCGCTCAAAGACCGTTCCTTGTCGGGCGGAAAACTGGAACCGGCAATCTTTGCAGTGGTAAAAGTGTCGATCAGCCAAATCAGATAGCTGAGAGGAACCACATTTCGAGCATGTAACACCATTCGGAAACTGCACCTCGCACAGGCGCCGCAAACAGTCTTCTTCGGTGCGGAAATGTCTGGCAACGCCGTTTTTCGGCAATGACAGAAGCAGTGATTTCCAGTGAATTTCGGTCGCGAAGTCATCCATTTAAAATTAATGGCACTCAGATGATGCGATGGCCAGTTGTAAGTCTACGGCATCAGCCCAACAGCGCTCGGAGGCGACTGCGACGTCACACAAAGCTATTTCGAGCACACAGCGTTTCATCTGATTCATTATTTAACCTGAAGCCCAGAGGGCTCCAGAGGCCAAGCAACGGCGCTTTGGAACTCTTCTTCGATCCTCGGCAGGACTCCCCTTAGACTATGTGTATAAGGGGAGTTTCTTTAAGTAAAATCTGCGATTAGAGTTAATCGCCTTAAGCGGCCTTTGCCGTGAAGATCGCGCGAGCGGAATCGACTTGATAGTCTCCGACATAGCGGGCAGCCTCTTCCGAAAGGCTCAGAATGCTTCTCAAAATGAAATCCACCTCACCGTCGGTCATCAAAACAGACAAATTTAGCCGCACGAAACCAGGTTTTTCCATCTCATTCCCATCGAGTATTTCTTCGCGCAACTTCTGGGCAATATTATCGACGCCCAGAAGTCGCAGCACATAAGGGCCAGCGCAGGCACAGCCGCCACGCGCCTGAATTCCATATCGGTCACTTAAGATTTTGGTTGCAAGCTGTTGATGCAGAAAGCCTCCCTGCGGATGACGCACACGGAAAGACAGGATCGGAAGACGATCAGCATCTTTCAAACCGAGCAAATCAATCATCGGGGCATCCTGCAGTACTGTCATCGCACGTTGTGACAGCTCTCTGTTACGGCGTGTCATAACATCCTGCCCGATCTGTTCTTTGACGATCACAGCAAGTGCAGCGCGAATGTCGCCTATGACATTCGGTGTTCCGGCCTCCTCACGATGCTCAAGGTCCAGGCTGTAGTCGTGGGTCTGCGAAGACACGAAGCGGACCGTGCCGCCACCAACCCATGTTGGACGATCGGAAACAACCGCGTCACGACGTATAATGAGCACACCAGAAGCTCCCGGCCCCCCAATGAATTTATGCGGCGAGAAGACCATCGCATCAATTTCCGCGCCCTCAGCCAGGGACATAGAGATTGGCAAATAAGGACCGCCTCCCGCATAATCCCAAACAATCTTGGCACCGGCAGCTTTCACTCGCCGGGTGATCCCTTTCACATCTGCGATGATGCCAGTCACATTAGACGCCGCAGAAAAAGAACAGATCACGCGATCATAAGATGCGACATCTTTCAAAGCCGTTTCCAACGCATGCATGTCCGGACCACCAGTGGAACTCTCGGGCAACTCAATCACCTCTGCCCCGCTTTCACGCCAAGGCAGAATATTGGAGTGATGCTCATAAGGCCCAATGATGATTTTAACTCGGCCCCAATCTGCTCCCATCAATCGTACAAGACGATTCAACCCTGCTGTGGCTCCCGATCCAGAGAAGATAACGGCATGCCCCTCATCCGCGCCACAATGAGCGGCAATAACCGCACGAGCCTGATTTCTAAGACGGGTCATAAACCCTCCGCAAAAAGAGGCCTCCGTATGACTGTTGGCGTAATATGGAAGCACTTTCTCCAAAACAAAGCGCTCCACAGACATCAATGCCCGGCCAGAAGCGACGTAGTCCGCATAGACAATCTCTTTTTTGCCATACGGCCCGTCGAATGAAGCGTCTTTCCCAATGAGGTCTGCCGCAAGATCTGTACCCTTTGGCACAGTCATACGGAAGTCGTTCAAAAGAGATGCGCAAGCCTGAGTGTTCATGATCCGTCTCCAGAAATAAGTAAGCGTTCGCAGGACATCACATGCAGCTTAGCTTGACAGCTTGAAGTTCCACGGCAGCAGATCGTCTATGCTGTTTTGCGGATGGCCATTGGCGACCGCTGTCAGGGTGGCCTTGAGATAGGCAAAGGGTTCTATGCCGTTAATCTTGCAGGTCTCGATCAGAGAAGCGACACGGCCCCAGGCGATGCCGCCTTCGTCGTGACCCGCGAAGAGCGCATTCTTGCGACTGAGAGCGATCGGTCGGATCAGGTTTTCGACGCGGTTATTGTCGATCTCGACGCGCCCATCGGTCAGGAAGGTCTGCAACCCGTCCCAGTGATTATGGAT
>NZ_FORY01000024.1 GCF_900114135.1 Celeribacter halophilus
CTGCCGAGGGCTTGGACCACGTCCAGTTCCTGACGCGCTTGGTCGAACTGGAGCTGATCGATCGCGAGCGACGGATGGTCGAGCGCCGCATCAAGGCGGCCAAGTTCCCGGCCACCAAAAGCCTCGACAGCTTCGACTTCAAGGCGATCCCCAAACTGAACAAGATGCAAGTGCTGGAGCTGGCGCGCTGCGACTGGATCGAGCGGCGTGAGAACGTGATCGCCCTTGGCCCAAGCGGCACGGGCAAAACCCATGTCACCCTCGGCCTGGGGCTTGCCGCTTGCCAGAAAGGGATGACGGTCAGCTTCACCACCGCCGCAGCCTTGGTCAACGAACTGATGGAAGCGCGTGACGAGCGCCGCCTGCTTCGGGTTCAAAAACAGATGGCCAACGTAAAACTGCTGATCATCGACGAATTGGGCTTTGTCCCTCTCTCCAAAACCGGGGCCGAGCTGCTCTTTGAATTGATCTCACAACGCTACGAGCGTGGGGCCACGCTGATCATCAGCAACTTGCCCTTCGATGAATGGACGGAAACCTTCGGCACCGAGCGCCTCACCGGCGCGCTTCTCGACCGGTTGACCCACCACGTCAACATCCTCGAGATGAATGGCGAGAGCTATCGCCTGGCTCAGAGCCAAGCGCGAAAAGCCACCAAAACCCCCTGATCGAAAATCCATGGCTTGGCCCTCACGGGCCAAGACGGCCAGTCAACCGCCAGCTATTTGGGGAGCGCGGTTGACTGGCCGCCTGCGCTCTGCGCACCCGTCACGCACAACACCAAAGTGGCCTACTTTTGCGCCGCCCAATGGTCTGATTTTACTCCGCCGTTGACAGGTGCTCGGTGGCGGCAATGTAGGCTTCAGTGTGGATGCGCGCACGGACAGCGTCCAGCCGTTCCATAAATGGCGGGTTGAGGCGACCGAGCAGGGTTCACACGATGCCGACGCTACCTTGGTCTAATTTGTAACCGCCCTATACACCCGAGGCCATTGTGCAATGAAGCGTTATCTTGAAGGTGCTTGTTCAAAATTAGGATGAGGAATATTAACAATGACAACCTATAAAATTGCATTAATTCCCGGTGACGGTATCGGTTTGGATGTAACCGATGCAACGATGGAGGTGCTGTACAAAGCAGGCGAACGATTTGGCTTTGATCTGGAAAGCGAAGAGTTTCCTTGGTCTTGCGATTACTATTTAAAAAATGGCGTTATGATGCCAGAGGATGGCATTGCGCAACTGTCGAAATTTGATGCAATTTATCTAGGCGCTGTAGGCTGGCCAGAAACAGTGCCGGATGCGGTGTCGCTGCACGGGCTTTTGCTACCAATACGGAAAGCCTTTGATCAATATGCCAATATTCGCCCGCACCGACTTTTGTCGGGTGTTGAGGGGCCACTAAAAAGCGAGGCATTTGACATTTTGTGCATCCGGGAAAATACAGAAGGCGAATACTCCTGTGCCGGAGGGCGTGTACATCAAGGTCGGGATAACGAAGTCGCAACGGAGGTTTCGGTGTTTACCCGCAAAGGTGTGGAGAGAATTATTCGTTTTGGTTTTGAACAAGCTCGCTCACGTCGCAATCATCTAACATCTGTGACCAAATCGAATGCGCAAAAATATTCCATGGTATTTTGGGATGAAGTGACACGGGAAGTCGCCGAAGACTATCCGGATGTGACAGTGAGCCATATGCACATTGACGCAATGTGCGCCAAGATGGTGATGGCACCTCAAAGCCTAGATGTTGTTGTTGCGTCCAACTTGTTTGGAGACATTCTGACAGATCTGGGCGCAGCCATTCAAGGGGGGCTCGGGTTTGCTGCCTCTGCTAACATTTGTCCTGATTCCAGCGTACCATCTATGTTTGAACCTGTTCATGGCTCTGCTCCGGATGTTGCGGGAAAAAACATCGCAAACCCAATCCCAGCAATATGGTCGGGCGCAATGATGCTTGATCATATTGGTGAGAAGTCTGCCGCGGATGCAGTGCTGGCCGCAATTGAAATGTGTACTAGTCGTGGTATCGGAAGCCAGCATAGTCAAAACGTTACAGAGGAGATCACTGCAGAGATTTTGGTAGCTATCGAGGAGTGCGTTTAGCCCAAAGACTTCGCAAAAAGTTGAAGGAGATTTGGGACACAGGCATCGCGCCCAAACTCGTCTGTGTATTTCTTTGCCATTCTTTATCTCCTTCATAGCAATTATTGCTCAAAAAAGAACGGAACTAAAATCGGACAGGTCCACTAAACCCACGGTGTTTCGATCAGGGAAATGTGGGCGCGCAGGAATTCTTCGAATAGGGTCACAGGTGTAGCCAGTGCGCTGTTTTGCCGATGACCGAGGCGCAGTTCGTGGTTTTTCAACTCGCGCCCGAGCACGGGCACATAGGCGAGTTGATTGGCGCGGAGGTCTTCATCCACATCAATCCGACTGAGAAAGGTGATCGCCTCTCCTGCACGGACCATGGATTTCAGCAGTTCGACAGAGTTGGATTTATAGGTCGGGTGCAGGTCAATGCCAGCCGTTGAAAATGCGTCACTGATCAGGTGGTTGATGGTCATGGTTTCGTCAGCGATGGCTAAGGGAAATGCCGCGACTTCCATCAAGCGAAGATCGGAACGTTTGGCAAGGCGGTGATTGGCGGCAACTACAACACCGAGGCGGGTGGGGAAGATCGCGGTGGCGGGAATGGATTGCCCGCTTGGATAGGCATAGGAGAGTCCTAGATCAGCTACACCCATGGCGAGATCAGCCTCGACGCCGGTTGTGGTCTGGGCGCGCACAGTGATCAGGATTTCAGGATGCTCTTCACGAAACTTCCGGATGAGTCTGGGCAGAATGCCGGAGGCAAGACCATGCATGGCCGAGATGCGCACCTGCGTTTCCCGAGTGCCAAGCAGTTCCTTAAGCCGGTGATGCATCCGTTCATGGTCGCGCAGGGTTTCGCGGATATGGGCCACTACAATTTCACCCGCGGCGGTCAGAGCCATGCCTTGCCGGTGACGGTGAAACAGGGGCATCCCGAATTCTTCTTCGAGTTGAATGAGGCGGCGGTTTATTGAAGACGCTGAAACATTAAGCACCTCTGCCGCTGATCTAATCGATCCGCTCCGCGCGATTTCATCGATTTGCTTCAGGAGACTGGAGTGCAACACGGTGGCGGCCTTTGTTTTCTGGTGGTTCTGGCTGATTTCGTGATGAGCGTGCGTTTTTTGCGCACGCTAGGCTAACAAAAAGACGCTCGTCGCCATCGTTTTTGCGCTCCTAGCTTTGGGCAAGATCAAGTTTTGAGCAAATGCGGAGCACAGCAAGATGAGTGAATTCAATCTGCCGATCGTCGACATCGCGCCTTTTCTGGGGGGAGATCCCGAGGCGAAAAAGCGGGTCGCACGGGAATTCGGAGATGCGTTTGAAAACACCGGATTTGCTATCATCACCGGACATGGTGTTCCGCTCGAATTGGCGGAGACGCTTTACAAAACGATGACGGAATTTTTCGACCAACCTATGGAGAAAAAGACCGTCTACACCCCACCGGAACAGGCCAAGGGGCGGGGCTATCTTCCCATCGGGATCGAGAGTGTTGCGAAAACGTTGAGTGGCGAAACCCCACCGGATTTGTGCGAGGCGCTGGTCTATGCTGCGCCGCACCGCCCTGAGAGCAAGAACTTCTGGCCGGACTATCCTGCCCCTTTGGCGGGGCTCGTGAAGGAATGGACCGGCGAGATCAATGCGCTAAGCCGTCATCTGGCGCGTCTTTCGGCGTTGGCGCTGGATTTGCCCGAAGAGTTTTTCGAAGATGATTACAGCGATCCCTCACTCACCTTGCGGTTCGTGAACTATCCGGACCAACCTGTTCCTCCGAAGCCCGGCCAGCTGCGTTATGGCGAACACCATGATTACGGGGCGTTGACGATTTTGCGTCAGGATGCGGCACCGGGCGGACTGGAAGTGCGCGATGACACAGGTGTCTGGCGCGAAGCTCCGGTGGTGCCCGACAGTTTCGTGATCAATGTCGGAGACTTGCTGGCGCGCTGGACGAACAACCGCTGGCGTTCGACCTTGCATCGCGTGTCCAACCCTCCGCGCGATTTGACCGGTTCGACCCGCCGCCTGTCGATGGTGGCCTTTACAGGGCCGAACGAACACACGGAAGTTGCCTGCCTGCCGAGCTGCCAAAGCGCCGATAGTCCGGCGATGTATCAACCGGTGACATGCGGCGACTACATCATGTCGAAAATCAAAGCTTCACACGAACTTTCGGAGACCGAATAATGCGCTATTTTGCACGACCGCTCTTGCTGGTCTCTACGATGCTGGCGGGACCAG
The DNA here is from genome assembly GCF_900114135.1 of Celeribacter halophilus. Taxonomy (GTDB): domain Bacteria; phylum Pseudomonadota; class Alphaproteobacteria; order Rhodobacterales; family Rhodobacteraceae; genus Celeribacter; species Celeribacter halophilus. Next base: position 4,336 of record NZ_FORY01000024.1, read on the forward strand.
CGCTGGCCGCTGATCTCACGCCGCTGACCTATAACCTCAACTGGTTGCCACAGGCGGAACATTGCGGCTTTTTCCAAGCCAAAGCTACAGGGCTTTACGAAGAGGCCGGGCTCGATGTGACGCTGGTCTCTGGCGGGCCGGAAACAAATGTGCCGATCCTTGTCGCTGGCGGTGCGGTCGATTTGGGAATGGGGTCGTCTTTTACGACCATGAATATGGCGGCAGAAGGCATTGACGGCGTCACCATCGCCGCGTTTTTACAGAAATCGCCGCAAAGCCTCGTGGCGCATCCGGGGCAGGGGGTGGAGACGCTCGCTGATCTGAAAGATCGCGAGATCATGGTGGCGAATTTCTCTCGCACGGAATTCTGGCAATTCCTCAAGGCAGAACATGGTTTCAGCGACGAGCAGCTACGTCCCTACGCCTATTCCTCGGCTCCGTTTCTGGCTGATAAGCGCGCGGTTCAGCAGGGGTATGTGACCGAAGATGTCTTTTTGCTCGGCGCGGAGATGAATGAGCCGCCCGTGTCGATCCTTTTGGCGGACTATGGCTATCAGGATTATGCCTCGACGGTCTTCGGCATGTCCAAATGGCTGAACGAGAATCGCGAGGCAGTCGAAGCTTTTCTTGCGGCTTCCGCAGAAGGCTGGCGCGCCTGCATTGACGGCGACTATGAACCGGCCAAGCAGGCGGTGATGGTAGCCAATCCTGACCATTCTGCGGCTCTGTTTGATTTCAAAATGTCCCAGATGATTGGGCTCGACATGGTGACGGGTGAAAGCGACCTGCCCATTGGCAGCATGGATGCGGCCCGTTGGAACAGTTTTGCCGAGACGATGAAAACGGCCGGCGTCTATGCGGAGACGCTCGACCCGACCAAAGCCTATGATTTGACGTTCCTCCCCAGCAAATGATCTCACAAGGAGACAAGCCAATGACGCACTTCACACTCCCAAGACGCCGTTTTCTTCAAGGTGCCGCCGCCTTTGGCGGGCTGGCTCTTGCTGGCCCCCTGCGGGCCCAGGCCGCGGTGAACTTTCAACTGTCGTGGCTGCCTTCGGTCCAGTTTGGCGGCAGTTATATCGCCCTCGACAAAGGCTATTGGAGTGAAGAAGGTCTGGAGGTTGCCTTGCAATCCGGCGGTCCGAACGCGCCGGTGGAACCTCCGGTTGTCTCCGGCACAGCGTTGATGGGGATTTCGGCAGCCGACTATACGGCAGCGGCGGTAGAGCAGGGCGCACCCTTCAAAATCATTGCCGTGGCGATGCAGAAGAACCCGTTTTCCATTGCCTCTCTTCCAGCCAATCCGGTGAACGAGCCGAAAGACCTCGAGGGCAAATCTATCGGCATGGCGACTTCGAACATGCCAGTGTTGCAGGCGCTGTGTGAAATCAACGGAGTGGACATCGACAAGATCGAAGTGGTGCCGACCCAATATGACGCTGCCCCTCTTGTCAGCGGTCAGGTCGATTGCCTGCTCTGCTGGAAAACCGATCTTCCGGTGGCGATGACTGTCGCGGGGGTGGAGAACACCGTGATGCTTCTGGCTGATTTCGGATATGCGGTGCATTCGCAGACCTACATCGCCACAGAGGACGCGATCAAGAACGACCGTGCGACATTGCTTTCACTTCTCAAAGGCGAGGTGCGCGGTTGGCAGGATTATGAAAAAGACACCGATGCGGCAGCGGCGCTGACGGTCGAGATGTTCCCTGACAGCGGTCTTGATCTGGAGACCCAGAAAATTCAGGCCGCCGCACAGGTCGGGCTGATGTATTCAGACCTGACGGAAAGCAAAGGCTTCGGATGGTTTACCGAAGAGACGGTGGCGGCGAATATCGAGACGCTTGGCTTGCTCGGGCGGACTGTTTCAGAAGAACTCTGGGACCGGTCGCTGCTCGAAGAGGTGCATGGAAATGCCCTCTGACCTGCCAAAGCCGCCGGATGTCGTATGCAATGGCCTACGAAAGGTCTTTGGACACGGCGCACAACAGGTCGAGGCGCTTGCCTCGACCGATGTGACCTTTGCTTCGGGCACGACGACTGCGCTTGTAGGCCCCTCGGGTTGTGGCAAGTCGACCCTGTTGCGCATGGTGGCCGGACTGGAAACTCCGACTGAGGGCTCTGTCCTCATTGCGGGGGAGAGCCCGCGTATGACCAGTAAGAAGGGCACTTTATCCGTCGCCTTTCAAGACCCGTCGCTTTTGCCGTGGCGCACTGTTCGCAGCAATGTGGCTTTGGCGCGCAAGCTGGCCGGACAACCGGCAGACAAGACCGCCGTGGATGATTTGATTGCCCGCGTGGGTCTTGCCGGATTTGAAGACAAACGTCCCGCAGCCCTATCAGGCGGGATGCGTCAACGAGCGGCGATTGCACGCTGTCTGGCGACACGACCCAATCTTTTGCTGCTGGATGAACCGTTCGGTGCGGTGGATGAATTGACGCGGCGCAGGCTCAATCTGGAATTGCCGCGACTTTGGGAAAAACCGGGCGCAACAACCCTGCTTGTGACCCACTCGGTGAGCGAGGCGGTGTTGCTGTCGGATCGTATTCTGGTCCTTTCCGCACGGCCGGCCACGATTGTTGCGGATATTGATGTGGCTCTTGAGCGTCCGCGCACAGCGCGCATGATCGACAGCGCCGCCTTTCGTCAGGTCGAACATGAGGTCTCCGAGATCCTGTTCGACAACAAAGGTGCGGGAAGAAGGTTTGCCGCAGAATGACCCTGTCTCTTCGCGCTCCTCTTATGACTGTTGCACCGCGTGCGACCATGGCGGTTCTCTCCCTGATCGGTGTGCTGGTGGGCTGGGAAATTCTGGCCCGCGCTTTGGCAAGCACATATCTTCTGGCCGGTCCTGTCGATGTGACGCGCTACCTGATCGACAACAGCGGATTGATGCTCCGCGCCCTTTCCGTCACGCTCTACGAGGCGATGTGGGGCTTTGTCTGGGGCAATCTGGCCGGTATCGCTCTTGCGGCGGTCGTCGTTCTGGTGCCGCGTTTTGAAAACCTTGTGCAGTCCTTGGCGTTGGTCGTGTTCTGTCTGCCTTTGGTCGCGACGGGGCCAATCCTGCGGGTTCTCTATGGTCCGGGCCTTGGTCCGCAAGTGACGCTGGCGGCCCTAGCCGTCTATTACACCACTTTTGTGCCAACGGTTGTGGGGCTGCGCGCAACGCCTTCCACATGGCTCGATCTGGTGGCAAGTTTCGGGCACGGGCGATGGAAAGAGCTGACCGTTGTGCGGGCAACGGCCGCGCTGCCCTATCTCGTGGTTGGCCTGCAAATCGCGGCTCCAGCCGCCTTTCTGGGCGCGATGGTGGGTGAGTTTACCGGTGCCGAACGGGGCATGGGCGTTCTGGCGATTCAGGCTATGCGTAGTCTGGATGTGCAAGCCACTTGGGCCCTGGCAACGGTGGCTTCGCTTGTGTCCATTCTGGCTTATCTGGTTGTGGGCGGGATCGGCAAATATCTCTGGCCTGATCGTCCGAGCATCATCATGGCCAGCCCGGCACAAAATGACGGGGCAGGGCGTGGGGCGAAATGGCTCAAAACCTGTGGGCTCGGGTTTATGACGCTGGGGGCTGTGCTGGTCCTGTGGTGGGGGCTGTTCGAGCTTTTCGACGTCAACAGCTTTTTCGCCAAGCGCCCGATGGATGTCTGGTCCTATCTCGTGACCTCGCCCAAGGCTCTGGAACATCGCCTCGTTCTTTGGGAGGCGATGGGGGAAACCATGGCCTTTGCTGTGCCGGGCTATCTGGCAGGGCTGCTCTTGGGCGCGGTTCTGGCAGGAGTCTTCGTTCTTATGCCGAACCTTGCCGGACTTGTCCTTCCGGTGTCGATTGCTTTGCGTTCAATCCCGATTGTGACGACTGCGCCGCTGATCGTGCTGTGTCTTGGTCGTGGTGCGGCAGGCACGATCACCATCGTGGCGGTGATGATCTTTTTTCCGACCCTGATTGCCTGCTTGCAGGGGCTCAGACAGGCACCGGGACAAATTCTGGATGTGTTTAACAGTTTTGCCACATCGCCGCTGCGTACACTGTTCTTGGCGCGGATGCCCGCCATGCTGCCCGCGTTTTTCGCTTCGGCCCGTATGGCCGTTCCCGCAGCCATCCTCGCGGTGACCGTGGCCGAATGGCTTTCGACCGGCACAGGGATCGGCAATCTCATGGCTTTGACAACCTCAACTTCGGATTACAACATGCTTTACTCTTCTATTGCAGCCGTCACTGGACTGTCTGCTCTGGCCTATGCGGCCGTGGGTGCGCTCGAACGGGTGGTTCTGACAATCTACGCTCCGGAACAGGTGCGCTGATGGCTGTGACCGCTTCATCCGAGAAAACCGCTGCCGTGCAACGGGTCCATGACCGCTATGACGCGATGGTGCGACGATTGATCTTCACCCGAACGGCTTCCCTATCCGAACAGGCCTTGAATGCGGAAATTGAACCGGTTCTGGCCGCTGAAGCCCGCCTTCTGGATGCGCGCGCGTTCGAGCAATGGCAGGCCATGCTGTCGGACGAGATGCAATTCTGGGTGCCTGTTCATCCCGATGACCATCCAGCAAAGGATCAGGCTCTGATCTATGATGACCGGCGCAGGCTGTCTGAACGTGTGGCGCATTTCTTCGATCCGCAGGCTTGGGCTGTGGTGGCTCCTGATCCTTTGACGATCCGCCAGATCGGTGCGGTCGAAGCATGGGATGTGGGCACGGAAATTATCGCCACGGCCCCAATCGCGTTGCTGCATGTGCGCCGTGGTGCGCCGGTCAAACTCACGGGGCGCGAAATCCTGTCTCTGGAGCGCAACGGGGCAGGTTTCCTCATCACCTCCAAAACACTCATTCTGCCAGAGCTTGCGCTGTCAACGCCGCATCTCGGCTGGATTATTTAAAGGACATCCCATGACCACACCTCTTTCAAAGGCACCCGATGATCCAACCCGCCCCGATGCCGTGATTGCACGTGGGCCGGATATGACAGACCGCATGAACCATCTGGTGCGGGATGAATTGCTTCATCGCTCGGTCTATACGGATCAGGAGCTTTTCGATCTGGAGATGCAGCGGGTTTTTGGCGGCACATGGGTCTTTCTGGCGCATGAAAGCGAAATTCCCGAGGCCGGAGACTACGTCCGTCGGCAGATGGGGAAACGTCAGATCCTGATCGTGCGCACGGAACATGGTGAGATCAAAGGTTTGATCAACCGCTGCACGCATCGTGGCACGACCCTTGTGCCGAGCGAAGCGGGCTGTGCGAAACGCTTTGTCTGCCCCTATCATGGCTGGGCCTTTGACCTGGACGGACGGATTGCCAACCTCCCGGTCCCTGACAGCTATGACAAGCTCTACGAGCGCCCCTTTGATCTTGGTCAGGTCGCCATTGGAGAACGGGCAGGCTTTATCTTCGGCACTTTGGCCGCTGATCCGATCCCCGTGGATGATTGGCTGGGTGCGGCGGGGCCATGGCTTGATCTGCATGTGGCACGCTATCCTAAGGGCAAGATGAAAGTACAGCGGCGCAAGGTGGTGCAGGAGTTTGCCGGAAACTGGAAAATGTCTTGGGACAACGCAGCCGACGGTATCCACGCGACATTTGCCCATGCCTCATACAACACATTGGGGAAGTCCGCAGATACGGATACGGTTCTGGCCCGCAATCCTGCGGCCACGCCGATGGTGTCCAAAACGCTGGGACATGGCCATTGTGTGGTCGATCAGCGTCCAGGGATTCCCGACGGACCGTGGTCCACGATGCGCCCCTTGCCGACGCGTGACGATCTGGAAGAGAGCCTGCGTGAAAAAGGCCATGAAGCGCAGGAGATGTTCGATCTCATGACGGGGGATATGATCAACCTGTCGATCTTCCCGAACCTGATTTTCGTCGGCAACCAGATCATGGTGCCCGAACCCGTTGCACCGGACCGGACCAAGGTGAATTTCTACCTTTCCATGGCTCCCGAAGCCGAAGAGGAGGTCGATCTCATGCGTCTGCGTGTGGATGAAGACTTCCTGTCCTTTGGCACGCCGGATGACTTCGAGATGTTCGAACGCGTTCAGGAAGGGCTGCGTGTCGATGAGGAGGAGTGGATCGACATTTCCCGCGGCGCAGGAGCCGGCGATGTGGTGGACGAAGACGGGCTGGTCACAGGCACTGTCGCGTCCGAAGCGCCCATGCGCGCCTATCTGGCCGAGTGGAAACGTCTCATGTCCAAACCCATCCCGACCAAGGTCCGTCGGGCACGGCTGGAGGACAGTCGTTTCATGCAAATCATAAAAAAACGTCAAATGAAAAAGGAAAAAACATCATGACGCTGTCTCTCGAAGAGAAAAACAAAGAGATTGTTCGCACCTATCATGAAACCCTGTGGGGCAAGGGGGACAAATCCGCGATCGAAATCTATTGGTCGCCCGAGGCCGAAGTGCATATGACCGATTTCGATGGCACGGCCATTGATGTGGTGCGTGAGGACGTGGATCGCTATTTCGGAGCCTTCACCGATCAGAAAACAACCATTCACCATCTTGTCGCTGAAGGCGATCAGGTTGTCCTGAACTGGTCCACAACCGGCAAGCATATCGGACCTTACGGTGATGTCGCGGCCACGGGCAAAGACATCACTATGGCAGGCATGGACCTATTGCGTCTCAAAGACGGTAAGATCGTGGAGTGCTGGTCCATGTGGGACGGCCTGTCGGTCTATGATCAGCTTGGCGTGTTGAAGATCGGATAAGCCATGATTGTCACAGATCGCACCTCCTCAAAAATGGATATTGCCGCTGCATTGCGGGATGATGGTTACGCATTCGTTCCAAATGTGTTGGAGGGCGCGGCTTGTGACGCGTTGAACGTGGCGATCGAAACCTGTCGGGCCACGCCGGGCCCGACATTTCGCACCCTGTCGCCCGAGGGCGCGCCGTTGGTTCAATCGGAATTGTTTCGCTGGCCAGATAATGCCGTTATCTATGATCTGACCCACAAAGGTGTTTTGCCGCGTTTGGCAGCTCAGGCCTTTGGCACCAAAGACGTGATCTTGATGGAAGATCAATGGTTCTATTCCGAACGCGGGGCCGGGACGATTTCGCCTTGGCATCAGGATCACCCCTATCACCCGTTGGAACCGTGGTTTTTGACCATCTGGATCGCACTCGACACACCGCCGGGGCCAGTGGGTCTCAAGGTCGCGGCAGGAAGCCATAGCGAAGTCATGTATGGTCCGGTGGAGTTTTCCGCGGGGAATGCCACTTTGGCAGGGCAAAAACAGGTGTTGCAACCTGTGCCTGATATTGAGGCCGATCCTGATACATGGCGCGTCATCACACCGCCAGCAAAGCGTGGCGATGCGATCCTGATGGACAGTCGCACTTTGCACGCGGCGGGTGGCCAATGCGCAGATACATTCCGTCGCATTTCGATCCGCTACGCTCATCCTGATACAGTGTTTTCGCCACGCAACTGGCCCGTGGCACAATTTTGGGACCATCACCCGATTGCGACCCGGACTGGCGCATCCCTCATCAGCGACGCATTCCCTCTCATCACCTCCAACACTTGAACTGAGATTCATATGACGCATTCGAATATTGCCGCTGCGTGCCAAGCGCTCTCCCATCTCGACCTCGATACCAACCCGAATGTTTTGCGTCAGAAAAGCCGCGATTTCTTTTGGTATTCACCGGTTCTGAAAGCTCGGCTCGATGAGGTCTGTGGTGATTTTGTCGTTTCTCCGCGCAATGAGGCAGAGGTGATCGAGGTGCTCAGGACGTGTTACGCCCATGACGTAGCTGTGACGGTGCGCGGGGCTGGGACCGGCAATTACGGGCAGGCGATGCCCTTGGCGGGGGGCTGTGTGATGCATATGCAGAACATGGCGCAGATTAAGGAAATCTCTACGGGCCGTGTCGTGGTGGAGCCGGGTTGCCTGCTCAAAGACATTGATCTGGCGTGTCGCGAAGAGAGCGGGCAGGAATTGCGGATGATTTCCTCAACATGGTCCACCGCCACCATCGGCGGCTATATCGCAGGCGGCTCGGGCGGGATCGGATCGGTGCATTGGGGGTCTTTGCGGGACTTCGGAAATATTCTTCGCATCCGTGTGATCACGATGGAAAAAGAGCCGCGTGTCATGGATATTACCGGTGCGGATATGGCGCGGGTGAGCCATGCCTATGGAACCAACGGGATCATCACCGAAATTGAAATGCCGTTGGCGCCTGCCTATGAGTGGTGCGATGTATTTCTGGCTTTCGATACGTTCGAAGATGCCATGGCCTGTGCCGATGATGTTGCCCATGAAGACGGTATCCTTCTGAAACTGGCCTCTGTGTTCGAGGCACCCACGGCACATGCCTATTTTAAACGGGTGCAGCCCTATGTCTCGGCAGGCACCCATTTGGTCGGCCTTATGGTCGCTCCGCAGAGCATGGACGGGTTTCTGGCCTTTCTGGAAGCCAACGCGCCGTCCGCACGTTTGATTTATCGCTCTGACCAGTCCGATTGGGCGCGCAGCCCCGGCCATGTGTTTGAGTATAGCTGGAACCATACCACCCTGCGGGCGTTGAAGGTGGACCCGTCGATCACCTACCTGCAAATCCGATTTGCTGGTGACGAAAAACGCGCACAGGTCGAGACCATGCGCAGGAAATTCGAAGGTGAGGTCATCACGCATCTCGAAGTCACCCGTGAGCATGGGCGCCCGATTTTCACAGGACTTTCTATGGTGAAGTTTACTTCTGAAGCTCGGCTCGACGAGATCGTCGCTGCTCATGAAGAGATCGGCGCGATGATCTTCAACCCACACCGCTACACGCTGGAAGAGGGCGGGCGCCAATCCACAGATGAGCGCCAGTTGAAATTCAAAGCTGAAGCCGACCCCAAAGGGCTCCTTAATCCGGGCAAGATGATTTCATGGCATGATCCCGATTGGACCTATGACGAAATGTACAGCTTTCCTGACATGCAACAGCGGAGAAGCTCATAGAAAAACATCTGAAATTCAGGGTTCTGGCGTTAATTTCGTGAGGCAGTGCATTTCCGGATCGGACATAGCGGCGACTTCGGGGACAAAATTAACCTGTCTGCCCGTGTATCAGTCTGTGTTTCTGCATCCTCCGGCTCTCTGCATGGGAAGTTGGATTGCCAACCAAGTTCAAGGTCAGTGTGATTTTGCTCAAGCCTGAAGCGATGCGACCGTTTCAAGGATTTGCTGTTCCATCAAGCGGGCTGCAGGAGAGAGCGTCGCGTCTGCTTTTCGCAAGAGGTGTAACTCTCGGCGGGCTGATTCGTCGGCGAGAGGTCGAAATGCCAACTCGCCCGGTCGAAACGCCATAAGTGTCATTCTGGGAAGTAGGGTTACGCCAATATTGGCCCGCACCATCCCAAGAATGGAGACTACATTATGGGCCTTTAGGCGAGCTGCTGTGTGAAGCTGACGTGAAGCCGGGGCTTCGATATGCTCTGACAGACTGTTCGCAATAATGCTTTCTTCTGCCAAGGCCTCCCATTCAATCGGGTCGGCAGATCGGGCGAGGCGATGGTCGGGGGCGCATATGACTCCAAAAGCATCTGACATGAGCACTTGACTGTGCAAGCCCGAGATATGTTTTGTGAGCGTTGCGATCCCGAGATCAATCCTGTTGCGGGACAGCTCATGTACGATGGATTGGGAGTCAATGTCTCGCAGTTCTATGTCCACTTGGTTGAAAGAATTGAAATATCGCGAAAAAACCTGAGGCATGATGGTCCCCGCAACAGAGGGAACAGTGGCTATACGAACAGATCCGAAGACTGCATTCGCATAGCCTTCAATGGCGCGTACCGTTGTATTGAAATGCTGTAACTCACGCTCGGCCTGATCCAAGACAAAAATGCCAAACGGGGTTAGTCGGTTCTTGCGGTCTGTCTCGAATAATGGTTCGCCGAGATGCTCCTCCATTTGCTTGAGCATCATGGAGACCGCTGACGGTGTTCGTCCAAGCTCAGCCGCGGCATCGCTCAGGTTCCCGTTTCGTGCCACCGCAACAAAGCCGCGTAGCATCTCGATTTTTAGCATAGGGAACTCCATTTCAGAAAAATTGAAATATATTTAAGAAGTTTAAATTTGCCTGAATGAAACGACTATGTCCATAAGGAGTAAATCAGATGTTTTGCGAGGCGAAAACCATGACCGAGATTCACAAAAACCTCATCGCCGGAGAGTGGCAGATAGGCGAAAGCGAAATAGAAAATCGCAACCCGTCTGATCTGTCCGATCTCATTGGACTTTTTGCACAGGCCAGCAGCGAACAACTTGATGCGACTTTGGCGCAGGCGCGGATCGCACAGGTTGAATGGGCGGCTTATGGAATGGAGCGCAAGCAAGCTGTGCTCATGGCTATTGGCAATGAGCTTATGGCCCGAGCTGAAGAGCTTGGTACATTGTTGTCGCGCGAAGAGGGTAAGCCTTTGGCGGAGGGCAAAGGTGAAGTCTATCGCGCGGGGCAATTTTTCACATACTACGCTGGGGAATGCCTGCGCCAATTGGGTGAAAATGCCGACTCCGTTCGTGCGGGGGTTGAAATCGATGTGCGCCGTGAACCCGTCGGGACGGTAGCGATCATCAGCCCATGGAATTTCCCCACTGCAACAGCATCATGGAAAATTGCGCCGGCGCTGTGCTACGGCAATGCTGTGGTGTGGAAACCCGCAAACATCACGCCAGCTTCGGCGGTAGCGCTTGCGGAGATTATCAACCGTCAGGATATCCCCAAAGGCCTGTTCAGCCTCGTAATGGGAGCCGGCCGCAGCGTGGGGCAACGTCTGGTCGAAAGCGCTGAAATTGATGCAGTTTCCTTCACAGGTTCTGTACCTGTCGGGAAAAGTATTGCAGCGGCCGCCATTCAGAACCTGACCAAAGTTCAAATGGAAATGGGCTCCAAGAATGCGTTGGCCGTTATGGATGACGCCGATCTTGACCTTGCGGTGACTTTAGCTCTTGGCGGTGCTTTTGGCGGCACAGGGCAGAAATGCACAGCCTCTTCCCGCCTTGTTGTCCATGAAGGTATTCACGACGCTTTTGTGGAAAAGCTGGTCGCTGGTGCACAAGCCATGAAAGTCGGGCACGCGCTTGAAGCGGGCACGCAAATGGGTCCCGTCGTCAGCGAACAACAACTGGATGAAAATCTTTCCTATGTCGCGCTCGGGCAGTCGGAAGGTGCTGAACTGGCCTGTGGTGGGCAACGGCTGAATATGCCGACAGAAGGCTATTACATGTCGCCGGGTGTGTTCTTGAATACCTCCAATGATATGCGCATCAACCGCGAGGAAATGTTCGCTCCGCTCACTTCGGTCATCAAGGTTGGCAGCTATGACGAAGCTCTGGCCGTCGTGAATGACACAAATTTCGGCCTAACTTCCGGTATTGTGACCAAATCTTTGGCTCGTGCGACGCATTTCCGTCGCAACGCGCGCACAGGTGTTGTGACCATTAACCTGCCGACTGCGGGTACGGACTATCACGTGCCCTTCGGTGGCCGCGGCGACAGCTCTTATGGTTCACGCGAGCAAGGTAAAGCGGCTGCGGAATTCTACACGACGGTCAAAACCGCCTACATCAGCGCAGGGCCAGTCTGATGCGGATCGATGGACTTCAATATGCCAACTGGTCTGAAAAAATATTTCGCCAGCTGCGCGAAGGTGATGTGGATGCCATTCACGTCACCATCGCATACCACGAAAACTTCCGTGAAACCGTGCTCAATTTTGAGAAATGGAACCGTTGGTTCGAACAATATCCAGACCTGATTGTCAAAGGTCTGACCGCTGCCGATATCGACCTTGCTCGCGCGACTGGGCGCACGGCAGTGTTTTTCGGCTTTCAGAACCCGAGCCCGATCGAGGACGATATCGATCTGGTAGAAATTGTACATACGCTTGGCGCACGCTTCATGCAGCTCACCTATAACAATCAGTCCCTTTTGGCGACCGGATGTTATGAAGCCGAAGATGGTGGCCTCACCCGCATGGGTAAACAAGTTATCCGCGAAATGAATCGAGTGGGCCTTGTGGTTGATATGAGCCACTCTGGAGACCGATCAACGATTGAGGCTGCAGAGTATTCTGAACGCCCTATCGCCATCACTCACGCCAATCCTTATGAGTGGGCACCAGCGCTGCGCAACAAACGCGATAATGTGATCCGCGCAGTTACGCAAAACGGCGGTATGTTGGGGTTTTCCACCTATCCGCACCACCTGAAAGACAAATCTGACTGTAGCCTGACAGAGTTCTGCGAGATGATCGCGCGTAGCGCTGAACGTTATGGCGCTGAATATTTGGGTATCGGTACGGATCTTTGCCAAGATCAACCTGATAGCGTTGTCGAATGGATGCGTGTCGGTCGTTGGACCAAAGAAATCGACTATGGCGAAGGTTCAAAGTCCGCACCGGGCTTTCCACCTATGCCCGATTGGTTCGCCGACAACCGTGATTTTGCGAATATTGAACAGGGCCTGCGTGCCACCGGCCTAAGTGAGGCCGAGGTGCAGGGTATCATGGGCGGCAACTGGTATCGTTTTTTCAAAGACAACTTCGGTCCTGCTCCAGGTTCGGCAACATAACTTGAACACTGAATCCAAAACAAGAACGGACGCACAAAAAACCGCGTCCACCTCCCCCCAACAGGAGACCCAAATGACTGAAACATCGCAAACCAACACAACTCAGGGAAAGCGAATAAATATCCCTGTGTTTGTAATTTCCGGCGGTTTTATCGCCCTTTTCTGCCTGGCTGCTCTAATTAATCTCGACGCCCTTTCCAGGGCGGTCGATTGGAGCTTTAACATCGCAGCGACCTATTTTGGTCTCTATTGGCAATTTCTGCTGCTGGCGACCTTTCTGATCGGCTTGTTGCTCTGCGTTCTGCCTGGCGGGCGCGCTATCATGGGTAATATTGCAAAACCAGAATTCACCACGTTCCAGTGGGGCTCGATGATTATGTGCACGCTTCTGGCGGGAGGTGGTGTGTTTTGGGCAGCAGGTGAGCCGATTGCGCATTTTCTCTCGTCGCCGCCGCTCTTTGGGGCCGAATCCGGGACGCCCGAAGCCGTGACCCCTGCTATTGCTCAGAGTTTTATGCATTGGGGCTTTCTGGCTTGGGCCATTCTCGGCTCTCTGACCACGATCATGCTGATGCATTACCATTATGAAAAAGGCCTGCCACTCGCGCCGCGTACGCTGTTGTATCCGGTCTTTGGCGACAAAGCCATTCACGGCCCTATCGGCATCATTGCGGATGCTGCCTCCATCATCGCTGTTGTGGCGGGGACCGTGGGGCCGATCGGCTTTCTCGGACTACAGGTGAGCTATGGGCTTGCGGAGCTTTTCGGTATCCCGAATGTCTTTGCCACACAATTCGCCGTCATCGGGGGCCTTGTGGCAATCTATACGATCTCGGCCATGACCGGCCTTTCTCGCGGTATTCAATTCCTGTCCAAGCTTAACGTCATTCTGGCTTCAGTGCTGCTTGTCTTTGTGCTTCTTGCCGGGCCGACAGGTTTTATCTTCAGCACGTTCTTCACAGGGTTTACGAGCTACATTGCCCATTTCTTTGATATGGCGCTTTATCGCGGGGATGCTGGTGTCTTTGGTGCGCCGGGCTGGCTCGGCTGGTGGACGGTCTTCTTTTGGGGATGGTTCATGGGATATGGCCCGCTAATGGCAATGTTCATCGCACGTGTATCGCGAGGACGTTCTATACGCTCGATCATTATCATGCTTTCGATCATTGCACCGATTGTAACTAACTTCTGGTTCACAATTGTGGGTGGAACGGGCATTGCGATGGAATTGGCCGAGCCGGGCGTTGTTTCATCAGCGTTTGAAGGCTTCAATCTTCCGGCAGCGCTTTTGGCAATCACTTCGAACCTGCCGATGGGCTTTCTTGTGTCCTTGTTGTTCCTGATCCTAACCACGATTTTCGTGGCAACGACAGGCGACTCGATGAGCTATATGATCGCTTCGGTCATGAGCCGCGATGAAACGCCTTCCGTGCCGGTTCGGGTGTTTTGGGGCATTGCGATGGGGGTGATGGCGATTATCCTGATCTCTGTGGGCTCTGGCGGCGTGTCCAAGCTGCAAAGCTTTATCGTTGTGACAGCCGTTCCTGTGTCTCTCCTTTTGCTTCCTTCCTTGTGGGATGCCCTGCGCATCACGCTTGCCAAAGGGAAAAAGGACTAAGTTTTTCCGGGCGCGTTTAGCGCCCGGGCTTCCTATTCGGCTTGTTGCGCCACCCCCAAAACATGGAAATTCACTACGCTTCCACACTGCAAAGGTCTGACCAAATGATGAATGTTCCTCTGCGTGATCCCGATACTGTTATGCGCCTTGTTCGCCTCGGTTCACTTCACCAGTCACGCCTGTCCTTCATGCGCATTTTAACTCGTCGTATGGCCCGTGAAAAATGGCGTTTTGCACAGACGGAATTTCATATAAATGACCGAGGTGAGGGCCATGCAGTCTATACCGCCTACGCACCGGACCATGCCTATTCTCTGATTGCCTTTGCCCATAATCTGCCAAATGAAAAACGGTCGGATCGGGTTATCGCAGAAGCGTGGGACGCAACATTCACACTCTTTGATGGCATTCCGACGCCCAAAGATATCGCTCGATTGGCGCAAAATATTCCACTTCAAGAGGCCGGGCGTGTGACCAGTACAGAGCTTTCTGTATCGCGCGCCAACAGATCTGTCCGGCTTTGGGATCATGTGGTGAGTGCTTTGGCCGCGGGTCATCAGCCTTCGCAGGACCAAATTGACAGGGTTGGCTATTTGATGCGGACAACTGCGGTTTACGGTTCAGGCAAACTCGGTGCAGCAGACCGTGAAATGATTGCGGACCGGCCGGAATTCGCTGTTCCGTTTCAAGTTGAGATGCTGTCGGTCTATCTGACACGCTGGTTTGTCAGGGATCTCGTACAGCACATGGCGGATTGCCAAGCGGCAGAAGCAGGCAACACTGCCGCGAATCTTGACAGTGCGATCGCCCGCTCTATCGGGATAGGCAACTCAACAGGGCTTGGTATGGCGCCCTTTCTCTTGAATCACCCCGTATTGTTCAACAATTGGATTGCAGCGCGGGAAGCCGCTCTCAGCCGTGTGCGTTCGGTCGAAAATGCAACGCCCGAAGCTATTGCCCTGTTCCGTGCACTTTTTGCACGCAACCTGCAGTTATTGGGGAATTGGCGATCCGGGCACCCTGTTCAGGTGACCAAGCTCGAAGCGCTACGTGACGACACTACTCGTTTGCAAAACTATTTATCGGAAATGGATTTAGCGGCCCCATATGCTTGGGATGCCCTATATCGCTGGGCCGAGGCTCACCTGAGCACGGAAGGACAGGAATGGATCGTATCTTTGCTCTTGGAACCCTACGGGGAGATTGTCGACTCTCTGGCTGAGACTATGGCTGCTGACAATACCGCAACTTTCCGAATTGCAGGTAAGATGAGCCTTGGAGAATTGCGTTCTCTTTTGGAAAATATTTATGGCTGGGCCATTGAGACCGACTGGGCTGAGCCGGCGAACAAGGCGCGTGCCTGGTATGTGTCTGAAGAAAAACTGGAACCAAGACTTGGAGAGCGATTCAAAGAACCTATTGAAGCGTTTGAACAACCCCTTGCGCCCGGTCGAGATGCTGCAGAGCTTTATGCTTGCCTTGCGCATTGGCCGAGCGATGCCACAGTGGCTAATTTTCTGCTGCGTCATCCGGAACATCGCCATTCGGTGCGCCGCAGTCAGATTGTCGGACGCGCTCCCTATGCAGAAATCCGCGACAATACGATTTCCGACCAGATTATGCCGATCGACATGCTGCGCTGTAAACTCGCCTTTTTTGGAGCGACCAAGTTCGATCCGCGTTCTGATCGCTGGGTGAGAATCTGCCTCTATGGCAATGCACCTATGCCACCTGAACTTACGCAGGAAAACTGTGATTATTGGGTCTATCCTGATTTAGACGAGGTGAGCGCATGAGCCATTCTTTGAACGAAATCGAAGCCATGAGTAAACGCGCTGCGCGTGGGTCCGGGCTTTCCTGGGGGCTTGCTGAGGAGGCGGCAAAAGGCACGCGCTGGCTGTCGGCTTTCAATTTGCCCGGAGCCGCACTTCTTGCCCAGCTTTTGGAAATGAATGATCGTTTGCCTTTGGTGGATGTATCGCCGGTCTCCTTGCGTGCAACCTTCTGGCGCGCACCTTCAGGGCGCTTGAGCCCTTTGATCGCGGGCGCATCGCTTAGCGATTGTGCGGTACAACTTATGGAACGCGGCTCGATCACAATGGAGCATCTGTGTGTGCCGCTTCTCGCTGTTCCTTTCATGGGGGGAGCTGCTTTGCGACTTCAAAATCCTGTAGCCGTTGCTTGGGACGGGCTAAAACTAACCACAGACGGGCATCATCTCTCCTTGGAAGGAGACACCGAGAAATTGACGATCAACCTTGCCGAGCGCGTGACGTTCTATGCGCCTGCCGAGATGATCGGGCACCGTAAACCCGTTATTCGTGCCAATGTCAGCCCCGAAGACTGGGACCGCCTCGCCATATTCGCGCATCGCACATTCGCGCCAGCGACAGAGGAAAGCCGTCTGAGGGGGGCAGGAGCAGGACTGAATGACAACGATTAATACTGTTCTCTTCACGCCTTACGTCAAAGATTATGGACCGTTTTACATAGCGGAGCCAGCAAATACCAACATATCCACTCCGAAAGATACCACAATGGCCACTACAGAAATCCTTTCGCTTACTGAAATTGAAGACCTTGCATATCGGGCGCTCGTCAATGCGGGCACTTCAGAAGCAAATGCGCGCCCTCTGGCCGTAGCAACTGCGATAACAGAAGCCGATGGCATTTCTTCTCATGGTCTGGCTTATATTCCCATCTACGCAGAACATGTGAAATGTGGGAAGGTAGATGGGCAGGCTCAGCCGGAGCTGCGACAGCCGAAGCCTGCGGTTATCACAGTAGATGCGGGCACAGGTTTTGCACATTCTGCCATTGAAGTGGGTTTCGAAGCCCTTGTGCCACTTGCTCGCGAGATGGGCGTGGCCGTTTTGGCAATCAATAATTCCTACAACTGCGGGGTTCTGGGCGTACACACTCGCCGCCTGGCAGAAGCTGGGCTGTTGGGCATCGGGTTTACCAATGCGCCGGCCTCGATTGCGCCCTCTGGCGGCAAAACACCGGTTGTCGGAACCAATCCGTTTTCCATTGCCGCTCCTGATCCTGATGGCAACGCTGCTGTGTTGATTGACCAATCGGCCAGCACCATCGCGAAAAGCGAAGTGATGAAACATGCTCGCGAAGGCAAATCTGTACCG
Source organism: Celeribacter halophilus (assembly GCF_900114135.1). Taxonomy (GTDB): domain Bacteria; phylum Pseudomonadota; class Alphaproteobacteria; order Rhodobacterales; family Rhodobacteraceae; genus Celeribacter; species Celeribacter halophilus. Next base: position 21,689 of record NZ_FORY01000024.1, read on the forward strand.
GAAGGTTGGGTGTTAGACGCAGACGGGCAACCCACAACTGATCCTCATGCTGGTCTTAAAGGTTCGATGGTTCCTTCGGGCGGATATAAAGGGGTAGGGATCGCGTTGATGGTTGAGTTGATGGCGGCTGCTATGACTGGGGCAACCCTTGGCACATCCGCAAGCCCGTTCTCCGGAACTGCGGGAGGCCCTCCACGTACAGGACAGTTCTTCATTGCTATTGATCCTGTATCAACTTCAGGTGACGAGTTCCAAGGCCGCTTGCGGGACTTGATTTCTTCCATCCGCACACAAGATGGTGCTCGTTTGCCCGGGGATGGACGCCAGAGCAACCGCGAAAAAGCTTCAAAAGATGGTGTCGCGATCGATACCTTGCTTTTAAAGAAGGTTCGGGCGCTGCTCTAAAGATGACAGTGTATTCGGTGTATGAGTGGCTGTTGGTTGCGTGGGTTGCAACTTAATTTTTGTCACTCTCGCCCACTGCCTCCTCTGACATGTGACGAGGCCCCTGACGCACCGGTGGCGGTCTCTGTGCTCGAGGTTGAAATAATCTTGGGGAAATGGCCGCCGGTTGCGCTGTGCACATGATTTATCAACGGACAGTCTTCATCATCATATTCGAACGGTGGAGAACAGACCGCTATCGTGACAAGCATACAGACGTCGCTGAGTGGTTAGAAAACAACATAGCTAAGCGTCTGCCGAGTTCACGTTGCCAGGCTGACCTGCATAGGAACGTTAGATGTCATTGGTGGAAATTGCGCGAAAACCACTCACTTTCCTAAATTACTTTGAATTGCCCAAATATTGATCGTAAAATATATAATACAACTAATTGTTTTTAAACATAAAATTTCCATTGTCGTTTATTTGACAGTTTGTGTCGCTTTTGCGAAAGCGCCCCAACCAGTGTGTAACAATCAATTGTGACACAACAGAGCGCAACTACATCGCGCCACGCCATCAGGGGAGCTTTTATATGGAGACGTTGGTTTTCATCAGTCAAAACCTCGATCTTATTTTCGAGAGAACTGTCCAACACATGTCGATTGTTTGTGTGGCAATCGGGCTGGCCATTGTGACCGGGGTCCCTGTTGGCATCCTGATCACGCTCAACCAAAAAGCAGCGGATATCGTGCTCTATATTGCTGCGATCATCATCACGATTCCGTCAATCGCGCTTTTTGGTCTGATGATACCGGTGCTCTCGCTGATTGGTCAAGGCGTGGGATATATGCCCGCCGTGATTGCCGTGTTGCTCTACTCGCAACTGCCGATTATTCGCAATACTTACACGGCGATCACAAATGTGGATCCGGCGTTGCGCGAAGCTGCGCGGGGATTGGGCATGACCCCCATACAACGCCTACGTCGTGTTGAAATCCCTTTGGCGATCCCTGTTGTCATGGCCGGCGTGCGGATCGCGGTTGTCATGAATATAGGTATTACGGCAATCGCTACATACATCGGGGCAGGTGGTCTGGGCGCCTTTATTTCGCGCGGCATTTCTCAATCCGACCCTCGGCAGCTCATCACCGGCGCTTTAATGGTGTCTCTTTTGGCCATCGTCAGCGATTACTTCCTTCTTTGGCTGCAAAAACGCCTTACACCTGCCTCTTCCTCCGCACCTGCGGGTGGCCATTAAATATCTGGATACGCTATGATCAAACTGGAAAAACTCTCCAAAATTTTTGAAACACCAAATGGCGGGACCGTCATGGCGGCCGACAAAGTGTCGCTTGAAGTGGCCAAAGGTGAAATTTGTGTTCTGCTTGGCCCCTCTGGGTGCGGCAAGACAACGACACTTAAAATGATCAACGGGTTGATCCCGAAAACCAGTGGTAAAATACATGTTGCGGGGCGGGATACGGACACGATTGATCCGGTCGAATTGCGTCGATCCATCGGCTATGTGATCCAACAAATAGGTCTTTTCCCTAACATGACAATCGAGGACAATATTTGCATTGTTCCTGATCTGCTGGGTTGGGAACGGAGCAAAGCGCGTAAGCGCGCCGCCGAGCTTCTTGATCTGGTGAACCTTGATCCCAGTATTTTTCTCAAACGTTTCCCAAAAGAACTATCTGGTGGCCAACAACAACGTGTAGGCGTGATCCGTGCATTGGCGGCGGACCCGCCCGTATTGCTTATGGATGAACCCTTTGGTGCGATTGACCCCATCAACCGGGCGGTCATCCAGGACGAGTTTTTGAGAATGCAAACGGAACTGCGCAAAACTATCGCTTTTGTCAGCCACGACATCGACGAAGCGATTAAAATGGCCGATAAGATTGCGATTTTTAGAGACGGTAAACTCGAACAATTCGACAGCCCTGACGACCTTTTGGCGCGTCCGGCCAACGATTTTATCGCAAGCTTTTTGGGCTCTGACCGCACGCTCAAACGCCTCAGCCTGTTAAAAGTGTCTGATGTCATGCTCAGTGGCCGTATCCGTGTGAGCGCCCAAGATGACGTCGCCACGGCTCGCGATATGATGAAGGAGGCCGGCCATAAGAATATTGTCATGGTGGGGCCGCGTGGGCGTGCGCGCGGTTATTTGCATCTCAACGATGTTGTGGAGGCCTCCGGCACGGTCGAAGAACATTATCAGGCTTTGCCGACCACGGTGAATGTTGATGCCGATTTGCGCACGGCGGTGTCGCGAATGTTCCGTCATGACATGACATGGATGGCCTGTGTCGATGATGACGGTTTTTTCAAGGGTTTCATCACCCAACGCGCCATCTCTCATCAATTGGGCGCAACCTATCGCGACACCCCGACGGAGGGTTTGACGTGAGCAGGAGTATTCGGGGCGCCGACGTATCTGAAACTATGAAAACACGCGCTGCATTGGTCCTTGGTATTGCTCTCGGTGCTGCTCTTACAGTGGCGGCACAGGGATATTTTGGCGAGATTTGGCGGACTTATTCCGAGGATATCATCTATCTCACGAAACAACATGTCGTGCTGGTATTGATCTCTTCGGGTCTGGCTATTCTTGTCGGTGTGCCTGCGGGCATTTTACTCAGCCGTGACTTTATGCGGCGCTATTCTGAAACCCTGTTGCAGGTCTTCAATATCGGAACGACGATCCCGACGCTGGCGATCCTTGCGTTATCGATCACACTATTGGGTATCGGGTTTAAGCCCGCCATTTTTGGCCTTTGGGTGGCGACCTTGTTGCCCATCGTTCGCAATGTGTTTCAGGGGTTGCGCGACGTGCCTGCCCACCTCAAAGAAGCTGCACAGGGCATGGGCATGACGCCTCTACACATACTGCGCAGTGTGGAACTCCCAAATGCACTTTACGTTATGTTCGCCGGAATTCGGACTGCTGTTGCTGTCAATGTCGGGACAGCGCCTCTGGCCTTTTTAATCGGCGGGGGCGGGCTTGGTGAACTGATTTTCACCGGTATCGACCTCAATGACATGCAGATGCTGCTTGCCGGTGTCATCCCCGTCGGGCTGCTTTCGATGTTGGCAGACTATGCGCTCGCAAAAGGGCAATTCTGGCTCATCCCTCGCGGGGTCAACCCGCTCAGACCTTAAAAACAATGACAAACTTATCCAACGGAGACGCACTCATGATGAAGAAACTTTCAACTGCCGCAGCCAGCGCGCTGTTCGCTGCCACGACCTTTTTCGCCAGCGCTACACAGGCGGACGTCATCAAAGTTGGAGGTAAAAACTTTACCGAACAGCTTTTGATCACCCAAATCACGACAGACCTACTTGAAGCAAACGGGTATGATGTCGACAAGCTTGAAGGCATGGGGACCTCTGTTGTGCGCGCTGCCCTTGAGAACGGCCAAGTCGATATCTACTGGGAATACACCGGCACCTCACTCGTGACCTTCAATAAAATCGAAACAAAGATGAATGCCGAAGAAACCTATGCGACGGTCAAAGACCTTGACGCCAAACTCGGCATCACATGGCTTGATCCGTCCCGCGCCAATAGCACCTATGCTTTGGCTGTGCGTAGGTCAGATGATAAGGGCTTAAGCTCGTTCTCAGATATGGCTGCGGCATATAACGCAGGGGAAAAGCTCAAACTGGGTGTAAATGCAGAATTCCCCAAACGCCCGGACGGATTGCCCGGACTGGAAGAGACCTATGGTTTTGACATGAAGCGGTCAAACCTTGCGTCGATGCAAACCGGCTTGATCTATGACGCGCTGAAAACCGAAAACTTGGACATCGGTTTGGTTTTTGCCCTCGATGGCCGTATCGAAGCATTTGATTTCAAAGTGCTCGAGGATGACAAAGGGTTCTTCCCGAGCTACGCGCTAACCCCGAACATCCGTACCGAACTTCTCGAGGCCGACCCAAAAATTGGTGAGCTTTTGAATTCTGTCTCGGCGATCATGACTGATGATATCATGCGTGGGCTTAACGCGATGGTCGATGTAGATAAGAAGACTATCGAAGAAGTTTCGCAAACCTTCTTGAAAAACCAAGGTTTGATTTAAAATCAATCGCCGCTTCCCGAAGGGGGAGCGGCACGTTTACAGGATACGATGATGCGCCACCGCGATGTCCTACACTGCGCCTGTGCGCAGCTTGAACATACCCCGGACAGTCCCGACACATTGTTCAACAAACATGTGGCCTTTCTGGAAGAGGCCCAGGACGGCCAGATCGATCTGACGGTGTTTCCCGAAACCTCTTTGACGGGCTATCCCGCAGATGGAGATGCCGTACGCAATTCGGCAATCTGGGCTGACGATCCGCGGCTTCTTGCCTTGGCGCAAAAATGTCGTCACGGCTATGCGGTGGTCGGGTTTGTCGAACATGGCCGCGGGGGCCAATTTTACAATTCCATCGCGTGGTTGCACAAAGGTGAGGTGCTCAAGATCTACCGCAAGATCAACCTGCCGACATATGGCCGCCTCGACGAGGGCAAATATTTCACTGCCGGCAAACGCACTATGACGCTGGATATTGACCGTCACTGGATCTGTGGCGGCATGATCTGTGCCGACAGTTGGGATCCAGGCCAGCTTTATCTGTCGGCCATGCGAGAGAGTACGGTTTTGGCTCTACCGATCGCTTCGACAAAAGAAGGAGTTGGTGGCGGGTTCTCGAACGAGGCGGGCTGGGATCTGGTCGGTCGCCATACAGCGATGATTTATGGCCTACCCATTCTGATGTGCAATTGGACCGGACCGCACCTTGATATGCATTTTTGGGGTGGCTCGAGGATTTTAGGCCCTGACGGGACGCGCTACGCCCATGCCGGAGACGACGAAGCGCTTTTGACCACTGAGATTGCTTATGCGGATGTGATCCACGCACGGCAAACAATGCCGACCGTGCGTACTCTGATGCCTCAGCTTTTGCAGCGTGAACTGCCCGGTCTATTGGAATGAGAAATGCCAAATTCCAACGATATAAATAAATTTTTGAATGAAATTCGCTGGGCGGATGTGCCGGACAGAGTTCAGGCCCGCGTCCGTTTTTTGCTTTTGGATTTGCTGGGGACAGCTTTGGCTGGAACGGGAACAGAGTTGCATGCGGCTGTTTTGCAGTATGCAACTCGCAATCTTGATGGTGATCATGCGCGGGTCTTGTTTTCGGGCGTCACGCTATCGCCAGAAGGGGCGGCGCTTGTTGGTGCGATGACCATCGACTCTGTGGACGCACATGATGGTCACAGATTGACCAAAGGCCATGTAGGTTGCGGACTTTTACCGGCACTCTTGGCCATTCTGGATGATCGTCAAGTTGCTTTGAGTGGTGAAGATTTCCTGACATATTTGGCGGCTGGATATGAGATTGGTACGCGGGCCGGCATCGCTTTACATCGCACCGCATCAGAATATCACACAAGTGGGGCGTGGATTGCCGTCTGTGTCGCGGCGTTTTGTGGGAAGCTGATGGACTTGCCCCCTGACGTCTATGCCCACGCATTGGGCATTGCCGAATATCATGGGCCGCGCAGCCAGATGATGCGGGTGATCGACCACCCAACCATGCTTAAGGATGGTTCCGGTTGGGGTGCTATGGCTGGGATTTCTGCTGCTGCCCTCGCAGAAGCGGGGTTCACGGGTGCTCCTGCCATAACGGTTTTGGGCTCGGATGTGGCTGATATATGGGCCACACTGGGCGCGGAATGGGAAGTTATGAATCAATATATAAAAGGGTTCCCCGTCTGCCGTTGGGCACAACCTTCTGTACAGGCGGCGCTTGATCTAACTCGCGTTCGCCCATTGCGCCCGGAGGACATTGTCTCAGTTGAAATCGAAACCTTTCACGAGGGCACGCGTCTGTTCAAAGGTATCCCCTCAACCACCGAAGAGGCGCAATATGCCATCGGGTTTCCCGTGGCCGCGGCTCTTTTGCGGGGGCGCGTGGGAGTAGCTGAGGTTTCCAAAGCCGCCTTTTGTGACCCCGATTTGCGTGCTGTGTGTGAAGGTCTTTCGTTTAAAGAAAACGACGCGTTTAACGACCTTTTCCCAGCAGAGCGTTGGGCGAGATTGTCCGTGCACCTGTCCTCAGGCGAGGTGCTGACCACACCTGCAACACAGGCGAAAGGCGATCCCGAGACGCCCTACTCGGAGGCCGAGCTCACCGCAAAATTCTACGATCTGGCAGGGGAGGCAGCCTCCCGCCCGCGGCTTGAAGCGATCCACGCAGCTGTTATGGGGCTGGATGGCTCTGGTGCTTCGCTCATCCGGTTGCAAGATCAGATTTTCCCAAAAGCAAAATGAACGCGATTTGAACACACTGCAATTGCAAAAGGGGGGCCGAAGGCCCCCCAATCTCTGTCTGCGTCTCTCCATTAACTCCAAGGATAGGGGCTGTTGGACACAGGGTGCAACTTACCTTCGGCGTAGCGGGAAAACCGGAAGGGGGACAAAAGCGTTGAGGTTTCAGCGGTAATTTCCTGCGCCACAAGTTCACCTACACCAATCATTTTATAGCCGTGGTTGCTGTCCGCGATGACATAGCAGTTTTCGCGAAATACATCGAAAACCGGGAAGCTGTCCGGGGTGAAACAGCCGACGCCCCCTGAGGGTTCATTGAGGTATTTTGGCATGGTGCCCGAGAAACGCGCGTTACAATGCGCCAGTGCGGAAACCCACATATGGGCGAATTCCGGCGAGGCGATGAATTCCGGTGACGAAGGGCCGTAAGGGTCAAGGGTGACATCATTGGCGGGTTTGTCGACCCGATAGGGCATTGCTCCCCCTTGAATGCCGCCAAAATTGAAGTCGGGTTTGTAATAAATTCCCCACATATCTTCGGTGATCACAGAGCCATCAACATCAGACAAAAGCGGCGCGTCGGTGTCGACGTGGATCACCGGAGGCATCTTTCCGTCATTGGTTTTAAAGCTTTCGGGATCGACGCGCAAAACGCCTTCTTCGAGCTGCCAGTATTTCCACATCGGCACGCTATCATGTATCTTGCCATCGGCGCCTTTGATCGAGATTGCATCCGGCAGATCCGCCATCGACCAGAAATCACGCACCCAAGGACCTGCGGCGATCACAAGATAATCACAGGCGATGTGACCTTTGTCCGTGTCTACACCAATGATCGCGGCGCTCGCGCCATTGGCACTCTTGAGACCGGTGACGGTAACGCCACTCATGATGCGCACGCCTTCTTCTTCGGCCATTTTCGCCAAAGCATAGATTGCCGCAGCATTATGGGCATAACCGCCTTTTTTCTCATGTAGAATGGAGGTAATGTTTTTAGCCTGCCAGTCGTCGAAAAGGCCTTTCATATAGGTGTCGCACTCGGCTTCGCCTTCAATGAAGTCAGACTCATAGCCGATGGCTTGCTGTTCTTTGTGAATCTGCGCCACGTCTTCATGCATGCTTTCGGACGAGATTTGCATGTAGCCCACCGGGTTGTATTGTAATTCCTTTGCGTGGGCTTCCCAATGGCCGACGGAATGGGCCATCAGCTCGCGCATGGCGGGTTGAAAATAGTTGTTGCGCACAACGCCACAGGCGATGCCTGAGGCCCCTGCTGCGATGCCGCTTTTATCGATTACGACGATATCTTCGCCCGTGCCCTTGCCCGAGGCTTTGAGTTTCTTGGCCAGATGTAAAGCCGTAGATAGGCCGTGGATACCTGCTCCGATGATGAGATATGGTGTGCTCTTTGGGAAAGACATTTGGTTCTCCGTTTGTAATGCGACTCCCGTCGCTTTCTTTCCTAAGAATTGCGCGCAATTGCAGGGCATCAGACTAAGACCCACGACAATTTCTTTTGAAATAGCGCCATATGTTGAGCTTTACGTGTTTTAAAAGAAACGCACATAAAATGCTTAATATATTGGCAATTTGAGAATTTGGATGGTTCAGATTGGCCATTTTGCTTAGAGTATTGACGCATATTCGAAAGCAAGTGGCGTGGCTGACCCGTAAACTTATCGAAAGAGATATCATGATCGATACGGGAGCTCGGATCACTATGGATGCCATCAAGAATGCCCTGCGCGGCGCGTTGGACGACTGTCAGGACGGCTATTCCTTGCCACAAGCATTTTACAATGATGACGCTATATTCATGGCCGATTTACAGGCTATCTTTCAAAAAGAATGGATTTTTGTTGGGCCGGAATGTGAACTCCCGAATGCGGGTGATTACGTCATGATGACTATCTATGACACGCCGATCATTGTGCTTCGCGATCATGATGGCGTCATTCGCGCCTTTCACAACTCATGTCGCCATCGCGGATCGCGTTTGTGCGATAAAACGCGTGGTCATACGGGGCGTCTGGTCTGCCCCTATCATCAATGGACCTATGAACTCAGCGGGGCATTGGTCTCTACGCGCTATATGGGTGATGCTTTCGATCAAGATAAATTCCCGTTGAAGCCTGTGCATGTCACATCGGTTGAGGGGCTTGTGTATATTTGCCTCGCCGAGACTGCGCCGGACATCGACACGTTCCGCGCGGCCGTGACACCCTACATCAAACCGCATGCTCCACAGCGAACCAAGATTGTTCATGAATCAGTGATTGTCGAAGAGGCCAACTGGAAACTGGTGATTGAGAATAACCGTGAATGTTATCATTGCGCAGGCAATCATCCGGAATTGTTGGTGTCTTTGGTGGAAATGGCCTTGCCAAATGACGCGCGATTTGGCGACGAGTTTCGTATCATGGAGGAGAAAGGCAAGCTCTGGGATAGCCTCGGATTGCCCCATGCGCCTGTCGATGGCGGCACAGAGTTCCGCTGTATCCGTTTGCCGTTCCGTGATGGGGCCTATTCGATGACGATGGATGGAAAGCCCGCGTCAAAAAAGCTTTTGGGCGACCTCATCGAACCTGATCTGGGCTCTGTGCGCGCCTTTCGCATTCCGAACAACTGGCATCATTTCCTCTCTGAAATGACCATTCATTTCCGCGTTTTGCCACTCGGTCCGAACAAAACCGAGGTGCGTACCACATGGTGTGTTCACGAGGATGCGGTCGAGGGCTGGGATTATGATATCGAGCATCTGTCTCGTGTCTGGATCGAAACCAATGATCAGGATAAACGCCTCGCAGAAGAAAACCAACGCGGTACGAAATCTTTGGGTTATGAGCCGGGCCCATATTCGGAAATATCCGAATTCATGATCCTAAATTTCCTCGATTGGTATCGCGGTGCTATGGAGAATTGGTTGAGGGAGCCCGGCCGTCAATTGCAGGCGGCGGAATAAAGATGGCTATGGATATGATTGTCCCCGCGTTTCCCAAAGCAGGCGTTCCGCGTCACCCGGTCGAGCGGCTAACAGTTAAGCTCAAGGCGAAGCGTCGTGAGACGCCGGACACGATGAGTTTTGTGTTCGAGGTCATGGAAGGCGTGCTGCGTCACTATCCGGGGCAGGCGGTCTCGCTTGACTTGCCCATGCCGCAAGGTACGGTGACACGCACCTTTACGGTTGCCTCAGCGCCGAACCTGAACAATTGGTTTGAACTCACGATAAAAGCTGCGCCGGACGGTTATGCTACGCGGTGGATGCAAGAGGTTTTGGCAGTAGGGGACGAGATCACTGGACGAGGGGCTTTTGGCACGTTCTCGATCATGTATTATCCGAACACGCCGCTGTTGTTGATCGGCGGCGGAAGCGGGTTCACTCCGATGATGTCGACACTGCGGTGGCTATCTGAACGCGGCGAAACGACGGATGTAGTGGTCATTCAGGTCGCGCGCAGCAAGAAGGACCTGTTGTTTCGCGAGGAACTGGACCAGATCGTTACTCAAATGTCGACGATCAAACTGTTTAACGTTTTGAGCGCGCCCCGAAAAGGCGAGGCTTGGTCCGGTTATCGTGGGCGCCCTGATCGCGCGATGATCCGCGCCATGGTGCCGGATGCGTACCGGCGTCAAACTCTGTGTTGTGGTCCAATAGGATTTATGGATCACATGGGCAAGGTTTTGCGCGCCGAAGGGTTAGACCGCGCGCGTTTCCTCACCGAAAGCTTTGGTCAAAAGATGGCTGTGCCTCAAGATGTCGTTCAGCCGATCAACGGAGATGGCATCACGGTTTCTATCGGCGCGCAAACCTTTGATGTCGCGCCGGATGTTCCTTTGTCGACGTCTTTGGCAGCTGCGGGAAAACGCATTCCGACCGGTTGTGGAGAGGGCCAGTGTGGCACTTGTCGCGTTCGGCTTCTTGAAGGGGAGATCGAGATGGACCACCAAGGCGGGCTATCGCAACAAGAAGAGCATCAAGGCTATATTCTTGCTTGTTGCACACGGCCCAAAACCGCGATTAAGATCGCGATATGACCTGTTACATCGGTGAGTATATCTATATGCTTGATACTTGCCGATGCCCCATAGAAATAAGGTTCGCATAACATCAATCCAGCACAACTGGAGCGCGGATTTTGGAAACGCATGACCGACATCACATCACGCACAACGGGATCTGGACGGGTGGGGCGAGATACTCCGATCCGGTTTGAGTTTGCGCTGTTGAACAATGTTTCCATGCTCTCCGTGATCTCTGCGATAGAGCCCTTGCGCGTTGCCAATCGAATGGCTGGGTATGAGTGTTATAGCTGGGATATTGTCAGTGAGAATGGCACCGAAATTCATGCCTCAAACGGGCTGCAATTCGCCAGTTCGGGCCGCATGGGCGAAGGTCGTGTGCCTGATTATACCTTTGTTTGCGCAGGGCTGAGCCTCGAAGCAATCCACCCGACACGACTGTCGGCTTTTTTAAACCGCCGTGCTGCGGCTGGCGTGTGTGTGGGGGCAATTTCTATGGGATCAATCTTTTTGGCGCGCGCCGGATTGTTGCAAAATACGCGATGCACGATCCATTGGGAAGGCTTGCCCGCTTTCAAAGAAGAGTTCCCAGATATTCACGTGTCACATGCTATCTATGAAGTCGACAATGGCATCATGACCTGTGCGGGCGGCATGTCTTCTTTTGATATGATCATGAGTGTCATTGCGCGCGATCATGACGCATCACTTGTCACGTCAATCATAAATCAGTTACAATTGGATCGGGTACGCTCTGAGGTGACTTTGCAATCGAGCGGTTCGATGAAATTGCCGGACACCGCACCAAAGCATCTACGTCACGCCGTAATTTTGCTTGAAGAAAATATGGAATACCCGCTGTCACCAACGGACCTTGCCGAATCCGTGGGCACCAGTCGCCGCACGCTTGAACGGATGTTTCTTAAGCACACGGGGATGACGCCATCTAAGTTCAGTAAAGTCCAGCGACTGGAGCGTTCAAAAGACCTGTTGCAGCACAGCGGACTTTCGATACTCGACATCGCCTTGGCGACGGGATTCAGATCTGGCTCTTATTTCTCTTATTGTTTTTCGGAATATTTTGGGCTCCCTCCGTCGCAAATTCGGAGGTAAACATCGATCCGCCTCGAAAGCGGGGCAGATCCAAGTCGACAAGTTCGCGTGCGTCATGGGGGGGGTGATCAGACTGTGCCACCAACAAACCTTGCGCAGAAGGGCGGCGATGATCGCAATATCTCACTTTACTTTGTGTTGCCCCGGCATGCATCAGACATTTGAACACGATAGGCTGTGTATCGTAAGCATTCGGCGTAGGCCGCAGTGAGGTCAACGCGCTCGGTGGTCTTAACGGAATGCACCGTGTTGAGCTGTATGATTATGCCACCTCAGCGAGCGGCTGTTTTCTCCAATTCCATGGCAGAAGTTCCGGCACGCGCGAGACGGGCATTTCAGGCAACCGGGCAAGAACATCGGCGAGCCAGGCCTGCGGATCGATATCGTTCATCTTTGCCGTAACGATAAGGGTATACATGAAAGCAGCCCTATCGCCCCCGCGCTCGGAACCGGCAAAGAGCCATGACTTCCGCCCCAAGGCTACGCCGCGCAGGGCGCGTTCAGCTGCATTATTCGTCAGGCAAATGCGGCCATCATCGAGGAACGCCGTGAAGGCTTTCCAACGGCTATCTTTCTCGAACATGTAGTTGATCGCTTTGGTGACCTTGTTGTGCCGGGAC
>NZ_FORY01000021.1 GCF_900114135.1 Celeribacter halophilus
CGAAAGCCGACAAACAGTGAAGCTGACACTCTATAATCAGGACCGAAATCCCTAAGAGCGCGATATACAGACGTTCTTGTCGTTAAGACCAAACCGCCCACATATCTCTTCGTTCATCTATCAATTTCAAAGAGCACGAGACAAAAACCAGACCAGTGCGCCCTAACTTACGGCGCGCCCGCCCAGATCTACCTCAAAATTTTCTCCGTCAGATCACCCAAACTTCCCTCAGTAACCTCAGTCACCCTGTTCCGTCTGTGCCATCTGGCGTCCCGTCCGCGCTGTCTGCGCCGCCGGTGAAGGGGGTTCTAAGGCGAACAATCAAAACCCGCAAGCGGTTTTTGAAAGTTTTGTGCAGCACCCCCTAAAATATGCCATAACATCATGTTTTTAAATGATATATTTTGTCATATTTTTATGCAGAGCAGAACAACAACACCTTAAACACCCACGCTCCATATTGCCTGCGAGTAATTGTCGGGACTTACCCACAGGCCTTCACGCAACATTTGCAAAACCGGTTCTTGCTTTTGTCTGAATCACCCCTGAATCACCTCCATCTCAGTGACGACTCGCCCCAATTTTTGTCTCAGGCAGATTCGCGAGACATCCAGCGCGTTATCTTTTGGCGGACCGGCACACGAAGTAGGAGAAGGGCAACAACGGCTGCAAGATATAGAAGAGGCTCGATCTGCCATCCCTTCCGCAGCATGACGAAATGAACACCGCCCAACAGCACCGCAGGATAGACAAGTTTGTGAAGCTTGCGCCAGTTGCGTCCGAGTTTGCGGATTGCAGCATTATAGGATGTGGCCGCCAGCGGAATCATGAGGACAAAGGCCCCCATGCCAATGGTGATATATGGGCGCTTATATATGTCAGAGATGATCTGGGAGAAAATCTGCACATCCAGAACAACCCAGACCAGCAGATGCAAAAAGATATAGAAGAAGCCGATCAGGCCGAGCGCACGCCGGAACTTTAACAGATTCAGCCCCGCATAGCGCCGCAAGGGCGTCACGCAAAGGGACGCGATCAGGACCTGAAGACCAAGCAGGCCGATCTTGTGCTCCATGGACTTGACCGGATCGACCCCGAGTTGGCCCGTCACGCCGGCATAGAAATACCACACCGGCGGAATCACGGCAGCGACATAGAGAGGCCAGGTCGGAACCTGACGCATGAAACGGTTGATGCGATCTATCATCAGTAGTTTTTCGACAGATCCATGCCGCGGTAGAGATCGGCAACCTGCTCCTCGTAGCCGTTGAATTTCAGCGTCGCGACACGGGATGCAAAAACCCCGCCGCCGATCCGCCGTTCTGTAGCCTGTGACCAACGCGGGTGGCTGACGTCCGGATTCACATTGGAATAGAAGCCATACTCACGATGGTTGATCGCCTTCCATGTGTTTACGGGCTGCTCTTCCTGCAGGGTGATCTTCACAATCGACTTGATCGACTTGAACCCGTATTTCCACGGCACAACCAGACGCAGGGGAGCGCCATTCTGATTGGGAAGCTCTTTGCCATAAAGCCCCGTCGCCATGAGGGTGAGCGGATGCATCGCCTCGTCGAGCCGCAGCCCCTCGACATAAGGCCAGTCCAGAATAGGACGGTTTTGCCCCGACATTTCTTCCGGACGATAGAGCGTTTCAAAGCGCACATATTTTGCCGATGGCTGGATGCCGGCCATGTTCAACAACTGGTTCAGCTCAAACCCGTTCCACGGAATGACCATCGACCACGCCTCAACACAGCGGAAGCGGTAGATGCGCTCGTCAATATCGACCTTCGCCAGAATGTCGCCCAACCCATATGAACCCGGACGCTCGACCAAACCGTCGATCTCGACGGACCACGGATCGGTTGTCAGAGCATGGGCGTGACGGGCTGGGTCATCCTTGCCAGTGCCGAACTCGTAGAAATTGTTGTAGCTCGTGATCTCTTCAAAGCTGTTCGGGGTCTCTGTCGTGTCAAAGCCCTGTATCTCGAACACCGGCACCTCCTGAGCGCGGGCACCGGAGGCCGCAACCAATCCAGCCCCCGCAATACCCGCCATCACAGCACGACGGTTGAGATAGGCCGGTTCCGGCGTGACGTGAGAATAGGGCAGGCTGTATTTCTGGGTCATGGATCACTCCTGATGCGTTTCACAAACCGTATCCCAGCCCGCCCTCTTCTCAAACCAAACTCATCTCACAACTGCGTTGGGGTATTGTAACTTTCGTGATGATGGCTTGGCACGATCCGATCCAGCGGCACCGATGTTCCGTCCGCCTGCACGATCCGCACATGTCGCCTGCGCATCTGGCGTGGCTCAAGCACGCCGACCGAATGCGCGATCATCTCAAGCTCCTTGATCGTCGCTTTCGCATAGGCGGCCACCTTTTTGTATTTGTCCTCCACCACAAGTCCGCCCTGCAAATGGGGGTCATGGGTGGTGATGCCTGTCGGACAGGTGTTCTTGTTACATTTGAGCGCCTGAATGCAGCCAAGCGAGAACATGAAGCCACGCGCGGAACAGACAAAATCCGCCCCTGCACAGATTGCCCAAGCAACATCAGCAGGGTTCACCAGCTTGCCCGCAGCCACAATGCGGATACGATCATGCAGCCCGTATTTATCGCGTAGATCGACAATGCGAATGAGAGCTTCCTTGATCGGCATCCCAACCAGATCGATCAGCGGCATGGGAGCTGCACCAGTGCCGCCTTCGCCACCATCAATCGTGATAAAGTCCGGCGCAGATTTCTCGCCACGCTCCTTGATCAGGGCAAAGAATTCTTCCCAAGGCCGCGAGGACCCGACCACGAATTTGAAGCCTACCGGTTTGCCGGTCACATCGCGAATGTGGTTGATGAAGTCGAGAAGGTCGCCGAAATCATCCACTTCGCGGTGGCGGTTGGGTGAAATCCCGTCTTCGCCGGGCTTCAATCCACGGATCTGCGCGATCTCCGGTGTGATCTTGGCGGCGGGCAGGATCCCCCCTTTGCCGGGCTTCGCGCCTTGAGACAGCTTGATCTCGAACATTTTGACCTGCTCATGGGCCGCCATCGCGCGCAGCTTGTCATCATCCAGATTGCCCGCATCGTCACGGATACCGTATTTCGCCGTCCCGATCTGATACACCAGATCAGCGCCCCCTTCGAGGTGGAAGGGCGACAAGCCACCTTCACCGGTGTTGAGCCAGATCCCCGCCTCTTTCGCGCCTTTTGACAGCGCCAGAACCGCAGGTTTGGAAATGGCCCCGAAAGACATGCCGGAAATGTTGAAAATCGAATGTGCATTATAAGGCACGCGACAATGCGGCCCGATGGTCATGGGCTCCGTCACCGCGAACTGGTCGTCGAGCGGGGGGAAGGCCGCATTCATGAAAATCGGCGTACCCGGAATCGTCAGGGAGCGCGTCGAGCCGAAGGCGACTGTGTTGCCCTTGCCGTCAGACGCCCGATAAATCCAGTCCCGTTGCGCACGGTTGAACGGCATCTCTTCGCGGTCCATCGCAAAGAAATACTGGCGGAAGAACTCGCCCAACGTCGAGAACCAATGCCGGAAATGCCCGATCACCGGATAGTTGCGCAGAATCGCGTCCCGTGTCTGACGTTTGTCCAACACATAAAACGCAATCGCGGCGAGAACGATCACGCCGATGACCACCACGAAGATCAGCGCCAACATCTGTAGCGCCATCATTGCCCAATGCCAGAAGGTCATGGTTATTTCTTTCCTTACACGTAACTTTGGCCTGAACCTGACAGATAGGCGGCAGAAGACAACTGTAAAGGTTAGGCTGTTAGCGTTAATTTTCGGTATTCATATGCATACAAAAAGCGGCCCCGAAGGGCCGCCTTGCTGTCTTGATTGATCGCGGGTTTTCCGCCTTAGTGAACGACCGCATCATCCGGCTTTGGCCGGTTCGATGCGCCCAGACGTTCGCCCAGAACCAGCCCGTCCGTTCCGGCAGACACAGGAATCGTATCGCCATCGGCGACCTCGCCGGCCAAAAGCAGTTCGGCCAGAGGATCCTGCAACGCGCGTTGAATAACACGTTTCAGAGGACGCGCACCGAAGACCGGATCGTAGCCTTCGTTCGCCAGCCATTCCTTGGCCCCCTCGTCGATCGACAACGCAATATTGCGTTTCGCCAGACGTTTTTCGAGCCGCGCAAGCTGGATTTCGACAATGCCGCCCATGTCTTCGCGTCCGAGCCGGTCAAAGATGATCGTCTCGTCAAGACGGTTGAGGAACTCGGGACGGAAATGCGCCCGCACCGCGTCCATCACATCGCGCTTCGCATCGCTGGCATCCGCGCCTTCGGGCAACTGGCTCAACGCCTGCGCACCGAGGTTCGACGTCAAAATGATCAGCGTCTGCTTGAAGTCCACCGTGCGCCCCTGACCGTCGGTCAGCACACCATCGTCCAAGACCTGCAACAGAACGTTGAACACATCGGGGTGCGCTTTTTCGACCTCGTCGAACAGCACGACCTGATAAGGACGACGCCGCACAGCTTCGGTCAACACACCGCCTTCATCATAACCGACATAGCCCGGAGGCGCGCCGATCAGACGGGCAACCGCATGTTTCTCCATGAACTCCGACATATCGATACGAACCATTGCATCGTCATCGTCGAACAGGAATTCGGCCACGGCCTTGGTCAACTCGGTTTTCCCGACACCCGTCGGCCCGAGGAACAGGAACGATCCGAGCGGACGGCTTTCGTCGTTCAGACCGGCACGCGCACGGCGCACCGCGTTGGCGACCGCATGAACAGCCGTTTCCTGACCGATGACCCGTTTGTGCAGACCTTCTTCCATCCGCAGGAGTTTATCCCGCTCACCTTCGAGCATTTTCGACGTCGGAATACCGGTCCAGCGTTCCACCACCTCGGCGATCTGTTCGGGACGCACAGCCTCTTCGACCATCAATTCCCCGTCCATACCCGCCTCTGCGGCTTCGGCCTCTGCCAGTTGCTTTTCAAGCTGCGGGATCACGCCGTAGCTCAACTCCCCCGCCTTGGCCAAGTTGCCTTCGCGTTTGGCGATTTCGAGCGACGCCCGTGCCTGATCCAACTGCTCCTTGAGATTGCGTGCGCCTTCAAGTTTCTGGCGTTCGGCTTCCCATTTCGCGGTCATCGAAGCGGACTGATCCATAAGGTCGGCCAGTTCCTGTTCGAGCTTTTCAAGCCGGCGCTTCGATGCGTCGTCATCCTCTTTCTTCAGAGCCTCGGCCTCGATCTGAAGCTGAAGGATCTGCCGGTCAAGCTGGTCAAGCTCTTCGGGCTTGCTGTCCACTTCCATGCGCAAACGGCTTGCCGCCTCGTCCACAAGGTCGATGGCTTTATCCGGCAAGAACCGGTCCGTGATGTAACGATGCGAAAGAGTCGCCGCCGCAACCAGCGCCGAGTCGGAAATCCGCACCCCGTGGTGGAGTTCGTATTTCTCTTTGATCCCGCGCAGGATGGACACAGTGTCTTCGACGGTCGGCTCCTCAACCATCACCGGTTGGAACCGGCGGGCCAGAGCCGCGTCTTTTTCGACATACTTGCGATACTCGTCCAAAGTCGTCGCACCGACACAGTGCAACTCCCCACGCGCCAGCGCCGGTTTGATCAGGTTCGCGGCATCCATAGCCCCGTCCGTTTTGCCTGCGCCCACAAGCGTGTGCATTTCGTCGATAAAGAGAATGATTTCGCCTGCGGCAGCCTCGATCTCTTTCAGGATGGATTTCAGACGTTCCTCGAATTCACCACGATATTTCGCACCCGCAATCAGCGAGCCCATATCGAGCGCCAACAATTTCTTGTTGCGCAGGCTTTCAGGCACGTCGCCATTGACGATCCGCAGGGCAAGCCCTTCGGCAATCGCGGTTTTACCCACGCCCGGCTCCCCAATGAGAACAGGGTTGTTCTTGGTCCGGCGGGACAACACCTGCATCGAGCGACGGATTTCTTCGTCGCGGCCGATGATCGGGTCGATTTTGCCTTCTTCGGCGGCCTCGGTGAGGTCACGCGCGTATTTCTTCAAAGCCTCATAACCGTCCTCGGCGGAGGCACTATCAGCCGTGCGCCCTTTGCGAATCTCGTTGATCGCAGCATTGAGTTTCTGCGCCGTCACACCACCCGCATCCAACGCGTCTTTCGCGGCAGATTTGGTGATCGCCAGCGCGGTCAGAACCCGCTCGACGGGCACGAAACTGTCACCTGCCTTCTTGGCAAGTTTTTCGGCCTCATCCAGAACCTTGGCGGTCTGCTGATCCAGATAGGTCTGGCCACTATCGCCCGACACTTTCGGGATCTTGTTCACAGCCGCCTCGTTGGTGGCCATGACAACTTTTGCGTCCCCGCCTGCATTCGAAATCAGGTTGGCTGCAAAGCCTTCTTCGTCATCAAGCAAAGCCTTCAACAGATGCTCGGGCTTCAGAGCCTGATGGCTCTCCCGCATCGCGATTGTCTGCGCAGCTTGAAGGAACCCGCGCGACCGTTCGGTGAACTTCTCCATGTTCATACCGTCTCTCCTTTTTCCAAGCGCCCCAATGATACTCGACGCCCGCTTTGCGGCACGCCCTTAGGATGGGGCCTCTCCCCCTAGATGGGGATTACCCCCTGCGCCCGCAAGAGCAACTGTTGCAAAATTAGAACAAACTTTCTCCGTGGCAAATGCACACAGACAAGATCCTGCGACCTCACCCCCTTGACCCAATCAATGCTTTACGCGCATGCAGTGGCAACTCAGAGAAAGGATGCCCAATGACCGCCACGACCCAAAGTGATGACCGCCTTATCGTTGCCCTAGATGTGCCCAATGTGGTGCAGGGGCTGGAACTGGCCAATCAGATCGGAGACGCCGTTTCTTTCTATAAAATCGGTCTGGGGATGCTCACAGGCGGCGGTTTTGCGCTGGCCAACGAGCTCAAGCAGGAACAAGGGAAAAAGATTTTCCTTGATATGAAATTCTTCGACATCGGCGCGACCGTGGAAAATGCGGTGCGCGGTGTGGCGCAATATGACATGGATTTCCTGACCGTCCACGGCGATCCCTATGTGGTCAAAGCCGCAAAAGAGGGGGCGTCCGGCTCGCAAACCAAAATCCTTGCGGTCACCATCCTCACCTCTCTGGACCGCGCCGATCTGGATGGTGCCCTGATCAAAGACGGTGATATTCGTGATCTGGTGCAAGAACGGGCCGGCAATGCCTTGCGCGCCGGTGCCGATGGCGTCATCGCCTCCCCGCAAGAAGCGGCCCTGATCCGTGCGCTGCCCGAAGCGGAAGGCAAGCTGATCGTCACCCCCGGCGTGCGCCCCGCCGGTGCGGATATTGGCGATCAGAAACGTGTCGCAACACCCGCGAAAGCCATTCAGGACGGTGTCGATCACATTGTGGTCGGGCGTCCGATCTGGAAGGCCGACGACCCGCGCGCGGCGGCTCTTGCCATTCAAAAAGAAATTGCTTCAGCCTGATATCAAAGCCCGAGCGCATCAAGCGCTCGGGTCAACCGACCGCGCAGAGGGCTCACCGCATCCTCGTGCATGGTAAACGCACGTGCCTCCATCCATGCCCAACCCTGCCCCTCATCGCCCAGCTTGATCTGCGCATCTGACAGCTCATCCCAACGCAGAACAAAAAAGTGTACCACAGTCGCAGGATCGACATGGCCGCGCTCTTCTGCATGATAGATAACTTGGGCCGGATCGAGGATCAGGGACAGTTATTCAAACACTTCCCGCGAAAGCGTCTCGAATGGCGTCTCATCTCCCTCGCGCCCTCCTCCCGGAAAATCCCATTGTGCGGGATAGGGTATGTCGGGGCGGTCGTCACGCAACAGCGTTAACACATCCCCGACCCGCAAGATCGCAACCTTCGCCCCGTCGAAAGGGGCGAAGCCTTCAGACATCGTCATTGATGTCCTTGTCCCAGACCTTCACCTGTCCTTTACGCACGCCGAGCAGCTGTCGCATCGCAAACCAAGCCAGCATCGACAGCACAGCAAAGACCAAAAGCACCACGGCGATATTGCTGCCGAACAGTCCTAGTGCCAACAAGAGCGCCACAATACCGGCCCCGACGCCAAAGCCTAAAAAGATGAAGCCGGGTGCCATGACCTCAAGCCCCATCAGAGCGATGGCCGCCACGGCCCAGACCCACCATTGTTGCAAAAGCGAGATATTCTCCATGGCCGCAGCTTCCATCAGGACTTTCCGCCGAACAGTTTGAACGCATTGCCAAAGGCCTCAAGAGCCGCCGCTGGCACGACAACCGTCTGTTTTCCTTCTCCGGCCCCCAGCGCGGTCAGTGCCTCGACCTGTTTCAGAGCTACCTGATATTGCGCGGATTCGATGCCGTGTTCAGTGATCGCCTCGGCCACAACGGCGGTCGCATAGGCCTCGGCCTCGGCCAGAACACGGCGGGCTTTCGCGGATTGCTCAGCGGCGTAAAGCTGGGCATCGGCGTTTAGTTCGACAGAGCGTTTCTCACCTTCCGCTTCGGTGACTGCTGCACGGCGAGCGCGTTCGGCATTTAATTGCTGCAGCATCGCGGCACGGGTGGCTTCATCAAGATTGACGTCAAGCACCTCGGCGCGCGTCACCTCGATCCCCCAATTGTCCACCGCGTCTTCAACGGCCAGCTTGATGGTCGAAATCAGTTGATCACGGTTCGACTGGACCTCATCAAGTTCCATCTTGCCGATCTCCGCACGCACGATCCCCGCAACCGTGGTCGCAATCGCCGCATCAACATCGCGGATGCGGTAAACCGTCTTTTCAGGTTCGATGATGCGATAGAAAACGGAGGTTTCGACCTTGACCAACACGTTGTCCGAGGTGATCGCATCCTGCATCGCATTCGGCAACTGACGCTCAAGAATAGAAATCTTATGCGCCACAATATCGATCAGCGGCACGATGAAGTTGATCCCGGGTCCCAGAACCGTGCGCAACCGGCCAAACCGCTCCACCACATATTTCTCGGATTGCGGAACGATCCGAACCCCTTTGAGCACCAGAAGGATGACAAATGCGGCCAAAGCCAGCGTAACGATATTGCCGCCGGTCAGAAACTGGAACGGATCAATGGAATACATGAGACTACTTTCCCCAACTGATATCATGGGCCCATGGCCCCTTTCTTCGAATGGGTATATGATGAATCCTCATCAAGAAAGCAAAACATGCCTGTCCCGTTATGCCCAGCCTATGCCGTGATTGCCTGACCACATTCGAGAACGGCATGCGCTGCCCGTCCTGCGGGCGGCCCCGTGTGCTGTCGCATCCCGAACTGCTCACACTTGCGATTGCGCATATGGATTGCGACGCCTTTTATGCCTCTGTCGAAAAGCGCGACAATCCGGAGTTGCGTGACAAACCGGTGATTGTGGGCGGCGGCAAACGCGGGGTTGTTACCACCGCCTGTTACATCGCACGGATCAAAGGCGTGCGCTCCGCTATGCCGATGTTCAAGGCGCTGGCCCTGTGCCCCGAGGCCGTGATCGTCAAACCGAGGATGGAGGCCTATGTGGCGGCCTCGCGCGAAATTCGGGACATGATGAACGAGTTGACGCCGGATGTGGAGCCGCTGTCCCTCGACGAGGCCTTCATGGATTTGAGGGGCACGACGAAGCTCCACGGCCACCCGCCCGCGGTCATGCTGGCGCGACTGGTGAAACGGATGCGCGATGAGTTGCAACTCACAGGCTCCATCGGCCTGTCCCACAACAAGTTTCTGGCCAAAATCGCCTCCGACCTCGATAAGCCGCGCGGGTTTTCAGTGATCGGACAGGCCGAAACGCTGGACTTTCTCGCCGAGCAACCCGTCAGCCTCATTTGGGGCGTCGGGCAGGCCACAAAAACCGCGCTCGAAAAGGCCGGCATCCGGACATTTACCGACCTCAGACGCTGGGAAAAAGACGACCTGCATCGCAGGTTCGGCGCGATGGGAGACCGCCTGTGGCATCTGGCACGCGGTGAGGACAAGCGCCGCATCTCTGCGCATCGTCCGGTCAAATCCATCTCCAACGAAACCACATTTTCCGAGGACATCGCGGCTCTTGATCTGCTCGAAGGGCATTTGTGGCGTCTTGCGCAAAAGGTCTCCGACCGCTGCAAGGCCAAAGACATCGCGGGCCGTGTTGTCACACTCAAACTCAAACGCGCCAATCACGCCAGCCTGACCCGCCGTGTCACGTTACACGAAGCGACCAATATCGCAGACCGGATGTTTCGCACCGGTCGGGAACTCCTGGTTCCGGCTTTGGAACATGGCCCGTTTCGCCTGATTGGTATCGGTCTCTCCGATCTGGTCCCCGCCGCCGAAGCCGACCTGTCGCCGGACCTTTTGGATCCGGACGCCGTCAAGCGCGCGCAAGCCGAACGCGCCAGCGACGAAATCAGGAAACGTTTCGGCAAGGATGCTATTGTGAAAGGGCGGGCGCTGCGCTGATGCCCCCATCAAACGCGCAGATCAAAGGCTTTACTCCGCAGCCAAAGGCAGACGCTCCGCCCCGATCTCCGCAATGGTTTTCGCCGCCGCGGTAATCCGGTCGCGAAACGCGGCAAAGTCGGGCCGCAACTCCAGCGTCGCCTCGTCCATATACAGGGAGCGGTCAATCTCGACCTGAATGGCATGATACTGCCTCGACGGGCGCCCGTAATGCTGCGCCACATAGGCGCCTGCGAAGGGGACATTGCGGGAGACTTCAAACCCCTGCGCGGCAAACGCAGCCTCGACTTCATTGACAACCTCAGAGCGCGCAGACGCGCCATAACGGTCACCGATCACGATCTCCGGTCGCATCCTGTGTCCCATACGCACGGTTGAAAGTGCCTCGCGCGGCATCGAGTGGCAATCAATCAGAATCGCCCGCCCGAATTGCGCGTGAGATTCGTCGAGCACGGATTTCAAAAGATGATGATAGGGCATCCAGACCTGTTCAATCCGCTCTTGTGCTGCCACGCGGCTGATTTTGCCACGATAGATCGCGCGACCACCCGCCACCACGCGTGGAATCACACCAAGGCCAGAGGCAATCCGTGGGTTCAAACCTGCACGCCCGACCCCCTCAATCAGCGCGGGATCAAGCTCGTCGGAGCGGCGGTTCAGATCCACCCAAGCCCGTGGATAAGTGGCCGACAAAAGCACAGCTCCAAAGTCGGGAACTCGCGCGAAAATCCGGTCCACATGTGCATCTTCAGAAGATCGCAGCTGCAACGGATCCAGAAGCCCGTGCTCCAGCATCTCCTCCGGATAGGCCCGCCCGCTATGCGGCGACGCAAACACCACGCAGGACGTTCTCTGCGCAGGTCGCTGCAAAATATAGGGGGCCACACTCATCGAAAATCCTTTCACCCGAAGACTATAATGGGTTTTGCAAAAATCCGAAGGGTTTCATCTCATGAAAAATGCTAATTTCGTGTTTCTGTCGCCCTGATTTTCTTGGGCATATCCCACCTGTCATCCCGGGAAACGCGGTAAATGGCGAAAATCTCTGTCAAAAGCTCTTGAACATTCATCCGACTCCTTTTATACGCCCACGGACTGACGCGGGAAATGCCCCGCGTCTTGTTCGTTCCGCCAATTTACCACCCTGTGGTAGAGGTTCGGGCAAGGCGCAGTTTCCCACGGACGGAAGGGCGTATAGCTCAGTGGTAGAGCACTTCGTTGACATCGAAGGGGTCACAAGTTCGAACCTTGTTACGCCCACCATCCGGCCGGTCAGATTGGTTTTAAACAGGCGCACGCAGGCGCCGCGACAAGGAGACTGGACATGAAAGTTCGCAACTCGCTCCGCTCGCTGAAGAACCGGCACCGCGACTGCCGCGTCGTGCGCCGTAAAGGCCGCGTGTACGTGATCAACAAGACGCAGCGCCGCTTCAAAGCCCGTCAGGGCTAAGTTCAGCAGCGATCACTAAAAAAAGGCCGTCCGATTTTCGGGCGGCTTTTTTCGTGGCTGGCGATTTTCATGTCTGGCAATCGGCCTGCAAACCCATCCTTTTCACGAACACGCTGAGTCGCAGGGTTTCCGGAAAAGAATGAAGCGCGCCCCGAAGGGCGCGCCCGACATTTCCGACTTATGCCGAAACGTCGATCAGGATTTTGACGTGCTCACCCGATGGATCGAGCAGCGCGTCAAACCCTTCGGTCACAGCATCGTCGAGAACGATTTTCTTGGTCACCACTTTCGCTGCCGGAATTGCACCCGAAGCGATCAGGTCCACCACTTTCGGCCAGTAGTGGGTCGGGTAAGCCCAAGCCCCGCGCACATCGACATCCTTGAAGGTCACATCATGCCAATGCAGTTTGCTGTCTTTGGTATGCAGGCCGACCTGAACAATCGTGCCCTGCTTGCGCACCGCTTGCAGACCTGTGTTGAGCGCCGCTTCGTTCCCCGATGCCTCAAGCACCTTGTCACAGCCAACGCCACCTTCGGTTTGCTCCCGAACAACGGCCACCACATCATCCTTCATCGGATTGAGGGTGATCACTTCCGGCATGATCTCTTTCGCCAGTTTCAGCCGCGTTTCATTCACATCGGACAAAAAGATTTTTGTCGCACCGAAAGCTTTTGCTGACAGCATTGCGAGCATACCAATCGGCCCCGCACCGGTCACCAGAACGGAATCTCCGGCCGTCACCTCACCACGCTCACAGGCATAGACCGCCACCGCAGTCGGCTCGACCAGCGCACCCTCTTCCCAGCTCATGCTGTCGGGAATTTTCACCGCGTTGTAATCGTTCACAATCGCGGCCTCGGCCATACCGCCGGACATCCAGCTCAGACCAACCAGCGCCAGATCCTCGCTCAGGTGGAACAGGCCACGGTCTGCAAAATAGTCGCCCGAACGCGGCATCACCAGCGGCTGCACCGACACGCGGTCACCGGGTTTCACATGGGTGACGCCTTCGCCCACGGCAGTCACTTCGCCGCTGCACTCATGCCCAAGAACCTGCGGAGCCTGTGCCTTTGTGAAAGGATGCGGCTCTACCGGCACAAAAATCGGACCGGCAACATATTCGTGCAGATCAGTGCCACAGATACCGACATATTTGTTCTTGATTGCAACCTGCCCTGGCCCTGGCTGGGGGATGTCTTCCATGTCTTCAATACGAAGATCTTTCGCGGCGTAAAATCTAAGAGCTTTCATAGGGGAGGTCTCCTTTACTACTTAAATACTCTCTGCGCATGGCAACTTCCGCCAAAGCAGAGAGGCAGCGGAATCATCGCGCAATGCGACCCGCTATTCTTTAATTAAGATCAAGTTTGTAAAAGGAAATGTATGCTTTCGCACACAATCGCGTGACGAAAACAAAGCCAAACAGGCGTCGCGAAGAACGCAGCGCCTGTCTTCATACACCAACCGAAACCTTACGCTTTGCGATACAGTTCGTCTTCCAATTCCGACGTATCCACCCCGAGACGCTCAAGTCCGTCCTCAAGATAATCAGCCAAAAGCGGAATCCCGAGAAGGTATTTCTCGGTCGGGCCAGTGGCCTCTTGTTTGGCGGTTTCAAAAGCCTCGGCATAGTCGTCAAAGGTTTCACGCCCGATCCATGTGATCGCGACAAGAGCGGCTTTTTCATCCTCGTTCAAGCCGCGAATGAAACTCTGCAACTCGCGCCCCGTGCCGTCTGACGGGCGAGCTTCAAGGATCGTATCCCCGTCGGCTTCATCTCCGGGCCGATCCCAGCGACCAACTTTTGCGCCAAGTTCACGCGCGCGCACAATGACAAAGGCGACTTTGTTCGGGCTGATATCCATGGCGCATTCCTCCAAATTCTGTGCGAAAGGACTGTGCCCCAAAGGGTGCCACAGGCACATGACCTAGGTCAAACTTTCCACCTTCACAAAGGGCTTTCTACGTTTTTTGCACAAGCGCAGCAGGGGGCGCAGACGGTGTGTCAGCGGCCAGTTCCTCAAAGTCGAAATTGTCGAGCCGGTGCGCACGCTTGCCCGCTTTTTCGGCCGAAATCTTGATGTCTTCAAGATCTTTCGCGGCTTGTCCGAAATGACGATCGAGGTTGCCAACACGAGTCCCAAGGCGCTCGACATCCGCATAAAGCAGGGACAGTTCCTTGCGAATTGCGCCCGCCTGTTCACGCATCCGCGCATCCTTGAGAATCGCCCGCATCGTGTTGAGTGTCGCCATGCAGGTGGTCGGAGAGACGATCCAGACACGCTTGTCAAAGCCCTCGCGGACAAGCTCGGGGAAGTTCGCATGAAGCTCGGCATAGACCGCCTCGGACGGCAGGAACATCAACGCCCCGTCTGCCGTTTCTCCTTCGAGGATATATTTCTCCGAAATGTCCGAGATATGACGTTTCACCGCCTGTCGCATGAGTTTCGCGGCTTCATTGAGTTCCCACTGCGTATCGGCACGCCGCAACGCCTCATAGGCTTCCAGCGGGAATTTACTGTCGATCGCAATCGGTCCCGGAGGGTTGGGCAAATGGATCAGGCAATCCGCACGTTTCCCGTTCGAGAGCGTCGCCTGTAGCGTATAGCTGTCCTTGGGAAGGGCTTTGCTGACGATATCATTCAACTGGATTTCCCCGAAGGCACCGCGCGTCTGCTTGTTCGAAAGGATGTCTTGCAAGGACAGGACATTTCCCGAAAGCTTCTCGATATTCGCTTGCGCCTTGTCGATGGTCTCCAGACGTTCATGCAACGCGCCGAGGCTTTTGGCCGTGCGTTGTGCGGACCCTTGCAGGTTCACATTCATCGTCTCCGTCACCAGTGCGAGCCGTTTTTCCATCAGTTCCAACATCTTGGATTGCGACGCCACCTGTGCCTCTGAGACATGAGTCAATCCCCCTGCAAGCTGCTGTTGCCCGTCCGAGAGCATCTGCACTCGCTGGCCAAGCTGGTTCATCTGTTGCGCAATCGGCAGGGCCATTTTGGCAGCCTCGCCAGAGCGTTTCAGAACTACGACAAGAAGGAAAAAGAAAAGCAAAAGGACCGCTCCGCCGATCACGGCAGCAAGCGTCAAAGGGTCAGCGAAATCAAGTGTCATGTGCGTCCAAACAGGCGTTCAATATCGGAAAGTTTCAGCTCCACATAGGTGGGCCGACCGTGGTTGCATTGACCGGAATGGGGCGTGGCTTCCATCTCGCGCAACAGGGCATTCATCTCTTCTGCATGCATCCTTCGCCCCGACCGGATCGAACCATGACAGGCCACACGAGACAGCACCGCCTCGATCCGCGCCTGAACCGTATAGCTGTCACCAAGGTCGGAAAGCTCGTCGAGAATGTCCTCGATCATCGCTTTGGCTTCGACCCGCCCCAAAATCGCGGGGGTTTCGCGCACAGCAATCGCCGCCCCGCCAAAAGGTTCGATCACAAGCCCGAGACGCGCCAGATCCTCTGCCATATCCAAAAGCAGCTGCGCATCATTTGCGGAAAGCTCGACCACTTCGGGGATCAAAAGCGCCTGCGATTTGACGCCATGTTCGGCCATCTGGTGCTTGAGTTTTTCATAAACCAACCGCTCATGTGCGGCATGTTGATCGACGATCACGATGCCGCGCTCGGTCTGGGCGATAATGTAATTCTCATGCACCTGCGCACGGGCTGCGCCCAAAGGCAGAGCCTCGGTCTCCGGCTGAGCGGGCACATCCTCCATCCGTGCGGACGGTTGGGACATTTCGGCAAATCCCGGTGTCGCCACAGGCTCGGGACGTTCTGGCGCCTGCCAGTTATAGCTTTGCTCCATTACCTCTTGAGGCGGGCGATAAGGGGCGGCGTATCCCCCCATAGAAGGGCGGTCCATCTGGTACACGCGCGGTTCACCCGTCTGCTCTGGTCGCATGGCGCCCAAAGTCGCATTGGCCACGGTGGTCGAGGCACGATGCCCCGCCTCGGCCAAGGCATGACGCAGGGCAGATACGATCAGACCGCGTGCGAGGCCCGGCTCACGGAATCGCACTTCGGACTTCGCGGGATGGACGTTGACATCCACCAGATGCGGGTCGCAGTCGATGAACAGACATGCCGCCGGATGCCGGTCACGGGACAGAAAATCGAAATAGGCCCCACGCAGCGCACCAACCAAAAGCTTGTCCCGCACAGGCCGCCCGTTGACGAAAAGATACTGCGCCACGGCAGAGCCGCGCGAATAGGTTGGCAAGGCTGCATATCCGGTAAGCGTCAGCCCCTCACGTTCCGCATCAATGGCCAGAGCGTTCTCGGCAAACTCCTTGCCCAGAACCGTCGCCAAACGTCCGTGCAGCGCGTCGAACATATCACCCGATTGCGGATCGGCACGGAAGGTCACACGCCCCTCGCCGCCTCCCGACACATCTCGCAGGGTGAACCTGACATAGGGCTCGGCCATCGCCAGACGCTTGACCACATCTGTAATCGCCTGTGCCTCAGCCCGATCCGTGCGGAGAAACTTCAGCCGTGCGGGAGTGGCGTAGAACAGATCGCGTAACTCAACCACTGTCCCGCGTGTCAGCGCCGCAGGTTTGACCGGCTCCATCTTGCCACCCGACACGGACAGGGTCACACCATCGGAGCCTTCCGCCCGCGACGTGATTTTCAAACGCCCGACAGCACCAAGAGAGGGCAGTGCCTCGCCGCGAAACCCGAAGGTATGGATGTCGAGCAGATCGGAGCCGTCAATCTTGGACGTTGCGTGGCGCGAGAGCGCGAGGGGCAGATCATCCGCCGTCATCCCGCAACCGTCATCGGTCACACGGATCAGCGTCTTGCCCCCGTCGGCATAGTCCACCTCAACCCTGCGCGCGCCCGCGTCTATCGCGTTTTCGGCCAGTTCCTTGACCGCCGAAGCGGGGCGTTCGACCACTTCACCAGCGGCAATACGGTTGATTGCGCCTTCATCCAGTTGGCGAATAACCGGGCGGGGCGTGTCTTGGCTTATGCTGCGTGTCGGAGAATTCATACCACAAGACCTAGCATGGAAACGCCCGATTCGACCATGATGAAATCAAGGGCAAATCGGGCGAAACACCTCGAAAGAGATTAGTCGGCCACAAGGTTTTTGGGACTGCCGACGACCACAAAGGAAAGGGTTTCCGGATCATAGAGCCGCTTGATCACCGCGTTGATCTCGTCCAGCGTCACCGCATTGACCAATTCATTGCGCGTGGCGATGTAATCCGGCGAGAGACCGTCCATCTGCATCCCGACAAGAATACGCGCAATCGGCGCATTGCCATCGAACCTGAGCGGATAGGCCCCCGTCAGATAGGTTTTCACATTCTCCAACTCTTCCGCCGTGAGCCCCTTTTCAGCGAATTTCTTCCATTCGGCTTTGACCACATCAATCGCCTCGGCCACAACTTCGTTGCCGGAAGAAAACTGGCCCATGACAAGTTCGGAATGATCGAAAGGCACGAGATAGGAGCCGACACCATAGGTCAGACCACGTTTTTCACGCACCTCTTCCATGAGGCGCGATTCACCGTGGCCGCCCAGAACCTCGTTGGCGATGTAGGCGGGAATAAAGTCGGGATCATCACGCTTGATACCCTTTTGCCCGAACATCACCACCGATTGAGGCGTCTCGAAAGGCACAACCGTGATACCACCCGAAAAGGCCGGCTCCACGCGCTCCGGCAGTTGCGGGCCCGCTTCAGGCAAGTCGCCCAGAAGATCATCCAATAGCGCGGACAGTTCTTCCGCCGTGATATCCCCGACAGCCGACACATAGAGACGATCCCGCGTCATCACACGATCTTTGGCCAGAAACATATCGTCACGGGTCAGCCCCGCAACGCTTTCAGGCGTCCCGTTGTCATTGTTGCCATAGGGGTGGTCGCCAAAGGCCTGTTTGTAGAACGTGTCCGATGCAATTTCCCCCGGATCGGTCTCTGCATTGCGCAGAATCGACAAAACCTGAGAGCGCACACGATCCACAGCCCCCTGATCAAAGCGTGGATCCATAAGCGCCGTGCGCAGCAGGGTCATGGCTTCATCACGATTCTCACTCAAAAAACGCGCGGAAACCGACACCGAATCCATACTGGCGTTAAACCGGAAACTGGCGGCCAGACTGTCGCGTGCCTTGGCAAAGGCCTGCGCATCCATATCGCCCGCGCCCTCTTCCAGAGTGGCCATCATGAGGCCCACTTCGCCCCGTTTGCCCGGCCGGTCCAGAGAAGTCCCGCCCTGAAAGCGGATTTCGAGCGCCGTGAAAG
This sequence comes from Celeribacter halophilus, assembly GCF_900114135.1. Taxonomy (GTDB): domain Bacteria; phylum Pseudomonadota; class Alphaproteobacteria; order Rhodobacterales; family Rhodobacteraceae; genus Celeribacter; species Celeribacter halophilus. The sequence goes on from NZ_FORY01000021.1 coordinate 18,160, forward strand.
GAATGGAATGTTCCTCGACCAGCCACGCCTTGATCCCGCCCGGCGTTTCGACGGTCTGCACTTCCACAGCCGCATGCGCGGGCAGACTGAGCCAGACAAGTGCAACCAATGTGCTCAAGAGACGTTTCATTCTTCGGCTCCTTCCATGTTGGAGGGCATCAGCCAGCCCGTAACCGCATGACGGCGGTCAAACACCTCTTTGGCGGCATTCATGACATCTTCGGCGGTGACGGCCTGCAAAATTTCCGGCCAGTCTTCGATATCTTTCAGGGACAGCCCAACCGCCATCTCCGCACCATATTGTCGGGCCAGCCCTTCGATATTGTCTTCGGCATAAATCAGGCCCGCCCGCAGCTGGGTTTTCAGACGTTCAAGCTCTTCGGGATCAACACCGTCCTTCATGAATTGCGCCAGAGTGTCGTCCAGTGCAGCCTCGGCCTCTTTCATCGGAACATCCGGACTTGGCACCATCGTCAGGGAAAATGTCGCATCATCAATCGACGTGCCATCGTAATAGGCCCCGACATAGATCGCCTTCGGATCATCGAAGTTCAATTTGCGCGCCAAATAGGAGGTGGTGGAATTCCCGCCCAAAAGCTCGGCAAGCAATGTCAGGGCTGCGGCTTTTTCCTGTGCGCCCGGATCGCGTTCCGGAGCAAGGTAACTGCGCGTGATATAGGGTTGCGCCACGCGCGGATCGCCCATCTTGAGGCGACGCTCGGCCAGTTGCGGTGGTTCCTGCGGGCGCAAACGCGGTTCAAGGTCCGGCGAAGGCGCGACAGGGCCGTAATAGGTTTTGGCCAGCTCATACACCTCATCAGGATCAACATCGCCCGCCACCACGAGAATGGCATTATTCGGGGCGTAATACTCATGGTAAAAGTTGAACGCATCCTCGCGGGACAGCTGCTCCATCTCCTGCCGCCAACCGATGATCGGAATACCGTAAGGATGGTTCAGATACTGCGCCGCACGCATTTGTTCACGGAAAAGCGCCCCCGGATCATTGTCGATACGCTGGTTGCGCTCTTCCAGAATGACCTGACGCTCTGTCGTCACATCGTCTTCGGTCATTTCCAGATCACGCATCCGGTCCGCTTCCATTTCCATCATCAAGGGCAGGCGGTCTGCGGCAACCCTTTGATAGTAGGCGGTATAGTCCCAAGAGGTAAATGCATTGTCCGACCCGCCATTGCGCGTCACCGTTTCCGACAGTTCGCCCGCCTCAAGATCATCCGTGCCTTTGAACATCAAATGTTCAAGAAAATGCGCAATGCCGCTTTTGCCCAGACGCTCGTCGGCTGCGCCGATTTTATACCACACCGTATGCGCCACCACAGGCGCACGGTGATCTTCGAGCACGACAATTTCCATCCCGTTGTCCAACTCGTAGTGGCTCACCTCGGCCGCGAGGGCCGGTGCCGCGAGGACTGGGGACATGAGCGCCACAAGCGCCGCCGCCAAACCATATTTCATGAATGTACCTTTCAGATCGAACAGGGATCAGGTCAGAACTATAGAGCGAGTTTGCGCAAAAGCGCAGCCCGGAACCGCCGCGTTGACGTGGACGTGAAGCAGCGCGATCCGCTTACTGTTCGGGGGCGGACGGAACCGAAACACCAAGCGCTCTCAAACGCTCCCATTCGGCATAAGCATCAAGCGCAAAACGCTTGTAAGCCCGTTCATAGCTACCTCGGCCTTTGCGACGGCCTTCATCGGCATCATGCAGTTCCGCGCGGATATTATCATCCACACCGTAGCGTGAGGCATAGGAGACAATCCCGCCATCAACACCCGTCGCAGACGGCACACGCCCGCCCAGCGCCACGATAGCATCGGCATTGGGGGTCTGATCTGTCAGATTCGTGCCGCCCAGCGTGGGCGCCGGAAGATCATTGTAATTGTCCGGTTCCTGCAAAGGCTTGGTCGTCAGGATCGAAAACTCGTCCGGACCGGTCTTTACCCGATTCGGAACACGTTCCTTCTGGCTGCAAGCAACAAGCGCGGTCAGAGCCAAGAGGCACAGAGCCGTTCGGGACACATTCGAGACCATAGAAACCTTCCTCCGCAAATCGCGTCAGAGCATGTTTAAACCAGTCTGACCCCAAGGTCACGTCCGGTTTTTCGTCTCACCCGTGAAAAGAATGAGACCGAATGCCCCTGCAAAAATTGTGATATCCGCCACGTTGAAGGAATAGGGGTTCTGAAACCCGCAACAGGACATGTTGAGAAAATCCGCCACCGCGCCATAGATAATGCGGTCGATGGCATTGCCCAGCGCACCGCCGACCAGAAGTCCGGCACTGATCTGCCCCAAGATGGAAAACTGTTCGCGTCGCACCCAGCGCATCACCCACGCAGAAATGACTACCGCCAGAGCAACCCAGCCCCAGCGCAACAGATCGCCATGACCGGACAAAAGCCCGAAGTTCGCGCCTTGGTTCCATGCCATGTGGAACACGAGATAAGGGGGCAGAACATCAATCTGCCCCACAGTTTTAAGATCGAGAAACTGGACCACGGCCCATTTGGAGAGCTGGTCGATCACAAAGGTGATCAGCGCTGTCAGAGCCGTGATCCGCATTCTCAAACCTCAGTGACGGAAATGGCGCATACCGGTCAGCACCATCGCAAGCCCTGCTTCATTGGCCGCGTCGATCACCTCTTGGTCGCGCATGGAGCCACCCGGCTGGATGACACAGGACGCGCCCGCAGCGGCCGCTTCCAGCAGACCGTCGGCAAAGGGGAAGAACGCATCAGACGCCACAGCGGACCCTTTGGTCAGCGGCTCGGGAAGCCCCATCGCCTCGGCCATGCGCTCGGCTTTCTTGGCGGCGATCAACGCGGAGTCGAGACGCGACATCTGACCCGCACCGACACCGACAGTCGCCTGATCCTTCACATAGACAATCGCGTTGGACTTGACGTGTTTTGCCACTTTCCACGCGAACAGAAGGTCTTTCATCTGCTCGGGCGTCGGCGCTTTCTCCGTCACGACCTTCAGATCATCCATGCCGACAAAACCGGCATCCTTGTCTTGAAACAGATAGCCGCCGGCAACCTGACGGATCGTCGAAGGCTTGGCCAACACATCCGGCAGCGCTTCGGTGGTCAAAAGGCGCAGGTTTTTCTTCTTGGCAAAAATCTCTTTCGCCTCATCCGATGCACCCGGCGCGATGACAACTTCGGTGAAAATCTCGGTGATCGCTTCTGCCGTTTGCGCGTCCAGTGCCTTGTTCAACGCAACGATACCACCGAAAGCGGAGGTGCGGTCACAATCGAAAGCAGCTTTGTAAGCATCGAGAAGCGTCTCACCCTTGGCCACACCGCAAGGGTTGGCGTGTTTGATGATCGCCACGGCGGGCGTCTCGGCGGGATCAAACTCGGCCACCAGTTCAAAGGCGGCATCCGTGTCGTTAATGTTGTTATAGGACAGTTCCTTGCCCTGATGCTGCACCGCGGTCGCCACGCCGGGGCGCTCGGAGCCGTCCACATAGAAGGCCGCGGACTGGTGCGGGTTTTCGCCGTAACGCAGGGTCTGTTTGATCTGACCGGCCACAACACGGCGGCGCGGAGCCTCTTCGCCAATCGCACCCGCCATCCAGTTCGACACGGCGGCGTCATAGGCCCCCGTGCGGGCATAGGCGATCTGCGCCATTTTCTGACGGAAGGCATAGGAGGTCTGACCGTCATTCGCATCAAGCTCGGCGATCAGCGCGTCGTAATCCTCGACATCCACCACGGTCGTCACGAATCCGTGGTTTTTCGCCGCCGCACGGATCATCGCCGGACCGCCAATGTCGATATTCTCGATCATCTCGTCATAATCGGCACCACGCGCCAAGGCGGCTTCGAACGGGTAGAGGTTCACAACCAGAAGGTCGATGCCGCCAATCCCGTGTTCATCCATTGCGGCCACATGCTCGGCATTGTCACGCAGCGCCAGAAGGCCACCATGCACACGCGGGTGCAGCGTCTTCACACGCCCGTCCATCATTTCAGGGAAACCGGTCACTTCCGAGACGTCTTTCACCTCAAGGCCGGCATCGCGCAGCGCCTTGGCGGACCCGCCGGTGGACAAAAGCTCGACCCCCTTGGTAGCCAGCGCCTTACCCAATTGGGCGAGGCCAGTTTTGTCGGATACGGAAAGAAGCGCGCGCTTCACGGGATAAAGGTCGGTCATAGCAGGTCCCCAGAATGGCTCGATGGCAAATCGGCTCACAGATCAGTTCAGCGTCTCGTCGTCCATCTCAAGATCGCGGAGCGTCGTAGGCGTCTCCTGCGCTTTCGCGAGAGTCCAACGGACACGGGTCGCATAATCCATTGCCGTCGCAGATAGAACCACTTGTTTGCTCGCACGCGGCTTTAAACGGTTTTTTTCTAGATAAACCGAGCGTTCGAGGCTCAATTTTGCGCGACCGTCATGGCGGAACACCCAAATCTCGCCGGATTTCAGCGCCAGAGACACTGCCGCGCCGCCCATATCAAGCTCGGCGTCCACATCCGGATGAAGGTGGAACCGCACCTGAAACGGAATACCCTGTAGTTTGAGCCGGTCCATCATCCGGTCGAATTGCCGCTCGTCCTCACCCGTGATCGTCGCCAGCGTATCCTCGCCCGCAATCCCGCGCCCGTCTTTCGACAATTCGATCTGCCGGATATGGGTCAGCCCATGGGTCTTCACATAGCCGTCATGCCCCGCAACGAAGCCCCCGCCATCCTCGCTTGTGCGCAATTCCAGACGCACCGCACTTGGCACATCGACCAGCAATTCGCGCAAATGTCCGCCGATCATCCGTTTCGGACCAAGCCGCGAGGAGGAAAACCCCTCGATCCCCAGCGTGGAATGTGACGGAGTTGCCCGACCGGCACGGCGCCATTCCGGCCCGAAGCTGCTCCCAGCCCCGCAATTGACGATCAACGGCCTGCGCCCGGAGGTCAGTTCAAACGCCATCGTCGACGCATGGGCATTGAAAGAGGCCTCCACTTTCGGGGGCGGAGCCGCATCGACAATGATTGACGTGCGTCCGGCGGCAAGCCGCAAGAACCCCATGTGAAGCCCCTGCCCTGGCGGGGTCTTGTTGCCCGAACTTGCCAAAGCGCGATCAAGCCGCCCCTCCATGCCACGCCCGCCGCCATGAAAGCGGGCCAGCCCGCCGTCCGAATGACGTAATGCGCGCAATGTCGGCGCGATCCGTTCAATCGCTGCCAGATGCGCTTCATCTGCAATCTTTCCGGCCTCCGACAACGCCGCTGCGGCCCATGTCAAAAGAGTGAAGACCTCAAGTAATTCTTCCGGATTGCGGGTCGGGATGCCGCCCTCGTCATCAATCTCTGATTCGCATTCCTGAGCCAAGGCTTTGACCGCCGGCGCAACATGCTCTTCCATGCCCACGAGGGACAGGCCCGCATAGATCAGCCCTGTCAGCGCCTCGAAACGGGGCAGACCGGGACTGGCCGTTTGCCACCGCCGCGACAGGAAGATCGTCTGCTGTCCAAGGGTCTTGTAGAACGCGTTCGAGACATCCGCCTCCTGACCCGACAGGAAGAACAAAGCATGGTGAATCCAGCGGATAAGCCGTCGACCGGTCAGGTCCGGCGTCCAGCCCGGCCCCTTCCCGCCCGCATAGCGCTCCATCCATTCCTTGATCCAGTCCTGCGCCCGATGGCGTGCATTGTAGTCCCCCACAGCCGCCAGATCATCAAGCCATGCAAAGCCATGAATTTCTTCGACAAATCCTTGAGCCGGCGCATCAATATCCCAAATGGACGTGTTTTGCGCTTCGACCAGATAGCCCGCGAACAGGAAATTGCCGCCGATCAACTGGCGGCCACGCGCAAAGGACCCGATGGATTTGGGTTCAGGCTGCGAGACGAATCCCAAGGCCGGTTTCGCACGCGCTGCGCGCCACGCATGATACCTGTTCATGCGGCGTACATTTTTCGCCCGCCAATCCTCGCTTTGCGACATTGCCTGCCCCAGCCTGTCGGTTCGTTTTCGTTGCCCGGAAGATAGCGGGCGCCACGCGAGATGTCATCGGGAAATCCCCGCGTGTCATCCCCGTCGCAAAACCGTGATGAAGAAACCGTCCATCCCGCCACGCTCTGCCCAATAGTCGGGACGGGTGCGCAACCCCTCTTCCCCTATCCACTCGGGCGCGACACCACTGATGCAAAGCGCGTCGAGATCGACACGCAGATCAGGGTGGCGCGTTTTCGCATCGCGCACCTGCTCTTCGCCCTCGTCAATCAGCAGGGAACAGGTGCAATAGACCAGTTTTCCGCCCGGTTTGAGCATCCCCAAGGCGCGGTCGATCAGATGTTCCTGCAACTCGAAAAGCCCCGGAAAATCCGAGCCGTCCTTCACATAGGGCAAATCAGGATGGCGCCGGATCGTGCCCGTCGCGGTGCAGGGCGCATCCAGCAGAATCGCATCGAACGGCCCACCCTCATATTCCAGCGCATCCCCGACGGCGATTTCCGCCGAGAGCGCACAACGCGTCAGGTTTTCCTGCACACGCCCCATCCGTGATTCGGAAATGTCGAGCGCCGTGACATTGGCCCCCATAGCGGCCAGTTGCAGGGTCTTCCCCCCCGGCGCGGCACACATATCGAGGACATGATCGTCTTTATCCGGCGAAAGGATTCGCGCAGGCAGGCTTGCGGCTGCGTCCTGCACCCACCATTCGCCTGCCGCGAATCCGTCAAGTTTCGTCACCTGAACCGCACGGCTCAAACGCACGGACCCGCTCGGCAGCACCTCACCACCCAAGGTCTTTGCCCAGCCTTCCGGATCAGCTTTCACGGTCAGATCAAGCGGCGCCCCCTTGGCCTGCACGGCCTCCATCGCGGCCACCGTTGCCTTGCCATAATCCGCGACCAGAGGTTTGCGCAGCCATTTCGGCAGCATCGGTGCGGGCAGCGTATCCCATTTCGCCTTGTCACCATCGACCTTGCGCAGCACCGCATTGACCAGCCCTTTGAAATGGCTGGACTTTGGCCGCTCCTGCATCAGAGTCACATAAGCATTCACCACGCCATGCGCGGCCTCTCCCATGGCGCAAATCTCGAATACGCCCATGCGCAGAGCATTCATGACATGCGGCGCAGGGCGCTTGCTCAGATGCGGGCCAAGCATCCGGTCGCAGCGATCCAGCACCCGCAAAGCTTCGGTCACCAGCCGCTGGGATCGCGCACGATCCTCCGGCGACAAGTCCTTGGTCCGCTGCAACAGCACTTCGGACAGAAGCCGTTTCTCAAGGAGCACGGCATCCAGAAGGGCCAGAGCGGCCCGGCGGGCTGCAAGCCCCGCGACATCAGATGATCTTGTTTTCATGGTCTGACCCCGTATATCACAAGGGCAAGCCGGACAAGATCATCCGAAGGATTTCCCGATGACCGACAAGACAGAAAACCCAGAAACCACCATTCCCCCCGCCGCACAGCGGGCGCTGGCAGAGGCCGAAGAGCGCCGCAAGGCCCGCGAAGAGGCAGTGAAAGCGATGCCAACCGAACTGGGCGGACGAGACGGGCCGGAGCCGGTGCGTTACGGCGACTGGGAAAAAAAAGGCCTCGCCATAGATTTCTAAAAGAAAAACCCGCGGCATTCCGCGGGTTTTGTTTTGCAACCTTGAACCGAAAACTCAGAGCCCCAGCACATCGAGCATATCATACTCTCCAGGTTTCTGGCCCTGCCCCCAAAGCGCGGCTTTCAGCGCGCCTTTGGCAAAGAGGGAGCGATCGGAGGCAACGTGACGCAGGATGATGCGCTCGCCATCGCCCGCAAACATCACATCATGCTCACCGACAATGTCGCCGCCACGAATGGCGGAAAAGCCGATGTCTCCCTTTGTGCGCGCGCCTGTGATGCCGTCACGCCCCGAATCGCGCACGTCACTGAGCTTCACACCGCGCCCTTCAGCAGCAGCCTCGCCCAGCATCAGCGCCGTACCGGAAGGTGCATCGACCTTGCGGTTGTGGTGCGCCTCGATGATTTCGATGTCATAATCGGCATCCAGAGCCGCCGCGACCATTTTCGTGAGCTTCGTCAACAGGTTGACACCCAAAGACATATTGCCCGCGCGGATAATCGTCGCGTGATGGGCCGCCAGTTCGATCTTTTGCAACTCACTTGGACACATGCCCGTGGTGCCGATCACATGAACACAGCGCGCCTGTGCGGCCAGCGCAGCAAACTCCACCGTGGCTTCGGGCGCGGTAAAGTCGATCACCGCCTGCGCCTTGGAAAAAGCCTCCAACGCATCATCCGTCACCTGCACGCCCAGAGCCGCGCCGCCCATGGCTTCGCCCACATCGCGCCCGATCCAGTCGCTCTCGGAACGTTCCACCGCGCCCACAAGCCTGCACTTTTCCGAGGCCACGACGGTTTTGATCAACATCTGCCCCATGCGACCGGACGCACCGGTGATGACAATGCCGGGAAGCTCGCTCATGGTTTTATCTCCTGAATTCTCTTGGGCTGTGCTTTAACCTGTGCAAAGGCTTTTGGCAAAGCCCGCTTGCAAGACTCTCTGTTCAGGACTATCTGCGCACCTATGGCAAAACGATCTCATTCCAGCGGCCCTGGCCGGTCGCACCGCACCCTTCGCGTCGGCGAGGCCATTCGGCGTCGTCTGTCCGAAATTCTCACCCGTGGCGAAATCCACGACCCCGATCTCACCGCGATGTCCATCACGGTGGGCGAGGTCCGTGTCAGCCCGGACCTGCGTGTGGCGACCGCCTTCATCCTGCCGCTTGGCGGGAAAGACGCCGAAGAGGCGCTTCTGGCGCTGCGCCGGAACAAAGGCGAGATCCGTCACCACATGGGCAAGGCGCTCGGGATCAAACACACGCCCGAGATGCGCTTTGCGCTGGATGACACCTTTGACCGTATGGACGCGACACGGCGCATGTTTGCCGACGAGCGCGTTCAACGCGACCTGCACAAAAGCGACGACGAGGAAGAGTAATGGCCCGACGCAAGAAGGGGCGCGCAGTTCACGGCTGGTTGGTCGTGGACAAGCCCGCCGGCATGACCTCCACATCTGTTGTCAACAAAGTGCGCTGGGCGTTCAACGCGCAAAAGGCCGGTCACGCGGGCACGCTTGACCCCGATGCGACGGGCGTCTTGGCCGTTGCGCTGGGCGAAGCGACGAAGACCGTGCCTTTCATCACCGATGCGCTGAAATGCTACCGCTTTTCCGTACGCTTCGGACAAGCGACGAATACCGATGACGCGGAAGGGCAAGTGATCGCGCAAAGCGATACACGTCCAAGCGACGAGGACATTCTCGCCGCCCTACCGCAATTTGAAGGCGACATCATGCAAGTGCCGCCGAAATTCTCCGCCGTGAAAATCGACGGGGAACGCGCCTACAAACTGGCCCGCGACGACGAGGATTTCGAGATTGCCGCCCGTCCGCTCTATGTGGACGAGTTGAAATTCGTTGAACGTGTCGATGCGGATCACGCGATTTTCGAAATGGTCTGCGGCAAAGGCGGATATGTGCGCGCGATTGCCCGTGATCTGGGCGAGGTGCTTGGCTGCTTCGGCCATGTGGAATGGCTGCGGCGGGAATGGTCCGGCCCTTGGGATGTTGAAGAAGGTGTCTCTCTGGACGAGGTTGAAAAGCTCGCCCGCACAGACGAGATTGACCAGCTTTTGCGCCCCGTCGAAGAGGGGCTTGCCGACCTTGACGAAGTGACCTGCACACCCGAAGGCGCGACGCGGCTCAGAAACGGCAACCCCGGCATGGTCTATCCAGCAGATGGTGTGGAATATGGCGATGAAGTCTGGGCCTCTTTCGAGGGCAAACCCGTCGCTGTCGGGCAATACAAGGCCGGTGAACTGCATCCCAACCGTGTGTTCAACCTCTGAAAGCCAGATGAGCGCAGAGACGCACCTTGCCTTTCCGCTCGTATCGGTTTTCCTTGAGTGAAGTCCGAGACAAGAGGTTTTGACACATGAGCGAACGCAGGCAGATTGCCACGAACGAAGATGCCCACAAGCTGCATGATCCGGGCGGGAAGGTTCATATCCGCCTGCCCGACGGCGTCATCGGTGGCGCGCGGTTTTCGGCCTGTGGTCGCTACCGTCAAACCCTGACACGCGACTGGACACCGGAAGGTGAAGCGCCGCGCACCATTATGTTCCTTGGCCAGAATCCCTCTGTCGCACGGGCCGATGTGTCGGACCCGACCTGTGACAAGGAACTCAAATTCGCCCGCCTCTGGGGCTACACGCGTTATGTGAAAACCAACATGCTGGACTGGCGCGCCACCCATCCCAAGGATGTTCCGCATGATCCTGCACTTGCACGAAGTGCAGAGAACCTACCTGCCATCCTGCGCGAAGCAGAAGAGGCCGAGGAAATTCTCTTGGCCTATGGCAAGTTGCACAAGAGATATGCCCCCATCGTCAAACAGACCATTGAGGCGCTTAGAGCGACCGGCAAGCCCCTCAACTGCCTCAAGCTGAACAAGGACGGATCAGCGCAGCACCCGCTCTACATCCGCGGCGACACACAGCGCTTTCCCTTTCCTGATCCCGAAGAGTAACGCAGGGCTTTCCCAGCCTCATACTGCCCCATACATGAAAAGCGCCGGGCTCTCCCGACGCTTTCGCATATTTGGCGATCAACTTCGCCCCCCTACAGAAAATCATCCCTGCGCGGGGTGAAGCAGTCGATAAGTTTGCCCGGCTCAAGACACAGACAGCCATGCTCCACACCCGACGGGATCACAAAGCTGTCTCCCGGCCCGACCTCACGCACCTCATCGCCGAGGAAAAATCGGTAGCGCCCGCTTTCCACATAGGTCGACTGCACATGCGGGTGGCGATGAAGTGCCCCTTCGGCACCCTCCGCATCAAAACGGAAGGCAACCACCATAAGCTCGGGACTGTCCGACAACACCTGCCGAGTGACATGCTCTCCGGTCGAAACGATTGGAAAATTTGCCATCATTCCCCTCCGTCTTAGCTAAAGAGCATCCCGCCGTTGATGTCGATATTCGCGCCGGTGATATAGGCGGAGTCGTCGGTGGCCAGAAAACAGATCAGGTTCGCGGTGTCCTCGGGCGTGCCCTGACGCTTGAGCGGCGCGGCGGCTTCGAGACCACGACGACCGGCATCCGGCGTGTGGATATTGTGGAAATCCGTGTCGATCATCCCCGGACAAAGCGCGTTCACGCGGATGTCGGGGCCCAGCTCCTTGGCAAGGCCACGGGTCATTGTCATCACGGCCCCTTTGGACGTGGCATAGGCCACAGCACCCGGTCCGCCGCCGTCACGACCGGCCTGACTGGCAAGGTTGACAATCACACCGGATTTCATGTGGGCGAGCACCGCCTTGGTCATCATGAAAATGCTGGTGAGGTTCAACGTCATCACCGTGTTCCAATGCTCAAGCGGCATCTCTGCGATGGTTTTACGCCCCACGAGACCACCGGCGTTGTTCACCAGAACATCCACGCCGCCAAAGGTATTGACCGCTCCATTCACCAAGGCATCCACGCCCTCCTGCGTGCACAAATCCCCCTGAACCGCGATGGCTTTGCCGCCAAGCGCTTCGATCTCGGCCACGGTCTCCTCGGCCCCTTGCGCCGATGCGAAATAGTTGATGGCCACATTGGCTCCCTCTTTCGCCAGCGCCACCGCAGCAGCCCGTCCGATATCGCGCCCGCCACCGGTCACAATCGCTGTCTTGCCTTGAAGTTTCATGGTCAGTCCTTCCATTCGTTTTCTTTTTTCGATGCGCAATCCGCACATCTCATTCACCCTGCGGAACATCGGGGCGCGTTGAGGCGCAACCGGCACGGCATCTTGATTTTGATGATCCTTGCCAGTGTCTCGCCTGACTCCCGCCCCTCCCCGAAACCTTTGCCGCATCAGAACGCTGCGGCAGCTTTGCTATAATCACCATGGATTCACCGTTCCGTCAATCCTTGCATACAAGATGTTATACAAGTAATCTCGATAAATCTCCCGCGCTTTTATCGCCGTTACATCTTTGCTAGGGTCGGGAACGGACCATCTTGTGTCAGCAGACAGCATTGAAAGATCGACTATGGACCAAACCACGCCGGACACCCTGACCAAAAGCAGCGTCGATCAGATCACGGACCATCTCTACAAAGAGATCACATCGCTGCGGCTTCTGCCCGGTGCACGTATTTCGGAAACCGAGATCGCGCAGAAATTTGGCGTGTCACGTCAACCCGTGCGGGATGCGTTCAACCGGCTTGCGACGATGGATTTGATCCGAATCCGGCCCAAAAAGGCCACCGAGGTCAAAAAATTCTCCACCGCCGCTATCACAAAATCACGCTATATCCGCGCGGCGATCGAGGCGGCCGTGCTGCGGGACGCCTGCAAATATTGTGATGATGAGGCCGGAAATGCGCTGGACACGGCCCTTTCTTTGCAAAAGAAAGCCCTCGCCGACCGCGATACGGAAGCCTTTGGAAAGCTGGATTATGCTTTCCACAAAACCCTCTGCGACATTGCGAAAGCTCCATTCGCCTATGAGGTCATTCAGGCGGAAAAGGCCAAGGTGGACCGGCTCTGCGTGTTGAGCCTCGCCAAAGAAGATCGCATGCCGGAACTGGTTTCGGATCACGAAAAAATCGCCGAAGCGGTCAAAGCGGGTGATGAGACAGCCGCGCAGGAGGCTGGCATGATCCACCTGTCCCGCCTGGATGATACAATCGCGCGTATCCGCGTGCAAAGGGCCGCATTTTTCGACGACGAAAGCGCCGCCGACTAACCCCTGTCGCGCAACATGGCCTCTTTCGGGATCAGTGCCCCGCGATGGCTGATGACCCGTCCGGCGAGACGATGCCCTGCCAAGGCCGCTGCCACATCCTCCTCCCCGCGAAGCCGCGCGGCCAGAAATCCCGCGTTAAAACTGTCTCCGGCCGCAGTGGTATCCACCACCTTGATCGGGGTCGGAATGGGCACGAGCGTCTCCGCTTCCGTGCCGCGAATGGTGCAGCCCTCCGGCCCGCGTTTGAGCACGATGGTTTCCACGCCCAACTCCGCGATCCGCGCCAGCGTCGCCTCCGGCGTCACGTCATTCCAAAGCATGACCTCATCCTCGAACGTGGGCAGAACCACCGAGGAAAGCGCCATCACCCGCTCAAAGGCTTCGCGCGCCAGATCTTCCTTCCCCGCCCAAAGACGCGGCCTGTAATTGCCATCAAAAGCGACCTCGACTCCCTTTGCGCGTGCCCGTTCCAAAAGCTCGAAAAGGCGCGGCAGATGATCGTTGAACGTATAGAGGCTGATCCCCGAAAGGTAGATCATCCGTGTATCGAGCATCCCTTCAAGCCAGTCTTCGGAAGGCTCGGCAAAGAGTTTGCGCGCGGCGGCGGCGTTGCGCCAGTAGTGAAAGAACCGTTCCCCAGTCGCATCATTGGTGATGGAATAAAGGCCGGTTGTATCGACGGGATCATTGAGCAAGAGAACATCGGAGACCGCGTTTTCCTGCAACGTCGCACGGATACGGGTGCCGAAAGGGTCATCCCCGATTGCAGAGGCAAAAGCCACATTGATCCCCGAACGCGCCAGATAGACCGCGGAATTGAGCGTATCGCCGCCCACCCCGATTTGGGTGCTGCCATCGGGCGCAAATGCGATCTCTCCCATGGCTTCCCCAAGGCAGATGATATCAAAACGGGACATGCGGGTTTTCCTTTGCGTGAGTATTGCGTTGCGGGTTTAGCGGGCCAGCCATCCACCATCGACATTGATCACAGCGCCCGTGACATAGCGGGCCGCTTTGGAGCACAGATAGGCCGCCGTGCCGCCAATGTCCGAAGGCTCCCCCCACCGTCCCGCAGGAATACGCGCCAGAATCGCGTTATTGCGGGCGGGATCGTTGCGGAGGGCTTCGGTATTGTTGGTGACGATATAGCCGGGTGCGATGGCGTTGACGGTGATGCCATGCGGGGCCCACTCGTTGGCGAGACTCTTGGTGATCCCCGCCACCGCATGTTTGGAGGCCGTATAGGCCGGAACGCGGATGCCACCCTGAAACGACAGCAGCGAGGCGATGTTGACGATGGCCCCACCCGTCCCGCGCGCGATCAACTCGCGTCCAAACGCCTGACAGGTGAAAAACAGCGCCTTCTGGTTCACGTCAATCACCGCGTCCCAGTCCGCCTCGCTATAATTCACACTGTCTTCGCGCCGGATGATCCCCGCGTTGTTGATCAACAGATCAAACCCCGCGCCGGAAAACACATCTCTGGCCGCCATCGGGTCCGCGAAGTCCAGCCTCATGTCCTCCGCCTGCCCTCCGGCTGCGGTGATCTTCTGCACAGTATCGGTGCAGGGCCGACGACCGGCACAGATCACCTCCGCCCCTTGCGCAGCCAAAGCACAGGCGATGGCCTGTCCGATCCCCGTATTCGCACCGGTGACGAGCGCCTTGCGGCCAGTGAGGGAAAAGAGGTCGTGCGGCATGGTGTGTCCTCAGCGTCGAAGGGTAGATCATCCTGATCAGATCAGGCTCATGCACTACTTAGCACAAATTTAGATCAATATTTCAACAAAAATGAAATGCTGTTTCATTTTTACAAATGCGCGATTAAAGTCTCTCCACAACGCCCCCGCATAACGCCCCGAATTATTGGGGCGCGATGCTGATGACTGGAGAGACACGGATGCCTTCCTCTACAAAGCCGGACAAGAAACCCGAAAACGTCGCCTCGGTTCTCAAGGTGTTTTCCGTGCTCGAAACCCTGTCGGAAGAAGGCTCTGCCTCATTGGCCCGCATCGCGCAAAAGGCGATGACTTCAAAAGCCACGACCCACCGTCTTTTGCAGACCATGCGCGATCTGGGATATGTCGAGCAGCAGGCCCAAAGCGACGAGTATCGTCTCACGCTCAAACTGTTTTCCCTCTCGGCGCAGGCGCTGGAGGGGCAGGATCGGTTACTCAAAGCCACCGAGAGCGGCATGGCGCGGCTGTCACAGGAGACCGGAGAGGCCATCAATCTGGGTGTGATTGACGAGACGGGGCAGGATGTCGTCTATATCCGGCAGATCGAGTCCAGCTATGCGCTCTCGCTGAAATGCACCGTCGGATCGCGTAACCGGCTCTATTGCACAGCTTTGGGCAAGGCGCTTCTGGCGTGGCGCGACGCAGCTGAGGTGGACGCCTGTTTGCAAAAGATGAGCTTTGCGCCGGTTGGACCCCAAACCCTCGCGGACGCCTCTGCATTCCGGAACGATCTTGCACAGACAAAAGCGCAAGGTTTCGCGGAAGAAATCGAGGAATCAGAAGCCGGTGTGCGCTGTATGGCGGTGCCGGTGCGGGACCAGACCGGCCAATCGGTCGCGGCGGTCTCCATCGCCTTCCCGCTCTTTCGCTATGACGCGGACCATCGCGAGAACTATATCGCACTTTTGACCCAAGTCGGACGCGAGACCTCTGAAGCACTGGGGTATCGCGGTTAATCGGCGCAAACAGGCCCCGCCATTACCCCCAAGGTTTGAAGCCAAAGGTCATGTAGTCACGTTGATACGCGGCTTTCACCGCCTCTTCGACCTCTCCGTCATAGATATCGGCAAGGGCAAAGGGCACATCTTCCGGCTCGGCCTCGACGGCGGGTGGAGTCACGCCCAGCGCATCGGCCAGATACGCAAGATCATCGGCAAGACGGTCTTCGCGCACCACAACATCCGGCAGGGAAAACTCCGCGAATCCCTTAATCACTTCGGATTGCGAGGCCCATGTCCCGTCCACCCGCACGGAGGTCTGGCCGTTCAGATTGCCCTGCACGAATTTCGCAAATTTCAGAAACGCCTCGCGGTGCTGCTCCCGCGTATAGGCCTCATCCGGCGCAGCAACGGGCAGCGGCAACTTATAGGTGCTGCGCAGCGTTTCACGGATTTCCCCATAGGTTCTGCCACTGATGTTCAGGATATAGTCGCAGAACACCCGATGCAGCCTTTGGACCGGATGCGAGATCACCGTAAAGCTGCGATGCCCTTTGTTCTGGCGCTTCCACTGGCGCAGCGTCTTTTGCGTGAACTCCCGCAGCAGCGCGTCAGGCGAAACCCGATCAAGCGCAGACATCCATTCGGCCACGCTCGCCTCCGGTCCGCCCCGCACCGGCATGTAAAGGATCGGCGTTTTGACAGAGGCCACATAGGTCGGCACGGCGGGCTTGCGACGTGGCTCGAAATTCGGCGTGTCGGACAGGTTGAAATGGTCGATGCTGGACAGATCCGACACCATCTCGGCATAATTCAACACCTTGTCCTCAAGCCGCGACGGGTTCTGCACTTTGGTCTTCTGCGTGGTCTTGTTGCGCTCTTGCGTCACTCCGAGGAACCGCGCCAGACCGTTGAGCACCTCAACATCCTGAATGTCGTCATAATTGATATAAAACGCGGTTTGTCCGGTCATCTGGAGCTGGCGTTGCAGGAAAATCTGGAACGCTTTGAGCTCGTCGAGCATCTCCTGAAACTCGCGCCTGTTAAACGTGACTTTCGCGGATTTGGCGTCCTTGAGATCCCCCAGACGCCACTGGCCCGTCACGCTGGCAATCTTGCGGGACACATAGCTTTCCAACGGGTTGCGCGTCAGGATGATCTTGGCGCATTTCGGGTCGTTGAGCACATGGGTCAGGATACGCGGGTCGTGATCGTGAAAGAACCGGAAGCCGGACAGACCCTTGGTCTCCTGACGCATCTTGTCCAGAAGAACCGTGGGCCTTGCCTCGCGGGCCTGCATTGAGACGCCCAACATCTCCTTTTGCCCAGACTTGCCGATAAAGGCGGGGTTGAAGACCTCCCCCCAGCATTTCAGACCAGGGTAGGAATTGACGTTTTCTTCCAGAAAATTGGACCCTGTCCGCATCTCGGCAAAAATAACAAAATATTCAAAAGACTGGGCCATAATCTATTTTACCAAGTAAGGGCGCTTGTGGGAACGGGCGCGCGTATCGGATTCGTTGCCCATGGGAAAGTCTCCCATGAGGTGAGGTTTCATGCCTTGGTTTTTCAGGTTTTGCAGGAATTGTCCAAACCCTGTCAAATCCCGCATCCGCGGCGCTTCTGCCAACCGGCGCACATTGCGCGGCGCAATCTCGTCAATAATCATTTGCAGGGGCTCCATCGGGCTTTCGATGAAATCCGCCAAAGTCCAGATCCGGATCCGCGCCTTCACCTCACGCGACCGTAGAATGTCGAGATGCTCCGCCTCGATTTTTTGCAGCCGCGCCGCTTCCCGCCGGATTTCGGAAAAGCTCATGTTCGAACGGAACAGGCTCACCGCCCAAGCGCCGGAGATTACCGAGACCTGCGCATTCGGGTCCGTGGCGACGAGCCAGCTGATCTCCTGATTGTCTCGCGGCCCGAACATAAAGCACTGGCGTTCGCCTCGCGTGTTCCAGACCAAGGAGGTCAGAAAGCCGCAAGGGTTGTAGTCCCGCAACCTCGCCTCTGACGACAGAGCGCCGGAAAAGACCTTTTGCTTGCCCGCGAACTCGGCCCCTTCGGGCGCATAAAGGTGCCCGTGGACCCGCGCCCCGACAGAGCGCGACAGCCAGCCCTCGAAATCCTCGAACAGATCTGAGAAGCCCTCGAAAATGGAATACGGCCCGCTGGTTTTTCCGTGTTCCTTCCCATGCCCCGGCATCCGGCTTTGCATATACAGACCTTCACGCCCGTTGACCCGACGCTCAACCGCCTTGGAAAAGATACGGTCAATTTTCCCCGGATTGGGCTCAGCCCCCTTCATCGGGTTGATCTTGGTATCAAGAAACGTCGCGTAGAGCCGCTCCGCCTTCGGCCAGATTTTGCGCGCCACGAAACAGTCGGAGCGCCGCAGAAGCTGGAGGTGGTCGTCGTAGAAAATATGCGGCTTTCCCTCATAGTCGAATTTAGACAGGGTCAGAGACCGGCTTTCGATATTATCCGAATAGAGCCGCACGAGGGTCTGGTAATAACTCTCATCCGGAATCCAGACCTTTTTGAAATAGGTATCATAGATTTTGCGGTCCGGATCTTCGAGAATGGCCGACAGGGTTTGCCGCGTCAGACACCACCATTGCGAACCGAGGTGCGGCACCAGTTTGTCCGGAATTTTGCGTTTATAACCGACCTTGCGTTGCCACGTCACATAGCGGTCAAACAGACGCCGCTGTTTTTTCCACGAAAACGGGAAACGCAGGGTGAAGCGTTCATGGTCCAACCCGCCGACGGTCCAAGGCACATCCTCGGTCGTGACGCTCTCGATGAAATTCGTCAAAGGGCGTTCCGCGAGGTATTGTTTGAGGTCTTCGACGGGGCGCAACGGCAGACAGGAGCCGGACGAAAGATAGACGTGGTGCACCTCGGGAAAGCGCGAGAGCATCAGCTCTGATGCATCCTGTGATGCCCCCACCAGAGACCATGTCCCCCACTCGCAGGCGCGGCGCTTCGAGAACACCACATTTTCAAGATCGGACAGGCTGTTGACGAAGGGTTGATAGCGCTCTTTTTTCACCCGTTGATCCACGTGGATCACGACGGGGCAACCGTGAGATGCCCAGTGCCGCGCAACCTGTTCGGCGCGATGCAGCGCGGTATGAACCAGCATGACAAACCCGACCGTCATGCCCAGTTCCCCTTGGACATCAGGCCGAGAATTTCGAGTTGCCGCCAATTGATGTATTTCTCCGACCAGTTGCACCACAGGTCGGGGTCATCTTCGAGCCGGTTGTGATAGGCGAGATATTCGCGCGATCCGGCATAGTGCTGTTTGCGCTCAACCTCCTCGCGGGTTTTCTCGACAAAGGTATTCAAGAACTTTGCATGCAGCAGAGCACCAGAGGCCTTTTCCCCGCCTTCGGTCTCGTAAACCAGATTGAGCCCGCGCGGCAGCAGCATATGGGTCGAATGCATATAGGCATAATTGCGGTGCCATTTGACGAGCGGAATCTTGTTCAGAGAGGGTGCGCTATAGGGATCATCCTTGAAGAACACCCGAGCACGCGGCCCGCCCTGAATCCAGAGATTGTAATATTCGGGATTGGTGGAAATCATGTAATTCCCGCTGTCGAACCACTCGGCAATCTCGAACGGGTTCTGCCCCTCGCGGTAAAACTGCGCATCAATCGGCCCTTTCGGATACATGTCGATCAACATGGCCGAAAAGCTTTTGAGACCCGAATTGTCGAGCCAGTCGGTCAGTGCCTGTATGGGGCGCGTATCGCAAAACGGGAAGACGAAAAATTCGTCCACATCGACGGTCAGCGTCCAATGCCCGTGGCAATATTTACGCGCGATCCAGTTCATCCAGTGCACGCCAAAAAGCGACTTTCGATAGCTCCCCGCGGTGTGCCAGATCGAAACATCCTCTTGTTCAAGAAGATATTCCCGAGACCCGTCATCGCTGTCGTTATCCACGAACAGAAAATGACGCACCCCCATATCCCTGTAATACTTCAGGAAATACGGCAGGCGGATACGCTCGTTCCGCAGGGTGCAGACCAGCAGGATATCATCGGGCCGGATACGCGGGGTATTGTCCTGCACAAGGCTCAACTCCCGACGTGCCTGAAAGGCCCGCCAGAGCGCGCGTTTGCGCCGCAGCCGCATCTTATATTGCCAAAGCCTGCTCACCAGTCTGCCTTATGCCCCCGAAACCCGGTAATCATGATGCCGCAACGCGCCACCCTGTCCAAAGTCTTTGCTATGTAACCTACGGATATTCAAATGAATCGTAAACAATTCAGATCAAATAGCAAAATTGTTTAATCCACTACGAAAAAACAGAGGGATTTCGCCCTATTTCTTCCCCCACGTGCCACGACTCATAAGCCCGAGAGCTTCCAGTTGCTCCCAGCCCTCATAGGCCACCGACCCCTCATGCCAAAGCGTTGGACCACTGATGACAGCATCATAGTAGGCACCAAAAGCATCCGGCTGCGCAAAATGCTGCTTTCGGGTCTTTTCCTCGACAGACTTCTCCACCGCGATCGGCAGGAATTTCGTATGCAAAAGCACACCGCACAGCCGCGTGTCTCCGGGGCCGTTATAGGCATGGTTAAGAGCACGGGGCAGCATTGAATGCGTTGAATTGAGGTAGACATACCGCCAATGCCATTTCACAAGAGGCAGCTTGTTCAGCGTCGGCCCGCGCCGTGGATCGTCAGCAAAAAACACCCGCTCCCGCGCGCCACCCTGAACCCATAGATTGTCCTTTGGCGCCTGACGCACCGCGCGGTAAGGTTCAGGATCAAAAAACGGCACAACCTCCAGAGGGTCTTGTCCGACGCGATAGTCTGCCCCGTCAATCGGCCCTTCAGGATACAAATCCAGCATCAAAGCCCCGAACGCCTTCTGCCCCGTTTCATCAAGAAAAAGCGTCAAATCCCGCAGGGTTCGGGTCTCTTGGAATGGAAAGACAAGCAACTCGTCCGCATCAAGCGTGAGGCACCACTTCCCCCGCGCATATTTCAACTGAAGCCATGTCGTCCAGTCCAGCCCGAACCGTGCCTGTTTATAGCTTTCCCTTGTAGACCAGAGCGACACATCCGGCTGATCAGAGAGAAACTCCACAGTTCCGTCATCGCTGTCGTTATCCACAAACAGGAAATGGGTCACCCCAAGGCGGCGATGATAATCCAGAAAATAGGGAAGGCGCAGCGCCTCATTGCGCAGACATCCCACACAGAGGATGGATGTCTCATCAATGTCGGAGGTCCGGTTCTGTATCACACGCAATTTATGACGCGCTCGAATGGCACGCCACAAAAGATACCGTCGCCGGACCCACAGTTTATAGCTCTGCCAGATACGTCTCAAATCCGCCCGTCCCCCGTATCAGGGCCAGATGCGAGCCATGCGCGACAAACCGAAAACACGGCCTCTCGCACATGACATTTCACTTCTCATAATGTCCGGTCTGATGCCATTTCCAGGCATCCCCGATCATCTCTGTGAGGTTGGAACGATCCGGCGACCAGCCAAGTTCCTTGATCGCACGCTCAGACCCCGACACCAGCTTGGTGCAATCACCGGGACGACGGTCGCCCTCGACATAGGGCACTTCCATGTTGGTCACCGCCCGCGAATGATCAATCACCTCACGCACGGAGAAGCCCTTACCCGTGCCAAGATTGAACACACGGCTGCCCTTGCCATCTTCGAGCCATTTCAGCCCCAGAACATGCGCATCGACCAGATCGCAGACATGCACATAGTCACGGATACACGTGCCGTCCGGCGTGACGTAATCCGTGCCGAAAATGGTCAAGGCATCGCGCTTGCCCGCAATAGCGTCAAGCATGAGCGGGATGAGATGGGTCTCCGGCTGGTGGAATTCCCCGACCTCTGCCTCGGGATCGCCCCCCGCGACATTGAAATAGCGGAAGATCACCGAATTGAGGCCGAATGCCTGTTCGAAGTTCTCCAGGATATCTTCAATCGCCCGTTTCGACGCGCCGTAGGAATTGATCGGCAGTTGCACCGATTCTTCGTCCAGAACAACGTTGTCCTGATCGCCATAAGTCGCGCATGTCGAGGAAAAGACAAAGTTCATACAACCCGCAGCAACCGCGGCCTCGATCAAGGTCAGCGAACCGATGACATTGTTGCGCCAGTATTTCGCAGGATCTTTCATGCTTTCGCCGACCTGCGAGAAGGCCGCGAAATGCATCACGGCGACAGGGTTATACTTGGCGAAGACCTCATCAAGACGAGCACGATCCAGAAGATCACCCTTCTCGAAAGGCCCGAATTTCACCGCATCTTCCCAACCCGTAGACAGGTTGTCGAAAGTCACAGGTTCATAACCCGCCGCACGCAACGCCTTACAGGCGTGCGAGCCGATATAGCCCGCACCACCTGTCACAATTACACATTTTGTCATTGTCGCACCTTACTGGGCAGCCGCACGCTCGGCCGAAAGCTCGTCAAGGAACGTCTGAAGCTCGTCGCGCAAGTCATCCCGCGACAGACCAAAGGAAATGGTCGCCTGAAGGAAGCCCGCTTTCGAACCACAGTCGAAACGCTGGCCTTTAAACCGGTATCCGTAAACGCCGCGCTCCGTGCCGATTTCATCCGCAATCGCATCGGTAAGCTGGATTTCTCCACCGGCACCGGTTTTCATCGTGTGCAGGTTCTTCATCACAGACGGATCGAGAATATAACGACCGATCACAGCGAGGTTGGACGGCTCGGTCCCCGGCGCAGGTTTCTCAACCATGCCTTTGGCCGAAACGGTGTTGCCCATGTCCTTGTCCACATCGAGAACACCATAGGAGGACACTTTGTCCGCCGGAACTTCCATCGCGGCAACCATAGAGCCACTGCCGCCGAGTTCTTCGTAGGCCTCAACCATCTGTTGCAGACAGGGTTTTTCCGCCGCGATCACATCGTCGGGCAGGATAACCGCAAAAGGTTCTTTCGGGTCCAGAAGGCGACGTGCGCACCAGACCGCATGACCGAGACCAAGCGCCTTATGCTGGCGAATATAAGCGATGGCACCGCTGTCCATATTCGTGCCTTTCAGCACCTCAAGCAGCTTGCCTTTGCCCTTTTTGCGCAGCTCTTGCTCAAGAACCGGAGAGTGGTCGAAATAGTCCTCAAGCGCGCCCTTGCCGCGCGAAGTTACAAAGATGAATTCCTTGATGCCCGCAGCCCGTGCCTCGTCAATGGCATACTGGATCAGCGGACGGTCGACCAAGGTCATG
>NZ_FORY01000031.1 GCF_900114135.1 Celeribacter halophilus
GGACCTCAGGCGAGTAGCGATTTGCCATTTTACTTTTTGTCATAACCATCATCCTTACTTAAGTTGATGGTCTCCGGCAAACTCGGGGCAATTCAGTTAGGCTTTCCACGAGTGTGTTGGTCATCTCCGCGATCTTGCTGGGGCTATCGGTCGGTCTCTTACATACTCTCCGCGCAGGAAGCGATCGAGCGACAAAAATCTTCGGCGTGCTGGCCGTAATGGTGGCGACGCCGCCAATATTCATTGGGGCCCGCACTAACCTGCCTGTTTTCGGCTACAGCTATTACGCGGGTTTTGATTGGATTGCTTCGGAAAAGGTACAGCTTGCATGGTTGGCGTTGGTAGTGCTGTCCGTTTTGTATTTCGCCCATCGCACGATCGTACGTGAACCTCTTCGCACCGAGGCAAAAATGCCTGTTAGATCTTCATATCAGATCTGGATGATGACGTTGTATTGGGGGTTGACGGCCTGGTTTACTGTGTTGGCCCTGAATGCTATTTCGCCGTTCTGGTCACAAACTTGGATTGAACTGTTCGAAGATATAACCAGCGGTGAATCCTTCAGGTTAAGGTTTTCGCCACAAAGCGTCTTGATCGTGGCAATTGCGTTAGGGCTTTGGCTGCGCTCAGGTGCAACAATTTGGTTAGTCTCAGTTTGGGTCTTCGCATTTCATTTCAGCAGTTTTTTCAATTTGGCCAAGTATTATCCAAAAGACCACACGAACAGTCCGCCAAAGGATTACTGGCTTAATCATCCTGCATTGATACTGAGCATTCTTTTGGCCGTCATCCTCATCCAACGGGCGAAGGTGATCCGAGCCATTTGATCATGAAGGTTACTGCCGATATCGATTTTGTATTTCCGCTCTGAACCTCAGGTTGCGAGCTTCCGACTGAACCGCCATTCGAACTGTCCGCAACATTGGTCACTTTGGGCTCACAGCCGACCTCGGATGCGTCGTGGCATCATGTGATATGATGTCTCGTCCACTTCGGGTTGTCGATGTGGGGGGGGGGCGTGGTGGATCGGAGGATCCGTCATGGAAACACCAAACTTACCCGCTATCCGCGCACTACACCCGGCCTGGAACAATGGCCGGATCGTCGGCCAGAAACGGCCGCTCAAGCCCAAACACGTCTGGGCGATCAGGGTGCGGCTGGAGCTAGCCGTAAACCATCGCGATCTGGCCCTCTTCAATCTTGCCACCGACAGCAAGCTACGCGGCTGCGACTTAGTGAAGATGTATTGCCGTTCAGACAGCTCTTGGTGAAAGGCACGTAGGTTCGCCAATTCGAAAAATGGAGATGGCCTCTCACCGCAAACTATTACAGTTAAACCTCTATCAAACGAGCCCGCCGCCTGCACCAGAGACTTTAGGGCGTTCGGAAGCAACCTTGGCACGGTAGCCCGAGGCACGGTAGGTCATGATCGGATCAATGGCTGCACCCGCTTCAAACCTTGCCATTTTCAGGATCGGCTCGACATCAGTTCGGAAGGCGGCGCGCAGGGTTGCTGAGGCCATAAGCGCATCATTTGCGTCCTGATAACCTGCAAGATCCATGCGATCCACGAGACTTGCCTGCACATAGGCGCGCTGGATTTCCATCGCTGAGATCATCAGGCTCTCGATCGGATCGGTCACGTTATGGCTCTGGTCAATCATATGCGACAGATCAAGGCCGGGTGTGCCCTCGGCATCCACCAATTCGTTCCAAACAAGGAACAGCCGGTAGGGTTCGATCGTGCCACTGTCGAGATCATCATCCCCGTATTTCGAGTCGTTGAAATGGAAGCCTCCGAGCTTGCCTGCGTGAATAAGGCGAGAGACGATCATCTCGATGTTCACATTCGGCGCGTGGTGCCCGAGGTCGACGAGACATTTCGCTTTGTCGCCCAGCTCCTGCGCCGTCAAAAGCGAGGTGCCCCAATCTTGAACCACCGTCGAATAAAAGGCAGGCTCATAGATCTTGTGTTCGGAAAAGATCGACCACTCCTCAGGCAGACCTTTGTAGATCTCCTTCATCGAGGACAGGTAGCGTTCGAACTGACGGCCCATATGGGTCTGCCCCGGAAAATTCGCGCCGTCCCCGATCCAGACCGTCAGCGCCTTTGAGCCGAGGGCCTGTCCGATTTCGATACATTCGAGGTTATGCTCCACCGCCTGCGCGCGGGTCGCGGCATCGACATGACTCAGCGAGCCGAATTTATAGGACTGCGCCTGATCCGGCTGATCTTGGAAAGTATTAGAATTCATCGCGTCAAAACGCAGCCCGGTCTCTTCAGCCTTCGCCAAAAGATCGGCAGGCGCGGCCTTGTCCCATGGGATATGAAGCGACACGGAGCCCGCGGCGCCCGTCAGCACATGGATCACGCCGCAATCGTCGAGTTTGTCGAAAATGTCGCGCGGCTCGCCCTCTCCTGGGAAGCGGGCAAAACGCGTCCCGCCCGTGCCAGTGCCCCAGCTGGGGACAGCCACGGAAAACCCTTTAGCGCGGTCCTTGATGACCTCGATGTCAATGCCCTTGCGAGACAGCTTTTCGCCAAGCGCGTCGTAGTCTTTGATCAGGTCTGCTGCGTGCGCGGCATTTTGTGCCTCAATTATATTCGTGTCGATCATAGTTTCCTCCCGTGAAACCTGCGCGCCCTACCCCGTTACGAGCCGGACGCACAGCTTGGTCTTTGAATGGCTCAGCGGGTAAAGGCCTGCACGTTTCCAGCGTCAACGTTGACGATGTTACCCGTCGATTTTGACGACTGTTCGGACGCAAAGAAATAGGCCGCTTCCGCGATGTCCTCAGGAAGAACAGAGCGTTTGAGCATGGAGCGTTGGCGGTACATTTCCTCCAGCCCATCCTTGTCGGTGCCATAGGTGCCCGCGCGTTGTTCCAGCCATTCGCCTTCCCAGATCTTGGACCCACGCAAAACGGCGTCCGGGTTCACGACATTCACGCGAATCCCCGCCTCGGCCCCTTCGAGCGCGAGACAGCGCGCGAGGTGGATTTCCGACGCTTTCGCCGTGCAATAGGCCGATGCGTTCGGGCTGGCCGCGAGACCGTTTTTGGACGCCACGAAGACAATGGAGCCTCCGATGCCTTGCGTGCGCATCACCTTGAACGCTTCGCGCGAAACAAGGAAATAGCCTGTGGACAGGATGTCCATGTTCTTGTTCCACAGTTCAAGCGTGGTCTCTTCGACCGGAGCAGACGACGCAATGCCTGCGTTGGAGACGAGAATGTCGACCCCGCCAAATTCGACAGAGGTATAGGCATAGGCCGACGCAACCGCGTCTTCATCGGTCACATTCATCACAACAGAGCGCACAACATCCGCACCGAATTGCTGGGCAAAGCCGGTGCGCACTTCATCGAGAGCGGTCTCGTTTATGTCAGCCAGCATGACGCAGGCCCCCTCTTGCAGGTATCGCGCCGCTGTGGCCGCGCCGATCCCGCCTGCACCACCAGTGACAAGCGCCACGCGACCCGCGAGGGATTTCGGCTTCGGCATCCGTTGAAGCTTGGCCTCTTCGAGGAGCCAGTATTCAATATCAAACGCTTCCTGTTCCGGTAGCCCGCAATATTCGGACACCGCCGAAGCTCCGCGCATCACGTTGATCGCGTTGACATAGAACTCCCCGGAGATTCGCGCGGTGGCACGGTCCTTCGCGAAAGTGATCATACCCACGCCCGGCACCAGATAGACGACCGCATTTGGATCGCGCAGCGCGGGTGAGTTGCCGTGTTTGCAGCGATCGTAATAGGCGGCGTAATCTTCGCGATAAGCTGTGATCTGTGCATCCAGACCGGCGAGCACCTCATCGATGTTGTTCTTGGCCGGATCGAAATCGAGAACCAGCGGGCGAATCTTTGTCCTCAGGAAATGGTCGGGACAAGATGTGCCGAGTGCGGCCAGATCACGCATATTCTTGGCGTTGACGAATTCGAGCACGGTGTCAGAATCGTCGAAATTGCCGACCATATGCTGCGCGCCGGAGACAAACCCACGGATCGCGGGCATCAGCTTCGCCGCCACTTCACGGCGCGCCTCGGAGGCAAGGCTGTCATGCACCGTACCACCGAATGCCGGAATGTCCGCTGTCTTTTCTCCGAAATAAGCAATCGCCTTATTGATGATCTCAAGCGTTAGCTCGTAACAGACTTTCGCATCGTCATCCCAGGTGAACAACCCGTGGGATTCGAGCACGACGCCTTTGGCATCCGGATTCTCGAGGCAGAATTTTTCCAGCCACAATCCCAGCTCATAGCCGGGTTTTTTCCAAGGCAACCAACCGATATCGTTCCCGAAGATCTCTTGGGTCAGGGCTTTCGAGTCTTTCGAAGCAGCGATCGCGATGATCGCGTCAGGGTGCATGTGATCGACGTGTTTCTTCGGCACATAAGCGTGCAGCGGCGTGTCGATGGAGGCCGCGCGCGGGTTTAGATTGAACGTACAATGCGGCAGGTAGCCGACCATTTCGTCCTCGAAATCCACCCCGCGATACTTTCCTTTGAGCGCGCGGAGTTTATCCATATAGAGAGTCGCAAACCCGTCCATCTTGATGGATCCGACGTCCCCACCGGACCCTTTCACCCAAAGCACCTCAGCTTTTTCCCCGGTGAGCGGATCGTCTTCCATGACTTTCGCCGACGTGTTGCCGCCGCCGTAATTGGTCACACGCTTGTCGGAGCCAAGCAAATTCGAACGGTAAAGCAGTTTTTCTGGCTCGCTCATATCTGTCGCTTTGGCGTCATCCCAAAGCGAAGCAAGCCGCGTGGATGCGGATGTCATGGTGATCTCCTCCCGATCATCAGTGTATGGTCTGTATTGAGCCAAATCTGCGTGCGCTGCGTCAGATTGTCAATCACAAATAATCAAAATCAATCATTATGCAGTCGCAGAATGATAAAAATGACATTTTATGATTGACAATGATCGCTTTGACCGCCACGTTTTAGCAACGGGAGGAACTTCATCAATGCACGAGAGAGAGCGCCACGGGATCATTCTGTCCGCCGTTCAGGAACGACCGGTCGCAACCGTCGTCGAACTGTGCAGCCTGACAGGCGCATCCGAGGCCACTATTCGTAGAGATATCGCGGCTTTGCATGTTGCCAAGAAGCTGCGCCGCGTGCGGGGCGGAGCCGAAGCGCTCGCACCCAATCCGTTCCCTGGCCTCGCAGGCCGCCCCTTTGCCATGAACGAAACGCGCAACATCGCGCAAAAACAAGCAATCGCGCGCGCCGCCGTCGATATGATTGAAGACGGCGAGCCGATCATCATCAACGGCGGGACCACGACGTTCCAGATGGTACACCCGCTCGCGACACGCCGATGTCAGGTGTTCACCAACTCGTTTCCGATTGCCGAGCATCTTTTGAAGACCTCGAAAAACTCGGTGCTGATTTCCGGCGGTGTAATCTACCGCGAACAGAACATCGTGCTATCGCCTTTCGACAATGACGTTACCCGCAATTTCTACGCGCGCCGCATGTTTATGGGGGCGCAAGGCGTCGCACCTTTGGGGGTGATGGAAGCCGACCCTCTACTTATTCAGGCCGAGCAGAAACTAATCGGTCAGGCCGATGAACTTGTGCTGCTGGTCGATTCCACGAAATTCAAAAACCGGTCGAGCCTTGTGCTTTGTCCTCTTGATCGCATCGACGTGCTGATCACTGACGAGAGAATCGGCGATCAGGAGGCCGCAATGATTGAGGCGGCTGATATCAAACTCATCGTCGCGCCCGTTGGCGCGTCGCAGGAGGAGAAGGCGTCCTGACCATTGGTGAGGACGAAAAGATCAACCAGGAGACTTAGGGAGGACTCCACATGAAAAAACTTACAAAACTTTTGACCACCGCGGCCATCGCGACAGGCCTGTTCGCGGGGGCTGCCTCCGCCGAGGACATGCGCATTGCAGTCGTCGCCAAGGCGCTCGGCATCGGCTTCTTTGAAGCGGCTGCAAAAGGCGCAGAGGAAGCCGCCGCCGAACTGGGGGATGTGGAAATCATCTACACCGGCCCGACCGACACCACCGCCGAAGGCCAGATCGAAGTGATCAACTCGCTGATCGCACAGAAGGTGGACGCCATCGCCGTCTCTTCCAACGACACCGACGCGCTTGTGCCGACCCTCAAAAAAGCAATGCAGCGCGGAATCACCGTGATTTCCTGGGACTCCGGCGTGGCCGAAGAGGGCCGTCAGATGCACCTCAACCCGTCGTCCAACCCGCTTATCGGCAACATGATCATCAAACTGGCCGCCGATGAGCTGCCCGAGGGAGGCCAAGTCGCCATCTTGTCCGCCACCACCACATCCACGAACCAGAACATCTGGATCGAAGAGATGAACAAAGTGATGGGCAACTATCCGGGCGTCGAAGTCGTCGCGACCGTCTATGGCGATGACCTTGCAGACAAATCCTACCGCGAAGCCACCGGTCTCATGCAATCCTATCCCGATCTCGACGCAATTATCGCGCCGACCTCAGTGGGCATTGTGGCCGCCGCACAGGCTGTGGTCGATGCGGGCAAGGTGGGCGAGGTCAATGTGACCGGCCTCGGCCTTCCGTCTGAAATGGCGGGTGCGATCGAGAGCGGAGCGTCCAAATCCTTTGCGATCTGGAATCCAATTGATCTCGGTTATTCTGCCACGATGATCGCCTACCACCTGGCTAAAGGAGACGCTGTAGCCGAGCCGGGCGCAAGCATTCCAATGGGCCGCATGGGCGAAGTGACGCTTGATGAAACGAACTCCGGCGCGATGGCCGATCCGTTCGTTTACGACGCGTCCAATATCGCAGACTTCAAAGACATCTTCTAACTCCCGAAGACGTTCTTTACTGGCGGCGCTTTGTGGGCCATAGCGCCGCCTATTTCACCTTTTTGACAGACACATAAAGCCAATGGGGTAGCCATGGGCCATGAACAGACACATGCCGCGCCAGTTCTCGCGCTTGACGGCATTACCAAGACATTCCCGGGCGTCAAAGCCCTCGACGGCGTCACGCTCGAACTTTATCCAGGGCAGGTGACGGCGCTGATCGGGGAAAACGGCGCGGGCAAATCGACCGTGGTGAAAACGCTTACCGGCATTTACCAGCCTGACGGCGGGCGCATCCTTGTAGACGGCCAAGAGGTCCGGTTTCCGACCGCGCAGGACGCATCTGCGGCGGGAGTGACCGCAATCCATCAAGAAACAGTGCTGTTTGACGAACTGTCTGTCGCGGAGAACATTTTTCTCGGTCATGCCCCGAAAGGACGTTTAGGCCTCATTGACCGCAACGCCATGCGCGTGAAGGCTCAGGACATCCTTGATGGGATCGGCGCGGAGATAGATGCGGCTGTCCGGCTCAAGGATCTGGGCATCGCCTCTCGGCACCTGGTGGCCATCGCCCGTGCTTTATCCGTCGAGGCCCGCGTCGTGATTATGGATGAGCCCACCGCCGCACTTAGCCGAAAGGAAATCGAAGAGCTCTACGAGCTTGTTGAAAAACTAAAGGCGCAGGGCAAGGCGATCCTTTTCATCTCTCACAAGTTCGACGAAATTTTCCGCATCGCCGACCGCTACACCGTTTTCCGCGACGGACAGTATATCGGCGCCGGCGAAATGGCGGATATCACCGAAGCCGATCTCGTGAAGATGATGGTCGGACGCTCTGTCGACCAAATTTTCCCGAAACGTGCCGCCCAGATCGGTGAGGACGTATTGATCGTTGCGGGCTATAGCCACCCAACCGAGTTCGAGGATATCCACTTTACCCTGCGCCGCGGTGAAATCCTCGGGTTTTACGGACTTGTGGGCGCGGGGCGGTCCGAATTCATGCAAAGCCTGATTGGTGTGACACGCCCCTCCAAAGGCGCAATCCGCCTGAACGACAAAGTGCAGGTCATCCGCTCGCCCGCCGACGCCATCGCCGCTGGGATCGTCTATGTCCCTGAAGATCGCGGCAAACAGGGCGCGATCCTAGATATGCCGATTTTCCAGAATGTCACTCTACCCTCGCTTCCGCGTCTGTCCAAGAACGGCTTCACGCAGATGGCTGAAGAATTCGCTCTGACACGTCGGTATACCGAACGCCTAGATCTGCGCGCAGCCTCGCTCGACACCACAGTGGGGAGTTTGTCCGGTGGCAACCAGCAAAAGGTGGTTATCGCCAAATGGCTCGCCACGCAGCCGACCGTGATCATTTTGGATGAGCCGACAAAAGGCATCGATATCGGGTCCAAGGCCGCTGTGCATGACTTTATGTCGGAACTCGCCTCTGAAGGTCTCTCCGTTATCATGGTCAGCTCTGAAATCCCCGAAATTCTGGGCATGTCCGACCGCGTGATCGTCATGCGCGAAGGCCGAATGGTAGCCGAGCTTGAAGGTGACGAACTAACCCCCGAAACCCTTGTTCGCCACGCTGCGGGCATCTCATCTAAAGGAGAAGCGGCATGACACAGCTGAAATCCCGCGAGGCGATCCTTGTTGGCGCCATCCTGCTTCTGCTGGCACTTGTCGCGAGCCGCTTTCCCGGTTTCGTGACGCCCTCGAACCTCTTGGCCGTGTTCACAGACACTGCACCTCTGATCATCCTCGCGCTGGGGCAGATGGTTGTCATCCTGACACGATCCATTGACTTGTCTGTTGCCGCAAACCTAGCGTTAACGGGGATGGTTTGCGCATTGATCAACGTCTCGTTTCCCGGAGTGCCCGTTCCCGTTCTGGTTGCGCTGGCACTTGGGCTCGGGGCGCTGATGGGGGCGATCAATGGTTTTCTTGTCTGGAAGCTGACGATTCCGCCAATCGTTGTGACCCTTGGTACGATGACCATTTTTCGCGGCATCATCTTTCTTCTGACCGACGGTAGCTGGGTAAACTCCCACCAGATGAGCGCCGCATTCAAGGCGTTTCCGCGTGAAACCATTTTCGGCCTGCCGATTCTCGGCTGGATAGCGGTAATTGTCACTTTGATCCTTGGCCTCGTCATGAGCCGCACCACCCTGGGCCGGGCTTTCTTTGCCGTTGGCGGCAACCCGCATGCTGCCGTGTACACCGGCATCAACGTGGGGCGGACCCAGTTTCTCTCCTTTGTGATTTCCGGCATGTTGGCCGGTCTCACCGGCTATCTCTGGGTCGCCCGCTATGCCGTAGCCTTTGTCGATATCGCGGGCGGTTTCGAGCTTGATGTCGTGGCAGCCTGTGTGATCGGCGGCGTCTCCATCGCGGGGGGCATTGCCACCGTTGGCGGGGCGGTCCTTGGCGCACTGTTCCTCGGGATCATCAAAAACGCCCTGCCGGTGATTGACGTCTCGCCTTTCTGGCAACTCGCCATTTCCGGCGCCGCGATCATCATCGCTGTGACCTTCAACTCGCGTGCTGGCCGCTCAAAAGGCCGTGTCATTCTCAAATCCGCGGAGCATGCCCAATGAACCTTGCCGAGACACAACAGACCACCGCCCGTCAAATCCCCGACCGGCTGACCACGCCTCTCGTGCGGACGCTCAAAAGCTGGGAGAGCCTGCTCCTATTGGTCGCCATCGGGATTTTCATCCTCAATAGCTTCGCCTCGCCCTACTTCCTAAACGCGTGGAACCTCTCGGATGCAACGTTCAACTTCACGGAAAAGGCAATGATCGCCCTTGCCATGGCGCTCCTGATTATCGCGGGAGAGATCGACCTCTCTGTCGCCTCCATCATCGCGCTTGCCTCCACAGCCATGGGGCTCGTGATGCAGGCCGGGTTCGGCACGCCTGCGATTGTTGCAACGGGCCTCGTGACCGGGCTTCTCTGCGGAGCCTTCAACGGTGTGCTGGTCACTCGTCTGGGCCTGCCATCCATCGTTGTGACCATCGGGACCATGAGCCTCTTTCGCGGGATCAGCTATATCGTGCTCGGCGATGGCGCGTTTCGGGGCTACCCCTCGGAGTTTGCGTGGTTCGGTCAGGGTTATGTGTTCTGGGTCATCACTGTCGAGTTGACGATCTTCGCGATACTCGCTGTGATCTACGGGATCGTCCTGCACAAAACCAACTTTGGCCGCGCGGTCTATGCCATCGGCAACAATGCCACCGCTGCGAACTTTTCCGGCATTCGTGTAGAGCGCGTGAAATTCATCCTATTCCTGTTGACCGGTTTGATGTCCGGACTGGCCGCCGTCTGCCTCACCTCGCGCCTCGGCTCGACACGACCTTCCATTGCCTCCGGCATGGAGTTGGAAGTCGTCACGATGGTCGTGCTTGGCGGGGTCAGCATCCTCGGCGGCTCCGGCTCCATCCCCGGCGTCGTGATCGCAGCCTTCGTCATGGGCCTTGTCACCTTCGGCCTCGGCCTTTTGAACGTACCGGGCATCGTGATGTCCATCGTGATCGGCGCGCTACTGATTGGCGTCATCGCCCTGCCGCGCATCTACCAGAACCTTCGGAGGAAATGATGGAAAAATATGCCTTCCGCATGGTGCTGAACGAAGGATGCCTCGACGAGTACCGCAAACGCCATGACGAGATATGGCCTGAGCTCGTCGCCCTACTCAAGGATGCGGGTGTCGAGGACTACTCCATTCATTACGACCCGGAGACCCGTCACCTGTTGGGCGTCCTCTGGCGGCGCGATGATCACTGTATGGCGGCCCTACCCGATCATCCGGTGATGAAGCGCTGGTGGGCACATATGGCCGACATTATGGAGACCCACTCGGACAACCGCCCCAAAGAGCAGCCGCTCGAAACCGTGTTCCACCTGCCATGACTACGCCGCGCCATATCGCCGTTCTCGATGTCGGAAAAACCAACGCCAAACTGGCGCTCGTTGATGGCGTGAGCCTCTCGGAAATCGCCGTCGTCACCCGTCCGAACACCGTTCTGGATGGCCCGCCCTGGCCGCATTTCGATCTCGAAGGACATTGGGCGTTTTTTCTCGACAACCTTGCGGCGTTCCACAAAAGCCATGGGGTTGATGCGATCTCAGTCACCACGCATGGCGCCTCCGCTGTTCTTTTGGATACGGATGGAAACCTCGCGGCGCCCATGCTTGATTACGAGCATGACGGGCCTGACACTCTCGCCACCGAATATGACGCGGTTCGCCCGCCGTTTTCCGAAACAGGCTCGCCACGTCTCGGGATGGGGCTCAATCTCGGCGCACAGCTTTTCTGGCAATTCGAGGTAGATCCCGCGCTACAAGACCGGGTGGCGCATGTGCTCACCTATCCGCAATATTGGGGTTTTCGTCTGACCAGAAAAATGGCGACAGATGTGACCTCTTTGGGCTGTCACACCGACTTGTGGAACCCGTGGGAAGCAAAGTTCTCGTCCCTTGTCGAACGTCTTGGCCTTTCCGACAGCCTCGCCCCCGCGCATCCCTCCGCCGACGTCTTGGGCATGGTGTCTGACGACATTACCGCCCACACCGGCCTATCGCCGGACACGCCCGTCGTCTGTGGCATCCATGACTCCAATGCGTCTCTCCTGCCACATGTCTTGGGGCGCAAAGGGGCATTCTCCGTCGTGTCGACGGGAACATGGGCCGTTGTCATGTCGGTCGGCGGGCATGCCACCCCTCTCGATCCCGACCGCGACGCTTTGGTGAACGTCAACGCTTTGGGTCAGGCTGTGCCATCGGCCCGCTTTATGGGTGGGCGTGAATATGAGATCATCCGCGCGGGCGGAGATACAGATGTGACCGAGGCGGACCGCGCGGCGGTGCTCGAGAATGGAATCCAGCTTTTACCTGCAGTAGAGCCGGGTTCGGGACCGTTCCGCGGCCGCGACGCCACATGGACCGCCCTTCCCGATGGACAGGGACAACGCATGGCCGCGCTCGGATTCTACCTCGCCCTAATGACCAAAACCTGCCTTGATCTCGTCGGTGCTGATGGTCCGGTGATCATCGAAGGCCCCTTTGCCCGCAATCGCGAGTATCTCGACATGCTCGCCACGTTGCACGCCGACGGGGTAGAGATTGCGGCCTCCGCGACAGGCACGTCCGTTGGAGCCGCCATGTTGTTCGCAGAGCAAGTCCCTCCGCCTCTGACCCATAAAGTCACGCCCGCGCAGAGCAATATGCTCACGCACTACGCCGCCGTATGGCAAGCCCGAGTTGAAAAGGAAAAGACATGCGCCTGACCGATTGTCACAATTTCCACGATTTCCGTCATCTGGCCAAGCGCCGTTTGCCTAGCCCGATTTTCAACTACATCGACGGCGGGTCCGACGACGAAGTGACGCTGCGCCGCAACACAGAAGCCTTCGAGAGCGTTGACCTCGTGCCGAACGTACTTCGCGGGGTCACCGATGTGGACCTTTCGACCGAGATCATGGGGCGGAAACTCGCTCTCCCCATCTACTTGTCGCCGACCGCGCTTCAGCGGCTGTTCCATCACGAGGGCGAACGCGCCACAGCCGCCGCTGCCGCAAAGTTCGGCACGATGTTCGGGGTCTCGTCGCTCGGCACGGTTTCGATGGCCGAACTGGCTGCAAAACACGACACCCCGCAGGTCTATCAGTTCTATTTCCACAAGGATCGCGGCCTCAATTCCGCCATGATGCAAAAGGCGAAAGAGAGCGGTATCAACGTCATGATGCTGACCGTTGACAGTATCACCGGCGGCAACCGCGAACGCGATCTTCGCACAGGTTTTTCAATCCCTTTCCGCCTGACGCTCGGTGGCATGGCGCAATTCGCAATGAAGCCGATGTGGGGCATCAATTACGTCACCCACGAAAAATTTAGCCTGCCGCAGCTCGACGCCCATATCGACATGAAGGGCGATACGCTCACCATCGGACGCTATTTCACGGAGATGCTCGACCCGTCGATGAACTGGGACGATGTGGAGCGAATGGTGGCCGAATGGGGCGGGCCGTTCTGCCTTAAAGGTGTCATAAGCGTTGAGGATGCGAAAAAGGCCGCCGAGATCGGGTGCCAGGGCATTGTTTTGTCGAACCACGGCGGGCGACAATTGGATGGCTCGCGCTCCGGTTTTGATCAGCTTGAGGAGATTGTGCAGGCGGTGGGCGATAAGGTGGACGTGATGGTAGATGGCGGCTTCCAACGCGGCACCCATGTGCTCAAAGCACTCGCACTTGGCGCAAAAGCCGTGGGACTAGGCCGCGCCTATCTCTATGCCCTAGCGGCCGCTGGACAGCCCGGCATCGAGCGGATGCTGACCCAGATGACTGCGGAGATAAACCGCGACATGCGTCTGATGGGCGTAACGCGTGTGTCCGATCTCACACCCGACATGTTGCGGTCGCGTTGATCTACTGGGTGGGCGCATGTCATCAGGGGTTATCCGGCACTCGCTTTGAGGCCAACTCACGTTGATGCCCGTTGTAAGATAGGAATAGCGCCGAGACGCACATTCGGTCATGCGGTATCCAACCCGCGCATCAGAGCTTATTCACCGGCGTCTTCAGATCTCGCCCCCCCCTTTGGGGGCTCACAATGCAAAAAACGCTCTGGCGTCCCCCAAAAGTCTGAAAAATCCTTGTAAAAAGACATTAGAGCGGCGGCTGAGCCCCACGCGTATCTGCAATGGCCTGCGCCTTCACTGCATCCGATCTACGCCGGAGGCCCGCCGCATAGAACTCCACGCCCAACGATTTGAGAAACGAATTTGTAGCGCACGTTGCGAAACGCACTCCCCACTATGAGATGGGTATGATCTCGCAGCCCAGACCCGACACTGCAACGTGAGGCGGGAACACCGTTACGGATCACAGAACTAAATTGGGACTTTCTTGGCCAGCGCAAGCAGTTGGTACTGCGCTATCTCCGTGCTTCGGCCCAACATCAGAGAGCGCATCGCCCCATCATACAGAGATTGGATGTACAGCTTCCAAGTCCCGACAACGCTTTTTATGTCTTTGCCATTGACCTTTGTCCAAACATACAGATCGAGACGCCTCATCGTCATTTTCGTGTTCTATTCTGAGTGATAGATAAAATTTCGCATACTGTTTAATTTTGGCAGACCAAGTCAAACATCACTCTTGCTGTTGGAGCAGTCATGAACTTTGCTGCCAAGTTCACCAAATCGCGTCGACCTGTTCGAAGAGGGCCGTCATTATCGGCGTGTCTTTTTGCGCATCCAATGTAAGGATGCATAGGCAAGCGGGGATCCGTTGTGTTTCGCATATGCTCACCCCGTAGGCCTGACGCTGATGCAGTGCGATGGACTCGCGACACAGACACAGCCCGACGCCTGAACGTACCATTTCCAGCATTGATGCCTCGTGGTCGACCAGCGCAACGGAGTTTTGCACCACGCTGTGGCGGGCAAATATCTTGGCTAAGAGGCGGTTGTGTACGGAGTCAGGAGTTGTCCCGATCCACGGTAAAGCAGCTAGTTCACACCATGAAGCATTGGCGACCCGCGATTCCCAACCAACTGGGGCAATGACGCGATAGGCAAAGTGCGCGAGTTTTTTCGTGTAAAGCGGCTCCTCCGAGGGGATTACGGCGATTTCCTCAGGCGAGCAGAGGTAGAATCCAACATCAATCGTGCGGCGTTTCAGCTTGTCGAGAATCTCACCGCTGATCCCGTGAACGAGTTCACTGACAATTCTGGGATGGTTTTCCCTGAGGCGGTTCAGAAGTTGACCGAGGCGAATGAACTCTGGGTCTACGATCGTACCGATCTTCAGCTTGCCCGAAATCTGACCGCTCTGCGTACTCGCGCTACGCCGCAGTTCGGCCATGGCACTTAGAACCTGCTCGGCCCTAGGCAATAGCGCCTCGCCATCTATGGTCAGGTTGAGACCATGCGGCGTGCGCCGAAACAATGTGACCCCCGTTTCCTCACTCAGCCGCTTGATCTGGTGACTGATAGCGGGTTGGGAGAGGTGCAAAATCTCAGCCGCACGCGAAACGCTGCCCTCTCGTGCAACGGTCACGAAGGCCAGAATATTGTTGGGGTTTAAGAATCTCTTCATATTAACGAATTTAATATCACTCTGAAAATTATGTCATTAGGAATACGCACCGCCTCTTTCTATACCTCTGAAAGTCGCTGCGCAGGGAGGAGCGTATCGCACCGCTGACATCTCGCCCCTTTTCTGGGTCGGGCCTGTGCGGGCTGACCACTTCTCCAATGCGGCCAAACACGAAGGAGGGTGTTCCAGAATGTCAGTGGTCGAGGAAGAATTCGATTTCATCGTTATTGGCGGTGGTTCGGCGGGGTGCCTGTTGGCCAACCGTTTGAGCGCGGAACCCGCCAACCGGGTGCTGCTTCTGGAAGCAGGCAAGACCGACACCTATCCATGGATTCACATCCCTGTTGGCTATCTCTACTGCATTGGTAACCCACGCACTGACTGGATGTACAACACTGAGGCGGACAAAGGGCTGAACGGCCGAACGTTGCGCTATCCGCGTGGCAAGACCCTCGGCGGCTGTTCCTCCATCAACGGTATGATCTACATGCGCGGTCAAGCGCGCGACTACGACAACTGGGCACGTTTGAGCGGCGAGGAGGCGTGGAACTGGGAGAACTCACTGCGCGATTTCATGGCCCATGAGGACCACCACAACCTCGACGATGGCGCCGACCCGAAGATGGGCGACAACGGTCGTTTCTCGGACATACACGGCCACGGAGGCGAGTGGCGCGTGGAGAAGCAACGGCTTCGCTGGGAAGTTCTGGATAGTTTTGCTGATGCTGCGACCCAATTTGGCGTTGAGAAGACCGACGACTTCAACAGTGGCGACAACGCCGGAGTTGGCTATTTCGACGTCAACCAACGTTCCGGCTGGCGTTGGAACACATCGAAAGCTTTCCTGCGCCCCGCCAAGTCGCGCGCCAACCTGACGATCTGGACCGAGGCGCAGGTCGAGAAGCTAACCTTCGGTCGCGACGATAACGGTGCGTTGGTCTGCCGCGGGGCGCAGGTCAATCGCAAGGGAGGGTCAGTAACGGTGAGCGCAAGGCGAGAAACGGTGCTTTCAGCGGGGGCGATCAACTCTCCACACATCCTGCAGCTTTCGGGCATCGGCCCCTCGGCGCTTTTGCAGAAGCATGGCATCGAAGTGCTCCGCGATGCGCCTGTGGGGGAGAACCTACAAGACCATTTGCAAATTCGCGCTGTCTACAAGGTCAAGGGCACGCGCACCCTCAACACCGTTGCGGGCAATCTCTTTGGGAAGGCAGTGATCGGCGCGGAATACCTGTTGAAACGTTCAGGCCCGATGAGCATGTCTCCCAGTCAGCTCGGAGCTTTTACCCGCTCTGACCCGACTAAATCGCACGCCAACCTCGAATACCATGTGCAGCCACTCAGTCTTGAGGCCTTCGGCGAGGACTTGCACGATTTTCCCGCGATCACGGTCAGCGTTTGTAACCTGAACCCGACGAGCCGCGGTCATGTGCGAATCCGTTCGACTAACTTTCGCGACGCGCCAATGATCTCACCCAACTATCTTGCCACCGAAGAGGACCGCAAAGTAGCCGCCGACAGTCTACGTCAGGTGCGCGAAATCATGTCGAAACCCGCGATGAAGCCCTACGAGCCCGAGGAATATAAGCCTGGCCCTCAGTTCCAGACCGACGATGAGCTTGCCAAGCTGGCGGGCGACATCGCCAACACGATCTTCCACCCCGTCGGCACCGTCAAAATGGGCAGCGCTCACGACGACACAGCGGTGCTCGACCCGCATTTGCGCCTCAAGGGGGTGTCAGGGCTACGCGTTGTCGATGCATCTGTCATGCCTGAAATCACCAGTGGCAACACCAATTCCCCGACTTTGATGATCGCGGAAAAAGCGGCCCGTTGGATACTTGCAGGCCGGTAGGTCGGCACCCTTGTCATTTGGAGGA
This sequence comes from Celeribacter halophilus, assembly GCF_900114135.1. Classification (GTDB taxonomy): domain Bacteria; phylum Pseudomonadota; class Alphaproteobacteria; order Rhodobacterales; family Rhodobacteraceae; genus Celeribacter; species Celeribacter halophilus. Next base: position 16,794 of record NZ_FORY01000031.1, read on the forward strand.
ATCATGCGTAACTCATTTTCCAGTCTGCCCCTGACAGGGGTCAAAGTGGTCGACTTCGGACAGTATATCGCCGGACCTGCCGTAGCGATGTTGTTGGGGGATCTGGGCGCTACGGTGGTACATATTGACCCGCCAGACGGTCCGATGTGGGACAGCCCAGCCAATGCCACTTTGATGCGCAACAAGTTGATCGTGAACCTCAACCTGAAGACCGACGAGGGGTTGGCGCACGCCCGTGCTCTCTGTGAAGAAGCAGATATTATCGTCGAGAATTTTCGGCCAGGAAAGCTGGCGGCTCTAGGTATTGATTTCGCGGCGATGCGTGAGGAACGGCCTGAGTTGATCACCATTTCCCTGCCAGGGTTTGCCTCCAACGATGCTGAAAATCGCGAATTGCGGGCCTTTGAAAGCGTGGTCGCAGCTAGTTCGGGCGTCTTTACCGACATGGGCCTGAACCGCGTATTGATGGGCTTGAATCCCTCCTTCTCGCCATTGCCGCTATCTTCAGCCTATGCGTCGCAGATCGCGGCCTCGGCCACGGTACTGGCGCTGCAATCGCGCCAGTTGACGGGGTTGGGCGATCAGATCGAGGTGCCGCTAGCAGCCGCGGTAATGGAGGGGTTGTGCTACAACTCCATTAAGGTGTCGGATATGCCCGAACGCTACCTGACCCAACGCGAAATCGAGATCGAGCGGCGGCGGATCGAAGGTCTGCCAATGAATGTCTCCTACGAGGATTTGCAGGAACTTCTCGATCCGTTCTTTCGCAGCTACATGTGTAAAGACGGGCGCATGTTCTACGTGGTTTGCCCCAGTCACAAACACCACGCACGTCGTTGCCTCGAAGTGCTGGGCCTCTACGAAGAGATGATCGAAGAGGGGCTTCAAGAAGAGGACGATACCTACAAGCCGCAGTCCGAATGGGTCTCAGACACCTCTCTGGGCGTCTATCCGATGCCGAAGGAATGGGCCGACAAAATCGCCGAGCGGATGAAAGAGGTCTTCATGACCCGCACCTCGCACGAGTGGAAGCGTTTGTTCGGGCGGGCAGGAATTCCAGGTGCGCCGCAGCGTTGGTTACAGGAGTGGATCAATGACGAGTACGCCGAAGCGTCTGGTCTTATGATCGACGTATGGGATCCCGAATACGGAGAGATGACGCAACCAGGGCCTGTGGTCTGGATGGAAGAAAGCGGTGAAGAGGCCCTGACGCCTGAGCCGCGCCGATGGGTCGAGGTGGACGAGGCGCTAAAAGTTCTTCGTAAGTTGCGGACCGACATTCCTAGCCCCGAAGAGGGGGTCGAACAGGAAGGGTGGCTCTCTGGTGTGCGCGTCCTCGATATGTGCAACGTTATCGCGGGGCCGCATTCTGCTAGCTATCTGGCGCGTTTCGGCGCCGAAGTGATTAAACTCGACCCCGCTCAGCCGCTCTATGATAGCTGGAACACCGTGATCTATGGACTCAGTCAAGGGCGCGGGAAGCGATCGATCCTTGCCGATGTAAAATCCGAACACGGGCGCAGCGTCTTTGAAGATCTCGTGAAATCGGTCGATGTCATTTTTTGGAATGCACCCGATAGTCAGATCAAGCGGATGGGGCTGGATGCCAGCCAACTGCGCAAACTCAATCCTGAAGCCATTTTCTGCAAGCTCGACTGCTTCAGCGGTGTGCGGCGCGGAGTGCGCACAGATTACATTGGCTATGACGATCTGGTGCAGGCGTCGACGGGGATCATGCTGCGCTTTGGAGGGGCGATGGACCGTCCGGAAGAACACGCTCACGTTGGCACGATCGACGTGATGTGCGGCTTTGGCGGTGCATTGGCCGTCGCAGCGGCACTCTATCAGAAACACCGTTTCGGGCGTATAGGGCGCGGGCGCACCTCACTTTGCGCCAATAGCGGGCTGCTACAGATCCCATTTGCCTATGACTACCGTGGGCGCGGGCTTTTTGACGAGCCTTCTGGCCCTGAAGTCAACGGCTATGACTCGCTCAGCCGCTTCTACAGCACGGCATCAGGTGTATATATCTTGCTCAGCGCATACGAGACGGACTTGCCACGATTTCGCAATGTCGAAGGCCTCGAATACCTGCCTGACGTTCCAGAGGAGGAGCGCGCGGTATACCTTGCGAGTGCATTTCAAGTGCATCCCGCGTCGGAGTGGGTTGCGCGACTGCGCGCGGCGGATATCGGCTGCGCGATCTGCCACAACATTGAGGCACTGCGCTCCGAGAACTTGCGCGAACCGGACGGAACGCCAGGAATAGATCGCGGCAGCTACTCCTTCTCGCATTACGTGGATCACCCAAGCGGGCATGAGGTCACCCAGCTTGATCCTTATGCGGTTCGTCCTTTGCGCGGACGTGTTTATGCCCTCTCGCCCACTGAAAAATTCGGTGCATCGACGCGCGAGATCCTCACCGATCTCGGATATTCCGACGCTGCCATCGAACGCATGTTGAAATCCGGCCAACTCAGCGAAAGCTGGAGCGCCGAATACCTGCCCAGCTAAGGGCGAAATGCGAAGGGGGCGCTCTGTCTCCTACGTAGATCTGCCGCGCGCCACGGCTATCGCACGCGGCACCACAGAAGGCTCGGATGGATCATGTCGGACAATAGGCCCGACAACTGGAGGAGGCTGTCCGCGCCTACGTGCCAAAACGGAGGAAACATGGCTGATAAACCCCCCCTTATGGATCTGGAGATTCCGACCGCGGATAGCGGCTTCTATTCCGGTTTTGCCAAGAGTGTGGCTATCCCGTCGAAAATTCTTGTCAGTGCCCTGATTGTTTGGGCTATAAGCGTGCCTGAAAATGCCGCTGCAGTTCTCAATGCCATGAATGGCGCGATGCTCAAGACCTTTGCGAGCTGGTATATATATGTTGTCGCACTATTCTTACTCCTGTGCGTCGGGCTGGCAGTGATACCCTCAACCGGTCGCCTGAAACTTGGCCTGCCGGAAGATCAGCCCGAGTTTTCGCGCTTTTCGTGGTTCTCAATGATGTTCGGGGCGGGCATCGGGATCGGCATGCTAACTTTTGCAACCGCCGAGCCGATGTATCACTTCGCGACGAACCCGAACGTGATCATGGGTGAAACCACGGGATCCTCGGCGAACAACGTGACCGCCGCCTATGTCTGGTCATTCCTGCACTGGGGGTTGTCAGCATGGGCGTGCTACGCGCTGGTGGGCCTTTCGCTGGCATACTTTTCCTACCGCCGCAACCTACCGCTGACCGTTCGTTCGGGGCTGACCCCGCTTTTCGGCGCGCGCATGTCAGGCACGGGCGGGCATATCGTTGATGTAGTCGCAGTGGTCGCGACCATCCTCGGTGTGGCTCAGACGCTCGGCTTTGGCGTGGAGCAATTCGTGGCGGGCCTAAACCGCGTAGGCTTCGGCGACTGGATCGTTATGACTAACGGGAAACCGACCGCCGCGGGCATCGTGGTCGCTCTCGTTGTGATCCTTGGCGCTTCCACTCTCTCGGCGCTATCGGGGGTCGGCAAGGGGATCAAGTGGCTGTCGAACCTGAACATGGGGCTAAGTTTTTTCCTGCTGGCTTTCTTCGTTCTCTTCGGCTCGACGTTCTTTGGCCTCGACGCGTTATTTTCAGGGCTGACCACCTACCTGATAAAACTACCCAGCCTGCTCTTCACTGTCTGGCACGCAGACGGCACGGAAACAGGTGACGCCCTGGCCTCGTGGCAGGGCGGCTGGTCAGTGTTTTATTGGGCATGGTGGATCGCTTTCGCGCCCTTCGTCGGCGTGTTTCTTGCCCGCATCTCACGCGGGCGTAGCATCCGCGAATACGTGATGGGCGCCATCGTGATCCCGTCGCTGATGTGCTTCATTTGGTTCACCGTGGTCGGGGGCACCGCCATCGACATGACGCTGAACGGCACCGCAGGCGACGCCATCTCGGGCGCGGGTCAAGAGAGCCAGCTCTTCGTTATGCTTGACCTGATCCTAAGCGGTGGTGTTGCGTGGGTCATGGCTGTTATCGTCGTGCTGCTCTTGCTGACCTACCTCGTCACCACAGCGGATTCCGCGATCTTGATCGTCAACACCATCAACGCGGCAGGTGAGGAAAGCCCGAAGGGCCGCGCCCACATCATCTTCTGGGGCGTCGCCCTCAGTCTCGTGGTTGGAGGCCTATTGCTCGTCGGCGGGTTAGGCGCAATCAAGACCGCGATGGTCATCGGCGCGCTGCCGTTTAGCTTCGTGATGTTCCTGATGTGTGTGGCGCTAATCAAGGCTGTAATCAAAGACGGCATACGTGAAAGAAATGGCGTTCAAAGCGTCCACGTTGAAAACTGATTGAAAATGACTGCAAAGCGGGGACACTCAGCTCGCTTTGCAGTGCCTTCAACACTCCTGAGTGTGCAGTATGAGTGCTTATTGACATCCTTTTGCATTGCGGCAATGTTCCGCGGCAGTCAAATTGGATGGACACAACGCGTTGAATATCAAAAAACGAACATTTGGTGTCGTTGGTCTGGGCAACTTCGGAAGTTCGGTTGCAAAGGAACTGCAACGGTTCGGCAACCACGTAATCGGCATCGACATCTCCGAGGCGCGTGTCGCCAATCTTGCAGATACCCTGTCACAAGCTATGATCGTTGACGCCCGTGATGACGCAGCGCTGCGTGATGCCGGTTTCAGCGACTGTGATACTGCTGTCGTTGCTATGGGTGATGATTTGGAGGCCAGCATCCTGTCGACGATGAACCTCAAACTTGTCGGCGTTCAGGTCGTTTGGGCCAAGGCTGCGACAAAAACCCACCACCGAATTCTTAAAAAACTCGGCGTGGACAGGATCGTTCACCCGGAGGTCGAGGTCGGTCAACATATCGCGCAAATTCTGCACAATCCGCTTATGCGGGACTATGTTAGCCTCGGAAACGGCTTCCATGTGGTGAACTTCCGCATACCCGTGAGCCTCGAAGGCCGACGCCTGAACGAGTTGCCGCATGACAAGACCTACAATCTTCGCTGCATCGGGATTATGAGGGGAAGTGAATTCATCGGGCAGGACGGCTCAGAGTGCCAGTTGCAGCGCGATGACCTGCTTCTACTACTGGGCCAACGGAACGACCTACATAGCTTTGCGGCCAGCCTCTAATTATGGCTGCACCATTCCGGAATATTCTGAGGCGGAAGAAAAAACTGCGAATGCCCCCGCCTGCGCTGTTGTCTCTTTTCTACATGGCACTGATCCTTCTGGGCGCTATATTTCTCTGGTTGCCCATCTCGCATTACGGTGACATCGGTCTGAGCGAAGCTCTATTCACCGCGACCTCAGCGGTGACAGTCACCGGGCTTGCTCTAGCCGATACCGGATCCGCCTTCACCGGATTTGGTCAAGCGATAATTGCGATACTCATCCAGCTTGGTGGGCTCGGTCTTATGACCTTTGCTGTGCTCTTGCTCGGAGCTCTGGGGATTCCTGTCGGCATGCCACAACGGCTGATCCTGCGCGAAGACCTAAACCAGACTTCACTGTCGAACCTCACGTATATTGCTCGCATGATCCTTGTCATCGCCCTTGCCTGCGAGACGATTGGCGCCGCCCTTTTGGCTTTAATATTTGTTCCTGAATTTGGCTGGACAGGCCTATGGCAGGCGGTCTTTCATTCGATCTCGGCCTTCAACAATGCCGGGTTTGCCCTGCACCCCGACAGTCTTTCGCAATGGGTCGGGAACCCGATTGTCAATCTGGTGATCCCTGCCCTTTTCATCTTGGGTGGGCTTGGCTTCATCGTTGTGGGGGATGTCTACAAGACGCGAAACTGGCGCAAACTAACCCTGCATTCCAAACTGATGCTTGTTGGCACCGCTTTCCTGATCGTCTGGGGCAGTGTCATGTTCGGGCTTTTGGAATGGAGAAATCCCGAGACTCTGGGACACCTCAGCACCATCGACAAGCTGTGGGCGAGTTGGTTTCAGGGGGTCACCCCGCGCACCGCAGGCTTTAACACGATTGACACCGGCGGAATGCATGACAGCACGTCCCTGCTGACGATGACGTTGATGCTGGTCGGCGGCGGCAGCACCTCGACCGCGGGAGGGATCAAGGTCACCACACTATTCGTCCTACTTCTTGCCACGGTCGCCTTCTTTCGACGTCAAACTACGTTGCATGTCTTTGGTCGCTCCTTGGGTGTAGATGAGGTCATGAAGGTCCTCGCACTGACGACAATATCCATGCTGCTCGTCTTGACTGGGGTCTTCGTGATGGCAATCAACCACGATGGTCAATTCATCGACATCGCATTCGAAGTGACATCCGCCTTTGGAACAGTGGGCCTGTCGCGCGGGATCACGGGTGAGCTTGATGGCATCGGGCGCGGTATCATCATGACGATCATGTTCGTCGGGCGCGTCGGCCCTTTGGCAATCGGTTTCTTCCTCGCCACCCGCAGCGTTCCAAAGGTGAAATATCCCGCAGGGCAGATTTACTTGGGGTGAAATGCAGCCAAGCTCAACAGCGGTTGTTTTTCTTCTTTAGCCACGACCTATGATGTCGCTTCTAACGACGGCTTTGTCCCGCACTGCAGCCCTTTCGCACCGAAAAAATGCCGCACGATGCGTTTAACGTCCGGTTCGGTGAAATGTCTCATCGGTATTCGACGTAGGATGGGCGGTTTGCAGACATCCTCTGCAGGTGCGCGATCATTGGTTCGTAATGTGAGGTCGCGCCGAAGCCTGCATAGGTCAAGATTTGCGCACCGCACTGCTGCAAGTCCGGTTTGAGCCCACATTAACCAATGCTACGCGGTGTACGAATGCCGGCTTTCGTTCGTCCAACGAGGTTCCTTAGCATGCTCACGCAGGTCAGATGCGTTGGAATATGAGACGGGCACATCGAACTCTCTTAGCGACGTGACTTCACACGTCATAATTGTGACAACATTCTCCATACAATCCTAGATTAACACGCAGCCACCAAGAGACAAAAATGCCTAGTTACACGATCGATATCATCGGGGTTACCGGAACGGCTTGGGGCACATTTACATCGCAGGGTGTTGTTGGGACGATCACTTTTTCTGACGAAGACGCACTTGGTGTCGGCGACAACAACCCAGATACAGAAACAGGGGCGCTCCCCACGATAACAGCAGTCACAGGCAGTCTACCAGATGAATGGGTTGGCCAGACGTTAGCTTTTGGGTGGCAACAGCAAATCGATGGATCTGGCAGCGTCGATGCACTTGGAAT
>NZ_FORY01000016.1 GCF_900114135.1 Celeribacter halophilus
CGACATCACGATCGGCGCAAAACAAAAGCCATCCTCTTCATCTGCGGGTAAAACCAACCTGCCGTCACGCGCCCGACGGCGCCATTCCGACAGATGGTTTGCCCGAAGCCCATACCGCGCAGCAACCCCGTTCACCGTCGCCCCGGGCTTTAAACTCTCAGCTACGATCCGCGCCTTGACCTCATCCGGCCAGCGTCGCTGACCATTGGTCCGTATGTCCACCCCGTAGCTCCTGAGAAACTCCACCGTAGTCGCCATCGCGAAACTCCTGCACCGATCTCCATCGGACACGGCATCGCAGGTTAGACAATCGAACAAAAGGTGAGGGCCAGCGAACGCTTACGTACAAAGTCACATAGTGACATAAATAATTGGGGTATTTCATGCCGGCAACATGGATGGATTGGGCGACGGTGATTGCGGCCGCTTGTGCGCTGATTGGGGTGCCTTTTTTGTTTTTGGGAAAGTCAGCGGGGGGCAAAGACTAAGAACTCTATTGTCAAGGGCTCTCGAAACATTCAACGAGGTGGCGGCAAAAAGGTTGAGAACCTTATTGTTATTAAAACCGAGAAATAAATGGTAAGATAGCACCAATCATCATGTAAACCTGCTTGAATACCCCCACACGGGAGATAATTGAAAGAGAGTTCAAAGTATCACGAGGTCCGCTATAATCAACATTTCAGCCAAACCCAGAGAAACTCTTTCGTCTCACGTCTGGCCGCACATTTTCATGTTGATGCAGCCACGTTCTCTTCCGATAAAGAAGTGTCATTTCAGACGCTCATTGCCGGTCATACCGAGGCGATCAAGACTCTTGAGAGCTTCAACGTCAGTATTCCTGAAAACGTCATCTCCTGGTCGCCTACTTCTGAAGGTGCTCCGAAAGGAAAACGCCTTTTTCGCGGCCACTGCTTTCCCACGAGGTCTCTACAAAAGACCGAAATGCGGGGGTGCCCATACTGCCTTAGAGAAGACATGGAGAACAAAGGGGGCGCAAAAAACGCGATGGCAATGCGTGGCGACTGGCTGGTCCCTCATGTCACGCTCTGCTTGAAGCACATACACCCTTTGGTAACCCTCTGGAAAGAAACCAAACCCACGTCTCGGTATGACGCCGCTCTTCAGCTTTCAAAAGTCACACAGTCGATACTCTCAGGGCAATTCGACGAACAGCTACGCGACGAAACTGATTTCGACATTTGGTTAGATAACAGACTCACATTCCGTGCTGAAGGAAATTGGTTGGAGCAATTTCCTCTACACGCAGCTTGTAACTTTTGCTTGATGCTTGGTACCTCGCTATTGCGTCATGAAATGAGCGCACCGTCTTCAGTTTTGCCTGAGGATAGATGGGCTGTCTACCAGATGGGTTTCGACGTAGCCAAACGCGGCGAGAGAGCTATCCGAGACGCGCTTATGGGCTTGCAAAACCTGGCAGGAGATCCCCACGACGGACCTAAAAAAATCTTTCCGAGAATGTATGATCAGCTGGCCTATGAGTTTATCGAAGATCCAGATTATGACGAATTTCGTCATATCCTTCGATCTCATATGCTTGAGACGTGGCCTCTCGGCGTCGGTGACGAACTTCTGGGAGAGCCGGTAACAGAAAGAAAACTTCATTCCGTGCGAACGGCCGCCCACGCAACAGGCATTGATCAAAGACGCCTTAAAAAAATTCTCCTTTCCGAAGGTATAATCTCTGGAAATGCCCGATCTTATGCATGGGAAGTTTTTGAAGCCAAACAAGCAGAGGATGTGCTGAATGCAGCAACTACACTTGTTTCAGTGAAAACCTTTGCCGACAGCATTGGTGCCACTCGCTCGCAATTTGATCTTCTTGTTTCCGGCGGAGTGCTTACACCGAGATTGCACTCCGTAAAAACAACAGGAACAAACGCCGTCTGGGATCCGGCGGATGGAGTAAAGTTTCTCGAAAGTGTTTTCCTGGGAGCCGTTCCTCTCAGACAAGCACAACATGGATGGGTACATATCTCAAAGTCGGCAATGCGGCTTAAAATCGGACCCGAGAAAATTATTCAGGGCATTCAAGACAAGAAGATCGTACGGATTGGTAACCATGCCGACTATGATGGTTATGCCGCACTGTACGTTTATCACGATGAAGTCGCCTCCGTTCTTTCTCCGGATCAATCACCGCACCTTAGTATAGCACTTTTTGCACAGTCAGTTGGTATTCGGCGACCACGCAGCATGCGTCGTCTCATCCTGAATGGACATACGCCAGCGACGCAAATTTTAAATCCAAAGCTCAAGATACCGCAGCTTTACATCACACGTGAAGATGCCAAAGCTTTCCACCAAAAATTCTTCACACCCCGTACGATGGCACAAGCTTATGGAAAGAGTTGGCAATCAATGATTGCGGCTTTGCGTTCCAATGGAATTGAAACGTTTTCTCCTGATGGAAAGGACTACGGAAACATTTACGAACGTTATCTAATCGAAGAAATTTTCAAACAACTATCAGAAAATAAATAGTAAAAATACGGATCGCCGCAGAAATGTTGCTTATTTAGCGCCCGATTTCTCATTTGCACGTCATTTTTCGGAAACAGGTTGTGGTGGTTCACGGAAATCGGATGAGGTGATTCACAAAACGCATTCCGCATAACGTTTGGCGCAAAAGAGTTTCGCCTTTTGCGCCAAACGCGAGACCTTGGAGCAGTCACAACAGCTTGACTCTAGCGCGGGCGGGTTAAGAATTGGTGAAGAAATTATCCCGCCAAAAGGGAACGCGCGGCTTCTCTTGCGGCTTCGGAAATCGTATCGCCGGAGAGCATCCGTGCCAGTTCATCGACCCGTGCCGCATCATCCAGCGGGATCACTTCGGAGAGGGTCACGCCATTCTCCACACGTTTGGCAACGCGCCAATGATGCCCGCCAAGAGCCGCCACCTGCGGGCTGTGGGTCACGACCAAGACCTGCCCCTCTTCCGCAAGAGATTTGAGACGCCGCCCCACCGCATCGGCGGTCGCGCCTCCGACACCTCGGTCGATCTCGTCAAAAATCATCGTCACGCCGGATTGATCGCGGGTGAGGCAAACCTTGAGCGCCAAGAGAAAACGTGACAGCTCCCCGCCGGAGGCAATTTTGCCCAGAGGTCCCGACGGAGCGCCCGGATTGGTTGCCACGGTAAAGGCCACTGCGTCACGCCCTTCCGCGCCCGGTTCGCCCTCTGTGATCTCGGTCGAGAACACCGCGCGTTCCATTTTCAACGGCGCCAATTCGCGTGCCATGAGCGTATCAAGCTCACTTGCCGCTTTCGTCCGCGCCGCACTCAGACGCCCTGCCGCTGCATCATAGGCGGCTTCGACCTCCGCCACAGCTTTATCCAAGGCGGCAATGTCACCTGCGCCGCTGTCGAGCGCGGCCAGCTTGCTACGCAAATCATCGGCCAGCGCGGGCAGATCATCGGCCAGAACATTGTGTTTGCGAGCCAGCCCGCGAATGGCGAAAAGGCGTTCCTCGACCGCTTCCAACTCATGCGGGTTGAAGCGCAGGGCCTCGATACAATCCTCAACATCGGATTGCGCCTCGGCCAACTCATTAAGCGCACGGCCCAGAGCCTCAATCGCATTATCCAACCGTCCGTCAGCCTTCTCCGCCGCCCCTTCGAGCCATTTGAGCGCATCAGAGAGCATCCCCTCGCCCCCGTCATAGGAAATCGCCTGATGTGCCTTGGCGACATCTGCCGCGATCTTTTCCGCCGATTGCATCAGGCGGCGTTCCGCGTCGAGCTTTGCCTCTTCGCCCGGCTCAGGGGCCAGCGCATCAAACTCGCCCACCGCGTGGCGCAGAAACTCTTCTTCGTCTTTCAGAGCAGCTTGCTCCGCCTCTGCGGCCGCAAGCGCCTTGCGCGCCGCTGCCAGCTCTTTCCAGAGGCGACGGGTCTTCGCCAGTTGCGGCTCAAGCCCGCCGAATGTGTCGAGCAAAACCCGATGCCCGCGCGGGTTCAACAACCCGCGATCATCGTGCTGCCCGTGCAATTCGACCAGAACTTCGGAAAGACGACGCAGCACATCGCCGGACACGCGGCGGTCATTGACCCACGCGGTCTTGCGCCCGTCTGCCGTATTGACCCGCCGCAGGATCAACTCGCCATCGTCCGTGTCCATGCCAAGCTCGGCCAGCACCTCTTCGGCATCATGGCCTTTGGGCAGGTCGAACACAGCGGTGACTTCGCCCTGTGCCGCGCCTGAGCGCACCAGATCGGCGCGCCCGCGCCAGCCAAGCACAAAGCCCAGACTGTCGAGCAAGATGGACTTGCCCGCCCCGGTCTCGCCGGTCAACACATTAAGACCCGGCTGGAACTCAAGCTCCAACCGGTCAATGATAAGCATGTCCCGGATGTCGAGACTTCTCAGCATCTGTGTCTGAGCCTCAGAGCCATTCGCCGCGGATCATCTGACGATACACGGCACCGAGCCAGTTGTTTTCAAAGGCTTTCGGCTCAAGCCCGTGACCGGTCAACAACTTGTAACTGTCCGCATACCAGTCGGTGGAACGGTAGTTGTGACCCAAGATCGCCCCTGCGGTCTGCGCCTCTTCGACAAGCCCCAAGGAGAGGTAGCTTTCCACCAAACGGTGCAGCGCCTCTGCGGTGTGTTGCGTGGTCTGGAATTGCTCGACCACCACGCGGAAGCGGTTCGCCGCGGCGGTGTAATGTTTGTGCTTGAGATAGTAGCGCCCGATCTCCATTTCCTTCGCCGCGAGATGGTCGAACGCGAGATCGAATTTGAGAATCGCCGAACGTGCATATTCCGTGTCGGGATAGCGCTCGATCACCACCCGCAGCGCCTGAAGCGCCTGGAAGGTCAGCCCCTGATCACGGCCCACATCGTCGATCTGGTCGTAATAGGACAGCGCCAGAAGATATTGCGCGTAGGCCGCATCTTCATCTGCCGGATAGAAATCGAGGAATCGCTGCGCCGAAACGCGGGCGTTCTCATAGTCGCGGGCGCGATGATAGGAGAATGCCTGCATAATCAAAGCGCGCTTGGCCCAATCGGAATAGGGGTAAAGACGTTCGACTTCTGCGAAATACTGTGCCGCATCGTCGTAGTCTTTTTGCGTGATCTCATATTCCGCGCGGGCGTAAATCTCGTCCGCCGGGTAGCCTTCCAGATCGCGTGTCGGGGCATGATCCCCACAGGCCACCAAGAAAGCCATGGAAAACCCGAGCGTTACCGCCAAACTGCCTGTTTTTCGTGCCGTCATGAAAGGCCCTACCCTCACCGTTCACCATCCTTCTCAATAGGACGTGACCACACTCCTAGCACAGAAAAATCCGAGGCAAAACGCCTTTGCGCGGGAAATGTCGTCACGGTCAGGAGAGCAGGCAAAAGAAACGCCGGATCACGCACAAACCGCCAGATCCGCACGGCTCACGCCCGCTCCCGGCAGGCGGCTTGCGGTTTTCGCATCCGCCGTGACATACGCCCATGCGCCGGGCGTTGCAAAAAGTTTGCGCAAGAGCGCATTCGTCACCGCATGGCCGGACTTCTCACCGACATAGCGACCGAGAATCGGGGCACCGGCAAGGTAGAGATCGCCCAAGGCGTCGAGCATCTTGTGACGCACAGGTTCGTCGGAATGACGCAACCCGCCCGGAGACAGCACGGCATCCCCTTCCACAACCACGGCGTTTTCAAACGTGCCGCCCAGAGCCAGCCCGTGTTCGCGCATGTAATCCACATCCGCCTTGCGGCAGAAGGTGCGGCAGTTCGAGAGTTCGCGCACGAAAGCGCCGTTGGCCATGACGAGGTGCTTGTCCTGCACGCCAATGGCCGGATCGGCGAAATCAATGTGGAAATCGATCTCCATCGTGTCCGAAGGCTCAAGACGCGCTTTAGCGGTCTCGGTTTCCACTTCGACCGTTTTAAGAATTTTAAGAGCGCGGGTCGGCCCCTCCTGGCGCGCAAGGCCCGCCGCAAGGATACCGTCAACGAAAGGCGCGGCAGATCCGTCAAGGATCGGAACTTCCGGCCCATCCACAGAAATCAGCACGTTGGTCACACCACAGCCCGCAAGAGCGGCCATGATATGTTCAATGGTCGAAAGCTCGACACCGTCTTCGTTGCGGATGAGGGTGCAAAGCTGCGAGGGCACAACCGCATCCCAGCGCGCTGGAATACGCACGGAACGCGTGTCAGCGGCATCCGCTTCGATATCAGAGCGCAGGAACACAATGCCATGACCAACCGGTGCAGGTGTGAGAACCATACGCACGGGCGCACCGGAGTGAAGCCCTGCCCCGTCGAACCGAATTTGTTTTGCGACTGTGCTCTGCACGTTTTGCCTCTTTGATCATTTGATCTTTGTTGGTCCCGCCCATCAAGATCGGATTGCACCGATGCCGGACGTGTTAAGAGATGATTAATCCATGCCCCCCTGAAGGCTCAACTCAATCTTTGTAACCGTTTGAAACATCTTCCCTGACCAAATGGCAAAAACCCGCGCACAGCGCAGAACATCTCGCACAACCCTCTGAAATTAAATGAAAAAGGCCGCCCTGAGGCGACCTTTGAAACATGTCATATCGTGTATTTCAAACCGTTGCGGTCGGGCATAAACCTCTACCCCACCGCGAGGATCACAAAACTATTTCAGTTTGCCTGACGACGCAGAAAGGCCGGAATTTCGATTTTTTCGGCTTCCGGATTGGTATCCTGATCTTCGTCATAGGCCTGATGCACCTGCGGACGGACCTGCGGCTGGGCACCGAAGCGGGCCTGCGGCTGGGCTGCTTGCGGTTGCGGGGCTGCGGGGCGTGCTTCTTCCTCGCCGCCATGACCGGTCATGCGACCGATCAGGGAATTGATGCCGAAACGGGCGCCTTTACCAGCGTGAGGATCGGCGGCAGGTTGTTCCTGACGGACCTCGGCGCGGGGTTGCTTGGAGACAGCCGCCTGAAGCCGTGCCATCGCTTCCGGTGACGGGTTCCCCGCAGAGGACGCACGCGGTGCCACGAAAGACTCGGCTTGCGGCTCGTGCATGGCCGGTTGCGGCGTGGGCTGCGGACGCGGCTGATAGGCCGGCGGCGGCAGGTCATCATCAAGAGCGCGGAACGTTTCATCAGGCGCTTCGGAACGTGCTGCCGAACGCTGCGGATCAAAGACATCCAAAGTCGGCTGGCGCGGTTCATCTGCCGCAGCTTCAACAGAGGCCGCCGCAGCAACAGCCGCAGGGGCCGCCTGTTCCAGTTTCTCTTCAACAGCTTCCGGCGCTTGCAACGGCTCGGAAAGACGACGGCGCGGCACCGGCACTTCGGAAACCGATACCGTGGCATCAATACCTGTAGCGACAACGGAGACGCGCATGGAGCCTTCCATATCCGTGTCCATCGTAGAGCCGACGATGATATTCGCGTCGGGATCAACCTCTTCGCGGATACGGTTGGCGGCTTCGTCCAGTTCGAACAGGGTCAGATCGTGACCACCTGTGATATTGATCAGCACGCCTTTCGCACCTTTGAGCGAAATCTCGTCCAGAAGCGGGTTGGCAATGGCTTTCTCGGCGGCCTGCACGGCGCGATCCTCGCCATTGGCCTCGCCTGTGCCCATCATCGCCTTGCCCATTTCGTCCATCACGGAACGCACATCGGCGAAGTCGAGGTTGATGAGGCCCGGACGGACCATCAGGTCGGAAATGCCTTTGACACCCTGATAGAGCACGTCATCGGCCATAGAGAAGGCCTCGGTAAATGTGGTCTTCTCGTTGGCAAGGCGGAACAGATTCTGGTTCGGAATGACGATCAGCGTATCGACCATCTTCTGAAGCTGCTCGACACCCTCGTCCGCCTGACGCATCCGTTTCGCGCCTTCGAACTGGAAGGGTTTGGTGACAACGCCCACGGTCAGAACACCCAATTCACGCGCTGCCTGTGCGATGATCGGAGCCGCGCCCGTGCCGGTGCCGCCGCCCATACCGGCGGTGATGAAGCACATATGCGCCCCCGCCAGCTGGTCCACAATGGCCTCGATGCTTTCCTCGGCCGCCGCAGCGCCTACAGAAGGCCGTGCGCCTGCGCCGAGACCCTCGGTCACTTTCACACCCATCTGGATGCGCGCCTGTGCTTTTGCATGTTGCAACGCTTGCGCGTCGGTGTTTGCGACCACAAATTCGACGCCCTCAAGCGCCTTTTCGATCATGTTGTTGACCGCGTTGCCGCCTGCACCACCAACACCAAACACCGTAATTTTCGGTTTCAACTCGTCCCGCTCGGGCATCGTCAGATTCAAAGCCATGAGTGTACCGCCTGCTTTCTCTCGTGCCGGGGCGATTGCACATTCTGCCCAAGTCGCCCTTATGTCCCCGCCCCTGAATCGGGGCAAATTTTACCTATTCACCCTAAATTCTATGGGTTTTCGATCGTCACGTCATCCCCAAAACAGAGATTCACCACAAAATATAGGGGATAAATCGGCAAAATTCGGCGGGATTTTGCGCAAAAGGCCAGATTTAGCGGGTTGGACCGTCGACACACCTATAGAACGGGGTGCGGTTCGCTGTCTCACCTCGAAACCGGCATTTCTGCCGCAAACCTTATAACGATGTCAGGGCACTGCTCTTGCGCCTGTGTCGCGAAACCCGTTTCTTCAGGTCTTCTGCCTGATCGAAACCTATCACAGCCCGCGCGCGGGCTGCAATATCTTACCAGTTTTCCTTGAACCACCGCATCGCACGTTTGAGTGAACGCGCCGGATAGCGGTCGACCGGAATCTCGAAATCCCACCATTCGTCTTGCGGGTTGGCGGCAAACAGGCACAGCCCCACAGCAGAGGCAAAGGCCGCGCCGGTGGCGGCCTGCGGCAGCCCCTGCACACGCAAAGGCCGTCCGATCCGCACATTCTGCCCGAGGATTTTCGGCGCCAGAGTGTCCAGCCCCGGAATTTGCGAGGCCCCGCCGGTGAGCACAATCTGCTGCGAAGGCATATGTTCAAATCCGGCGGCATCCAGACAATCGCGCACGCCTTCGAGGATTTCCTCGACACGCGGGCGGATAATCCCGATGAGTTCGGCGCGCGACACCGTCCGGCGGTCTTTGTCCCAGTCGCCGCTATCGCCCCCCACTTCGATCATCTCGCGATCATCCATGCCGGTCGCGACAATGCCGCCATAAAAGGTCTTGATCCGCTCAGCGGTCGACAGCGGGATTTGCAGCCCCATCGCAATGTCGGAGGTCACATGTTCCCCGCCCATGCGCACGCTATCGGCATAGATCATGTGCTTTTTCATGAAGATAGAGACATCCGTCGCCCCGCCACCCATATCAACACAGGCTGCGCCGAGTTCCTGCTCATCTTCCACGAGCGCCGAAATGCCGGAGACATAGGCACCGGAGGCCAGCCCCGCCACTTCGAGGTCACAGCGCTTGATACAATACAGAAGGTTCTGGATCGCCGCCGTGTCCACGGTCAGCATATGCATATCGACGGACAGGCTCTGCCCGATCTGGCCACGCGGGTCTTTGAGACCGGAGCGATGGTCGAGCTGGAAATTCACCGGCTGGGCATGGAGCACTTCGCGATGCGCGCCGTAGTCAGGCACATCAGACGAGGCCAGAACGCGGGCCACATCCTGTTCGGACACGGTATCATATTCCACATCAACCTGACCGGCGATGCCGTAGGACCGCGGGCTGCCGCCGGAGAAACAGGCGATCACATGGTCCACACGGGTCTGGGCCATTTTCTGCGCCGCCTGAACAGCGGTCCGGATGGCGCGTTCGGTTTCCGCCATCGCATCGATCTCGCCAAAGCGCACCCCGCGCGAGCGTGTCGTTGCCGCACCGATCACACGGAAGGACGACTGCCCCGCCAAAGCGCCGACACCATCCCCGCCCATGAAACGTTCGCCATCAAAACGCAGAACCAGACAGGCGATTTTCGAACTGCCCACATCCAGAATGGCGATCACACCGCGTTGCAACGCAGCTTGGCGCATGTTCCGCATCGCCCGTTGGGCTTCATAGAGATCGGTCATTGATAAGACACTCCAAGTTCCACACCTTGAAGCCGACGCATTTCCTCTTGCGCAGCTTCGGTCAATCGCAACGTCGGCCGTGTGGGCCGCCGCATATCTACAACTTCAATATCACGGGCCAGCAGGTCTTTGGCCTGATCGAGCGCCAGAACCTGCGCCAAGGCGCCCAGCGGCTTCTGCTCCGGCAGCATGATCACCTGATCGCGGTCCAGAACCACGTTCCAGCGCCGCTCGCCCACGCGCACCAGACCGCGCAAACGCGGCAGCAGCGGGCCGGCCGCACTCAGGATCGCAAGCGCCTCGCCCACAGCGCGATCCGCCCCCTCGCCCGCGACAAGCGGTAGGTCAGGACGGTCAAGCCGGCTGTCGAGCGCCGCCACGCGGTGCCCCTCGTCATCAAGCATTTCCAACCCATGCTCAGAACGCCAGACCACGGCGGGGGTGCGTTCGGTGATGTCCACCTGCAAAATCCCGCCCGCACGCACATGCAACCCTGCGGCTTCGACCGCATCAAGGCTTTCGATTTGCTCCAAAAGACCGGGCAGATCGAGATCAAAGGAGGAGACCGGAAAATCCTGTGCCATCACTTCGCGGATGTCTTCGGAGAGTTCCGGCGAGGCCCCGTCAATGGCCATCAGCTTGACCATGAACTCGGGACGGTTCTGCACCTCGTTCTTGATTGCCAGAACATGCCCCGTGAAGGCTTCGCGGTTTTCCGGCTGCGCAAACCACAGCCCGATACAGGCCACAATCGCCGCGACAGGCGCGAGGCGGCGCAGGCAAAAGCGAAAGGAAGGAGTCAACCAGAGGCGGTTCATCCGGTAAGCCGCGCGTGACGGCGCCGGATCACGCGGGCGCGGCGCGGGATCGCTCTCGCCACGGCGGGCGCGGATCGCACGGGCCACGGCCTCGGACACACGGGCGGAGCCACCAACGGTCGGCGCTTTGGCAAATTCGATCGGGTCTACCGGTCGCATGACGCGTCCTCCACCATCCATTTACAGAACTGCCCGAAAGTGAGCCCGCTTTTCTGCGCCTGTTCCGGCGAGAGAGAGGTCGGCGTCATACCCGGCTGGGTATTGGTTTCCAAAAGCACCAAGCCGTCGAGACCTTTCTCTTCGTCCCAACGGAAATCCGTGCGCGACAGGCCACGGCAGCCCAATGCCTTGTGGGCGCGCAGGGCATAGTCCTGACAAGCGGCAGCAATCTCGGCAGGGATCTCGGCAGGACAGACATGGCGGGAGCCGCCATCGGCATATTTCGCTTCGTAATCATACCAGCCATCCGTGACGATATCCGTGACGCAAAGGGCCTTGTCACCCATCACGGAACAGGTCAATTCGCGTCCCGGCGCATAGGCTTCGACCATCACGACAGCAGGCATATCTGCGGCCATGCGCGGGGCATTGGCCCCCTCTTGCACAATATAGACGCCGACGGAGGAGCCTTCGTTATAGGGTTTCACGACATAGGGCGGGGCCATCACATGACCCGCTTCGACCTCTTCGCGCGGCGCCAGAAGCGAAGGCACGACCGGAAGCCCGGCAGCGCGGTAGACCTCTTTGGTCTTTTCCTTGTCCATCGCAAGGGCCGAGGCCAGAACGCCGGAATGGGTGTAAGGGAGGCGCAGCCATTCGAGAAGACCCTGCACACAACCGTCTTCACCGAACCGGCCATGTAGTGCATTGAAGACGACATCGGGCTGACATACGGCCAGTTGCGCGCAAAGGTCTTCGCCCGCGTCGATTTCAATTACTTCGAATCCTTCACCCCGAAGCGCCTTGGCGCATTCGCGTCCCGAAGACAGAGACACCTCGCGTTCAGCCGAGGGACCGCCTTTGAGGACCGCAATTTTCGGGGACTGCCTGCTCGACATGTCCACTCGCCTCAATATGTTCGGGACCGTCTGTTGCGATCCCTTGAAAAATGCCCCGTTTTCGGGGTCTGTCGTCACGCCCTGCTCAGGACGTTGATCTGGCCGTTCTTTGCCACGTTCCGGTCTTGTGAGCCGGATACCGACTTATGCGCCAGTTGTCTGCGCCTGTGCAAGCCCGTCCGGGATCGGATCCCCGAGAAACTCGCCCACGCGTTTGATTTCCCATTGTAACGCGAGACCCGCGTTTTGAAATACCTTTTTTCGCACAGTCTCTCCCAAAAGTTCGAGATCGTGCGCAGAAGCCTCACCTGTGTTGATCATAAAGTTCGAATGTTTCTCACTCATCTGCGCTCCACCGATGGAAAACCCGCGCAGCCCCGCATCGTCAATCACCTTCCACGCCTTGAGATCATGGGTATCATCGGCCTTACCCGTAGAGGAAAACCCCGCCGGATTGCGGAAGGTCGAGCCCGCGCTGCGATCCTTGACCGGCTGCGTCGCGTCGCGCTTGGCAAGCTGTTCTTCCATCCGCGCCTCAAGCATGGCGGGATCGGCGGCTTCGGCCTCGAATGTAGCCTGCACGATCACCCAGCCCTCGGGCAAATCGGTCTGGCGATATTGGAAGTTCAGATCATCGGCCGTGAGCGTCACCAATTCTCCCGTCCGCGTCACGGCCTTAGCTGACACAAAGTGATCCGCCACATAAGAGCCGTAACAGCCCGCATTCATCCGCACTGCCCCGCCGATCGCGCCGGGAATGGTGCGCAGGAAGGTCAGATCAAGCCCGGCCATAGCGGCCTTGCGGGCCACATGGGCGTCCAGTGCCGCAACACCAGCAGTCACGCGATTGCCTTCGATCTCGATACCGTTGAACCCGCGCCCCATGCGGATCACCATCGCGCGAATGCCGCCATCCCGCACGATGAGGTTGGAGCCTACGCCCATGGGAAACACCGCCACAGACGGATCAAGGGCGGCAAGGATGTTCTGCAAATCTTCCAGATCGGCGGGCTGGAACAGCACATCCGCCGGACCGCCCACACGCAGCCATGTCAACTCGGACAACAGCCGGTTCTCGGTCAGTTTGCCGCGTGTGTCGGGATAAATCATTCCGTAGAACCTCGCACAATTGTTCTTTTCAGCCACCGGCCCAGATACACCACAGGCCAGCGCAGGATGGACACGCCCGCCGCAAATACGGCAAGCCCCACCCACGGGCCGTTCTCATAGGTGACATAGCCCAAAAGGGGAACCCCCAGAGCGATCAGGACATAGGCCGCGGGCCAATGGTTGCGGCGAGAGGGGAACATGGCGATCACATTCGCCAATATCGCCCAGCCACAGGCAAGTGCGAGAGAAACTGTCATCGGGCTCTCCTGTCAGCCGAAAGCGTTTCACGACAACCTGCAGTGCAGATCGTCAGGAAACGCCGTGTAACATATTGATATCGCGCACCTCCCGAAATCCGCCTGTAAACAGGCCCATCCCGAAAGGCTTTATCGAAGTCCCCGCATCAGGCGGCGCCAAAGCACACCCAGCGGTTTGCGAAACAAAGACACGGCAGCAGCTAAACCGATTAACACCGGCCAAACCCCATAGGTCAGACCGACCCAGACGAGCAACACGGGCAGCACGAGCAAAAGCGCCACACCGGGGAGAATCTGGTAGCGCAAAGGTAACGGAGCAAGCGCCATGGTGGCAAGCGCCCAAATGGCTAATGCTGTCAAAGGATTATCGATAAAATTCAAGAGACCCCGCCCAAGGTAAATGCAACCAGCGCCAGAAGCGCGAAGACCAGCCCCACAACAGGGACCCAGCCCGCAACCTTGAAGGGGGCTTGGGGGGAGCGACGCTTGAGCAGGATGAGGCTGGCGTTCACCAGGGTGAAGACCACCAGAAGGATGGTCGAGGTCACCCCCGCCAGATTGGAGACAGGCAGGCTCAGTGCCGCCCCGATCACCACCGCACCGATCAGCACGGTCGCCAGCACCGGCGTGCCGAACCGCGGGTGTGCATGGCGGAAGACACCCAGAACCCCGCCGCGCTTGCCCAACCCGAACATCACGCGGGCGGCCATGACAACCTGTGCCAGCACCCCGTTGAGCGCCGCAGTCACCGCGATGGCAGAGAGCACGGCGACATGCCCGCCCCCTGCTTCATAAACCAGAGCCAAAGGGCGCTCCGACGCGCCGAGATCTTCGAGCGGCACCGCCCGCACAGCTGTCACGGTGACTCCGGCATAGAGCAGCGTGGTGATGATGAGAGAGCCGATGATGGCGATGGGCAGCGTGCGCTCGGGGTGCTTGACCTCCTCGGCCATGTTTACGATGTCCTCAAACCCGATGAAGGCAAAAAACGCCAGTGTCGCGGCCACCCCGATGCCCGGAAAATAGGGCGCCGCAGGGGTGGCGAAATCGGGGGAGACCGGCGCGTGCCAGCCGGACCAGACCACAAGCGCCAGCCCCGTCACCTCGATCACGGTGAACAGCGCGGCCATAGCAAGGCTTTCCAGAACGCCGACAATCGCCACGGCCACAAGCATCACACCAAGGCCGACCACCGCAAGATTGAACGGCATATCCACGATGCTTGTCAGATAGCCCGCACCCCCTCTGAGCACAGCCGCCGCCGAGACCGTGCCGCCTGCGACAATGGCCAGACCGACGATCAACCCCATGAGGCGCGAGCCGAGTCCCGCCTCGACATAGGCCGCCTCCCCCGCCGCTTCGGGAATGCGAGTGGAAAGTTCGGCATAGGAAAGCGCCGACGGGGCCGCAATCAGACCTGCGAGCAGAAAGGCCAACGGGGCGTAAAGTCCGGCTTGGGCCGCGACCGTTCCGACCAGAACATAAATCCCCGCGCCCACCATCACGCCCACGCCGTATGCGGTGAGCAATCCGGGGCCGATGCGGCGTTTGAGTTTCTCTGCCATGCGCCTCTCCATTGCGAGCGCGGTCAGGTGCAGGCCTTCCGCGCGGACCCTGAGCCACAAACAGACTGCGGGAGATATGCGGCGTCAAGATGTTGCGCAGCACTTCCCGAAGCTCTGTCGCTCAGGTGTTCGGGAAAGGCTTTACACCATCAGCCCGCGCCCGTCTCTGCGTCAGAACAAAGCGGGGGGTAAACCTCACCCTTTTGACAGGCGCTCCGGCAGGTTATGCGCCCACGCAGAAATCGTCCCTGCCCCGAGGCAGACCACCATATCGCCCGGACGGGCCTGTTCGCGCACAAGGCGCTCCAGATCGTCCTCGCAGGTCACGGCGCGGGCATGGCGATGGCCGTGACGGATGAGCCCCGCCACCAGATCATCCGGGGACGCCCCCTCGATCGGCGCTTCGCCTGCGGCGTAAACCTCGGCAATGCCCACAACATCCGCCTCGTTGAAACAGGTGCAGAAATCCTCGAACAGGGAATGCAGGCGCGAGTAGCGATGCGGCTGATGCACAGCAATGACACGGCCTTCGGTGGCCTGACGCGCGGCTTTGAGCACGGCGGCAATCTCCACCGGATGGTGGCCGTAATCGTCAATGATCGTGACGCCATTCACCTCGCCCACGCGGGTAAACCGGCGGTTCACCCCGCCAAACGCTGTCAGCGCTGCTTTGATCTCTTCGGTCTTCATCCCGAGATGACGTGCAACCGCCACAGCGGCCAGAGCGTTCGACACATTGTGATCGCCCGGCATCGGCAGGGTGCAGCCCTCGATCACCATATCCTCGGCCGCCAGCATAATGTCGAAATGCGCGACACCTTTCTTATAGGTCAGATTCACGGCACGCACATCGGCCTGCGCGTTGAACCCGTAGGTGACAACACGGCGGTCGGTAATCTTGCCTACAAGACTTTGCACTTCCGGATGATCGGTGCAGCACACGGCAAGACCGTAAAACGGAATGCCGGAGACAAAGTCGTAAAACCCTTGGCGCAGGTTCTCGATAGAACCCCAATGCTCCATATGTTCGGGGTCGATATTGGTCACAATCGCAATCGTGGCCGGCAGACGGTTGAAGGTGCCATCGGACTCGTCGGCCTCGACCACCATCCAGTCGCCCTGCCCCATGCGGGCATTGGAGCCGTAAGCATGGATGATACCGCCGTTGATCACTGTCGGATCAATCCCGCCAGCGACCAGCAATTCGGCCACCAGCGTCGTGGTTGTCGTCTTGCCGTGTGTGCCGGCCACAGCCACGTTGGATTTCAACCGCATAAGCTCTGCGAGCATCTCCGCGCGGCGCACCACCGGAAGACCTTTGGCACGCGCAGCGTCAAGCTCCGGATTGCCCGGTTTGATCGCAGACGAGATCACCACGACCTCGGCATCTTCGAGATTTTTCGCGCGCTGGCCCTCATAGATCACCGCGCCCAGCTCCTTGAGCCGGTCGGTGATTTTCGAGGCTTTCAAATCCGATCCCTGCACCCGATAGCCGTGGTTCAACAGCACTTCGGCAATGCCCGACATGCCGATCCCGCCAATGCCGACAAAATGGATTGGGCCCATCTCGGTGGGGAGTTTGGTTACGCTCGCGTTCATCTCACTCGTC
This sequence comes from Celeribacter halophilus, assembly GCF_900114135.1. Classification (GTDB taxonomy): domain Bacteria; phylum Pseudomonadota; class Alphaproteobacteria; order Rhodobacterales; family Rhodobacteraceae; genus Celeribacter; species Celeribacter halophilus. Next base: position 16,429 of record NZ_FORY01000016.1, read on the forward strand.
TCTTCTTTTCTTTATTCTTTACCGGACCCGTTCGGGCCGCCTTATGTCTTGTTGAACGCCAGCTCTTCCACCAGCGCCGCCAATTCTTCTGCCGCTTGCGGTTTCGCCACAGAGAGCGCCGCATTGGCCATCATCAGGCCCCCTTGCGGATGCGCCAGCACGTTCTCGATCTGCTCGGTCAGACTTTCAGGCGTCAACTGGCTCTCAGGGATCATGATGGCGGCATTGGCTTCGACCAACCCGCGTGCATTCGCGGTTTGATGGTCCGCCGTGGCCGCAGCATAGGGGATGAAAATGGCAGGCCGCCCGATCACGGACACATCCGCCACCGATGACGCCCCCGAACGTGTGATCACCAACTGGCTTTCACTCATCCGCTTGGGCACGTCATGGATAAAAGTCTGCACATCGGCCTGAATACCCCGCGCATGATAGAACTCCACCACACGCTCAAGGTCTTCGGCACGAGCCTGCTGGCTGATCCGCAGGTTCGCCCGCAACGGCGCGGACAGACGCGCAATCGCTTCGGGCACCACATCCGACAGAATGCGCGCCCCTTGCGAGCCGCCCATGACCAGAATTTCCATCGGATAATCTCCGGGAGGAATATAGGGCGCACCGTGTTTCTCAAGGACGGCGGCGCGAACAGGATTGCCGGTGTAGACGCCTTCAACCCCTTCGGGCAAAGCCGTGGGCCATGTGCCACAGGCAACCTTGTCGACCCGTTTGGCAAAGACCTCATTGACCCGCCCCAGAACACCGTTTTGTTCATGGATCATGCGCGGCAGTTTCAACAAGGTCGCCGCCGCCACCGCAGGAATCGCCGGATAACCGCCAAACCCCACCACAACAGAGGGCTTGTCGCGCAGGAATTTCGACATGGCCTTGAACACGCCACCGATAATGCGCGGCAGAACCATCGCCTTGGCAGCAAGTCCACCACGGGCAAATGTAGCCGAAGGCATGACTTCGATCTCGACCGCCTCGGGGAAAGCGCCGGTATAGCGTGCGCCACGGGCGTCGGTCGACAGCTTCACCCGCCACCCCCGCGCCAGCATCACTTCGGCCAGCGCCTGCGCCGGAAACATATGCCCGCCGGTGCCGCCAGCGGCGATCACGAGAAGGGGAAGTTTGTGGGTCATTGGAACCTCTTGTTCTTTTGGGTCAACAGCCGGACGCGTGACCGGTTCAGCGACCGCGGCGGATCAGGATGTCCCCGATCTCGCCCTGCGGACGGGTGCGGGTAAAGGCCAGAAGCGCCCCGAGCGCAATGCCCGACGCGATCACGGAAGACCCGCCATAGGACACGAAAGGCAAGGTCATGCCCTTGGCTGGCAAGAGCCTCACAGCCACACCCATGTTGATAAAGGCCTGAATGCCGAACGCGCAGGCCAGCCCCGTTCCCGCAAGGCGGATGAACGGATCACGCTCCTTGAGCAAACGCCAGAGCGAGCGCACGGTGATCGTGGCATAAAGCGCGATGATGATCAGCACGAGGATCAGCCCGTATTCTTCGGCCGCAACCGCAATGATGAAATCGGTATGCGCATCAGGCAGCGACCATTTGACAGTCCCTTCGCCCACGCCCACGCCGAAGAACCCGCCCTCGCGGATCGCGTTCGTGGCATAGCCGATCTGGGTGGTCGGGTCGATCGAGGGGTTCAGAAACCCGTCGATACGCCGCGCGAAGTGTTCGGAATTATGGTAGGCAAATGTGCCGCCTGCGACGACAAGCCCCGCGATCCCGACCAGCAGGGTCAAAGGCGCTCCGGCGACGAAATACATCACGCCCCAAGCAAAGAGGATTAGGGAAGCCTGCCCGAAGTCGGGCTGCAATGCCAAAAGGATCACAACCAGCGCAGTGATCAGGAAGGAATAGAGCCTCCCTGGAGGACCACCGATCTCAAGCCCTGCGGCCATGAGCCATGCGGAGGTGATGACGAAAGCGGGTTTGAGAAATTCGGAGGGCTGGACAGAGGCGAAGCCCAAGGAGAACCACCGCGTCGCCCCCTTGCCGAAATCTGTCCCGAAGGCGGGCAGCAAGAACAGCGAGATCAGTGTCGCGGCAAAGCCCAGAACCGCCAGACGCCGCACCCGTGCTGGGTCCATCATGGTTACGCCAATCATCACCATAAGGCCCAAAGAGCCAAAAAACGCCTGACGTTTTACATAGTGGAAAAGGTCGGCAAAGCCGTTTTTCTCGGCCAGCGGCGGTGACGCGGCCAGTCCGAGCAACAGCCCGATCCCGAACAGGATAAAGACACAGGACAGAGTCCATTTGTCGATTGTCCGCCACCAACGCGGCAAGATCGGCTCACCCACGCGCACTGGCGTCGAGCCATACACCATCTCTGTCATGATACCGCCTACTGCCTCGTTATCATATTTTTCGTCCGGTTTTCCGGATCTGATTTGTCCAGAGTAACGGTTTTTCTCGCTTTGCGCCACTACAGATTGTGTTTCCCCGATCTGCGGCGCACAGAAAAGCGGGGTTTTGCCGAAGGCTTCCGCCAATACATTGCAAATTTCGAATTGATCCCTGTCATTGATCGAAACAGGGAATCCCCACATGCTAGCGCTAAAGTGTTTCGCAAGAGGCTTTAACCCCTTCCACATTTGGAGAATGACATGAAAATCGGGATCGTCGGCGCAGGTATGGTCGGCTCGGCCGCCGGTTACGCTATCGCGCTCAAAGGCACGGCCAGCAAAGTCGTTTTTGTCGATTACAACGCGGATCTCGCCCGCGCACAGGCCGAAGACATTGCCCACGCGGTGCCCTTTGCCTCCTCGACGGCGGTTATGGCGGGCGACTACAGCGACCTTGAGGGCGCGGGCGTGGTGATCCTCGCAGCTGGTGTCGGGCAGAAACCTGGCGAGAGCCGCCTTGAGCTTCTGACCCGCAATGCAGAAGTGTTCCGCCAGATCATCGGCAAGGTGCTTGACGCCGCGCCGGATGCGATCCTGCTCGTCGCCACCAACCCCGTGGACATCATGACCCAGATCGCCACACGGCTCTCTGGCCTGCCCCCGTCACGGGTGATCGGGTCGGGCACCATTCTCGACACCGCGCGGTTCCGGCATCTGATTGGCGAGCATCTCGGCGTCTCCCCGCGCTCCGTCCATGCCTATGTGCTGGGAGAACATGGCGATAGCGAAGTGCTGTGCTGGTCCTCGGCACGCGCAGGCGCTTTGTCAGTGAAAGACTTCGCCGCCCAGATGCGTGTCCCCCTCACCGAAGGGGCCAAGGCGCGGATTGATGACGGGGTGCGCAACGCCGCCTATACGATCATCAACGGCAAAGGCGCGACATGGTACGGGATCGGCGCAGGGCTGGAACGGCTTGTGCGGGCCATCGCGCGGGACGAACAAACGGTGCTGTCGGTCTCCATTGTCGCACCGAAGGTCGAAGGGGTGAAAGACGTCGCTCTCTCCATCCCCCGCATTGTCGGCGCGCAAGGTGTGGTCGCGGACCTGTTTCCGGAACTGGACGACGGCGAACACGAGGCGCTCGGGGCTTCGGCGCGGCTGCTGAAAGAGACGCTTGACGCGCTGGAGTATTGAGAGCCTCGCCTCTTACGAAAAAGGCACGCGACATTGCAGATTCAGGGTGAGTTGTCTCACCCCATCCGCTCTGATGCATAAGACCCTGGAGAGGCCGGAAACACCACCGTCTTGTTGCCATTGATAAACACCCGATGGTGAATATGCGCGTGGATGGCCCGCGACAGAACTTGCGCTTCGACATCGCGGCCAAGAGACACATAATCCTCCGGACTTTGCGCATGGGTCACGCGAGTGGTGTCCTGCTCAATGATCGGACCTTCGTCCAGATCGGCGGTCACATAATGCGCCGTCGCCCCGATCAGCTTTACCCCGCGCTCATAGGCCTGCTTATAAGGGTTCGCGCCCTTGAAAGACGGCAGGAAAGAGTGGTGGATATTGATGATCCGGCCCGACATTTTCTGGCAAAGCTGATCGGAGAGGATTTGCATATAGCGCGCCAGAACAACCAGTTCCGCGCCGCTCTCCTCGACGATCTCCAAAAGCCGCGCTTCGGCAGCGGCCTTGTTCTCTTTCGTGACACGCACCTGATAGAAGGGAATGTCGTGGTTCACCACGAGCTTCTGGTAATCCATGTGGTTGGACACCACAGCCACAATATCAATCGGAAGCGCCCCGATCCGCCAGCGATACAAAAGATCGTTCAGGCAATGCCCGAAGCGGGAAACCATGATCACGACTTTCATCTTCTTGTCGGCATCATGCACGGCCCATGCCATATCAAAATCACTGGCAAGCGCAGAGAAATGATCCCGAACCTCGGCCCGTGTCATCCCCTTTTCCGAGACGAAACTCACCCGCATGAAGAACTGTCCCGTGTTCGTGTCATCGAACTGCGCGGAGTCGGTGATGTTGCAGCCAAGCTCGGCCAGCTTACCGGAAATGGCGGCAACGATGCCCCGTTTGGACGGGCAAGTGACGGTCAGGACATGGGAGCTCATTGGAACCTCGGGCTTTCTTACATTTTGCCGGAGTTTTGTCCTGAACCCGTACGAATGCCAGCGCGAAACGGCGGCTTGAACGGGTTTACCAGTGCCCCACGGTCACTTTCAGAAACAGAGGTTTCCGAAAGGCGTCACTCGCAGGTGAGATAGGGCGCAAAGCTCTGCGGCCCTTCATAAGGGGCAACGGCAACGGCTTGCGGCACGCCATTCACAAAACGGGTCTCCATGACCGAGGACCAGTCGGCATTGGCCGTCACGACCACAGGCACATCTCCCGCACAGACACGCACGCCGCCTTCGATCTCCGCCGCTCCCAGATGGTGATTGGTCAGCCCCCCGACCCGCGCCGAGGCAGCCAGCATCCCCTCCCTGGCCAGATCGACAGGCATGAACACCAGCTCTTTGACAAGATGCGGCCGGTCCACATAGGCAATCTCATCCACACCGTCGCCATCGAAATCGGCAATACCCGCAATGGCCAGCCAGCGGTGGCGTTGACCGATGGGGGCGCTGGCCTTGACGGGGATGAGGCGATCTTTTTCATCCAGCGCCCAGACCTGCACCCACGCTCCGGTGACAAAGCCGCTCACAACCGTGACCACCTCCGGCGCACCGTCTCCGTCGAGATCATGGAGCCTCGGGGCTGTGTCCTCGAACACACTTTTCTTGAACGCCGCCGCGCGTGTGGTGCCATCATCCAGCGTGACCACCATCCGCGCATATTCGCCATTGTGCACCGCGCCGTGGTCATAGACCTGCGTCGGCTCCACATAACGCGCGCCCGTGATCTCGGCAGCGGCAAGCGGGCTGGCCGCCAAAGCAACGCATGTGGCCAGCCGTAGAAACATCAGATCTGCTTTTCGGGCAGGTTGACCACCAGACCGTCGATGTCTTCGGTCACCTTGATCTGACAGGTCAGGCGCGAACGCGCCGGATCGGGTTGATAGGCAAAGTCCAGCATATCCTCTTCCATGTCATCCATCGCCGGAAGTTTCTCGACCCATTCGGGCGCGACATAGACATGGCAGGTGGAGCAGGCACAGGCCCCACCGCAATCCGCATCAATTCCCGGAACACCATTGTCACGCGCCCCTTCCATGACTGTGCGCCCCACGGGCACATCCACGACATGTTCGGTCCCGCCGAATTCGACATAGGTGATTTTGACCATTGGCTTATCCTTTTTCGCTCGTCTTGCTTTGCAACAGGCTTATCCTGACAGTCAGGTAGAGAAAAGAGCCATTGCGCCACAAGCCTCCCTTCCCGCCGGGCCATAAACGGCAAGTGCCATATTTTGTGGCACAGATTTCAGGACCCAAAGCGCCGATTACGCATTCCTCTTTGGCATATCCCGCAGATCAGGGTAGCATGGCGGCAAAATTCCGGAACACCGACAAGAGGCCGGGAAAAAGAGTAACGAGAGAGCAGATGACAGGACCCCTTTCACGCAGGCCAATCGCGCTTTTGCTGGCTACAGGACTGATGGCCGCTTGTCAGATGGCCACACCGGAGACAGAGATTTTACGCGCCTCCGAGACCCCCGGCGCACCGCCCGGTGCGGATCCGGAAAGCTGTTTCTCCCATCATGTGACCCCTGCCATCATCGAAACAGTAACCGAGCAAGTTCTCGTGCAGCCTCCCCAGATCGACGCCTCGGGAGCGGTGTCCTATCCGGCGGTCTACCGTACGGAGACCCGTCAGGAGATTGTGCGTGAGCGCAAGGAGTTGTGGTTCGAAACCCTCTGTCGGGAAGACTGGACACCGGAGTTCATTGCCTCGGTTCAACGGGCGCTGGCTGTGCGCGGTTATTACCACGGCACCGCCCACGGTCGCATGGATCACGCCACCCGCGGCGCGATCCGCGCCTATCAGTTGAAACAAGGGGTGGACAGCGAAGTTCTGTCCTTGGCTGCCGCCCGCCAACTTGGGCTTAAAGAAGTGCCGCGGGAGGGGTAACGCCGCTCCGGTACGCTTTGCCGCAACACAACATTTACACACTAAAAAAGGCGGCCCGAAGGCCGCCTTTGATGTTTTGGAAGTCCGGAAGGATTATTCGTCCACACCCAGCGCCACAAAACGCGGCTCACCGGCGCGGCGCACCAGAAGCAGGACGGTTTTGCGTCCGGCATCCTTGGCTTCTTCAATCCGTGCCTCAAGGTCCGAAAGCGACGCAATTTTTTGCTGACCCGCTTCGGTAATGACGTCACCGGCACGTAGACCCTTGGTGTAGGCCTCGGAGGTCTCGTCCACATCCAGCACGGCCAGACCGGTTGTGCCGGACGAGATACCAAGCTGTTCGCGCAGCGTGTCATCAAGCGGCTGGAGCTTCAGCCCCATCATCTCGATCGCTTCGGGAACCTGCGGCGCTGCGTCATCATCAGCAGGAAAAGCGGTGCTTTCTGCGTCTTCACGGCGGCCAAGCGTGACCATCAGCGTTTTGGTTTTGCCGTCACGCAGGACCACGACGCGAACTGCTTTGCCCACTTCGGTTTCGCCAACAGTGCGGACAAGTTCACGGGTATCGCCAACATCCTTGCCATCGAAGGACAGGATCACATCGCCGCTTGCAATGCCGGCCTCTTTCGACGGACCTTCCGGCACATCGGTCACAAGAGCGCCCTTGGCCGCATCCATGCCCATAGCCTCGGCCACATCATCGGTCACATCCTGAATGCGCACACCAAGCCAGCCACGACGGGTCTCGCCATATTCCTTGAGCTGGTCGACCACTTTGGAAACCACATTGGACGCCATCGAGAAACCGATCCCGATGGAGCCGCCGTTCGGAGAGAGGATCGCGGTGTTCACGCCGATCACCTGACCGTCCATGTTAAACAGCGGTCCGCCGGAGTTCCCGCGGTTGATGGCTGCGTCGGTCTGAATGTAATCGTCATAGGCACCGGAAAGCGCACGACCGCGTTGCGAGACAATCCCTGCAGAGACCGAGAAGCCCTGCCCCAGCGGGTTGCCCATAGCCATGACCCAATCACCAACACGCGCCGCATCACTGTCACCAAAAGGGACAAAGGTCAGCGGCTTGTCGCTTTCGACCTTGAGCACGGCAATATCAGTGGTCGGATCGGTGCCGATCAGTTTTGCCGGCAGGGTGAACCCTTCGAAAAATTCGATTTCAATCTCGTCGGCCCCGTCAATGACGTGGTTGTTGGTGACGATATAGCCATCTTCGGAAATCACAAAACCAGAGCCCAGAGCCTGTGACCGGCGAGGTGCTTGTCCGCCCGGATTGTTGCGCTCCATGAAATCACGGAAGAAATCCTCGAAGGGTGAACCTTCGGGCACGATCGGAGAAGGATCGGTCGAAGCCTCGACCACCGTGGTTGTGGTGATATTGACCACAGCCGGGCTGACTTTCTCTGCGAGATCGGCAAAGCTTTCGGGCGCGCCGCGTGCTTCTGCGGCGATGCTCTGGAACATGAGGGCGAACGCACCCATGAGCGCCACGAACATCATGCGCCATCTGGCGCGCGTTTCCTGAGGGGTGAAAGTGACGGCGCGAGCCTGTGTCATAGGTCTAATATCCTCCATATGATGCGCCCCGAGGCAAATTTGCCTATGTTCCGGCGCGGCGACTGTCCTCAGGGGTACAAATAGGGCGTGACCAACACAACTCAATGTCGGTCGCGCTTAGTCAACAGCATGTGAGCCGGGTGTGACAAGCGCAAACGGTGCAAATCTGCGGGGAATTCCAAGGCGTTTGCGACTTAAAGCATATCGTGCAAACCCGGACGACCGATTTTCGCAAAACCTGCTGCGGCATATGGCGCCGGGCCGGCAGGCCCCAGTGTCAGAGGCGTTAAGGTGAATGCCCTTAAAGGAACGCAAGAGCGTGCCTTGCCCCGCTCAAAGGCGAAAACGAGAGGTGCGGACAAACAGCCTAAACGCCAAGCCCCCGCCGCGCCAGCGCGACCAGAACGACACCAAAGGCCAGAGCGATCAATCCGATCATGCGCCGCCTTGCCTGCGGCAGTTCCGCAAAGGCACGCAACACCTCTTCCAAACGCGCAGGGGCCAGTGCAAGCACCAGCCCCTCCACACATAGCACCAATCCTATCGCAAGGATCAGAAAGCCCATTTACCGCCCCGTGTCGGACTTCAGATAGTCGAAGAACTCGCTGTCCGGCGACAGAACCATCGTGGTGTTCTCGCCTTTCAGACCCGCACGGTAAGCATCCAGAGAGCGGTAGAATTCGAAGAACTCCGGATCCTCACCATAGGCATCGGCATAGATCCGGTTTTTCTCCGCATCGGCCTCACCACGAGTGATCTCCGCCTGACGGCGCGCGTCGGACTCAAGCTCGACCACGGTACGGTCGGCTTGCGCACGCACGCGTTGGGCCGCCTCTTGGCCACGGGCGCGCTCGTCGGCGGCCTCGCGGGCACGTTCCGCACTCATCCGTGCAAAAGTGGCATCAAGGTTCTGATCCGGCAGGAAGGTCTGTTTGAGACGCACATCCACAACCTCGACCCCGAGAGACAGGGCACGCGCACGGGCGCTGTCACGGATACGTTCCATCAGCTCGGAACGATCATCCGAAAGAATGGTCGACGAGGTCACACTGTCGGAGCCAAGCACTTCACGCACCTGCGCGTTGAGGATGCCCTGAAGACGGTCCTCGGCCAGTGCGATGCCGCCAGTGGACACAGCCTGACGGAAGCGGACCACATCGGAAATCCGGTAACGTGCGAAAGCATCAACCAGAAGACGACGGTCATCCGAAGGCGTCACCTCGATTTCCGGTGTTTCCAGTGACAGGATGCGGTCGTCATAGAAAACGACCTCCTGAATGAACGGCAACTTGAACGCCAGCCCCGGTTCTTCTTTCACCGATTTGATCTGACCGAATTGCAGCACCAAGGCCTTTTGACGTTCATCCACGATAAAGAGCGAGGACATCACCAGAACCAGCGCCACAAACAGGACGCCGAAGAGAATAGGAAGCTTCTTCATCAGTTCGACCCCTCATTGGTGGTGGATTTCTTCAACTCGTTGAGCGGCAGATAAGGGACAACCCCCTGCCCGCCAGCTCCTTCGTCGAGGATGATCTTGTCCATACCGCCATAGACCTCTTCAAGCGCCTCAAGATAAAGACGTTTGCGGGTCACGTCGGGCGCAGTCTGATACTGGGCCAGAACGGCCGAGAAGCGCGAGGCTTCACCTTCGGCTTCGTTGATGACCTGCGCGCGATAGGCTTCGGCTTCTTCCAAAATCTGCGCAGCCGTCCCACGCGCGCCAGCCAGCACGGTGTTGGCATAGGCATCCGCTTGACGCACAAGACGATCGCGTTCCTGCTCGGCGGCCTGCACGTCGCGGAAGTCGTCGATGACTTCTTGCGGCGGGTCGGCTTTGTCGAGGTTGACGCGGATCACGTTGATGCCGCTGTCATAGCTGTCGAGCGTGTCTTGGATGAGAGTCATCGCCGTATCGGCGATCAAACCACGATCACGGTTGAGAATCGGTGCCAGTTCGGAGGCCGCGATGATTTCGCGCATCGAGGATTCCGACACGGCCTGCACTGTGGTGCGCGGGTCGGCGAGGTTAAAGAGATATTTCGCCGGATCGCTGATATTCCAGACCACCTGAAAATCGATGTCGACGATGTTTTCATCCGTGGTCAGCATCAAACCGGAGCTGCCCTGACCGGCAAGGCCGATGCTCTCGGTGCGTTCGCCCGTAACGATGACTTTCTCGTAGCTGACCAGCGGCCAAGGCGCAAAGTTCAGACCTGGTTGGCCGATCTTGTAGAAGTCACCGAGGAAAAGCTCGACCGATTGTTCTTCGGGCTTCACGGTATAGAAGGAGGACGCGGCCCAAAGACCGATCGCACCCAGCACAGCAAGGCCGATCATCCCTTTGGACACACGGGGGCCTTCGCCTCCGCCGGACCCGTTGGGACGACCACCGCCGCCACCTTTGCCGCCCATAAGCACTTTCAGATATTCATTGCCCTTGTTGAGCATCTCGTCGATTTCGGGAATCTGAGGCTGCTCGCCCGGACGGCGATTGCCACCTCGATTGTCATCCCCGCGGTTGTCCCCTCCGGTCGGGCGATTTCCACCGCCGCCCCAAGGTCCGCCATTATTGCTGGCCATTAAGGTCAAGTCCTCTCTCGTGTAGATCGTATAGATCAGGCCCGACAGAAAACCTCTGTCGGGCGCTCCCGTGTAACCTGTTCGTTCTGGCCCCGATTTTCAAGGGTGCTCAGGTGTCGCAGTTCGCTTTATCGTGACCAACAGGAGATCATTTGTGAACCCGCACCGGCTCTTTCATCAAAACGATCTCTTCGGCCATGGTCGGATGCACCGCCACAGTGGCATCGAAATCCTCTTTCGTGGCCCCCATCTTGATGGCCACACCGGCAAGCTGGATCATCTCACCGGCATGAGGCGCGATGATATGACAGCCCAGAACGCGGCGCGTCTCGGCACAAACGATGAGTTTGAACATCACGCGTTCGTTCTTTTCAATGAAACTGTTCTGCATCGGACGGAAGGCGGCGGAGTAGATTTCAACCGGCCCTTCATCACGCGCCTGCTCTTCGGTCAGCCCGACAGCGCCATATTCCGGCTGGGTGAAAATCGCGGACGGCACATTGGCATGATCCGGTTTCATCGGATTGCCTTTGAACACCGTCTCGTGGAAAGCCACGGCCTCGCGGATCGCCACGGGGGTCAGCTGGATGCGGTCGGTGACATCGCCCACGGCAAAGATCGAGGGGATATTGGTCTGCGAATATTCATCGACAACGACCGCCCCACCACGACCAAGGCTCACGCCCGCCTCTTCGAGGCCAAGCCCCGCCGTATTAGGTTTGCGGCCTGTGGCATAGAGCACCACGTCAAAGAGGCCCTCGCGCCCGTCGGTTGCCTTGACCCAGATTCCGCCGTCGCGTTTTTCAAGCCGCTCCACATCGCTGCCGACATGCAGGTTGACGCCCTGTCCACGGATCAGTTCCGCAATGTGGCCGCGCGCCTCGTCGTCAAAACCCCGCAGGATTTGCGCCCCGCGATAATATTGCGTTACCTCCGAGCCCAGCCCGTTGAAAATACAGGCGAATTCACAGGCAATATAGCCGCCACCAACGATCAGAATACGCTTGGGAAATTCGGGAATGTCGAAAATCTCGTTCGAGGTGATCGCATGTTCGATCCCCGGCACATTGTCCGGCACGAAAGGCGTGCCCCCCACGGCGACGAGAATATGCTTGGCGGTTTTCTCGGTCCCGTCCGCCAGCACAACCGTGTGCGGGTCTTTGACGGCCGCGCGCTGATGCAGGATTTCGACACCCGCATTGCCCGCGTTTTTCGTATAGATGCCTTCGAGGCGCGACAGTTCCGCCTTCAGCTTGCTCTGGAAGCTCGGCCAGTCGAAATCTCCCAACCGGATGTCCCAGCCGTATTTAGCTGCCTCATCGGCAGCATGAGAATATTGCGAGGCGAACACCATCAGCTTTTTGGGCACACATCCGCGAATGACACAGGTGCCGCCCATACGGAATTCCTCTGCCATGGCCACCTTTTTGCCATCCGCCGCCGTAAGCCGCGCTGCGCGCACGCCACCGGAGCCGCCACCAATCACGAAGAGATCATAGTCGAAATCCATCTGTCCCGCCTTTTTTCGAAGAATTCTAAACTTGAGGCTAGATGTAGGGGCTTTGACGCCAAAGGAAAACCCCGCGCCTGACGCACGGGGGCTTTGCAGCAACACATTCCTGTTTCGAACATCCCTGCTTCGATCAGTCCGGCCCCGTCCCTGTTCCCGACCCTGCGCGACGATCAGGCGAGATCTGCGAAAATGTTCTCGCTGTCTTCGAACTCAATCCGGTCTTCATCTTCTTCGCCCGACAGGATGTCTTTCGTCGTCACCCGACCGTCACCGTGGCCGATGATCACCTTGTCGCAAATGTCGATAAACAGACCGTTTTCCACCACGCCGGGAATCTGGTTGAGCACCAGAGCAAGCTGGCGCGCGTTGCCGATACGTTGCAGATGCAGGTCGATGATATGATTGCCCTCATCGGTCACATAGGCCGCGTCCCCGTTCATCCGCACGGTCGACTGCTGACCAAGAACATCCATTGACACCAGCGTTTCCTCCACCAGCGCCTTGGTCGTCTGCCAGCCGAAGGGGATCACCTCCACCGGCAAGGGAAACGCGCCGAGCATATCAACCTGTTTCGACACATCCGAAATGACGATCATTTGATCGGAGGCCGTGGCCACGATTTTTTCTTGCAACAACGCGCCGCCGCCGCCCTTGATGAGGTTGAGTTCGGGGTCGAATTCGTCGGCCCCGTCAATCGTCAGATCAAGCCATTTCGCCTCATCCAGAGAGATCACCTTGATCCCCTGCTGACGCGCCAGTTCCGCCGTGCGGCTCGACGTCGGAACGCCAACGATATCAAGACCTTCCTCACGCACCAACTCGCCCAGACAGCGCACCATCCATGCGGCGGTCGAGCCTGTGCCAAGGCCCACTTTCATCCCGTCTTCAACATAACCCACCGCCTTTTTCGCGGCCACGAATTTGGCGGTATCAATCGGTGACAAGGTATCGGACATGCTGCGGTTCCTCCGAAGGGATAAAACAAAGCGCCTCTGTCTTGGCGTTCAGGACAGGTTTACAGGACAACCACGCCGTTTATAGGCAGGGACCGGCCGTTTTGACAGATAAAATCTGGCTGCGATGTAGACAGGGCCGCACTCGGGCGCGACAAGAATGCAGATGTGCAACCGTCACGCATGTGGCAGGGTATGGAAATGACGGACCGGATCGTAAAACTCATCCACCTGACACTCGGCACGATTTGCGTGATTCTGGGCTTTATCGGGGCGTTTCTGCCCGTGATGCCAACCACGATTTTCGTCATCCTCGCGGCCTTCTTCTTCACCAAAGGCTCGCCGCGACTAAGGTCATATCTTCTGGAGCACAGGATTTTCGGTCCGAACATTCGCGCATGGGAAGAAACCGGCGCCATTCCGCGCCGGATCAAAGTGGTTTCCATTTCAATGATGCTGCTGAGCTTCGTGCCCACGCTGCTTTTGCGTGTGCCTCCGCTGTATCTGGGGCTGCAGGCCGTTCTGATCGGGGTGGGCGCAGCCTATATTCTAACACGCCCAGACGCCTGAGCCTTGAACACCCTCAATCGCGCACAAGCGTGAAGTCGAAATCGACCCGCGCATAAGGACCATCGACCTTACCAGACAGAGCAAACCCCTCCGGAAAACTACCAGCAGGTTGCGGCACATAGGTCATCACCAGATCTTCGCGCACGCCGAACACCGTGTCCTGATCCAGATAAGGATCATCTGCGGGAAAGACTTCGGTCACAAGATCGCGGAAGCCCTTGGCCTTGACGATAAAATGCAGATGCGAGGGCCGCCACGGGTGCCGTCCGGCGGCCTTCAGGATATCTCCGACAGGGCCATCGGTCGGCACGGTGTAGCTGACCGGTCGCACAGTGGTGAAGGCATAGCGGCCATTTTCATCTGCGGTCATCAACCCGTGAAAGGACATGATGTCCTGATCGGGGTCCTGACTGGAATACAACCCGTTCGGCGCGGTCTGCCAGATGTCGATCTCGGCACCGGCCACCGGATTGCCTTCGGGATCACGCACATGGCCTTCGACCAGCAACACCTCTTCCTCGAAATCTCCACGCATGTCACCTCCGATCTCCAGAGGCGGCGCGTCCGAGACATGGAACGGACCAAGCACGCTGGAACTGGTCGCACCGGGCCGCGAGTTGATCATGTCCACCAGAGAGGACAGGCCCATCACATCCGACAGCAACACAAATTCATTGCGTTCAGGGGTGGTGATGCGACCCGCCCATTCCAGAGCTTCAAGCCCCTTGCGCCATTCGTCATGGGTCAGCCCGACCTCTCGGGTAAAGGCATGCAGGTGCTTTGCCAGACAACCGATCACTTCGCGAAACCGCGGATCGGTGTCTTGCGAGAAATAGCTCTGGAAGACCTCGGTGATATTGTCGGGTGTCACGTTGCGCATGGGTATCTCCTAGTTGAGAATAGCAAGGCTGAGTTGCGGAAAGCAGATCAGCAGGATCAGGACAAAGAGCATCACCCCCGCGAAGGGCAGCGCGCCCATAAACACGTCTTTGAGGGAGATACGGTCATCATTCAGCGTGGCCTTGATGACAAAACACGAGATGCCGAGCGGCGGTGTCAAAAGGCCGATCTCCGCCCCGATCACGGTGATAATGCCGAACCAGACCAGAGACAGGCCCATCGGTTCGATCAGCGGCAAAAACAGTGGCACGACGATCAGGATGATCGACGAGGTGTCGAGGATCGTGCCCAGAAACAACATCAGGACGATGTAGAACACCATGATCTGCGCAAAGCCAAAGCTGGAACCGGCCAGCAGATCGGCCAGTTCATTGGGCAGTCCGGCAAGACCAAGCATCCGACTATAGATCGACGCAGCAGTGATCAAGAACAGGATCGCGGCGGTGATATGGCCGGTCTCGATCAGCGTCTCCCACAACCCGCGCCAACTCATAGAGCGCCGCAGCATCGCGATAACAAGACCCAACAGGGAACCCGCGGCACCGGCTTCGACGGCAGTGAGCCAGCCAAGGTAGATGCCGCCGATCACGGTGAAGATCAAAAGCAGCATCGGCAGGGTCTTGGACGCAATCTCGCGCCACGGCATCGGTTCGTAATCGTCCGCAGGCCGCCCGCCGACAAACGACGGTGCAAAGCGTCCCATCGCCCAGATCGCCGCGATATAGGCCAGCGCCAGCAGCAGCCCCGGCACAACACCGGCGAGGAACATATCGCCCACGGATTGTTCGGCGACAAAGGAATAGATGATGAGCATGGCCGAAGGCGGGATGATCATGCCCAGAACGGATGACCCGGCCACAACACCCACGGCAAAGCGCGGTTTGTAGTCATATGCCAGCATCTCCGGCACGGCGACCTTGGAAAATACCGAGGCCGAGGCGATCGAACTGCCCGTGACGGCGGCAAAGGCGGCGTTGGCACCAACGGTTGCCATGCCGATCCCGCCTTTGACCCGCCGGAATCCCGTACTCATGACGCTGTAAATATCGGTGCCCAACCCCGCTTTCGAAACCACCAGCCCCATAAAGCTGAACAGCGGCACAGTGGCAAAGGTGTATTCCATCGCGCTATCCGCAACGGCGATCTTGAGCAGGTTCATCGCCAGATCGAAATTGTCTCGCATCAACCAGATCGAGACAAAGGACACGACGCCCAGCGCGATGGGGATATAGACCCCGAGATAGATCATCACGATAATCGCAATGACAGATGCAGTGCCGATCTCGATAGGACTCATGATTGCTCCGATGTCGGGGTTGCGGGGTTGCGCGACGGGCCTACGGATTTAAGCAGAAGGATCGCGGCGCAGAGCGTGGTTCCAAACAGAACGGTCAGTTTGATCGGCCACCATGGCGCGGTGAAAACACCGGGGATGCCGTAGTAATCCTGCGTATCCCACATCTTGAGAAACTCCGGAAAAATCGCCACCGCCGTCAGCGCCATAAGCATGAAGGACAGTAAGTCGATCACCCGTCGCATCGCGGAGGCCACACGGGGGTGGCTCAGACCAATCAACAGTAGAAACCCGTCCGAACGGGTCAGCCGCTCCACACGGATCACGTCCGGCAGTTGCAGAAACACGATCAGAACCATAGCGAATTGCACCAGCTCGACCGCTCCATGAAACGGGCGGTTGAACAGGCCACGCGCCACGATGTCGTAATTCACCACCAGCACAAGCCCCAGCACAACGAGCGTGCCGGTGACATTGGCGGCAATGGCCACACCATTGGTCGCGCGGGTCAGGCCGTTGAGAAGGCGACGCAGGCCCGAAGGCTGCGCCGCATCCGTTGAAGGGACCATCTTGCTCACTCCAGCAGGCCTGCGGTCCAGTCACGCAGGCCGGTGAACCCGTCTGCGGCGAGCTTGTCCAGATAGGCCCGCAACATGCCAGATCCGTCGCTGCCCTTAACATCAAGTGTCGCGGCCCATTCGGCGGCAATATCCGGCATCGACTCGGCCCATGCGGTGCGTGCCTCGACACTCATCGGCAAAATGGTGCCTCCACCTTCGACATAGGCTGCGCGACTCTCGGCGGCCTTGTCCATCGCCATCTGGGACAGGTGATCCCGATAGGCCACGGCCACGTCCTGAAGCGCTGTCTTCACCTCTTCAGGTAGCGTTTCCCAATAGTCTTTGTTGACGGTCACGGTCTTGGTGTTCACCGCGCCCAGATCGGCTTCGAGCATATAGGGGGCCACTTCCGCCATCTTGAATGTCGCAGCCGCTTCGGGCCAGAGCATCGCGCTGTCGACAAGGCCCGTCTGCACCATATTGTAGAAATCCGTCAGCCCACCGCGCACGCCCGCCGCGTTCTCGATCCCTTCAAGATACCGCAGGTTCATACCCGCACCGGCAATCTTGGTGCCCTCCAGATCGGCAATCGAGTCGACCGGCTCCTTGCTGAACAGCTGATAGGTGTCCAACACAACACCAGTGGCCAGATACACCTGATTCTGGGCTTCGAATTCGGCCTGCATCGCCGGATATTCCCGAGCGATCTCGTCCACGGCCTTGGCCACAGCCCGCGCATCCGACGCCACAAAGGGCGTGACGGCGGAGATCGCCTGACTGGGCAGTTTCGAGGAATGGAAAATCGTCGTGACGATACCGATGTCACCCAGCCCCAACTGCACGCCCTCCAGCACGCCGCGCGGTTTGACCACCGTGCCGCCATAGCTTTCGCGCCAGTCGATTTTGTAATTTCCGGTCTCGGCAAGCTTCTTGTCCACCTCCGGGATAAAGAAGTTGGTAAATTCCTGCACCCACATGGCGCGGGCCGGATAACCGTCGATGACATTGGCCGTGATAACTTCTTGCGCCAAAGCAGGCAGTGACGCGCCAAGGCCCATCACCGCAGCGAGCGCGGTGCTTGCAAACAAGTGTTTCATAGTGTCCTCCCAGACTGGGCTTGCGCCCGTGATAGTCCCGCCGCTGTTATTATAGGTCGCGGTCGGGTTCGTTTGTCGTCACGCGGTCTCCCCTCCGCGTTCAGATGATACTGCACACCTCCTCAAATCCGAACCGTGGCAATTTCTGAAAAATCGCCGTTTCATCAGCATAGCCGATGTTACAGAGAAAATTCGATTTCCAACCACTTTCCGCGAAAAACTCCGCATCAACAATCTCGTTGGAAAAACCGGACATCGCGCCGACATCCAGCCCGAGGGCGCGTGCCGCAATCATGAAATAGGCCCCTTGCAAAGTGGAATTCCGGAAAGCGGTCGCCTCGCAATGCTCCGGCTTTCCTTCAAAAAGCGGGCGGCGGTCCTCGTGCGGGAACAAAAACGGCAGTTGCGTCCAGAAATTCGGGTCATAGGCAATGATCGCTGTAACGGGTGCGGCCATCATCTTGTCGACATTCTTGGCCTTCAACGATTTCGCCAACCGTGCCTTGGCCTCGTTGCTGCGCACAAAGACAAAGCGTGCAGGGCAGGTGTTCATGCTGGTCGGGCCGGAAATGGTGATCTCGAATATTTCATGCAACAGTGCGTCACTTACCGGCTTGTTGGTCCACGCATAATGCGAGCGTGCATCGCGCAGGATGAGATCAATCGCGGCATCATCGAGCTTTTCACAAGCCGCCCGCACCGCCCGCACTTTGGCCTGTGCCGAGGCGCGTATATCTGTCATTGCCTCGCTCATTGTGCCGCCTCCTCGACCTCGTCAACCACAGGGCTGGCGCAAATGCCGATACGCTCGATCTCGATTTCGACGGTCTCACCGGGTTTGAGCCAGCGCGGACCCGGCTTTTTGGCGTGACCCACTCCCGGCGGCGTGCCCATCGCAATCAAGTCGCCCGGTTCCAGCGTGGTGAATTGCGACATGATCGCGATGGTCTGCGCCACCGACCAGATCATATTGCCCGTATTGGAGCTTTGCAGGATCTCGTTCCCGACACGGCTCTCGATCTTCAGACCCGCCGCTCCTTCGGGCAGATCTTCGGGCGTCACCACATAAGGGCCGATCGCGCCCGTGTTGTCGAAATTCTTGCCCGGTGTCCACTGATGCGTCTTACGCTGATAGTCGCGCACCGATCCATCGTTGAACACCGTGTAGCCGAAGACATGGTCCAGAGCATCGGCCTCGCTGATATGACGTCCGCCCTTGCCAATGACGATCATCAACTCTGCTTCGTAATCCAGTTGCTCCGAACAGGTCGGCCGCACCAGAGGCGCACCTGCCGCCATGATCGATTTGCGCGTGCGCATGAAAATTGCGGGGTAGTCGGGAATATCGTAACCGCCCTCTTTGATGTGCTCGATATAATTCAGACCGAGGCACAAAATCTTGCCCGGAGCCGCAACAGGCAGCGCCGGTTTGATCTTGGCCACCTCCTCGGACGCGCCCGAGAGTGCGCCATTGCGCAGGGTCGTCATGAGATCGGGGGTCGAGATCAGGCCCATCAGGTCCGTGCTGACCTCGGGCATCGCGGCGGTGACATTCCGCGCCGTTGCGCCGTCTACGAGATAGACGGCGGTGCTGTTACCAGAGTGGCCAACCATGAGCTTCATGACACATTCCTTCGGTTTGTTTTTCATATCTTTGGCGATAATTTTATCGTATGTCAAATAATATCGATATTATTGACGGGAGGTCACAATGCCAAACTGGGAAGACTACAAAGCCGAAGCCAAAGGACGCGGAGCCTTGGCGCTGGAACTTTATGTGGTGACGTCGGTCCCCGCCGCAGAGCCGGCAGAGGTCAAAGCCACCCTGCCCGCACATCTGAGCTATCAACGGTCTCTCGAAGACAACCGGCAACTGGTGCTGGCGGGGCCCCTGTCGGACGAGAGCGGCACCCTGATGGAAGGGGCCGGTCTGATTATCTACCGCGCCGCGACGATGGATGCCGCCCGCGCTCTTGCTGAAGCCGACCCGATGCACCGCGCAAAGGTGCGCAGCTTCACCCTGCGAAAATGGCTTGTAAACGAAGGGTCGCTGAATATCACCCTCGGGCTGTCCACGGGGCGGGCCTCCATGCTCTGAGAGAGCGCTTCAGGGCCGACTGCGTGACTTGCGCCCGATCACATCGAGACGCGGCTCGGCGGCCAAAAGCCGTCGGGTGTAGGCCTGCTGCGGGGCGTCCAGCACCTCTTGGGTGGGGCCAACCTCGACAAGCTTGCCGTGCTGCATCACAGCGACCCTGTCACAAATCTCCTGAACCACGCCGATGTTATGGGTGATGAACAGCACCGATATTCCGTGCCGGTCGCGCAAGTCCAGAATAAGGTCCAGAATTTGCTTCTGGACCGTCAGATCAAGAGCTGAAGTCGCTTCGTCAGCCACAAGCAACCGTGGCTTGGTGATGAGCGCACGCGCAATGGCGATCCTTTGGCGCTGTCCGCCAGAGAACTCATGTGGGAAACGGTCCTGATCAGCGGCGTCCAGCCCGACATCTTCCAACAACGTCCCGACCAATGCACGCCGCTCGGCCCCTTTGGGCGCATCCGGCATCAAATGGAGCGGCTCTGCGATGATCCGCCCGATACGATGACGCGGATTGAGGGAGCCATAAGGGTCCTGAAACACCATCTGGAAATCCCGCCGCGCCTTGCGCAACGCACGCGGACCTAACGAGAATATATCACGTTGATCCAGCACCACCGTGCCGGATGTCGGATGGTCCAGCGCCATGACGGTCCGTGCCAGCGTCGATTTTCCGGAGCCGGATTCTCCGACAACGCCCAGAACCTCGCCCGCATGCAAGGACAGGGACACATTGTCCAAGGCCTTCACAACACCCGACCCGAGATCAAAATGACGTGACAGTTTGCGGATTTCCAATAACGAGGTCATGCGCCCTCCTCCAAAGAGGCCCGCGCCCGTCGCGGCATGGCGTCCAGTAGTTGGCGCGTATAGGCATGAGAGGGGCGGCGCAAAATGTCTTCGGTCGCTCCCTGCTCCATCTCCTCTCCCTGACACATCACGAGCGTGCGGTCCGCGATCCGTGCGATCACGCCCAGATCATGCGAGACCAGAATAAGGGAAATCCCCAGATCGGTGACGAGATCATCAAGAATATTGAGGATTTCCGCCTGCACCGTCACATCCAGCGCCGTGGTCGGCTCGTCCGCGATCAGCAAATCCGGATTTGACGCCAAGGCAATCGCAATCCCCACCCGCTGACGTTGCCCGCCGGACATTTCATGCGGGAAACTGTCGATCCGCTCGGAGGCACGGGAAATCTGCACCATATCCAGCAGACGCAAGGTTTCGGCACGGGCCGCTTTTCTGGACAGGCCTTTGTTCAGGATCATGCCCTCGGCGATCTGCGCCCCCACGCGCATGGCTGGGTTCAGCGCCGTCATCGGTTCCTGAAAAATCATGCCGATCCGGTTGCCACGCAATTTGCACAGGTCACGTTCCGGCAGGCGTAGAATATCGCGCCCCTCGAACATCACCTGCCCCGTGGCCTGCGCCGTGCCCGGCAAAAGCCCGATCATGGTCAGAGAGATCACGGATTTGCCGGAGCCGCTCTCCCCGACGATCCCCAAAACCTCGCCGCGCGCCACGGAAAAGCTGACCCCGTGCACCACTTCAACAGGCGGGAGGCGCTCGCGGGTGAAAGAAACGCGAAGGTCTTTGACATCCAGCATCATGTGGTCTGTCTCCGTCTGGGGTCCGTCAGATCACGCAGCCCGTCGCCCAAAAGGTTCAGCCCCAGCACGGTGATGGCAATGGCCAGACCGGGGGCCAGCACCAGATGCGGCGCGCTGGAGAGGTAGGTCTGGCTCTCGGACAGCATCCGCCCCCAGCTTGGCGTGGGCGGAGAGACTCCCATGCCGAGAAAGGACAATCCCGCCTCGGAGAGAATGCCCAGCCCCGTCTGGATTGCCAGTTGCACAATGAGTTGCGCCGAGATGTTGGGCAGGACATGCTCCAGCGTAATCAACGTATCCTGCTTGCCTGCCATACGCGCGGCTTTGACATAGTCCCGCGCCCAGATCTGGATCGCGGCGGCCCGTGTCACGCGGGCGAACACCGGAATCATAAAGACCCCGATGGCCACCATAGATGTCACGGCCCCCGGCCCGAGCAGAGCGCCAAGCAGGATCGCGGACAGGATTGGTGGAAAGGCGAAAAGCACACCGTTGAACGTCATGACAAGCCGTTCGACCCAACCGCCTTTGGCGGCAGCCATAACGCCGAACACCGTGCCAATCCCGCCCCCGACAAGGGTCGCGGTGGATGCAATGCCCAACGAGGTCCACGCGCCAGACATGATGATCGACAACACATCGCGCCCGATCTGATCCGTGCCCAAGAGCCCGACCTCTCCCGGAGCCTTGAGGCGGGCCATGATATTCATGCCCGTAGGGTCCGCAGGGGTCCAGAACCGGCTCAGAAGAGCCGCACCGATCATAATGACGGTGATGATCCCGCCCAGGACAAGTGTCTTCGGAAGACGCCTCATCTGCGGCCTCTCAGTCTGGGATCAAGACGGGCGTAAAGCGCATCGGTTCCGGCATTCACAACAAGTACGATGGCGACGAACAGCAGAACGACATTCTGCACCACGATGAGGTCACGTTGCGACAAGGCCTGATAGGCCAAGGTGCCAATCCCCGGCAGGCTGAAGACATTTTCAACCAAGACAGCCCCAGAGATGAGAAACGGGATTTGCAGCCCCAGCATCGTGACCACCGGCAGCAACGCATTGGGCACCGTATGCCGCCACAACGCGCGGCGGCGCGACAGGCCCTTGGCGCGGGCCGTGCGCACGAAATCCTCGTTTGTCACCTCGATGACAGCGGCGCGAGTGACGCGGGTCAGGACAGCGGCTTGCGGGATAGCCAGCGCGATGGACGGCAGGACAAGCGCCCCCAGCGCCGCGCCAAACCCTGCCTCCAAGCCGGGGAATCCTCCCGGCGGAAACCACCGGACCTTCACCGCGAAGCCCAGAATGAGCAAAAGCCCGATCCAGAAATTCGGCACGGCAATGCCGATTTGGGAAAACACCGTCGCCAGCCCGTCCCCCGCTTTGCCGGGACGCGCCGCCGCCATGACGCCCAGAGGCAGGGAAACAGTCACAGCCAGCATCGTTGCCATCAACGTCAATGGCAGGGTCACGGTAAACCGTTGCGCGATCAGCTCCGTCACGGCCACGCCATAGGTGTAGGACTGCCCCAGATCGCCGGTCATCACCCCGCCCAGCCAATGCGCATAGCGGACCATCAACGGACGGTCGAGGCCAAGCTCCGCGCGCAAAGCGGCCAGAGTGTCCGGCTGCGCCGAAGTGCCGAGCATGATCTCCGCCGGATCGCCGGGGGCAGCTTCGATCAGCAAGAAGATCACCAGCGAGGCGAGCAGCAAAACCGCCGCGGTTCCCAGAAGTCGGCGCAAAACTGTCAGGTGTCGTGCCATAAGACGCTTTCGAAAGGGACAGGCGGCAAGCTCACCGCCAGACAGGAAGATGTGTCAAAAGAGGCTTACTCCACCCGATTACTCCACCCAATGCACATCGGTCATGTCATTGGCCGGAACAGGACCGTTTTCCCACACGCCTTCCAGACCGGCCTTCCATACCCCCAGTTTCGGATAGGAGAACAGGAACAAAGCAGGCAGGTCTTCCGCGAGAATTTCCTGCGCCTTGCGGTAGCCCGTTTCGCGCTCGGTCTCGCTCGTCGCCGCTGCGATCTTTTCCATCTCGGAGCGGAACGCAGCATTGTCGTAGTTGAAGTAGTAATTGTCCCGCGCATAGATGCCGATATCGAGCGGCTCGGCGTGGCCGACAATCGTCATGTCATAATTGGTGTCTTTGAACACATCCTGAATCCATGTGGCCGGAAAGTCGGAACTCTGGATGTCCGCGCTCACACCGATCTGGGAAAAGAAAGCCTGCAAAATCTCGGCAGAGCGTTGCGCATAGGTGCGGGTCGGGACTTTGAATTCAAAGGAGAAGCCGTCCGGATAACCGGCCTCGACCAAGAGCGCTTTGGCACGCTCCGGATCATAGGGGAACAGCTCAGTGAGGTCTTCATAAAACGGGCTTGCGGGCGAGAAATGCGACCCGATCGCCGTGCCATAGCCGGAACTGACCGCCGCAATCAGGCTCGGGCGATCCACCGCCAGCATCATCGCCTGACGCACACGCGGATCATCAAAAGGCGGCTTGGCGTTGTTCATCCCCGCAACGATTTCCATTTCACCAGCCCCCACCACGGCGTCATAGGCAGGATTTCGGGTGAACTGGTCGAAAAGCTCCGGCGCATCCAGATTGCCGATGATGTCCACCTGACCCGCTTGCAGCGCCGCCGCCTGTGCCTGCGGGTCTTTGATGAACCGCGCGGTCACGCTCTCCAGCGCAGGGGCCTCCCCCCAATAGCCGTCCCACGCGCTCATGATAACGCGGTCGCCTTTGCGCCATTCTTCCACCTTGAACGGTCCGGTGCCGACAGGGGCCGTGTTGTTTGTATCGGCAGAGCTCGGCTCCACCATCACAGCTGCCGGATAGCCCAGCCAATAGAGCAAATCCGAATTGCGGCTCGACAATGTCAGCACCAATGTGATGGCATCCACGGCCTCAACTTTGGAAATGGCCGTGTAATTGGCCTTTTGCCCGTTGGTCGAATCCTCTCCCAGAATACGTTCCAAGGTAAACTTGGCCGTCGACGCATCGAAGGGAACGCCGTTTTGGAAGGTCACATCATCGCGCAGAGTAAAGGTGTAGATCAGACCATCATCAGAGATCGTCCACGCGGTCGCCAGTTGCGGCACCACGCGGCCTTCACGGTTAATGGCCACAAGCCCTTCGAACACGTTCTGCCACGTCACCTGCCCCGCCGCGACGGGCGAGGACACGGTCGGGTCGAGCCCTTGGGGTTCCACCGCCTGAACAAAAGTAACGGCATTGACCTCCTGCGCCAGAACCGGCGCGGCGCCGGCCAGAAGAACGGCAAGACAAGTGCCTTTGAAAAACGCGATATGTTTGGTCATGAGCTGCCCCGTTGAAAGCCTTGGTGCGTGTCGAACTGCGCCATCTAAGAACGCGCCACTCATGAGTGCAAGGCGCAATGGGCCGGAAATCCGCCCGAACCCCGCATTGACGCATCGGAACGCCTTCGGGAAGGGGCACGGATGCCCCTCGAAAGAGTTCCGCGCCGGATCACATCGGCTACCGCACCCGCATCCGCAGCAAACGCCCGCCACGATCAACGGTCAACAGCCACATGCTGCTCCTTTGTCGGGCGACCTTCTGCAAATCTTCCGCCGTTGTGATCTCCATATTGTTCACCTCAACGATCCGGTCACCGCGTTGAAGGCCGAGGCGGGCAGACGCACCTTGCGCCTCAAGCAGAACCACGCCACTGGCCTTGAGAGACAGGCCATATTCATCAATCAACGCAGGCGTCACATCCGCGACGACCATACCGCCCAGAGGACCGGACGATCTGATCTCCACCCTCTGCGTCTCCTCCGATCCCGGCGCGGCAATCAATGACAACTCCAGCTCCACCGGCTCGCCCGCACGCAGGGCCGAGAGTTTGACCTTGGAGCCGACCGGCAGGATCGACAGCCGGTATTCCAGATCAGAGGGCGACAGAACCGGCTGACCATCGAGCGACATAATCACATCCCCTGCCGTCAACCCAAGTGCGGCAAAGGGCGATTGCGGATGCAATTCCGCCAGCACCACGCCTTCGGGACGATCAAGCCCCAGAGCTTCGGCCACCGCATCATCTACCGCCTGTGTCGTCACACCGGACCAAGGATGGATGAAACGGGTCTGGCCCGCCTCTGCCTGACGGGTGAATTCACGCACCAAATTGGCGGGGATCGCAAATCCGATGCCATTGGAGCCTCCCGAGCGCGACAGGATCGACGTGTTGATACCGACCAGGCGCCCCGACATATCGACCAGCGCACCGCCGGAATTGCCGGGATTGATGGCGGCGTCGGTCTGGATATAGGACCCCGCGCCCCCCGGAATGGCAGAGCCCGACCGCGCAAGCCCCGACACGATGCCCGAGGACACGGTTTGCCCGACACCGAAAGGGTTGCCGATGGCCAGCACCAGATCACCAACCTCCAGCGCATCACTATCGGCAAGCGGCAGGGCCGGCAGACCGGACGCCCCGTCGAGACGCAGCACGGCGACATCGGCCTCCTTGTCAGCAAGGATCACCTCTCCCTTATATTCACGCTTGTCGGCCAGAACGACGCGGATGTCGGAAGCCTCCCCCACGACGTGATAGTTCGACACCACAAGCCCGTCCTCCGAGACGATCACACCGGAACCAAGGGAGCGCTGCACCCGCTGGCGTGCGGGGCCGGAGCGGAAAAATTGCGAAAAGAACGGGTCCCCCGCGAAAGGCGAAAACCTCTCCTCAACCACGCGCGAGGCATAGATATTGACCACGGAGGGCGCGGTTTCTTTGACAACAGGCGAAAAGGAAAGCTGGATTTCGGCGCGGGTTTCAGGGACCTGCGGCACCTGTGCGAAACCTGTTCGTGCCGAAGTGGAGACGGAGAAAACCAATAAAGCGGCGATCAAGGCGCTTCGTTTCATCGCGGGGCCTCATATCTGTTCATGATGCACTTAAATGACGCGCCTTGGACAGGCTTTGCAAGCATCCCCCATTCACGGAGCGCGAGGTTCCAAACACATCCTGTTTACTGTTTGTTTACTGTTCGCACCGCGCCTGCCTCAACTGCGCGGCGCCCTTTTCCGCGTTCGTGAAAAAAAGGGAGGCCCGAAGACCTCCCAGTAGATTCCACGAGATAAGCCTTGGGGGCCGGAGCCCCCGAAGCGATTTTAGAAGTCAAGCGTCGCGGTGAGGCTGATTGTGCGGCCTGGCGCATAGATGGCCGTCGCCTTAGTCCCGTTGCCGTAGCTGGAACGCTCGTAATAGGTCTCGTCAAAGAGGTTATCCACGCCAAGACGCAGCGTGGTGCCGGACAGCGACTGCGGCTGCCATTCGGCATAGGCATTTACCACTGTGTAAGCATCCTGAGGCTCGAAACTATCTGTGTAGTCAATCGAACCAGCCCATTCGACTGTGCCGCCGACCTTGAGGTTATACTCCGCAAAATCCTGATCTACATAGAGCGCCGCAGTGTCCCCAACAGGCGTAAAGACGCTGTTGCCCGGATCAATGTCTTCACCATCATATGACACGTCCACATTGGTGTAGTTCATCCCAACACGGCCTGTCCCCCACGAATATGCTGCATTCAGCGTGTAGCCTTCGCTTTCATATGGCTCAGCATTTTCGAGGCTTCCCCCGTAAACATAGTTCGAAAGCCCTTCGATTCGGGTTTTGAAATAGGTGACACCACCTTGGAACGCCCCGAAATTCGCATTCAAACCGATCTTCACATTGCGGGATTTAGCCGTCTCAAAATCGGGATCCGTGTAATAGGGGTCATCCCGTGCGTGCAAAAAACCGTATTCACCAACATTATAACCCAGCCATGTCTCAGAGCCCCCCGCAAAGAGTTCGACTCTATCCACGACCTCATATGACACGGTCGCATTCGCGCTTCCGCCGCTATCAGAGAACCGCTCGCCGTTCCAGTCCTCGAAACGGTGGAAGTCATACCGCGCCCCTGTAGAAATATCGAAACGCCCGAATTCAAGACGCGCCTGCGCATAAGCGCCAAGTTGCGTCGTCGACAGGTTACGCACCCCTGCCCCGTTATCGCCATAAGCATCAACGGAATAGTCATGCTCGTTGAAATCCACACCAGCAGTGATCGAGCCGGCATCAAGAGTGAAAACGTTCTGGATCTTGCCGCCGAACTGATCCTCTTGCAGATCCATATCGCCATTGAAACCTGAAGTAACATAATTCGGACGCCAATAGTCATTCTCACTCACATACAGGAAAACCTCGGGATCCCATACGTCCGTCGGCGCGGTCGTTGTGTATCTGAGAGAGATCGTGTCACGGGTCACTTCCATCGGATATAGCGTATCGTCCGTGCTCAGATCGAGGTTCATCTTGATCGTGCGATCTTCCTTGTCCTCATCATGCGCGTAGTTCAACTCAATACGGTGCGTGTCAAATTCATAGCCCACCTTAGCAAGGATCCCCCCTGCCGCCGGCGCTGACCCAAGCACCTCTTCGCCATCTCCGGTTTCGTAATTGTCCCCATCCTGCTTGCTGACCATAAAGAGCCAATCGAACCCGTTATAGGCCCCAAATCCTGCTAGGCTGCCTGCAACACCCTGCCCGTTATCGCCATAACTCAGGCTCGCGCGTCCACCGATATTGTCGCCTTCGTCCAAAAGATCGTAGGCAGAAACGGTTTCATAGCTCACCGCACCGGCAGCCGCGGCAAAGCCGCTGTCAGCCGCAGCGGCACCAGCCTCAACCTCGACAGATTTCAGGAAGGCCGGATCAAAAACAGAGGATCCTGTGTGGTGCCAGCTTGTCCCTGCTTGAGGCGCGCCATCAATGGTAACGGCCAGATTGGATTGCTCCATGCCGAAGACATAGATCCGTTTCGCAGGCCCCGCGCCACCCGCAACAGAAACTGCGGATTCACGCGCAAACAACTCACTCACGTTTTGCGGGCTGAGGGCCTCGATGTCCTCTTCGGAAATCACAGCGCCACCGGTGGCCTCGACATTTTCCTGCCCTTCATCAACGAGCGAAACGTTGATCATGTCGAGTTCATAGACCTCCTGTGCGAAACCTGCGGAGGCGAAAGCGACGTAAGACACGCCACACAACGCCATAAAGCGTGAAATTTTCATGAGTCATCCCCTTAGAATGCGACAAATTCGTGCGATGAACGCGGAATTACGCAGGGCTCTATAGATTCTCAAGTATTTTTGTCAGGATTCTATTCGATTGAAAATTAAAGAATTTTCGAATCATAGGAAAATCAAAGAGGCAAATTTACCTTCATTCCAAAATAACAAATAAAAACAGTCGGATAATAAAAACACCCCGCAGAGAAAACTCTGCGGGGTGTCATTTTCAATCTCGCGCAACTGATGCAATCAGATCACATCTGCGGAAATTTCCGTTTTAGCGCGGCTCGGACCGCAGCCCGCGCCATGTGGCATAGCAGGCCAGCAACAACACGATGGTGAAAGGAAAGCCGGTAGAAACGGCCATCGCCTGCAACGCGCCGAGACCGCCGCCCAGAAGCAGGGCAATAGCAATCAGACCTTCGAAAGCGGCCCAAAACACCCGTTGCGGCACGGGTGCGTCGACCTTGCCCCCTGCGGTGATCGTGTCGATCACCAGAGAACCGGAGTCGGACGATGTCACAAAGAAAACAATCACCAGAACAATCGCGATCAGCGAGGTGACGGATTTCAAGGGCAGAGCTTCCAGCATGGCAAAGAGCTTCAACTCCAGCGCGGCATCGGACACAGCCGTATAGCCGTCATTGACGATCTGGCTAATGGCTGTGCCCCCGAAGGCGGTCATCCACAGCACCGACACAAGCATCGGCACGATCAGAACCGCCACGAGGAATTCCCGCACGGTCCGGCCACGCGAGACACGCGCGATGAACATGCCCACGAACGGTGACCAGGAAATCCACCACGCCCAATAGAACGCAGTCCAGCCTTGGCGGAAGTTGTCATCCGTGCGCCCGAACGGGTTGGACAGTGCCGGAAGGTCGATCACATAGGCTTTCAGGTTGGCAAAGAACCCCGTCAGGATTGCCGCCGTCGGCCCCACGATGATCACAAAGAGCAAAAGCAGGGTCGCCAGTGCCATGTTGATCTCGGAGAGACGTTTCACACCGGCGTCCAGCCCCGCCACAACGGAGAGAAGCGCCAGACCGGAGATCGCTGCAATCAGAAGGACTTTCGACACATCATTGACTGGAACACCGAACAGATGGTTCAGCCCCGCATTGGCCTGCTCCGCACCGAACCCCAGCGACGTCGCCAGACCGAAGAGCGTCGCAAACACAGCCAGAATGTCGATGATATGTCCCGGCCAGCCCCAGATCCGCTCACCGAAGATCGGGTAGAAGATCGACCGCACGGTCAGAGGCAGACCTTTGTTGAAGGAAAACAGCGCCAGAGACAGTGCAACCACGGCATAAATCGCCCAAGGGTGAAGCGCCCAATGGAAAATCGTCGCAGCCATACCAAGACGACGCGCAGCTTCGGCATCGCCCGCGGCACCGGCCAGAGGCGCCCAGCTTTCCGGCGTGCCCGCATTGTCAGCGAAAGACGACGAGAAATGCGAGATCGGCTCGGAGACGCCGTAGAACATCAGACCGATGCCCATACCGGCCGCAAAGAGCATGGCGAACCAGCCGCCGTAGGAATAGTCGGGACTTGCCTCCTTGCCGCCGATCCGCACTTTGCCGTAGGGCGACACAATGAGAAAGAGGCAGAAGACCACGAAGATATTTGCAGCCGTCAGGAAGAACCAGTCAAAGGTCTGGGTCAGCCAGTTGCGCAAATGGGTGAAAATCTCGCCGGACTGTTCCTGAAATGCCAGTGTCACCAAGACAAAGGCCACAATGGACAGGCCGGAGATGAGAAAGACAGGGTTGTGAATATCAAGCCCGAAAGGCCCGACATTCGGGGTGATGTTATCCTGACCGATTTCATAATCGGTCTCGATCAATGCAGCCGCGCCCTCCGGGGCGGGAATGCCGTCGTCGCTCATAGAATTACTCCTAAGGATTATAGTGTCATCCGAACACACGCAGCCCTGCCCTGACGAGCAAACAGCCAGCAGGTGTCAGCGCAGATCAGCCGCGCACGAGAAAGACGGATGCGTCGGTGTGGGTCGCGAGTTTGCCGCCATGGGACGGCCAGAAATGATCAACGACATTGGGAACATGGGTGGCCATCACCACCAGATCAGCACCAGCCTCTTTGACCGCACGGGCCAGAGACTTGTCCAGATCGGTGGCCGGATCGTGGCTCACAACAGCACGGGCTGCGGTTTCGAAACCGTAGCGCTTGCCCTGGTCTTGCGCGAATTGCGCCAGATGTTTCGCATATTCTGTCGGATTGTGCCCCAGAGAACCGGGGGTTTCAGCAGTGACACCAACATAGGTGACGGAAGCGTTGTAATGCAGAGCGATATCTGCGGCGACTTCCAATGCGCGGGACAGGTTGTCCACATGCGCAAGGTCCACTGGGACCAAAATTTTTGTAAACATATTGTCCTTTCGGGGAGGTTTTGCGGGCTTGCCGGCCCCTCGTCGTCCTTTCATGAAAACGCGCCGCTGAGGGCGACGCGAAAGAGATGAAACGCAATGGCAAAATGCCTTTCAACAAGGACAGGATAGCTGCCCTGCCCCTGTTTTGCAAACAGATGAAAATTTAGGCATGTCACTCATCATCCCGAAAAGCGAGTTCGCCCGCCCGCAAAGTCAGGCGACGCCGGTCTCCACCAGCCGCTTGGCAAGCGCATCATAGGGAGCGGCCAAAGGGCTGTCGGTCGCGGCGACAGGCACGCCATTGTCACCTGCCAGACGCGCTTCCAACGCCAAGGGAAGCTCTGCAAGCAAAGGCACACCGATCTTTGTCGCCTCATCCGCCACTCCACCATGGCCAAAAATATGCTCTTCATGACCGCAGTTCGGACAGACATAGGTGGACATGTTCTCGATCAGGCCCAGCACCGGAACCTTGAGTTTCTCGAACATGGAAATCCCGCGCCGCGCGTCAATCAGCGCCACGTCCTGCGGCGTGGAGACCACGAGTGCGCCGGTGAGTTCGGTCTTCTGCCCGAGCGTCAACTGCACATCCCCCGTGCCCGGCGGCATATCGATTAGGAGCACATCCAGTTCACCCCAAGCCACCTGCCCCAGCATTTGCTGCATCGCGCCCATGAGCATTGGCCCACGCCAGACCACAGCTTCGCCATCGGGAATCATGAAGCCGATCGACATCAGCGTCACACCATGTGCATGAAGCGGCTCGATGGTTTTACCATCAGGCGATGCGGGACGTTTGTTGACGCCCATCATGCGCGGTTGCGAGGGCCCGTAGATATCGGCATCAAGCAGCCCGACCTTGCGCCCCTGACGCGCCAGCGCCACAGCGAGGTTCGCAGAGACGGTCGATTTCCCGACACCGCCCTTCCCGGAAGCGATTGCAAGGATATGTTTGACGCCCGGAACGCCCTGCTTGCCCTGTTGAGGGGTGGGGTGACGCCCGATCTTCAGGCTGGGTGGTTCACCAGAAGACGTCTGCGCGGCGGGTTTCGGTGCGGAAGGCCCGTGGGCGGTCATCACAATGGAAACCTTCTCCACACCTTCCAGCGCCTCAAGTGCTGCCTTGGCCTCAGATTCGATATGGGCCCAGCTTTGCGCCGTGGCGGCATCGGGAGCCTCGATGACAAAACTGATTGTGCCGTCTTGAACCGTCAAAGCACGCACCAGATCGGCATCGACCAAATTGGCTCCTCCCGGAAGTGCCACTTTTTTAAGCGTCGCCATGATTAGGTCTTGCGTTACAGGCATTTTGGCCCCCTTCCGATTTCTTTGGCTTTCCCTTCGAAATAGGGGGTTTATTGACCTTTTTCCACTCCTCATTGCCTTCACAGACACAACAGCTCCGAGCGGCGCAACGAGTCATGCAAAATAGGTCAGCACGACTTATGCATGTTCTGCATAGCGGCAATGACGACTAGGTGGATTGTGCAATTGCAGCAAATCCACAATATTGAGATCAACAACGCAGCCAAGGCTTGCACCTTCGACCGCAGCAAAGCGGTTTGCTTCGAAAGACAAGAGTTTGATCGAAGACCGGCAGAAGCCCGAAGGGAACAAGACGCGGCGCACACACGGGCACAGGTCCGAACGCATATTAAGGTTTAGAAAGTCACATGGCTTACACAAACGACATCCGCAACGCCGCAACGGCATCTTTTGCGCCTTTTGGCGGCCTGTTCAAGGCTCTGGCCGAACGCGTTGCACGTTACCGCGTATATCGCGAGACGTTGCTGGAACTGTCCGGTTTGGACGATCGTGACCTGTCCGATCTGGGTCTGTCCCGGGCGTCCATCAAAGCCGTGGCCTACGAGGCCGCTTACGGCAACTAAGAATACTCATCATGGCCTCCTCCTCCTCCCTGAGGCCCTGATACCTGCGGCGGCACCTCTCCTCCTCCCTGGTGCTGCCGCAACAGATACCGGAATTCGAGGCCCCCTCCTCCTCCCTGGGCCTTGAAGACCAGAGCGACGATGCTTCCTCCTCCCTGCATCGTCGCACCTATACGGGGCTCCGGCCCCAGACATGCGGTCTCTCTCTCCTCCTCCCTGAGGGATCGTTACTGAAGGCGGCGGTGTCTTCCTCCTCCCTGACACCGCCGCATTTCTTTACTTATACGGACCCCTTCCTCCTCCCTCGTGGTCCGATGCAAGAGCACCCGCGCCTCTCCTCCTCCCTGGCGCGGGTGTTTTTTTATGCGCAAACCAAAGACGCGGCGGGCCTAAGCCACACCGCGCCGGAAGTCTCATCGTTTTTTAGAGAATCGATTTCGCGCAGAACTCTATAGTCCTCGCCGAAAGCCTCGCTCGAACAACCTGCACAGATTTATCAGGTAGCACAGCGCAACGCCTTTATGCCGCGCACCTTCACAGCTTCAAATGAATCGCAAAAGGCTTTAAAACGGCACATCGCCCGCCTGATCCGCAGGGAGCACGAATCCGGCCTTGAGCTTTTTCGTACCGGAGTGATCGAATTCAACTGTCAGGTTTTCACCCTCAATCGCCATCACCTCGCCATAGCCGAATTTCTTGTGGAACACACGCTCGCCCTCGGTAAAGGCCACCGTCGCCTTGGCCTCAATCGTCACCGGTGATCGCGGTGTGCCTGCGCGGCTCGTGCGCTGCTGCATCCGCTTCCAGCCCGGTGAATTGTAAACATCGGCCTTGGCGGCGCGCTCCTGAAAGCGGCTGGGGCTGCTGTCCTGCCCATAATCATCCAGAGAACGCCCCGCGCCCATATTGCCTTGCGCCCCATACAATCCGTTGGGTGTCATGACATCGACGTGATCGGCAGGCAGTTCGTCGATGAAACGCGAGGCCATCTGTGCCTGCCACTGGCCATACACACGGCGATTCGCAGCAAAGGAAATGGTGCAAAGCTCTTCGGCGCGCGTGATTCCGACATAGGCCAGACGGCGCTCCTCCTCCAAACCCTTGGTGCCGCTTTCATCCATCGAGCGTTGCGATGGAAACAGCCCTTCTTCCCAACCGGGCAGGAAGACCACCGGAAACTCCAGCCCCTTGGCCCCGTGCAGGGTCATGATCGTGACCTTCTCGCCGTCATTGCCGCTGTCATTGTCCATGATCAACGCGACGTGTTCCAGAAAGCCCGCGAGATTCTCGAATTGCTCCAAGGCTTTGACAAGTTCCTTGAGGTTTTCCAGCCGTCCGGGGGCCTCCGGAGATTTGTCATTCTGCCACATTTTCGTGTAGCCGCTTTCGTCGAGAATCTTCTCGGCCAGTTCGATATGGCTGATCTCGGCAGGCTCATAGGCCACGTCTTCCACCAGCGCATCCTCGTCTTCGACGCCATAGCGGATTTGCTGCACATTGAGCGATGTCCAGCGATCCAGATCGGCCAGCAACTGCGCGACACCGGATTTCGCCTTGCCCTTGAGCAGCCCGTCCGCCACCGCAATCCGCGCCCCTTCCACAAGGTTCACACCATTCGAACGCGCCGCGATCTGGATCTCTTGCAGGGCCTTATCCCCCACGCCACGTTTCGGCGTGTTGATAATCCGCTCGAACGCCAGATCATCGTCAGGCTGACATATGACGCGGAAATAGGCCATCGCATCGCGAATCTCCATCCGCTCATAGAATCGCGGACCACCGATCACGCGATATGGCAGGCCGATAGACAGGAACCGGTCCTCGAAAGCCCGCATCTGATGCGAAGCGCGCACGAGAATGGCGATCTCGTCGAGACCAACACTTTGAGGGATTTTATAGTTGCCTACACCGGCGGGACTAAGCGCCTGCTCTCGTTGCAAATTGATCTGATGAATATCACCCGCCACATGCTCTGAGACACGCCCCCCCTTGGTCAGTCGCTCAAATTCTTGATCTGGGGTTTTGGAGCGTGGGTTTTTTCTCCTTTTTGCAAAACCGGACACTCCGCTATGCATTGCCTCAATTTCTTCACCAACCCAGCGCGCCTCTTCCTCGCCATCCCAATGGCCTATGAGGCGCACCTTTTCGCCATCTGTCTCATCAGTCCAAAGATCTTTTCCTAACCGATCTTTGTTGCAAGAAATTATCGCACTAGCTGCTTTAAGGATATGCTCCGTGGACCGGTAATTCCGCTCCAGCCGGACAACCTTCGCGCCAGGAAAATCCTTTTCAAACCGCAGGATATTGCCCACTTCGGCCCCGCGCCAGCCATAGATCGACTGGTCGTCATCGCCCACGCAGCAGATGTTTTTATGCCCGCCCGCCAAGAGCCTGAGCCAGAGATATTGCGCGACGTTGGTATCCTGATACTCGTCCACAAGGATGTAGCGGAACCAGCGCTGATATTGCTCCAAGAGGTCGGGATGTTTCTGGAAAATCGTGACCACATGCAGCAACAGGTCGCCGAAATCCACGGCGTTCAGCGTTTGCAAACGGGCCTGATAGGCGGCGTAGAGCCTGACCCCGCGACCGTTGAATTCCTCGCCCTCGCCCCCTGAGATACGCCCCGGCGTGAGAGCACGGTTTTTCCAACTGTCGATCACACCGGCAAGCTGACGCGCGGGCCAGCGTTTCTCGTCGATGCCTTCGGCATTGATCAACTGTTTGAGCAGCCTGATCTGGTCGTCCGTATCAAGAATGGTGAAATTCGATTTCAGATCAACGAGTTCCGCGTGACGGCGCAGGAGTTTGACACAGACGGAGTGGAAGGTGCCAAGCCACGGCATACCTTCGATATCCTGCCCCATCAGCGCCGCGACCCGCTCTTTCATCTCGCGGGCGGCCTTGTTGGTAAAGGTCACGGCGAGAATTTCGCGTGGCTGAGCGCGCCCCGTATTCAACAGATGCGCAATACGCGCCGTGAGGGCTTTGGTCTTGCCCGTGCCTGCGCCGGCGAGCATCAGAACCGGCCCGTCCAAAGTCTCTACCGCCTCGCGTTGGGCGGGATTCAAACTGTCGAGATAGCTGGTATCCGGTGCGCCGAACGTGGCCGCTCGCGCGCCCTGCATCGCCAGTTGCGAGAGGGAGGGCCTGTGCTGGCCAGAGGTCGGGGCTGCGGCGGCCTCGAAGGCCTCGTCTTCATCGTAACTGCTCATGAGGAGCAGGATATAGAAGAGCCACGCCAAGGAAAAGCACGTTCTGCAATTGTTCTCAAAATGAACGCCGCACCGACCGGTTCAGGACGCCTCGTCAGAAGGTGAAACAGCTTTGACCAAGCCACCCACATAGCGCGCAAAGAGGCGGGAAAAATCAGAGATATCCTCGCCATTCCAGCCTTCGAAGACCTGCGCCATAATGCGCCATTTCGACAGGGTAAATTCCCGCAAAAAGTCCTTGGATTTCGGTGTCATGACCAGAACGGATTTGCGGGCATCTTCCTGCACCGCCTGCCGCGCCACATAGCCGCGCGACACCAGTTCGGAGACAATGCGCGATGCGCGGGAAGGATCGACCGACATGACCTCTGCCACCATGCCGATGGTGGGCAACTCGGCTTTGTCACGCCCCAGACCGGCAGAAATTTGCGCGATAGACAGAAGCCCCTGCAAGATCGCGGGTTCCAGAGGCTCGGACATGCCCTGCATCACTTTGCCCTTAAACTCGCCCTTTTCTGCCATGCGCCGCCAACGAAACAAGGCCAGATCGAGATCCAAAAGCGCCATCACAGCAGGGTCGGAAAACCCCTGATCCGTCAGGAAATCCGGCACGCCCGCATGAATACGCGGATCACCCGCACTGGTGTCGGCGTCACTTCGGGAAGGGCTCGGCTGTGTGTCATCTTCGATCATGCAAGGGGAGTTGCACGAAAATATGCCCATGTCAATTACATGTCAGTCACACTTATGTGCTATTGACATATATTTAAAATTGACGCTATCTGCTAAAAACCCGCGGGCCCTGCCCTGACGGGGCAAAGGAGTCTTCATGCCCGCACCAAAGAACAGCCCCAAGTCGACAGATCATCCTGCAGAAGAAACCTCCGTCGCGCTGGTGATCAGTTCGGTTGCGGTTCTGTTGCTGCTGGCCTCTCTCGATCAGACCATCGTCTCCACGGCCCTGCCGACCATCGTGGCGGATCTCGGCGGGCTTGAGCATCTGTCATGGGTGGTCACCGCTTACATCCTCGCCTCCACCATCGTCGCGCCGCTCTACGGCAAATTCGGCGATCTTTTCGGGCGGCGGAACGTGGTGATCTTTTCGGTCACGCTGTTTCTGACCGGCTCCGTGCTCTGCGGCATGTCCGGCTCTATGGGCTTTCTCATCGCCGCACGTGCGCTTCAGGGCTTGGGCGGCGGCGGGCTGTTTGTCTTGGCGCTTTCCATCATCGGGGATGTGATCCCGCCCAAGGAGCGCGGCAAAATCCAAGGCGTCTTCGCTGGCGTTTTTGGAGTATCCTCCGTCGCCGGACCACTTCTGGGCGGCTGGTTTGTGGACACGCTATCCTGGCACTGGATTTTCTACATCAACCTGCCAGTAGGTGCGCTGGCGCTTGCGGGTTTTATCTTCGGATTCAAACCCTTGGGCAAACGGGTTCAGCACAAAATCGACTACGCAGGGGCCGCAGCGCTCACCCTGTCCCTGTCTTCCATCGTTCTTCTGACCGCTCTGGGCGGCAAGGAATTTGTCCTCACCGGCCCGATCGGGTTGGGGCTGATGGCCGTATTCCTGACCGCCACGCTTGGCTTTATCGCCATTGAACGCAAGGCCAGCGAGCCGATCCTTCCGATGGCCCTGTTCAGGATGAATGTCTTCACCATCTGCTCCATGATCTCCTTCATCTCGGGGGCGTTGATGTTCGGTGCACTGACCTTCATTCCGGTCTTTTTACAAATGGCCAAAGGCGCCAGCGCCACCCAATCGGGGCTACAACTCATCCCCATGACCTTCGGCATCCTGTGCACCTCCACAATCTCGGGCCAGTATATGGGCCGCACCGGGCGCTATCGCATCCTGCCGAAAATCGGCTTGAGCCTTGCCACGCTTGCCCTGCTCTCTCTGACACGTCTGTCACCGGAGATGCCCTCATGGCAGCTTTGGCTGTCGCTGGCAGGTCTTGGCGCAGGTATGGGCTGCATCTTCCCTGTCGTCACAACGGCAGTGCAAAACAGCGTAGACCGCCACCAGATCGGAACGGCCACGGCGGCGGGGCTGATGTTTCGTCAGGTAGGCGGGTCGATTGCCGTTGCACTGTTTGGCGCACTATTCGCAACCCGCATGACCAGCCTCATGGGCGGCGCACCGGTGGAGGGCTTGGCAAATGCCGCAGAACTGGGGCCGCAAATCCTCGCCACCTTGCCTTCTGAGGCCCAAACCCTCGTCGCGCAGACTGTCTCCGAGGCGCTGCATCCTGTCTATTGGATCGCGGCGGGGCTGGCATTTTCGGGGCTGATTATGGCACTGTTCCTGCGCGAGTTTCCCCTGAGCGCGCGCAGCGCTCCCACACGGGATGAAGTCGCTTGATTCTCTGGCATTGCGGTTTTGCAAAGCCGCAAGCCTCGACAGGGTTGATTTGCTAACACATAGGATTTGCACTGCAAATCCTGCAAATTTCCCTATGTTTTCAGAGGTGCGGCAAAAAATCCTCTTCCCCCGCCGCGTCCCCCGCCTGTGCTCGTGCAGCACGTCAGAGGAATTGGGGATTTACTGCACCGCAGAAATCACTACGCTGATTAAAAAATAGCAAGAGGGGAAGCTTGCCATGGCCGAATTTCAGAAAGTTCTGATCGCCAACCGAGGAGAAATCGCCATCCGCGTGATGCGTGCCGCCAATGAATTGGGGAAACGCACCGTCGCAATCTATGCCGAAGAAGACAAACTGTCCTTGCACCGGTTCAAGGCGGACGAAGCCTACAAGATCGGCGAAGGAATGGGGCCTGTCGCGGCCTATCTCTCTATCGAGGAAATTATCCGCGTCGCCAAACTCTCCGGCGCAGATGCAATCCACCCCGGCTATGGACTGCTCTCCGAAAATCCCGATTTCGTCGATGCCTGCGTTGAGGCGGGCATCACCTTTATCGGACCGAAAGCCAAAACCATGCGCGAGTTGGGCGACAAAGCCTCCGCACGCAAGGTCGCGATCGAGGCGGGCGTGCCCGTCATTCCCGCAACCGAAGTTCTGGGCGATGATTTCGACCAGATTCGCGCAGAGGCCGAAAAGATCGGCTTCCCGCTGATGCTCAAGGCCTCTTGGGGCGGTGGCGGACGCGGGATGCGGCCGATTGAAAATGTCGAAGAGCTTGAAGAAAAGGTCAAGGAAGGCCGCCGCGAAGCCGAGGCCGCTTTTGGCAATGGCGAGGGCTACCTTGAGAAAATGATCATCAAGGCGCGCCACGTCGAGGTGCAGATCCTCGGTGACAGCCACGGCAATATCTACCACCTCTACGAGCGCGACTGTTCTGTGCAGCGTCGCAACCAAAAGGTGGTCGAACGCGCCCCTGCTCCCTTCCTCTCCCCCGCCCAGCGCGAAGAACTGTGCGCCTTGGGCAAGCGTATCTGTGAGCATGTGCATTACGAATGCGCCGGCACGGTCGAATTCCTGATGGATATGGAGACCGGCAGGTTCTACTTCATCGAAGTGAACCCCCGCGTGCAGGTCGAACACACCGTGACCGAGGAAGTCACCGGCATCGACATCGTGCGAGCGCAAATCCTGATCGCCGAGGGCAAGAGCCTCACCGAAGCGACAGGCGTTGCC
Source organism: Celeribacter halophilus (assembly GCF_900114135.1). Classification (GTDB taxonomy): domain Bacteria; phylum Pseudomonadota; class Alphaproteobacteria; order Rhodobacterales; family Rhodobacteraceae; genus Celeribacter; species Celeribacter halophilus. Next base: position 55,842 of record NZ_FORY01000016.1, read on the forward strand.
AGCCAGTATGACGTGAAACTCGACGGCCACGCGCTTCAGACTCGTGTAACGACCGAAGACCCGACCAACAATTTCATCCCCGATTATGGCCGGATCACCACCTACCGCTCGGCCACGGGCATGGGCATCCGTCTTGATGGCGGGACGGCTTATTCCGGCGCGGTGATCACGCGCTACTATGACAGTCTGCTGACCAAAGTGACCGCATGGGCGCGCACACCGGAGGCGGCTATTGCGCGGATGGATCGAGCCTTGCGCGAATTCCGGATTCGCGGCGTGTCTACCAATATTGCCTTCGTCGAGAACCTGTTGAAACATCCGGTGTTCCTGTCGAATGAATATACCACGAAATTCATCGACACGACGCCGGAACTGTTTGACTTCAAACCGCGACGCGACCGCGCGACCAAGCTGCTGACCTATCTCGCGGACATCACCGTGAACGGCCATCCCGAGACCCTCGGACGGGCCAAGCCAGCCGCCGATGCGCGCACGCCCGTCGCCCCCAGAACCTCGGCCCAAACCCCGCCTGCCGGCACACGTCAGCTTCTGGAGGAAAAAGGGGCGCAGGCCGTTGCCGACTGGATGCGGTCGCAAAAGCAGCTTTTGATCACCGACACCACAATGCGCGACGGGCACCAGTCGCTTCTGGCGACGCGAATGCGCTCCATCGATATGGTGAACGCGGCCCCCGCCTATGCGGCCAATCTGTCTGGGCTGTTCTCCGTGGAATGCTGGGGTGGCGCGACCTTTGATGTAGCCTACCGTTTCTTGCAGGAATGTCCCTGGCAGCGCCTGCGCGACATTCGCGAACGTATGCCCAACATCATGACCCAGATGCTTTTGCGCGCCTCCAACGGCGTGGGCTACACCAACTACCCCGACAATGTGGTGCAGGAATTCGTGCGGCAGGCCGCAGAGACCGGCGTCGATGTCTTCCGCGTGTTCGACAGTCTCAACTGGGTCGAGAACATGCGTGTGGCTATGGATGCAGTCATCGATTCCGGCAAGGTCTGTGAAGGCACGATCTGTTACACCGGCGATCTTCTGGACCCGACACGCCCGAAATACACGCTCGACTACTATGTCAAAATGGCCAAAGAGCTTGAAGCCGCTGGCGCACATGTTCTGGGCCTCAAGGACATGGCCGGTCTGTTGAAGCCAACACAGGCGGGGATGCTCGTTAAGGCGTTGAAAGAAGAGGTCGGCCTGCCGATCCACTTCCACACCCATGACACATCAGGCGCTGCCATTGCGACGGTTCTGGCCGCCGCAGAGGCGGGCGTTGATGCGGTGGATGCGGCGATGGATGCGCTCTCCGGCAACACCTCCCAGCCGACCTTGGGCTCGATCGTCGAAGCCCTGCGTTTCCACGAGCGCAACACCGGTCTCGACATCGGTGCGATCCGCGAAATGTCGAACTACTGGGAAGCTGTGCGCGGGCAATATGCGGCCTTCGAGGCAAGCCTTCAGGCGCCTGCCTCCGAGGTCTATCTCCACGAAATGCCCGGCGGTCAGTTCACCAACCTCAAGGCACAGGCCCGCTCACTGGGTCTGGAAGAGCGCTGGCACGAGGTCGCACAGGCTTATGCCGATGTAAACATGATGTTCGGTGACATTGTGAAGGTGACGCCAAGCTCCAAGGTCGTGGGCGACATGGCCCTGATGATGGTATCCCAAGGGCTCACCCGCGACGAGGTCGAAGACCCGAAACATGACGTGGCCTTCCCCGACAGTGTCGTCGATATGATGCGCGGCAATCTCGGGCAGCCTCCCGGCGGCTTCCCCGAGAAAATCGTCAAGAAGGTGCTGGGCAAGGAAAAACCCAATCTCGAACGTCCGGGGCTACACCTGCCGCCCGCCGATTTCGCCGCTCTGCGTGCCGAACTGGCCGAGAAATTCCCCGACGAAGACTTCGACGACGAGGATTTCAACGGCTACCTGATGTATCCGAAAGTCTTCTCCGATTACGTCACCCGCCACGAACAATACGGGCCGGTGCGCACGCTGCCAACGAAGAACTTCTTCTACGGCATGGAAGAAGGCGAGGAAATCTCCGCCTCCATCGACTCTGGTGTGACGCTGGAAATCCGGTGTCAGGCAGTGTCCGATCCCAATGAACTGGGCGAGGTTAAAGTGTTCTTCGAATTGAACGGCCAGCCACGCACCGTGCGCGTGAAAGACCGCTCTGCAGCCTCCTCTGTGGTGGCCAATGCCAAGGCCGAGTTGGGCAACCCGAAACATGTCGGCGCACCGATGCCGGGCGTTGTCGCCACGGTTGCGGTGGTTGCCGGACAGGCGGTGAAGAAAGGCGACGTGCTTTTGACCATCGAGGCGATGAAGATGGAAACCTCCATCACCGCCGACCACGATGGCACGGTGAAAGCCGCCCATGTTGCCCCCGGCTCACAGATCGACGCGAAGGATTTGCTGATCGAGTTCGAATAACGCCTCCCGCGCTGCATCGAGGCATACAGAACAGGAAAGCCCCGCCGGTCAGCGGGGCTTTTTTACAGGCAAAATCAAATCTGTAACTATGCGTTTGCGGCCTTCTTGCGCGTCAGAACCAAAGAGGTCAGCCCGCCGAACAGCAGCGCCCAGACCGGCGCTCCTATGCTCATAAAGCTGATCCCCGACACCGTTGTCATAAAGGTCACAAGAGCCGCTTCGCGTTGGTCCACCTCTTTGAGCGCAGCACTCAGGCTGCCCGCAACCGTGTTCAAAAGCGCCAGCCCCGCCACCGTGACCACAAGCGCCTTCGGTGCAATCAGAAAGAGGCTGATCACTGCCGCGCCCATAAGCCCCACGATGCAATAGATCACCCCTGTAACCATCGCCGCCTTCCAACGCGTTGCGGGGTTATCATCCGCTTCCGGCCCCGCACAGATCGCCGCCGTAATCGCAGCAAGGTTAAAGGCATAGCCGCCAAACGGCGCGAGGAGCAGGGTCGCAAGCCCCGTCACCGTGATCGCGGAGGACACTGGCGGCTGATAACCCGCCGCTTTCAGCGTCACGACACCGGGCATGTTCTGCGAAGACATGGTGACGATATAGAGCGGCAGGGCGATGCCGATCAGGGCGGAAAGCGAAAAGACGGGCATGGTAAACACCGGTTGCGCGAGCGACAGATCAAAACTCTCCCCCGTCGCAAACGCCCCCATCAGCGCGCAAAACACAATGCCCGCCAGCAGAACGGAGGGAATGGCAAACCGTGCAAAGAAACGCCGCCCCAGAAGATAGGTCACACACATCACCGCCACCAACGGCAGGCTGTCTTCCATCGAGGCGAAAATTCCGAGACCGAAGCGGAACAGGATGCCCGCCAGCATCGCACTGCCGATGGCGTCGGGGATGAAACGGGAGATCTTCTCGAACCATCCGGACAGCCCCGTCAGTGTCAGCAAAAGACCACAAAAAACAAAGGCTCCAATGGCTTCGCCCATGGGCACGCCTTGCAGACTGATCACCAAAAGCGCCGCCCCCGGCGTGGACCATGCGGTGAGAATCGGCATCTTGTAGCGCAGGGTCAGAACGAGTGTCGAAAGCCCCATGCCCAGCCCCAGCACCAGCATCCAGCTGTTGGCCTCGGCCTGTGTCGCACCCAACGTGTCGATGGCCTGAAACACAATCGCGGCGCTGCTGGTATAGGCCAGAAGCACGGCGATGGCGCCGGAGACGATGTGGGAAAGTTTCAGTCCTGACATGATCTCTCCATGTGTCTGCACCCTGTCTGCTTTGTGCCGGACAAGTGTCGGCGCGGGGAGGGCTTGGCGTGCGGCCATCCGTGCGCTATAACGCCCGCGACCGCTATAGCGCGCGGACGCTATAACGCACAAGCGCAATTTGCGATCAGGGTGAGCGATGGAATCGGAAACTCCGAAAATCAATCTCAAGACCATTCGCGCCGAAGCCGGACTGAGCCTCGCACAGGCGGCAGAGCGCACAGGGGTGAGCAAGGCCATGCTGGGCCAGATCGAACGCGGGGAATCCTCGCCGACGCTCATCACCCTGTGGAAACTGGCCAAGGGGTTTCACCTGCCGCTCACCGCGTTTCTCGATAGCACAGCATCCAGGCCCCCTGCTCCGGTGAGCTTTCCCGAAAGCATCGGGTTTCGCACGCTGTTCCCCTATGATCCCGCGCTCGGCTCCGAGAGTTTTCTGATCACGCTCAACCCCGGCCAGACCCATGTCTCCCACCCCCATGACGCAGGCGTGGTGGAAGATATTTTCGTCACCGAAGGCACGCTGGAACTCCAGACCGACGGACCGTGGACCCGCATCCCTGCGGGCGAGGCGATCCGGTTCAAGGCGGACCAACCACACAGCTACCGCAATCTGGCCGACGCACCGACGCGGTTCCATAACACGATGTACTATCCGCGCAGCTTGGGCTGAACCGCCCACACGCGGCGCACACCACATCACGCAGGCAAAAACCTCTGCGCCGAACGCGCCGAAAACCCGCGCCATCAGATAGTGATTTCCGAATGTGTTTCCACTACACATCTCCTCAGGTCTGTCCGCACACAAGGGCCTCCACCTCTCAACAACAAGATGGATACCATGACACTCACATTGACAGCCCTCTATGCCGGTCTCGCCGGTCTGCTTTATCTTTTCCTCTCGCTTCACGTCATCAAGCAACGTTTCAACGCCAAACAAAGCCTCGGAGACGGCGGCGACGAGACTCTCAACCGTCGCATCCGCGCGCATGGCAATTTCAACGAATATGCGCCGATCACGCTGATCCTGATTGCAGCACTCGAATCACAAGGGGCCGCAGCCCTGACCGTCCACCTCGCAGGCGTGACACTTTTGGTCTCCCGCGCGCTTCATGCCTATGGAATGCAAGGGGATGGCAAGGAATGGGGCCGCAAATACGGCATTATCTCTACATTCGTGCTGCTTTTGCTCCTGTCTCTGGCCAATATCGGACTGGCGCTGAGCTAGGGAAAGAGAGGTGCTCGCTCCCTTCTCGGACGAAAGTGTGAAAAAAATGCGCCAAATCCAATTTTCCTCTTGCAGGTCGCGGCGGTATTTCCTATTTCACGCCTCACCCAAGGAAGCGGGCGTAGCTCAGGGGTAGAGCATAACCTTGCCAAGGTTAGGGTCGGGCGTTCGAATCGCCTCGCCCGCTCCAATTTCCTCCCAGCCGCAAGGCAAAGAGGATCGGGTATATACCTCACGATCGGCACCCACCGATCACGTAACCGAGCCGACGGACAGGCTGGACGCGAGCGGGCGTAGCTCAGGGGTAGAGCATAACCTTGCCAAGGTTAGGGTCGGGCGTTCGAATCGCCTCGCCCGCTCCAATTTCCTTCCGGATATCGAAATATGTCGACATTTCCGGCCAAGGCTTGCGGATCAAGTCTGGCGGATTGGCGGTTGCCCCCCCCCTTCGCTTGCCTGCCCAACAGAGCGAGACCGCGCCAGATCAGCCTCACAGCTCGGCACCGCCAGCCTCACAAACAGACGATAGACAGTCTGCCCATTGGCAAATCCCCCTACCCGCGCGTATAAGCAGCGTGACGAAAAAAGGGATAGCCCCATGCGCAAGGCAAGCATCACCCGCAACACGGCGGAAACCCAGATCACGGTCGACATCAACCTCGACGGGACCGGCAGCTATGACAACCAGACGGGCGTGGGATTTTTCGACCACATGCTCGACCAGTTGTCGCGCCACTCCCTGATCGACATGACCATCCGCGCCAAGGGCGACACCCATATTGACGACCACCACACGGTCGAAGACACCGGCATTGCGCTCGGTCAGGCTCTGGCCCAAGCGGTTGGCGACAAAAAGGGCATCTACCGCTACGGGCACTTTGCGCTTGCGATGGATGACACTCAGATCTCCACCGCACTCGATCTGTCGGCGCGCCCCTTCCTCGTGTGGAACGTGGAGTTCCCGACCGCCAAGATCGGCACATTCGACACCGAACTGGTGCGCGAGTTTTTTCAGGCACTTTCCACCCACGGCGGCATCACGCTGCATGTGGACAAGGTGCATGGTATCAACTCCCACCACATCGCCGAGGCGGCGTTCAAATCCGTGGCGCGTGCGCTGCGGATGGCGCTTGAGATCGACCCGCGCATGGCCGACAGCCTGCCGTCCACGAAGGGGGCGCTCTGAGCCCCTCTCATGATCCAGAAGAGATAAGACATGCTCACAGCACTCGTCGATTACAACAGCGGCAATCTGCACTCCGCCCACAAAGCCTTTGAACGCATGGCGCGCGAGACCGGTGCCGGCACCATCGTGGTCACCTCCGAACCGGATGTGGTGGCAAAAGCGGACCGGATCGTCCTGCCCGGCGACGGGGCATTTCCCGCCTGCAAGAAACAGCTTTTCGATTACACTGGCCTGTTCGAGGCGATTTCCGAAGCGGTCATCACCAACGGACGCCCTTTCATGGGCATCTGTATCGGGATGCAGATGATGGCCACCCGTGGCCTCGAATATGAAGACACCGCCGGTTTCGACTGGATCGGTGGCGAGGTGGTGAAGATCACCCCGTCCGATCCGGCGCTGAAAGTGCCGCATATGGGCTGGAATAACTTGCACATATCGAACCCCCATCCGGTTCTGGACGGGGTTTCTGAGGGCGATCATGCCTATTTCGTACATTCCTACCATTTCAAGGCCACCGATCCGGCGCATCGCATTGCGCATGTGGATTATGGCGAGGAAGTCACCGCCATCGTCGCCCGCGACACCATGATCGGCTGCCAGTTCCATCCGGAGAAAAGCCAGCGGGCGGGTCTCAGGATCGTGTCGAATTTCCTGGGCTGGAAGCCGTAGGATTTCGAGTATTTTTACCATCAGAAAGCAAAAGGGGCCCGTTTGAGGCCCCTTCTTCATATCAGCTTCACATCAACGGTGCGTCTACTGCACCCGTGACCACGTCTGCCCTTTACAGATCGGCCCGACGCAGCCTTTGACCTTCAGGGTATTGCCCGACAGTGTCATTTTAGAATTGAAAATCTTGCCCGTTGAGGGCTGCCAGATCTTGCCGTTTTTATAAGAGCCACCACCGGCGGCGGACATGTCCCAGACAATCGGCTTGCCGATATTCTCAGAAGCAATCGGGCCGCTGGCGTCGAAAGCCTTGGCGATAACACCACAGATATGTTCACCGCACGGGGCGATTTTCACATGGGCGTAGTGCCCGTCATCCACTTGTGTCTTCCAGACACCCTCCACCGGATCAGCGGCCAGAGCGGGGCCGGCCAGTCCGAGAGCCGCCACAGCGGCCAAAGCGAAATGTTTCATACTATATCCTCCCTGATACGCCTCTACCCTGAGCGGGATCGGCGTATTGAGGCAAGATTAACGCAGCGGCACATCGCGCTCAAAGCGGGTTTTGCATTTCCGGCGCAATCATGCCAAAGGAGGCGCGACAGTTTTACGACAGGAGCCCCGCGCCATGATCCTCTATCCCGCCATCGATTTGAAAGACGGCAATGCCGTGCGCCTCTACAAAGGCGAGATGGAACAGGCGACCGTGTTCAACGAAAACCCCGCCGCGCAGGCGCTGGAGTTTGTCGAAGCGGGCTGTGAGTGGCTGCACCTTGTTGATCTGAACGGCGCTTTCGCGGGCGAGCCGGTCAACGCCGCCCCTGTCGAAGAGATTCTCAAACAATGCAAAGTCCCCGCCCAGTTGGGCGGCGGCATCCGTGACATGGCGACCATCGAGATGTGGCTTTCCAAAGGGCTGGAACGCGTGATCCTTGGCACTGTCGCGGTGGAAAACCCCGATCTGGTGCGCGAAGCCGCCCGCGCCTTCCCCGGTCATGTGGCTGTGGGCATTGACGCGCGCAAAGGCATGGTTGCCACCAAGGGCTGGGCCGAAGAGACCAATGTGACCGCCACCGATCTTGCGAAAAGTTTCGAGGATGCGGGTGTGTCGGCCATCATCTACACTGACATCAACCGCGACGGCGCGATGCAGGGGCCGAATATCGAGGAAACCGCCGCGCTGGCGCGGGCCGTGTCGATCCCCGTGATCGCCTCCGGCGGCGTGTCGTCTCTCGACGATTTGCGCAATCTCAAAGCCTGCGGTGCGCCGCTCAACGGGGCCATTTCGGGCCGTGCGCTCTATGACGGGGCGATTGATCTCAAAGAGGCACTAGCCGTTTTGAAGGCATGAAAAAGGCATTCTACACGGCGTTCTCGCTGGGCATCCTGATCTGCCTCTCGCCCTTGGCCGCCGTCCTCTGGGCAAGCTGGTTTGCCGCAAGACACGGGTGCCGTCTGGATGAAGCCGGAAGCTACCCCTGTGTGGTGAACGGTCATGACTGGGGCGACACACTCAGTTCGGCGTTCATCTCGGGCTGGTTTCTGATCGTCACCTTTCCACTGGCAGGATTGTTCGCGGCCATCATGCTGGGGATGTTTCTTTATGGCCGCTGGCGCAAGCGACACCCCTGACGGCACAGCACCGAGGGGCACCGCGGGAGCGCTTGACATTGCATCCGCACCCCGCGCGCAGTAAAGACTTGGGCGACTGACGAAAAGGCGTGCCCTATGCTCAAAACCCGTATCATCCCCTGTCTCGACGTGGCCGATGGCCGTGTGGTCAAAGGCGTGAATTTCGTGGATCTGATCGACGCCGGTGATCCGGTCGAAAGCGCGCGGGCCTATGATGCGGCGGGGGCGGACGAGCTTTGCTTTCTCGACATCCACGCCACCCACGAGAACCGTGGCACCATGTATGATCTGGCGACCCGCACGGCAGAACAATGTTTCATGCCGCTCACCATCGGCGGCGGGGTGCGGACCACAGAGGATGTGCGCAACCTGCTCCTCGCAGGGGCCGACAAGGTGTCCTTCAATTCAGCCGCTGTGGCCGATCCCGATGTGATCGCGCGCGCCGCCGACCGGTTTGGCAGCCAGTGCATCGTCTGCGCAATTGATGCCAAGACAATTGCATGGGACGAGGACGGCACCCCGACCAAATGGGCAATCTACACCCACGGCGGGCGCAAACCCGCGCTCGACAAGGACGGACATCCGATGGATGCGGTGGAATTTGCCAAACTTATCGAGAGCAAAGGCGCAGGCGAAATTCTCCTGACCTCTATGGACCGCGACGGCACCCGCGCAGGGTTCAACATCGCCATGACCCGCACCATCGCGGATGCCGTGAAAATTCCGGTCATCGCGTCCGGCGGGGTCGGCACGCTTGACCATCTCGTCGAAGGCGTCACCGAAGGCCATGCCAGCGCCGTTCTCGCCGCCTCTATTTTCCATTTCGGGGATTACACCATTCAGGAAGCCAAGGACTATATGGCCTCCAAGGGCATCCCCATGCGTCTGACCTAAGGAACGCGCCATGTCTGTGTTAAACGAGCTTGAAACCGTCATCGCATCGCGCAAGGGCGCGGATCCGGAAACCTCTTGGACGGCAAAGCTTCTGTCCAAAGGGCCGGAAAAATGCGCTGAGAAATTCGGGGAAGAGGCCGTGGAGGCAATCATCGCCGCCGTGAAGAACGACCGCGACAACCTCACCTATGAGGCCGCCGATGTGCTCTACCACATGCTCGTCATGCTGGCCGCCCGCGACGTCGCGCTTGACGATGTGCTCAACGAACTGGCGCGGCGTCAGGGCCTGTCCGGCATCGCAGAGAAAGCCTCGCGTAGCTGAGTGCGCGGCCTCCGGCGGCTTTCTGATGGCTTAAATACTCAAAATCCTCTCAAAGCCCCAGACGCGGGATCTCAATCGCCGGACAACGGTCCATGACCACTTCGGCCCCTTGCGCCCGCGCCAGAGCGGCGGCTTTTTCATTGACGAGATCAAGCTGCATCCAGACGTATTTCAACCCTGTCAGCGCGTGCAGCGCCTCGTCTACCACGGCGCCCACCTCTTCTGCACGGCGGAAGATATCGACCATATCGACAGGTTCGGTGATTTCTGACAAAGAGGCCACGCAGGTCTCGCCAAACAGCGTCTTCCCCGCCTGCCCCGGATTGACCGGAATCACCTTATACCCCTTGGACGCAAGGAAATTGCCCACCCTGTGCGAGGGGCGTTCCGGTTTGGCAGAAGCGCCTACGAGGGCAATCACTTTCGTGTCCTTGAGGATACGGGTGATGTCGGCATCGGTGAGGGTGTCTATATACATCATGATTCGAATGTAATGCATTTTGCCCAAGAAAAAAGCCCTGTCACTGTTTCTCCTGTGACGTCGCGCAGCAACCGCCAAATCTTGCTGTGGGATAGAAAAAAGCCCGGGCACGCGGCCCGGGCAAAGTTATGGAACGAGGGACAGTGAGAGCAACGCGCGTGTTCCAGACTGCGCGTCTCTTCCTAAGAGATAGGGGCTTTCCGCCCATATGGAAGGGCGCGTCAGGAAAACGTGAACAGAATGTGAACCTGCACTCTGTGCCTCACCGTTTCGACGCGGCATAGAGTGCGATGGCGGCGGCGTTGGAGACATTGAGCGATCCGAAATCCCGCGCGAAGGGGATTTTGACCAGCTTATCGACCGTTTCCTTGGTCTTTTGCCGCAGCCCCGGCCCTTCGGCCCCCATCACCAAGGCGACAGGCCGGTCCGACAGATCCGCAAGGGCGGCGTCAATCGTCTCCTCCGCCTCGCCATCCAGACCGAGACAGGTGAAGCCCAGTTCCTGTAGCTTGGTGATCGTATCTGCCAGATTGCGCACCCGCAGATAGGGCTGGCGTTCCAGCGCACCGGAGGCGGTCTTGGCCAGCGCCCCCGTCTCGGGGGCGGCGTGCCGCGCGGTGGCGATCACCGCTTCGGCCCCGAACACCTCGGCGGAGCGCAGAATCGCCCCGACGTTATGCGGGTCGGTCACCTGATCGAGCAGCACAACGGTGGGCATCCCCTCGCCTGCGGCCAGACAGACCTCCTCGACAGAGCCCCAACTCAGCGCTTTGACTTCCAGCAGCGCGCCCTGATGGACAGAACCGGGATCAACCGGCACACCGTGGTTGCGCGGGTCGTGGAATTTGCGCGGATCGATCTCTTCGACGGTGATTCCGGCGGCGTCAATTTCTTCGGCAAGCTTGGCCTGCGCGTTTTTTGTCACCAGAAGGCGAATTTTCTGCCGTTCCGGGTTCACCAGCGCGTCACGCACCGCATGCAACCCGAAGAGCCACACGGTCTCTTGCGCGGCTTTGCGCTTGGATTGCTCTTTTTCGACGACCCATTTGGGTTTTTTCATGGCTTTACTGTCCCGGATTGAAAGGCTGACCCTTCTTGGCGCAGGCAATCTCCAAGGACAAGTCATTTTCCTGTTGACGCCCTCCCCTCCCAAATGTATCCACCCCGCACACAAACGGAAACGACTTCGGACTTACGAGGTCGGACCGTGAAAGTGGGCGACGGGCTGCAAGGTGCGGCAGCGGACTGTAACTCCGCCGAGGAGACTCATGCCTGGTTCGATTCCAGGGTCGCCCACCACTTTCACAAAAAGAATAATGTTTTCAAAGACACGGTGTCCCGCAGACTTGAAATATCGCGCTATAACTATCAATGGGTTATCGCCAAGGTGTCCCGCACTTTGGATCTGCACAGAATCAAATTTGTGACCTGCTCACCCACAACTCCGACCACTCAATTCATGCTTGCCTTCTGCGCGGAAAACCAGCTATCGGTCCATTGGGAAAACTTAGAGGCAAACGCTTTTTAAAGTCACATAACATTTTTAATTCGGGGACTGTGATTCCACCCAAAAAATCAGCTTCAAATTCTTGATAAGGAATTTTTCTCTGACTGCTTTCAATAGAAGTAAACACCTCCAACTTCCGCTTGGCGCGCCTCAAATCACGCTCAAGCTGTTTTAACTTTCCAACTCTCTTCGCAGCTGCTTGCGATGCACCCTGCTTCGTAGCTGCTACATTTTTACTATCAGAATTTAAACTCCCGGAGCGATATACAGCACCTGGGAACGGGATCGAGCGAAACGGCAACTTTTCACGAAGTGCTCGCTGGACCACAGATATATGGCTACCAAGCTCTGTAATAAGTCTCTCATTATCACAAGTTATACCCATCCCTTGCCCGCACAAATAGTCTACCGAGGTTAGCAAAGAGGTACCACAGAGACTATGAAAGTCATTACTTGGAAGAATGACGTTCTTTTCCACATCCCAAATATAGCCAAATTTGATATGGTATCCCGACTGAATTTCATTAGAAGAAACAAAATCTGCTAGATGCGAACTTATGAAATCATCATCGTCCACCACCATTAGCACATCAGAACGCTTCATTCCACGAAACGCAGCAAAAACACGCCGCCCCTTATCCAAGCGAACTGCATGGTGATGTTCTGCACGTGTTTTGGCTGAAAAAAGTAGCGGTTCGGGGCCGAAATCAACAGAAATAAATTCAAAATTTTCAGGTAGATCAGGAAGTGATTGAGATCGATGACCAACCACCCATGCTTTCCAACCAGATCCTCTTTGACCAGAAATAGAAGCAAATGTTTGCTTCAAGTATCTCATTTGGGAAACTTGATCTCGAACGAGAGACGGATCCCTAATGGGCACCACAAAATTCAACACCTCAAAATGCTCCCTTGGAGTTAAATGGACAACTCTTCAACAAACGATCTTGTACGCAAACTAGATCTGGAATTTCGCCGCCAATAGCGAATTCCAACAAATCATCGATGCCATAATCCTTATTCAAGTTCACAGGGCTTGGAATTGCATCAGAGCCGACACCCAAGAAGTAGTCCTTGAACTTGAATTCATCTCCAATCAAACGTCCACTGAATTTCGCCCACGCCACTGGAATGTTATAGGCATGTGAAATAATCACTCCGTGCAACGAGGTCGAAACGATTGCCTTACAAGCGGAAATTTCGGATATCACCGTTTCCAATGGCTGTCTCACATCGACAATTTTGGCTCCCTCGCAGCCAGAAAACTTTTCGAATAGATCATCAAACTCTGTATGATGCGGAACGATCCCAAGTGCCACTTTGCGTTCGTGTTTTGAAGGCTTATAAAAAAGTGGCATCAACACACCAGGGTCGCCGTAGACCTCAGGGCAATCGTATCCTTGACTGAGGCAAATTTCTCGAGACATTGGGCCTCTAACAGCAAAGATTTTTTTAGGCCTCTCAAATTGTGCGCATTCAGTTAAGGCACCGCTGCCCCACACAATTGCTTTATCCGGCGCCTCGATATGACTTAAAATACTTCCACAACTAAAAATTTGGTAGGACCAAGGCCCTTTTGCCTTTCTCAAGCGCGCTCTTTTACCTGTCATTTTATTGAAAAGGTATGGTCCAATCCAATCTCCAAAATTCATTCCTTTCTCAGGCCTAAAAAACCAATGCATGTTGGTCGCATTGGTGAGGCCAAATTTTGAAATTAATCGATACAAGACGCCAGGATAGGCGTCTGCGTATGGCTCAGGGTTTAGTTTAGTATTCATCTACGCCTCCTCCAAAAAGTGGAAAAATTCATCCGTTTTTCCGCGCAAACAGCCTTCCAGATGCGCAATTACGAGAGCAGCACATTTCATGTTATAAACCGCTCTATCGTCCAATTGTCGTGCTATACGAATTTGGAAGGCGCCTTCCCCACAAGCCGCTGAAAGCTCCAACACTTTCAGAAATTGCAGATGTGGCTTTTCTAATTTTCTTTCGTGCATAGCGACGATTGAAAGGTAATATAATACCGCTCAAAATTAGCGAAGATATCCCCTTATAAAACGCAAGCGGCGCAAAGCGAGCAACACGCAAATACGTTTCCCTTGGGCCCAGCATTTCCAGATCTTGTAAAGACGCAACCCGATAGGCATCAAAACGTCGTTTGAACAACACCGACAATTTATCTTTTTGATCGATAACATGCTCGGTAATAATAGCCTCCGGCGTCAACACAATTTTTGCGCCAACCGCTTTCGCTTGTAGAAAAAACCAACGATCTTCACCTCCGCTTAAATTGAAACGCTCATCGAACCGAAGGCTGTATCCATCAGGTCGAACAAGTTCTGAGGCCAATAAAACCCCACCAGAGTAAGCTTGCGGCAGATCATGCTGCCATTGTCTTTGAGCGACCTTAATCAAGGTTCCGCCCACCTTACGAAACTCAATGGAAGACTGTATCACCATAGCCCCAGTTACTTTCTGGGCGTGTAGCATTGCTATGAGCCAGTCTGGTGGCACCGTCTGGTCATCATCCATAAAAACGATCTGGTCAGCGTGCCACTCGAGCGCTTGAGACAGCGCCGCATTGCGGGCAAAGCACAAGCCACGCTGCTTTTCAGTATGACACTCAATCGGTATATTGGAATTAGCGTTGGCCGCCCTCACGATCTCCCGCGTTTGCTCACTGTCTTCATTGTCAATCACGATGACAACGCTTCGCATATCATCCGGCCGTTGAAGTCGTCCGACACTTTTCAAACATGCCGCCAGCATTTCTGGGCGCTTATAGGTGCAGATGCAAACTGCAACCCCTGACAGAAGACCTTCTCCCATCGCTATCCTCCATGTGTCCGCAAATATGCCTGTGGTAATTCTTTCGCGAACAAGCCGCGCACAGAGCCAAATATTGTACCAAAATTACGTGCAGCTTTATGGAGTTTTCGGCGACCATATTTTCGAGAAAACAAAAAGACGAACAAGCCCAGAACTAATGACAGAATTCCTTTATAAAATTCCGACACCGCCTTTAGCGCAATCTGTTTTAGTGCCCCAAAATAGCCGTAAAGATCGACATCCTGATAAGAATTGATCCAGTTTTGCTTATAGCGCCTCTGAAAAGAGGCCATGAGCCCAATACGTGTCTCTGGCGTTAATTCAATGGCAATTGCCTCGGGTGTTGCAACACAGTGAACACCCTCGTGAACAGCCTGAAGAAACAGGAAACGATCACTACATCCGCTCAAGTTAAAACGTGGATCAAACCTCAGTCCCAAGCCCTCCGGACGAACAAGGCGTGAAGAGAATAAAACCCCATTCGTCGATACATATTTCAGATTCCAGTTCCACGAGGCCTTCGCTTTTTTGAGCGTATGACCCTCTGGAGAGATATACTTAACAGCACTTTGTATGACCTCCGCGCCGGTTTTCTCTTGAGCTGCAACTAACGCAGTTAACCAATCCTCGGAGACCGTCTGGTCATCATCAAGAAAAACGATCCAATCAGCGTTTTGATCAATGGCCCAATCTAATGCCATATTGCGCGCATGTACGATGCCCCGTTCAGGCTGAGGAAGGTAGCACACATGTCCTGCACTCACCTCTCTCACGAGCTCCTCTGTGGCTTTAGACGTTTCATTGTCTACTACACAAATAACCAGACTGGCGCCTTCGGGCACGGTCAGCCGACCTACAGAGGCCAGACATCTCCGCAACATTTCTGGCCGTTTGAATGTACAAACGGCTAAAACAATCACATTCTCGTTCATTCCCCCGGAACTCTTTGTTGAAAACCCGCAGGCATCCTTTCCTGAAACGCTTTGCGATTGCGTTTGGCGTTTCTCTTATTCAACTGAAGTCGTCGATGTTTGCGCAGATGATAAAACCGCGCGCGTGAGGTATCTTGTCCTGTTGTTGCTCGCAGGATGTCACTTTCCGCCCCTGAAGTCGTAATAGGCGGATCGATGAAGCCGTATCCGGCATCTGCATGACAATTCCAACGACGCAGAAAGTGGTCGATAGGCATATAGATGTGGTCTGCCGTTTCTAGAAACTGCTTTGCACCTTCTCGAGACCACAAGATCGCAGTCGTCGTATCTGGGAAGTAGTGCGCACGGCACAAAACACGCGTTTGTTGCCCGGTCGAGAAACGCGCAACTTCACTACCAAAACGTTTTACAGGCCGACCAAGATTCACCATATGCCAACCGGGCGCGCGCCCAGCTTCAAGATAATCAAGCAAACTTGACAGAGATTGCGCCGCATCCGGCATCAATTCGAGATCATCTTCGAGGCTCAGCCCATAGACAGCATCACTTTCAAGAAATCGTCTCACACAGTCGATATGACTAAAGTAACAACCTAGCTCTGCACCTGAGAGTTTGCGCCCGAACCATGATAGAGCTTTGGCTTCATCATACTCTGGAAATGACGTTGACGCAGTCGTGCGACCATCAAAAGCCGGCACACGTTCAAAAGGTATGCCAGCCCTATCCAATTGTTCTTTTGCATACTCAAAACGTTCAGTGCTGGCTTCCAAATTAATCACAAAGGATTTAATTTTTCCATTAATTAACAATGCTTTACCCCCCCCAAATAGCAAAATGCGGGGGCAAAATTATTGATAATAAAAACCAGTTGCAAGGTTTACGTATAGTAAACTTTGCAACACCTCAAACCTGCTCACATTCCACCACCAACCGCCTCACTGACCGCCTCCAATTTAGCATTCGCACACAGCCGCCCTGCCCGCTCAGCCGCCGCAGCTCGCGCAAATTGCGATTCTGTCGCAGGCAGCGGCCCCTCCCAACCCGCACAGGGCTCAAGGTCGAGCAAAGACAGTGCTGGCTCATGGCCACAGCCGCCCAGCAGCATCAGAGAGATAATCAGACAACGGTTCATCACCGCCCTCCTTTGAGTCGAGATAGTCATCGAGTTGCGCAGCCTCTTTACGAAACCGCGCTTGCTCCTAGTCAGACTGCCGCCGAATTCGCGCGGCCTCTTCAAATCCACCGATCTTGGCCTCAGCGATGTCGATCTGCTCGCGAAGCATTATGGCCCAGCAACCGAGACCAAGAGCGATCACAGAAAGCGCCGCAACCAGATATGTGACAGTTTTTTTACGTATGGAAAAAATCACCGCACCACCTCCACCAGATCGCCCAGAAGATGAATGACCCGCCGCGGCTCGATGCAGATGCCAGCGACCTCCGCAGATCGCCCTTCCGCATACGCCGCGCCAAGAGAGCCAATTGCGCCGGCATAATCACAACGCGGCACAATCATCCTTTCACCATGGGCGAGAATAAGTGTGAGCTCGTTAGGCCGAGCGGTCCAATAGACGCTCTGACCGGATGTCATGTCAGGCCCGACAAGCACAGAGCGCGGTTCGATGGCGGCATGCCTGGAAGGCCACGCCAGCGCCGGCTCTCAAGGCCCCGCACAACGAACCCTTTCACATAGACCCATCGTGGTAGCTGCTCGCAGGCTTCACGTAGTCGACCTTCATTCAGGCGACGCACCAATGTTGAATTGCAGGCAGCGCCACCCCCGACATTGAACGTCCAGTCGCGCACAGCCATCACGGTATTCTCAGGGATGCTCTGATTGGTGATGCAATGGCTCAGCGGCTTATCCACCTTTTCCGCCATATCCTCCCAGAACCATGCCTCGATCTGCTCGTCTGAATAGCAGTCCCCGACTTTCAATGTCGGATCCATATGCCCCACGCCAACTGTCGGGTAGCCACCACTGTCGAGGTAAACGCAGTTTTCATAACCTTCCCATGCAGAAGTGTAGGCCCATTGCCCCGTCGCAAGAGTGGCCGTCAGAATGCCGCCGACCATCACACCTGCGCCGCGCTTGCTGATTGCCCCACTCTCATCCTGATGAAAATCGACTTTTCGGCTTTTCCACCAATTGATGATTTTCGTCAGGTTAAGAAAGATCGTCATGATCCCGATCACAGCCCCACAAGTCGGGATCACAATGGTGTTGAGAAAACTCGCATACTGCTCGGGGGACGGCATCACCCACGGCCACGCGATCGACCCTCCCGAAACCGTCAGCGCCACCTTAGTCGATGCCATTTGTTCAATTCTGCTCATTTTGCCCCTCTCTTCGGCATGAAAAAAGCCGCCCGAAGGCGGCTTGCGATTATGATGTGAGAGCGTCTTAAGCGGGCGGATCAGGCCAGACCACCGCGCTCAAATCCTTCGCCTCGGTGATGTCGCGCAAAGCTTGGCGATAAACTGCCCAAGCAGCCTTGTCCTCGGCCGACAGCGGACTATCCGACATTTGCGTCCAGTCAGACGCCGCCAAAAGCGGATCACGCTTGACGCGGATCGAGGCAAGAAGGTCTGCATCAGATGGAGGCTCAACTTCACGAATAAAGGAGGAAATTTTTACAGTCATCGCTTCACGACCCCATAGAGATTGATTTTACCCGCCGTGATACTGGCATCCGCAGCTAAACGCAGAGCACTCACCACCCCTAAAGGGGCAACCCCAGAAGACATGAGCACGTTTGACCCATAGGTCATAACTCCATGCGCCACAGCTCCCCCACCAAGACCGGAAATGTCCAAGTGCCCGCTTTTAATATTACCGCTCACACGGGTAAAAATGATACCTGATGAACTAGACGATTCATCATTGGTGTTAGAAACCGTAGACGTGTAGCCTGAGTTTTCGAACGTCACACCATCAAATGAAACTCGCACAAGAAGAGTGGCATCAGTCGTGATCAGACCTTCAAAGGACAATTTGACAACTTCCCAATCATCAAGGCCGGTAAAATCAATCGTGTTCACGTCCACCGAATGCTCCCACGAGGCAAGTAGCTGCGGCTTGAGCGAGTCAATATAGGTCAGAACACTCCCTCGCGTCGGGAGAGCATTTGGGTCCACAGTAAAATCCTCATCGTCGTTGGCGTTATAATGCGCAGCGCTTTTAAGACTATCCGACAAAGCCTGCACCGCCGCCAGCGTATCCTCTTCGCCATTCAACGCCGTTGCGATCTCGACAGCCAAAGCCTGAATTTCCGGCGCAAAATTCGCAACCAGCCACGACATAAGCGCCGATGCCCGCCCATCGAAAGACGCCGGGTCGCTCGAAGACGGCAACTGCCCGTCATAGGGCGTGATTTCAGTAAAGCTCATGACAGCCCCTTATTTGTGAAAGAGTAGAGATATTCGTCCGGACCATCTTCGACCCAGTCGATTGTCCCCAAGATGCCAAAGTGAATGGTCGAGGGAATGTCATACGCCCCAACCGTCACCACCAGAGAACCGGCCAACTCACCCATGCGCGGCTCGATGGACTCGAACGAAAAACGATCCGCTTCGACGATATAGGTCATTTCCCGCCGCGTCGGCCGCTTGGTCCAGATCGTGCGCCCGAAGTCATTCACCTCATAGCGAGATGCGGTCACCGTCCGACCTGAGGTTTTTGGCTGCGCTTCCCCCACATAGAAGGACTGACCGAGAAAGACCTCGCCCACGGACAAAGCCCCGCCCAGCACCTCGATCACGACACGTCGAGCCGAGACCGGAATGCCGTAGAAAAACGCCTTATCCCGACGCGGATCAGGTGTGATCGTAAACCACTCCCACCAGCCGGAGACCTCGCGCCCGCCCAGCGACAAGGAGCGCTCACCGACCTTCTGGTCCGCAGCGTTATAGAACACCACAGAAACCGACACGGCACGCACCCCGAACAGGCCCAGTACATCGAAACTGTCCGAAACCGTGACATCGATCACGAGACTCTCGGAAGCCACAGTCGGGTTATCAAGCACCCCATCAAAGGCGGCATAGGCATTGGTGTATTGCACCTCCAGCCATTCCGCCGAGACCTTGCTCTGATCAACCAACGCCGGATCCGTGCCGAGATTGTCCGCGACCATGCTTTCAAAGATGCGATGATCGCGCACCACCCGGTCACCAAGGCCATAGGTCACGTCTACGGCCCATGCAGGCTCATCATTTTCGGTCACTGACACCGACACATTATCCAGCGAGATTTCAACCGGTTCACAGACCAGCATCAGAAGCTCCTTTCTTGCGGATAGCCCTCTTCGTCCCAGGTCTTGAAAATCCCGACCATGGTCTGAAGGAGCTGCACCGCCGCCCCCTCATCCCCCCCGAGCGAGGTCCGCCCGTATTGCGTCGTGCCCGACGATTGCGCGACCTCCGTTACCGTCGAATACCCACGCGCCGCCGCCACTTGTGCCAACCGCGCTTCATACTCATTGGCATACCAGCCACCGGAGGCATCAAAGCTTTCATCAAGCCCGGAGTTGACCGCAGCGAAAGCATCCGCCACGCCCAACAGCGTCGCATAAGTCTCGCGACCGCTTTCCGTCATCAGATCCTGCGACAGGATCAACTCACGGAACCCCTTGAGCGTGTCCGGAATAGCCATGCTCAGACCATCGAAGACCGCCGCCACCTGATCAGAGACCACCTGGAAGCGCTCCGCCTCGCTGAAATACGTCGCCACAAAGGAGCTGACACCAGAGGACAGCGCAGACGTGCCCCCCACCAGATCAGCTACCTTGGACGCGGCCTCGGCCATCTCTGCGAACGTGCCGAGAAAGGCCTGTCCGCTGGGCTCAAGAATGTTTTTCACCTGCGCAAAGGTCGAAGCCAACTCAAGAGAGACCCCGCCAATCACTTCGGAGATCGCATCCCCATAATCTGAAAACGCCTCGGAAATTTTCTCCGCGATCTCATCTTCGCTGAGACCTTTGGTTTCAATCTTTCCGAAGTCGTAATCGAACCCTTCAACGAAACCCTCTTCGACAGCCTCACCAGCCGCCTTGTAGGTCTCGGAGACAACCTTTTGAACCGCTTCGACCTGCTCCATCAAGGCCGCAGAGGTTTCATCATCGAACGCTTTGAGTTTGGTTGAGGTCTTGGTTTTCAGCCCCCACCAGCTCTTTTTCTTCCAGGTTTCATAGGTGCCCCCCAAAAGCTCGCCATCTTTGAACGAGAAATCAAACCCCGTCCCGATCAGCTTTTTCGAGCTGAACCCTTTGATCAGACCGAACACAGCACCGACCGCACCGATGATCGGCATGGCCGCAGAGGCCGCAGCCCCAATGCCGCTAAAGATGGAACTGGCAGAACCCCAAGAAATCCCAGAAACCGCCGATGTCACTCCGCTCCAAGCCGTAGAGAGGCTTGTCCCGATGGAGGCAAAACCACCACCAGTGAAGGCATCCGACAGAACCGAAGTGAAAGACTGCGTTGCACCCGACATGTAATTGGAGAAAACCCCTTTCACACCACCCACGAGATCACCCTGCGCGAGAGACGATGCAAAGCCCTGCGAAATCGACTGTCCCGTCGAGGAAGCAATCTGCGCAAGGCTCTCGCCAAGAGACGACACAGCCTTTTGCGCAAGCGGCGCGGCATCCTGCACACCGACGACCAAGCCTTCGACAAGGCTCACCCCGAAGCCCTCTGAGCTACTCCCCATTTGTTGGACAGGATCTGGCGTAAATTAAGCTACTCTCTGCTCCTGCTGATCGGGTTGTGTTCTGTCATTTCTCAGCCAATAGACCACGGCTGGCGGCCTGCCGCCAAGGGCTGAGTGTGGGCGTTGGTTGTTGTAAAAGGTCATCCATTTCCGGATGCCTGCCTTCGCTTCTGATCCGGTCTCCCAAGCATGCAGGTAGACACACTCGTATTTCAGGGTTCGCCAGAGCCTCTCAATGAAGATATTGTCCAGGTAGCGGCCCTTCCCATCCATTGAGATACGCACGCCGGATCGGCGGAGCCGGTC
>NZ_FORY01000013.1 GCF_900114135.1 Celeribacter halophilus
GGCGTGGAGTTCCTTCACCTGCTCCTCATTGAACTCGGGATTCTTTCTGCCACCGCGGTCAAACACGCCGGAGGCGCCCTCAAGGAGCGCACGTTTCCATTGATGGATCATCGTCGGATGCACCCCGAACCGGCTTGCCAGCTCGGCGGCGGTCTCCTCACCCTTCAAGGCTTCCAGCGCGACCTTCGCCTTAAATTCAGGCGCATGTTGTTTGCGTTTCGACATCTCTGATCTCCTTTTCGTCGAAGATCAGCAGACTGCAAATCGTAGCTTACGTCACTGTCCGAATTTCGAGGGGTAGCTCAGAGGATCCACTGTTGGCCATGCTTTGGATTTTTCCAAGTCGGAAGCCGTTCGACATGAACCGTTCTCGCAACTTCTTCGAAACAGGGGACAGCCAAGTCTTGATTGAATTTAGGGTTCACGCCTTGAATGGCGAGACGCCTATACTCAAGCGCACGATCTCGTGCCAGTGTCAGAGTGATGACATCGGCCCCGCCAAGACCGAAGTCAGTGCGCAAGGGTTTCCCCATGCGGTTGCGTTGCCCTTTAATGGTAACACGGACGATCCATCGCCGTGCCCCAGAAGGGTCAACAACTAAATAGAGCCCATTGCCGTCACCATGACGTCCAGGGCCCAGCGTGCGGACGAGATTCCTCGTCAGCCGACCGCTATTATAAGCCATGCTAGATACCTCATTTCATACCACGTAATGAAGAGCACCGAGCAAAACCGAAATTAGACGGTTGCAAACGATATTAGACGAAACGGTGCGTCCGTTCAGTACCTTAAAGGGTAGAACAGCACCTAACGCGAATCAATGATAATGGTGGGTGGCGGAGACGAAGGGATTCGAACCCTCGAGACCCTTCCGAGCCTACTCCCTTAGCAGGGGAGCGCCTTCGACCACTCGGCCACGTCTCCACCGACGCGTATAGCCAAGCAAACGTAGGGGATACAAGACAAAAGTCCCTGTTTTTTAAAATTTCTCATTTCGGGCGAAAAACGCTCGAAATGGCACAGAGAGGCACAGAATGGCACCCGATTTGGGAAAGTTTTGGTCAACTTCCCTTACAGCAAAAGCGTCTTGGGTGCCGTTTTGCGACACAATCTCACGCTATGGAGGACTGTAGCCCCGGCAATCGCTCAGCCAAGCTGATCAACCGATCCAGTCCAAATGGCACAGGGATTCACTATGTTTATTCTAGGAATGTTTTCCGGTGTGCCGATTGCGCACCCAGGTTCTCGTTATGATGAGATCCTCGATAAAGAAACCTGATCCAGGCATTGCAACGACCCAGGAAATTGAAGTGTACTTGGGGGTCAAGGGCGATAAGCGAAGAGAATTGTTTTTGATCTGGGGAGTTCTGAACCATCGGAAAGTCCTATGGTCTGAAATTTGGTCTTCAATTGGTTTGGATGCAATACAATACGAAGATCTGTGGCAGGATCTGAAAATGCCTCTTTGGAATAGCAAAGAGGTTACCGAGCTTACTGGTATTAGTGTCAGAACCATTAATCTTTGGTATAAGAAAGAAAAGTACCCTGAGCATTTTCCACATTCTATACGGCTCGGAGTAAGGAAAAAAGCATGGATACCACTTGAGGTGCTCACCTATAAGCAACCAACTGTCTATTCTAAAAAGGCCCAGAGAATTCGTAGACCTGTTGGTGTAGCTTGCCAGACTAAATCTCTGGCGCCAATCTTGCGGATTGATCTCTCTCCACTCGGGGGTGAACAGAAAATCAAGAAAAATGTTTCTTCATCTGGACGCTCGGCCAATCTTCCTATTGCCGCAAAAATAGAGAGGGCCGCCATGATTGCAACAATAGAAAAATTGGTCTCTGAAATCTACAGCAAAGAGGAAGCATTGACCTCACTAAACATGGATGCGGTAATTGATATGCTGCAGGTGGTGAATTGCCCCGAGTTTGTCGGAGACCATCAACTTAAGTAAGGATGATGGTTATGACAAAAAGTAAAATGGCAAATCGCTACTCGCCTGAGGTCCGCGCACGTGCGGTCCGAATGGTGTTTGAGCATCAAGGCTCCTACGAAACGCAGGCGGGCGCGATTGCGGCCATTGCACCCAAGATCGGCTGTATACCCCAGACCTTGAACGGATGGGTCAAGCAGGCCGAGAAGGATAGTGGTATGCGCGACGGCGTGACTACTGAAGAACGTGATCGGATTAAAACCCTCGAAAGGGAAAACCGGGAGCTACGCCAAGCCAATGAGATACTACGCAAGGCGTCAGCATATTTTGCACAGGCGGAACTCGACCGCCCACTGAAGCGATGATTGCCTTTATTGAAGATCAGCGTAGCGTTTACGGTGTCGAGTCGATCTGCAGGGTGTTGCCGATCGCGCCGTCAACATTTTATCACCGCCTCGCGTGTCGCGCGGATCCTTCCAAGGCATCAGCGCGACACCAACGGGATGCAGAGCTGCGGCCAGAGATTAAAAGGATCTGGGATGAAAATTATCAGGTCTATGGCATCCGAAAAACATGGCACCAATCGAAACGCGAGGGCTTTGAGGTTGCAAGATGCACGGTGCAACGGTTGATGAAACAGATTGGCATCCGTGGAGCTGTGCGGGGCAAGGTAGTTAAAACAACCGTTCCTAATTCATAAGCACCCAGTCCGCGCGACAAAGTGAACCGTGCATTCCGGGCCTCGGCGCCCAATCTGCTCTGGGTCAGCGACTTCACCTACGTGTCGACATGGCAAGGCTTCGTGTATGTGGGCGCTCGACCATTGTTCTCGAACCAATGGCGAACAAGGTCTCGCTCATTGATACATTCGCCGATCGCATCGTGGGCTGGCGGGTCTCACGTTCAGCCAAAACTGACTTTGTTCTCGATGCGTTGGAGCAAGCCTTGCATGATCGACGACCTGTTCATGAAAGCGGGTTGATCCATCATTCCGACCACGGCGGGCAATATTTGTCCATTCGCTATACTGAACGTTTAGCCGAAGCTGGTATTGAACCATCGGTCGGCAGCGTCGGGGATTCATACGACAACGCCCTCGCCGAGACGATTAACGGTCTCTATAAAACCGAACTCGTTCATCGCCAAGGGCCTTGGCGCAACATGCAAGATCTGGAAATGGCCACCCTCGGATGGGTCGACTGGTTCAATAATCGCCGCCTGCCCGCCCCAGAGGGCTGGCGCTTTGGCCATCTTAGTGCAATGCTCATATTGTGGAGTAACTTGGTTGGCATAAAGGGCGTCGGTCAGAACACGTTGCGCCCCCCCGCCGCTCGCGCTCATCGTTCACTCATAGTGGATTATTTCCTCTCTGCTATAGACTCCACACCCAACTCCCCCTATACACCGCCCATCTCACGGCCCCGGATTCGTTCTTGGGGCCCGTGATTTGTGTGGGACGAGGGTCACCAAGCCCTCGGCCTTAGACGAAAACGGGTCGTAGCGAACCGCTACATCACATGACCCAAAGCAAACGGAAGACAGAAACTATGGCACTTAAGTCGTACAAACCGACGACGCCTGGCCAACGTGGGTTGGTTCTGATCGACCGTTCGGAGCTTTGGAAAGGGCGTCCGGTCAAATCTCTCACCGAGGGTTTGACCAAGAATGGCGGCCGGAACAACACCGGACGGATCACGATGCGTCGCAAAGGCGGCGGGGCAAAACGTCTCTATCGTGTTGTCGATTTCAAACGGAACAAGTTTGACGTCGCAGCGACCGTGGAACGGATCGAATATGACCCGAACCGCACCGCGTTTATCGCGCTTATCAAATATGAAGACGGCGAACAGGCTTACATCCTGGCTCCGCAGCGTCTGGCAGTTGGCGACAAGGTTGTTGCTTCTTCCAAGGCTGACGTGAAGCCCGGCAACGCCATGCCGTTCTCCGGACTGCCGATTGGTACCATCGTGCACAACGTCGAGCTCAAGCCCGGCAAAGGCGGCCAGATCGCCCGTGCAGCAGGGACCTACGCCCAATTCGTTGGTCGTGACGGTGGCTACGCCCAGATCCGCCTTTCTTCTGGCGAACTGCGCCTCGTGCGTCAGGAATGCATGTGCACCGTCGGTGCCGTGTCCAACCCTGACAACTCCAACCAGAACTTCGGTAAAGCTGGTCGTAACCGCCACAAGGGCATTCGTCCCTCCGTGCGTGGTGTTGTTATGAACCCGATCGATCACCCCCACGGTGGTGGTGAAGGCCGGACCTCTGGTGGTCGTCACCCGGTTACGCCCTGGGGCAAGCCGACCAAAGGCGCAAAAACGCGCAACAAGAACAAGGCGTCCAGCAAGCTTATTATCCGCTCGCGTCACGCCAAGAAGAAGGGTCGCTAAGATATGGCACGTTCTGTCTGGAAAGGCCCGTTTGTGGACGCTTACGTCCTCAAGAAGGCCGAAAAAGCTCGCGAGAGCGGTCGCAACGAGGTCATCAAGATCTGGTCCCGCCGCTCCACCATCCTGCCGCAGTTCGTTGGTCTCACCTTTGGTGTGTACAACGGTCACAAGCATATCCCCGTCAACGTCTCGGAAGACATGATCGGTCAGAAGTTCGGTGAATATGCACCGACTCGGACCTACTACGGTCACGCCGCAGACAAGAAAGCGAAACGGAAGTAAGTCATGGGTAAGGTAGCAAATCCCCGTCGCGTGGCTGACAACGAAGCAATGGCGAAAACCAAAATGCTTCGCGTTTCGCCGCAGAAACTGAACCTCGTGGCTCAGATGATCCGTGGTAAGAAAGTGGACAAGGCCCTTACGGACCTCACTTTCTCCAACAAGCGTATTGCTGCAGACGTCAAGAAATGTCTGCAAAGTGCGATTGCCAATGCCGAGAACAACCACGGTCTCGACGTCGATGAACTCATCGTCGCCGAAGCTTGGGTCGGCAAAAACCTCACCATGAAGCGCGGTCGCCCGCGTGCCCGTGGTCGTTTTGGCAAGATCATGAAGCCGTTCGCGGAAATCACCATCAAGGTGCGTCAAGTTGAGGAGCAAAACTAATGGGTCATAAGGTTAACCCGATTGGCATGCGTCTCCAGGTCAACCGCACCTGGGATAGCCGCTGGTACGCCGACAGCAAGGATTACGGTGATCTTCTTCTCGAAGACATCAAGATCCGTGATTTCATCAAAGAAGAATGCAAGCAAGCCGGCATCAGCCGTGTGATCATCGAGCGTCCGCACAAGAAGTGCCGCGTCACGATCCACACTGCACGTCCGGGTGTCATCATCGGCAAGAAAGGCGCAGACATCGAAACCCTGCGCAAGAAAATCGCCACGATGACCGACTCCGAGCTGCACCTCAACATCGTTGAAGTGCGCAAGCCGGAGCTTGACGCCCAACTCGTTGCCGAGTCCATCGCGCAGCAACTTGAGCGCCGTGTGTCCTTCCGTCGCGCCATGAAACGCTCCGTGCAAAACGCCATGCGTATGGGTGCCCTCGGCATCCGCGTGAACGTTGCCGGTCGTCTCGGTGGTGCCGAAATCGCGCGTACCGAATGGTATCGCGAAGGTCGTGTGCCGCTTCACACCCTGCGGGCTGATATCGATTACGCCCACTCGGAAGCGACAACCGCCTACGGCATCATTGGCATCAAATGCTGGATCTTCAAAGGCGAGATTATGGAACACGATCCGCAGGCTCGTGACCGTCGCGCCGAAGAAGCTCAAGCTGGTCCGGCGCCTCGCGGCGACCGCGGCCGTCGCTAAGGAGATCTGAGACATGCTTCAGCCAAAGCGTACAAAATTCCGCAAAATGCACAAAGGCCGTATTCACGGTCAGGCAAAAGGCGGTTCCGAGCTGACCTTCGGCACATTCGGCCTCAAAGCTGTTGAGCCCGAGCGTATCACTGCGCGTCAGATCGAAGCTGCACGTCGTGCCATGACGCGTCACATGAAGCGTCAGGGCCGTGTCTGGATCCGTATCTTCCCCGACACCCCTGTGACCGCGAAACCGGTCGAGGTGCGTATGGGTAAAGGTAAAGGCTCTGTTGACCGTTGGGTCTGCAAAGTCAAACCGGGCCGCGTGATGTTCGAACTCGACGGTGTTTCGGAAGATGTTGCTCGTGAGGCTCTGCGCCTTGCTGCAATGAAACTTCCGATCAAAACCCGCACAGTGGTTCGCGAAGACTGGTAAGACGTGCCTTCCGCGAGAGCGGAGTGTCACAGGTGTGCCTTTGCTTTTCTTTGAAAGGCGATGAAAAAACCACCAGAGCAAAGATAGAAACCCCCGCCAAAGCAGTTGGCGGGGGTTTTTCTTTCTGCATATGCAAAGAGAGCCGGTTCAGGGCTTTAAGCTGCCCGCCCGCTCCACTATCTCTACGGCGAACTGACCCACAGAGGCCAAGATGCGCACACAGATTTCCGATTTCCTTGACCGTCCCATGACGCGTCACTTCATTATGGGAGTGATCCTGTTCAACGCCGTGATCCTCGGCCTTGAAACCTCCGGCAAGGTCATGGCGCGAGCAGGGTGGTTGATCGAGACGCTCGACATGATTTGCCTGAGCATCTTTGTTCTGGAACTGCTCGCCAAAATCTATGCGCAGGGGCCACGGTTTTTCCGCGACGGCTGGAACCTCTTTGACTTCGCCATTGTGGGGATTTCGCTCTCGCCGGTGGGGGAGGGGCTCTCCGTGCTCCGTGCCCTGCGTATCTTGCGGCTTTTGCGTGTGGTCTCGGTTCTGCCGAGCCTGCGTCGGGTGGTCGAAGCCTTCATCCTCGCGCTGCCGGGCATGGCCTCGGTCTTTCTGTTGACGGGGATCATCTTTTACATCGGCTCGGTGATCGCGACGAAGCTCTACGGCCCGACCTTCCCCGAATGGTTCGGCACGCTGGGCGCTTCTCTCTATACGCTCTTTCAGGTCATGACGCTGGAAAGCTGGTCGATGGGGATCGTGCGTCCGGTGATGGAGGTCCATCCGCAATCATGGCTGTTCTTTGTGCCCTTCATCCTGATCACGGCCTTCGCAGTGATGAACCTCGTTGTCGGTCTCATCGTCTCGACCATGCAGGACGCCCATGCCGAAGAAGAAAACGCCGCCACAGGGGATTACCGTGACGATGTGTTGGCGCGTTTGGAACGGATCGAGCGGGCTTTGGAACGGCGTTGAGGCCCTAGCGGCCCGCAATTGTGGGCGTTACTCGCCCCACTTGTAGTTAAAGCTCACCGAGACCCGATCGAATTCGGATTGGTTCATCATAACCTCGTGGCGCAGCCAGCTTTCCCATAGCAGGATGTCCCCCGCTTCCGGTGCCACATAGATGAAGTTCTGCATTTCGCGGCGCGCGTCTTTGATGCGGGCAGGCGCGGCCATCATCATGGCGTGGCGCGGATCTTCGAGACGCAGGCTGGAGGCCCCGTCCGGCATGGCCACATAGGTTGTGCCGGAGATCACGGAATGGGGGTGGATATGGGCGGAGTGATAGCCGCCTTCGGGCAGGATGTTGATCCAGAGGTCTTCGAGCACAAGCTTGCGGTCGCCCAGATCGAACTGCAAATCCTCGGCGAATTTTGCGACGTGCTGGTCGAGGCTTTCAACGATGTCCTTAAAGATCGGAAAGCGCCACGGCAGGTCGGTGAGCGAGGCGTAAGAGGTGTAACCCGGATAGCCTTTGTCCTCGCACCATCTCTGGCCGGCCTCGTCATCTTCGGCAATGGCGTAGCAGCTGTCGAACAACTCGTCCTGATCGACCTCGGGGGAGAATTCACCGAGTTTGGCTTTGTAAAGACGGGTGACGAAAAGGGATTCAATATCGGCCATGTTGCTCTCCGCTGAATGAGGGGGAGGCACTGGAGTGCCCTTTTGCCACATCGCATGTGCGCAGAAAAAGCGCAATCTCGGGATGAAATTTTCACTCGCAGCCCCATGTATAAAGCAAATAAACAGGAGGCCACACCATGACCAATGAAACCACGCTGAAGAACCTCAACACAGCACTCCAGATGGAGCTGAGCGCGGCGCACCAGTATCAGTTGCATGCCCATGTGCTTGACGACTGGGGGCTGGACAAGCTGGCCGATCAGATGCGCGAGGAATTTGAGGAAGAGACGGAGCATTCGAACCTTTTCCTTGAGCGGATGTTCGAATTGGGCGGCGAGCCGGAAATGGCATTTGCCACCACGCCGAAAGTTGCCAAGTCGCTGCAAGACATGTTCAACATGGACCTTGCCGACGAGAAAGAAGCCACCGAATTCTACACCAAGGCGGCGAAAGCGGCCTATGAGGCAGGCGATCTCAAGACCAAGAAACTGTTCGAGACCATCGCGATTGACGAGGTGGGGCATCAGAACTGGCTGGAGCTGCAGCTGAGCCTGATCGAGCGGATCGGGGAACAGAACTACGCCTCGAAATATGTCTCTGCTGGTGAGGCGGAAGAGGAATAAGGGTAAGCCTTCGGATTTGACCGTCCTTTGATAGTTTGTGAGACCCCGTGCCTTGGCGCGGGGTTTTGCTGATAAAGATGTGATGCGGCATAGGGTGCCGGAATGTTAAGGTGAGGTCATGAAATATATTGCCGCTTTTCTCCTCGCCGCGACACCGCTTGCCGCCGACCCTCCCGTGATCGAAGAAGTCAACGTCACCCGTTCGGGAGAGACGTGGCGCTTTGATGTCACGCTCTCGCATCCCGATACGGGGTGGGACCACTATGCCGACGGATGGCGGGTGCTGGATATGGACGGGGCTGAATTGGGCCACCGTGTCCTCACCCATCCGCATGTCCATGAGCAGCCCTTCACACGTTCCTTGTCTGGTGTGGACATTCCCGATGGCGTGAGTGAAGTGCAGATTGAGGCCCGCGACACGCTTGAGGGCTGGATGGGGACATATTATCCGGTGCAATTGCCGAATTAACCGGAGTTTGCAAGGGCGCGGGCATTCTGGCCCTTGCCAGCAAGGCAATACCCCCTTATAGGAACGCATCTCACAGATTCCCCGTCAGGGGATTCGTGTGCTTTGACATAACCCACCGGACTGAATGTCACCCCTAAAAAGGGCGCATTCCGGTGCTAACAGGAACCAAGGAGAGGCGAATTATGAACGCCCAAGAACTGCGTGCCAAAACGCCGGACGAGCTCAAGACCGAGCTTGCCAACCTGAAGAAAGAATCCTTCAACCTGCGCTTTCAGCAGGCCACGGGTCAGCTCGAAAATACCGCTCAGATCCGCAAAGCGCGCCGTGCGGCCGCTCGTGTGAAAACCATTCTGAACGAAAAAGCTGCATCTGCAGCCGAATAAGGAGCGACACCTATGCCGAAGCGTATTCTTTCCGGGGTCGTAACCTCGAACCAAAACGAACAAACTGTTACCGTGTCTGTTGAACGTCGTTTCAAACACCCGGTTCTGAAAAAGACCATCCGTAAGTCCAAGAAATACCGGGCTCACGATGAGAACAACCAATTCAACGTCGGTGACACCGTCCGCATCGTGGAATGTGCTCCGAAGTCGAAAACCAAGCGTTGGGAAGTGCTCGTTTAATCTGTGATTGAACAAGCCTCCTCCCAGCTTAATCGAAACCCTGGGGATCACGATCGCTGCAGGTCGCCCCAAAGGTCGGGAGAAACCGAATGATCCAGATGCAGACCAATCTGGATGTAGCTGACAACAGCGGCGCTCGCCGTGTTCAGTGCATCAAGGTCCTCGGCGGTTCACACCGTCGTTATGCCTCCGTGGGTGACATCATTGTGGTGTCGGTCAAGGAAGCAATTCCGCGTGGCCGTGTGAAAAAAGGGGACGTCCGCAAGGCCGTCGTCGTTCGCACCGCCAAAGAAGTCCGTCGTGAAGACGGGACAGCGATCCGTTTTGATCGCAACGCGGCCGTTATCCTCAACAACAACAACGAGCCGGTCGGCACCCGTATCTTCGGGCCGGTGGTTCGTGAGCTTCGCGCGAAGAACTTCATGAAGATCATCTCGCTCGCTCCGGAGGTGCTCTAATGGCTGCTAAGTTGAAAAAAGGCGACAAGGTCGTCGTGCTTGCCGGCAAAGACAAAGGCAAACAGGGTGAAATCACCACTGTGCTGCCCGCCAAAGGCAAAGCCATTGTGGAAGGCGTGAACATCGCCATCCGTCACGTGCGTGCTACGCAGGGCGATCAGGGCGGCCGCAAGCCGGTAGCTCTTCCGATCGATCTGTCGAACCTCGCGCTTCTCGACGCCAACGGCAAAGCCACCCGCGTCGGCTTCAAATTCGAAGGCGACAAAAAGGTGCGTTACGCCAAAACTACGGGAGACGTGATCTGATGCTCGATACCACCGATTACACCCCGCGTCTGAAGGCCGCATACAAGGACAGCATTCGTGCCGCTCTCAAAGAAGAGTTCGGTTACAAAAACGACATGCAGATCCCGCGTCTGGACAAAATCGTTCTCAACATCGGTTGCGGTGCTGAAGCTGTGCGTGATTCCAAAAAAGCGAAATCCGCTCAGGAAGATCTCTCGGCCATCGCCGGTCAAAAGGCACTCACCACGAAAGCCAAGAAATCCATCGCTGGTTTCCGCGTTCGTGAAGACATGCCGCTTGGCGCGAAAGTCACTCTTCGTGGCGACCGTATGTATGAATTCCTCGACCGTCTGATCACGATCGCTATGCCCCGCATCCGCGACTTCCGCGGTGTTTCCGGCAAATCTTTCGACGGCCGTGGCAACTACGCCATGGGCATCAAAGAGCATATCGTGTTCCCCGAGATCAACTTCGACAAAGTCGACGAAGTCTGGGGTATGGACATTGTCATCGCCACAACGGCGAAAACCGATGCTGAAGCAAAGAGCCTGTTGAAAGCTTTCAACATGCCTTTCAACAGCTGATCGCGCGAGGAGTTTAGAGAACATGGCTAAGAAATCCATGATCGCCCGTGAGCGCAAGCGCGAGAAGCTGGTGGCCAAATACGCCGCCAAGCGCGCTGCTCTCAAAGAGATCATCTATGATCAAGAGAAGCCGATGGAAGAGCGTTTCCGCGCTTCCCTGAAGCTTGCTGAACTGCCGCGCAACAGCTCGGCTACACGTCTTCACAACCGTTGTCAGCTGACCGGTCGTCCTCACGCTTACTACCGTAAGCTGAAGGTCTCCCGGATCATGCTGCGGGAACTTGGCTCCTTCGGCCAGATCCCCGGTTTGGTGAAATCGAGCTGGTAAGGGAGCACAGATAATGAACGATCCTATCGGCGATATGCTCACCCGTATCCGCAACGCTCAAATGCGTGGCAAATCCACCGTCTCCACCCCGGCTTCCAAGCTGCGGGCATGGGTTCTGGATGTGCTGCTCGATGAGGGTTACATCCGCGGTTACGAAAAAGGCACCGATTCCAAAGGTCATCCGAGCCTTGAAATCAGCCTCAAATACTTCGAAGGCACTCCGGTCATTCGCGAATTGCAACGGGTCTCCAAACCCGGCCGTCGCGTATACCTCGGTGTCAAGGACATCCCGTCGGTCCGTCAGGGCCTCGGTGTGTCGATTGTCTCCACCCCGAAAGGTGTGATGTCGGACGCAAACGCTCGTGCCAACAATGTTGGTGGCGAAGTGCTTTGCACCGTCTTCTAAGGAGGTCTTTCGATGTCTCGTATTGGTAAGAAACCGGTCGACCTGCCCAGCGGCGTAACTGCTTCTGTGTCCGGCCAGACCATTGAAGTGAAGGGCCCGAAAGGCTCTCACTCCTTCACCGCCTCGGACGATGTGACCCTCGCTGTCGAAGACAACGTGATCACCGTCACTCCGCGTGGCAAATCCAAGCGTGCCCGCCAGCAATGGGGCATGTCCCGCACTATGATCGGTAACATGGTTACCGGCGTGACCGACGGCTTCAAGAAAGAGCTGGAGATCAACGGTGTTGGTTATCGTGCCCAGATGCAGGGCAACACGCTTAAACTCAACCTGGGTTACTCCCACGAAGTGAACTTCGAGGTTCCCGCAGGCGTCACTGTGACTGCTGCGAAACCGACCGAAATCACTGTCGAGGGCACCGACCCGCAACTCGTCGGCCAAGTCGCGGCAAACATCCGTGAATGGCGCAAGCCCGAGCCCTACAAAGGCAAAGGTATCAAATATAAAGACGAGTATATCTTCCGCAAGGAAGGCAAGAAGAAGTAAGGACGCTCATCATGGCAAACAGCAAACGTACCCTGTTTCTGAAACGCCGCTTGCGCGTTCGGAACAAGCTTCGCAAGAACAATGTCGGCAAGCTTCGCCTGTCGATCCATCGTTCGAACAAGAACATCAGCGCTCAGCTGATCGACGACGTTCAAGGCAAAACCCTCGCCGCCGCCTCCACTATGGAGAAGGATCTCGGCATGGTTGGCAAGAACAACGTCGAAGCCGCGTCCAAAGTGGGAGCAGCGATTGCAGAGCGCGCGAAGAAAGCCGGTGTCGAAGAATGTTACTTCGACCGTGGTGGCTTCCTCTTCCACGGCAAGGTGAAGGCTCTCGCCGACGCTGCCCGTGAAGGTGGTCTGAAGTTCTAAGACTTGAGGAAGGGGGCCGGAAGGTCCCCTTCCCGATGATCCGGGGTTGTCCTTTCGGACGGCCACTTGGATCGAGTTAAACGGCGCCCCCACATGGGCCATGCGCCACCTGTTCAAAGGAAAGTTCTATGGCAGAACGTGATAACCGTCGGGGTCGCGATCGCGACGAAAACCCGGAATTCTCTGATCGTCTGGTCGCGATCAACCGTGTGTCCAAAACCGTAAAAGGTGGTAAGCGCTTCGGCTTTGCTGCTCTCGTGGTTGTGGGCGACCAAAAAGGCCGCGTCGGCTTCGGCAAAGGTAAAGCGAAAGAGGTCCCTGAGGCCATTCGTAAAGCCACCGAACAAGCAAAGCGCCAGATGATCCGCGTTGCTCTCAAAGAGGGCCGCACCCTGCACCACGACGTCGAAGGTCGTCACGGTGCCGGTAAAGTCGTCATGCGCACCGCACCGCAAGGTACTGGTATCATCGCCGGTGGTCCTATGCGTGCTGTGTTCGAAATGCTTGGTGTTCAGGACGTGGTTGCCAAATCTATTGGCTCGCAAAACCCGTATAACATGATCCGCGCCACGCTGGATGGTCTCAAGAAAGAGGCTTCCCCGCGTACCGTGGCTCAGCGCCGTGGCAAAAAAGTCGCCGAAATCCTCAAAAAGGATGAACCGGCCACTGAAACCGCTGACGCGTAAGGAGACTGAGACATGGCTAAAACCATCGTTGTGAAACAGATCGGCTCCCCGATCCGTCGCCCGGCCAAACAGCGCCAGACCCTTATCGGTCTCGGCCTGAACAAGATGCACAAAACCCGTGAGCTGGAAGATACGCCTTCCATCCGCGGCATGGTTGCATCCATCCCGCACCTCGTCGAAATCGTCGAGGAACGCGGCTGAGCGCAGCCCACGTTTATCGTGAGTTTATAATTTGAAACGCCCCTCTGGAGACAGCGGGGCGTTTTCTTTTGTCGTTTGGTTTCTGTGTGTTGACGCGCTCTGTGGCGGGGCGAAATGCCCGTCTGAAAAGCGGAAAAGTTAAAAAAAGGTGCAGTTTTAAAACTGCATGCATTTTGTGCATACCGGAGTCTCGCAAACTTGGGGATGTCATAGGGGCTGGTCACCTCTACATGAGCCTCACTCCTAAAGAGAACCCAGAAACACAGATTCGCGGGGCATGGGGCCCCGAGACAAAGGAACATAAAATGGCACATTACACCGATATCTCCCGCACCGCTGGCACCGGCCTCATTTCTGTTGTGCGCAACATGGTTGAAGGCATCCGTCTGAGCTTTGCCCGTCAACGTGCGTTCACGACCACCTACAACCAGCTTGATGCGCTTTCGGATCACGAACTGGCAGACATCGGTCTTTCCCGCGGTGACATTCTCGACATCGCACGCGAAACCGCAGCGCGCATCTGAGCCTGCAACCAGACACGTTCAAGTGACAGAGGACCTGACCATGCCACGCGCCGCCGCCTTCCCGTTCTTTCCGCGCCCTATCGCAGCACTCTCCCGCGCACTGAAAGCTCTGAGTGCCCATGAGCCGGTGCCTTGCTGGACCGAGTATCTGCGCAACACGCGCAACTGAAGCGGACCGCGAGCCGAGCGCTCGGACCCTCTGGACATGACATACACCCCGCAGGAAGCTGCGGGGTGTTTTGTTTTTGGGGAATAGGGGAGGGCTTCGGCTTTGATCTCTGTAGAGGTGCAGGTTCAGGTTAAAGGGATACCTTCGCCCAGACGCAATCATGATCGGCCAAGGGGCGGCCGTTCTTGTCGATGGAGGAGAGAATGCCTTTGTCGAGACACTGCACGTCACGCGCGGCGATCCAGTCGAGTTTCATCACGCGATCAGGATGCGGGGTGATGAGAGAGGGGCGTGTGGTCATGCCCTCCGCGGTGAAGCTCCAGTCATATCCGCGGCTCTCACCCAGTGCGAACAGCGTTTCATCACGGTGGTCGAAATTCGGCGGGATATGGTTTCCGGTGTTGAGATCCCCGCCGATCAACACAGGCATATCGGGCGCGAAGTCGTCCAGCGCGTCGAGAAGAATCTCGAACTGCCTGTGACGATGGGCCGGATTGGCGTTGCTTTCCAGATGGGTCGAGACCACGCAGATGTCCCCCTGCGCCGAGGGCAGGACAGCGGCAATCGCCATCCGTCCCCCAAGGCGGGGCTGGTCGGGGTCGGCGGCACCGTTGTCAGAGGCGAACCAATGACCGTGATCGTCGAGCCGGATCAGCGTCACCTTGTCGAGCGGCACGTTCGAGAGCACCGCATTGCCGTGCCATCCCAGCGCGTTGAAATCATCCGTGCAATAGGCGCGTTCAGTCGGGCCGCCCAGATCCATCTCGAAAAACTCGACACCGTAGGCGTAACGCATCCCGAGCGCTTCGGCGACCTCTTCGGTGGTGTGGCGCTGGCCGGTGCGGGCCATGCCGTGATCGACCTCGGAGAGCAGCACCACATCAGGAGTAAGTTGCGCGAGGTGCTCTGCGCTGTCTTGCGGGAACAGGCAGCGTTCGACATTCCATGCGGCGACGGTGAACTCGGTTGGAAGGCTGTCCTGTGGGGCCGCACCGCCAAGCTGCACCGCGTTCATCGCGAGAACATCGGCCATCATGGCGCGATGGGCCTCTGCCGTGCGAGGAGCGGACAGGAGGGCCTTTCGTTGGGAGGCGGTGACCTTGGGCAACGTGTCGAGAAGCGAGATCATGAGGCGACACTTTCGGTCTGTGTGCGCGGCTGTGTGGCCATCTGCGCGTCCATGCGTTTGCCGGTCTCGGGATGGAACAGGCGCAGGCGGTCGGGATGACAGGACAGGCGCAGTGGGCCTGTGTGTGCTTTGATCTCTTTGGTCAGGTGCACCGTCAGGCGCTGACCGTCGACCATGCCATGCAACAGGCGATGCGCACCCAGTTCTTCGACCAGTTCGACCTCCATATGCAGCTGGCCGTCGGGGTCGATGACGAGGTCTTCCGGTCGCACGCCCATCGTGACCGGCCCGCGATGATCCGCGTGCACGGGGAGGGAGAGACCCGCGAAGCTCAAATGCCCGCTGTCCAGTTCGCCTGCCACAAGGTTCATCGGCGGCGCGCCCATGAAAGAGGCCACAAAGGTCGAGGCGGGATTGTGGTAGATTTCCGCAGGCGTGCCGATCTGTTCGATCTTGCCGCTGTTAAGCACGATGATCCGGTCTGCCATGGTCATGGCTTCGACCTGATCGTGGGTGACGTAGACCGAGGTCACACCCAGACGCCGTTGCAACGCCTTGATCTCGATCCTCATCTGGTTGCGGAGCTTGGCATCAAGGTTCGACAGCGGCTCGTCGAAGAGAAACAGCGCCGGATCGCGCACAATGGCGCGGCCCATTGCGACACGCTGGCGCTGGCCACCGGACAGTTGCGCGGGTTTGCGGTCGAGATAGTCGGTGAGGTTGAGCATCTTTGCCGCCTCATCGACCTTTTGCGCAATGATGTCTTTGGGTGTTTTGCGGTTCTTGAGGCCATAGGCGATGTTCTTGCGCACGGTCATATGCGGGTAGAGCGCGTAGTTCTGGAACACCATTGCAATGTCCCGATCCGCCGGATCAAGCGTATTGACCACACGATCCCCGATCGAGAGCGCCCCGTCGGTGATGTCTTCCAACCCTGCGATCATGCGCAAGAGCGTGGACTTGCCACAACCGGAGGGGCCGACAAGCACCACGAATTCGCCATCGGGAATGTTGAAAGAGGCAGGAGAGACGGCCTCGACGCCATTGGGGTAGATTTTGCGGACAGAGTCCAACGTAACCTGAGCCATTGATTTAGTCCTTATTTGTCGGATTCCGTGAGGCCCTTGACGAACCAGCTCTGGAAAAAGATGACGACGGCCACGGGCGGGATCACGGAGATGATCGCCAGAACGTTCGCGCGTCCGTATTGCGGGATTTCATTGCCTTCGAGCACCTGAACGATCTGCTTGATGCCGCGCACCAGCGTGTACATGTCCTCTTCGGTGGTGATCATCGTGGGCCAGAGATACTGGTTCCAGCCATAGACAAACATGATGATGAACATCGCCGCGATCATGGTTTGCGAGAGCGGCACGAGAATATCGATGAAGAATTTCACCGGTCCGGCACCGTCGATGCGGGCGGCTTCCACAAGCTCTTCGGGCACAGAGCGGAAGAATTGGCGGAAAAAGAAGGTTGCGGTGGCCGATGCGATCAGCGGCACGATCAACCCTGTGTAGGTGTTGAGCAGGCCGAGTTTCTGGGTAATCTCGTAAGACGGCAGAATGCGGACCTCAAGCGGCAGCAAAAGCGTGGTGAAGATCAGCCAGAAGGCCAGTGTCGCAAAGCGCAGACGGAAATAGACAATCGCATAGGCGGCCATCATGCCAATGACGATCTTGCCAAAGGCAAAGCCGAGCCCGAGGATCAGAGAGTTCTTGAGCATCGACAGGCCGGTGTTGGCCCCTGAAAAGCCTGATGCTTCGAACATCGCCTTGCGGAAATTGTCATCAAGCTGGTCGCCGAAATAGAGCCCCGGCCCGTTCTTCATGGTTTCGAGGTCCGGGGTAGAGGCGGTTTGCAGCAACACCAGAAGCGGCAGGAGCATAAAGAGTGAGCCGGCAATCAGGATGGCATGGTCGCCTATGAGCGACCAGCGGATGCGGCGGCGGGTTGGGGCCGGAACGGCCACGGAAGAGGTGATATCAGCCATTGTCCTGCCTTATGTATAATGGATGCGTCGTTCGACCATGCGGAACTGGAACACGGTCAGAGCCAGAACCAGCACCATCAGGATCACGGATTGCGCCGAAGAGCCGCCGAGGTCATTACCACGGAACCCGTCGACATAGACCTTGTAGACAAGGGTCATCGGATTGTTGCTCGGTTCACCGCGCACGACCGTGTCGATCACGCCGAAAGTGTCAAAGAGCGCATAGGTGATGTTGATGATCAGAAGGAAAAATCCGGTCGGCGCGAGCAGCGGAAAGGTCACGTCCCAGAACCGACCGGAGGCGGAGCGGTTGTCGATCAACGCGGCCTCGCGCACGGCTTTCGGGATGGCCTGAAGCCCCGAGAGGAAAAAGATGAAATTCACGGGCACCTGTTTCCAGATCGAGATCATGATCATGGCAAAGGCGGTGTCGGAGTAATCCGCACCCATCTCGAACTCCCATCCGAAATGGCCGAACAGCTCCATAAGCGGGCCCCAGCGCTGGTTGAACAGGAGAAGCCCCATGAACCCCGCCACGGGAGGCGCCACCGCGTAGACCCACATCAGAAGTGTGCGATAGGTCTTGGCCCCGCGCAGCACGTTGTCGGCCTTGACCGCTAGCAAAAGCGCCAGCGCCAGAGAGAAGAACGTGACCAGAACGGTGAACAGCACGGTGAAATTGGCAACCTTCAGGTATTCGGAGGAATCGAACAGCGAGGTGTAATTCTCCAGCCCCACAAAGGTCTGGCCGAACCCGAACGGGTCTTGCAGGAAAAAGGAGGATTTCAGTGCATAGACAGCGGGCCAATAGAAGAAAACGGCGATGATCGTCAGCTGGGGCACCAGCAGCAGGATCGGCAGCCAGCGCGAGTCGAAACCGGCACGTTTCATGGGGGAACCTTTCTGGAAAGCCGACGGCCGCAAAAACTGCGGCCGCCGGACGTGTTGTTGAAAAGGGGGTTAGCCTTGTGTTTTGGCGAAGCGGGCGAGAAGGGCGTTGCCTTCTTTCTCGATGGTCGCCAGAGCATCTAAAAAAAAAGTTTCACCGGACAGGACACGGGACAATTCGCGGTTTTCCACGTCACGGATCTGAACGTAGAAGCCCATGCGATAGCCTTTGGTGTTGTCACCGGCTTGCAGCATCAACTGTTTCGGGCCGGTTTCGGCAGCGGGGAAACGGTCGTAGTGGCCATCGGCTTTGGCCAGCTCATAGGCGGCGGTCGTCACCGGAACGTAACCGGTTTCCTTGTGCCACATATATTGGACTTCTGCCGAGGTCAGGTAGCGGAAGAATTCGGCCGTGGCCTTGTTCTCTTCTGCGGATTTACCGGCCATAGCGAAGAGCGATGCGCCACCGATGAAGGTCTGGTAGCCCTCCGGCGTGATGCTTTCCCAATAGGGCAGATAGGTGGAGGCCCATTCGAACGGCAGGTCTTTGGCGGTCAGGCCACCGAAGTCACCCGAAGAACCGATATACATGGCGGCATTGCCGGCCTCGAACTGCGCCTGGTTGTCGGACCAGCCGGTGCCGAAGAAGCCGAAATAGCCTTCGTCAAGCCATTCCTTGACCTTGGTGAAGTGCATTTTCATCTCATCGGAGTTGATGAGAATTTCAGTGCCTTCTGCGCCGTCATAACCGTTGTTATTGGTCGCGAAGGGCAGGTTGTGACGGGAGTGGAAGTTCTCCACCATTTCCCAAGGCAGGTGCGTTTGCACGAGCGGGATGTAACCGGCGTCTTTGAGTTTCGGCGCAATGGCTTCGAACTCTTCATAGGTGCGCGGCGCTTCGACGCCGGCTTTTTCCAGAGCGTCGGCGTTGTAATACATCACCGGCGAGGAGGAGTTGAACGGCATGCCGATCATCTTGCCATCGGAGTCCGCGTAGAAATAGCGCACGCCCGCAATGTAGTCTTCGATGTCGAAATCGACGCCATTTTCGGAGAGCAGATCCTGCACCGGAACAGTGGCGCCCTTGGCCCCGATCACAGTGGCAGAGCCCGCATCGAACACTTGCATGATGTTCGGCTGTTCACCGGCACGGAAGGCGGCGATGCCGGAGGTCAGGGTTTCTTCGTAGGAGCCTTTGAACACAGGCGTGATTTTGTATTCGGCTTGGGACGCGTTGAAACCTTCGGCGATCTGGTTGACGGTTTCGCCGAGGTTGCCGCCCATAGCGTGCCACCATGTGATTTCGGTTTCCGCAAAAGCGGCGCCGCCCAAAAGGGCGAAAGCCGTTGCGGCGGCTGTGAATTTGGTCGTGTTCATCACACTGTCTCCGGTTTGAGCCCGCGTCGGGGCTTATTCATCCGTTTCGCGCCACACCCGTTGGGCGGCGCTCCGATCCTTCCCCCCTTGAGGAGAGACACAGAGCCAACAGCCCGAAAAATCTCCGGCCTGCATGGCTTTGCACAGGTGTTCGCCTACGCGCGTTTTGTGATGGTTCTGTGAAGCTTTTTTATCGGTATTGAAAAAATTACACACAACAGAGCTGATGCGGGCAAGCGACCGGGCGCGGTTGTGAAAGCGCTTTGGGGCAAAATGCTTCCGCATCGAAACTGATCATACGGCTCTGAAACTGCACGGGGTTTCAGCACGGCCCCGATTTCCGGCGGCTCACCTATAGGTTGTGGGGTGGTGGAAATGGCTGGAGTGTATCGTGGTGGGACCGGCTGATTGGTCTGCGGATCAGCGGACAGGAGGAGGGCGCAGACACTGCATTTGAAAGACCACATATGATACAGATATTGAATTACAGAGACCATATATCCGGTAAGAACCCCGACGGATTTGCCGCAGAACTCGGGTCGGCTTTTCGTCAGGAAGGTGTCTGCCTTTTGTCGGACCATGGCATTCCTCGCGGGCTGCTTCGGGATGTGCTGGGTGAGGCCAATGCCTTTTTCGCGTTGCCCGAGGCGGAGAAGGCTCCGCTGGACATTCGCCATTCGAATTGCAATCGCGGCTGGGCCGGGCCGGGTGTCGAGCGCGCAGGCGGTCAGGGTGGTGTTCCCCTGCGCAAAGAGAGCTTCAGCATTGGCCTTGATCTGCGCCCCGACGATCCGCGTGTTCTGGCCGGAGAGCCTTTCCGTGCGCCGAACCTCTGGCCTGAAGACGAGTTGTTCCGCGATGTGATGCGAGATTACTATAAGGAAATGCTGGGCCTCGGGCGCGGTCTCATGCGGGCGGTGGAGCGTGACCTCGACATGCCGCAAGGGTTCTTCCAGCCACATTTCTCCGAGCCGATGGCAACTCTACGCCTGTCACATACACCGAGTGACCCCGCCGCGCCCGATCAGCCCCTGTCGGAAGTGCCGCAATTCGACTACGGCGCTTTGACCATCGTGCTGACCGATGGCGTGGGCGGGATACAGTTTCGCACCCGTTCGGGGGAGTGGCAGGATATTCTGGAGGAGCCAGACACAGTGATGGTGATGGTCGGGGAGGTGCTCATGCGCTGGACCAACGGTCTCTACCGCGCTGCGCCGCACCGGCTCTTGCCGCCCGCCGAACCGCGCACATTGGCGGCATTCTACCTCGACCCTAACCCCGACAGCGTGATCGCGCCTCTGCCGAGCATGGTGGGCCAGCAATACCCGCCGGTGCGGGCGGCGGACTACCTGCGGGCGCGGCTTGATGACACATATGCCTGAAACACTGCAGGAAAGGCCCGCGCGGAAAACCTTGCCTCTGGACAGGGGACGCGGGCCTGCCTTAAGCCTCATCATATGAGCGCAACGACAGAACATTCTGACACGACCCACTGGGATGACGAGCTGGACGCCGTGGGGCTGATCTGTCCCCTGCCGGTGCTCAAGGCGCGCAAACGCCTTTTGGCGATGGAGACAGGACAGGTTTTGCGTCTTCTGGCGTCAGACCCCGCCGCTGTGATCGACGTGCCGCATTTCTGTCAGGAGGCGGGGCATCACTACCTGTCGATGCAAGACGATGGCGAAACACAAGCCTATCTGATCAAACGCGGCTGAGCAGGGACTCGGCTTGAGTTAGTTCTTCGGGCGTGTTGATGTTGAAGAACGGATCATTGGCCCCATCTGCCGCAAAGACCACAGGGACCACGCCCTTGCCCTCGGCAAATTGCCGCATACGGCGCTGGTGCCGTTGAAGCGCGATCCGCAAATCATCACGCAAAGACACAGGCCAAAGCCCGAAGGTCGGGTGCCAATGGGTTTCTTTGGCCTCTTCTGTGACGGCCATGCCAAAGCCTTCGGGCTGGGAAACGGCGTGTAGTCGCGTGACCAGATCGGCGGGGAAAAACGGCGTGTCGGTCGCCACGGTCACAATGGCGCTGAAGCCCTTCATCGCGGCCCAGTCGAGCCCCGCCAGCACTCCGGCCAGCGGCCCTTGAGCCTCGGCGCGGCCATCGGGCAGGATCGGGTAGCCGAATTCGGAGTAGCGTTTCGGGTCGCCATTGGCGCTGATGGCCAGTGTGGCGCATTGCGGGGCGAGCCGGTGGATGATCCGCTCGATCAGGCGCGTGCCGCCCAATTCCATGAGACCTTTGTCGATCCCGCCGAGGCGCTCCGCCTGACCGCCGGCGAGAATGACGCCGGGTATTGCTCCGGGAACCTGTGCCATATTGTCTGCTCCCTCTATGAGCTTTCCCTTGGTGGTTCCATTTTGTATGGCTGGACGCAGCCAAATCAAGGGGCAATGCGATGCTTGCATATGTTATGACAGAGGGGCGGGGCGAAACGGACACCTTGCTCACGGCGTTTTCCGAGCGGTTGCTGGCCCAAGGATACCGTGTGACCGGTGCGGTCCAGATCAACACCGACCAGCCCGATCTTCCCAAATGTCGCATGGATCTGAAGCTTTTGCCGACGGGACAACTGGTGCCGATTTCGCAAAGCCTCGGGGCCTTGTCGAAAGGCTGTCGCCTTGATCCGGCAGGGCTGGAGCAAGCGGTGCTTCATACAGAACAGGGGCTGGAGGCGGGAGCCGATCTGGTCGTCATCAACAAATTCGGCAAGCAGGAGGTCGAAGGCCGCGGGTTTCGCAGTCTGATCGGAGAGGCCCTGTCGCAGGGTGTTCCGGTCATCGTGGGCGTCAATGCCAAGAATATCGCGGGTTTCGAGGCTTTCGCAGGAGAGTTTGCACAGGCGCTGGCACCGGAGGTTGACGCGCTGATCCGATGGTTTGACAGTAATCTGTGATCTGCCTGCAAGTTGGGCGGTGAGGCTCAAAAACAGGCGCAGTTGAAGCGGTCTTTCAAGCAGTCTCGGGGAATCGTTTTCTTCTCCGACGGCATTGCGCGTGCTGCGGGAGATGCCGATATTTTGTCATTTCCAAAGCGACGGGGCGCGCGCGATTGAGTTTGCAGCGCAGCCGGTTTTTCGACGGGCGCGTTTTTGACCTTTTTGCGATGTTGTGCATAAGTTTTAAGCTACTGCGTGTATATTCAGCATATTTTCTTGAGTGAACACGGGGAACACCTTTCCCAGCGCAGCAATTCACGCGACATATAGGTTATCGCAAGGCAGTGATGCCGCGATACGGAACACATTCCCGAAGTTCGGGAGTTCTGAATATGTCCCGCTGGTCGGGGCACAGAGCAAAGCCGCTCGATACACCGCTCTTCTCCTCCCAGGCGGTCTATCGGCGGCTTTTTTCGTATTTGTTTCCCTTCGACATGGCTCCGGTGCTCGTGACCTTGCAGGCGGGGAGGAATTATGGCTCTTGTTGTTCGGAAACCGCGGCGCTGATCTCGCATGTTGACGCAAAACAGGCCGCAGAGTGAGGGGCGTGACACCCGATGAGCATTGCAGAATTTGTCCGTATCCTTGGCCGCGGGCCGGGGCGCTCGCGGTCTTTGACACAAGACGAGGCCCATGAGGCTATGGCGCGTGTGCTGCGCGGGGAAGCGGCCCCTGAGAGCATTGGTGCGATGCTCATGCTTATGCGGATGAAGGGCGAAGTGCCTGAGGAACTGGCGGGGTTCACCGCCGCGTTTCGCGATGTGCTGACCGCTGTGCCGACCCCTGATCTTGATTGGCCGTCCTACGCCGCCGGTCGGACCCGTGGCCTACCGTGGTTTTTGTTGTCCGCGCGTCTGGTGGCGCGAGGGGGGCACAAGGTCTTGCTGCATGGCTGGAACGGTTTGGGGCAGAGCGGGCATCTGGTGCGCGAGGGCCTGTCGGATGCCGGTATCACCCGTTGCGCGGGGCCGGATGAGGCGGCGGAGGTTCTGGCGCGGGACAATATTGCCTACCTGCCTCTGGAAGGGTTCTCGCCCGCTCTTTTGCGCCTGTTGCAACTGCGCGCGGATTTCGGACTGCGGTCCTGTCTCAACACCGTGGCGCGGATGCTCAACCCCGGTGGGGCGGGGGCTTCGGTCCAAGGTGTGTTCCATCCGCCCTATCGCGAGTTGCAGGCCGATGCTTCGCAT
This sequence comes from Celeribacter halophilus, assembly GCF_900114135.1. Lineage (GTDB taxonomy): Bacteria > Pseudomonadota > Alphaproteobacteria > Rhodobacterales > Rhodobacteraceae > Celeribacter > Celeribacter halophilus. The sequence continues at coordinate 23,550 of NZ_FORY01000013.1, forward strand.
CTTCTGGGGCTGAAAGCCATGTCTGTCATCAAGGGCGGTGGCGGCGAGTTCGAGCGCAATCCCACGAAAGACATACAGGTGTTCGGCCTGAGAGACGGAAAGCCGTGGGAGAGGCTTTTACCGCCGAGCCTTGAGGACACGCGCAAGCTCAGTGATGGCGAAACCGATGTGACGCGGCTTTCCGCGCTTTGGCGGGGTGATCTGGATGATCCCTTTGCCGAGGCCATTGTGCGGGCGACGGCAGCGTTGGCATTGGACACCTTGGGCGTTGAAAACGCCGAAGCGCGTGCGGCGGAGCTTTGGCAGACACGCCATATCTTGTGAACGATCTCCATTTTACCACGAAATCCGACCTGCTTTGTCATGACTTGGCCCGATTCTCGCCACTTTGCGGTAGGAGACTGATCCCAGATCCCGCAAGAAGAAGGAGGCCGGAGATTGGATATCTTGGCAAAAGGACAAGCGCTCTATCAGGACTGGACGACCGGCCTGACTGCGGCGGATAATGTGACGCTTCTGGCCATTGGTTTCGGCCTCATGATCTTCGCCGTGGCCGCCTTGTTGTGGCAGCGCAGCCGTGAGAAGGGCGATGCAAATAATGTGCGGGTCTCGGAATATGCCGAGACGGTGAGGGCCGTTCCGGGCGAACGTCATGTCGTGGCGCGGCAAAAAGGCGATGCCTTCCTGCGCCGCATTGACCAGTTGGCCTGATTGACGGAGGTGAGCCGGCAAGTCTTTTTTAAGATTTTTGTGCGAGAGTCACTTTATGTTCAAAATGGTTTTCAGCGCAGTTCTATGTGCCGGTCTCACTCTAGGCTTTATTCTGGCGAAACCGGAGAGGTTTCGCCGTAGCTCTCAAAGTGAACTGGCGGCACAGCGTTTAACCGCAGAGGCGATCACGGTGGTTCGGATCGACTAGGGCGCCGGATCGATTAGGGCAGGCGATGCTTCAAGGCGTCCCGTGACGCCTTAAAGTCTATTGTGACAGGCTTTGAAGTTCGGCATCCTTTAGATGTCGACCTCGACACCCGGCAAATTCAATTCTTTCAGCAATTCGCGTACTTCCTGACGTGCGGCCACGTTGGAAATATTCAACGCGGATTTGACGCCGACATCTTTCAGATCAAGAAGCGTCAGCCCGCGCGGGAAAAGTTCGCGGAAGATCACGCGCTCGGAAAAGCCCGGAGCCACGCGAAAGCCGATGCGCTTGGACAGCTCTTGCAAAGCGGCCCCGATTTTTTTCTTGTTGTGCATCGCCTGTGCGCCAAGACGGTTGCGCAGCACAACCCAGTCAATCGGCTTCAATCCGGCCTGCGCCCGCAGCTGCCGTGCGTTCCAGACCATTTCGGAATAGACCGACGGGCCGAGAATTTTATTCGTATCCGGATCAACGCGGGCCAGAAGGTCGAAGTCGATGAAACTGTCGTTCATCGGTGTGATCAGCGTGTCCGCAAGCGTGTGGGCTACCTGCGACAGGCGGGTGTGCGAACCGGGGCAGTCGATCAGGATGAAGTCACAGCTGTCTTCCAGACCGGCCACAGCCATCGACAGGCGGCGGTCATAGATATTCTCGCCCTCGGACAGATCGGAGGCTTCGACCTGCGGCAGGTCACGATATTCCGGCGTGGCCAGCTCGATCCCTTCGCGCAGGCAATAGCTCAGGCGGTTTTCCAGATAGCGCGCAAAGGTCTTTTGGCGCAGGTCCAGATCCAGCGCACCAACCCGATGCCCGAGGCGCGACAGCGCCGTTGCCACATGCATGGAGACGGTGGATTTCCCCGCTCCGCCTTTTTCGTTCCCGACAATGATAATATGCGCCACGTCCCGACTTCCCGTTTCTTGCCGCGCTTATCTGCGCGTTTGTAAACCGTTTGTTTCTGTATGCCGTTGATCGCAGTCCCTGTGCAAGAGGGTTCGCGCCATGAAAGTGTTTCACGAAATGCCCGAGGGGGAAATTTTCGGGAAATCCCGTATAACCTCTTGATGAAGCGCGGGTTTCGCAATCGTCCTGTGTGGCAGACCTGCCGCGAATGGCGCGTAGGGACGGAGGCTTTCGGGGCGGAATGTTCGGCGGCAGGCAAAGAAAAAGGCCCGCATTGCTACGGGCCTTTTCAAACATGCACTGTAAGCCGGGCTTAGAAGCCGAGGCCAGCGTATTTGTTTTTGAACTTGGACACACGACCGCCAGCATCCATGAGGCGGGAGTTGCCACCGGTCCATGCCGGGTGAGCGGACGGATCGATGTCGAGCGCCAGCGTGTCGCCTTCTGCACCCCAAGTGGAGCGCATTTTGACGATCGTGCCATCGGTCATTTTGACGTCGATGAAGTGGTAATCGGGATGGATATCGTTTTTCATCGGTGCGATCCTCAGGCTTCGAGCGGCTTGTAGTTGGTGACTTCCGCGATACGTGCGGATTTTCCGCGACGCGAACGCAGGTAATAGAGCTTGGAACGACGGACTTTACCGCGACGCACAACCTCAATCGAGTCAATGTTGGTGGAGTAGAGCGGGAACACACGTTCCACACCTTCACCAAAAGAAATCTTGCGAACCGTGAAGGAACCGGCAATGCCTTTGCCGTTCTTACGGGAGATGCAGACACCTTCGTAATTCTGCACACGGGTGCGCGTGCCTTCGGTCACTTTGTAACCGACGCGAATGGTGTCACCGGCTTTGAAATCCGGGATAGTCTTGCCGAGAGCTTCGATTTGCTCGGCTTCAAGCTGGGCGATAAGATCCATCGCTTAAACTCCAATTTGCTCGTGGTTTTGTCCACGAAGGTTTCAACTGCCCCAGAGCTCCGCGTCTTCGATCGGGTCCGCATTGATCCCGTTTGGGTGCGCCCGCCGGAGGGTTCAGGTCGTCTTTGCTTTGAACATTCTGCCTTGGCCCTGTTGGACGGAGAAGAAGCCGTCCGGCGAATAGCAAAAAGGTCTGTGCGTCGAATCCCGATGCCAGACGCGCGGTGTATAAGCTGCGCGCCGGTTTCAATCAAGAGGGATCGGCCTTTACTTCTTGGCTTTCTGCGTCTTTTGGGCGGCCTGATAGGCGTCCCACATGTCCGGTCTGCGCTCTTGGGTGATCTTCTCCGCCATTTTTTGACGCCATTCGGCAATCTTGCCATGATGGCCGGACATCAGAACCTCCGGAATCGGCAGGCCGCGCCATTCGGCGGGGCGGGTGAATTGCGGATGTTCCAGCAGGCCGTTGGCGTGGCTTTCTTCTTCGATGCTTTCGGCATTTCCCAAGACACCGGGCAGGAGGCGCACGGTGGCGTCGATCATGGCTTGCGCGGCAATCTCGCCACCTGTGAGGACGAAATCGCCCAGAGAGACCTCTTCGATCCCGTAGTGAAAGAGAACGCGGTCATCCACGCCCTCAAACCGGCCACAGATCATCGTGATTCCGCGGGCCTTGGACCAGCGTTTCGCGGTCGCCTGATCAAAGCGTTTGCCGCGCGGGCTGAGGTAGACCAGAGGCCATTGGGCGCGGTCTTGCGGAGCGCCGTTCATGGCAAAGTCGATGGCATTGCCCATCACATCGGGGCGGATCACCATGCCTGCGCCGCCGCCGGCGGGCGTGTCGTCGACATTGCGGTGCTTGCCTTCGCCAAATTCGCGCAGCCGGATTTTCTCCAACTGCCATTTGCCGTCCTGAAGCGCCTTGCCCGTCAGGCTTTCGCCCAGAACGCCGGGGAAGGCTTCGGGAAAGAGGGTGATAACCTTGGCTTTCCAGACCCCCGCGAGATCGGGGGTGTTGGTCATCAACTCGCTGGGCTTGAGCGTCGGACGCACGGCGAGACGGCCATGGGATTTCGGGGCGCTGTCCGTCATGTCACTCACTCGAACAGCCCTTCGGGCGGGTCCGCGATGATGCGGCCCGAAGCGAGATCAACGGTGGGCACATTGGCCATTGTGAAGGGCAGAAGGACAGAGGCCTTGAGGTTCGGCCCATGCACCTCCAGCAAATCGCCTGCGCCGTGATTGAGGACGTTGCGCACCTGTCCCAGTTCCGTGCCGCCCGTGTCGAGCACGGTCAGCCCGATCAGGTCGGCGTGGTAATACTCGTCGTCGGGCAGGGAGGGCAGGGTGTCACGTTCGGCGAAAAGCGTCACGCCTTTGAGCGCGTCGGCCTCCTCCTTGTTCTCGATTCCCTTGATCTGTCCGGCGAACCCGTTCTTGATCGCGCGGGTGAGGGTCAGGTCGAAGGTTCTCGTCCCGTCTTCGGAGGTCAGGGGCGCATAGTCGGCAATGGCCTCCGGCTCGGCGCAAAAGCTTTTGATCCGCACTTCGCCATGGACGCCATAAGCCCCCGCGATGGCACCGACGATGATCCGCGTGTCAGTCATGCTTTGCTCTCTGTTTGTTGCCGAAAAATCTTAGATCGTTTCGGAGGAAGTTTGAAGCTCTGGCGTGTTTGCCGGTGTTTAGCGGTCCAGAATATCGAGGGTCGCGTCGCGTGTCTCATAGCCTTGGGTTTGCAACTCCGGCTCGCTCGCGTCATGGTCGGGATAGCCGACGCACAGATAGCCGACCAACGCCCAAGAGGAGGGCAGGTCGAGATCGGCCTTCAACTGCGCCTGATCGAGACGCGAGACCCAACCCATGCCGATTCCTTCGGCGCGCAGGGCGAGCCAGAATTGCATGATTGCGGTGGCCACCGAGTATTCGAGCACTTGCGGTATGGACGAGAGGTCCAAAGGATGGTCCTGCGAGGCGGCAGGGTCGCTCAGGACGGCATATTGCACCGGCGCGTCCTCAAGTCCTTTGAGCTTTTGCGCGGCGAAGCTCTGGGCCGCTTCACCGTCCTGACCGGACAGGGCGGAGATGTTGAATGTCTTGAAATTCCCGACCACAGCGGCGCGGGCCGCCTCGCTTTTGACCGCGACGAGACGCCAGGGCTGGGTCAGGCTCACGGAGGGCGCGAGGGTGAAGGCCTTGAGGCAGCGCTCCAGCGCCAGCGGGTTCACGGCGATAGGCTGGAACTTCCGCACATCACGACGCCAGCGCATAAGTTCGGTAAAATCATTACGAAAAGCGGTCGAAAACTGCCCGAATGCAGCGAGTTTTGTCATGTCTGTTTTCCAGTGTTGGCTCAGAGATGAAGCGCCATAATGGCTCTGTCGGGATCAAGTCTGATTATGTGCAATCGCGCTGTCCAGCGGAAAGCCCTGTTTTTGCCCATATTTGTAGAGCAAAGGGAAAAGGCGCAGGTGTTGGACACCTGCGCCTGAAAAAGCACGAAGCTCGCAAGGGATTTCCCTTTGAAGACTTACTCTTCTGCGGCTTCTTCAGCCGGTGCAGCAGCAGCTTCAGCGGCGGCAGCGGCTTTTGCAGCTTTCTCTTCAGCGCGGTCCTGAGCTTTTTTGCCCGGGACGGCTTTTTTCGGGTTGTTGCGTTCTTTTTTCTCAAGAACACCAGCAGCTTCGAGCATACGGGACACGCGGTCGGTCGGCTGTGCGCCTTGGCCGAGCCAGTATTGCACGCGCTCCAGATCCATTTTCACGCGATCTTCGCTGTCTTTCGGCAGAAGCGGGTTGTAGGTGCCCAGCTTCTCGATGAAGCGACCGTCACGCGGCATGCGCGAATCGGAAGCCACGATGCTGTAGAACGGGCGCTTTTTGGAACCGCCGCGGGCGAGACGAATTTTCATAGCCATGATGTGTTTCTCCTAAGTCTGACTATTGAGCCAAGGTCTTGTAAGTCCTTAGCAATCTTGGTGTTTTTCGTGATGGTGGATGACTTCCTGAATGATGAATTTCAGGAACTCTTTTGCGAATTCCGGATCGAGGTCCGCGCGTTTTGCGAGGTCTTCGAGACGGGCAATCTGTTTTGCCTCACGCGCCGGATCGGACGGCGGAAGGTTGTGTTCGGCCTTGAGTTTCCCCACGGCCTGCGTGTGTTTGAACCGCTCGCCAAGCGTATAGACGAGGATCGCGTCGAGCCGGTCGATGCTCTCGCGATGCTCTTTGAGCACTTCTGCGGCGCGTTTCTGGGTCTCGTTCATTGCAGCGTTCTCCCTGCAAAACATCCTGTCGGCATCGCGTCGGACAAGCGTCGGACTTCTGTCGGGCATGTGGGGCGGAACATACGGGTCATGCGTAGGCCTCCATACCACCGTCTTGCAGGACGTCGATGGTGGGGTGACGGTAGACAACGGTTTGCGCAAGGCTCTCGCCATCAGGGCGCGCGGCGGTGTCGTCGCGCACGGCGCCGAGCCGTTCGGCCAGAGCGATGGAGCGCGTGTTCTTCGGATCGATATAGGACACAAGCGTGTCGCGCCCCATCTCGACATAGGCATAATCACGGGCGGCCATCGCGGCCTCTGCGGCAAAGCCGTGCCCTTCGGCCTCGGAGGTGAGCATCCAGCCCAGTTCCAACTCGGGGAAATGGTCAGGCTTCAACAGAGCGACCTGCCCGATGAACTTTCCGTCCTCAAGCCGTTCCACCGCCCAAGCGCCATGACCGAACAGCTGCCATTGCGCCACATCGGAGCAAAAGCTGAACCACGCCTGACGACGCTGCAACTGTCCCATGTAGCTGGCGCGATCCGAGGAGAAGACATCGGCGTAGGCATCGAAATCGTCGATCCTGTGCGCGCGCAATCTCAGGCGCTGGGTTTCTATGGTGGGGGCGAGGGTCATGTTTATTTCTTTTTCCCGAAGCCCGAGAGGCCCGGCGGCAAAGCGCCACCCAGACCCGGCAGGCCACCCATGCCCTTGGGCATCGCGCCGCCCAGAGCTTTGGTCGCTTCGGCCATCTTGGACGGGTCCATGTCCTCAAGCCCTTGCGGGCCGCCTTTGCCCATCATGCCTTTGAGCGCCTGTTTGAACATGCCGCCCTTCATCTTGCTCATCTTCTTCATGGCATCCGACATCTGGCGGTGCATTTTGATGAGCTGGTTCAATTCGGAAACCTCAAGGCCAGCACCTTTGGCGATCCGCTTCTTGCGCGAGGCTTGCAGAATCTGCGGATTGGCACGCTCTTTCTTGGTCATCGAGTTGATGAGCGCGATCTGGCGTTTGAACACGCTGTCGTCGAATCCGCTTTGCTTGATCTGGGCGGCGGCTTTTTTCATGCCCGGCATCATGCCCATGATGCTTTCCATGCCGCCCATCTTCTGCATCTGCTCAAGCTGCATCTTCATGTCGTTCATGTTGAAGCGACCTTTGGCAAAGCGCCGCGCCATCTTTTCGGCCTGTTCAGCCTCGATGGTGTCCTGCGCTTTTTCCACGAGCGCGACAATGTCGCCCATGCCAAGGATGCGGCCCGCAACGCGGTCGGGATGGAACTCTTCGAGCGCGTCCATCTTTTCGCCCAGACCGACGAATTTGATCGGCTTGCCGGTGACCGCACGCATGGAGAGCGCCGCACCGCCGCGACCGTCCCCGTCCATACGGGTCAGCACAACGCCGGAAATGCCGATGCGCCCGTCGAAATTCTCTGCCGTATGCACAGCATCCTGACCGGTCAGGCCATCGACCACCAGCAGCGTCTCACGCGGGGAGGTGATCGCTTTGACTTCCTCGACCTCGGCCATAAGCGTGTCGTCGATGGACAGGCGGCCCGCCGTGTCGAGCATATAGACATCATAGCCCGCCATAGAGGCCTGTTGCTTGGCGCGTTTGGCGATATCTGCGGGGCTTTGACCCGGCACGATGGGCAGGGTGTCGACGCCGATCTGTTCGCCCAGCACCTTGAGCTGGTCCATAGCCGCCGGACGGTAAACGTCGAGCGAGGCCATGAGCACACGCTTGCCGTGCTTTTCTTTTAGGCGCTTGGCGAGTTTCGCCGTGGTGGTGGTTTTACCGCCACCTTGCAGACCGACCATGAGAATCGGTGCGGGCGGGTTATCCACCTTGAGCGTGCCGATGTCGGTTTCGTCACCTTGCAGCACATGCACCAACTCGTCATGCACGATCTTGACGACCTGCTGACCCGGTGTGACGGATTTGGTGACGGCCTGTCCGGTGGCTTTTTCTGTGACGGCTTTGACGAAGTCGCGCGCGACGGGCAGCGACACGTCCGCTTCCAGCAGGGCGACGCGGACTTCGCGCAGCGCGGTTTTCACATCGTCTTCAGACAGGGCACCTTGTTTGGTGAGCTTGTCGAAGACGCCGGAAAGGCGATCAGACAGATTTTCAAACATGGGCCGTTCTCCTGTTTGCGCCCTGTGGAATGACCCGTTCAAAGGGTGTCCGGCGGGCAGGGGCCGTTGACGATATGCTCCATCTGGGGACGAAGCGGCGAATGTGAACCCCGTTCAATGCACCTTGGCCCCCGTGGGCGTATAACGCTGACGGGGGGCGATCCTGGCATTTAGCCTGAGGACCGGAAGATGCACACTTCCGGGAAATTTGATCCGCTCTCTACGCGCGTGACTGCGGTGAGTCAAGTCAAAGCGCACGGGCAGCGCATGGGTGGGGCCGCAGCAATCGCTCTGGAATGTCCGGTCCCGCGCGCTAGACTTGTGGCAAGGCCCGCTCGGGAGGATATACGATAGATGCAAGACTTACAGAACACCGCGTCGGAGCAGGGCCATGTGACCTGTGGCGTGCTTTGTGTTGCGAGTGGGGCGGACTATGTCGATCTGGCGATCCAGTCGGCGCGGTCCTTGCGCGAACACGAGCCGGAGATCGCGATTGATCTGGTGACAGACCTGCCGGAGAACCTGCCGGCCGGTCTCTTTGATCGGGTCACGGCGCGATACGACATGCACGAGCGCGAAAAGCTGCGCGCCATGCCGCAGTCGCGTTTCGAGCGCACGTTATATGTCGACAGCGATACGATCTTTGTGGCGCCTCTGGGGGATCTCTTTGGCATTCTCGACCGGTTCGACTGTGCGCTCTGTCATGATGTGCGCCGTGACTGGTCGCTGATCCGGCAGGGGCGGGACCATGTGACGCCCTATGCCTTTCCGCAGCACAACTCCGGCGTCTTTCTCTACCGGCGCAGCCCTGTGATGCTGGCGTTTCTCAGGGAGTGGGCCGAGAGGTTTTTTGCCGATGACACTGTGTTGCGCGATCAGATCATCCTCAAAGACATGCTCTGGGAGAGTGATCTGCGTTATTATGTATTGCCGCCGGAGTTCAACCTGCGCCGTGTGACGGTGCTTGATGCGTGGGAGCCTCTGGATGCGGTGCCGACCATTGTGCATTCGCACCGGTTTCAGGACCACATGCGCGGGCGCGGGGCGCGGATTGCGACACTTGAGGCTTTGCTGGAGGTGGAACGTGCGGCGTTGAAAGCGGAGTGGCGCGGCGATTTGCCGGAGGCGGCGGAGCAGTGGGCGGAATTAAGAAACCCGCAACGCGCAAAATAGCTTGCAATTTCCAACAGACAGCAGGATGATCCGCGCAAATTGTTCTTTTGCGCACATGAGGTCGCCAATGTCCGTCGAAAACTGGGATGAGTTCCGCACTGCCTTTCAGGTTGCCAAAATGGGCACCGTGTCCGGCGCGGCTCAGGCGCTGGGCGTCCACCACGCTACGGTGATCCGTCATATTGATGCGCTGGAATCCCGTTTGGGGGTCAAGCTCTTCCAACGCCACGCGCGCGGCTACACGCCGACCGAGGCGGGGCTGGACGTGTTGAAAGTCGCGCAAACCACCGATGACCAACTGTCGCAGCTTGTCTCGCGCATCAAGGGACGCGGAGAAGAGGTTGCGGGCGAACTGGTTGTCACCTCGCTGCCGGGGATGGGGCCGCTTCTGGCGCCGGTTCTGGCCGAGTTCCAGCGCGAGCATCCGGCGCTGTCCGTGCGCTATCTCACCGGCGAGCGGGTGTTCCGGCTGGAATATGGCGAGGCCCATGTTGCCATTCGTGCAGGTCGCCCGCCGCAAGAGCCGGACAATGTGGTGCAGCCCTTCTACAGTCAGGACATCGGGCTCTATGCCCACAAGCGCTATTTCGACACCTATGGCGAGCCGCAGGGCGAAGGGGACGCGCTGACGCAGGAATTGCGCTTTATCTCGCTGGACGACAGCCACTCGCGTGCGCCTTTCGTGATCTGGATCAACGAGAATGTCCCTGCGAGCAACGTGGTCTTCCGCACCTCCGACATGGGCGCGATGAATGACGCCATCAACGCGGGCGCAGGCGTCGGGTTCATGCCGACATGGATGGCGCATGGCCGCGAGAACATCAGGGAAATCCTGCCGGCCAGACCTGAATGGGGCAGCCAGAACTGGATTGTCACCCATGTCGACCTGCACCGGACGCCGAAGGTGCAGGCATTTCTCACCTTCCTCAAGGCGCGGGCCAAGGAATGGCCCGGCGCGAAGTAACCACCTCACGCACCGCTTGAATGTTGCTTGACGGAATTTGCGCCCGACATGTGCGCAAGCGGGCAGTGGACCTGTGCCCGCTCTGCCGTTAAAGCCTCTTTCAGCTGTCCCGCGCCACAAGGTTTCGGGGCCTGTGCCATACACTTATTCACGCAACATATTGATGTCGCGGCCTTTCACGTCCGGCAGGGCTTCCGGTCCGGTGTGAAAACCTTTAGATGGCGCAAGATTTTAGAAAATGTCCTGAGAGGGAGCTTTTGCCCGTGCCCCATATTGCCGCAGCCAAAGATCGCCGGAACGGCCATCTGGCGATGTTGACCTTTTCCTGTCTTGTTGCCGGGTCTTTTTCCCTCGGCGCGATGGCGGCCAATGAAATCACGCCTCTGGCGCTCAACGGCGTGCGCTTTGTCGCAGCGGCGATTTTTGTGGGCATCATGGCGATGGCCACGGGCGGCATCCCGCGTGCTTCGCTGCGCCAGCCGTGGCGCTACGCCATTCTGGGCGGCATCTTCGCGCTCTACTTCGTGATGATGTTTGTTGGCCTGAAAACCGCCGAACCGGTCTCTGCCTCTGCCGTTTTCACCCTGACACCGCTTCTTGCGGCTGGGTTCGGCTATCTGATCATGCGCCAGATCACCACGCGCCGCATCGCCCTTGCGCTGGCCACAGGTGCGGTGGGCGCGCTCTGGGTGATCTTTCGCGGCGATATTCATGCCTTTCTGGCCTTTCACATCGGACGCGGGGAGGCGCTCTATTTCATCGGCGTCGTGGCCCATGCGCTCTACACGCCGCTGGTGCCGCGACTGCATCGGGGCGAACGCACGCTGGTGTTCACCTTCTTCATCCTGTCCGCCGCCTCGCTTGCGATCCTGTTGCTGGGCTGGCGGGATGTGGTCGAGACCGACTGGGCCCATCTTCCGGCCATCGTCTGGATCGCGCTGGGCTATATCACCGTCTTTGCCACCACCACCTCGGCAACGCTTCTGGCCTATGCCTCTGTGCGACTGGCGGCGGCCAAGGTCATGGCCTACACCTATCTCGTGCCCTCATGGGTGATCATCTGGGAAATCCTTCTGGGCCACGGCACGCCGCCTGCGCTGGTCTTCGGCGGGATCGGCCTGACGGTTCTGGCGCTCTATCTTCTGTTGAAGCACGAAGCCTGACGCTAAGCCTGATACAGGGTCAGGCGCGGCGGCCAAAGGTTACGCCCCGTCTGACAGTTCGCGCTCCAGAAACCGTTCCAGCCCGTCGAGATCAATCTCCTCGAACTGGCCAAACCCCTGCATCCAGACCGACGCGGCGCGCATGGCGTCCGGCTCCAGCTTGCACCATTTCACCCGCCCACGCTTTTCCTGCGCGATCAGTCCGGCGCGGGTCAGAATGGAAAGGTGTTTGGAAACTGCGGCCAGAGACATCTCGAAAGGCTCGGCCACATCCGTGACCGCCATGTCATCTTCCAGAAGCATCATCAGGATCGCCCGACGGGTCGGGTCGCCGAGGGCTGCGAAGATGAGGTCGAGATCATGTGCCATGTGTTTGCGATAGGAGGAAGCGCGGCTTTGGTCAACCATCTGGTTGAATAACGAAAACGAGAGCGTTTTGCGCTAACGGCGATGCCTTGCGGGGCAGGGCGGTTTTCTGATGGTGAAAATACTCAATGAAAACAACGCCATATGTCACGCGCCAAGGCTTCAATTCCACATTGACTCTAAACGCCCTCCCGCATAGCTTGCCCGCAAATGACCGCAGGGGGCTTTTCATATGTCCGAACCGCATGATCCCAAGCGTTTGCACGCTTTGGAAGAGCGGCTCGCGAAGATGAAAGAGGCGCAGAAGCCGAAAACCTCCCGCGGGGAAGAGCACTTTTCCCAAGCCAATATGGCATGGCGGATGGTGACGGAACTAGTGGCCGGTCTGTTGATCGGTTTTGGCATGGGGTTCGGCTTGGACAAGCTGTTGGGGACTTCCCCGCTTTTCCTCGTGCTGTTTATCGGATTTGGTCTCGCGGCCGGCGTCAAAACCATGATGCGCACGGCGAAAGAGATCGAGAGGGGCCAGATCGCCGAACAGGCGGCGGCCAATGAGACGAACGCGGGGACACCCGCACCTGATGAGAGGGATTGAACGTGGCGACTGAAGCACATGGTTCCGAGAGCAGCCTTGTTTTCCACCCGATGGACCAGTTCAAGGTCACGCCGCTCTTTGGCGACGGTCCGGTGCACTGGTACACGATCACCAATGTGACGCTCTGGATGGCGCTCGCCGTTGTCGGTGTGATCCTGCTTCTGGTTGTCGGTTCGCGCAGCCGTTCCATCGTGCCGACCAAGGGCCAGTCTGTTGCAGAGCTGACCTACGGTTTCGTTTACAAGATGATCGAGGATGTGACCGGCAAGGATGCCGTGAAATACTTCCCCTATGTGATGACGTTGTTCATCTTCATCGTGTTCTCGAACATGCTGGGCCTTCTGCCGCTGTCCTTTACCACCACATCGCACATCGCGGTGACCGGTGTGCTGGCGCTTCTGGTGTTTGTCTTCGTGACGGTTCTGGGCTTTGTCAAAAACGGCTCGAAATTCCTCGCCCTGTTCTGGGTCAGCTCCGCACCGATGGCCGTGCGTCCGCTTCTTGCCGTGATCGAGCTGATTTCCTACTTCGTGCGTCCGGTCAGCCACTCCATTCGTCTGGCGGGCAACATGATGGCCGGTCACGCCGTGATCAAGGTTTTCGCAGGGTTTGCTGCCATCGCGGCGATCTCTCCGGTGTCCATTCTGGCGATCACCGCCATGTATGGTCTCGAAATTCTCGTGGCCTTCATTCAGGCCTACGTCTTCACCATTCTGACCTGTGTCTATCTGAAAGACGCGCTGCATCCGGTCCACTAAGGCCCGCAGTAAACAGGTTCGAAATCCTATCCAGCCAATTCCAACGTAAGGAGATACCACAATGGAAGGCAATATCGCAGAACTCGGCAAATACATCGGTGTTGGTCTGACCGCTATCGGCATGGGCGGCGCAGCAATGGGTGTGGGCAACGTAGCAGGTAACTACCTCTCCGGCGCTCTTCGCAACCCGTCCGCCGCAGCTTCGCAAACCGCGACGCTCTTCATCGGCATGGCCTTCGCAGAAGCTCTGGGGATCTTCTCGTTCCTCGTCGCTCTGCTTCTGATGTTCGCCGTCTGATCCGACGCTCCATCCTTACGGCAGGGTGGGACTTCCATAGTCCCACCCTCGCGTAACATCAGGAGTCTTGTTCTCCCGTCATTTCGGGGGATTTCGGTCAGAACCAGGAGGTTAAGATGGCAACAGATACGCATGGGGCCGAAACCCACGCTGCAGATGCCGCACATGCTGCCGCTGAGGCAGGGATGCCGCAGCTGGACTTTGCGACATTCCCCAACCAGATTTTCTGGCTTCTCGTCACGCTTGTCGTGATCTATTTCGTGCTGTCCAAGATCGCACTGCCGCGCATCTCTTCGGTGCTCGCCGAGCGTTCCGGCACGATCATGAATGATATTTCCGCCGCCGAAGAGCTCAAGCTCAAGGCAAAAGAAGCGGAAGAGGCATATAACGCTGCTCTGGCAGAGGCGAAAGCCAAGGCCCAGCAGATCGCGGGCGAAGCCCGTGCGGCCATTCAGGCCGATCTTGACGCAGCGACCGCCAAGGCCGATGCCCAGATCGCCGCGAAAGCCGCTGAATCTGAAAAAGCGATTGCCGCAATCCGCGACGGTGCTATGGACAGCGTGAAAGACGTTGCCAAGGAAACCGCCAAGGAACTCGTCGCCGCCATGGGCAGCACTGCCGACGGTCGCACGATCAACGCGGCAGTCACCGCACGGTTGAAAGGTTAAGGACATGAAAAAACTTTCCCTCCTTCTCGCTCTCACCGTCGCAAGCCCGGCCTTTGCCGCGTCCGGCCCGTTCTTTTCGCTCAAGAACACCAACTTCGTTGTGCTTCTGGGCTTTCTGGTCTTCGTCGGTATCCTGATCTGGAAAAAAGTTCCGGCGATGATCGGCGGTATGCTGGACCAGCGTGCCGAAGGCATCAAAGCCGAACTGGACGAAGCCCGCACCCTGCGTGAAGAGGCCCAGTCGATCCTCGCATCCTACGAGCGCAAACAGCGCGAAGTGCAGGAACAGGCTGACGCGATCGTGGCTCAGGCGAAGAAAGATTCCGAAGCCGCCGCTGCGAAAGCGAAAGAGGATCTGAAATCCTCCATCGCCCGTCGCCTTGCTGCCGCCGAAGAGCAAATCGAGGCTGCTGAAGCTGCCGCCATCCGCGAAGTGCGTGACACGGCTGTGAACGTGGCCATCGCGGCGGCATCCGACGTGATCGCGAAGAAAATGTCTGCGGCGGAAGCCAACGACCTGATCGACAACGCGATTGCCGATGTGAGCGCCAAGCTGCACTAACACGTTCTGATCTTCTGACCGGATCGGATCGCCCCTGAACAAGACAAGCCCCGCCCTTTCCGGCGGGGCTTTTTTATAGCCAATTATCAGGGGTAAGTGACTAGCCGCGTGCCTGTTCGTGTTTGAACCTGAGTTTGGCGACTTCTTCGTTGTGCTCGAATTTCTGCTGGTCCAGCAAAGCCTCCTCGACATAATCGAGATGCCGCGTGACAGCGGCGCGGGCGGCCTCCGGATCACGGGTCTGGAGGGCATCGTTGATCGCCCTGTGCTGGTCCAGAAGCTGCGCGCGGTTGGTGCGCTGTTTGAACATCACGGAGCGGTTGTAGAACACCCCTTCACGCAAGAGATCGAACATCGAACGCATCATGTGCAGCATGATCACATTATGCGAGGCCTCGATGATCGAGAGGTGGAATTCCGCGTCAAGTCGGGCCTCCTCCGTGGGATTGCGCTTGGGGTGGGCGGCTTCCATCTTTTCGAAAATCGTCTGGATGACCTTCAGATCGGTATCCGAGGCCATCCGCGCCGCACGCTCTGCTGCCAGCCCCTCCATATCACGGCGAAAGGCGATATAGTCGAACACCGCCTCGTTATGCGCCCCGAAGAGCCGAACAAGCGCCGGAGAGAAGGCGGACCCCAGAACATCGGCTACGAAGATGCCAGCGCTCGCACGGGTCTCCAGAAGTCCCTTTTCCGTCAGATCTGCCACGGCCTCGCGCACAGAGGGGCGCGACACACCCAGCCGTTCGGAGAGGTCGCGCTCGGAGGGGAGCCGCTCTCCTGGCCGTAAAATTCCGCGCAGAATAAGAAGCTCGATCTGTTTTGCGACAGAGGAACTGAGTTTTTCGGCGTTGATTTTCTGAAATGGCATAGCAACCCCTGAATTTGATTGGTCAAGTTATATGACCATCATCGCGGTGGAGCTATGAAAAAAGGCCGGAACATTGTCCGGCCTTTTGAATGGTCTGAAACGCGGATCAGGCCGAAGTCGGCGTGATGATGATTTCGACGCGACGGTTCTGGGCGCGGCCCTCTGCGGTCAGGTTGGTGGCGACCGGTTGATCCTCGCCACGGCCAAAGGCGTGAACGCGACCTGTGGAGACGCCATTGGCGGTCAGGATGGTCGCAACAGCCGAGGCGCGGCGGGTGGAGAGCTCCTGGTTATAAGAGGCGCTGCCGGTGTTGTCGGTGTGGCCGATGACTTGCACGGTGGTGTTCGGATAGTCCTGCAAGTTGTAGGCCAGCGTGCGCAGATCGGATTGCAGCGAAGGCACGACCACGGCGCTGTCCGTGGCGAACAGGATGTCTTGCGGCATGGTCACGATCAGTTGCGAACCGGTGTTGACGATTTGCACGTCGTCATTGCCGAGGTCCTGACGCAGATCGGCGGCCTGTTTGTCAAGCTGCTGGCCGATTGCGCCGCCCACAGCCCCGCCAATCATCGCGCCCACGGCGACTTTGGCGAGTTTGTCATTGCTGCCGGATGTGGCCGCGGCAGTGATCCCGCCCAGAGCGGCACCGAGTGCGACGCCTTGAGTGGTTTTGGAATTGGTGTCGTAAGTGTCCATACAGGCGCTCAGTCCGAAAGATGCGACCAGCGGGATGGCGATATATAGCGGGGATTTCATTTGGATCCTCCTTGAAAAACTGCTCTTGACGCCGGTTTTACCGTTCTCTGACGCCACTCGCACGATGGATTTGCGGTGTTCACGAAAATGTGGCGGGTTTTCGCTCAGTTGTGTTGTTCTTCTGCCTGTGCGGTTTCATAGGCCAGCAGGGCGCGTTTGACGGGTAGGCCCCAATGGTAGCCGCCCAAGGCCCCCGTTTTGCGCAGCACACGGTGGCAGGGGATCAGCCAACTAACCGGATTGCGCCCGACCGCAGTGCCCACGGCGCGCACAGCTTTGGGGCTGCCGATGCGGCGGGCGATGTCGGAATAGGTGGTGACCTGCCCTGACGGAATGGCGAGAAGCGCCTCCCAGACCTTGATCTGGAACGGGGCACCCAAGAGGTGCAGCTTCATCTCGCCGCCGCCAATCGCGGCCTCGACATAGGGGCGGACCTGTTCGGGCGCGTGGACAAATTCGGCTTTGGGCCAGCGGCTTGCGAGATCGTCATAGGCGGCCTGTGTGCTACATTCGGAGGCAAAGGCCATTGCGCAAAGCCCGCGTGGTGTGGCCATAGCGAGGCTCGGGCCGAAGGGCGTGTCGAACCAGCCGTAGGAGATCGACAGCCCGTCGCCTTTGCGGGCGTATTCGCCGGGGGTCATGGCCTCCCAGCGCACAAAGAGATCATGCAGCCGCCCCGTGCCGGACAGGCCCGTGGCTTCGGTCGTGTCGAGCAGCGTGTGGTTCTCGGCAATCAGCGCCTTGGCATGGCCGAGGGTCAGATATTGCTGGAAACGTTTCGGGGAGACACCGGCCCATTGGCTGAAGGTCTTTTGCAAATGGAAGGGCGACATGCCCAGTTCTTCGGCCAGCGCATCCAGAGGCAGGGGCAGGGCAGCCTTGTCGAGAATCTCGATGGCGCGGCGGATCACCTGATAATGGTAGCGGTCTTCGCACAGTTCCGGAGACGCGGCAGGAAGCGTGTCTTGGGATTGCGCAGAGGATGGCACGGGGTTTGGCACAGGCTTGCTCCGGTGAAACGAGGGTGGTCGGGAAAAGCCTAGCCGTTGCGGCGGGGTTTGCCGACCCGAAACTTGCGCCAAATCCCCATGCCCGCGCTCCTTGCGGGTTTTGATCCGGTTCCGTGGCGGCCATTGCCATCAAACGGCTTGCCCAGACCGTTCTGACAAGGCATTAGACGCCCCATGGTCCAGCAACTCGATTACCAAACGATCCGCGAGATATTCACCCGTTTTCAGGCGGCAGAGCCCGAGCCCAAAGGGGAGCTCGAGCATACGAACGCCTATACCCTGCTCGTGGCGGTGGCTCTGTCCGCGCAAGCGACGGATAAAGGGGTGAACAAAGCCACCAAAGAGCTGTTCAAAATCGCCGACACGCCGCAGAAGATGCTTGATCTGGGCGAAGAGGGTTTGATCGAACATATCAAAACCATCGGGCTGTATCGCAACAAGGCGAAAAACGTCATCAAGATGAGCCGGATCCTCGTTGAGGACTACGGCGGCGAAGTGCCCTCGTCGCGCGCCGCTCTGGAAAGCCTTCCGGGCGTTGGCCGCAAAACCGCCAATGTGGTGCTCAATATGTGGTGGCATGTGCCGACACAGGCCGTAGACACCCATATCTTCCGCTTCGGCAACCGTTCCGGCGTAGCCGTGGGCAAGGATGTCGTCGCGGTTGAACGCGCCATCGAAGACAATATCCCCGCCGAATTCCAACAACACGCGCATCACTGGATGATCCTGCACGGACGTTATGTCTGTAAGGCGCGTAAACCTTTGTGCAGCACGTGTCTGATCCGCGACCTCTGCATGTATGAGGAGAAAAATCTTGACTAAAACCTATCAGGTTGTCGGCATCGGCAACGCAATCGTCGATGTGATTACGCAGGCGGATGACAGTTTCCTCGAACTCATGGGGATCGAGAAAGGCATCATGCAACTGGTGGAGCGCGAGCGCGGCGAATTGCTCTACAGTTCCATGACCAACCGCGTGCAGACGCCGGGCGGCTCTGTGGCCAATACGCTGGCAGGGCTTGGCGGGCTGGGGCTGAAAACCGGCTTTATCGGGCGCGTCCACGACGATGCGCTGGGGCGGTTCTACGCCGCCGAGATGGAATCCGACGGCACCGCCTTCGTCAACAGCCCCGTGCCGGGCGGAGAGCTACCCACCTCGCGCTCGATGATCTTCGTCTCGCCGGACGGGGAGCGCTCGATGAACACCTATCTGGGCATCTCCTCCGAGATCTCCGCCGATGATGTCGCTCAATCTGTGGCCGCCGATACGGAAATCATGTTCCTCGAAGGCTACCTCTACGACAAACCCCAAGGCAAACATGCGTTCAATCAGGCCGCGAAACTGACCAAAGCCGCAGGCGGCAAGGTCGGTATCTCGCTCTCCGATCCGTTCTGTGTGGATCGCCACCGCGACGACTTCCGCAAATTCGTCAAAGAGCTGGATTTCGTGATCGGCAACGAACACGAATGGGAAAGCCTCTACCAGAGCGACCTGTCTACCGCTCTGGAAACCGCTGCCTCCGAATCCGGCCTTGTGGTCTGCACGCGCTCGGGCTCGGATGTGGTGCTGGTGCAGGGTGAGGAAGAAGCGGTGGTGCCGGTCAAACGGGTGCAGCCTGTGGACACCACCGGCGCAGGCGACCAGTTCGCGGCAGGCTTTCTTTACGGCTACGCGACGGGGCAGAGTCTCGCGGCCTGTGGCCGGATGGGCTGTATCGCTGCAGGTGAGGTGATCTCCCACATCGGGCCACGGCCCGAAACGGATATGAAACAGCTTTTCCGCAAAGAAGGGCTGATCTGATTTCGGCTTTCTGATGGTTTTAAATACTCGGACGGCGCGGGAATTTCCCGCGCCGTTTTCTTTTGAGTATTTCCGGCAGCAAAGGAGACGCCACGCAAGGCGCTAGTGCGCTTCGGCCCAGTTGTCGCCAATGCCCGCGTCCACTTCGATGGGGACATCGAGCTTCACTGCCGGATCGGAGGCGGTTTCCATCACGTCCTTGACCACTTCGATCACCTGATCGCAGGCATCCTCATCTACCTCGAAGATCAATTCGTCATGCACCTGCAACAGCATGGTGGCGGGGAGGTCTTTGATCGCTTCGGGCATACGGATCATGGCGCGGCGGATGATGTCGGCGGCGGAGCCCTGAATCGGGGCGTTGATCGCTTGACGCTTGGCAAAGCCCGCCTGCGGCCCTTTGGCGCCGATTTCCGGTGTGTGGATTTTGCGCCCGAACAGGGTCTCGACATATTTATGCTCTTTGGCGAAGGCGACCGTGTCATCCATATAGGTGCGGATGCCGGGGAAGCGTTCGAAATAGCGGTCGATAAAGCCCTGTGCCTCCTTGCGCGGGATGCGCAGGTTGCGGGCGAGGCCGAAGCCGGAGATGCCGTAGATCACGCCGAAGTTGATGGCCTTGGCCTGACGGCGCACCATCGGGTCCATGCCTTCGATCGGGACATTGAACATCTCGGAAGCGGTCATGGCGTGAATGTCCAGCCCGTCGCGGAAGGCCTGTTTGAGGCTTTCGATATTTGCGACATGGGCGAGGATGCGCAGCTCGATCTGGGAATAGTCGAGCGAGATCAGCTTTTTGCCTTTTGGCGCGATAAAGGCCTCGCGAATGCGGCGGCCCTCTTCCGAACGCACGGGGATGTTTTGTAGGTTCGGATCGGACGAGGCCAGACGCCCAGTCACGGCACCGGTTTGCACATAGGATGTATGCACGCGGCCTGTTTCGGGGTGGATGAAGGTCTGAAGCGCGTCCGTATAGGTCGATTTGAGTTTCGACAGTTGCCGCCAGTCCAGAACGCGTGCGGGCAGGTCGTGTTCGGTGGCGAGGTCTTCAAGCACATCGGCAGGGGTGGAATATTTGCCGGTCTTGCCCTTCTTGCCGCCCTCAAGCCCCATTTTCTCGAACAGGATTTCGCCAAGCTGCGCGGGGCTGCCGACGTTGAAACTTTCGCCGGCCAGCTCGTGAATCTCGGCTTCCAGTCCTGCCATTTTCTGGGCAAAGGCATTGGACATGCGCGAGAGCACATCGCGGTCCACGAGGATGCCGGCCATTTCCATCTGTGCCAGCACGGGTGAGAGCGGGCGCTCCAGCGTTTCATAGACCGTGGTGACTTTCTCCGCGTGAAGTCGCGGTTTGAGCACTTGCCACAGCCGCAGGGTGATGTCGGCGTCTTCGGCGGCATATTCGACGGCTTTTCCGATCTCGACCTTGTCAAAGGTGATCGCGGATTTGCCGCTGCCCAGAAGCTCTTTGGTCGGGATCGGTGTGTGGTTCAGGTAGCGTTCCGAAAGCGCATCCATGCCGTGATTGTGGATACCTGCGTTGAGCGCATAGGACAGCAGCATCGTGTCGTCATAGGGCGCGACGCGGACGCCGTGGCGGGCAAAAATCTTGGCGTCATATTTCATGTTCTGGCCGATCTTGAGAATGCTCTCATCCTCAAGCATCGGTTTGAGCGCATCGAGCACCATGTTCTTTGACAGTTGCCCGTCCACAAGGTTCGAGCCGCCAAAGAGATCGTCCTCGCCCAGCGTGTGACCGACGGGGATATAGCATGCCTCGCCCGGC
Source organism: Celeribacter halophilus (assembly GCF_900114135.1). Taxonomy (GTDB): domain Bacteria; phylum Pseudomonadota; class Alphaproteobacteria; order Rhodobacterales; family Rhodobacteraceae; genus Celeribacter; species Celeribacter halophilus. The sequence goes on from NZ_FORY01000013.1 coordinate 44,472, forward strand.
TCGACGCAAAGCGACACGCCGACCAGATCGGCCTGCATCTCGTCAAGGCCCGTGGTCTCTGTGTCCACGGCGACATAGCCACGCGCATAGATGGCGTCGATCCACCGCTCCAGCGCGCCCATCGTGGTGACTTTTTCGTAAGACGCGGTGTCAAAGGGCTTGGTCTCGGGCGCGGCGGGCGCATCCGGTGAGGATGCGGCAGAAGGAGCAGGGGCGTCGGGAATGGCCGGTGCCTCGACGTTGAACTTTTCGGCGACACGTTTGACAATGGTGCGGAATTCCATCTCGGAGAGGAAGGCCAGCAGTTTCTCTGTGTCCGGTTCCTTGACCTCAAGGCTGTCGAGGGTGAAATCCAGTTCCATGTCGCAGTCCAGCTTGACCAGATCGCGGGAGATGCGGATCAGCTCGGCATTCTCGATCAGGGTCTGGCGGCGTTTGGGTTGTTTGATCTCTTCGGCCCGCGCCAGAAGCGTTTCGAGATCGCCGTATTCGTTGATCAGAAGGGCGGCGGTCTTGATCCCGATGCCGGGTGCGCCGGGGACGTTATCGACCGAGTCGCCCGCAAGCGCCTGCACATCGACGACGCGCTCCGGTCCGACGCCGAATTTCTCCTCGACCCCTTCGCGGTCGATGCGTTTGTTCTTCATTGGATCGAGCATCTCGACCCCGCCACCGACAAGCTGCATCAGATCCTTGTCCGAGGAAATGATCGTCACGCGCCCGCCTGCATCACGCGCCTGATGGGACAAGGTGCCGATGATGTCGTCGGCCTCGAACCCTTCGATCTCGATACAGGCGACGTTGAAGGCGCGGGTGGCCGCGCGCGTCAGCGGGAACTGCGGCACGAGGTCTTCGGGCGCGGGCGGGCGGTTGGCCTTGTAGGCGGAATAGAGATTGTTGCGGAAGGTCTTGCCGGAATAGTCGAAAATCACCGCGGCGTGAGTCGGAGCATCGGCGCCGGTGTTGGCCTCGATATAGCGGTAGAGCATGTTGCAAAACCCGCTGACCGCCCCGATCGGCAGCCCGTCCGATTTGCGGGTGAGCGGCGGAAGCGCGTGGTAGGCGCGGAAAATAAAGGCCGATCCGTCGATGAGGTGAAGGTGGCTGCCTTTTCCGAATGTCATGCGCGTCTTTCCCTGTGCTCAAAAGTTGCGCCTTGATAACACGGAATGACGCGACACCTGCAAGCCGGTATTGCGCAAGACCCGCATGGCAGATCGGGTCAGGCCATAAAACGTGTCACAAAGGTCGGTGTGCCGTGCGGATCCTCCCTGTGCAGGAAGCCCGCGCGGCAGGCCCATGCGCCTCAGGCGTCCTGAAGCTTGCTGCTTTCGTGGACGAATTTCTTGTCGCAATAGGGACATTCCACATAGCCGGTGTCATGCGGGATCACGAGCCAGACACGCGGGTGGCCAAGCGCACCCTCGCCGCCATCGCAAGCCACTTTCCATTTGGAGACCACTTCCGTTTCCGGCGCTTCAATCGTCATGTCCTGTCCTTTTCGCTGTCTGGCGTCAGCCGCATGAGGGGGCTGTGCGGGTCTGTGCAAAGGGCTTGGCGGTTGGTGCGGTTGCCGCAGCCATACAGACCGCCTAAGTCAGGGGCATATGATAGCGATCCGTGCGGCACGGACAAGAGGCAACCGCCCGTAGAACAGGCGTGCGGACAGAAGGAGCGAGACCGATGAGCAACGCACTTGAGATCGAAGCCCTGCGCAAGACCTATGCAGGCGGGGCCGGACAGCCTCCGAAAGAGGCGCTCAAAGGTGTCGATCTGGCGATTCCGCAGGGGTCGATCTTTGGTCTTCTGGGGCCGAATGGCGCGGGCAAATCCACCTTGATCAACATTCTTGCGGGGCTGGTCATCAAGACCTCCGGCAAGGTGCGGATCTGGGGATTCGATCAGGACGTGAATCCGCGCCAGTCCCGCGCCGCCATCGGGGTTATGCCGCAGGAGCTGAACCTCGATCCCTTCTTTACCCCGCGCGGGGCGCTTGAAGTGCAAGCGGGCCTCTACGGCGTGCCGAAACGCGATCGGCGCACCGATGAAATCCTCGAGCTTATCGGGTTGTCCGACAAGGCTGACGCCTATGCGCGCACGCTGTCGGGCGGGATGCGGCGGCGGCTTTTGCTGGGCAAGGCGCTGGTGCATGACCCGCAAATTCTCGTGCTGGACGAACCGACCGCAGGGGTCGATATCGAGCTGCGCCAGATGCTCTGGACCAATGTGCGCAAACTCAACGAGGAGCGGGGCATGACCATCATTCTCACCACGCATTACCTCGAAGAGGCGCAGGAAATGTGCGACGAGATCGCCATCATCAATCACGGCGAATTGATCAAACAGGACACGACCAAGAACCTCTTGGGGCTGATGGATGCCAAGACGCTGGTGATCGAACCCGAAGGCGGCGCGCCGGAGAGTTTTGCTTTGCCCGAAGGTGTCAAAATGGGACGCCGCCGCGACGGGGCTCTGGTCTTCGATTTCTCGCGCGGGCAAGCCTCGGTCGGAGCCATCCTGGATGCGGTCAAGGCCGCTGGCATCACCATCGGAGACGTGCGCACGATGGAGCCGGATCTGGAAGATGTCTTTGTCGAACTGACTTCGGGAAAATAACCCACGCGCGGGTGCGGGCTTTCTGATGGTCTAAATACTCAATAAAAACCCTGCCTCACAGCGGGGTTTTGTCAATTTTGGATATGTTTTCTCACTTGCAGGTCAGTGGCCCGCAGGGCTCTCCGCCCAGAAGATGCACATGGAAATGCGGCACTTCCTGATGGGAATCTGCGCCGGAATTGGTGATCAGGCGAAAGCCTTGTCCCCCCGCAGATTCCGCCACGCCCAGCTGTTCCGCGACCTTGGTGACAGAGCGGAAAAAGTCGAGTTGCTCGGCGTCGGAGGCAGCTTGCACGAAATGGTCGTAACAGCGGTAAGGCCCTTTCGGGATCACCAGAATATGTACCTTTTTCTGCGGCGTGATGTCGGGGAAGGCCAGCGTGTGCGCGCTCTCGAACACCGGCGTCGAGGGGATCTCGCCGCGCAGGATTTTGGCAAAGACGTTCTGGTCATCATAGGCGTAGGGCATGGGGGCCTCCCTCAGTCGGAAAACAGGTAATGCATCGAGACAATCTCGCGCGCTTTATCTTCGGGGATGCCGAGGAAACGTGCAAGGGGCCGCGCATTTTCCTCCGGCGTGTTGCTTTGTGAAATCCGGTTGTAATTGTCGAACTCGGCGTCACGGATACGGTCGCTTTCGTCGGTCATATCCGAGCGGATGGTCGGCAAAAGCCGTTCGATCGCCTCCTCCGGAGTCTGGTCTCCGGCCAGTCCCGTGCGTTTGGCATGTCCGGCGAGATAGTCGTCAGTGAATTCGCACTCGATCTCCAGCAGCCGCGAACTGGAGCGATCGGCGTAGAAGTCCTGAATCAGGTCGATGCCTGTCGGGTCGAGACAGATGACCATGCGATTCGTGTCAAAATAGTCGAACAGCATCCGCACCCATGCGCGTCTGTGCCGCGTCCGTTTCTCAAGGCTTTTCTCGATCCCGCCGAGGTCGGGCAGGGCGCTGCCTTCCTCGTTGAACAGGTATTCGAGACAGGGAATGTCGGTCTTGGTCTTAATTTCCGCCACAAGCCGTTTGGCGACGTGCCATTTCTTGCACACGATGATCAGAAGCTCGCGGTTGCGACCAAGGGAGCTTTCGGTCTCCCAGAACCGCTGCGCAAACCGCCGCCCGTTCCGGCCCCGATTGGTGAGGAACTGGAACAGCGAGCGCCCCTCGTTCGAGATCTGGAACTTCACGCCGGTGGCGGCATAGAGATCGCCGAGGCGTTTTTTCAGTTCCTTGGCCTCGGGGGAGATTTTGCGGGCAAAGAGATAGTCTTGTGACAGGAGCAGGTCGTAGTGGTCATTATAGAACACCACGGGCATACCGTAATCGGTGAACATCAGGAAGGTCTGGGTGCGGGTGCGGATTTCCTTTTCGGGCACCACATGGCGCACGACGGTCTGGAAAAACGTCTCGTCGGGAATCCATGTGGTGCGGAAGAATCGCATCACATCCTTGCGCTGGCGGGTGAAGTCGAGAATCCATTCGACGGTCCGCCGGCGCAGGCACCACCATTGCGACCCGATCATGATTTGCAGGTCGTCAGGGATGTCGCGGCGCAGCCCGAGGCGTTGTTGCAGCTTCAGGCTTTCATAGAACAGCCACTTGTTGTTGCGTTCGTTGAAACAGTGTCGGTAGATCAGCCGCTCTTCCTTGATGCCGGTCTTGATCCAGTCGCTCTCGAAAAAGTCGAAGCTTTCGATAAAGTCCACATCCTCGCGGTCGAGGTAATCATGCATATATTCGGCGGTCTTGATCGACATGCAGTCGCCGGAGAGCATGTAAAAATGGGTTGCGCGCGGAAAATCCCGCTCGGCCGCCTCAAGGGCGTAAAGCGTGGCCTGCACAAGGCTCCACTCGCCCCAGCCGCATTTGATGCGTTTGGTGGCAAAGGTGACATTGGGGTTGTTTGCGAGCCCCTTCTGGATCGCCTCGAAGGTCTCCTTGCCGCCGCTGGCATCGAAGTGGATCGAGATATAATCCCCCGCACGGGTGAGGCGACGGGCCTGATCAATGATCGCCTCGGGGTCTTTATGGCACAACAAGATAAAGGCAATTCGCGCCATATTGGAAACCGTAACCTGTTTTTTGCTTCATTGTCCGCTTACAAGCGTAACCAATCATTGAATAATCAAGGGGAATTTGCTTTTAAAGCAAAAAGGGTCACATTGCGTGTGACAAAGAGGAGTAGTGGTAATTATGGGCTTTCCCGGAACCTGGATGACTGAAAGCGAGAGTGTTGTTTATCGCGTCGTCCCCAAATGTGCCTGTTCGACGATCGGGCAGATCATGTTCTATTCGGATCACGGCGAGTTTTTCGACGGTGACATTCATGACAGCAAGGATCGCATGCACAAATGGGCGCAGGAGGAAAGCCAACCTCTGATCGAAGCCAATGTGCAGGCGCATAAAAGCTATGCTTTCACCTGTGTGCGCAATCCCTACACCCGTGTTTTGTCGAGCTTTTTTGACAAGATCTGCGGCATTCAGCGCAATGGTCGCCGCTATCGTGGCAACCTTGTTCCGCAGCTGATCCAGAAATATGGGATCGAAGTGGGCGGGCCTGATGGCAAGCAGGAGTTCGACCAGATCGCGAGCTTCCGCCGCTTCCTTTTGTTTGTGCGTGATACCATCCGCTGGCGCCGCCCGATGGACCCTGACATCCACTGGTCAGCCATGTCCGGTCATGTCTCCACCTTCATTGTAAATGGCGGGACATATGACAAGATTTTCTTTACGGAGAAATTCAACGAGGGGATGCAGGACGTGCTCGACCATATCGACGCGCCGCACAAGGTCGATCTGAGCGCGATTCCGCGGTTCAACGAATCCGAGGGGCACGGGCCGAAGCGGCTGCATCCGGTCGAGGACTATTTCGACGACCTGTCGATGCATTTGATGTGGGAAATCTACAAGCGCGATTTCCAGCTCTTCAAATACGACTTTGAAAATCCGGGCAACAAGATGCCTTTGGGCGAGGTTGATCTCGACGAGGTTCATGCCAAACTGGGCGACTGACCTTTTTCACTTGCCAGAAAACACAAAAATGCCGCCGGGAGGGGACTCCGGCGGCATTTCTGATTTCCATCCGCCCTGAGCACTCAGGCTCAGAGCGAACGGGACCACCTCTTATTGGTAGTTGTTGATGCTTTTGTCGGCGAGGGCTGCGCCGTTGGAGCCAACGAGGACGAACTCAAGGTTCGAATTCGCAGCACCAGCGTCGAGGCTGACTTTCACATCGGTGTTCGCGCCGGCGTTCACGTCGGTCGAGCCGAGCAGAGCCACACGTTCGCCGCCGTGGACGGAGTAAACCTCCAGAGTTGCCGGAGCTTCGGCACGCACGAGTTCAACATTCGCAACGGTTTTGGTGGAGGACTGGTTGCCCGGGATGATGTAGTTGGGGCCTGCAACAGCGGCAGTGCCAGCAACAGCAACGATGGCGGCGGCGGTCAGTGTTTTGAGGGAGAATGTCATGGTTGTGGTCCTTTTCATTTCATTTCTAGTTGTGGGTGACGCTGTCTGTTCGTTTTTGCGTCTCTCGATGGAATAATATTTAGGCTTGTGTCATGCCTGTGTAAAGTCGAACAAATTTACCATTTTTATCCAGATAAATGTGCATATATGCAGATCACATTTCGGCGATTGTCGCGGGATTTTTTGTGATTCCGTGAAACATTGTGCGAATTCACCTTATTTGGAGCAAATAACTGTGCTTTTTCTAATTGTGTGCATATGCGCACCAAATATTGCGGATTTTTGGGATATTTTAACACTTCGATTTATTTCTGTGCGCCTGCGCTCGAAACGCGCTTAAAAACCATACAGAACATAGGCGGGTTCGCCCGCAACAGGGCGCAGGGGCGCATCAACGCCATCCGAACGCAGGCCCGCCAGACAGAGTTTCAGGCCGAGCCGCCCATTATACGCAGCTGCGTCAATTTTCCGCTGGAGTTTGGATATGTGAGGCGCATGATGGAACTATGGCTCATGATCAACATCCCCACCATCACCACCATATTGACCCCGAAGCCGGAGATGCCCGCGTCGCCGGTGCCATTGCGGTCAACCTGTTTCTGACACTCGCGCAGATTGTCGGTGGCGTGATCTCCGGCTCTATGGCGCTGATCGCCGATGCGATTCACAACCTGTCGGATGCGCTCTCTCTGGTCATTGCCTTCGGGGCGCGCAAAATTGCCCGCAAGCCGCGTGACGGGGGGATGACCTTTGGCTATGGCCGCGCCGAAGTGGTGGCGGCGATGGTCAACTACACCACCTTGATCGTGATCTCTGTCTATCTCTTTGCCGAAGGCGTGTCCCGCCTGTTCAATCCGCCCGAAATCGCGGGCTGGACCGTGGTGATTATCGCAGTCATTGCCCTGAGCGTTGATCTGGTGACGGCGCTTCTGACCTACACCCTGTCAAAAGACAGCCTGAACATCCGCGCGGCATTTCTGCATAATCTTGCGGATGCGGGAACGTCGGTGGCGGTGATCTTTGGCGGGGTGGTCATTCTCTTGTGGGACTGGCGTCTGATCGACCCGCTGCTGACCATTGCGATCTCGCTCTATATCCTCTGGCAGGCGTTGCGCGAGTTGCGCCCTGTGATCCGCATCCTGATGCTGGGCGCACCGGAAGGGACCAAGGCCGGTGATATTGCCGCAGCCCTTGAAGGGATCGAGGGGGTCGAAAATGTGCATCACATCCACCTGTGGCAAATCGATGAGCATCGCAATTCGGTCGAGGCCCATGTGGTGATTTCCGGCGAGGCCGCGCCTGTGCTGGTGGAGGTGAAAGCCCTGCTGCGTGACCGTTTCGCCATCGCCCATTCCACCCTTGAGGTCGAAGCGCCGGGGGCCGGATGTGCGGGCGATGCTGATCCGGCGGTGCCCGCGGGTTGATCGCGGCTGGACGGTTGCCTGACGTTGGCCTTAACGGGCGCGAAAATCGTTGAACCAGTCCAGCCCGTCTTTCGTGCGTGCCTTCGGCATGTATTCCGCCGAGATCCAGCCTGTATAGCCGCTCTCGTCCACGCGGCGAAAGAACTCCGGATAATCAATGAGCCCTTGCACCGGCTCATGGCGCTCCGGTGCGCCTGCGATCTGGATATGGCGCACATAGGGGGCATAGCGCGTCCAGGCAGCCAGAGCGTCTCCGGTGATGATCTGGGCATGATAGGCGTCGAATTGCAGCCCCAGATTCGGCGCATTCACCGCGTCGAGCACCTCGACGGCCAGATCGAAATCATCAAGGAAATAGCCTGGCATATCCTGCCCGTTGATCGGCTCGATGGTGAGGCTCAGCTCGGGCGCTTCTTTCGCGGCCCATGCCAGATTGCGCGTGTAGGTTTCATGCGCGGCCTCGCCTTTGGCCTTTCCCGCCATGATATGCATGTGCTGTGCGCCCAGAAATTGCGCATAGCGCAAGGCTCGTTTGAAATCGCGCCGGAACCGCTCTTCCAGCTCCGGCACGGCGGCAAAGCCGCGCTGTCCGCCGGTGTAATTCGGGGGCGGCACATTGATGAGCACCATGTCGAGCCCCAGATCCGCCATACGCTGCGCCACCTCGGAGGCAGGTTCGTCATAGGGGAACAGCACTTCCACAGCCGTGAAACCGCAGGCTTTGGCCTCCGCAAACCGCTCAAGGAGCGGGTATTCCTTGAACAGAAAGGACAGGTTCGCGGCAAATCTGGGCATGATGTCCTTTCGCAAATCTTGGCTCGGATGGTCTTGTCGGAATGTTAGGCGAGGTCCGCCGCCTTGGCAATTTCGAAGAAAGACCCGGCAGACCAGACACCGAACAGCGCCTCTCCGTCGATCTCTTCCGTCACCGCGTGATCGACGAGGCGAAAAAAGCTCTTGCGGTCTATGAGTGCCTCAAGTCCCGCGCGCACCTCGACATAGGGCGCAGGCTCACCGTCGCGGGTCTCGACGCGAATCGGGTGTTCCGCATCGGCGGTCACCTTATCGCCCACGGAGGTGTGGAAGGTGAGCCGCTGGTCCTTGCCTTCGCCTTCGATGTCGAAATCCACCGCCAGAAACGGCGCATCATCCACGGTGATGCCGACTTTCTCCACGGGGGTCACAAGGAAATACTTGTCGCCCTCGCGTTTGAGCACGGTCGAGAACAGCCGCACCAAGGGCGCACGGCCAATCGGCGTGCCCAGATAGAACCACGTTCCGTCCCGCGCAATGCGCATGTCGAGATCGCCGCAAAACGGCGGATTCCACTTGTCCACCGGCGGTAATCCGCGCCCTTTTGCGGCTTTCACGGCGCTGGCGATGCTTTCTGCAGAAACTGCCATGGAAAAATCTCCTTCTGACCCTTTTGTCATTTGTGCTTTGCATGCGACACGGGTCTAATAGTGCCATGGTTCGACCCGAGGAGTAAGACATGACCGACACCGACCTCGTAGCCGAGATCGAAACGCTGGGCGCAAAGCTTGGTGAAGCGAAAGCCTCCATCACCCGCCGCTTTGTCGGTCAGGAGGCTGTGGTCGATCTGGTGCTGTCCTCCATGCTCTGCGGAGGACATGCGCTCTTGCTGGGCCTTCCGGGGCTGGGCAAGACGCGGCTGGTCGATACGCTGTCCACCGTGATGGGGCTCAATGGCGCACGGGTGCAGTTCACGCCCGATCTGATGCCCGCCGATATTCTGGGTTCCGAAGTGCTGGAAACCGCCACGGATGGCTCGCGGGCCTTCCGCTTTATCAAGGGGCCGGTGTTCTGCCAGTTGCTTCTGGCCGATGAGATCAACCGTGCCAGCCCGCGCACCCAGTCCGCGCTCTTGCAGGCGATGCAGGAGAAAACCGTCACCATCGCGGGCCAGCCGCATGAACTGGACGCACCGTTTCATGTTCTGGCGACGCAGAACCCTCTGGAGCAGGAGGGCACCTATCCGCTGCCCGAGGCCCAGCTTGACCGCTTTCTGGTGCAGGTCGATGTGGACTATCCCGACCGCGACACGGAGCGCGACATACTTCTGGCCACCACAGGGGCGCAGGAGGACGAGGCGCATCAGGTGTTCACCGCGGAAGAATTGATTAACGCCCAGAAATTGTTGCGCAAGATGCCGGTGGGCGAACAGGTGGTGGAAATGATTCTCGACCTCGTGCGCGCCTGTCGTCCGCATGAACCTGAAGCCGGCGAGGCGGTGAATGCCGCTGTCGCATGGGGTCCGGGTCCGCGTGCGGCTCAGGCCTTGATGCTCACAACCCGCGCCCGTGCGCTTCTTGACGGGCGTCTTGCACCCGGTCCCGAAGATGTGCTGGCGATGGCGCGTCCTGTTCTCATTCACCGCATGGCGCTGACATTCGCGGCGCGGGCGCGTGGGGACGATCTCGGCGCGATCATCGCCGATGTGGCCGAAACCTCTCTGAAAGTCCGGTCTGCCGCGTGACTCAACCCCGCTCCACTTCCGGTTTGAACACTGGCCCGAACACAGGTCCGAATACTGGCCTGCGCGCCCGCGCCGAAACGCTCAGCTCCCCCTTGCCGCCGTTGCAGGCACGGGCGGAGCAATTGGCCCGCACGCTTTTGATGGGCGGGCACGGGCGGCGACAATCGGGCATGGGTGACGAATTCTGGCAATACCGCCCCGCGCAGGCGGGTGATCCGGGCCGCTCTATCGACTGGCGCAGGTCGGGACGCTCCGACGGGCATTTCGTGCGCGAAAAGGAATGGCAGGCGGCGCAATCCGTGCATCTCTGGGTCGATCTGTCGGCCTCGATGGGTTTTGCCTCGGATACGGCCCTGCCGCAGAAATCCGGTCGAGCGGCCTTGCTCGCAATGGCGCTCTCGATCCTGCTGATGAAAGGCGGGGAGCGTGTGGCGCTGGCCTCTTTGGGCACGCCGCCGCGCATCGGGGCCTTGCAACTCCGGCGCATTGCCGAGGGCCTGTCGCAAACGGCGGGCGAGGACTATGGCGCACCGGATGCCGCGCTGTTCCTGCCACATGCCCGCGCGGTCTTCCTCTCCGATTTTCTCGGCCCTGTTGAAGCGGTGGAAAAGGCTGTTGCTGCCGCCTCGGATCGCGGCATTTCCGGTGTGCTCTACCAGATTCTCGATCCCGCCGAAGAAGCATTCCCCTATCGCGGACGCACGGTGTTCACCTCCATGACAGGCGCGCTCCGGCATGAGACATTGCGCGCCACCGACCTGAAAACCCGCTATCTGGAGCGGCTGGCCGAACGCAAGGACCGGTTGCGCGAAATCGCCCGTCATGCGGGCTGGCGCTTTGCCACGCATCACACGGATCACAGCGAACTGTCCGCGCTCTTGTGGCTTTACGAAGCTTTGGAGGGGCCGCGCTGATGTGGGTTCTGGGTCCGATCGGATTTACCGCGCCTTGGGCGTTGCTGGGACTTCTGGTCCTGCCGCTGCTCTGGCTCTTGCTGCGTGCCGTGCCGCCCGCACCGGTCAAACGCCGCTTTCCCGGTGTCGCGCTGTTGCTGGGTCTCAAGGATGAAGAGGTCGAGGCGGACCGCACCCCATGGTGGCTTTTGCTGTTGCGAATGCTCGCCGTGGCCGCGCTGGTCGTGGCCTTTGCGGGCCCTGTGCTCAACCCGCGTGTGGAGCGCGGCGGTTCGACCGACCCGCTGCTGGTGCTGATGGACGCAAGCTGGGCCTCCGCGCCGGATTGGTCCGTGCGTATGGGGCGGGTGTCGCAGGCGCTTGACGAGGCCGAAGCGGACGGGCGTGTGGTCTGTCTCCTGCCTGCCACGGCGCTTCCGGCGGAGGGCTGCGCCTTTCTCGCCCCTGCGGACTGGCGCTCGCGTCTGGCGGGACTTGCACCTGCGGGGTTTGCTCCTGACATGGATGCTTTGAGCGGTGTGGTCTCAGCCTTGCCGCAGGACGTGGAAACGCTCTGGCTCTCCGATGGTCTGGCCCGCGAGGGCCGTGCGGAGGTTCTTGCGGATTTGCAGGGCTTGGGGCCGGTCTCCGTCTTTGAAACCGCGCGGCCCATAATGGCGCTGGGCCCGTTGAGCCTGACCGAAGAGGGTGTGTCTGTGCCGGTTCTGCGTGCGGATGCCTCGGATGAGGCTTTGGTGACGCTTCTGGCGCATGGTCCCGATCCGGCTGGGGTGCCGCGTGTGCTGGACCGTCAGGAGGTTGTGTTACCTGCCGGTGCCGCCTCGGTGCCCGCCGTTTTTGACCTGCCGCCGGAACTGCGTGCCCGAGTGACACGGTTCGAGATCGAAGGTCTGCGCTCGGCAGGGGCGAAACGGCTCACAGATGACAGTCTCAAACGCCGCGAAGTCGGTCTCGTCGTGGTGCGCGAAGGCGGCGAGGGGCTTCAGCTTTTGTCGCAACTCCACTACCTGCGTGCGGCGCTGGCGGGCAAGGCGGATGTGCTCGAAGGGGCGTTGCCTGATCTGATTCTGGCCAATCCCGATGTGATCATCCTTGCCGACGTGGCGCGGCTTTCCGGTGGCGAAGTGGCTGACCTTCTCGATTGGGTGAATGAGGGCGGAATGCTGCTGCGCTTTGCCGGACCCAATCTTGCCGCCTCCGATGTGGCGCGGGAGGGGGATGATCCCCTGATGCCCGTGCGGTTGCGTGCTGGCGGGCGCACATTGGGCGGTGCGATGAGCTGGGGCGAGCCGAAACGCCTGCGCCCCTTTGCCGAGACCTCGCCCTTTTACGGTCTGCCCGTGCCGGAAGATGTCGAAATCTCCGCGCAGGTCATGGCACAGCCCGACCCCGACCTCGCCAGCCGCGTGATCGCTACGTTGGAAGACGGCACGCCCTTGGTCACGCGCAAGGCGGTGGGGCAGGGGCAGGTGGTCCTGTTCCATGTCACGGCCAATGCCGAATGGTCTACCCTGCCTTTGTCGGGGCTGTTTGTCTCCATGCTCGACCGTCTGGCGGTGACATCGCGTGCGGCGATTCTCGATGCGGAGGATCTGGTCGGGCAGAGCTTGCAGCCGTTGCGGGTGATGGATGGGTTCGGACGGTTTGAAGACGCCGGAAACCTCCTGCCTGTGGCGGGTGAGGAGTTTGTATCTGCGCGGGCCTCAAACGCCACCCCGCCGGGCCTGTATCAGGGGCGCGACAGCCTGCGCGCGCTCAATGTGCTGGCTGAGGGAGAGGCGCTTACGTCCATGCGCTGGCCCGCTGATGTTGTGGTGTCCGGTGTCGAGCACCGTGGCGAGCGGGTTTTGACTCCGTTGCTCTTGCTGGCGGCGCTGGCGATTCTGGCGACCGATCTGATCGCTTCGCTCTGGTTGTCGGGGCGTTTGTTCAGGGCGCGGGTTCTGTCCTCTGTGCTGGCGGCTGTGTTTGCAGCCACTCTGGCCACGCCTCAGGCTCGTGCGCAGGAAGTGCCGGACGATTTCGCGCTGCGGGCCGCGTCGGAACTGGTGCTGGCCTATGTGCGCACCGGCGATGCCGAATTGGACCGGATGTCCGAGGCGGGGCTTGCGGGCATTTCCAATGTGCTGACCATGCGCACCTCGGTGGAGCCTGCTGCGCCCGTTGGTGTGGATCTGGAGACCGACCCGCTGGGCTTCTTCCCGATGCTCTACTGGCCGGTGACACCGGAGCAACCCATGCCTTCGGCGGCCGCCTATACCAAGCTCAACGCCTATCTGCGCACCGGTGGCGTGATTCTCTTTGACACGCGGGATGCCGATATTGCGGGCTTTGGCGCGGCCACGCCCAATGGCACCAAGCTGCAAGCCCTTGCCAGCCCGCTCGACATTCCCGCGCTTGAGCCGATCCCTGAAGATCACGTTCTCAACCGTGCCTTCTATCTCCTGCGGGAGTTTCCGGGCCGTCATGCCGGGGGCACGATCTGGGTCGAGGCCGCACCGGAGGGCGAATTGGCCGATGGCATGCCGTTTCGCAACCTCAACGACAATGTCACCCCGGTGATCGTCGGAGGTGGCGACTGGGCTGCGGCTTGGGCGATGGACGACAGCGGCGCGCCGCTTGTGCCTGTGGGGCGCGGTTTCTCCGGTGAGCATCAGCGTGAACTGTCCTATCGCTTCGGCGTCAATCTGGTGATCTATGTGCTGACCGGAAATTACAAATCCGATCAGGTCCATGTTCCCGCACTTCTCGACAGGTTGGGCCAATGATCCGCGATATCGTCTTTTCCCCGCTCGTCCCGCTGCCCGTTCTTATCGCTCTGGCCGGTCTCGTCACCGCTCTGGTGATCTTCGCGGCATGGCGCGGCCTGTCGGGCTGGGCGCTGCGGGCTGTGGCGGCGCTGGGCATTGTGGCCGCACTGGCCGGACCGTCACTCAAAGAGGAAACCCGCGAGCCGCTCTCGGATATTGTCTTCCTCGTCATCGACGAAAGCGCCTCCCAAGACCTCGCGGACCGCCCCGCACAGATCATGCAGGCCCGCGCCGCGCTGGAGGCACGGATCACCGCCCTGCCCAATGTGGAACTGCGCGAGATCACCTTGGCGGATGCGCCGGACAATCAGGGCACGCTGTTGATGACCGCCCTGAGCGAAGCCATGGCCGACGAGCCGCGCGGGCGTCTGGCGGGGGCGGTCCTGCTCTCGGATGGCCAGCTTCACGATGTTGACCTCGCCCCCGATTTCCCCGCGCCTGTGCATCTCATGCTGACCGGCACGCCCGAGGACTGGGACCGCCGCCTTGTGATCGAGAGCGCGCCGAGCTTTGCCATCATGGGCGAGGAGGTGACGCTCAAACTCCGCGTCGAGGATCAGGGCGCGGCCCCCGAAGACATGACCACCAGCTCGATCCTGATTTCCATCGATGGCGACGCGCCGATGCGGTTCACCATTCCGGTCGGGCGCTCGATTGACCTGCCGTTAGTCCTGCCGCACGGGGGGATGAACGTGATCCAGTTCACCCTGCCCGAAGCCGAAGGCGAACTGACCACGCGCAACAACTCCGCGATGGTGCAGATCAACGGCGTGCGCGACCGCCTGCGTGTGCTTCTGGTCTCCGGCGAGCCGCACAATGGCGAGCGCACATGGCGCAACCTGCTGAAATCCGACCCGAGCGTTGATCTCGTGCATTTCACCATTCTGCGCCCGCCCTCGAAACAGGACGGCGTGCCGGTCACGGAACTTTCGCTCATTGCCTTTCCAACCCGTGAATTGTTCATGGAAAAGGTCGATGATTTCGATCTGATCATTTTCGATCGCTACAAGCTGCGCGGCATCCTGCCCGCCTCCTATCTCGACAATATCGCACGCTATGTCGAACAAGGCGGCGCGGTGCTGTTTGCCGCAGGGCCGGATTTCGCCTCTGCCGACAGTCTCTATCGCTCGCCTTTGGCTCGGATCATTCCGGCCACGCCGACAGGGCGGGTGATCGAAGCCCCTTACCGCCCACGTCTCACCGATCTGGGCGCGCGCCATCCGGTGACGGAGGGGCTGGGTGGTCTGCAATTTGCCGATGACGAACCCGCATGGGGCCGCTGGTTCCGGCAGGTGGAGCTTGAACCGGAAGATCAGGCGGAAACCGTGATGTCGGGGATCGATGGGCGGCCCTTGCTGGTGCTGGACCGCGTGGGCGAGGGGCGCGTGGCCGTGCTTGGCTCCGATCATGCGTGGCTCTGGACGCGCGGTGTCGAGGGCGGCGGGCCGCAGCTTGAACTGCTGCGCCGCCTTGCGCACTGGATGATGAAAGAACCGGAACTGGAAGAAGAGGCGCTCACGGCCACCGCCGAGGGCAACACGCTCACCATCACACGGCGCAGCCTCACCGAAGGCGCGCGTTCCGTGACGGTCGAAGCGCCCGATGGCACCGTGACCGAAGTGCCGATGGAAGAGGTCGCCCCCGGTCGCCATATGGCCGAGGTCACGGGCGGGGAGATGGGGCTGTATCGCCTGTCCGAAGGAGATCAGAGTGCGGTCATGGTGCTTGGTCCATCCGCACCGCGCGAATTCGAGGAAACCATTGCCACAGGGGACAAGCTGTCGCCGGTGATCAAGGCGCGTTCCGGCGGTGTTTTTGCGCTCTCTGACGGTGTGCCGCGTCTGCGTCTGGTCGAGGAGGGACGCGTTGCGGCTGGACGCGGCTGGTTCGGCATCACTCCGCGCGAGGCCTATGTGACCCAATCGACCCGTCTCACAGCGCTCTTGCCCGGCTGGCTCTGGCTGGTGCTTCTGGCGGGGCTGTCCGTGGCGGCGTGGCTGCGCGAAGGGCGGCGGTGAAGGGTCGGCGGTGAGGGCTTGTCGCCCGTCACCTGACGCTTGTTTCCGAACGCTTTCACATGGCACTCGCGCCGCCGGTTTCTCAGCAGGCGTAAAGCGCCGGACATGCTGGTGCCGGTGTGAATGTGGCGTGTGACTGTCGGGAAGGCCCCTTCGGACAGTGTCCTGCGGGTGCGGGCCAGTCGCGGGCCTTCCGCAATCAACCGATCTCTCCAGTCGATTGCGAAAGGCGTTAGCGTCAGAGGGCTTTCGCTTGGGCGAAAGACACAAGGCGTCGGGAGTTTTCGTCCCAAAGGTGAAGCCGGACACTGTGAAAGCTCTGACGGATCGTCATGCGGTTGCTTTCGGCCAGTTCCTTGTGATCGCGTAGCACTTCGGGCAGGCGATAGAAGGGGATGCGGCTATACAGGTGATGCACATGATGCACCCCGATATTGGCGCTCACCCATTGCAGCACCGGCGGCAGCACATAGTAGGAACTGCCCTTGAGCGCGGCGTCGTGCAACTGCCAGTCTTCTTCGCTGTCCCAATGTGTGGTCTCGAACTGGTGCTGGACATAGAACAGCCAGACCCCTGCCGTGGCCGCCAGCAATGTGGTGGGCAGGAAGATCAGCAGCACAGGGGCCAGCCCGCCGAAATACCAAACCAGCGCCACCCACAGGACAAGGGCGATATTTGTGCCCATTGCGCTGATCCAGTATTTGACGCTGCCCATCAGGCCCAGCGGCAGTCTGTTTTGCAGGATGAACAGATAGCCCGGTCCAAGACAGAACAGGACAACAGGGTTGCGATACAGGCGGTAGAGCAATTTCTTGTGCGGCTTGAGAGCGCGGTATTCTGCCAGCGTCAGGGTCTGGATGTCGCCCACGCCACGGCGTCCGAGGTTGCCCGCCGAACTGTGGTGGATGGAATGCGAGCGCCGCCATACGTCATAGGGCGTCAGGGTAAGAACCCCGATCGTGCGCCCGATCCAGTCACTCAGGGTCCGGTTGCGAAAGAGCGATCCGTGTCCGCAATCGTGCTGGATGGCAAACAGGCGCAGCAGGAAGCCCGCGTTGAGCAGAGAGAGTGTGAAGGTCAGCCAGTAGCTGATCGACATGGACCACCATGCGAGGGCCCAGAGAATGAGGAATGGCCCCACAGTGACCGCAAGCTCGAAAGAGCTGCGGATCGGATCGGGATCACGGTATTTCGCGAGAACTCTGGCCCATTTTTTAGCGGAATGGGCTTCGCTGCGCTGACTTGCAGCTTCGATTTGATCAAACATCAGCTACTGTCATCTCTGGCGCTGGCTTTGTCAACGCAGAAACGGAGTGGGACAGGGGTGATGTCGTTTTTCGTTGCGTCGTGAGTGAGGGGGCAAGGGAGGGATTACGCATTCGTGAAAAGACCGGTCGCGGACACGGTCACGCGCGCTTTAAAAGACCGGTCGCGGACACGGTCACGCGCGCTTTACCTGACAGATGCCCGACACATGTCCGACAGAAGTCCGACGTTTTGCCGACAGGGCATAATCGGGGCGAGCCGGTCCGGTTTGTGAGCCGATCCGGTCGCGCGTTGTTTGCGGTTTTCGGAGGGTTAGGTTTCGTCGCTGAGCAGGATTTCACGCGAGGTAGAGGCAAACTCCCGCCGCAGCATGATGAAGATCACCAAGGTGCCGCCAAGCAAAAGCCCCTCCGGTCCCAACAGCCATGACAGCGCGCCCAAAGCGAAATAAATCCCGCGAATTCCGGCATTAAAGGCGCGGGCCGCTGTGATGTTGAGTTCGCCAGCCTTGCGTGCGCGGGGGAGGGCTTGGGGGTCGGCTTCATCGTTGCTGACCGAGGCCATCACCACGCCGCAATAGCCGAAGAGACGGTTCGACCAGATGAATTTCAGAAAGGCGTTTGTGATGAAAAACAGCGCCAGAAGGATTTTCACCTCCCATATGATTGCAGGCGCATCCAGCGCCAGATCCCGCGCCACACCACTCAATCGCTCCGCATTTGAAATCGCCGCCAGCCCGCCACCAATCGCGATCAGGCAGGCCGAAGCGAGAAAGGATGTGCCCTCCCGCAGCGTTGCAAGCACGGTGGCATCAAAGATGCGGGGTTTGCGGGTGATCATATGGACCATCCACTCGCGCCGGTAGTCGGCGACAAGCACGGAGGTTGAAATCCGCTTTTTTGGCGGATTCTCGATCACATAGCCCAGAATGCCCCACGCCGAGAGCAGGTAGATTACGGCGAGGCCGTCGAGCACGGTGAAATATCGAAGCTGATCAAAGAGTTCCATGTGTGCAGCATTACGCAAGAGCATCGCCCTTGTCACATCTAAAAATTGGTTATAAAATCTGACCAATAGGAGAGGAGCCCCCATGGATATGCCAGCCCCGAATTCGGGCATACAAGCCCGAAAGCCGGAGATTGCACGCCGTCTCCGTGCTGTGCTCCCGCCGGATGCGGTGATTGAAGCACAGGAAGAATTAAAAGCCTATGAATGCGACGCGCTGACGGCCTACCGCTGTCCGCCGCTTCTGGCTGTTTTGCCGGAAACGACAGAGCAGGTCGCGCAGATCATGGCCATCTGTCATGACATCGGTGTGCCTGTGGTGCCGCGTGGCGCGGGGACTTCTTTGGCGGGCGGGGCCTTGCCCACGGAGGATGCGGTGATTCTCGGCGTGGCGCGGCTGCGTGATGTTCTGGAGATCAACACGGACGACCGCTATATCCGCGTGCAAACAGGCATGACCAACCTTGCCGTGAGTGCTGCTGTCGAGGACGAGGGCTTTTTCTACGCTCCCGATCCGTCCAGCCAGCTGGCCTGCGCGATTGCGGGCAATATCGCGATGAATTCCGGCGGCGCGCATTGTCTCAAATACGGGGTGACGACGAATAACCTTCTGGGCGTGACGATGGTCATGGCCGATGGGGATATTGTCGAGATCGGTGGCGCGGAGATGGAGGCCGCCGGACTTGACCTTCTGGGGCTGATCTGCGGGTCCGAAGGGCAATTGGGGATCGTGACAGAGGCGACCCTGCGTATTCTGCCAAAACCCGAAGGGGCGCGGCCTGTGCTCTTGGGTTTTGACAGCAACGAAGTGGCAGGGGCCTGTGTGGCCGACATCATCCGCTCCGGTCTGATCCCCGTGGCAATCGAATTCATGGACCGCCCCATCATCCGCGCAACCGAAGAGTTTTCGGGCGCGGGCTATCCCGATTGCGAGGCGCTTTTGATTGTCGAGGTCGAAGGCTCCGCACAGGAAATAGACGACCAGCTTGCCCGCATTGTCGAGATTGCGAAACGGCATGATCCGGTCACGATCCGCGAAAGCGAAAGCGCGGAAGAAAGCGCCCGCATCTGGCTTGGTCGCAAATCGGCCTTTGGTGCGATGGGGCAACGTGGTGACTATATCTGCCTCGACGGCACGATTCCGGTGGGCGAATTGCCTTCCGTGCTGACGCGTATCGCGGAACTGGGTGCGCAATACGGCCATATGGTTGGCAATGTGTTCCACGCGGGCGACGGGAATATGCACCCTTTGATCCTGTATAATGCCAATGAGCCGGGGCAGCTGGAAAGCGCGGAACAGCTTGGTGCGGAGATTTTGAAACTCTGCGTCGATGCTGGCGGCTGTTTGACCGGAGAGCATGGTGTCGGGGTCGAGAAACGCGAGTTGATGACGCATCAGTTCGCCCCTGTTGATCTGGAGGCGCAGATGGACGTCAAGGACGTGTTCGATCCGGCATGGCTTCTGAACCCTGCGAAGGTCTTTCCGCTCGCGGTCAGTGCATCGCGGAGGACGGCAGAATGAGTATTTCGGTAGCAAAGGAAACAGGCGCACCGCAAAGCGAGGCGGAGTTGCGCGATGTGATCCGCGCTGGTGGGCCGTTTGTGATCGAAGGCGGCGGCACGCGGCGCATCGGACTGGCGCAGGGAGAGGTGCTCTCGACACGGGCGCTGACGGGGGTAAGCCTTTATGAGCCGGGCGCACTGACACTGGTGGTCAAGGCGGGCACGCTCCTGTCGGAGATCACTGCGCTGCTGGCGTCTGAAAACCAGCGGCTTGCGTTTGAAGTGCCGGATATGCGCGGCTTGCTCGGGCGTGATGGCGAAAGCACCATCGGCGGTGTGGTGGCCACGAATGCTTCGGGGCCGCGACGTGTGGCGCTTGGGGCCTGTCGCGATTTTTGCCTCGGTGTGCGCTATGTCGACGGGCGCGGGCAGGTGGTGAAGAACGGCGGGCGGGTGATGAAGAACGTCACCGGGCTGGATCTGGTGAAGCTGATGGCGGGAAGCCACGGGACGCTGGGTGTGATCACCGAAGTGAGCCTCAAGGTGCAGCCTTTGCCGGAGACTGTGGTGACGTTGAAAGTGCCGCAATGTGAGGCTTTGGACGCGGTCGGGATCATGTCCGACATTCTGGGCCAGCCCTTTGATCTGACGGGGGCGGCGTGGTCGGACACAACTGTGTTCTTGCGTCTGGAAGGCATTGAGACCGCACTCAAATACCGGATCGGCCGGATCAGGGCGCGTTTGGGTCGGGATGTGGCAGAGCTGTGGGGTGCCGCACTTAGTGACCCGATCTGGCAGGCGCTTCGCGATGTGGAGCAGTTTCATGATCGCGCGGGGGATGTGTGGCAACTGTCCGTGAGGCCGTCTGATGCGGCAGCACTTGTCGAGGCAATCTGTCCCGAAGATGTCATCTATGATTGGGGTGGCAACCGGCTTTGGCTGTTGACCGCAGAAGGCACGGATGTGCGGGCCAAGATGCACAGAGGCCATGCCACACTGGTCCGCGCCAGTGACGGGACCAAAGCGCGGCTCGGCGTGTTTCATCCGCAAAGCGCGGCGATTGAGCGGGTCAGTGCGGGGCTTCGGCACAAATTCGACCCTGAAGGCAAATTCAACCGTGGGATGATGGGCTGATGGCGATTATTGTGATTTTGTTCGTTATCCCCGTGGCCACGCTGGTCGGATTGGCGGTTTTGCCTGCGGGGCGGCCCGCGCTTGTCGGGCACATCGTAGTGGCATCGGTCGCGGCATTGGCGGCGATGACTTTCCTGCCTTTGAGTGCGTCGAACGGTCCTGACGACTGGTTCCACGGGATTGAATTGGTGCCTATTTTTTCGGCCGGGATCAGCGTCGTGCTCGTTGGTATCGCGCAAGGGTGGCGGTGGTATCGTATCCGCAAGGGCAAGGAGACCTACTACATTGCGGCTCTCCTACTGTGCCTGCTCCCCATTCTTGTAATTGCCGCGCAGATGTAAGGGACGGACGATGCAAACAAATTTTACAGCCGAACAGCTGACCGATCCCGGAAACGAGCGCGCCAATGAAATCCTGCGGGCCTGTGTCCATTGCGGGTTCTGCACAGCGACCTGTCCGACCTATGCGGTGCTGGGCGACGAGTTGGACAGCCCGCGCGGGCGTATCTATCTCATCAAGGATATGCTGGAAAACGACCGGCCCGCTGACGAGAAAACTGTTAAACATCTGGACCGCTGCCTGTCCTGTCTGGCCTGTATGACCACATGTCCGTCGGGGGTGCATTATATGCATCTGATCGACCATGCGCGGGTGCATGTGGAAAAGACCTACAAGCGGCCTTTGACGGACCGGCTGCTGCGTTGGGTGCTTGCGAAGATTCTGCCTTATCCCTCGCGCTTCCGGATGGCTTTGCGCGGGGCGAAACTTGCGCGGCCCTTCCGCCATTTGATGCCTGATCCGCGGCTCAAGGCCATGCTCGATATGGCCCCCAAACATATCCCGCCCGTTTCGCGCAATGATGATGCGCAGGTGTTTCCGGCACAGGGCGGGCGTCGGATGCGTGTGGCTTTGATGACGGGTTGCGCGCAAAAGGCGCTTGATACGGACATCAACGACGCAACCATCCGGTTGCTCAGGCGGATGGGATGCGAGGTCGTGGTTGCTCAGGGCGCAGGGTGTTGCGGTGCGCTGACCCATCACATGGGCAAGGAGGCCGAGGCGCACGGGACTGCGGTGAAGAACATTCACGCATGGATGCGGGAAATCTCGGGCGAGGGGCTGGATGCGATTGTGATCAACACGTCGGGCTGTGGCACGACCGTGAAGGATTACGGCCATATGTTCCGCAATACGGAACTGGCGGGGGAGGCGGCGCAGGTGGCTGCACTGGCGAAGGATATCTCCGAAGTGCTCATGCAGCTCGACCTGCCCGATGGGAAACAGGACCTCAAAGTGGCCTATCACGCCGCCTGTTCGCTGCAACATGGTCAACAGATCAAGAATCACCCGAAGGCGTTGTTGAAGCGAGTCGGATTCGAGGTTGTCGAGCCGCGTGACAGCCATCTGTGCTGCGGTTCTGCGGGCACCTACAACTTGTTGCAGCCGGAATTGTCAAAAAAATTGAAAGAGCGGAAAATAAAATCGCTCTCGGCGAAGACCCCAGATGTGGTGGCTGCAGGCAATATCGGCTGCATGATGCAGATCGGATCGGGCATGGATGTGCCGGTTGTGCATACGGTCGAGCTCCTCGATTGGGCAACAGGTGGCCCAAAACCGCCCAAATTGTTCTCGAATCGGTCATAATGGTGCCTTGAACGCCCTCTAGCGCTTAGGGGGAACCGGACCAGAGGGCTGTTATGAAGAAAATTCTAACCATCTTTTTCATCTTCCTGATGGCAGGTCAGGCGCATGCGGATAGCAAGCTCAAGACCTTCCGCACGGGTGATGACAGCAAGGGGTGGGAAGCCGTCGGACGTCTCGATTTTGACGGGCGCAGCTTTTGCACCGGTGCCCTGATCACCGAAACACTGGTCCTCACTGCGGCGCATTGCATGTATGACATTGACGATCATACGCCGCACAGACCGAAAGACATCACTTTCAAGGCCGGATGGCGCAATGGTCAGGCGCAAGCTTACCGTGCCGCCAAAGCAATCTACGTGCATCCGGGTTTCGCGCTCAATTCCGGCGACTTGCATGACCGTCTGGTGAATGACGTGGCGCTTGTCGAACTGGATCGCCCTGTGCGCAATAGCTCCGTGCGGCCGTTCTCGGTCTCAGCGCGCCCTGAAAAGGGGCAGGCCGTGGGTGTCGTTTCTTATGCCCATGACCGCGCGGAAAGCCCGTCCCTGCAGGAACTCTGTCATGTGGTGGCCCGTCAGGGCGGGGTGCTTGTGACCTCTTGCGAAGTGGACTTCGGATCATCCGGTGCGCCGATTTTTGACATGACCGGCGCAACGCCTCGGATCGTCTCTGTTGTCTCCGCCAAAGCGAAGTTCCGTGGCGATCGTGTGTCTGTCGGCACCTCTTTGGACGGTGCCCTGTCCGACCTTTTGCAAATGGCATCGGCAGGGCGCAGCACGTTCAAAAAAGCCAGCACAGAGCCGCTTCCCGAGTTGACCCATACAGAATATGTGGTGGGAATTTCCGGTCAGTAAGCGGCCCTCACCCTCTTGAAATCGCATGGTTTGATCCCCAGATTCCTGATGTCGGATGCCTCAATAGGGTCCGGCATCCCGCCTGTCCGATGATCGGAAGGCACCAAACTGGAATCGCTCAATGGAGGATACCCATGCGTAATTTTGATATGACACCGCTTTACCGTGCCACCGTCGGCTTCGACCAAATCGCCGACCTGATGGACCGTGTGCTGACCCAAGACGTCAGCCAGCCCAGCTACCCGCCCTACAATATCGAAAAGACCGCTGAGGACGCCTGGCGTATTTCGCTTGCCGTGGCGGGGTTCTCGACCGAGGACATTGCCATCGAGCAGCGTGAAAATGCTCTGGTGATTTCGGCGCGTCGTGCCGATAGCGAGGAAGATAAGGGCAAAACCTATCTCCATCGCGGCATCGCCACCCGCGCCTTCGAGCGCCGGTTCACATTGGCCGAACATGTGAAGGTCACGGGCGCAAGCCATGAAAACGGCATGTTGCACATCGATCTGAAACGCGAAGTGCCCGAAGCACTCAAACCGCGTCAGATCGCGATTGCCGGACCCAAGACGGTCGAAACCAAGGTAATCGAAAAAGACGCCGAGGCTGTTGAGGTCTGATTGCGGTCCGTTTCCTTTGTGGGAAAAATACTCACTCAAACGCCCGCCTTTGGCGGGCGTTGCCGTTTTCGTTGTGTGGAAATGCGGTTTTGTGAAAGGAAATATCGCGAGAATGTGGGATCTGCGTCATTTTCGTAAAGGGGGGTGTGCTTCACATCATATGTCAGTCGCATTGACATAAATGCTCAAAAGCGCGAGATCGGGGCGCTGAATGGAGAATATTATGAGTCTGTCCGAGAAACCGCTTGAGAAAACAACCGCACGCCTGACCGCACTTTTTGCCGACAGGACACAGCGTATGAAGGCGTCTGAAATCCGCGAGCTTCTCAAACTTCTGGATCAGCCGGACATTATTTCCTTTGCCGGCGGCATTCCCGATCCGGCATATTTCCCGCGCGAAGCCTTTGCCGAAGCGATGAGCAAGGCGTTGAGCGAACAGGCGGCTTCTGTGGCGCTGCAATATTCCACCTCGGAAGGCTACACACCGCTGCGCGACTGGATCGTGGGCTACATGGCACGCCACGGTGTGACCTGCACCCGTGACAACATCCTGATCACCGCAGGGTCACAGCAGGCGCTGGATTATCTCGGGAAAATCTTTCTGGACCAAGGCGATACCGCACTTGTGACCTGGCCGACCTATATGGGCGCTCTGGGGGCGTTCAATGCCTATGAGCCGCGTTATGACCGGATTGACCCGCAAACCAACCGTCCGGTCGAGGATGTGTTGGCGGATGCCAAAGCCGCAGGCGGCGCGGTCAAATTTGCCTATCTCTCGACAGATTTTGCCAATCCGACAGGGGTGACCCTGACCGAGGAACAGCGACGCATGGTTCTGGCGCGGGCGGACGCTTTGGGCTGTGCCGTGATCGAAGACGCGGCCTATCAGGAATTGCGCTATCGTGGCGAGGAGATCAAACCGATCCTTGCGCTGGAGATCGAGGAGAAGAGCGACATTGACGCCTGCCGCACGATCTATCTCGGCTCTTTCTCGAAAACGCTGGCACCGGGGTTGCGTGTCGGCTGGGCCGTGGCGGCGAAACCTGTCATCAGCCAGTTGGTTCTGACCAAACAAGCCGCAGATCTTCAGACCGCTACCATCAATCAGATCGCGGTGAGCGAAGTGGCGCATGGTGTCTTTGACGCACATGTTGCGACGCTGCGCGAAGTCTACGGCGCACGGTTGCAGGCGATGCTGGCCGCTCTGGAACGCCATATGCCGGAGGGGATCGCATGGACGAAACCCGATGGCGGGATGTTCGTCTGGGTGACCTTGCCGCGTGACATGGACGGGGCGGAGCTGCTCAAAGAGGCGCTCAAGGCCAATGTCGCCTTTGTGCCGGGCGGGGCTTTCTATGCGGACGGGTCGAATACCAACACGCTGCGGCTCAATTTCTCCATGTCGGCGGCGTCGAAAATCGAAGAGGGCATCGCGCGGCTCGGTCAGGTCATTCGGGACCAGATGTGACCCTCGTGGGATAGCGGCCACGGCACTACGCCCTGCAATCACGTGCCGGTTGATGTGATTGAGGTGAACGCTGGCGAGGGTCGCGATGTGGTGGTGTGCAAACCGTTCGGACACAAAAGAGGGGCTTCATGCCCCTCTTTCTATATGTGGTCCTGCGCAGGTCTCAGTCGGGTCAGTAGCCGAACCGGCCAAGTGCGCGGTAGTCGATGGCCTCAAGCAGCGGCAGAACCACTTCGCGCGGTTCGCCGGTTGCCTGCACCAGAATCCGGCCTTCGATCAGAGCGGAAAGATCCCCCTCGTTGTCGAGGAATTTCTCGCGCCCGACACGCACGGTCTTCATGCCCATATTGCCCGCATTCTGGATCATGCCGCCCATCATGGCGATCATTGGGCTGTCAACGAGTATGGTGAGGGTGATCTCTTCGCCTGCGTCATTGGAATACCGTTTCGCCGTAACCGTGCCGCCACCCATCATGGCATAGCCGGCGGAGGCATCTGTGTCCTCCTCTGCGGTCCAGCCCTCAGGTGCTTCCGGCAAGAATCCTGCCAGTGCGCCGGTTTGCATCTCTTGCAGCAACTGTTTGGCGTAATTTAGTTCTTCAATCGCATAGGTGACATCGCCATCTTCGTAGGCCGTCATTGCGCTTTGTAGCGTGTCAGTGATTTCATCTGCCACTGCAGTTGAAGCGAGTAAAACCGTGAGGCTGCCGCCGAGCAAGGTTTGTATCAGTTTCATATGGATCCCCTCCGATGATGATAGGCTTATAAAATACCCTGAATTCTGTGCCGACAGGGGAGGAAAAAAGGTTTGACCACCAGATCGGCATGTTGCCGCGTATTGTGAGCAGATCAGTTGGTATAAGCGCAATCAACAGGGTCGACCTGATGGGGCACCCTCACTGGCCTTGACCACGCGTCAAATCACCTCGCGCTTTTGCGGGCGGGCGGTTAAGATGCGACGAGCCGGACCGATCCGGCGCGGCAGATGGAGTGCCATGTTGGGCTTTTTACGATTTCTTGTCATCGGTTTCGTTCTCATGACGGTGCTTTACGGGCTTTTGACCGTCTATGTTCGCTCGCTGACCCGAGAGCGCCTCGAAGAAGAGTGGGAAAAAGAGGGTTCCATTGGCGAGCGTGATGCCTATGTGGAGGAGGGGATCAAAGACTACGAGCGTTCCTTTCGCCCGAAACTCCTGCTTCTGGTCTATATCCTGCCGCTGATTGCGTTTTGTGCAATCTTTTACGTTACGAATTTCATGTGAGGCCACCCGATGCGCTACGTTAAATGGACCCTGATTGCCCTGATCGTGCTCTTTATCGGAGGGTTCTTTCATTACACCTTGCCACAGCATGACATCGTGCGGATCGTGAACACCTACGAAGAACGTCAGGATATTGACGGATGGACCACGCTGTTCTGGCAAGAGGCGGGCAATGGCACCGTCAATCAGCAAAGCCGTGATGTGCAGTTCATTCAGGCCGTGCGCCCCAATGGCAAAAGCATCGTCTACCGCAACGAGGACACGGGCTGGGGCTGGCCGCCGTATTTCAAATTCGACACGGCCAATCTCTATACCGAGGCCAATGACGCGATCTCGACCAAGGACAATCCCGAATGGGTGTCTGTGACCCACTATGGCTGGCGGTCGGAAATTCTGTCGATTTTCCCCAATGCTATCGCGATCAAGCCGGTGTCGGGACCGGATGCGCGGATTATCCCTTGGGTCAACATCATTATCCTGACGCTGCTCGCGGTTCTGATCCTGACGCTTTATCGCATGTGGCAGCAATTCCGCGAACGCACCATCGAGCCGCTGGTCGAGGATGTCGAAGACGTCTTGGAACTTGCCGACGAGAAAAAAGACAGCGCCGTGGACAAGGTCAAACGCTGGTTCAAACGGTAAGGCCGCGTAGGCCGGACAGGTATGAGACAGAAAGGCCGCAGAGTGTTGCTCTGCGGCCTTTCCTTTATTCTCCGTAAGGCACCCAGATCGTCTTGACCTCGGTCGCCTGTGCCAGCCAGTCCCGCGCAGGGTATTCACGGGTTTGCCCGTTGTTCACCCATGTGCGCTTCAGGTTTCCGGCGCTTTCGCGTTCGATCCCGCCGGAGATTTCGGCGGAGGAAAAGCTCCACACCGCATCCACATCAAGATGTCCGGCCATAGTCTTGGCCAAGTCTCCGTGCGGGCCGGTCAGGATATTGACCACGCCTGCGGGCACATCCGATGTGTCGAGCACCTGATAGAAATCGGTCGCGGTCAGCGGGTAGGCTTCGGAAGCCACCGCGACCACGCGGTTGCCCATAGCGATGGTGGGCGCGATCACGTCGATCAGCCCACCCAGAGGTCGGTCGTCACAAAACGCCCCGATCACGCCCACGGCTTCGTTCATGGCCAGAGCAACGCCGCGCATCGGCACGGGTTTCGCCGCTCCGTCGAGCTTGTCGCACCATGCCGCGTAGGTGAAGAGCGTATCAATCGCCCCTGTCACTTCGGCTTGCGCCTTGGCCTCTGTGGTGCCTGTCATATCCCGAATGCGCGTGGCAAATTCATCGGCGCGGGCAGAGAGGTTCTCGCCCACGAAATACAACACTTGCGCGCGGTTGTGCGCGGTGGCCTTTGTCCAGCCGCCTGCCTTCTGCGCGGCTTCGACAGCGTTACGGATGTCTTTGCGCGAGGCAATCGAACTGTGGCCCAGCAGCTTGCCCTTGGGGGAATAGACCGCCTGCGAATAGCCGCTGTCCGGCCGTGCCTGCTTGCCGCCGATGTAGAGTTTCGCCGTGCGATCCAGCCCCAAGACTTCGATATCGTCGGGCTTCACATGCGCCTTCGCGGGTTTCACAGCTGTGGCTTTGCCCTTGGGCTTTGTGTAAGCCATGAGACCTTCCCAGCCACCTTCGCGCCCGTAGCCGCTTTCGCGCACCCCGCCAAAACCCGCCGCCGCGTCGAATATGTTCGAGCCGTTGACCCAGACAACACCGGCCACCAGCTTCGGCGCGATGTCGAGCGCCAGATTGACATTCTCGGTCCAGACCGAAGCCGCCAGCCCGTAGCGCGTGTTATTCGCCACCTGCACCGCCTCCGCAGGGGTGCGGAAGGTCGTGGAGGCCAGCACGGGGCCGAAGATTTCTTCCTGCATCAAAAGGGAGGACGGCGCCAGATCGGAGATCAGCGTGGGCGGGTAATAGCAGCCCTCCGGCGCTTTCACCGGCTGGTGCACCGTGCCCTCAGGGCCTCCCTTGGCCACAAGGTTTTGGATGCGATCCAGTTGCACGGGGTCGACAATCGCGCCCACATCAATGCATTTGTCCAGAGGGTTGCCGATGCGCAGCTTGGACATGCGCGCAACGAGGCGTTTGTGGAAATCCTCCGCAATGCCTTCCTGCACCAAAAGCCGCGATCCGGCGCAACAGACCTGACCTTGGTTAAAGAAAATCGCATCCACCAGCCCCTCAATGGCGCTGTCGATATCGGCATCCTCGAACACGATGTAAGGCGACTTTCCGCCCAGTTCCAAGGTGAGCGACTTGCCCGATCCTGCGGTCGCCTCGCGAATGCGCCGCCCCACAGCGGTGGAGCCGGTAAAGGCGATCTTGTCCACGTCGGGATGGGTCACGATCATCTCGCCCACAGCCCCGTCGCCCGTCACGATGTTGACGACACCTTTCGGCACGCCGGCCTCCTGACAAATCTGCGCAAACAAAAGCGCAGTAAGAGAGGTATATTCCGCAGGTTTCAGCACCACGGTGTTGCCCATAGCAATGGCGGGGGCCACCTTCCATGCCAGCATCAAAAGCGGGAAGTTCCACGGGATGATCTGTCCGCAGACGCCAAGCGCCTCGCGGTCGGGCAATTCCGCATCCATAAGCTGCGCCATGCCCGCGTGGTAATAGAAATGCCGCGCCACAAGCGCTACGTCGATGTCGCGGCTCTCGCGGATCGGCTTGCCATTGTCGAGCGTCTCCAGAACGGCAAAGAGACGCGCGTGTTTCTGCACCAGACGCGCCAGCGCATAGAGCACACGGGCGCGGGCCTTGCTGTCCTTGGCCCATTTGCCCTGCGCCTTGCGCGCCGCGGCCACAGCCGCCTCCACATCCGCCTCATTCGCCTGCGTCAGATGCGCCAGAACCTCGCCCGTGGCCGGATTCCTCGCCTCGAACACCTCGCCCGGCTCTGTCATCTTCCCGCCAATGAAATGGCCGAACCGGTCGCCATTATCCATCAGCCAACGCAGCGCCTCTGCCGCGCTTTCGAGGGCATCTCCGTAATCCATGGTCTCGAAAATCTCTTTCACGCTCATTGCGCTGCTCCCGTATCGGCTGTTGCGGGTTTTCTGATGGCAAAAATACTCATATGTCACCCGATCGCATGGCGCCATGAGGCCGAATACTGTCCGGTGACGTGATGCTCCAACTGCCGTTCAATGTCGCCCAGGAGCGACGACGCGCCAAAGCGGAACAGATGGGGCGAGAGCCAGTGGTTGCCCAGTT
Source organism: Celeribacter halophilus (assembly GCF_900114135.1). Taxonomy (GTDB): domain Bacteria; phylum Pseudomonadota; class Alphaproteobacteria; order Rhodobacterales; family Rhodobacteraceae; genus Celeribacter; species Celeribacter halophilus. The sequence goes on from NZ_FORY01000013.1 coordinate 74,197, forward strand.
CTTCCTTGATGAGGGACAGATAGACCAGAGCATCCTTGGCCTTGGAGATCCCGCCTGCGGGTTTGTAGCCCACTCGGTAGCCGGTGCGGGCGTAGTAGTCGCGGATTGCGCGGATCATGACCAGAGAGACGGGCAGGGTGGCGTTCACGCTTTCCTTGCCGGTGGAGGTCTTGATGAAATCCGCGCCCGCCATCATGCAGACCTGACTGGCTTTGGCGACATTGCGCAGCGATCCGAGTTCGCCCGTGGCCAGAATGGCCTTCACATGGGCCTCGCCACAGGTGGCGCGGAATTCGCGCATCTCGTCATAGAGCGCCTGCCAGTTGCCGGTGAGGACATGCCGCCGCGAGATCACGATGTCGATTTCTTTCGCGCCTGCCCTGACGCTTTCTTCGATCTCTTTGACGCGCAGGTGATAGGGTGAAAGCCCTGCCGGAAAGCCTGTCGAAACGGCGGCCACGGGAATCCCTGTGCCGTCGAGGGCCTCCTCGGCGGTCTCCACCATATCGTGATAGACACAGACCGCGCCGGTGGTGATCGGCCCCATGCCCAAGGCCTCCAGCAGATCGGCACGCACCGGATGGGCGGCTTTGGCGCAAAGTCTGCGCACGCGACCCGCGGTGTCATCTCCTGCCAGTGTGGTCAGGTCGATCATGGTGATGGCCTTCAACAGCCATGCCGCTTGATGGTCCTTTTTCACCGACCGCCGTCCGGGCAGGGTGGCACAGCGGCGTTCGACTGCCGAGGTGTTCACCCGCTGGCCCTGAATGATGTCGAGATCAAGCGCCATCCCCGGATTGCGCGGCTCGTGGACTTGCGGCAGATGGGGTGTTGTGCTGCGTGCATCTGTGGCAGCGGCAGATATATCGGTCGTGCTCATCGAAAGCTCCGTTTTCACTTCCCTGCAAGCTGGCACGGACGGAAGGATTTGGCAATCATTGACCAGATGGTCAAACAGGTTGAACCACGCCTTTTTGATGTTTCACACGATAATGCCGCGGCGTCATGCCAAAGCGCGCGCGAAACAGGCGGTGGAAATGGCTCATATTGTGGATGCCGATCTCGTCTGCGATCTCGGCGAGTGTGTCCGGCGTGCCCTTGAGTTGACGTGCGGCATAGTCCATCCGCAGCGCATTGATATAGTCCGAAGGGGTCTGGCCGAGACGCGCCTGCATGGTGCGCGCGACATGGGCATGGGCCTTGCCGCACAGCGCCACCAACCCCGCAGCGCCTTCGCGAAACACTTCGGGGTCTTCGGCACGCAAAAGCGCAGCGCTAAGCCAGTCCGGCAGGGCTCCGGTTTCCTCACGGGCTTCAAGCGCCAGTTCCGCGACCAGCGGCAGCAGGAATGCCTCCAGATAGAGCGCAGTCCTCGGCGCGGCTTCAAGGGCTTTGGCACTTGTGGACAGACGGGACAGATGGCGAATGTCGCGATGCACGCGCACAGGAAGTGTTTTAGGGCCGGAAAAATAGTGCGCCGCTTCGGGAAAGCGTTCGACAAGATCCTTGATGCGCTTGCGCCGCAGGATGATGTTTATGATATGGCTCTCGTCTCCGATGCCTTGAAGCGCGTGCGGAAATTCGGGGGACAGAAAGACCAGATCGCCCTCGGACAGGGTCATGTGTCCAGCCTCGGTTATGAGCCGCGCACGCCCGTTGTGCAGCCAGAACAGTTCGTAATAATCCTGATCGTGCAGCGTTTTCGGACGCTTCCGTGTCAGAACCGTGCGGGAGAAATGGAACTGTTCTCCCTTGGCCAAAATATCGGATTGCCGCAACTCGGTGATACTCATGGCTGGGATTTAACATATATCCACGCCGGAATCGTGACATTTTCTGCGGGCGTCTTGAAAGAAATCGCCGGAAATATCCGGAAATGCCACATTTGCGCGCATTTGAAGCGGCAAGTCACGGGTGACAGGGTCTGGCAAACCGGATAGATGCAGCGCAAAGACTGCCAGTTTGAGGAATCGTCCATGTCCAGCCAGAGCTTTGATCGCGATATCAAGATCGCCCCGTCCATCCTTGCCGCCGATTTTGCGAATTTCGGTCAGGAAATCGAAGCGGTCGAGTCGCAAGGGGCCGACTGGATTCACGTCGATGTCATGGACGGGCATTTCGTGCCGAACCTGACCTTTGGCCCCGCGATGTGCAAGGCGATCCGCCCGCATATCAAGACGGTGATGGATGTGCATCTGATGATCTCTCCGGTCGATCCCTATATCGAGGCTTTCGCTGAGGCCGGTGCCGACATCATCACCGCCCATGTCGAAGCTGGCCCGCATATTCACCGCACGGTTCAGGCGATCCGCGCCAACGGGGCCAAGGCCGGTGTTGCGCTCAATCCCGGCACGCCTGCCGAGAGCGTGGACTATCTGCTCGACATGGTGGATTTGATCTGTGTGATGACCGTGAACCCCGGCTTTGGCGGGCAGAAGTTCATTCACTCTCAGATCGAGAAGGTCAAACAGCTGCGCGAGATGATCGGTGATCGTCCGATCCATATCGAGATCGACGGCGGTGTGGACCCGACAACCGCACCTTTGGTCGCAGCAGCCGGTGCCGATGCGCTGGTGGCCGGTTCCGCCGTGTTCAAAGGCGGTTCGGTGACAAATCCGGCCCCCTATGGCGACAACATCCGCACCATTCGCGCCGCCGCCGAAGCCGCGCGCTAACAGATTCCGCAAACCGCTTGGGGTTTTATCCGGCGCTGAGGCGCAGCCTTTTGGTGTGGGCTGGATGCAGATTGTTGGCTGTGCGCAGAAAGTCTATGGGCGATTGGGGATATGTTGGGCTAAGATGTTTCTCACCGAAAGGGAGGAAAACATCATGTGTCAGGTATTTGCCGGGCAGGACCCGGCGCGATATGCGTCGCGCACCCGTCGTCTGCGCCTGAACGGGCAGAGTACAAGCATCCGGCTGGAGAACGCGTTTTGGGATATTCTTGACCAGATCGCCGAGGCGGACAACGTCTCGACACCGGCTTTCATCTCGAAACTGCATTCCGAAGTGCTGGAAACGCGCGGCGAACCGGTGAACTTCACGTCCCTGCTGCGGACGGCATGCCTCATCTTTGTGGCGCAGTCGGAGGGGACGGATCACAGGGACCAGAGTGTGGGGCTGGCGGCGGAATAAGCGTCATCGTGAAAATTTGCAGTGTAGTATGCCCCTACTACCTATGGGGAGGCTGAAGGGATCATCCTGAATTGGTAAGAAAATAGAACCGCTTCAGGAGGCCCAATTGGCCAAAACCATCCACAGCATGATCCGCGTTCTCGATGAGGCGCGTTCGGTCGATTTCTATCGTCGTGCCTTCGGCCTTGAGGTCGCGGCACGACTCGATTTTTCCGATTTCACGCTTGTGTATCTGAGCAATTCGGAAAGCGAGTTCGAATTGGAACTGACCGTCAATAAAGGGCAGAGCGAGCCCTATGATCTCGGCAACGGCTACGGTCATCTGGCCGTGTCGGTCGAGAATCTCGCAGAAGAACACGCGCGTCTTGAGGCTGAAGGCTTTGCGCCGCGCAAGCTGGTTGAATTCGCTCCCGATGGCGAACTCGTCGGCCGCTTTTTCTTTGTTGCCGATCCGGACGGATACCAGATCGAAGTTCTGGAGCGTTCCGGACGTTTTAAATGACATAGACGGTGCCCGCGCGAGCGGGCGCTGTTTCACTTGGTATAGGGAGGAGACCAATGACCAAGCCAGCAATGCGGGGATTAACCCGCCGCGAGCTTCTGTCGCGCGCCAGCGCCACGGGGGCGTCATTCCTGATCGGCTCAGGATTCATTGCCGCATCAGACGCCGCATGGGCGGCGGAAACCACACATCTGGACCCAAAGGTCTTTGCGACGCTCGTCCAGATGGCACGCGATATCTATCCCCACGACCGGATCCCTGACGAGAACTATGTCATCGCCGTGAAAGGCTATGACAGTGCTGAAAATGCAGAGGCGATCACCGCTGGCATCAATGCATTGAATGCGGCGGCACAGGGCAAAGGCTTTGCCTCCTATCTCGATATGGGCTGGGAAAAGGATCGGGTCGAAATCCTGCGCGGTATGGAAGAGAGCGTTTTCTTCCAGCGTATCCGCGGGGGTCTTGTGACCGGTCTTTACAACCAGAAAACGGTTTGGCCGATCTTTGGCTACGAAGGCGAGAGCTTTTCCAAAGGCGGCTACATCGACCGCGGTTTCAACGATATCAACTGGCTGTAAGGCCATAGGGGAGGAGAGAGACTATGGCTGCACCTTTTGACATGAACGACGACAGCGTGGTCGTCATTATCGGAACGGGCGCCGGTGGTGGTGTGCTGGCGAATGAACTGGCCCAGAAGGGCATCAGCGTCGTCGCACTGGAAGCTGGCGGGCGCTATATGCCGGAAGATTACATCAATGATGAATGGGAGAGTTTCGGCCAGTTGGCATGGACCGACGCGCGCACCACATCTGGTGACTGGCGCGTGGCGGATGATTTTAGCGGCTTGCCCGCATGGATCGTCAAAGCCGTCGGGGGCACGACAACTCACTGGGCGGGCGCTTCGCTGCGGTTTCAGGAACATGAGTGGAAACCCGCGACGAATTATGGCGAGGTTCAGGGGGCGAACCTTCTGGACTGGCCGATTGACGGGGCGGAGATGGCGCCTTGGTATGACAAGGCCGAAAAGAAACTGGGCGTGACGCGCACCAACGGCTGGCCGGGCCTGCCGGGCAACAACAACTACAAGGTTCTGGAAGCCGGAGCCAAGGCGCTTGGCTATGAAGAGGTTCACACAGGACGCATGGCGATCATGTCGCATGAGGATGGCGACCGGATCATGTGCCAACAGACCGGCTTTTGTTTCCAGGGCTGTAAATGGGGCGCGAAGTGGTCCTCGGCTTATACCGACATTCCGGAAGGCGAAGCGACCGGCAACCTTGAAGTGCGCGATCATGCCCATGTGGCACGTATCCTGCACGATGACGAAGGCAAGGTCACCGGCGTCGAATATTACGATGCGGATGGCGTTTTGCAGCTTCAGAAGGCCCGCGTGGTCTGCGTGGCAGGCAACTCGATTGAAAGCCCGCGTCTGCTGCTGAATTCGGCCTCAAGCATGTTCCCTGACGGGCTTGCGAACTCCTCGGGTCAGGTCGGGCGCAACTATATGCGCCATTTGACCGGCTCGGTCTATGGTGTGTTCGACAAGCCTGTGCGGATGTGGCGTGGCACGACGATGGCGGGGATCGTTCAGGACGAGGCACGCCATGACCCCGAACGCGGTTTTGTCGGCGGTTATGAGCTGGAGACCCTGAGCCTTGGCCTTCCATTCATGGCGGCCTTCCTTGATCCGGGCGGCTGGGGGCGTGAGTTTACCACGGCGCTGGACAGCTACGAGAACATGGCTGGCATGTGGATCGTGGGCGAGGACATGCCGCAGGAGACCAACCGTGTCACGTTGAACCACGACGTGACCGATCAGTTCGGCTTGCCGGTGGCCAATGTGCATTACGATGATCACCCCAATGACATCGCCATGCGCGATCATGCCTATAAACAGGGGATGGCGATCTATGATGCGGTTGGCGCAACGCGGGTTTTGCCGACGCCGCCTTATCCGTCCACGCATAACCTTGGCACCAACCGGATGTCCGAGAACCCGCGTGATGGCGTGGTCAACAAGCATGGGCAGACCCACGATATTGCCAACCTGTTCATCTCGGACGGGTCGCAATTTACCTCGGGGGCTGCGGAAAATCCGACGCTGACCATTGTGGCTCTGGCGATCCGTCAGGCGGATTTCCTGTCGTCTGAAATGTCAAAGGGCAATCTCTGATCCTTTGATCTGATCTTGCGAAACCTGAAGCGCGCGCCGGTAAAACGGTGCGCGTTTTATGTTTTGAGACCGAAGCGGTTGCCTATTGAATCGTCGTGGGCCGGTTTGAACTGTTAGATATGTGCGTAGTATTTAGGCAGGTGCGACAAAACTTTGCCTTCATATCAGTGGCTTTCGCCGCATTGCAGCGGAGTCGGGTTGAAACTTGGGCCTGATCTGTTACCTTTTCGTCAGGGTCCACGCGACGGACCTGTTCGGTCTGGCTCCGCGTTGAGCCCCATATGCATGACCGACCCGCATGGCGCTGACACGAGTTGAATGTCTTTAGCCCCTTGTCGCGCGGCCTCGACATACGAGGCGGGTGGGGCGCGCGGAACCTGAAGAGAACATATCTGAGAAAGAGCACCCAAAAGGAGCTCCCCATCAAGGATTCTATATCCCACACCCCGTCGCAGCCCTATGCCCGCGTCGCCGTTCTTGGCGCCGGAAGCTGGGGGACTGCACTCGCTTCCGTTCTTGCGCGCAATGGTCGGGAGGTGCGCCTCTGGGCGCGTCGTCCTGATCTGGCGCAACGGGTCAATGAAACCCGACAGAATGCGGACTATCTGTCAGAGGTTGATCTTCCAAACGGTCTGACAGCCACGGCTGATCTGTCGGAGGCGCTTGACGGCGCAGAGGCCGTTTTGATGGTGACCCCGTCATCGACGCTGCGCCCGATGTGTCAGGCGATTGCCCCGCATATCCCGAAAGGCATCCCGATTGCGCTGGCCTGCAAAGGCGTCGAGCGACGCACGGGGTATCTTTTGTCCGAAGTTGTTGGCGAAGAGCTTCCCGGCCATCCGGTCGGGGCCGTCTCCGGTCCGACATTTGCGCGTGAAACCGCGCTGGATCATCCGACCGCAGCGACCGTGGCCTTTCCTTTTTCCTATGCTGACCGTCTAAATCCGGCGAAAAGTCCGGCGGCGCGGCTGGCCATGTCGCTTTCGGGCGGCGGGTTCCGGCCCTATGTCTCGGACGATCTGGTGGGCGTCGAAGTGGGCGGCGCGGTCAAGAATGTCATCGCTATCGCATGCGGCATGATGTCGGGCGCGGGCTTTGCCGAGAACACCCGCGCGGCGCTGATCACGCGCGGCACCGACGAGATGAAGCAGCTTGCGCAAGCCTTGGGCGGTTCGCGTGAAACCGTGACGGGTCTTTCGGGGGCGGGTGATTTGACGCTGACCTGTAGCTCGATCACCTCGCGCAATATGTTTCTGGGCTATCAACTTGGCCAAGGCATCCCGCGCCCCTCCTGTTTCGAGGGCCGTCCTGTGGTCGTCGAGGGCGAGGTCAATGCGGTCTCTGTTACCGATCTGGCGCATCGCATCCATGTGCCCATGCCGATTTGTGAAACCGTGAATGCGGTGCTGCACAAGGGGGCCGATCTGCAAGAGGCCTTTTCCGCGCTCTGGGCCCGCCCGATTGAGGCGGAACCCAATGCGCTCGATCTGGCACTCACCCATCCCATCCCTGACATGCCTCTGCAATTCGGAGCTGACTGACCTATGACTGTTCATGTTACACCGCGTCCCGCCATTGCCGCGCGCCGCTTTACCCTTGCGACCGATCTGGACGGGACGTTTCTTGGCGGCTCGCAAGAGGCGCGCAGGGTGCTTTACGACTGGATCGAAGCCAATCGCGACACTGTCGGGCTTATCTTTGTGACCGGACGCGATCCGGAATTCATCATGGAGATGTGCCGCGAAGAGGGGCTGCCTTGGCCCGAATATGTCGTCGGCGATGTGGGCACCACGATTGCCCATGTCCGCGACGATGGCCATGTGGAGCCGATCCCCGAGCTTGAGGCGGATATTGCCGCCTGCTGGAGTGATCGCGGCGATCTCGTCCGCGCCACGCTCGAAGGTGTTTCCGGACTGACGCTCCAGCCCACCGCCTTTCGCTACCGCGTGAGCTACGATTTGACGCCCGAGACCTATGACGCCGCCGCCGAACGTCTGGTCGAAGAGCTTGGGCTGGACTGGCTCATTTCCGACAACCGCTATTTCGACGTGCTGCCCAAAGGGATTTCCAAAGGCCCGTCGATCAAGCGGCTCATTTCCCATCTGGGCATTCCCGAGGCCCGCGTGTTGTGCGCGGGTGACACGATGAACGATCTGTCGATGCTGGTCTCCGGCCTCAATGCGGTCGCTGTCGGCAACTCGGAAACCGCCCTTACACAGCGTTTGCATGGCCACGAGAGCGTCTACCACGCCCGCAGTGCCGGTGCCTCCGGCATCCTTGAAGCCATCCATGCGCTTGACCTTCATGACGCCCCGAAAGGAGTCTGATATGTCGTCCAATCTTGTGATCGTCTACCACCGCCAGCCTTACGAAGAGGTCGAGGTGGATGGTAAAATCGAATATCGCGAAAACAAAAGCCCGAACGGGATCGTGCCCACGCTCAAGAGCTTCTTTGGCCGTGTCGACAAAGGCGCGTGGATCGCATGGAAACATGCCGATGATCCGGCCAACCCCGACTTCGAGCAGGTCATCGAGATTGATGACCACTACGGCAAATATACCGTCTCGCGCCTGCCTTTGACGCCGGAACAGGTGACGAGTTTCTACCATGTCTCGTCGAAAGAGGCGTTCTGGCCGATCCTGCACGGGTTCAAGGAACGCTACAATTACGACCCTGTCGACTGGCCGACCTTCCGCGAGGTGAACTGGGCCTTTGCCGAGGCCGCCGCCGCAGAAGCCGCCGAGGGGGCTGTGGTCTGGATACACGACTATAACCTGTGGCTGGTGCCGGGCTATCTGCGCACCTTGCGGCCTGATGTGAAGATCAGCTTTTTCCACCACACGCCATTTCCGAGCGCGGATATTTTCAACGTGCTGCCTTGGCGCAAGGAGATTCTGGAAAGCCTTCTGGCCTGCGATGTCGTGGGGTTCCACATCCCGCGCTATGTGAACAATTTCGTCTCTGCGGCTCGCTCGCTGCTGGAGGTCGAGACGCTCAAACGCGAGAAGGTCAAACCTGAACTGGCCTCGGAAACTTCGGCTTTGTCGGAGCAGTCCGTGGTCACCGAGATCGGGTTCGAGGATCGCGTGGTCCGGCTTCAGGCCAGCCCCGTTGGCGTGGATGTGGAGTATATCGAAATCGTGGCCGAAAGCGACAGAACTGCCGCGAAGGTCAGGGAAATCAAGGAGGAGATCGGCGGCGCCCAGTTGATCCTTTCTGTCGGGCGCACGGATTACACGAAAGGCGGGATCGAACAGCTTGAGAGCTATGAACGCCTGCTGGAAACCCGTCCGGACCTGCGCGGCAAGGTGCGGTTGATGCATGTCTCTGTGGCGGCCAATTCGGGCATGACCGCCTATGAGGAAATCCAGCGCGACCTCGAACATCTCGCGGGGAAGATCAACGGGCGCTACGGCTCGTTTGAATGGCAACCCATCGCACTGATTTCCCGCCCTGTGCCGTTCGAGGATCTCGTGGCCTATTACCGTGCGGCGGATGTGGCGTGGATCACGCCTCTGGCCGATGGGATGAACCTTGTGTGCAAGGAATACTGCGCCGCGCGCACCGATGAGGACGGGGTTCTGGTTCTGTCCGAATTTGCGGGGGCTGCGGTGGAAGTGGCCGCCGCCGTGCCCACCAACCCCTTCTCGCACAAGTCGATGGACGGGGCGATCCAGTTCGCGCTTGATCTGCCGAAAGAGGAGCGCCGCGGGCGGATGATCTCCAACCGCAAGATGGTCAAGCTGCAAGACATCCGCTATTGGGCCGAAGACCAGATGCAGGCTTTCGGCACGGGAGACATCCCCGTGGAACTGACGCCAGAGGTGGCCTCGGCTTAAAGCGCGAAGACGGTTTCGGGCAGGCGCAAGATCAGGTTCGGGTTGGGAGAAATCTCGGCCCAGACCGGCCAGAGGCTGTCATGCCCGACGCCGAAGAAATTGCCGCCGGTTTGCGCCAGCAGGCTGGTGATGATCTGGAAATGCAGATGCGGGGCCCAGCCGCCGTTTTCATGCCAGTCGCCCAGCGGTGCAATGCTCTTGCCCGCGTCAACGGATGCGCCTTCTGCGACAAGGGGCTGTCCGAGATGGCCATAGAGCGTCCAGAACGGCGTGCCATCCTCGGTTTTATGTTCCAAAATCACCGTATGGCCGTAATCCAGAGGATCGGCATTGTAAGCCACCTGATGCACGCGGCCCGATAAGGGCGCGGTGACGGGCGTGCCTGCGGGGGCGAAAATGTCGATGCCGAGATGGCGTGCGCGTGGCTCCGGTCCGGAGGCATCGCGATACTGGTCGGCCTGATACACACGCCGCTTTTCGCCATAAAGACCATAGCCATAGAGCATGTCATCGCCTGTGCGCAGTGCTGCGAACCACGGATCAAAGGCGCGATCCGAAAAAGCGGGCATGCCCGCACGGTCGGAGGGCAGTGCGGTTGCGGGCATGTCTTGCGGGGCTGGCATCATGACGGGAGCCACAGCGGTGCGGCGCAGGTGCGATTGGATCGCGGCGGCTGTCGGGACGGGGGCATGGCCTGCGGCGTGGCGGATCACGGCGGTCAGGAACCCTGCGTCCAACTGATCGAGCCGTGCGGCGAGGGCTGTGCTCGCCTCGGCGCGGATCATGGGAAACAGCGCATCCGCCTCGCCATCCGAGAGCGCACCCTCCGTCACGCCCGCCAGAATGGCGTGGTGCAGATCGTCTGCTGCGTCCAGTCCGGCGGCAAGGCTGTGGGCAAGTTCTGTCATCTGGTCTGGCGTCATGGGGGAACTCTGATCGAAATGCTGGCGGGTGCCAATGGGACGCCGGTCATAAACGGCATCGACAGAAAGAAAAAGGCCCTCGCGGGGAGGGCCTTTGATGGGATTATTTCATCGAGCCGGTGTCGATAAAGCGCTGGTGCCAACTCAAGGCCTCGCGCAGATCGTGCGGGGCGTGGCCGCCGAAAGAGCTTTTCTTGGCGCGTTCGTAGTAATCACGCAGCATGTCGCGATACACCGGATGGGCGCATTTTTCGATGATTTGTTCGGCCTTCTTCTTCGGGTCCAGCCCGCGCAGGTCGGCAAGGCCCTGTTCGGTGACGATGACCTGAACGTCCTGATTGATGTGGTCCACATGGCTTGCCATCGGAACAATCGCGGAGATCGCGCCACCTTTGGCGGTCGACGGGGTCATGAAGATCGACACAGAGGCGTTGCGGGCAAAGTCGCCGGAGCCACCGATGCCGTTCATGATGCGAGAGCCCATGACGTGGGTGGAGTTCACATTGCCGTAGATGTCCGCTTCAATCAGCCCGTTCATCGCCACACAGCCCAGACGGCGCACCAGTTCGGGGTGGTTGGAGATCTCTTGCGGGCGCAGGATCAGCTTGTCACGGTAGCGATGCGCCTCGGCGTTGAATTTCTCCGCCGCTTCCGGTGAGAGCGAGAAGGCCGTGGCCGACGCCATGCGCAGCTTGCCCGCATCCAGCATGTCGAGCATGCCGTCCTGAATGACCTCGGTGAAGGCGGTCATGTTTTCAAACGGGCTGTCCAGCAGCCCCGCGAGCACGGCGTTGGTCACATTGCCCACACCGGATTGCAGCGGCAGAAGCTCTTTCGGCATCCGGCCCATTTTCAACTCATGGGACAGGAATTCGAGCAAGTGCCCCGCAATGTCGAGCGCGGTCTTGTCCGGTTTGGCGAAAGGCGCGTTACGGTCCGGTGTCTCGGTCTCGACAATGGCGACAATCTTGGACGGGTCCACTTTGAAATGCGGCTGGCCGATGCGGTCGTCCGCCTTGTCGAGCGGGATCGCCACACGGTTCGGCGGTAGCGCCGTGCCGTAGTAGATGTCGTGCATCCCGTTGAGATGTTCGCTTTGCCATGAGTTCAGCTCAAGGATGATCTTGTCCGCACATTCCAGCCAGGTCTTGTTGTTGCCAACAGAGGAGGAGGGGATCAGATCACCTTCGGGCGTGATGCCGGAGATTTCGATCACGGCAGTGTCGAGCTTGCCCAGAAAACCTTGCCACGCCATCGGCGCAACCTGGCTCAGGTGCATGTCGAAATAGTTCATCTCGCCCGTGTTGATCTTTTCGCGGGCAATGGGATCGGAGTTGTAAGGCAGGCGGAAGTCGATGCCGTTGGCCTTCGCCAAAGCCCCGTCAAGCTCCGGGCCGGTCGATGCGCCGGACCAGATCTTGATGCGGAAATCTTCGCCTTTGGCGTGGCGGTCTTCGATCAGGGCGGCCAATGCCAGCGGCACGGCTTTCGGATAGCCCGAACCGGTAAAGCCGCTCATGCCGACAGTCGCTCCGTTATGGACAAGGGCGGCGGCATCTTCGGCGGACATGATTTTGGATTGCAGGAAGGCGGGAACAGGACGGCGTGCAATGGTCACGAGGGAACTCTCCGGCTAGAAAATTTGCGTGGGCGCAATTCGGGAAGAGATGTCGCAATTATGTCCGACCGTTTCCTCCCAAACGCCCGTTGTCAGCATCTACGCCCGATCCGGCGGGGGCTTCCAGCCCTAATTCGACCCTAGGCGACAAGGGCAACCCCGATATACATTTTGCGCACAGATTTTTGAATCAATTTTTGCAATTGCGAATTTCGCGGAAAACTTTGCAAAGCGGTTTTGCTTGCAAACTGGCCCGCGAGGGTGGCGGGCCAGTTGGATGCCGGATTTCCGGCGGGTTGTCAGGCGGTCAGGCCGCGGTCAATCCGCAGGAACTGTTTGACGCGCGAGGCGTCTTTGGGGCCTTTGCGGGCGCGATCCATCTGGGTCCAGACCCGAGAGCGGCCAGCGGCGCGTTCTTGGGCAATATAGTGGACCAAGCGGCTGGAACCGGCATTGCGGTGGGATGTGTCAGCGATATGACGTGTCATAAGCTTTCCTCCTTTTCACATGAGTCACGGCTGTGCGAACAGCGGCCAAGGTCACTGCCGCGCACCCGTGGCGAAAGACTTCAGGCTTTGCAGTATAACAGATTCTCCCGAATTTTTATGGGCCCAGATCAAATTCGGTGCAATTGATGCCAGCGCCACAGGATTACGCCGCCAATTATGACAATCGCCAGAGACAGAAGAAATGGTGCACCGGGCAGGTAATGCGCTGTGCCGGGGCGTGAGAATATGGCGAAGGTTTCGGTCATCAGCAGCGGGCTGAAGATGGTGGCCAGCGCGGCGATGGAACTGGTCACGCCCTGTAATTCACCCTGCTGGTTGTCCGGCGTGGCGCGGCTCATCATGCCTTGCAGCGCGGGAATGGAAATGGCGGAAATGCCCGACAGGATGCTCATGATCCAGACCAGAGGCACCAAGGAGGTCAGCCCGAGGGTGAGAAACACTACGCTGTCCAGACAGATGCCCGCCATTGCCACGCGGTAGGGGCCGAAGCGGTTGACCAGAGGTCCGACCAGAAGCGCCTGCGCCAGCCCCATGCTGACGCCGAAGGTGAATAGCGTCATCCCGATGGTGGCCGTATCAAAGCCGAAGCGTTCCTCGGTGAAAAAGGCCCAGATCGCGGGATAGACGAAATAGGCCAGTTCGTAGAGGCCAAAGACGGTGAGCAGGCCGGTTAGGCCCTTGAGCTGGCCAATGGCACGGAAAGCGCCGAAGGGATTGGCTCGCCGCCATTGGAAGCTGCGGCGGTTCTCCGGCGCAAGGCTTTCGGGCATGACAATGAGGCCAAAGAGCATATTGGCACCGGCCATGGCGGCTGCGGCGAAAAACGGTGCGCGGGTGTCGACCCCTGCCAGAAATCCGCCGACCATCGGGCCGAGGGCAAAGCCCACGCCGAAAGCGGCATGGACATAGCCGAAATTGCGCGCGCGGTCTTCGGGGGCGGAGATGTCGGCCATGAAGGCCGCCGCAGTTCCGGGCGTTGCGGCGGTGATCCCCGCGACGAGCCGCCCGATGAGCAGAAGCCAGATGGTCGGCGCCAGTGCCATCACCAGATAGTCGAGCATCATCACGCCAAGGGCGGTCAGCAGGACCGGCTTGCGCCCGAAACGGTCGGAGAGGTTGCCGACGAGCGGGCCGAAGAGGAATTGCATCACGGCAAACCCGGTCGCCAGAACCCCGCCCCAGAGGGCGGCATCGGCCAATGCTCTGCCGGTCAGTTCGCGGATGAGTGAGGGCATGACCGGAAAGATCAGCCCGATCCCGATGCCGTCGATCAGAACCGTGATGGTGATGAAGAGGATGGGTAGGCGTCGGGACATGGCGTGATCCGGAATAGAGAACCTTGCCTTTGTGACCTCATGTCACAGGTCTGTCCATCATCCATCCTGCTGTTTCGGGCGCACAAGTGGTTGCAACACATCGGCAAGGCGTTCGGGCATCGAGAAATAGGGAGAATGGCCGGATGGCAGGCTGTGAACGCAGTCTTCGGGCCAGTCCGCGACCATCTTGCGTTGCTCTTCCGGCGGGACCACGCGGTCGTTTTCGCAGATCACATAGTGCCGTGGCAGGTTGCGGGAGGCGTCGGTGATGTGCAGCGGCGTGTCTTGCGGTTTGATAGCTTGCGCGCCGAGACGGGTCTTTGCGTAATCTGCTACCTCCGCCGGACAGTCGTGGAACAGCGCTTCCATGCCTTCGGCATTGAACCGGAAGGCGCGGCCATCATCGGTGCGTTCGATCAGCTTAAGGATCGGTTGGTCCTCCGCCGTCCTGCGCAGATCGGCGAGGCTCATGCCGTCTTGTGGCACATAGGCGCAGAGATAGACGAGCGCGGCGATTTTGTCGGGGGCTTTCTCTGCCGCCGCCGCGATGGCAAAGCCGCCTGCGGAATGGCCCACCAGAACGACAGGGCCACCGTGTTTGGCAATGTCGGCCAGAATGGCGTCGCGATAGCGCTCCAGCGTGACTTCGGTGTAATCCGTTAGACTCTCTCCGTGAGAGGGGAGATCAAGCGCGCGGGCCTTGAGACCACGCGCATGCAGGGCGCTTAGAAGATCACGCCAGCACCATGCCCCGTGGGCAGAGCCGTGGACCAGAAGAAAGGCAGGATCAGCCACAGCAGCCTCCATCATGGTCATGGTTGTGGGAATGGGACTGCGTGTGACCGGTCAAGTCTGGCACCGGATCATGCGGATCGGGATCGCGTTTGTCATGGGCGATTTCGGTCAGGAAATCAGTCAACAGCGCGGCATAGTCTTCTGGTGCATCAACCGGCGGGAGGTGACCGGATCGACGCATCAACTCAAACCTTGAACCGGGGATGACGCCCAAGGTCTCGCGCACCAGATCGGGCGGGGTGGAGCCGTCATACCCGCCAGCAATGCCCAGACAGGACAGGCGCAGGCCGGAGGTCGGTGTGTAGAAATCCGTGCCCGCAACCGCCGCCGCGCAGCCCAGATAGCCTTTGAGCGGCGTCTCGGTGATGGCGCGGCCCCAGCGTTGCGCCTCTTCGGTTTTGCGAAAGGCCGGTGCGAACCAGCGTTCCAGCGTGGGGGCAACGATGGACTCCAGCCCTTTTTCACGGATTTCCGAGATGCGTTTGTCCCAAACGCTGCGCACGCCGATTTTGGCCGCTGTGTTTGACAGCACCAGCGCGCGGATCTGGTCAAGGCGCTTGACCGCCAGTCCCTGCGCGATCAACCCTCCGATGGAGATGCCGACAAAGACCGCGTCTGTGACGTCGAGCGCGTCGAGAAGCTGTTCGGCGTCGCGCACCAGAGTGCCCATGGCATAGGGGCCATCGGGAGCGTCCGATCCGCCATGCCCACGCAGGTCATACCGGATGAGCCGAAGCCCCTCCGGCAGATGTGGCAGGACCGCGTCCCAGAGATGCAGGTTGGTCCCCAAAGCATGGGCGAAGACCACCGCGGGCGCGTCTTTCGGGCCGCTGTCCTCGACGTTGAGGGTGATGTTGGGCAGGTCTAGTCTCATGAGAGGGCCTCGATGAATTTGGCGATGACGGCGCGGCTTTCCGGCTCGTCGAGAAAGGGCACATGACCGCGATCCCTGACCTCGGTCGAGATCATGTCGGGGCGGCGTCTTTGCATCTCTTCCATGCAGGCGCGAGTCAGAAGGTTGGAGTTTTCGCCCCGCAAAAGCGCCAGCGGCAGGCCGCCGAGCGCGTCGAACAAAGGCCAGAGGTCCGGTAAATCCCCCGTGACACTCTGCGCTTCTATGGCGTCGCGCAGCTTCGGGTCGTAGCGCAGTTGCAAACGGCGCTCGCCTTCGGCCCAGATCCGGCGTGCGTAGACGCGCCATTGCGCGAGGCTGACATTGGGGAACTGGCGACCCAGAGCCTTGGGCAGTTTGTCGGCGGCATCATCAAAGCTGCGGTAGGCGGAGGGGCGGCCAAGGTAATCCATGATATGCGACAACCCTTCGGGGTCCATCTCCGGCCCGATGTCATTCAGCAGCACGCCGGAGAGCCGCTCTTTCGCGGTCAGGGCCAGCGCCATTGCAATCAACCCGCCGCGTGAGGTGCCCAGAATGGCCGCCTTGTCGATGCCGAGATGGTCGAGCAACGCCAAAGCATCTGCGCCCTCCTGCGGGATCGTGTAATTCATGAAATCCGGATCATAGTCCGACGCACCACGCCCGCGACTGTCGAGGCGGATGATCTGTGCGCTGTCTGCAAATTCCAGCACAGGTTCGAAATCATCCATGTTCCGCGTGAGACCAGCCAGACAGAGCAGGGGTGGCCCTTCGCCTTGGACATCATAAGCGAGCCTGATCCCGTCGGTTGTGGTGAAATGCTGAACCATGGTGTTTCCTCTCACGCGCAGATTGTCATGTCCGCGCCGGAGAGAAAAGGGGCTGGCTCAGACCAGTTCGGCCAAAAGCCGGAAGCCCGCGGTGAAATGCACGGTCAGCACAAAGGCGTAGCACGCCATAACCAGTAGTGCCTGATTGTGCGTCAGCCGGTCCTGATCCGGACGGCGGCGGTGCAGAAGGCTTTGAAGCCCCGCAGCAGCAAGGATAGCCATAGCAAGAGACTGGTCACGCAGTGCGGCAGAGGCAAAGGCTGCCGTCATGAACAGGGTCAGAAACGTGCCGAGTTGCGGCCAGAACGCGTCTGAGATCCCGCGCATGACACGTCCGCCGCCGAAGGGCAGAAACGGGAGCAGCATAACAAAGTTGAAACTGCCCAGCATGACCGCCGTGATGTGCAGGAAATTGGCCAGTCCGGGCGCAACAGGGGCCAGAACATGCGCCAGTCCAAAGGCGATAACCACGGGCGGGATGGCGAGTGCGGGGGCGTAAAGGGCCACGAAACTTTCTTCGAGCGCATGATCGAAGGGACGGTCCGAGCGGGGCGGCGCCATGAAGGGCAGGGGCACAAGCCGCACGCGGGCGACATCATGCCCGATGAGGCGAATGGCGAGCGCTGCGCCCAACTCGTGCAAGAGCACGGCCAGAATAAAACCGAAACCGAACAGCGGCGAGGTGACTGCCACGACCGCGATTGTCACCACGAAGCCGATGACCACGCTTGTCCCGTTGAATCCGCTTGCGCGAATACGGCCATGCGAAGGGGCAGGGCTTGTCACAAGGGGCAGGGCCATGACACCCAGAGCGATGGCGAGCAAAAGTAAGGTCATAGGTGCGTTGGTTCACAGCCTTGAAGTTGCATTCTGGACTTTGATGGGACTTAAATATGGCATGAATGTGGCGCGGGGGTGCCTGTGGCGCATCTTGGCAGGGAGCAACAAAATGTTTCCCAGTGAGCAACAAAGTAGGCAGCAAAACGGGCAACAAATGGGACAAAAAAGGCCCGCCACACTTGATCTGTCTTGCCCGCACCTCTGTGGGCTCTACTGTTAATGAAAAATGGCTGGAGGCCTCTCAATGAACAGCACGGTGGAAAAGCTTCGTGAAAGCCTGCGGGAATTGCAGGGGCAGCTTGAAAAAGAGGCGCTGGAGGCCCGCGAACGGTTCCAATACCGGTTCTCCAACGGACGGGTGGTTTTCGAGGAAGAAGCGCGCAAACGCGGACGCAGGCTGCGGGTGCGCTGGTCGGTGTTCTTGCGTCGGGCGCGGCCTTGGGAAATCGCCACAGCGCCGGTGATCTATAGTCTGATCATCCCCTTCGCCTTGCTGGACATCTTCGTGACGATCTATCAGCGGATCTGTTTTCCGGTCTATGGCATCCCGAAGGTCGAGCGCAAAGCCTACATCGCGGTGGACCGGCACAAGCTCACCTATCTCAACTTCATGCAGAAACTGAACTGCATCTATTGCGGCTATTGTAACGGGTTACTGTCCTATGTGCGTGAAGTGGCGGGGCGCACGGAATATTACTGGTGTCCGATCAAACATGCGCGGGCCATGCCGGATCGCCATGAAAAATATCAGCATTTTCTCGAATTCGGAGATGCTGAAAGCTGGGACAAACACTTCCATACAATGAAGAAACGCGCGCGGGCCTGTGAGGACTGTGACGGCTGCGGACCCGGTGGCGCGTCGTAACGGCTGGACGTGCGAGGCGATGGCCTGAAGGTTGGCGCCAAAGGGGCGGTTCTAAATACGCGAAAGCCCCGCCGGTGAGGGCAGGGCTTTGATCTTGGTTCTGCGTGAGCGGCCTCATTTCGAATGCATCAGAGGTTTTCGATCCGCGGCATTCCCATGATGTGATAGCCGCCATCTACACGGATGATCTCGCCCGTGGTGAATTTGCCACCATCCGACGCCAGATAGACCGCCGTGGCTCCGACCGCCTCAAGCGTGGCGTTGGATTGCAGCGGGGCGTTTTGCTCGGCATGTTTGTAGGTCCGGCGTGCTCCGCCAATGGCAGACCCCGCAAGTGTTTTCATCGGACCCGGAGAGATCGCGTTCACGCGGATGCCTTCGGGGCCCAGATCATTGGCCAGATAGCGCACGGAGGATTCCAGCGCCGCTTTCGCCACACCCATGACGTTGTAATTCGGCACAACCTTGTTCGACCCTTCAAAGGTCAGCGTCAGCAAGGTGCCGCCCTCGGTCATCAGTTCGGAGGCGCGATTGGCCACGTCGATGAAGCTGTAGCAGGAGATATGCAGAGAATTCTTGAAGTTCTCCACAGAGGTATCACGGAAGCGCCCTGTCAGCTCTGCCTTGTCGGAATAGGCGATAGCGTGGACGACGAAGTCGAGCTTGCCCCACTTGGCTTTGAGCGCGGCAAAAGCCTCGTCCATCTGGGCGGGGTTGGTCACGTCCACATCCACCATCGTGTCGGACCCGACGCTTTCCGCCAGTGGTTGCAGCCGCTTGCCGAAGGCCTCGCCCTGATAGGTGAATGCCAGCTCTGCACCCTCGGCAGCACAGGCTTTCGCAATGCCCCAAGCAATCGAGCGTTCATTGGCGACGCCCATAACGAGCCCGCGTTTGCCTTTGAGAAGATCAGCCATGTTTTTTATCCGTGATATTTCGACAAAAGCATCGAGCCGTTGGTGCCGCCAAACCCGAAGGAATTGGTCATCACCGTATCGAGGCCCGCATTTTCCACCAGCTTGGTTGCGATTTCGCCTTCGTGGATCGCGGGATCGAGGGTCTCGACGTTGATCGACGGGATGATGAAGTCGTTTTCGAGCGCCAGAAGGCAATAGACCGCCTCTTGCGCACCGGTGGCCCCTTGGGAGTGACCGGTCATGGATTTGGTCGAGGAAATCACCGGCGTGTTGCCTTCACCGAAGACGCGGCGCACGGCTTCGACCTCGCCGACGTCACCCACAGGTGTGGAGGTGCCGTGGGCGTTGATGTAACCGACCTTGCGGCCTTCTTCGAGCGTCTGGAGCGCCAGACGCATCGCCCGCTCGCCGCCTTCACCGGAGGGCGCAACCATGTCGGCCCCGTCGGAGGTGGCGGCAAAGCCGGTTACTTCGGCATAGATCTTGGCGCCACGCGCCTTGGCATGTTCGAGTTCTTCAAGCACCAGAACCGCCCCGCCGCCGGAGATCACGAAACCGTCGCGGTTTGCGTCAAAGGCACGCGACGCCTTGTCCGGTGTGTCGTTGAATTTCGACGACATCGCACCCATCGCGTCGAACAGACAGGACAGGGTCCAATCCAGCTCCTCGCCGCCACCTGCGAACATCACGTCCTGTTTGCCCATCATGATCTGCTCGGAGGCAGACCCGATGCAATGCAGCGAGGTCGAACAGGCCGAGGTGATCGAGTAGTTGATCCCCTTGATCTGGTAAGCGGTGGCCAGATTGGCGGAAATCGTGGAGGCCATACATTTCGGCACAGCAAACGGCCCGACGCGCTTGGTGGACATGGTCTTGAGCACGGATTGATGCGCGGTCAGCATGGCGGAGGTGGACGGACCACCCGAACCGGCAATCAGACCGGTGCGCGGGTTCACCACGTCACTCTCCTCGAGACCGGAATCGGCAATCGCCTGACCCATGGCAATATAGGCATAGGCAGCCCCCGGTCCCATGAATCGCAGCGCGCGTTTGTCGACATGGGACTTGATATCAATGTTCACGGCCCCCGCAACCTGCGAGCGGAAACCGTATTCCTTCATGTCTTCATTGGCGGTAATGCCGGATTTACCCGCCTTTAGAGAGGCAAGAACTTCTTCGGCATTATTGCCGATGGAGGAGACGATCCCCAAACCTGTGACGACGACGCGACGCATTGCGTGCTCCTTCTATTGCTTGGGTTTGTTGTAAGGCAGGGGGGGAGGGGCGTGCAAGGGGGAGGGTGGTCGTAAGCAGTTGAAGAAATTTTTGGGAAAAATTGTTTCAAGGTGGATCACTCCAAACGATCGTCCTTGGTGTTGAATGATTGATTCAGAGTGTCGGGAAACCAATTGCAGAATAGGTCATTCTCACTTTCTAGGGATGGAGTTGCTGGATTTTTTGCGATGCGATTGCCATTTAAACCTGCAAAATTGGGGAAATTTTTAAATTCAATCATAATGCCATTGACCTGCCCCCCATCGGCCCCTCGTTCATAATGAGAGTCTGCGGGTTTGATTTTGATAATCATGGATTTCGGTTTGGGCAAGCGCGCCGTGCGCGGAGCCCTCAAATTGCTCAAGCGCTCGGCGCGCCTGCAGTGGCGTTTGGTTTCCAAGTGATGAGTGCGGCCTGACGGCATTGTAGTCGTATCGCCAAAGGGCCAGCTTCCGCCGCGCTTCGTCCAGAGTGTCGAATATCTCCTCATTCAACAACTCGTCGCGCAGACTGCCATTGAAGCTTTCGATAAAGGCATTCTGCTGTGGCTTGCCTGGGTCAATGTAATGCCAAGGCACCTCGTTCGCGTCCG
>NZ_FORY01000012.1 GCF_900114135.1 Celeribacter halophilus
TCAGGCTCATAACCTGAAGGTCGTAGGTTCAAATCCTACTCCCGCAACCAATATATACCAACCATTACAGTCATTTAGCGCCCCAAGGGGCGCTTTTGGCGTTTGTGCCGCAGAGGTGCTGGAAGCGCCGTGGAAGCAAACTGGGCGAACTCAACGGTGTGGCTTTGGGGCAACGACAGAGATTTGTAGAAAATGGATTGATCCGTCATAAATTGTCCTTAATCGCGCCAATGTTCTAATTTAGCTCACTGATTGATGACTTTTAAATTACTTACGGAGGCGCAATTTGAAACCTTACTCGTTTATTCTAGCTATGGCACTTGGTGCGCTGTCAGCGTGTGCACAATCCAGTATTCAACCAATGTCTCAAGATACCTTTAAGGTAGCAACTACGGCTGCACCAGCATGTGGGCCAAATGGAGCTCGCAACGTTGCGTTTAAAACCGCAGCGGTTGAAGTTATTCGAAAAGGTGGTGACAAGTTTGTGCTCGTAGGCGACACAACAAATAAAGATTTCTGGTCGGGATCATACGGTCAAGATATGATTGTGCGAATGGTTCCTGAAAATAGTAGAGAAGCCGCAAATGCGCTGTCAGCGCGTGGTCAACTTGGTGCTAATTGGCAGCAGATCGTTGCTGAAGGTGCACCGACAACATGTGCGCAATGACGAGAGGCACGAGATTGTCTTGACTATTGGTCTCGGGATGTAGCTGGAGGTTACGCCCAGAATTAATACATAATAAAAGGCGGATGCTTAATTGCATTCGCCTTTTTTGCTTCGGGATTACGGATTTTTTCTATGGCCCTGACATTTGCATCCCCCTTTGCTTCCAAGATCGCCAAGCAAAGTGTCTACACATCTAGTGGCGCCTCATCGTTCGTATGCAATACGACCTTCCGAAAAATACGACGCTGCCTGCTTTACCCTACGGTATATTGCCATTGATATCTTTGCAGTGCTTACAACATTTCCGCCTGTAAGGCGGAATATCGTATCGTAGAGATCTAATCCGAGTGCAGAAAAAAGAGCCCTAGTATCAACCTCCAAACGATCTTTTGTTGTTTGACTGACTGTTATCACCGGAGTGGATATATTGAGCAAATTTGTCTCTGACATAAATTGTCTGAGTTTCACGTAAGTGTCGTGAAGTGCCTGGCTGTTTGAAACCATGTTTTTGATACGCTCCTCCAACGCATCAAAAACGGCGCCCTTTCCCTGTAACTCAATACGCCCAGGTGATGCATACTCTACGCGTTTCAGGTCGTACCTCTCTTCTTTGGGTAAGCTATTCAGTAGCTCCCTGAACAAACCGACATAGCTTCCTCCGCCTTGCAGAGTATGACCATTAAACGCCTTACCTATTTTGTTCTTTAGGGAGACTGAGGTAGTGGATGCACTCAGTTTGTTGATAGACTCTTCAAAAGCATACAAATCACGGTATTTACGAGAAAAACTACCAAAGTCCTCCATCTCCCAATTCCCATCAATGAATAGCGTTTCCAGAGCGGAATACGTATTGGCCATTGTTTGATAGGAATGGGTGTGGCTGGAAGAAAAAAACTGTGCGTCGGGCAGCATGTCTTCCGTTATTGAGCCGCTAAATTCCTTTACCTTTGCGGTGTCTTTGCCTACTTCACTCGCTGGCATCTTCCAGAAACTCCGATGGGGAGCCGATACAAATAGGAACCTAAGGTCGTTTTCCTCGCGAAAATAGCGTTTCAAGAATTTGGGCGTGACGCTGACCACAAGATATTCTTTCACGTAGCCAAATTCAGAGGGTAAGGCGGAAGCAATGAAATACGACTTTCCTGCCTTGTACAGCAGGACGATTGGTTCGATAAAATCGAACAATATCGTTTCAAACTTAAGATTTTTCGTTTTTACACTAGGAGGCATCTTCCACCGCCTGCTTTAGATCGTCAGCGCTCTCACATACACACACTACTGACGAAAATGGATCAAATTCAGCAAACGGCCACCAGTCGACATGACCGTTTCCAGATTCTTTACTGTGGCCTGCACCTTCAGGAACATTCAACAATCCAATCTTACACTTCTTAAAGAACGCGGTACGTTTCGCGGCGAGAAGGTCCGGCACGGCGCCCGTTTTGAACAAAGAAATGCTTTTCGCACGACATTCACTAGCATTGCCCGTTCGCTTGCCAAGTTTGTGGTGTGAAAAAAAGTTTCTTGGGTCGCTCTCTGGAAATGGAAAGAAGCGGCAGACGCTCGGAAGAGGCTTGTCGGTCGCATCATCAGGAGGGCATTGGCTCGGGAGTTCTTCTTTATAGGTCATCAGTAATCAACATATTTTAATGGCATCTTATAGGACAATGGATAGCATTTCTAGACAACATTCTGCGTTCTGAAGCTCGTTTAAGATCAGTATCACGTTCAGATATTTCACAGAAGCCAGAAAAAATTACTAAATCGGGACTGTATTTGGGACAAGGCCAACAAATGCTCGGGCATTCCATCATTCCAGGCCTCCATGTCGTCGGTTGGGGTTTCTGCCAGTGCAATGTGGAGTTGGGGAGAGACTGGTTTGTCTTACGTAGAAAATCTGTAACTTGGCTTTTGAACTAAATGGTTAACCATTCATTCGATAATGCACTGAAAGTCCGCTTTTTTGAACTTAGCAGCGCCTCATCTCTTCTGTAGCGAACGCCTGCAATCCGCCTCCTCTCACGTCCACCGATACTTCCCGCCTGCCTTCTGCAACCGTTCCTCTAGGGTCTTCGGGTGCTCCTCACTGTTCCGGCGCAGGGCTTCAATATGCTGGTCCATAAAATCATAAAACTCATCCGGCGGCACGTCCGAGATTGCCGCTCGGGTGACGAACAGGCCCAAAAGCTGCTGGTCCAGTTCGCGCATTTTGGCGGTGCGGTTGGCAAAGATCACGTCTGATGGCTGCACGCCGATGCAATGCACGGAGAGGTCTTGCATGATCGTGTCTTCAACCAGCCGCCATAGCTCGTGTGCGGGCCAACGGGCGCGGTTGCTGTCATTTGTCGGGACGCAGTAGCGCAAACGCTCTAAGTTGTTGTAATAGGCGTCTCCAAGCCTCTCCCGCACATCTTCCCATGTGTGCATCTTGAAGCGGCCTCGGAGTTGATCGCGCCCAAGGCGCAACTCAAAGCGCCAGACTTGGCTTGTCAGGCGGTCTGAGAGGTCCAGCGGGTCTTGCCCGCAAGCGGCGAGTTCCGCGTTCCAGATCGCAAGCCAGCCGTCTTTGGCCTTCTGTATGACTTCGCCGCGTTTGTCATAGATTGCCAGTTGGCGGTTATCGATATTCCCCGCGCGCAGCCCGGTCACGCGGCCCCCTGTGGCCTGCGTCACGGTTTCATCGACGCCTGTGTATTCTATGACCTTTGTGCCGGGTGGGGCGACAAGGGCAATGCGCTCTGGTTCAAACCACGGGGCCAGAATATCCACCGCGAAGTCTACGCGGGAAACGCGCAGTTGGTGTTCGCCGTATGGGATCGCCATGGCCGCCATAACCTCCCTAAAATGCTGTTCGGCATAATCCAAGCCGCCCGTGGCAAGCCCAAGCGCCCGAAAGTCTACTGTGATGCCCGGATTGTTCGGGATACGGTCTTCGGGGTCTTGGAACATCCAGACCGCGCCAAGTTCTCCTGTATGCGTGTTGAACGTCCGCCCGCCATGCTGGGTGACGGATAAAAGAACACCACCAAAACGCAATTCAATGTCATGACCGAACTCTTTGGCTTGGGCTTTCGCAAGCGCCAGCTCTTTGCGCAGTTCCGGCGTGATCTCGGATTGTACGGTGAACCTGAGGCCGTCAAAACCGCTATGGAGAATTTGTGCCGTCATCTACTCTCACCTTCGCTTTCGTAGTCGTGGAGGGGGGTGTTACATGACCCCCCTTTGCCTATCGGCTAATTTGGGGTGTTCCATTTGAGGAAACCGGATGAAGCGGGATGCGCTTTGTGCCTCCGGCGGGGCAGCTTTTGTTTTGGGGCCGGGCAGGGATGCCCGGCTCCGATCTTGTGGGATGTTCTAAGTGCGCTGTGTGGCGTCTTTCGACATTTGGCGCGCAATCCAGATTTCCGCGCGTTCTGCACATTTGGCGGCGTTCAAAAGATCGCCTTGGGCAAAGCTCGGTGTGGATTGCCAATCGCCTTGGTTGTTCTTGTAAGCGCGGGACAGATCGACGGAGTAAAAGCCGTCATTGTCCCAGATGGTTGCGGTGATAAGGCCCAGTTTGATTTTATGGGCGGGAGATTTTGACATGGTGTCAGTTCCTGTTTTGAAGAATTGAAAATGAAACGGGCGCGAGAACCTTTTGCCCCGCGCCCGCAAGAGCCTTCCGGCCCCAAAATCCCGCATGGCACTGCCAGCCCCATACGGGCAAAACTCAGGTGAGAGGTTTAGGCGGCGCTGTATTGGCTAGTATTGCCGTGGCGACGGGCCTCGCCCCATTCGAGAAGGTCGCGGCGGCGGTAGCGCACGGAACGTCCTGATTTGTAGAACTTCGGGCCATAGCCCGTGA
Organism: Celeribacter halophilus; assembly: GCF_900114135.1. Taxonomy (GTDB): domain Bacteria; phylum Pseudomonadota; class Alphaproteobacteria; order Rhodobacterales; family Rhodobacteraceae; genus Celeribacter; species Celeribacter halophilus. The sequence continues at coordinate 4,515 of NZ_FORY01000012.1, forward strand.
CGCGCCATTTCTGGATGGTGCGCACGCTCTGGCACAGAAAGTCAGCGGCGGTCTTCTCGTCGATAAACCCGTCCAGATAGTCCGTGGCCGGGCGGTTATTGTCGTTTGCGTGTTTCGCGGGAAGCATTTTTTACTCCGTATTAAATTCTAGGTGCTCTTGATTTGGCCTAGATGCGAAACACGAAAAACAACACTAAATTGGGCAACAATTTATTGTTTTTTGTTTTTCTTTAAGTCGTTGAAAAATGGCGAAAAGTTTTTGCGAAAAGTTTCGTAGGATATTGGGTCAAGGTTTGGTCGGTTTAATTTCAACCATCGCTGAGCTTTCGAGAAATGTGATTTCTGAGAGGCATCGGTGTCGATCTCCCCGGCCTCATAGAGCGCGTGGATTGCAGTTTGAATATCTTTCGCAATAGAGGGGCGGCCAACCGCGCGTTCTGGAGTGCAGTCTAGGAAACTACGCTCCAAGATTTCGTTATAGATGCGATTGGTCGTCAAACGCACGTCCACGAATTCCAAGCCCCGAAAACTGAGCGTGCCTTTTTCCCAATCGCATTTGCCAGTCCAAGCCGCTTTGGGAATGGCGACAGGATCAGAAGATACGGAGCGGGGCAGTTCATAGCCAAAGCCGAGAACATATCCCTTAGATATGTAGGACAGTACGTTGGCTTTCAGCGTGGTCTCCAATTCGCTTCTCGCACTAGCTAGCTTACTAAAGCCAGAAAATGCATGGGCGAATTTTGCGGATACGTCACCGTCAATTTTGGCGGCTGCCGTGGCATCCTGCTTAATGAGGTCCATGCCTGATTGTTTGTGCAAGTCTTCCCATTGGGCCTTTAGGTCAGGATGAGCAAAGACGAGCCATGATTTTGAAAGCAATGCGCCTGAACGGTGTAGCCGTTCCATTTTCTCGTTAGTGATTTCTGCCATGTTTTGCCCCCGTACCTATACGTATCGTTACGTAGGGAAGGTAAAATCCAAAAAGCCTCAAACGATACGTATCTATATAGCTACCTAGCGCGGCCAAATCCCTAGGTAGATACGTAGGGATGGTCGCACTGTGTCGCGTTACTTTATTACTCTTAATGGGCCTGTGCCCTGAGGTCTATATATTGGGATGGCTTCATTGCCAAAGTTGCGAGGCTGCTTTGGGGTTGGTAAAGTTTCAGCGAGTTTGCAACGAAAGGAATTTGAGATGATGGATCCGGGCGCAGCTATTTTGATCCCGCTTTTAATATATATCGGCATGTTTGTTTTCATGCTTTGGGTTGTTCTGTCTGTCGTCAATTCGCTTAAGCGGATCGCGTCAGCCTTGGAAAATATGTCCGTAAACGGGAGCGCTACTTATTTTGATAGGGCGGCAGATACAGCGCCGACTAAGACGCCAGCCGCGCAGCAAAAAGAACGGGAAGCGCGAGACCCGGCCTATAAGTACATACCTAAGAAATAATGCCCTACGCTTCGCCCACAATCCGCAACTTGGGTTGTGGGCTGACGCTGACAAAAGCACTTAGGCGATTTGCATTTTCTTCGGCGGCACGTTTCACGGGGTCATCCGCCAAATGCGCGTAACGCATTGTCGTTTGAATTTGAGTATGTCCCAAAAGCCGCCCGACCATTTGAATAGGCATCCCAGAGGATACGGCATTAGACGCATAGGTATGGCGCAGATCGTGGATGCGCACATCGTTCAGACCCGCCCGCGCACGGATACGCCGCCACGGGTGTTGCAGGTCCGTGATGTGGCTATTCTCCAACTTGCCTTCGATCACATAGGGATTGCCGGGCGTGCGGGGCAGGGCGGAGAGAACCGCCCGCGCAGCCGCAGGGAGCGGGATGCGCCGTGCGCCTGTCTTGGTGTCGGGCAGTTCCATCCCCGCGTCGGTGATATAGTCCCAACGCAGCGTTTGTATTTCTTTGAGGCGGCATCCGGTCAGGATCAAAAGGCGGAAGGCCGCGACCACATGCACGCTTTCTGAGCCGTCCTGTTCGGCGGTACAAAGCACTTCTCCTAACCTTTGCAGCTCATACTGGCTGAGATAGCGTTCCCGCTTCTCTTCGCGGTATTTGGGCACATGGCGGCACGGGTTTGACCCATCCGGGCGCAATCCCCAAATCTCCGCCATGTTGAACATCTTGGACAGCACTTGCAGCGTGCGGTTCGCTTGGTAGGGCGTATGGCGATATTTGTGATGCAGGGCGGCAATGTCTTTGCGTTCCACGTCGATCACCTTGAAGCTGCCAATCTCCGGCTTGATGAACAAATCCAGCGCCCGGCGATATTCCTTCTGCGTTGTGGGCTTGCAGCGTTCTTCGGCATGTTCCTTGAAGAACCGATCACACAAAGAGGCGACCGTGGGCGCACGCCGTTCCAGTGCGATTTCTTCGGCGGGGTTTTCGCCCATTGCGACTTGGCCCATGACGTCCTTTGCCAAGCGCCGCGCCTCGTCCACTGTGATTTTTCCATGCCGCCCAAGAGACACGCGCCGGGTGCGACCGCCTTTGCGATATTGGGCTTGATAGGTCTTTGCCCCGGACGGCATGACCCGCACGCCAAACCCCGCAATCTGGCTATCCCAGACGAAGTAATCTTTGGCCTCAGGTTTGAGGGCATCAATGGCGCGTTTGGTCAATTTTGGCATCGCTGTATCTCTCTTACTGGCAACCTCGTGGAAGCACTGTGGAAGCAACTGGAAGCAAACCACGGGGTAAGAGATAGAAAGAGAAAGTTTATCGCGTCAAATTAAAAACAACGATTCCAATAAGATAGGGTAGGTGGTCGCATTTGGGCGCAACCCGTGCAGACTGGCGGCGGCTGCCTCATAACCTGAAGGTCGTAGGTTCAAATCCTACTCCCGCAACCAAAAATTCCAATATAATACAACGTCTTAGCTGCCTCCGGGTGGCTTTTGCCGTTTGGGTGATATGAGGCGGTGCTACGCTGGTGCTAGCTAGAGTGTGTTGAAACCACCCTCAATAGTTTCAACACAGGACAAGCATCGTTTTTGTCAATCATTTGTAAACTACGTTCATCGTATCTTGCATTTGGTTGTTGGATGTTTGGCGAACATGACGATGAAAAAGCTTGATCGAGATAATTTAGCGGTTGCCGCTTCGGGGCACCCAATTGGGTGGAGCGTGGCAATATGAATTTTCAGGTTTCAAATCTCTTTAAGCCCACCATCCTGCTTGCTCTGGCATTGATGGTTGTGATCGTCATGATGGTTTTGCCAGTGCCGTCATGGATTTTGGATTTGGGGCTGGCGACCAGTTTTGCGTTGGCGATTCTAATTTTCACGGTCACTTTGTTTATCGAGCGCCCGTTGGATTTTTCCGCCTTTCCGACGATTCTGTTGGCGAGTCTGATGTTGCGGCTTTCTTTGAATGTGTCTTCCACCAAGCTTATTATTGGTCAGGGGCACACGGGCACATCTGCCGCAGGAAATGTGATCGAAGGTTTCGCCAATTTTGTCATGAGCGGATCGGTCTTGTTGGGCCTTGTTGTGTTCACCGTGCTTTTGATTGTCAATTTCATGGTGATCACCAAGGGTGCGGGACGTATGGCGGAGGTCGGTGCGCGGTTTGCTCTGGACGGAATGCCCGGTCGCCAGCTTGCTATTGATGCTGACCTTTCTGCCGGGGCGATCACTCATGAGGAGGCTAAACAAAGGCGTGAACAGGAGTTGGCGGAAACGACGTTTTTCGGCTCTCTTGACGGTGCATCCAAATTTGTGAAAGGCGACGCAATCGCAGGCCTTTTGATTACGTTGATGAATATCGTGATGGGGCTGGTGATCGGAGTTGCTGTTCATGATATGCCTTTGGGGCAGGCCTTTGAGACATATGCGATTTTGACTGTCGGAGATGGGCTCGTCAGTCAAATTCCTTCCGTGATTATCTCGATTGCCGCAGCGTTACTTTTGGCGAAAGGTGGGGCCAGCGGGTCCGCAGACCTTGCCATTTTCCGTCAGCTTGGAAAATATCCGCCAGCACTCTACACGGTTTCGGTGCTTATGGCGCTTTTCGCTTTTGTTCCTGGACTGCCGTTTGTGCCGTTTATTGGTGGGGCCATTGCTCTTGCAACCAGTGCCTATTTTGTGGCGCGCAAAAAAGCAGAAGAAGCTATGGAAGCAGCCAAGAAGGAAGCCGCAAAACCTGCCCCTGTGGAAGAGCGTGAGTCTATTGGTGACATTCTCGACCTTGATGATATTCATGTCGAATTTTCGCCGGATCTTGTCTCGATGGTGTTGGATCCGCAAACGGGGCTTGATGCTCGCATCGCAAATATGCGGAACCACGTGGCAACGGTCTTTGGCGTTATTCTGCCAGAAATCCGCCTGACAGATGATCCCAGCCTTCCTCCGGGAACTTATGTCGTGCGCATTCAGGGGGTGGAACAAGCCAAGGATCGTTTGCGTACCGACATGGTGCTCGCACTTGTGTCCGGTGATGCGGATATGTTGCCCGTTGGGGAGGATGTTTCCGAACCCGTCTATGGTGCGCCCGCGCGCTGGATTGATCCGTCGAAAAAGGAGGACGCGGCCCTCACTGGCTGTACAGTTGTCGAAGCGACGGAAGTGCTGGCCACGCATCTCCTTGAAGTCATAAAGCGGAATTTCCCGCGATTGTTGACCATGAAATCCTTGCGGCGATTGCTCGACGAGATGACCAATCTGACGGATAGGTCCAGAGCTGAAGCCAATCAGAAACTTCTCAATGAGTTGATTCCCGATCGCGTCCCTATGGATTTGTTGTTGTCTGTTCTGCGCCTGTTGCTGGAGGAGCGTGTTTCGATCCGGAATATGGCTCTGATACTGGAATCCATTTCCGAGGCACGCGGCTCACATGCGACGCCCGAGTCAATTTGTGAGCATGTGCGCCAACGTCTGGGTTTTCAGTTGATTTCAGAGATCAAGCGCGAGGATGGCACGCTGCCGCTGCTTCAACTGTCGCCGGAATGGGAAGAGCGGTTCATGTCCCATCAAATAGACAACGAGCGTGGGCAAACCGATATTGCTCTTCCTCCGGATCAGTTCAACAAGCTTGCCAAAACCATGGCGGACAAGATTGCCAAAGCCGGTGAAAATGGCATCTATCCGGGGATTGTCACTTCGACACGCCGCCGCCGGTTTGTTCGGACTGTTTTGTCCGCGCAGGGAATACAAAATCCGGTCTATTCTTTTGAAGAGATAGGGGCCGACGCCAAGCCGTCACTTGTCGGACTGGTACCGGCATGACGCAGGGCCTTGCAGAGCTATTGGCGTTCAGTCAGTCGGGTATCACGGAGGCGTTTCTTGTCTTTCTTCGTGTCGGCGCAGTGATGGCTGTCCTGCCTGTCTTCGGGGAAAGGTCCATTCCCGAACGGGTGCGACTCGTTCTGGCAATAGCTTTTACCGCAGTTGTGTTTCCCGCCGTAGCGATTGAGGTGCAAGGCTTGGCGGCGACATCGCAGGGCCTCATGCGAGGGGTGGCGACGGAGGTCATGGCCGGACTTGTGCTCGGTCTGGCTCTGCGGCTTTTCGTGATGGTTCTGCAAATTGCCGGCTCTATGGTGGCCCAGTCCACATCGCTGTCCCAGATTTTTGGAGGTGGGGCTGTCGATGCGCAACCGGCTATCGGTCATTTGTTTTTGGTCGCTGGGTTGGCGCTTGCCGTCATGCTTGGATTGCACGTCCGTGTGGCCGAACTCTTGATCCTTTCCTATCAATTTTTTCCCGCAGGGATGTACTTGCCCAAAGAAGACGTTTTGACATGGGGTGTTAACCATATTGCCAAAGCATTTGCCCTGTCGTTCAGCTTGTCGGCTCCGTTTCTCATTGCATCGCTTGTTTACAACGTCGCACTCGGCGTCATTAACCGTGCAATGCCATCGCTCATGGTGGCGTTCGTTGGGGCGCCTGCGATCAGTTTGGGAGGGCTGCTTTTGCTCTTTGTGTCGGCGCCGATCCTGTTGGAGCTATGGCAGACGGGCTTTGCTGAATTGCTCTTAAACCCGTTTCAGGTGCGCTGATGGCTGGTGGTGACGACGAGGGTGACAAGCAATATGAGCCGTCACAAAAGCGTCTGGATGATGCGCGGAAAAAGGGTGAAATTCCTCGATCCAATGATCTGACAACGACGGCCGCCTATTTTGGATTTGTCGCAACGGCCATGACTCTGGGGGCAGCAAGTTTCCAAAAGATTGGGACAGCGCTTCAATCCTTGCTTGGGAACGCGGACCTCTATGCGCAGGATTGGCTTGAGGGGGCGGGAAAACCTTGGACCATGGGGCTGATGCAGGAGATCGGTGCGGGTCTTGTACCGTGGTTCGCCCTGCCTGCGCTTATGGCGATTGCAGTGGTCTTCGCAACAAAATCCATGCTTTTTTCTCCAAGCAAGATCGAGCCCAAACTGTCCAAAATCTCTCCGATTTCGAATGCGAAAAACAAATTTGGCCGTTCCGGTTTATTCGAGTTCGCTAAAAGTTTTTTTAAACTCTCAATATATTCGACTGTTCTAGGTATTTTCCTCTACTCGAAGCTCCCGCTGATAGTGTCCACTATGTCTTTGAGCCCTGGTATTGTCGCGGCGACATTGGCGGAGCTGGTCGTGGGCTTCATGGTGATCGTTTTGATGATCTCACTGATGATCGGGGGAGTGGATTATCTTTTCCAGTATAACGAACATATGCGCAAACACCGCATGTCTCGCAAAGAAATGACCGACGAGGCAAAGGAACAGGAGGGCGACCCTCATTTCAAACAGAGGCGGAAGCAAAAAGGGTTCGATATCGTCATGAACCAGATGCTTGCCGAAGTGCCGAAAGCCGATGTGGTTGTTGTGAACCCCACCCATTATGCGGTGGCGTTGAAATGGGACCGCATGGCAGGAGGGGCGCCGGTGTGTGTGGCGAAAGGTGTCGATGAGATCGCCGGGCGTATTCGTGAAGCAGCGAATGAAAACGGTGTTCCAATTCATCGCGACCCGTCAACAGCCAGAGCTCTATATGCCACCGTGGATCTGGGGGAGCAGATTTTGCCCGAACACTACCGTGCTGTCGCGGCTTCGATCCGCTTCGCCGAGAAAATGCGTAAGAAAATGAAAACCCAATTCGGACAATGACAATGAAGAAGTTGAAAGATCTGAGACGATTGAAGGACGTCGCCGAGTTGTCTCTCAATGTAGAGCTTTCGACGCTTTCCGAGATAAAGCGTGAAGAGAAAAACCTGCGTGCGCGTTGGGATTTGATAGAAGAAAGCTGGAAACAACGTGCGGCGGATATAGGCGCGGCAAAGGAGTTTGATGTCGCTCGGGCGATGGGCGTTGATGGGGCCTGGGACAAATGGGTGGCCCAACAGAAACCTCAGATCATGCTGGAACTTGCGCAGATATCCGAGAAGCGCGAGGTGCAGTTGGAAAAGACGCGAAAAGCTTTCGGGCAAAAAGATGCGCTTGGCCAATTGACCGAGCGCATCAAGAAACGGCGTTAAATCCTTCAATCAAAGTCCTGACGAACGATATCGAGCAGCAGGACATCGTTAACGTCGGGGCCGAGGGTTTTGTGTGCGACCTCCAGAAGCGCGCGGCGCAAGGCTGTCATCGAACTGCTTGACGTGAAATTTCCCTGAAACCCGCCGGTATTGGCATGATCAAAGAGGACTTGCAGGAAAGCATCGCGCAGTTTGGGCTCGCGGGCATAGATGCTCTCACGCAGCCCCTGTTTTGTTTCAAGGCTAAGCGTCAAAACGACCATTGAGGCAACGCGGCCTTCCTCAAGATTGGGGATTACGAACTGGTTGTTCAACTTCACATATTCGAAGGCAGGGTTCGTCCCTTCCACAGATGTCTCTTGGTTGTGATGGGCATGGGTTGCATCACTCTCCCCTTCCTCATTGGAGGTGTCGATTTCAATCATCTCGGGGTGTGGTCGAAAGAGCAATCCGGCACCGAGACCAGAAATCAAGCCAAACAGGGCCAATACTACGGGCAAAAGTTTTCGAAACATGAGGCCCTCCGTCAGAATGGCAACACGATATCAGCAATTTTCTGGCCGTATCGCGGTTGCTGCACCTGTGTGAGTTGACCGCGACCACCGTAAGAAATGCGGGCCGAGGCGATTTTGTCATAGGTGATTTCATTCTGACGCGAGATGTCTTCTGGGCGCACATAGCCTTCGACCAGAAGTTCGCGAATTTCATAGTTGACCCGCACCTCCTGTGACCCCTGAATATGTAGAACGCCATTGGGTAGAACGTCGACAATCGTGGCCGCGACCATCAGTTCGAGTTGTTCGTTGCGCTTGATGCTCCCGTCTCCAGACGAGGCGGAGTTCGAGTTGGTGTTGACCGCAGACCCCATAGTTGCGCCCTCGGGGAGGACTTCGTTTATCCGTTCCGGAATGCCGAACAGTGAGGACAACCCCATGGTCTCGGACCCGGAGCGGCTGCGATCGGATGAGTTCGACATCTCGGCACTATCGTCAATTTCAATAACGACGGTCAGAATGTCTCCGCGTTCAATGGCCCTGCGGTCGCCGAGAAGAGACTGGCGTGATGAGGTCCAGAGAGAGGCGCTATCCGCGGGGATGTGTTTCTCACCCCGCTCAGGCAGAGAGGGATTGCGCATGGCAGAGGTTTCGGAGGAACTGGCCACAGGGGTGAATTCAGGAAGGCGTCCGACCTCTTCCAGATCCGAGCAGGCACCAAGGGCGAGAAATGCAGGAATAATGAATTGAATACGCATGGGAAAATCCTGTTCTAATGAGAGGGCGTCCCGCCGACATGAATGGCCCCATCCGGTGCGACGACGCCAGAAACGGTCGTTCGTGACGAGAGATTCATCACCCGAACAAAGTCACCAGCGGCGGCACGGTCCAAAGCCCGTCCTTCGGCGGTGATGGAAAGGCCCCTTTGACTGTAAACAAGTGGTACGATCTGATTGCGTGCGATGATGGCAGCAGGGCCGATGTCAGAACGGGATATGGGACGGCCCGCGTAGAGCATCACACGCGCCTCAAGTCCGATGGCGTCGTCGATTGCCGTGATCGCGCCGGGGTGGTCGCCTTTTACAACTGCGAGATCGCCAGCTGTTAAAAGCGTTTGTGCGCGTATGGCGCGCGTGGCGACTACGGTATCGGCGCTCGCCGGATATGCGACCCATAGAGCGATGATCATGAAGAGGTGTTTTGTCATCGGATTTGCGTGGTTGCGGAAAGCATTTGGTCGGCAGCGGTGATCACTTTGGCATTCAATTCATAGCCGCGTTGAGCTTCGATCAGCTCGGTCACTTCGCGCACGGCATCAACGGAACTGTCTTCCAGATAGCCTTGCCGCAACGTACCAAGCCCGTCGACGCCGGGGGTGGAGATATTGGCCGGACCAGAGGCTTCGGTCTCGAGAAAGAGGTTGGAGCCGATGGCCTCAAGCCCCTTGGCATTCGAGAAACCGGCGAGTGTGAACTGCCCCAAAAGTTCGGCGGCGACGGTATCCTCGAAATAGGCGTAAACCTCGCCATCTGCATTGATGGAGATTGAAAGTGCGTCATCCGGAATGGTGATGTCGGGCACGACGGCATAGCCTTCGGAGGTCACGATCAGTCCATCGGCGGAGCGTTTAAGCCCGCCGTCTCTGGTATAGGCCGACTCGCCAGATGGTAGCGTGACTTCAAGGTAGCCAAGCCCTTCAATAGCGATATCGAGATCACCCCCAGTCGCAGACAAAGGCCCTTGTGCCAGTTCGATATTCACAGATGAGGGGCGAACCCCGAGCCCGAGTTGAACGCCCGTTGGCAAGACCGTGCCATCGGAGGAGTTGATGGTGCCGGGGCGGGCCATTTGTTGGTAATGCAGATCGGCAAATTCGGCGCGGCGGGCGTTGTAGCCGGTGGTGTTCATGTTCGCGAGGTTCTGCGAAATGGTCTCCACCCGCATTTGCTGGGCACTCATGCCTGTGGCTGCAATTTTGAGAGCGCGCATGTCAAACTCCTTTCTTAACGGCCAAGTGTCGAGATGACGGATTTGATCCGTTCATCTTCTTGCTCGGCGAATTTCTGGCTCAGCGTGTAGGCGTGTTGGACCTCGATCATTCGGGCAACTTCGGTAATCGCGTTGACGTTCGAATTTTCCACATATCCCTGCAAAATCACGGCGTCTTCCTGAGGCACGATTGCGCCATCAGTGTAAAACCGGACGCCGTCATTGCGGGTCAGAGTGGTTGGGTCTTCGGGCATATAAAGGCCGATCTGTGACAAGGGCTGACCATCGGCGGATAGCGTTCCGTCGGAGGCGACAGAGACAGTCTTTGCATCCGGCGGGATGAAGATCGGTGCGCCTCCATTATCCAGAAGTTGATACCCGTCATGGGTGGTTAACTCGCCTTGCTGGTTCGTGGTGAACGCACCGTTTCGTGTCAATGCCTGCCCGTCGGGCATTTGGATCAGGAAAAATCCGTCTCCCTCAATGGCGAGATCATATGTCCCGCCGGTGAGGGTGAGTGGCCCCTGTGCATCATTGGTGAGACGCACATTGGCATTTGCCATCGAGAGGCTGTCCTCCCCTTGCCCGAGCGCATTGATGTGCTCGGAAAACAACAGACCTTCTTTGCGGAAACCTGTTGTGGAGAGGTTGGCGATGTTATTCGCAATGGCCTGTAGCTCGCGTTTGAGACCGGCCATGCGTGTAAGTGTTGTATAACCTGCGCTGTCCATTAAAGACCTCCGATCATGGGAATGATGCGGTGTTGGAAAAAACTGGTCAGGGTTTCGGTCATGAAGCCCATCGACATCCAGAAGACGACCAGAATTGCCATCAGTTTCGGCACGAAAGTGAGGGTCATTTCCTGAATACTTGTCAGGGCTTGAAACAGACCGACCACGACGCCCGCGACCAAGGCGATGACAAGGATGGGCGTGGAAATCATCGTTGCGATCCAAAGCGCTTGACGGAGCGTGTCGTAAAAGACCAGTTCATCCATGGGTTAGACCGGCATCCGAAGGATTTCCTGATAAGCCTCGACAACCTTGTCACGCACGGTAACGGCGGCTTCGATGGCCAATTCGGTTTGAGCCAGCGCCTGCACCAGTGCCTGACTGTCGGCTTTTCCGGACATGGCCGCTTTTGCGACTTCTTCGCCTTGTGTCAAAGTCTGTGCAAAGCTTTCTGTGGCCTTTTGGAATGCATTGGGGCCTGTTTGTTCCGCTTCTTGGGGGATGGCCGCCGTTGCAGGGCGGGTTTTGGCATAGCCGAGAGCGGCAAATGTAGATCGAATATCCATTCTGGTCTCCTGTGTTATGCGCGGTTTTACCGACGCAGAAGGTCAAGTAGTGATGAGGACATTTGGCGGGCCTGATCGAACACCTTGAGGTTCGCCTCGTAGCTACGTTGCGCTTCGCGGGCATCAGCGATTTCGATCATGAGTTCGACATTGGAGCTGTCATAAAACCCGTCATCTCCGGCCAGTGGATGGCCCGGATCATAGACTTCCTTGAGTGGGGATTGATCGAGTTCCACCGGTCCTGTTGTCACCGCACCGGTTTTGCGGCCTTGCTCGGTAACTTCCTCGAAAGAAACGGTTTTGCGGTGATAACCGGGTGTATCCGCATTGGCGATGTTTTCGGATACATGGCGCAATCGGTTGGCCTGTGCCTGCATCCCCGAAGCGGACAGGTCGAGAATATTTTGCAAATCAGACATTCGTATCCCTCCTTACGCGCGCCCGATGGATGTGCGCAGGATGTTCATGGAGCTTTTGTAGATGGCGAGGGCCAAGTCATGCTCATGACGCACCTGACTGGACTTCATCATTTCGGTTTCAAGCGAGACCGTATTCCCGTTTGGCGAGGTCGTGCCGGAGGTCTCGAAAACGCCGTAATCCATAGCGGCATCCTTGGGGGCAAGGATATGTGCGGCCCGCGTGGCTCGCATTGTGGTGCCGGATGCTTGTTCATAGGTGCGGGCAAAGGGGGCAATATCCTTTGCGCGATATTCCGGCGTATCCGCATTCGCGATGTTTTTCGCGATCACTTCCTGACGCGTGACGGCATGTCGGGCCATGTCGCCAGCCATTTTGAAGATTTCCAAATTCTCGAACACTGAGGCTTCTCCTCTGAGGTATTTCAACCAAGGCTTAACCCTGATTCCTTTAGAAAGAGTTGTCGAAGCCGGAGGAATTTATGAACAGCGTTGGATTTGATCTTCTTTTGTCTGAACTCGCGGGCGTGAAACCTGTCCAGTTTGTCGGGCGTGTCATAGAGGTGTCGCGCGGGGTTTTGACCGTGTCGGGGCTCAGTGGCATTGCCGCGTTGGGGGACCTTGTTGAAATTGGTCACGGGGCGGACATTCGCCGCGGCGAAATTCTTCAACTCGATAAGGCAACGGTCACGGTTTTGCCGGACGGCGGGCCGGACGGTTTGTCTATTGGTGACGCCGTCGCGCATGTGGGCAAGAACCATATCGCACCGGATGACAGCTGGATCGGCCGCGTGATTGATCCTTTCGGACAAGCCCTTGACGGAAAACCTGTTTTACAGGGGAGAAAGCCGCGTCCCTTGCGTGGGCAGCCTTTGAACCCGACAGAGCGGCGCGCGCTTGGTGCGCGTCTGGAGAGCGGTTTGACGGTCTTCAATACGCTCCTCCCGATTGTACGTGGGCAGCGCGTGGGGCTTTTCGCGGGATCTGGTGTTGGGAAATCGACCCTGCTGGCGAAACTGGCGACAGGGCTTCAGGCCGATGTGGTCGTGATTGCGATGATTGGCGAGCGCGGGCGTGAAGTGCGTGAATTTCTGGATCGGGTGCTGGGGCCGGCTGGTCTTAAACGCTCTGTCATCGTCGCGGCGACATCGGATCAGTCTCCGATGGTGCGGCGGCGGTGTGCATGGACGGCCATGTCGGTTGCGGAACATTTTCGGGACCAAGGGAAACAGGTTTTGTTTCTGGCCGATTCGGTGACCCGTTTTGCGGAGGCGCACCGTGAAGTGGCACTGGCAACAGGAGAGTCGAGTTCGCTTCGTGGTTTTCCGCCCTCAACGGCGCATCTCATCACGACGCTTTGTGAACGGGCCGGTCCGGGGACAGGGGATACGGGAGACATCACGGCTGTGTTTTCGGTTCTTGTGGCAGGGTCGGATATGGAAGAACCCGTGGCTGATATCCTGCGCGGGGTCCTTGATGGGCACATTGTTCTCGACCGGCAGATCGCAGAGCGCGGGCGTTTTCCTGCGATTGACTTGTTACGCTCCGTGTCGCGCGCCTTGCCGTATGCGGCGACTGAACAGGAAAACGAGTTGATCTCTCTCGCGCGCCGGTTGTTGGGCGTTTATGATCGATCCGAAATGATGATTCAGGCCGGTTTGTATTCGGCAGGGGGGGACCCGACGATTGACGAGGCCATTGAAGCCTGGCCGAAACTTGACAGCTTCCTTGCGCAGTCGGAGCCGGATGGCATCGAACAGAGTTTCCAGAGGCTGGCCGCGTGTTTCAAGAATTAGGCCGCATCCCACGCAGTCAAATAGGGCATCATTGCATGTGCTAAAAATAGAGCCGCAGGGGAAGGTGCCCCTGCGACACATTCAAGACGCTCGATAAAGACGGTTTAACCGCGCATGGGGATAGAAGAAATAAAACGCAACGCGTTGCGCACTTCCCTGATTGCGGGGTGCACCCGAAGTTTGATCCGCTGTTCGGTCATTTTGTCAGAATAAGTTTGCCTGCGCGGGTGATGCGCAATGTGTAAATCTGCCCGTCAAGGTTGATGAGGCGGGTGCTGCCTTCGGAAATCAGGCTGCGGGCGTCTACGGGAGGAAGTTGACCTGCGTCGGCGGTCATCGGAGTTACATGTGCGTTCATCTCTGGTGCCTTTGGGCTCTGGTCGGTTTCATCGGTTATATCAATCCGCCTGATGTTTCAGGGCGGCCCGTGATGGTCACGGCAGTCTTTTTATTCGGCGAGCAGGGCAGGAAATGCCGCTCGCTGTGGTCCCGCTCTGTTCATGGCGACTCGCCGGAACAGCGCGGTTCTTCCTTTGAATATTAAACCTTAGTTTTTCTGTCAACTTTATATGAAGATATTTTTCCGGCCATATATATGCTTCTCGTGTATCTTTCCGGTGATGTAGGGGCTTCACAATTTCAACGCCATTGCAAATTGATATTGACGAAAGTGTCATTTCTAATATCTGAAAGCATGAGGACCAAAGGACATGCAGGGCGGTAATGGGTATTCGGAAAGCATTAGGGTTGATAGGGATTGCGATGTTGCCGCAGTCAGTATCCGCCGAAACGCCTCTGGCGGTTGAACTGGTCGAAGCGCAGGTGCAGCCAGTTGTGCAGGAATTGCGGCTCGTGGGGGCGGTCGAGGCGTCTGACAGTTTTCCGGCTTCGTTCCGGCGCGGCGGACAGATTGACCTGATGAATGCCGAGGTGGGTGCACATTTCAAAGCGGGCGAGGTGATCGCACGGATTGATCCGACCAATATCGAGGCGGAACTGGATGCGGCAAAAGCCAACCTGGATGCGGCGGAGGCGGCCTTGGTTCAGGCGGATCAGGCACGAACTCGGGCGCAAAACCTTTTGGATCGCGGTGTCGGGACCCAAGCCCAATATGATGAGGCCCAGCAGGACTATCTGGAGGCAAAGGCGACACGGGATCAAGCCAGCGCCCTTTTGGAAACGGCGCAACAGGCCAAGGACGATACCGTGCTGCGCGCGGATCGCGATGTGACGGTGACTGAACGTTTCGTCGATTTGGGAGAGGTCGTGTCGGCAGGTATGGCGGTGGTGCAGCTTGCACCGGAAGACAAGCTCCAAGCCGTGTTCCTTGCGCCGGATGCTGCGGGTCTGTCAAAGATACGGGGCCGAGAGGTGGAACTGGACCCGACTGGGCCACTGTCGGCCTTCGCTGCCACAGTGACGGAGGTTCTGCCGGTGCTGACAGAGACGGGTACAGTTGAAATCCACGCGGATATTCCGGCAGAACAGGTGGGCACAATTCCCATCGGCACATCGATTACCGGACGGGCGACGATCATGACGGAGGAGCGGATCATCCTGCCTTGGACGGCTTTGAGCGCAAAGTCCGACGGGCCTGCCGTATGGGTGGTTGATCCGGACAGCGCGACGGTCTCCCTGCGGCCCGTGGAAATTGCGGGCTATGGTGATGATCATATCGAAGTGTCGGAGGGGCTGTCAGAGGGCGAAACTGTCGTGGGTGCGGGTTCGCATCTTCTCTATGACGGGCGTGCGGTTCAGGCTGTCGAGGTGGCACAATGACGTGGTTTGCATCTATGATCATGGGCATTGCCCTCTGTCTCGCAGCACCTATGTGGGCAGCTGACGACGCGACCACTCCGGCCTTGGACGTTCTGCGTCCTGTCGTGAGCGAATTCCTGTCCGCCGATCCGGCCGTCCAGCGGCAGTTTTCCGGCGTGATCCGCGGAGAAGATGTGGCTGGGCTCGCATTCCAAACCAGCGGACGTCTTGCGACAATGGATGTCGAAGCCGGTGACAAGGTCGCCGCCGGACAGGTTCTCGCAACCCTTGACCAGATCACGCTCGCGCAGGATGTGGCTGTGGCCGAGGCGGCACTGTCTGCGGCACAGGCGCAGGCGGACTTTGCGCAGTCGCAATATGATCGGGTTGCGGTGCTTTTGTCCCGCAATGTGGCGACCACGGCCCAGATCGAAGCGGCGCGTGCGGCTCGTGATGCGGCTGTGGCAAATGCAGACAGCGCACGCGCGGATTTGATGCAAGCAAAAGAGGCTGAGGGCTATGGCAAGTTGACTGCGCCGAGGGATGGAATTGTGCTGAGTACGAATGTTGAACCCGGCACGATGGTCAGTCCGGGTGTCAGCGTGATGGAACTTGCCGATCCTTTGGGGCGCGAGGCGATCATTGATGTGGCGGAAAGTTTTGCCACGGTCATTCCCGAACATGCCCGTTTCACTGTTCATCATCGCGCCGAAGGCGTTGCTCCGGTTGAAGCCGAACTGAGTGTGGTGGAGCCGGTCTCCGAGACCAGCCTTGAAACCCGTCGGTTGCGTCTGACCCTGATTGATCCGCCGGAGGACTACCGCATCGGAACGCTGATTACGGCGAGTTACAACAGTGATACGGCTCCTGTGATGACCCTGCCGCAAAGCGCGATTGCGGGCACGGATGAGGCCCCCGGTGTCTGGCGGGTGGAGACTGACGGGGGGGCGCGTGTCGCGCATTTTGTGCCCGTTGAGATTGGTGCGGAAATCGGGGATCGCGTTGTGGTGTCCGGTGGTATCAAAGAGGGCGATGAAATCATCACTCACGGGGTTCATCGTTTGGAAGACGGCCAACAGGTCGGGGAGCGTTTGCCATGAAGGGTTTCAACCTGTCCGATTGGGCCTTGGGGCACCGCTCCTTTATGTGGTTTTTGATGATCGTCGCCGTTATTGCTGGCGCGTTCAGCTACATGCGGCTGGGGCGTGAAGAAGACCCTGCCTTTACCATCCGCACCATGGTCGTATCGGCCAGCCTTCCCGGCGCGACGGCAGAGGAGACCGTGACACAGGTCACCGACCGGATCGAACGCAAGTTGCAGGAACTCGCGACACTTGATGGCACCCGTTCCGTGACCTATCCGGGGATTGCGCTGGTCTATGTCGATCTGCGTGACGATGTGCCCGCCAGCGAGGTGACGCCATCATGGACCCGCGTGCGCCAGATGATGTCGGATATTCAAAGCGAGTTCCCCTCCGAGTTTCAGGGATTTTCCTTTGATGACGATTTTGGTGATGTGTTCGGGACGGTTTACGCCTTCACCTCCGACGGTTTCCGTCCCGAAGAGGTCAAAGACTATGTCGAGGACATTCGCGATGTCGTGCAGGGGCTGGACGATGCAGGCAAGGTCGAGCTTTTCGGCACGCGCGATCAGGTCGTCCACCTTGAATTTTCCGCGCGTCGACTGGCGGCTTTCGGGCTGGATGCGCAGACGGTTCTGTCCTCGCTTTCCGCGCAAAATGCGATTGTGCCCTCGGGGATGATTTCGACCGAGGATGAAAACATTCTCCTGCGTGTTACTGGGCAGTTCGATACGGTCGAGGCCTTGGCTCAGGCACCATTGCGTTCCGGCGATATCTTTTTCACGCTGTCCGATGTCGGGGAGATCACGGAGGGCTATGACGATCCGCCCAGTGAGCTTTTCCGTTACAACGGTGAACCGGCCATCGGTCTGAAAATCGGGATGCTGGACGGGGGGAATATCCTTGATTTCGGCAAGGCGTTGGACGAGGTGATGCAGGAACAGGCGGCGCTTTTGCCGCTGGGGATCGACATGCATCATGTGGCCGACCAGCCGACAGTGGTGGACCATTCCGTCGGCCATTTCGTGCAAGCCCTGATCGAGGCGGTGGTGATTGTGCTTGGCGTGAGCTTTGTCTCCTTGGGGATGCGCGCGGGTTTTGTTGTCAGCCTGACCATCCCGCTCGTTCTGGCCCTGACCTTTGTGTTCATGGAGGTTCTCGGGATTACGCTTCAACGGATTTCTCTGGGCGCGTTGATCATTGCGCTGGGGCTTTTGGTGGATGATGCGATGATCGCGATTGAAACCATGATCTCGCGGCTGGAACTGGGCGAGGGACGGCGGAAGGCGGCCTCCTATGCCTGGACGTCGATTGCGTGGCCGATGTTGACGGGGACGCTGATCACCACGGCGGGCTTTATCCCTATCGGGTTGAACAATTCGAATGCGGGTGAATACACGCGCACGCTGTTTTATGTGATCGCCATTTCTCTCGTGCTGAGCTGGATTGTCGCGGTGCTCTTTGCGCCGGTGCTGGGCGCGACCTTCCTGCCGAAAAAGTGGAAGCACGCACATGGCGAGCCGGGGTGGCTGCGTCGGCGTTTTCATGTGATGTTGCGTCTGGCCATGCGGTTCAAGGTTGTCACCGTGCTCCTGACATTTCTGGTCTTTGGCCTGTCGGTCGCTGGTATGACCAAGGTGGAGCAACAGTTCTTTCCCAATTCCGACCGGCCCGAAGTGTTGGTCGATGTCACCCTGCGCCAGAACGCCAGCATCTATGCGACCGATAGCACGATTGCCGAGTTTGAAAGCTGGCTGAAAGAGCAGGACGAGGCGGACTATTGGACCACATTCATCGGCAGGGGAGCGCCGCGGGTGATCCTGACGCTTGAGGCGCTTACGCCGGGGCCGAATATCGGACAGCTTTTGATCATGACACCGGATCTCGATGCGCGGGACCGTTTGATCGAGAAGGTGCGCAGCTATTCCGAAAAATTGCCCGGTGTCGAGTTCTACCCGAAAACATTCGAACTTGGCCCGCCCGTTGGCAAACCTGTGCAATACCGTGTCTCCGGTCCGGACTATGCCGAGCTTCGCGATCATGCGCGGGCGTTTGCGGCGGTGATTGCACAAGACGAACGGCTTACCTCTATGGCGCTCGACTGGAACGAGCCAAGTCGCGTGGTTCGGGTCGATCTCGATCAGGCCCGTTTGCGCCAGTTGGGATTGACGCAATCCGATGTGGCGGGGGTGCTGTCTTCTTTGTTCGAAGGTTCGACCGTGACGCAAATCCGTCAGGACCGTGATCTGATCGACGTGGCCATTCGCGGGGCAGAGGACGACCGCAAAACGCTTGCAGCGCTCGAAAACCTGCAATTTGCCAATACCCAAGGCGTTGCCATTCCCTTGTCCTCCATCGCGACTCTGGATTGGGTGACGGAACAGCCGCTTATCCGTCAGGAAGACCGCGAACCGGTGATTACGGTGAAGGCTGCGATTGCCAATGATGATCTGCCTGCCACCATTGTCGATGATCTTGCCCCGCGTGTTGCGGCCTTTGCGGCAGATCTGCCGCGTGGTTACACTGTCGAGGTGGGCGGCACGGTGGAAAGCAGCGCCGAGAGCCAAGCGCCGATTATGGCGGTCATGCCGGTTATGGTTTTGATCATCCTGACGCTTGCGATGGTTCAGGTGCAGAGTTTCCGGCTGATGTTTGTGGTGATGGCCGTGGCTCCCTTGGGGTTGATCGGGGTCGTGGCCTCGCTTCTGGCCGCCAGTGCGCCGATGGGATTTGTGGCACTCTTGGGGGTGCTGGCTCTGGTCGGTATCCTGATCCGCAACTCGATTATCCTCATACAAGCCATCGAAGATTTGCGCCGTGAGGGGAAATCGCGCTGGGCGGCGGTATTCGAGGCGTCCGACAGTCGTGCACGCCCGATCCTTTTGACCGCCGCAGCTGCGTCCTTGGCCCTTATCCCGATTTCGCGTCAGGTGTTCTGGGGGCCGATGGCCTATGCCATGATGGGTGGAATTATCGCAGGGACGTTGATCACCCTGCTCTTTGCGCCCGCACTCTATTGCATCGTGTTCGGGGTGAAGCCCGAGCCGGAGGCGAAAGGGTGAGTGGCATGTCTGAGTCGCTGGATGATGTGCTGGATCACCGGACCCGTGTCGGTCAGGCGCGGCGTCAAAAGATGCTGGATCGATTGATCGAAGCATCCATTATGGTGTTTGCGGAACGGGGGTTGAACGGGACCGTCATTGACCATGTGGTGCGCTGTGCTGGCGTGTCGCGCGGCACATTCTACAACTATTTTGATACGATTGAGGATGCACTGGAGACCGCGCGGATCGCGCTCGGACGTGAGGTGGTCCTGCTGGTCAACGATACGGTCGATGCAGAGCTTCCGCCCGCGAAACGCGTGGCGCTTTCATTGCATGTGTTTATAGAACTGGCCCGCCAGCACAGTCTGCTGCTGGAGTTCTCAGCCCGTCTGGGTAGGCACAGTTTCAGTTTCGGTTCTGTCCTTTGTCAGGTGGAGCCGGGGTTCCACGCCGACGGGGTCCAGTCCGGTGCGTTTCGTGATGTGCCGGAAGAATTGATTCTGGACATGCTGGAGGTTGGCACGATTGCTATTCTGGGGCGTGTCATGGCGGGTGAGGAGGTTGATGTAGAGGCGTTTGTGGCCGCGATGCTCCGCGTTTACGGCCTTGGTTTCGAAGAGTCGGTTGAGGCCGCCATGCGCCCCGATCCACTGGTGCTGCCCTCCATCCCTGACGATAGCCTTCTGGCGCGGGGGAGTGTGGCTTGGGCAAAGTCCCACCCCTAGCACGGCTTGCGGACTTTGGTCCTAGGCCGCATCTTCTGACATTCGCGCTATGGCTTGCGCCAAGACCGTCGCGGCGCGCACTCCGTCGATCAATTTCACTCCGGTCTGATGCGATAGTGTGCCGTAATGGCCCGACATACCGGCGCATCCCAGAATGACTGTTTTGGCACCATCGCGGCTCATGATCTGAATTTCCGAGGCCAGATGCTCCAGCGTTTCGGCGCGTCCTTCTTCGACATCAAGCACAGGTATGCCGCTCGCCCTGACCCCGAGGCTGCGTGCGGTAAAGCCCTGTTGCCGGATATTGGTTTCGATCACGGGGACAGAGACATCAAGCGTTGTGACGACGCCGAAGCGGTCGCCGGACAAAATCGCCATATGATAGGCGGCTTGTCCGATCCCGATCACCGGACAGTGAGCCGCCTCGCGCATTTCTTCGAGACCAGTGTCATCAAAACAGGCGATGATGATGACATCCACCGCCTCGGCCCGGGCCTGTGGCAGGAGGGCCAGTTGACCGGCGAGTGCGGTTGCGCCGTCTTCGGGGCCTTGGATGGCAGGTGGTCCGTCATGGTTGGTCCAGCCCAAAACCTCCGCCTCAGGCAACATCGCCCGCGCCGTAGCGACCACGCTGTCGGTCATTGCCTCGGTGGAATTGGGGTTGAGAAAGAGCAGCTTCACCTCACACACCTTTGCCCGCGTCTGAGCCGAACCGTGCGCGACGTTTGCCCATGATCCAGACGGTCAGAAGAAACGCCCCGATGATCAAGAGCGAGAACAACGTGGTGAGTGTGCCAAGCGCGTAAATCACCGGTGTGGTCACATTGGTCGTCATGCCAAAGATTTCCAGTGGCAGGGTGTTGTAGGAGCCGGAGGTCAAAAGTGTGCGGGCAAATTCGTCATAGGACAGGGTGAACCCGAACAGGGCGACCCCGATCAGAGAGGGCGCAATGATCGGCAGCACGACATAGCGCACGGTTTGCCACGGAGATGCACCTTGATCGCGGGCAGCTTCTTCAAAGGATTTGTCAAAGCGGTTGAACACGGCAAACATGATCAGAAGACCGAAGGGCAGGGTCCATGTGAGCTGGGAGCCGAAGCCGGATGTCGCCCAGTGAATCTTCAGCCCGAACTGGTTGAAAATGAGCCCCACGCCCAGAGAGATCAGGATTGAAGGGATCACCAGCGAGGCGATGATGAGGTAGAACAGGATGCCGGAGCCGTAGAACCGTTTGCGAAAGGCAAACCCGCCCATCACCGACACGGTCACAGTGGTCACCATGACCATCAGCCCCAAGACCAGAGACCGCCGGAACGCGCCCCAGATGTCACCGACAGCCTGTTCCATATAGAGTTCGCGGAACCAGTTCAAAGAGACGCCCCGCATCGGGAAGGTGAGACCACCCTCCGGCCCTTGAAACGACAGGATGCCGATGGTGAGGGTGGGGCCGTAGAGAAACAGGATAAAGAGCGCGAAAAAGGCGGTCAGCACATAGAAGGATTTGGTTCTCTTTTCCATCGTTCAAAGCTCCTTCCGGATGTCGACAAAGCGCAGGAGGATGCCGATGACGATTAGCACGGTGATCAGGAGGATCACGGCTGTCGCTGCGGCGGAGGGGTATTGCAAAAGCGCGATGTCATTGGAGATCAGCCGTCCGACATTGGCCTTTTGGGATCCCGACATGAAGCGAACGGTGATGAAATCGCCCATCACAAGGGTCAGCACAAAGATCGTTCCGATCATGATGCCCGGCTTGGTCAGAGGGAAAATCACATGGATCAGGGTCTGAAATCCGCTCGCTCCGTTGTCGCGGGCCGCTTCGATCAGGCTATGGTCGATCCGCGTCATCGTGTTGAAAATCGGCACAACCATGAACAGCGTGTAAAGGTGGACGAAGGCGAGGATCACCGAAAAATCCGAATACAACAGCCATTCAAGCGGCTGGTCGATGATGCCCCAGGATTGCAGCGCACTGTTGGCGATGCCGTTGCGCCCGAGGAAGGGAATCCATGAGATCATGCGGATGATATTCGAGGTCCAGAACGGGATCGTGCAGAGCAGGAATAGCGCGATCTGCATGGTTTGGCTGCGGATGTGAAAGGCCAGATAATAGGCGACCGTAAATCCGATCGCGAGGGTCATCGCCCATGTGATCAAGGCGTATTTGAACGTCGCAAAGAACACCTTGTAGGTCACGGGCGAGCCGAAAAGGAATTGGTAGTTTTCAAGGGAAAAGGCGGGGATGATTGAAAATTCGGTTGCTTGCCAGAAACTCACCACCACGATGGTGATGATCGGCAGGATCAGAAACCCGATCAGGATCAGGGTGAGAGGCGAGGCCTGAAGCCAGCCCTGTATGTGACGGTTTTTGAGCATCGCGCGCCTTCTTGCTTTTCGAAATGTCGCGGGGGAGGAAGCGTGCGGACCCAAAGGCCCGCACGAAGAGAGGGGCATGCCCCTCATGTCATCAGGACGCGATGAATTCGTTCCACTTGCGGACCATATATTGGTTCTCATCCATCACGGCGTTCCAGCAGGCGACATGGCCCATCCGGTCGTAGAAGGAGCCACCGTCGCGGGTCTCGCCCGCTTGTGCCAGTGTGTCACCGGTGGGAGAGGTGATGATGTCGGTGGCTGGCTTGCCCTCGAACCAGTAGCCCCATTCGTTTTCCGTCATGAACTCTTTCGAGGTCTCCGGCACGGCAGAGTAATAGCCCTGACGCATCAGATAGCCGCCGACCCAACCGGAGAGATACCAGTTGATGTATTCATAAGCCGCATCCAGCGCCATGCCCGACAGGTTCGCGGAAAGGCCAATGCCGCCGCCCCAGCTGCGATAGCCCTCCTTGAGCGGCTGGTAGACGCAGGGAATACCGCGGGATTTCACGGCGGTGATGGCGGGCGACCACATGGACTGGATCACTACTTCGCCGGAGGCCATGAGGTTCACGGATTCGTCGAAGGTTTTCCAGAAAGCGCGGAACTGGCCGTTTTTCTTGGCTTCGGTGAAGATCGCAAAGGTCTTGTCGATCTCCTCGCGGGTCATGTTGCCCTTGTCGCCATACTGGACTTCACCCATCGCCTCGCAGACCATGGCCATATCCATGATGCCGATGGAGGAAATGTCGAGAAGGGAGGCTTTGCCCTTGAATTCAGGGTTCAGAAGCTCGGCCCATGTCTCGATCGGACGCCCGATCAGGTCGGGGCGGATGCCCAGCGTGTCGGCGTTGTAGATCGTCGGGATCAGCGTCATCCAGTTGGTCTGTTCCGTGGCAAAGGTCTTGGAGCCTTCGCCTTCGACGAAACCGACGGTATGCGGCGCGGTGCCTTGGGCGAGTGTGCTTTCCGGTGTCAGGCGGCCATCTTTGAAAATGCCGACGATCTTGTCGTAATTCTTGATTTTCGAGACATCCATTGCCTGAAGGTTGCCGGTCGGCCAGACCTTTTTACAAATCCAGTATTCAATGTCGGCGATGTCGAAACTGTCCGGCTGGGTGGCAGCTCGCTGGGTCACGGAATCGGAATCCAGAGCGGTCATCTCAAGCGTAAACCCGAGGTCTTCCTTCACCTTTTGTCCGACGTCGTTGAGATTGGACACACCGGTGCCGAACTGGCGCAGGGTGATGTCCTTGATTTCCTGTGCCCAGACCATAGGGGCCGGAATAGCAGAGGCCGCAGCGGCAGCCGCGCCGCCTTTAAGCACAGCGCGACGGCTGTAACGCATTTTAGACATGAGGATAGTCCCTTGTTGGAAAGGTTGGAGGTTTAAGCTTGGAGGCGGTGTAGCCGCCCCTCGTCCCAGGCAAGGCGCACGGCATCACCCGGGTTTTTGGGAGAAAGGAAAAACTGTTCTTCGGGCACGAGGGCGAGAACCTCTTCGCCATGATCGGTCATCGAGGTCATGGCCACATGCGCGCCCTGATATTCGACCGAGGTGACCGTGGCGGGCAATCCGGCCTCGCCCAGTAGAACCTCGTCGGCCCGTAGCGCCACTTTGGCCCCTTCGAGAGAAATCACGTTGTGACCGCCCATGAAACGGGCAACGAATTCCGTCTTCGGGGTGTTCCAGACTTCGCGTGCGGGACCGGCTTGTTCAATCACGGCATTGTTCATCACCACGATCTCGTCGGCCAGAGCGAGGGCTTCATCCTGCCCGTGGGTCACATGCAGGAAGGTGATGCCCAACTCGCGCTGGATCCGTTTGAGCTCGGCACGCACTTTGATGCGCAGGAACGGATCAAGCGCCGACAGCGGCTCATCCAGCAAAAGCACCCGCGGTTTTGTCACCAGCGCACGAGCCAATGCAACGCGTTGCTGTTGTCCGCCCGAAAGCTGTGCGGGCAGGCGATCCGCAAAATCGGTCATATGGACCAGCTCCAGCATCTCACCTGCGGCCTTGTTGCGCTCGGCCTTGTCGACACCCTTCATCCGCAGCGAAAAGGCCACGTTGTCGCGCACGTTCAGATGCGGAAACAGGGCGTAGCTTTGAAACATCATCGCCGTGCCCCGCTTGGCCGGCGGCAGATGCGAAATGTCGAATCCGTCCAACAGGATAGAGCCGTCGGAGACGCTTTCATGACCTGCAATCATCCGCAAGGTCGTGGATTTGCCACAGCCTGAGGGGCCGAGCAGGCACACATATGTGCCGTTTTGGAACACGTAATTGATCGAGTCCACGGCGGTGGTGACGCCATAGCGCTTGGTCAGCGTCACAAGTTCCAGGTCTTTACCAGTGCGCATATCTCACCCGTTTTTGCGTTTTGATGACTTAACGCTTGTCCGGTTTTCTGCGCAGGCGAAGCGATTTTCGCGTTTGCAGCGGCGCGGGTCATGAAATGCCTGTAGTTTGTGCGCGTCGTACATAAGAGTGCATTAATTATGCGCTAATTTTGTATACAATCTCGTAAACAATATTATTTCCCCTCCAGACTTGAGAATCAGACCCGAGGGCTGAAAGTGGTCCGGTATTTAGTTTGAGGGATAAAATGATGCAGGGTCAGGCGGAGCAGCGCGAAAGTGGCAGCACCAGAGTGGCGGAGAGCCTTGCGATGGCCATTCACGAACACCGCCTGTCTCCGGGCATGAAGCTTAGCGAAGATGAGGTCGGCGAAATATATGGCGTCAGTCGGACAGTTGTCCGCGCCGCACTGCAGCAACTGGCCCATGACCGGCTGGTGGAACTCAAGCGCAACAGAGGAGCTTTCGTCGCGCAACCCTCCGTGAAAGAGGCCCGTGAGGTGTTCGAGGCGCGCGCGCTACTGGAACCTCGCACCGCCAAATCCGCCGCGGAACGTGCGACGCCCGAGGACATCAAGGTTTTGCAAAATCATATCGACGAAGAGCATGAGGCTTTGGAGGCGGGCGATACGGGGCGGGCACTGCATCTTTCAGGGATGTTCCATATCGAGATCGCGCGTATCGCGGACCAGACGACCATTGCAGATTTCATCACGCAGCTTGTGTCGCGCTCCTCACTGATCATCGCTCTGTATTGGCAGCGGCGCACGGCGCTGTGCGAAAGTCATGCGCATGATGCGCTGATCAAGGCACTGGCCCGTCATGATGGCGCGGCGGCAGAAGAGTTGATGCAGCATCACCTGCTGGACCTGTTGACCTCGCTTGACCTGCGCGACCAGCCCTCTGTGCCGCGCTCCCTGAAGGAGGCACTCAATTGATCCTGCGCACCGCACAAAGCGAAGATGTTGCCGCCATGCTGGACTGGGCCGCCAGCGAAGGCTGGAATCCGGGGCTGGAAGATGCGGAGGCTTTTGCTTGCGCCGATGCTGACGGTTTCTTCGTGGCCGAGAAAAAGGGCGGCTTGGCGGCGGCGATTTCCGTAGTTAATCACAGTCCGGGTTTTGCCTTTCTGGGGCTGTATATCTGTCGCCCGAATTATCGCGGACGTGGTATTGGCCTCAAGCTCTGGAGCCACGCGCTGGATCATGCGGGGGACCGGACCGTGGGGCTGGATGGCGTTGCCGAGCAACAGGCCAATTATGCCAAATCCGGTTTTGTGAAAACGGGAGAAACCATCCGCTTTGAAGGACCGGTGCCGGACATCGCCGTCGAAGGGCTGCGCCTTTTGGGGCCACGCGAGGCAGCCAATCTCGGGCAGCTTGATCTTTTGGCCAATGGTTTCTTGCGTCCACGTTTCCTGTCGTCATGGCTCGTGAATACTGAGACGCGGTGCACCGTTGTGCTGGACGGAGCTGAGGGGCCGGTCGGTTTCGCCACCGCGCGGCTGTGTCATTACGGCTGCAAGGTCGGGCCGCTGATCGCGCCGACGGCTGAGGCGGCCTTGGAGTTGATGTCGGCTGCGACCCGTGCGCTGGGCCAGTCTCATGCCATTCTCGATGTGCCGGGGGCGCAAAGCGGGTTCTGTGACACGCTTGTATCTTTGGGCTGGCAAGCCACGTTTGAAACCGCGCGCATGTATCGCGGGACGCCACCTCAACCCGCCCACCCCGAATCCTTGTTCGGCGTCGCGACGCTTGAGCTTGGCTGATCTCGGCGGCTCTGCCATAAGGCACGCCGAGGGAGAAATGCGATGTTCGATTTGGTGATTTTCGATTGCGACGGTGTCTTGATCGATAGCGAGGTAATTTCTGCGCGGTTGCTCATTGCCGAATTGGCGAGTCACGGTGTCGAGATTGATACGGCCTATGTGGCGCAGCACTTTTTAGGGCGCAGTTATCCGGTCGTGCTCAAGCAAATCCGCGAGGAGTTTGGCCTCACTTTGCCCGACGGTTTCGAGGCCGCCTATCGCGCCCGTTTGATCGCCGCATTCCATAAAGAGCTGCGGCCCATTCAAGGGGTGCGAGAGGTGATCGCGCAGCTTGCGGTGCCCTATGCTCTGGCGACAAGTTCCAGCCCGCCACGGCTTGCGGAGTCGCTCAAGATCGTCAGATTGAACGATCTGTTCGAAGGACGCTGCACCACAGCATCCGAAGTATCGCGCGGCAAACCTGCGCCGGATCTCTTTTTGTTGGCGGCGGAGAAAAATCGTGTCGCGCCAGATCGTTGTCTG
The DNA here is from genome assembly GCF_900114135.1 of Celeribacter halophilus. Taxonomy (GTDB): domain Bacteria; phylum Pseudomonadota; class Alphaproteobacteria; order Rhodobacterales; family Rhodobacteraceae; genus Celeribacter; species Celeribacter halophilus. Next base: position 31,613 of record NZ_FORY01000012.1, read on the forward strand.
GTTATCGAGGACTCGGAGGCGGGTGTTCAGGCCGGTCTTGCCGCAGGGATGACGGTTTGGCGGTTTACCGGCGGAAGCCATCTGGCGGGGCTTGATCTCGACACGGGTGACGCGGCGCAACCGCACCGGACATTTGCATCTTATGCGGAATTCTTTCATGCTGACCGACAGCTTTTGAAGGAGCATCCGGCACATGGCCAAAGGTAATTTGCACGCGGCATTCGACGACAGCGAGGTCTCGCCACGCGATCTTGCGGCGCGGGCGGCCTGGCTCTCATTCGTTGGCGGGATGACGCAGGATCAGATCGCGCAAGAACTGGGCATTTCGCGCCAGCGGGCGCAGCGTCTGGTTGCTCGGGCGTCTTCCGAGGGGCTTATTCGCGTGCGTATTGATCACCCGATTGCCCGCTGTCTCGAACTGGAGCGCGACCTGAAACGCCGCTTCGGTCTTGAGGCTGCTTGGGTCTCGCCGGGGATCGGGGCGGGGGCCGATCCGCTGAACGGGCTTGCGCCATTTGTCGCGCCTGTGTTGGAGCGTTTGTTCGATGATGAAACGCCCAAGGTGTTTGCTCTTGGCACGGGGCGGACGCTGAAGACCGTGGTGGATCACATGCGCGCCACGGAAGGCGCACATCACAAGCTGGTGTCTCTGATCGGCAATGTTGCGCCCGATGGGTCGGCCTCGTTTTACGAGGTCATCATGCGATTGGCCGAAAAGACACGCGCGCGCCACTATCCGATGTCTGCACCGGTGGCGGTGCGGGATGCGGAAGAGTTGGCGCTGTATCGGTCTTTGCCGCATATCAAGGCCGCGCGCAAACTCGCGCAATCTGCCGATCTGGCGATTGCCGGCATCGGCCAGATGGGCAATGACGCGCCGCTCTACATGGATGGCTTTCTGACGGCCGAGGAGTTGACGGATTTGCAGACCGCAGGCGGTGTCGGAGAGCTTTGCGGGCACATTTTTGACCGCGAGGGGCGGTATCTCGACCATCCGGTGAATCACCGCATGGTTGGTGTGCGTGTGCCCGAAGCTGAGATGCCTGTCTATTGTATCGGTGCGGGCAAAAGTAAGGTCACGGCTCTGCGTGCCGCGCTGGGCGGGGGGCTGATTACGGGCCTTTTCACCGATGAGTGGACGGCCAACACCTTGATTTCAGAGTAGACTGACGGACGACGAGGCGGTTTGAAGAAAGCGTCTTGACAGAATTGTGCAGATAAATGAGCATAAGCTCATGATACGGGCAAATGCTCAAGTCTAATGGGAGGATACCATGAATACGACTTTCCGCGCTCTTATGGGAGCGTGTGCACTCGGCGCACTTGCCACCGGTGCCACATCTGAAACCATCACCGTCGCGACTGTGAACAACGGCGACATGATCCGCATGCAGGGTCTGATGGATGATTTTTATGCCAAACATCCGGATATCGAAGTCGAGTGGGTGACGCTTGAAGAAAACGTGTTGCGCCAGCGTGTGACGCAGGATGTCGCCACCAAAGGCGGCCAGTTCGATGTTATGACCATCGGCACATACGAGGTTCCGATCTGGGGCGAGCGTGGCTGGCTGATGTCTTTGAACGACATGCCCGAAAGCTATGATGTAGACGATCTGCTGCCCGCGATCCGCGATGGCCTGACCGTCGAAGGCGAGCTTTATGCCGCGCCGTTCTATGGTGAAAGCTCCATGGTGATGTATCGCACCGATCTGATGGAAGCTGCCGGTCTTGAGATGCCCGACGCGCCGACGTGGTCCTTTATCAAGGAAGCCGCAGCGGCCATGACCGATGAAGAAAATGAAATCTATGGCATCTGTCTGCGCGGCAAGGCGGGCTGGGGCGAGAACATGGCGTTCCTGACTGCCATGTCCAACTCCTACGGTGCGCGCTGGTTCGATATGGACTGGAAACCGCAGTTCGACAGCGAAGCATGGGCCAATACGCTCAATGACTATCTTGAGCTGATGAACAGTTACGGTCCTCCGGGCGCGTCCGGCAACGGGTTCAACGAAAACCTCGCTCTGTTCCAGACGGGCAAATGCGGCATGTGGATCGACGCGACTGTGGCGGCCTCTTTTGTGACCAACCCGAAAGACAGCTCCGTGGCCGACAAGGTCGGTTTCGCTCTGGCGCCTGACAACGGTCTTGGCCCGCGCGGCAACTGGCTCTGGGCATGGAACCTCGGTATTCCGGCAGGCACGAAAAAAGTCGATGCGGCAAAAGCCTTTGTCGAATGGGCCACGTCGAAAGAATACACCGCGCTGGTTGCGGGCAAAGAAGGCTGGGCCAATGTTCCTCCGGGTACACGCAAGTCGCTTTACGAAAATCCTGAATATCAGGATGTGCCTTTCGCGAAGATGACGCTTGAGTCCATCCTTGCGGCGAATCCGAAGAAACCGACCGTGGACGAAGTGCCTTATGTCGGCGTCCAGTTCGTCGCGATCCCGGAATTCCAAGGTCTCGGCACCGCTGTCGGCCAGCAATTCTCTGCGGCTCTGGCCGGACAGATCAGCGCCGAGCAGGCATTGGAAAACGCTCAGAAACTCACCGAACGTGAGATGATGAAAGCCGGATACATCAAGTAACCTCCCCACTGTGCGGGCCGGCCTCCAAAGTCCCGGCCCGCATTTTTCACTCAGACCTCCGAGGCATATCATGGCCACGAAACATTCCCGCATGAGCGCGCGTCTCATGATCTCCCCCGCTGTTCTTTTGCTGTTGGGGTGGATGCTTATCCCGCTGTCTATGACGCTCTATTTCTCTTTCCTGCGCTACAACCTTTTGATGCCGGGAATGGAGGAGTTCACAGGACTGACCAACTATCGCTACTTCCTGACCGATCCGGCGTTCTTCGCCGCGCTTTGGAACACGATTGCATTGGTGCTCGGTGTGCTGGCGGTGACGGTTGTCGGCGGTATCCTTCTGGCGCTTTTGCTCGACCAGCCATTCTTCGGGCAGGGCATTGTGCGTATTCTGGTCATTGCACCGTTTTTCGTCATGCCGACCGTATCCGCGCTGGTGTGGAAGAATATGTTCATGAATCCGGTGAACGGGTTGTTCGCCCATGCGGCCAAGGCACTCGGGTTGCAACCTTTTGACTTCCTGTCCTCGGCGCCGCTGGCCTCGATCATCGGGATTGTGAGCTGGCAATGGTTGCCCTTTGCGACGCTGATCCTGCTGACCGCCTTGCAGTCTCTCGATCAGGAGCAACTGGAAGCCTCCGAAATGGATGGTGCGCCTTGGATCAAGCGGTTCTGGTATATCATGTTGCCGCATCTGGCGCGTTCGATCACCGTTGTGATCCTGATCCAGACGATTTTCCTTCTGTCGGTCTTTGCCGAAATTCTCGTGACCACAAATGGCGGTCCGGGCACGGCGTCGACCAATCTCACCTATCTCATCTATATGCAGTCGCTTCTGCAATTTGATGTCGGGGGAGGCTCCGCCGGTGGTGTCGTTGCCATCATTCTCGCCAATATTGTTGCGATCTTCCTGATGCGGATGATCGGCAAGAACCTCGACGCGTAAGGAGGCGATCATGGCACGTACTGTTACGACCCAACGCAAACTCGTCACGACGGTCTTTGCATGGGCCATTGGTATCGCGATCTTTTTCCCGATCCTCTGGACCATCCTGACCTCGTTCAAATCCGAAGCTGTCGCGATTGCCGATCCGCCTGTCTGGTTCAACTTTGACTGGACGCTGGAAAACTATGCGACGGTGCAGGAGCGCTCGAACTACTTCCGGCACTTCATGAACTCGGTGATCATCTCGGTCGGCTCAACCGTTTTGGGGCTGATCATCGCGGTGCCCGCAGCATGGTCTATGGCCTTTGTGCCGTCCAAGCGCACCAAGGACATCCTGATGTGGATGCTCTCGACCAAGATGCTGCCACCTGTCGGTGTTCTGGTCCCGATCTACCTTCTGTTCCGCAACCTTGGGTTGCTTGATACGCAGGTCGGTTTGATCATCGTTCTGACGCTGATCAACCTGCCGATCATCGTCTGGATGCTCTACACCTATTTCAAGGAAATCCCCGGTGAAATTCTTGAAGCCGCGCGGATGGACGGGGCAACGCTGCGCTCGGAGATCATCCATGTGCTGACGCCTATGGCGATTCCCGGCATGGCCTCCACGGTGCTTTTGAACATCATCCTTGCGTGGAACGAAGCGTTTTGGACGCTCAATCTGACGGCGGCGAAATCCGCACCGCTCACAGCATTTATCGCCAGTTATTCAAGCCCCGAGGGCTTGTTCTACGCCAAACTGTCGGCCGCCTCGACCATGGCAATCGCGCCGATCCTGATCATGGGCTGGTTCAGCCAGAAACAACTTGTCCGGGGTCTGACCTTCGGCGCTGTCAAATAAAGGAGACATCATGGGACGCATCACACTTGATAAAGTGCGTAAGGCCTTCGGCGATGTCGAAGTCATTCCGCCTCTGGATCTGACCATCGAGGATGGGGAGTTTGTGGTCTTCGTCGGTCCGTCGGGCTGTGGGAAATCTACATTGCTACGGCTGATTGCGGGGCTGGAAGATGTCTCCGACGGCCAGATCCGCATCGACCGTCAGGACGCGACCAACCTGCCGCCAGCAAAACGCGGTCTGGCGATGGTTTTCCAGTCCTACGCCCTCTATCCGCATATGTCCGTGCGCAAGAACATCGCCTTTCCGATGAAAATGGCGGGTCTGTCGCAGGAAGAGCAGGAGCGCCGGATCGAGGCGGCCGCAAAGGCGTTGAACCTCACTGATTACCTTGACCGCAAACCCGGCCAGCTTTCGGGCGGCCAACGGCAGCGGGTGGCAATCGGGCGGGCCATTGTGCGCGAACCGGCCGCGTTCCTGTTCGACGAGCCTTTGTCGAATCTGGACGCCGCGCTGCGCGTCGGGATGCGGTTGGAGATTTCCGAACTGCACAAACGTCTTGCCACCACGATGGTCTATGTAACTCACGATCAGGTCGAGGCCATGACAATGGCTGACAAGATCGTTGTGCTGCGCGCAGGGCATATCGAACAGGTCGGCTCGCCGCTGGAACTCTACAACACCCCCCGCAATGTCTTTGTGGCGGGCTTTATTGGGTCTCCGAAGATGAACCTGATCACAGGGCCGGAAGCGGAGAAACACGGGGCGACGACCATCGGCATCCGTCCCGAACACCTCGAAGTTTCGACCGGGAGCGGGGAGTGGAAAGGGGTGATCGGTGTGTCTGAACACCTTGGCTCCGATACGTTCTTCCATGTGAATATCGAGGGGTTCGGTGAGCCTCTGACCGTGCGGGCCTCTGGCGAAGTGTCTTTGACATACGGCGACACGATCTGGCTCACGCCCAACGCCTCCAACCTGCACCGCTTCGATGCAGAAGGGCTTCGGATCGCTGACTGAAGTCCACCACATGCATTGAGGAACATATCATGAAGCTATCGAACGAGACCCTCAAGGACTTGCCGGAGACCGTCCTGCGCCCCGAATACGACCGGAGCAAACTGACGCCGGGCATCGTGCATATCGGGCTTGGCAATTTCCACCGTGCGCATCAGTCGTGGTATTTGCACCGGCTGATGCAACAGGGTTTGGCGCAGGATTGGGCCATCATCGGTGCCGGCGTGCGCGCCTATGATGAGACCATGCGTCGGAAAATGGCGGCGCAGGACTATTTGACGACGCTCATTGAGCTGGACCCTGCCGGCTCAAAGGCCGAAGTGGTCGGCGCGATGATTGACTATGTTCCGGTCGAAGACGGCAACGGGGCACTGATCGAACGCATGGCACAGCCGGACATCCGGATTGTCGCGCTCACCGTGACCGAAGGCGGCTACTATATCGATCCGGCGACCAAGGGCTTCGACGCTGCCCATCCGGATATTGTCCACGATGCTGCCAACCCTCAGCACCCGCGCACCGCGTTCGGGGCCATCGTGGCCGCGCTGAAACTGCGTCGGGATCGCGGGATCGGGCCGTTCACAGGGCAGTCGTGCGACAATCTTCTGGGCAATGGTCATGTGCTGCGTCAAACGGTGGTGTCTCTGGCGCGGCTGTCCGACCCCGAGCTTGCAGACTGGATCGAGACGCATTGCACTTTCCCCAACGCGATGGTCGATTGCATCGTGCCTGCGACCGGTCCGAAGGAGTTGGAGCTGGTCAAAGAGTTCGGCATTGAGGACATGGTGCCTGTCACTCACGAGAATTTCCGGCAATGGGTGATCGAGGACAATTTCTGCGCAGGCCGTCCCGACTGGGACAAGGCGGGCGCGACATTTTCCGATAATGTCCATGCCTATGAGACGATGAAAATTCGTATTCTCAATGGCGGGCATCAGGTGATCTCGGCGGCAGGGGATTTGTTGTCGGTGGAGACGATCTCCGGCTGCATGGCGCATCCGTTGATTGCAGCGTTGTTCGAGAAGGTCGAGCGCGAAGAGATCATGCCGCATGTTGCGCCGGTGCCGGAGTTTACGCCGCAAACCTATGTGGCTCTGATCAAAAAGCGGTTCTCCAATCCAAAGATCGTCGACACGACGCGGCGCGTGGCCTTTGACGGGTCGTCGCGCCATCCGGGATTCCTTGTGCCTTCCATTCGGGCCGGTCTCGACCGCGGGATGGGGGTGGAAGGCCTCGCGCTCGTCTCTGCGATCTGGGCGCGTTATTGCCTCGGCGTGCGTGAGGATGGCAGCACCATCGAGCCGAATGACCCCTTCTGGTCGGATGTGACCGCGCTGGCCGCCAAAGCCAAGGATACGCCGGAGGTATGGCTGTCCATGCGTCACATCTATGGCGACCTTGGCGATGATCCGCGGTTTGCAGACAGTTTCACACGCTGGCTGACGATGATCTATGACACAGGGCTGGAAGCTACGCTGGGCACTTACTTGGCCTGACCGCGCACCAGCCGGACCAGATTGGCAACCACAAAGAGCAGGGCCCCGACGCAGACAATCGTGGGCCCTGTTGGCGTGTCAAACGTGAAGGCGCTTTGGATGCCGCCCAGAATCGACAACATGCCGATCACCATTGCAATCACAGCCATGCGCTCCGGCGTGCGGGCAAAAGCGCGAGCGCTGGCCGCAGGGATCAGAAGCATGGCCGCAATCAACAGCGTGCCGACCACCTTGATCGCCACCGCAACCACAAGCGCCAATGCCAGAGACAGGATGATCTGTTCGCGTTTGGGTGAAATGCCGGAGGCATAGGCCAGATCGGGGTTGAGCGTTGCGGTCAGCAGAGCGGACCACCGCCAGTATAGAAGTCCGACAACCATAAGCGCGCCGAGCCAGATCACCACAAGGTCGCTCCGTCCGACGGCCAGAATGTCTCCAAAGAGATAGGCCATCAGATCAACCCGCACACTGGGAACAAAAGAGACGGCCACGAGGCCAAAGGCCAGCGAACTGTGCGCCATGACGCCCAGCAGCGTATCCATCGCAAAGCCGCGCCCTGCAAGCGCGGAAACCGTCACGGCCATGATGAGCGCCACGGACAGAACGCCTGCGAAAATCGAGATGTTGAAGGTTAGAGCCAGGGCCACGCCCAACAGTGCTGCGTGGGCGGTGGCATCGCCGAAATAGGCCATGCGCCGCCAGACCACGAAACAGCCTAGAGGGGCCGCGGCGATCACCAGACCGAGTCCGGCCAGAACGGCGCGGACAATGAAATCATCCAGAAGGCTCATGCGTTTTCCTCGTACGAATGATCGTGATCGCAACCGTCATGATCGTGATGGTGTTCGTGGCGGTAGAGCGCCAGTGCGCCATGCGTGCCTGTGCCAAAGAGCGCACGGTATTCCGGTGCGGAGGCCACATGCTCCGGCGCGCCGTGACAACAGACATGCCCGTTGAGGCAGATCACCCGATCGGATGCGGCCATGACAACGTGAAGTTCGTGCGAAACCATCAACACGGCACAGCCTTTTTTGTGCCGCAGCGTTTCGATCTGGCTATAGAAATCGGCAGAGCCGGGCTGGTCGAGCCCCTGCGTGGCTTCGTCGAGAATAAGAAGGTCGGGCTCCATCAAGAGCGCACGCGCCAGAAGTACCCGCTGGAATTGTCCTCCGGAGAGGGAGGTCATTTGATGCTGACACAAATGACCTGCGCCGGCGTCTTCAAGCGCGGCATGGGCGGCGGCATCGCTCACCCGCTTCGGAAGTGACAGGAAACGCCGTACGGTCAGGGGCAGGGTCGGATCGATATGCAGCTTTTGCGGCACATAGCCGATCTTGAGACCTTTTTGCCGAGTGACCTGACCGGTTTGCGGCGTCAAAGCGCCGATGATCACGCGCAATAGCGTCGATTTCCCTGAACCGTTCGGCCCGACGATGGTGACGATTTCTCCGGTATCGATATGCAGCGAGACCTGATCGAGAACCTGCCGCCCGCCAAGGCTCAGGCTCACGTTGTCTACGGAAACAAGGCTCATTTCGCGGCGTCCGTGATGCAATTCGGGCAGGTGCCCTCGGCCTCAAGCACGGCTTTGCTGATGTGAAACCCTGTGGTTTCCGCGATCTGGCTCAGAAGGCTGTGCGAAGGATCGGTTTCGGCCTCCGCTACCGCGTTGCAACTGGTGCAGATGAGGAAGGCGGGTGTGTGGATGTCACCGGGATGGGCGCAGGCGATGAAGGCGTTGAGCCGTTCGATCTTGTGCGCCAGCCCGTGTTTTGTCAGGAAGTCGAGCGCGCGATAGGCCACGGGTGGCTGGCTTCCGAACCCGTCCTTGGCCAGCCGCGCCAGCACATCATAGGCCCCGAGGGCGCGGTGTTCTTCGAGCAGGATTTCCAAAGTCCGTTTGCGCACGGGTGTCAGTTGCAAACCGGCCTCGCGGCAGGAGCGGTCCGCTTCGGCAACAGCATCGGCGACACAATGGCTGTGATCGTGTTGGTGAAATCCGATCGGGTTGGGGTCCATGACAATTCTCCGTGCTGGCAAGACGTGCAGGGCATTGCCTGCGCGACAGGGGGTATTGATATGTTATCACGTCTACTATATCAAGCCCGAGACGTGATAACATAACACAAATTTCGAGGCTACAATGACTCTACGTTCCTCCCTCCTTTTCGCGCCGCTGCTCGCCGGCGCGCATTTCGCACAGGTTGCATCGGCACAGGCCGAGGTGCCCAATGTCGTGACCGATATGGCCCCGATCCAGTCGCTTGTCATGCAAGTGATGGGGGATCTCGGAACGCCTGATGTGTTGATGCCGCAGGGCACGTCACCGCACGGCTATTCCCTGCGCCCGTCAGAGGCAAAGGCTGTGCAGGATGCGGATGTTGTGTTCTGGACCGGCCCGCAGATCGAGCCGTGGCTCGAAGACCTGATCGAAGAGATCGGTAAAAATACCCGCTCTGTGCCGCTGACCGAGGTTGAGGGTGCGATACTATTGGACGTTCGCGACGGGGCAACCTTTGAACGCCATGTGCATGATCACGATGAACATGGGCATGACGATCACGATGAGCATGAAGATCATGACGAACACGACCATGATGCTCACGATCATGATGCGCATGAAGAGCAAGGTTATGATGACCACGATCACGAAGATGCCCACGAGGACCATGACGATCATGACCACGATGAGCATGAAGAGCACGCGCATGACGACCATGATCATGACGACCATGATGGCGCGGACGGCCACGCTTGGCTGGACCCGATGAATGCACACGTTTGGCTGGGCGCGATTGCAGAAGAGCTTTCAGAGCTCGATGCTGATAACGCCGCGACCTATCGTGCCAACGCCGCAGCGGCGCAAGAGGCGCTGGATGAAAAAATCGCCGAAATCCGGACCGAACTTGCCCCGATTTCCGATATGAAATTCATCGTCTTCCACGATGCCTATCAGTATTTCGAGAACCGTTTCGGCCTGTCTGCGGCTGGGTCGATCTCTATCGGGGATGCCTCGGCTCCGAGCCCTGCTCGGATCAAAGAGGTTCAGGACAAGGTGAAAGAGATCGACGTCGATTGCGTCTTTGCCGAGCCGCAGTTCAATGCAGGCCTTGTGAAGACTGTTCTTGATGGCACAGATGCTCGTTCCTTGGTGATTGATCCTCTGGGTGTGGCACTGACACCGGGAGCGGATTTTTATGCCGCGTTGATGGATGAATTGGCGAATTCTTTCAAGGCATGCGTTGGCGAGTGAGCTGAAACTCTAAGTGATGGATGAAAAAAGGGCGCGAGGCGAGGTCTCGCGCCCTTGTTTGTGCGGATGGGGGGCTTTACATCCATGAGCATGACAGTGCGCATCCCTTTTCGTAAATCGGCCCCTCGGGTCAATGTTATTCGCCTCAATGGCGCGATCATGACCCGCCAAGGCGGATTGAATGACCAAAGCCTTGCCCCCGCAATCGAGCGTGCCTTTTCCAAAGGCAAGCCCTCCGCCGTGGCGCTTTCGATCAACTCGCCGGGCGGTTCTCCGGTGCAGTCTTCGCTCATCGCCGCGCGTATTACGCGGCTGGCGGCGGAGAAAGAGGTTCCTGTTTATGCCTTTGTCGAGGATGTCGCGGCTTCTGGGGGCTATTGGCTGGCCTGCGCTGCCGACAAGATATTCGTGGACACAAGTTCCATCGTCGGGTCCATTGGCGTGATCTCGGCGGGTTTCGGCTTTGACCAGTTCATCTCGAAACACGGGATCGAGCGGCGGGTCTACACCTCAGGCAAGTCGAAAAGCCAGATGGATCCGTTTCGGCCGGAAAATCCCGAAGACGTGGCGCGGATCAAGGCACTTCAGGAAGACATCCACGAGGCTTTCATCGCCCATGTCACCGCCTCCCGTGCCGAGCGTCTCTCCAAAGAGGTCGAGCTTTTTGACGGGGCGTTCTGGACTGGGGTGAAAGGCGTTGATCTCGGTCTGGCCGACGGTATCGGTCATCTGGTTCCCAAGATGAAAGAGATTTACGGTGACAAAGTGCGGCTTCCGGTTTTCGGACCGAAACGCCCTCTGCTGCGTCGTTTCGGTGCCCAGCTTGCATCAGGATTGACCTCGCAGGTCGAAGAACAGGCGCTTTGGGCGCGGTTCGGGCTCTGACGTCATGATTTTCAAGGTCATCAGCGTTTTCCTGATCTTCATGATGGTCTTGGCCATATTCGGTCGCCTGCGTTTTCCCGGGCAACAGAAACTCAAAGATATGAAATGCCCCCGCTGCGGGCGTTACAGGATAGGTAAAGGCGCTTGCGCCTGTGAGAAGGGTAAACCCTGATGGATTTCGTTTATGCGATTGCGGGTCTGGTGCTTTTGCTGGTGGCCGGTGACATGTTGGTGCGAGGCGCGGTAAACCTGTCCTTGCGGCTCGGGATTCCGGCGTTGATCGTGTCTTTGACCGTGGTGGCTTTCGGCACCTCTGCGCCGGAGTTACTTGTGTCGATCTCTGCAATCTTTGATGGCGTGCCGGGGCTGGCGCTCGGGAATGTTGTCGGCTCGAATACGGCGAATGTCTTGCTGGTGCTTGGGGTGCCGGCGTTGATCTCGACGCTTCATGTGATCGATAATTCCACTCGTGCCTCCTATCTTCAGATGATTGGCGCGACGGTGATTTTTATCCTTCTGGCGCTCCGAGGGAAATTCGACTGGATCGCCGGTATTGTTCTGTTGGCCGCGCTCTTTTCCATGATTGGTCACGCCGTGTATGAAGCACGCTGTCACCGCGCCGCCCAACGCGAGCTTGATCTGGAAGAGGTGGAGGGGGCCGACCCCGACATGCCGTGGATCAAGATCGCCGGTTTTCTCATCGCCGGTTTGATCGGTTTGCCTTTGGGCGCGAATATTCTGGTTGAATCCTCCACCAATATTGCCCGCGATTTTGGCGTGTCCGAAACGGTGATCGGCCTGACGCTGGTGGCTTTGGGCACATCCCTGCCGGAACTGGCGACCACGGTGATGGCGGCGTTGCGCAAACAGGCGGATGTGGCTTTTGGCAATGTCATCGGCTCAAATATGTTCAATCTTTTAGGGATCATCGGCGTGTCGAGCCTTGTTGGTGCGTTGCCGGTGGAACCCGGATTGATGCATTTTGACATTTGGGTGATGTTCGGCTCTTCCGTTCTTCTCGGCCTGTTTGTGTTGAAACGTATTGATATCACCCGAATTTGGGGTGTCGCGCTCTCTGCTCTATATATCCTCTATGTGTTGGCGGTATTGAGCTGAGGAGAGGCCACGAATGGCGGAGAAAAAGGCGCTTGTGACAGGGGCCGCGCATCGACTTGGCCGGGCGATGGCTTTGTCTTTGGCGCAAGACGGTTTCGATGTGGCCGTGCATTGCAATCACTCCGTTGAGGCCGCCGGAACGCTCGTAGATGAGCTGCGAGCTATGGGGCGGCAATCCTCTGTGCTTAAAGCCGACCTCTTGGACGAGGCGCAGGTGGAGACGCTGATCCCGCGTGCGGTTGACGCTTTAGGCGGGCCTTTGACGCTTTTGGTGAACAATGCGTCAATTTTCGAGGAGGACAACCTTACATCTGCAACGCGTCAAAGCTGGGACCGGCACATGGAAAGCAATCTGCGTGCGCCGTTTGTTTTGCTTCAGCATTTCGCCGCCCAAGCGCGTGAACCGTCGATGGAAGAGGGTGAGCGTCCTCTGGCGCGAGCGATGGTCGTCAATTTGATAGACCAGCGGGTGCGTAAGCTCACGCCGCAGTTCATGAGTTACACTTTGGCAAAATCCGCGCTTTGGACCCTGACCCGAACGGCGGCACAGGCGCTTGCGCCCAAGGTGCGTATCAATGCGATCGGGCCGGGGCCGACGCTGAAAGGAGCACGTCAATCGGAAGTGGATTTTGAGAACCAGCAGAAAGCCACGCTTTTGCAGCGCGGAGCTACCCCTGAGGATGTCTGTGCGGCGCTGCATTATTTGATCGGTGCGCGCTCTGTGACGGGGCAGATGATCTGCCCTGATAGCGGGCAACATCTAGCTTGGGAGACGCCTGATGTCGGGGGCTTGGAGTGACCCTAGGGTAGAGTGTCGCCAAAAGTTTTGCACGTCTCGCGATTTTGTTTCATTTGCGTTACTAAAATGTAAACAAATTCAATGATTTGCAAGATGCGTAAAAATATATCATGCAAAAACAATGCCTTGCGAGATTGTCTATTTTTTGGGCAAAGTCCGGAATTCGCATGAAAACAAGGAAAAAACGGAGTTCTCTAAAACTTATCTGCAGGGTTATCCACAGGAATGGTGGATGAGTTTCCTCTTGCCCCCAAAGCGATAAGGTTGCAGCCAGAGCGGGAATCGGAGGCGGATCCATGAGCGACGAAACAACGACATCACAGGGTGGCTCAGAGAGCAAAGACATCCCGCGCGGTCACAAGGTGATCGAGGGCTATCTGCGTATGCTCGACGGCTCTCCGGGGGTCTACCGGATGCTCGATCCGGAGCATAACGTGCTCTATGTCGGTAAGGCGAAGAACCTGAAAAACAGGGTCTCGAATTATGCGCGTCCGCATGGCCATTCCGCGCGGATCGCAAAGATGATTTCCGAAACCTCGCAGATGATGTTTCTGACCACACGGACAGAGACAGAGGCGCTGCTTTTGGAGCAGAACCTCATCAAGCAGTTGAAGCCGCGCTACAACGTGCTCCTGCGTGACGACAAAAGCTTTCCGAATATCATGGTGACAAAGGACACGGATTTTCCGCAGATTGCCAAGCATCGCGGAGCGCGCAAGCGCAAGGCATCCTACTACGGTCCGTTTGCTTCCGCGTCTTCGGTGAACCGCACGCTCAACCAGCTTCAGAAAGTCTTTCTGCTTAGGAATTGTTCGGACGCGGATTTTCAGTCTCGCACGCGTCCTTGTCTGCAATATCAGATCAAACGCTGCACCGCGCCATGCGTCGGCAATATCTCGAAGGAGGACTATGGCGCGCTCGTTGCGGAGGCGGAGCGGTTTTTGCAAGGGCGGAATACGGAGCTTCAGGAAAAACTGGCGCTTGAGATGCAAGAGGCCTCGGATGCGATGGAATTCGAAAAGGCGGCGGGTCTGCGTGACCGCATCCGTGCGCTGACCAATGTGCAGACCGCGCAAGGCATCAACCCGCGGACCGTGGGGGAGGGCGATGTGATCGGGCTGCATATGGAGAGCGGGCAGGCCTGTGTGCAGGTCTTTTTCATCCGCGCGCATCAGAACTGGGGCAACAAGGATTTCTATCCCAAAACCAACGGGGCCGAGGCCGAAGAGGTGCTCGCCAGTTTCATCGGGCAATTCTACGAGAAACGCGAGCCGCCGCGTCAGCTTATCCTGTCCCATGACATCGAGGAACGTGCGCTTCTGGCCGAGGCCTTGTCGGAGAATGCAGGCAAGAAGGTTGAGATTCTCGTCCCGCAGCGGGGGGAAAAGCATGAGCTTGTCGCCTCAGCCCTGCGCAATGCGCGTGAAAGTCTGGGCCGGAAAATGTCCGAAAGCGCGGCGCAGGAGAAATTGCTTGTGGGTCTTAAAGAGGCATTCGACCTGCCGCGAGTGCCGCAACGCATCGAAGTCTATGACAACTCGCATATTCAGGGCGCTCACGCGGTCGGCGCGATGATCGTGGCGGGGCCGGAAGGGTTCATGAAGAACCAGTATCGCAAATATGACATTCGCGGTGATGACATCACGCCGGGCGATGATTTCGGCATGATGAAAGAGGTTCTGACGCGCCGGTTCAAACGCCTGCTCAAGGACGATCCGGACCGTTCGAAAGGGCTGTGGCCTGATCTGTTGCTGATCGACGGGGGGGCAGGGCAGGTCTCTGCGGTCCACGAGATCATGAAGGAACAGGGCGTGACCGACATTCCTATGGTTGGCGTGGCCAAGGGTATCGACCGCGATCAGGGGAAAGAGGAATTCCACCGAATCGGCCACCGCGTCATGGCACTCCGGCGCAATGATCCTGTGCTCTATTTCATCCAGCGTCTGCGCGATGAGGCGCACCGTTTTGCCATTGGCACCCACCGCGCGAAACGCTCGAAGGCCATCGGGCTCACGCGGCTGGACGACATTCCCGGCGTGGGGGCAACGCGCAAACGCGCACTTCTGGCGCATTTCGGATCGGCAAAGGCGGTGGAGGGGGCGAACCTTGCGGACTTGAAGGCTGTAGACGGAATTTCAGAGAAAGTGGCCCAGACGGTCTACGACTTCTTCCATGAGAACGGGTGAGGGGGTATGGAGAGAATATGACATGGAATCTACCGAATATCCTCACCGTCTTCCGGCTGCTTTGTGCGCCGGGTGTCGCGCTCGTGTTTCTCGTTCTGCCGCGTCCGGTTGCGGACTGGGTGGCGCTGATCCTCTTTGCCTCGGCTTCTGTCACCGATTTTCTCGACGGGTATCTGGCGCGGAAATGGGACCAGATGTCGAAATTCGGTGCGATGCTGGACCCGATTGCGGATAAGGCGATGGTGGTCACGGCGATTGCGGTGCTGACCATGCTGCATGGTGTGAACCCTTTGATCGTGATCCCTGCCGCTTTCATCCTGTTGCGGGAAACCTTTGTCTCCGGCTTGCGCGAATTTCTGGGCGATACGGCCGGAACGCTCAAGGTGACAAAACTTGCCAAGTGGAAAACCACGGCCCAGATGGTCGCCATCGCTGTGCTTTTTGCCTATGGTGCGACCGCTTCGGCACCGCTGTTCACGCTTGGTCTGCTGATATTCTGGATTGCAGGGCTTTTGACCGTGATCACAGGATGGGACTATCTAAGCAAAGCCATGCCCTATTTGCGAGATCACCATGAAGATTGATGTGTTGTATTTCGCTTGGGTGCGCGAGCGCATCGGTGAGCCGCGCGAGACTGTCGAGACCTCTGCGGCGACAGTGATGGATTTGGTTGATGAGTTGAAAGCGCGCGAGCCGCGCTATGATCTGGCGTTTTCCGATCTTAAATCCCTGCGTGTGGCGGTGGATCAGGAATTGACGGAGTTTGATGCCTCGCTTGAGGGTGTGTGCGAAGTGGCGTTCTTTCCGCCGATGACAGGTGGCTGAGATGCGCGTCTCTGTCCAGTCCGAGGATTTTGATCTTGCCGAGGTTCTGAAAGGTTTCGGCAAACAGCCGAACACCGGCGCGACGGTGAGTTTTACGGGGCTGGTCCGCGATGACACCGGCGCGCTTGATCACATGGAGATCGAACATTATCCCGGCATGTGCGAGGCCGCGATCACCAAGATTGCCGAGGAGGCCGCCGCGCGTTGGGGGCTCACGGATTGTCTTGTGATTCATCGCTACGGCAAGCTGCGCCCCGGAGACCAGATCATGATGGTCGCCACCGCCGCCCGACATCGGGTCGAAGCGTTTGAGGCGGCGGAGTTTCTGATGGATTACCTCAAGTCCCGTGCGCCGTTCTGGAAAAAAGAAGTGACGCGAGACGGTGCCGATTGGGTGGCCGCGAGAGATGCGGATGAGGATGCTTTGAACCGGTGGTGAACCGCCAAACCTTTTGGGAAAATCAAGATGACCGAGAACAAACGAATTGCGCTGTCGAGCGATCACGCCGCTATCGAACTGCGCCAAGCGATTGCCAAACACATTGCCGAGCAGGGCTGGGAAGCGGTGGACATCGGGCCGACCACGCCCGAGAGCACCCATTACCCGATCCACGGCAAAGCGGCCGCAGAGCTTGTGGCATCTGGTGACTGTGCGTTGGGGATCATCGTTTGCGGCACTGGGCAAGGCATCATGATGGCCGCGAACAAGGTCGAAGGCATCCGTTGCGGTGTATGTTCCGAGACCTTTTCCGCCCGTATGATCCGTCAGCACAACAATGCCAATATGCTGGCGCTTGGATCTCGTGTTGTGGGCGAGGGGTTGGCACTTGATATTGTGGACGCTTATCTGAATGCCGAATTTGAAGGCGGACGTCATGCGACACGTGTTGATATGATCGAAGCACCAAAAGCGTAACGCCATTGGCAACAAAAAAAGGACACGTCTCTCTTGTTATGAGGGGCGTGTCCTTTTTATCTATAGGTGTGAAATATCCGAGAGAGCGTTAACTCGCGTTTGATTTCTCGATATAGGCACGCAGCTCTTCGGCCTCTTGGCGTGCTTCGCGCAATCCGTCCATCGCGGCCCGCAGTTCGGCTTCGGTCTGGTTGGCCTGATTGGTCAGTTCGGATTCACGTTGCTGGTAATAGGCTATCGCCTGATCGCGCTGTTCCTCCGCTTCGTGCAATTGCTGCGCCATTGTGTCGAGGTCATTCATCTCGCCCTGTCCCACATGCACAAAGCGATGCATCAGCCAATGAGCAAACCAGCCCATTAGAAAGGCGATGAAAAGCACAATCGCCGTAGCGATGATCAATTCGGTTCTGTTCATTCCGTTTCCCCGTCCTCAGCAACGGATGTCGCATTTTCCCCCTGCGACCCGTCTTCTGTTTCTGTGTCCCCCGCCTGCGCGTCCTCGTCATCCGAGGCATCTGCGGCAGACGTTTGTGTATCTTCGGCATTGAGCAATTTGAACTCGATCCGGCGGTTTGCCTCGCGGCCTTCTTCGGTGCTGTTGTCCGCGATGGGCTGGCTTTCGCCATAGCCTTTCGCGGTAAAGCTGACGCCAGCCACGCGGCGCATCAGTAGCCCGTCGAGCACGGAATTGGCGCGCTGGGTCGAGAGGTTGAGGTTCATCACCTCGCCGCCCTGACTGTCGCTATGTGCACCGATTTCCATTTCGATATCTTCGCAATCTTTCAACACCTCTGCGATCTTGTCGAGCGTGTCATTGGCTGCGGCATTCAGCTCGATCGAGCCGGGATCAAAGACGATCTTGTTGGCGGCAATCTGTGCGTTGGCCCGCTCTACACATTCCTGCGGCGTGGGCAGGTTGAGGATCGGATCGAGTTTGCGCACATAGGTCACGTCGATTTCGAAGGGTGCACCGTCGCCCAGTTTTTCGGACAGGAGGCCTGCAATTTCCGCTTTGGCATTCTCGTTGCCGGTTTCGCCGCGAATGCTCACAAGGTCTTCTGTCATGGTGGCAGAACCGCGATTCAATTCGGCAAGAGCCTCGATCGCCGCCATTGCACGTAGAGCCCATCCCTCCGGCAGGTCATTGTCCACCCGCATTGCGGAATAGACCGAATGGCTGCCGAATGCGGCCTTGGCCAGAGCTTCCGCCGCCGCTTGGCTGCGTTCGTCTGGGATGCGCCCGCGCAGTTGCGTTTGCCCTTCGGGAGAACGGATTGCAATGAATTCGGGACGGTCGTCTTCCTCGGCCACAGCTTCGGATTGAAGCAACGCGCTGTGCAGGGTGAAGGTGGTGGGCAGGTCGGCTTCCAATTCGCCGACGACCTTGTCGAACATGGAGGAGGATGTGCCCTCTGCGGCGATCAGGCTGACATCGCCATCGGAATAGGTGATGCTGCCTTGCCCCAGTTCCTGAAGGGCACGCATGCCGGTCTCGACAGCAGCGGCCCATTGTGACGAGGGGGAACCGAGCCCGATGGTGCAGTTCGGGTCTTCGATCCCTGCCGATTTGGCCGCTGCCAGAATACGGGCATGATCTGCCGAGGTTTCCGCCACGCAGGCATCAAAGCGCGGGCCATTCTCGTCTATGAGAAAGCGGACGGTAAAGGGGGTGATGACCGGACGTGGCGCGGCAACATCAATGGCCACGGGAAGCGTGTCGGGCAGCGCCTTGATGAGCTTTTTCTCAAAGGCGGCTTTTTGTTCCTTACTGTCGGCCAAAGCGGTGAGGGTGATCCCGTCCGCTGCAATGGAAATCTTGGAGCGTGGCAAAAGCCCGATGGCTTCGCGTCCGAATTTGGTGGCGTCCCCCCAGTTTTCCGGCACCGGATAATCGGCTTGTTCCATCAGGTCAGCAACAGAGCCTGTGCCGCTGGATTTCTTCAGGTCGGCCACAAACCCCTCGCGGTCCCAGTTGCTCGGCACCAGACCTATCAGAGAAATGCCGCTGTCGTTGCGCAGGATTTCGATGGAAAAGCGGGGGGCGGGAATGGCCTCTTGCTGGACCACATTCATCACATTGATCACGCGGGCCGGATCGACCACATGACCGGCGGCACGCTGGGCGGCCAGTTGGGTTTGTTCATCGGGGGCCGTGCCGGTCAGCACGATCTGCAACCCGTCGCCTTGGACATCGACCCAGTCATAGCCGCGCATGATGAGTTGGTTTTCCACGGCTTTGGTAGAGGTGCTCTCGATCACACGGGCACCGATAGCGGCACCTGCGAGACTCATCACGAGGCCGGCAAGGAAAATGGCGAGGACGGGTAGAAAATTTGCAATACGCATCAGGGAACGAGACGCCTGTTTTGGACTTTGTCTTTTGTCTTAGGGGGTTCGGCCCTGCGCTGCAATCAAAGGAAGATTGCGATGGCAAGAAATAGCGCAGCCAGTAGTCCCGTGTTGCGGTTTGAGCGGAACAGGGCGAGGCAGCGATCCGGGTTCGCGGTGTCAAGTCGGGCCATTTGCCACGTCATATGCAGCCCCATCGCCCAAGGAGCGCCCAAGGCCACGACAAGCGCCAGAACGGAGCCTTCGGTGAGCGCTTCTATAATTCCAGCGGCCATCAGCACCACGGTCATGACCAGAAAGCGTTTAAGCCAGCGCGGGGTGTCGTCGCCAAAGCGGAGCGCAGTAGATTTGACCCCGATGAGCGCGTCATCTTCCTTGTCCTGATGGGCATAGATCGTGTCATAGAAAATCGTCCACGCAATGCCTGCGAGATAGAGAAAGACCGGCGCTGTGGTCAGTTTGCCAGCCACGGCGGCATAGGCCAGTAGCGCGCCCCAGTTGAATGCGATGCCCAGAAAAACTTGCGGCCACCATGTAAAGCGTTTGGCGAACGGGTAGATCATGACGGGCAAGAGCGATGCGATTCCCAGAACAATCGCGAGTTTTCCGAAGGTGAGGAGAATCACCAAGGCGATGAGGCTTTGGAGCGCCATCCATGTCACGGCCTGTTTCACACTCACCTGACCGGATGGAATGGGGCGGCTTTTGGTCCGCTCCACCTTGTCGTCGATATTGCGGTCGCTGATGTCGTTCCATGTGCAGCCCGCGCCACGCATGAGCCACGCCCCCAATGCACAGCCGACCATGATCCAGATTGTACGCGGGCTCAATGTGCCCACCTCTGCGGAGGCCAGAAGCGCCCCCCACCAGCACGGGATCAGCAAAAGCCATGTGCCCACGGGCCGGTCCGCCCGCGATAGTCGCAGGTAGGGCCGCGTCCATGCCGGTGCGCGGTGATCCACCCAGTTGCCTTTCACTGCATCGGCGACCTGCCCGTTTGCTTCTGTGTTCGTCTGCTCTGGCGTCACGCGCTCATCGGTCATATGTAATGTCCATGGTTGAAGCGAAAATCAGGCTCTATGTAGATCACCCACTGGCTGTGGGGCAATCCATTCCTCTGGAACGGGATCAGGCGCATTACCTTTTCGGGGTGATGCGGCAAGGGGAGGGCGCTTTTATCGCACTCTTCAACTCCCGTGACGGCGAGTTTCTGGCGGAGGTTACGCAAGCGGGCAAACGTGGTGGCACGTTGACCTGTCGCGAGAAGAGCCGTGATTTGCAGATGCCTCCCGACCTCTGGCTCCTGTTCGCGCCAATCAAAAAGACGCGCACGGATTTTATCGTGGAGAAAGCGGCCGAGATGGGCGCAATGCGGATTTGTCCGGTGTCGACCGATTTCACCAATTCCGAACGCATCCGTCAGGACAGGTTGCAGGCACATGCCGTCGAGGCGGCGGAGCAATGCGGCGGCACCTATGTGCCCGAGGTGGCTGACCTGGTCAAACTCGACAGGCTGCTGGCGGACTGGGACCCCGAGCGCCAGATCATGTTCTGTGACGAGGCGCTTGTGGGGGCGGCCGAGGTCTTGGGAGCGGTCAAGGGTGGCAAATGGGCCATACTAATCGGTCCTGAAGGCGGGTTCTCTGATGCGGAGCGCAAGCGCCTTCATGCGCTGCCTTATGCCCATGCGGTGTCTCTTGGCCCCCGTATTCTGCGTGCCGACACGGCGGCTGTGGCGGCTCTGACGGTTTGGCAGCAGCAGCTTGGAGATTGGGTATGAGGCCCGAGGTCAAAACTATGCTCTGGCGCTGGCGCGAGGTTGTTGTGGCCTTGATCGTTGTGGCGCTGATGGCGCTTTGGGCATTTTCGTCCTATGGCATCATGCGCTGGGTCGCGCTTGGTTTTACCGCGCTCGCCGTCATATTTGCCGTGGCCGCCATCCTGCGCGCGCGGTTCAATCGCGGTGGCGGGGGCTTCGGCGCTGTGGAAGTGGATGAGGGCGTTGTGAGCTTTTTCTCGCCCCTGACCGGCGGGCAGGTGGAAATCGAGGCCCTCACCTCCGTGCTTTTGATCCCGACTGGCAAAGGGCAGGCGCATTGGCAACTTGATGTGCCGGGGCAGGCGCCTTTGACGATTCCGGTGAACGCACATGGGGCGGAGGCCTTGTTTGATGTTTTTGTCTCGCTGGACGGTCTGGACACGGAGAAAATGCTGCGGCAAATCAAGCAAACACCGGATCACCCTGTTGTGATCTGGAGGAAACGCACAGCGGTTCTGCACTGAGCGCGGTTTGCCTGCATTGACTTCGCGGCGCGCTTGGCACAACTGTACGCGAACGTTTTACAATCTTTCGGAGCACCTCCCCCATGTCCATTCCTCAATCCGGCGGCGGGCCGATCGAAAGCTATGATGACCTTGTCGGCTACTTCGCGGAGGGCTGTAAGCCCAAGGATCAGTGGAAGATCGGCACGGAGCACGAGAAATTCGGCTATTGCGAAGCACAACAAAAGCCGCTTCCCTATCAGGGCGACTGTTCTATCAAGGCCATTCTAGAAGGACTGCAGGACCGATACGGCTGGAATCCGGTTTTCGAGGGCGAGTATCTCATCGGGCTTGAGTTGAACGGCGCGAATATTTCGCTGGAACCGGGCGGGCAGTTGGAACTGTCCGGCGCGCCTTTGGACACGATCCATCAGACCTGCGACGAGGTGAACGAACATCTCAAGGAAGTGCGCACGGTTGCCGACGAGGTCGGTGCGCGGTTTATTGGCCTCGGCATGGCTCCCAACTGGACGCATGAGGACATGCCTCTGATGCCCAAGGGCCGCTATAAGCTGATGGATGCTTATATGGATAGGGTGGGCACGACCGGCACGCAGATGATGCGCCGGACATGCACGGTTCAGGTGAACCTCGATTTCGCCTCCGAGGCAGACATGGTGCAGAAGTTCCGCACCGCTCTGGCTTTGCAACCGGTCGCCACGGCTTTGTTCGCCAATTCGCCCTTCAAGGAGGGCAAGCTCAACGGCCATAAAAGCTGGCGCTCCTATATCTGGCGTCATCTCGACCCGTCGCGCACAGGCATGTTGCCCTTCGTGTTCGAAGACGGGATGGGGTTTGAACGCTACACGGAATATGCGCTCGATGTGCCGATGTATTTCGTCTACCGCGACGGCAAATATATCGACGCGCTTGGCATGTCCTTCCGCGATTTCCTCAAAGGCGAACTGCCCGCACTACCGGGTGAAAAGCCGACGATGTCCGATTGGGCCGATCACCTCACGACGCTGTTTCCGGAAGCGCGTATCAAGAAATACATGGAGATGCGCGGTGCCGATGGTGGACCTTGGCGTCGCCTTTGTGCACTGCCTGCGTTCTGGGTTGGCATGATGTATGACCAGACTGCGCTGGATGCGACCTCCGATCTGATCAAAGGCTGGACGCCGGAATTCCGCGAAGAGTTGCGCGTGGCCGCTTCGGTCGATGCGCTACAGGCCGAGGTGAACGGCGTCAAAATGCTCGATCTTGCCCGCGAATGTGTGTCGATTGCCGAAGCCGGCTTGAAAGCCCGCAGTTGTGCCGGTGCAGGCGGCATGATCCCCGATGAGACCCACTTCCTCAGCGCACTCAAGGATAGCCTCGAAACGGGACAGTCTCCGGCCGACGAGTTGATCGAACGGTTCGAAGGTGACTGGAACGGCGATGTGACCCGCGTGTTCGGCGAATACAGCTACTGACTTTCGCAACCGGCTTTGATCGCGGCGGCTTTTTAGCCCTTTTGCCCGATCTTGGTCTCTGTGCCAGCCTTCAGACGCGCGATGTTTTCGCGGTGTTTGAAAAAGATCAGAGCGGTCAGTATGAGCACCAGCAGAGCGCCATGCAGGTGATAGAACGCGGCCGTGTAGATCGGCGCCAAAAGCGCGGCCACGAGCGCTGACAGGCTGGAGTAGCGTGTGACTACTGCGACCAAAAGCCATGTGCCGCAGGCCAATAGCCCGACAGGGAAAGACAGGGCCAGCAGCGTCCCCAAAAATGTTGCGACTCCCTTGCCGCCTTTGAAACGCAAGAACACCGGATAGAGATGCCCGAGCATGGCGCACAGCCCTGCGATCCCTGCAGCCTGCTCGCCAACGAGATACCGCGCCAGAAGCACGGCAAGCGCCCCTTTGCCACTGTCCCCGAGAAGCGTCAGAAACGCCGCCAGCTTGTTGCCCGTGCGCAAAACATTCGTCGCGCCGATATTGCCCGACCCGATCTGGCGCAGATCACCGAGACCAAAGAGGCGCGACATGACAATCCCGAAGGGGATCGAGCCGAGGAGATAGGCAAGGAGGGCTGTGGCGATGAACGTCATAGGTCGGGTCCTCAGGCTTTCTGATGGTTCAAATACTCATTCCGGAGCGGGCAGGATGCGCTTACGCCTCGAAGACGCGCTGACCGTCAACCCATGTGCCTTTCACTATGCCCTGCATACGGGCGCCGTCGAAAGGTGTATTTTTGGATTTCGAGCGCAGGGTGAAGCGGTCGAGCACAAAGGGCGCATCGGCATCGAAAAGCACGAGGTCGGCTGGTGCGCCTTCGCTCAGGCGTCCGGTTTCGAGCCCCAGCCGTTTCGCGGGGTTCAGGGACATAGCTCGGAACAGCTCGGGCAAGGTGAGTTGTCCAGCGTGATACAGCCTTAGTGCTGCGGGCAGCAGGGTTTCGAGCGCCACGGCACCGGAGGCGGCTTCTTCGAACGGCAGGCGCTTGCTCTCTTCGTCCTGCGGCGTGTGCATGGATGAAATCACATCGACCAGTCCGGACGCGACAGCGCCCACCATGGCGAGGCGGTCTTCTTCCGAGCGCAGCGGCGGTTTCACTTTGAAAAAGGTCCGGTAATCGCCGACATCAAGTTCATTGAGCGTCAGGTGGTGGATCGAGACGCCCGCAGTTACGTCAAACCCGTTCTGTTTGGCGCGTTCCAGCGCGGGCAATGCGCGTGAGGTGGTGATCTGGTCAAAGTGATAGGAAGCACCGGTCATCTCGATCATCGCCAGATCACGATCCAACCCCATGCGTTCGGCCATTGGCGATACGGCAGGCAGGCCGCGCAGCGCGGCGAATTTGCCGGACGTGGCAGAGGCACCTTTCGACAGGCACGGGTCTTGCGGGTGCCCGATCACCAAGGCGCCGCAGGATTTCGCATAGGTCAATGCGCGTTGCAGCACTTTCGTGTCCGCGACCACATGATCGCAATCGGTGAAGGCCACCGCACCAGCATCGCGCATAAAGCCGATCTCGACCATCTCGCGCCCTTCGCGCCCTTTGGTGAGCGCGGACATGTGTTTGACCTTGACGATGGCATCGCTGGCCGCGCGGCGCTGGACAAACTCCAGCACTTCCGGCGTGTCGATGGCATTGAGCGTGTCTGGCCGCGTCACGATGGTGGTCACGCCACCTGCCGCTGCCGCACGTCCGGCGGAGGCAAAGCTTTCCTTGTGCCGTTCGCCGGGTTCGGAGACTTTGACCCCCAGATCGACAATCCCCGGAGCGAGGCACTTACCTGCGCAATCCACATGCGCGCCCTCCGGCGGGGTTCCTGTTCCGGTCTCCGCAATGACATTGCCGTCCAGTCGTAGCCAGCCCAGTGTGTCCGTTTGGGCCTCGGGGTCGATCAGTCGGGCATTGGTGAAAATGGTCATACTGAGCCTTTCTGAATGTCGCGTATCAGCCCGTAAACGGTGCGGGCGTCGGGGAGTTGCGCAAAAGCGGGGGCGCTGTCGAACTGTCTGCCAATGATTGGCTCCGCGCGTCCCTGAAAACGTATGGTTCCGGGGTTTTTCCCATCAAATTCGACGCCAAGAGAGGGGCACAGATCAAGCGCCAAAAGGGTCTTGCCAGAAAACGGCAGGTCATTGGCAAAGAACGCCCGTCGTGAACTGAGCGAATACCATGTGCGTCGGGCGATGAACGGACCGATCAGCAAAGGTGCGGCGGTGATCACAAGCCCTGTGCAGAACTGGAACAGGCCGAAGAGCCAGTAGCCGCCTGACAGATAGGTTTTCACCATCCACAACAGGGCAAACACTGCAAAGGTTACACCGAAAAAGGCAAAGGGAATGGCGGGACCGCGCCACTGAATGCTCTGATCCGGCTGCCCTTGCCACAGCACCCGCTCACCGGGGTGCAGGATGTCCGCCCAGCCCTCTGTCATCCGCCGATCCAGACAAAGGCCGCGACGAAAAAGGCCAGAAAAATCAGGACAACCGTGGCGACCATGCCTGACATCCGGGCGGGCGACTTCGGAGGTTTGCCTTGAGGCAATTGCCCCTTGGCGCTTTCGCTGTCGATGCCGATGACGGGGGGAATGTCATGCGATGTGCCGAAGCGGGCGATCAGTTGAAACGGTGGCTCCGGCGAAAACCGCGTGTCTTCGTCATTCAGGGCTTTGGCATGGATCAGAAGAACGGGACCTGTCAGGGCGTCAAGCCGAGGGGCCGCGTCCCCGATGTTGAAACCGCCAGCTTCGGAAAGATACCGCGCAAAGCCGTAGTCGCGCATCGTTGCCATATCGAACCGTTCCACATGGGCCATGTCCGGCGTGGCCCAAAGCCCCAAAGCCTCTGCAATCGCTTCGGGCGTGAGGGCTTCGAGCTCGTCGAGCGTGCCGTCGAAAGACAGCACCCAGACCAGTTTCCGGCCCATATGCGGAATATCGAGCGGGTCGCTCACACCATCACCCCTGCGTCCGCTTCGCGCGCGGATTTGAGATTGCGCGCCAGCAGATCCATAGCCGCCATGCGCACGGCAACGCCCATTTCCACCTGTTCCTGAATGACAGACCGGTTGATGTCGTCGGCAATGGTGCCGTCGATCTCGACGCCCCGGTTCATCGGGCCGGGGTGCATCACAATGGCATCTGGTTTGGCATGGGCCAGCTTGTCGGCATCCAGCCCGTAACGGTAGAAATATTCGCGCTCTGACGGGATGAACCCGCCATCCATGCGCTCTTTCTGAAGCCGCAGCATCATCACCACATCGACGTCCTTGAGGCCCTCGGCCATGTCGTCGTAGATCTCGCAGCCGAATTCTTTGAATTGCTGCGGCACAAGCGTGGGCGGGCCGACAAGGCGCACGCGGTTTTCCATCTTGCCCAAAAGCATGAGATTCGAACGCGCTACGCGGCTGTGGGCGATATCGCCACAAATCGCGATGTTGAGGCGGTGCAACCGTCCCTTCGCTCGCCGGATCGTCAAAGCGTCCAGCAAAGCCTGCGTCGGATGTTCGTGCTTGCCGTCGCCCGCGTTCAGCACGGCGCAGTTGACCTTTTGTGCCAACAGATCGACCGCCCCTGAATGCGGGTGGCGCACGACGAGCAGATCGGGGTGCATGGCGTTGAGCGTCAGGGCCGTATCAATCAGCGTTTCGCCCTTTTTGATCGAGCTGGCCTGCATCGCCATGTTCATCACATCCGCACCGAGGCGCTTGCCCGCCAGTTCGAAAGAGGATTGAGTGCGCGTCGAATTTTCGAAGAACATGTTGATCTGGGTCAGACCCTTGAGCGCGTCCGAATGTTTGTTGGCCTGACGGTTCAGGTCGACGTAGCGTTCAGCCACATCCAGAACGGTGGTGATCTCATCGGGATGAAGCGGCTCGATCCCCAGAAGGTGTTTTTGCCGAAATGCCATGAGAGATGCCCCCTGTGCTCTTTCCCATGCTTATAGAAAAGCACGGGCAGGCGGGCAATGCGCCTTTATACTCTTTTACGAGATTTACCTCTGCGGTCCGGCCCTGTAGCTTCGCGCCTATGGAGACTCAGATCGATTATTGGCAGGCACATGCTCTTTTGGAGTGGCAGATCGAACTCGGCGCAGCCGAGGCGATCTCCGAGTCGCCGGTCAATCGCTATGAAATTCCGGAAAAAGCGCCCAAACCCGCCGCGCAAAAGGCGCCGAGCGTCACTCATCAGCCCGAGAAAGAGAATGATGCGAGCGAGGTCGCGCTGAAACTGGCGCAGTCCGCAGGCTCTCTGGAGGCGCTGCACGAGGCTATGGCGAGATTCGATCTTTGTGATCTGAAACGTGGTGCGCGCAATCTGGTGTTCTCTGACGGCAATCCGAAAGCCCGCGTGATGATCATCGGCGAGGCACCGGGGCGCGAGGAAGATATTCAGGGCAAGCCGTTCGTCGGGCGCTCGGGGCAGCTTCTGGACAGGGTGTTCGCGGCCATCGGCTTGGACCGCTCCTCACCAGACGCGCAGACGGCGCTTTACATCACCAACCCGATTCCGTGGCGGCCACCGGAGAATCGCGACCCGTCTCCGGCAGAGATCGCCATGCTCAAACCGTTTCTCATGCGCCATATCGAACTGGCCGATCCTGATGTGATTGTTCTCATGGGCAACTGGGCCTGCACCGCGCTGCTCGGGCGGGCGGGGATCACGCGGCTTCGGGGCAAATGGCAAACCGTGATGGGCAAGCCCGCGATGCCGATGATCCATCCCCAGTATCTCTTGCGCACGCCGATTGCCAAACGCGAGGCTTGGGCCGATCTTCTCGAAATTCAGGCGAAATTGAAATCCTAACTCAGGGGCCGCTATGAGCCATATCGACGAAACCCTCGACTTTATCCCTGTTCGCATCGCGGTTCTGACCGTTTCTGACACGCGCAGCTTTGAGGAGGATCGCTCCGGCGCCACTTTGGTTAAAATGATCGAAGAGGCGGGGCATGTGGTGGCGGATCGCAAGATTGTCACCGACGACCGCCCGCTGATCCGTGACCAGCTCAAGGACTGGATCGCGGACGAAAATGTGGATGTGGTGATCTCCACCGGCGGCACCGGACTGACGGGGCGGGATGTGACGGTCGAGGCGCATCGCGATGTCTATGAGAAAGAGATCGACGCTTTCGGCACGGTTTTCACCATCGTCTCCATGCAAAAGATCGGCACCTCCGCCGTTCAGTCGCGTGCGACTGGCGGTGTGGCGGGCGGAACCTATCTGTTCGCGCTGCCCGGTTCGACCGGCGCGTGCAAGGATGCGTGGAACGAGATTCTCAAGCTTCAGCTCGACTACCGCCACAAGCCCTGTAATTTCGTCCAGATTCTTCCGCGGCTCGACGAACACAAACGCCGGAAGTGACCGGACGTTTCAGCTTCCGGTGCATCCGCGCGCTTCATAGGCCTGACCGCCACCGATGACGGAGATGGTCAGGGCCGAGCGGTCGATGAAAAACGGTTGCGCATTGGCGGGCACCAGATCGCTTTGCACCTCAACCGTGTCGCCGTTGCGTGTCATCTGTGATTCGGAAATCCAGATGGAGTGGTCAGGATGTTCGATTATGGCGACCACCTCGCCGGACATCTTCGGAATTTTGAGGGTCGCGGTCAGGCGCATTCCGTCGGAAATCGGCGTGGCGTCACAGATGGCATGTGTGATCTCGGTCGGGCGGTCTGCCAAAGAAATTTTGATCTGGTCGCTGAATGCACCCGTGCCATCGGAAGAGAGTGCCGCATTCAACTGCGCCTGAATCGGCACGCAGATATCGTTGCACACACCAAGGTCCATCGTTCCCTCAAGCCGGATTTCGCCCTGTGCATCGGGGATCAGCTCGACCGGCAGGATCAATTCGTCCTCATAGCCGAGATACCACATGCCATTGTCGGTGAAGAGTTCCGGCACGGGCCAGTGCAATTCTATATGGGACAGGTTTTTTGACGCCGAGAGGTCGAATGTGGGCGGGATGCCGCTTTCTCCGGGGCTGCGCCAATAGGTATGCCAACCGTCGGCGAGGCGTATGCGGATGGCGGCCATGCGGTGGCCGTTGTCCATCTGCCAGCCGGGCAGAATGTCGACCCGGGCCATGTCGGATGCCTCTTGTGCATAGACAGGAGCAGAGAGGCCGAGGGTGAGCGCGGTCATAAGTGGGGCAAAGATGCGTGTCATGGGCCCGATATAGGCACAGACCCTTTCAAGACAAACTCACATTTGGACGATCTGGCCGTGAAGACCCTGTCCTGTTGCGCTTGAGGCGCAATTTCGGCCCGTTTATCGCAAGAAAGTGAGCAAACGGGCATATGAAAAACGTGATGGACTCAACTTTCGGAAAAGGGACCCTACATCTGTTTCATGGGCCGGTGTGGCGGTTTTCGGTCAGCTTGTTCCAGCTTTCATGAAAAACGCGGGCGCGAAGCCTTGCACCTTGGGTCACATTGCGATGTGTTGGGAATATGGAACCACAATCTTCTGATCTGACAGGGAAGCTTTTGATCGCGATGCCGGGCATCGGAGATCCGCGTTTTGAAAATGCGGTCGTCTTTATGTGTGCCCATTCGCCGGAAGGTGCGATGGGCTTGATGATCAACAAACGCTCCGAAGAGATCGCCGTCGCAGATGTGCTGGATCAGCTGGAGATTCGTCCCAGCCCCGATATGCGCCCTCTGCCCGTCCACTTTGGCGGGCCGGTCGAAATCGGGCGCGGGTTTGTCCTGCACAGCACGGATTATGACGCGGATCATGCCTCTATGGAGGTCGGGGACGCCTATGCCATGACCGCCTCGCGCGACATTTTGCGGGATATGGCGCTTGGTTCCGGACCCTCCGAGCGGATTTTGTGCCTTGGCTATGCCGGGTGGGGGCCGGGGCAACTCGAAGGCGAGATTGCCCAGAACGGCTGGCTCAGCTGTGATGCGGCCCCCGAGATTGTCTTCGAGACACCCGATGCGCAGAAATGGGAAGCCGCACTTCTGTCTCTGGGAGTGAGCCCCGCGCTTTTATCCGGAGATGCCGGTCGCGCCTGATCCGGTCTGTGACGCAGCGTTCAGGTTGGGGGATGAACGGGGCTTCGTTACTCTTGGGTGAAACTGCGGTGAGGCCCGTCATGGCACAGTGACCCGCTCAGGAGGAGATCCCTATGACCTATCGCGCTCCGGTGTCGGATTATCAGTTCATTTTCGACCACATTGTCGATTTCTCTGCTGTGCTGAACAGCGAGAGTTTCTCGGATGTCGATCAGGACACGGTTCTGGCCATTCTCGAAGAGGCTGGCAAACTGGCAAGCGACGTGATCGCACCGCTGGATCGTGGTGGTGATTTGAACCCCGCGCAACTGGTCGATGGCGTGGTGAAAACCTCTCCGGGCTTTGCCGATGCTTTGGGGCAGGTGGCCGAAGGCGGATGGATCGGCATGTTGGCCTCGCCGGACAATGGCGGCATGGGCCTGCCCCTTACGGTTGGTACGGCGGTCAATGACATGATGTCGGGAGCCTGTTTGGCGCTCTCGCTCTACCCGCTTATGTGTCAGGGCCAGATCGAGGCGCTGGAACATCACGCATCTGATGATCTCAAGGCTGTGTATCTGCCAAAACTCGTTTCCGGTGAATGGTGCGGGACGATGAACCTGACGGAGCCGGGGGCCGGTTCGGATGTGGGCGCCCTGCGCACCAAGGCGGAGCGCAACGGGGACGGGTCATATAGCATCACGGGTCAGAAGATTTTCATCACTTGGGGCGACAATGATTTCTCCGAGAACGTCTGTCACCTCGTTCTGGCGCGACTGCCGGACGGTGCGCCGGGAACCAAGGGTATTTCCCTGTTCATGGTGCCGAAAGTGATCCCGAATGAAGACGGGTCTTTGGGCGAAAAGAACAGCCTGCATGTGGTGAGCCTTGAACATAAACTGGGCATCCACGGGTCTCCGACCTGTGTGATGGAATATGACGGGGCCAAGGGTTGGCTCGTCGGTGAAGAGCATCAGGGCATGAAATGTATGTTCACCATGATGAACAACGCGCGCCTTGGCGTCGGGGTTCAGGGCGTGGGCATTGCAGAGGCCGCGACACAAAAGGCGTTGGCCTATGCGCAGGACCGAGTGCAGGGCAAGTCTCCGCTGGGTAATGAAGGGGCGGGGATTATCGACCACGCCGATGTGCGCCGGATGCTGGCGACCATGCGGGCGGATACGTTCGTGGCGCGGTCTATCGCTCTGGCCTGTGGCGTGGCGCTTGATCTCGGGCGCACGGTTCCGGAACAGCAGGCGCGCGGTGCGTTCCTGATCCCGATTGCCAAGGCTTTCTCTACCGACATCGGGCATGAAGTTGCCCAGACTGGCGTGCAGGTGCATGGCGGCATGGGCTATATTGAGGAAACAGGTGCGGCGCAGTATGCCCGCGACGCGCGGATCACGTCGATCTATGAAGGCACCAACGGTATTCAGGCGATGGACCTTGTCGGGCGCAAGCTGATGGACGGGGGCGAGGCGGCCTTTGCCCTGCTCGACGAGATCGAAACCTTTGCCGAAGCCGCGCGGGCCATTCTTCCGAAACGCGCCATTGCGGTCTGGAACAGCGCCGAAACCCTGCGTGAAGGGTTGGAGACTGTTCTGACCCTGCCCATGAACGACCGGTTCGGCGTGGCGGTGCCGTTCCTGCGGGCCTTTGCGCGTGTTCTGGGCGGGTATTTCCATTTGAAAGCCGCGATTGCCGAAGGGGGCGACGGGCCACGCTCGCGTCTTGCGGCTTTCTACATCAAGCGTATGCTGCCCGAACACAGGGCTTTGCTGGCGCAGGTGCGTCTCGGTGCCCAAGATATTTATGCCTTGAGTCCAGAGGATCTGACAGTCTGATGTTTACCCCGATCCGCACGCCCTTCGAGCCGCCTGAAACGGGAGGCGTGGTGGAGGTTGCGGAGGGGGTGCTCTGGACGAGGATGCCTTTGCCGCCGCCTTTGGGGCATGTGAATGTTTATGCCTTTGACGAGGGCGATGGCTGGACCGTGGTGGACACGGGCGTGGACACAGGCAAAAGCCGCCGTCTTTGGTCGGAGTTCATGGCCGGACCGCTTGGGGGCCGCCCTGTCAAACGGGTGATCGTGACCCACCACCATCTTGACCATATCGGGCTGGCTGGCTGGTTGATCGCCGAACATGGCGCAGAGCTTCTGACCAGCCGCACGTCTTACCTCATGGCTCGGATGCTTCGGCTTGATGTACAGGAGGCCCCGACTGCAGAGATGCTGGCCTTTTGGCGCTCTTGCGGGATGGCACCGGAGATTTACGAAAAGCGCCTGAACGAGCGACCCTTTAATACCGCTGATGCTGTTCATCCCCTGCCTTTGGGCTACACCCGCTTGCAAGACGGTGACGAGATCGAGATTGGCGGACGCCTGTGGGACATTCGCACAGGCGACGGTCATGCGCCCGAACATCTGACATTCTGGAGCCGTGATGCGCAGTTGGTGATTGGCGGCGATCAGCTACTGGGCGGGATTTCTCCCAACCTTGGGGTATCGGCCACAGAAACCGAGGCGGACCCCGTGGGGGAATGGCTGGTGTCTTGCGAGCGTTTTGTGCCCCATGCCCGCGACACGCATCTGGTGCTGACCGGCCACAAGCTGCCCTATACAGGTCTGCCCGCGCGGCTGACCCATCTGATCGAGAATCACCGTCATGCTCTGGCGCGTTTGACCGAGGCCCTGTCGGAGCCTCGCACGGCTTGCGACTGTTTCGAGGTTCTGTTCAAGCGCCCGATCAAAGAGGGCGAATACGGTTTGGCGATGGTCGAGGCGATGGCCCATTGCCGCCATCTTGAGCGACTTGGGGTTGTGTCTGGACGTAGACGTGAAGATGGTGCCATCCTGTGGCAAACAGGAGAATGACCATGACCGATATGATCCGCACCACAGCCGAGGCGCATGAAAGCACCGCGCTGCCGCAAGCGCGGGTGGTCCATGCCGACCCTGACGCCTGTTCTGCGGAACAAAAGCCTCTGCCGGATGCTATGGCCCGCAAGCCGGTGGCAGAGAAAAGCGCTGCCGAATGGGCCTATGAACGGCTGATCCTCTACATCCAGAATTTCGAGGAACAGCTCGACAGCGAACATGAGATCGCGATGGGGTTTGCCGGCTCCGACACTGGGGTGATGCGAATTGAGGGAATCGGATTTTTCGACCCCGATATCGTGACCTTTTACGGAACCGATGCTGCGGGCACGAAAACCCAGCTGATCCAGCATGTCAGCCAGCTCAATGTGATGTTGCGGGCCTTGCCGAAACAGATCGAAGACAAAGCCCCCGCACGGATCGGCTTTCGCCTTGTGGCCGATCTGGAACAGGAGCAGGCAGCAGAACAGCCGGATGAGACAGCCAACGGGTGACAGACGCCTCTGAATCGTCTAATTCAATAGAAAATATCACAGGGGAAACGCACTATGGCTGAACACAAACACGGTGAAATGGATATTTCGGTTCAGGAAAAGACCTTCGACGGCTTTATCAAGTGGTCGATCGGTGTGGCCGGAGCCAGCATTTTCGTTCTGCTCATCATGGCCGTTTTCAACAGTTGATCTACTAAGGCCGGGAGCCGAAACTTTGCACATTTTGCATCGAGCCTTTTGGCTCCTGTCGCTTGTCGTTCTCACCGCATGTGGGGCCGCAGAACCCAAATGGGCGCCTGACGCCGATGTTGCGCGCTCGCATTATGTGCATGGCGCCCCCTATGAGCTGACATTGTTCACAGTGATCAACAACCGCCACGGTGGCGGGGGCCATAGCGCGCTTATGGTTAATGCGCCTTCCGAGCGGGTGATTTTTGATCCGGCAGGCACGTTCTATCATCCGCATTTGCCGGAACGGAATGATGTCCATTTCGGAATGAGCGATGCCGCCGTTGACTTTTACATTGATTACCATGCGCGGGTGAGCTGGCATGTCGTCGAACAGACGGTTCAGGTGAGCCCTGAAGTCGCCACGCTCGCTTTGGCCAAGGTGCAAGCCTATGGTGCCGTGCCCAAGGCCATGTGCGCCAGAAGCATCTCCGATATTTTAAGAAGTCTGCCCGGCTTTGAGGCGACGCCACATACGATGTCCCCCAAGAAGCTGATGAACTGGTTCGGGGAATTGCAGGGCGTGACCGAGCAAAAGTTTTATGACGACAGTCCGGATGACAATGGCCGGTTGGTGCAGGCCCCGCCCTTGCTGCTGGCACACGGGGGCGCTTGAGGCTTATCCCAGAAACGCGCCGAGGCCAAAGAACAGGCCCAAGCCTGTCAGGATCGCCCAGAGCACGTTCTTGGTCCAGACCCCGACAATGATCGTCACCGCCGCGCAAAACAAGCGTAGCGGGTCCGTCTCTGCCTTCGCGCCCAAGAGCATGGGGGCCACAACGGCGGGGAGAACGGCCACCGGCGTATAGCGCAAAAGACGCAACAGCCATGCGGGGAGGGGGCGGTCTCCGACGAGGCCAAGAAACGAGAAGCGGATCAGGAAAGTGCCCGCTGCCATCCCGAGGATGACGATCCAGATTTCTGTCGTGCTGGCTTCAATCATGCCGCATCCTTTCTTTTTTCCATCCAGACTTCGATCTGGGCCCCCACAACAAGTGCAACACATGCGGCCACCAACAGGCCGGTGCCGTAAGGCATAAAGCTCAAGACCAGCACAAGAACAACCGAGGTGAGCGCGGAGGCCATATGGGCCAGTGTTTTAAGCATAGGCGCAACCACGGCCAGAAATGTGATGGGCACCGCGAAATCAACGCCGATGTCAGAGGGGATGCGCTCGCCAAGCAATGCGCCGATCAGCGTGAGCGCATACCATGCAACGCCAATCGGAATGGCCGTGCCGAAGAAGTAGCCCAGTTTTTCGGACAGATTCATGTCCGGCTCTTTCTCGAACTTGATCGTCGAAAGCGCATAGGGCTGATCGTAGAGCATATAAGCCGCAAAGGCGCGGGTCAGGAGCGAGGCTTTGCCCAGATGCGGGGTGATGGATGCGGAATACATCCCCATACGCAGGTTCACTGCCAGCGCTGTGGCGAGAACGATCACAGTCGGGGCGTTTTCCGTCATGAGTTGAAGTGCTGCCAACTGTGCAGAGCCCGCGATCACGAGAATGGAAAAACCCATGACCTCCACGACATTCAGACCGGCCTGCGTGGCAATCGCGCCAAAAATGGCGGCAAATGGCCAGATGACGATGTGGAAGGGCAGGCCGTCCTTGGCCCCTTGAAGAAATTGCCGTGCAGCAGGTGAAGAAATCATAGAATCCATCGCTTTGAAGCCTGTCGCATTTCCCTTGTCTCGCAAGGTGAGTGTGAAAGGCCCTTTATATCAATTCGTCCGCTGCGTTTCGCAATTCCCGCGGTTCGGGTGTGTCGCAAAACGCGTGAATATCCGCGTCACTTTAAGTGTGCCGGAGATAGGGGGCCAATGACAAATTGTGAAGACGGGCTTTGCGAATGGTGAAGAGGCTGCAAACGTCGCTTAGTCGAATGTGCCGGTCACGCGTCCCAGCAGCATAAAGGCCCGTGCGGTGCGGCTGTCGGACAGGGCGGCGATTTCTTCATCCGAGGCGGTCTGTTCAAACTCGGCAAAGGTCTTGTCGAATTTGCGCAGGAAATGGTGCACCGCATCGCGGAAAATCGCATCCTGTTTCATCCGGGCCGAGGCCAGCGCCAGAGAGGAGCGGTCCCGAACACCGCCAAGCGCAGCAACGGAATGACCGCGCTCGCCCTTGGCAAAGCGGCGCCAGATTTCCGGTTTGGCGCGGTCGGGGCGCAGGTCGTCCATATAGATGCCGTCTTGCGACAAAAGCGTGAGCACGTCCTGGGCCGCATGGATCAGCTGGCTGACCTTGCGATCCGACAAAGCGCGGCGCAGCGCCCGGAAGCCTTCTTTGTCATCGGCGGTTTCCGGAAAGTTGAGTGCTTTGATGAAATCCGCAACCGACAGCGGCGGCGCAAGGCTTTCAGACGGGGTGCCAAGCGCGAGGGAGGCTTGTTCTTCCACAAGCGCAGGGGCCGGAATGGCGAGCTTGTCTTCCGCCGGTGTCTGCCCCGGACGGATCGAGGTGAAGGTTGCCAATGTGCTTTCGGTCTTGCGCTGGGCGGCGGCAATCTCTTCGAGCTTTTTCTCGACCGAGGCGCTAGCGGTGCCGCCATGTTGCTGCGCCAGATAGGACTGTCGCATGGCGGAGATGGCGGTTTGCAGGCGGCGGCTCTCTTCGCGCATGGTGACCGAAGCACGCACGGCAAGTGCGCCAACCCAGATCATCGCAACAGGCATGAAAATCGCGATCAGCATCATCACAAAGCGGATGCTGTCGAACTCGCTCGAACCTTTGCCGACAATCATGAAATAGCCCGCTGTCATGGCCAGCCACAACAGTGACAAGACCGCAGCGATCATCTCGGTTGCTGTAATTCTCGGCGCATCTTCGGGGCGTTGATAGACGCCGAGTTCTACTTTTTTCGGGCTTTCGTCTGCCAAGGGGGCCTCCACGACCACATTACCCGATTAGATATACTCTATCTTGAGGATTTCATAGGATTTAACGCCGCCGGGTGTGCGAACCTCGACGCTGTCACCTTCCTCTTTCCCGATCAGCGCGCGCGCCAGCGGGGATTTGATGTTCAAAAGGGAGCGTTCGATGTCGGCCTCATACTCACCAACGATCTGGTAGGTTTTTTCCTCATCCGTGTCCTCATCAACGATGGTCACGGTGGCGGAAAATTTCACGCTCCCCGAGAGCGTTTTCGGATCAATAACGTCGGTGAGCGAGAGTACACCTTCAAGTTCCTTGATCCGGCCTTCGATAAAGCTCTGCTTCTCGCGTGCCGAATGGTATTCGGCATTCTCCGAGAGATCGCCGAGTTCGCGGGCTTCCGCAATCGCCTGAATGATCGCCGGGCGCTCCACGGACTTGAGCTGTTTCAGTTCGGCGTTCAACGCGGTGTAACCCGCGCGCGTTATGAGAATCTTTTCCATCAACCCACTCATCTGCACGAAAAAAGCACGACAGGGGTAAATGCCCCCGTGTGCTTTGGTTATTACATTCTTGTCGAACTACCTGACCCGGAATGCGAGTCTATTGCAAGGGGGCTTTGTGGCCATGAGGGCGCAAATTTTGTTTGGAAAGCGATTCTGGCCGCTGTTTGCCGGTCTTGTGACTTGGTCGGCGGGGTTTTGCGCGGGAATTTGTGGGCTCAGCAGCGAGAGCGGGCCGCAATCCTCAAAGAACGCAACGAAAAACCGGAACATAAATTGACCCTCCCCTTGCTTCGCGGTTAGGTAGTCGGCGGAGCACCGCCTGAGCCAGGGAGAAATTAAATGTCGAATATCGAGCGTGAGGCGATGGAATATGACGTCGTGATTGTGGGGGCGGGGCCTGCGGGCCTGTCTGCTGCGATCCGGCTGAAGCAATTGGACGAGGACTTGAGTGTCGTCGTTCTGGAAAAAGGCTCGGAAGTGGGCGCGCATATCCTGTCTGGAGCGGTGCTGGATCCGGTGGGTCTGGATGCCCTGATTCCCGACTGGAAAGAAAAGGGCGCACCGCTGAACACCGAGGTCACGGAAGACCACTTCCATATGTTGGGAGAGGCCGGTTCAATCCGCATTCCCAATTGGCCCATGCCGCCTTTCATGAGCAACCACGGTAAATATATCGTGTCTATGGGCAATGTCTGCCGCTGGATGGCGGAGCAGGCCGAGGCAATGGGGGTCGAAATCTTCCCCGGCATGGCATGTTCGGAACTGGTTTACGGCGACAATGGCGAGGTCAAAGGCGTGGTCGCCGGTGTCTTCGGGCTGGAGCCTGACGGGTCCATCGGCGAAAACACCGAGCCGGGGATGGAGTTGTACGGTAAATATGTGCTGATTTCCGAAGGCGTGCGCGGGTCTTTGGCCAAAGAGATTATCGCGAAATACGACCTGCAAAACGGTCGCGACGTGCAAAAATTCGGTCTCGGCATGAAAGAGATCTGGGAGATCGACCCTGACAAGCACAAAGAGGGCAAGGTCTGGCACTCGATGGGCTGGCCTCTGGGATCAAATGCCGGGGGTGGCGGGTTTATTTACCACGCCGAAAACAACCAGCTTTATCTGGGCTTCGTCGTGCACCTGAACTACGAAAACCCCTATCTTTTCCCCTACATGGAATTCCAGCGGTTCAAACAGCATCCGCAAGTCAAAGCCTTGCTGGAAGGTGGCAAACGTGTCGCTTACGGCGCGCGCGCGATTTCCGAGGGCGGCTATCAGTCGATGCCGAAAGCGGCCTTTCCGGGCGGCGCTCTGCTGGGCTGTTCCGTCGGTCTGGTCAACGTGCCGCGGATCAAGGGCAACCACAATGCGATGCTTTCGGGCAAGGCCGCAGCCGAACACGTTGCCGGCGCGCTCAAAGAGGGCCGCGCGGGGGATACGCTTGAAGGTTACGAGATCGAACTGCGCGAGGGCGCGGTGGGCAAAGACCTCAAGCGCGTGCGCAACGTCAAGCCGCTCTGGTCGAAATTCGGCCTGACAGCCTCTCTGGCGCTCGGCGGTTTCGACATGTGGACCAACCACTTGTTCGGGTTCTCTCTGTTCGGCACGGTGAAACACGGCAAGACGGATGCTCAAGCAACGGGCAAGGCGGCGAAGTTCAAGCCGATCGACTATCCGAAGCCCGATGGGGTGATTTCGTTTGACCGTCTGACCAATGTGGCCTTCGCGGCGACGAACCACGAGGAAAGCCAGCCCTGCCACTTGAAGCTCAAGGATCCGCAGGTGGCGATTGATGTCGATTACAAGGAATTCGGCGGTCCGTCACAGCGCTACTGTCCGGCGGGTGTTTATGAATACCTGACCGAAGAGGGCCAGGAGCCGAAATTTGTGATCAACTTCCAGAACTGCGTCCATTGCAAGACCTGTGACATCAAGGAAACCAGCCAGAACATCACATGGACTGTCCCGCAAGGCGGAGACGGGCCGAACTATCCGAATATGTAACGGCAACGTGTTACGCTTGTTGATCAACGGGGGCCAAAGCGGCCCCCGTTTGCATTGCGGCTGCGGGGTTTGGGCGATAGGTTCGGACAGATACAGGCAAAATGTCCAAGGAGACGACAGGTGACACAACGCGCGCGCCGCATGATATCTGCCCTTACGGCCATTGGCCTTTTGTTTGGAGGTGCCGCAACGCTGGCGCCTGCGCCCCTTATGGCGGATGCCGGCCCCTATCTGGCGGCACGTCAGGCCACGATGGACCGTAGCTTTCAGGAACTCGCGAGCTATGCCACGCGTGCGCTGGCCTCCGATCCGCAAAATCCGGTTCTGCTCGAATCCGTGATTTCCGCGCATATTTCCATGGGCGACTTCGAGACGACCAAAGGTTATGCCGCACTTTTGAGCCAGATCGAACCCGGCAACCAGATCGCCGCCATGTCCCAACTGACCCTTTTGGTGAAAGAGGGGGACTATGACGGTCTCGTTGCCGCTCTCGAAGGCGGGCAAAGCATCAGCACTGTGGTGGATGGCCTGATGCTCGCTTGGGCGCATGTCGGTCAGGGGGATATGTCCGGCGCGCTGGAACTTTTCGACAATGGCGCGAACCTGAGCCAAGGGTTTGAGGATTTCGGGTATTACAACAAAGCTCTGGCGCTTGGCCTCGTCGGTGATTTCGAAGGGGCTTTGGAGGTTCTGACCGAATCCGGCATTCGGGAAACCCGATCTTCCGTGATCGCGCGCATCGAAATTCTCAGCCAGCTTGAGCGCAATGACGAAGCTTTGACCGTGCTGAACGACAATTTTGGCGAGGGGGAGTTGGACCCTGTGCTTGAAGGGCTTCGTGCGTCTTTGGCGGCGGGCGAGACCGTTCCTTTCACCGTTGTGCGCAGCGCACGGGGCGGGATCGCGGATGTGTTCTTTGCTGTGGCTGCGGCCCTCGATGGCGGGCTCGATGACGGCTATACCCTGCTCTACGCGCGGATTGCCGAGACGTTGCGCCCGAATGAGGCCAATTATGTGTTGAACGTGGCCACTCTGCTGGAGCGTTTGGGCAATTATGATCTGGCGACGGCAGCTTTTGACAGTATTTCACCGGAGGATCCGGTCTATCCGATTGCCAGCCTCGGACGTGCAGAGACCCTGCGTGCGGCGGGCAAGAGTGAGGCGGCGTTGGAAGTGCTGCGCCAGTTGGCGAAAGCCCATCCCGAGCTGGATGATGTGCATATCGCGCTGGGCGATGCCTTGCGCCGTGAAGAGCGTTATGCCGAGGCCGCGGAGGCCTATTCCGTAGTCATTGACCGCCATCAGCCCCCGACACGGGCGCTTTGGCCGCTCTACTTTACTCGTGGGACCTCTTATGAGCGTCTTGAGGAATGGGAAAAATCCGAAGCCGATCTACGTCAGGCCCTGGAACTCGAACCCGACCAGCCACAGGTGCTGAACTATCTGGGGTATTCGTTTCTGGAGCTGAAAACCAATCTGGACGAGGCGATGGAGATGATCCGCAAGGCCGCAGAGATGCGTCCGCAGGACGGTTACATCACGGACAGTCTGGCATGGGGGCTGTATCGCTTGGGGCGCTATGAAGAAGCGGTCGAGCCGATGGAACGCGCCGCCGAGTTGATGCCGGTCGATCCGATCATCAATGACCATCTGGGCGATGTCTATTGGGCGGTCGGGCGTGTGCGCGAAGCGCGTTTCCAATGGAAACGGGCCCTGTCCTTTGATCCCGAAGAGGACGAGGCCAACCGCATCCGGCGCAAGCTGGAGGTGGGGCTTGATCGGGTTCTGATCGACGAGGGCGAAGAACCGACGAGGCCGATCAATGACGGTTAAGGTCTTTGCTCCGGCCAAGATCAACCTGACGCTTCATGTCACGGGGCAGCGCGAGGACGGGTATCATCTTCTGGACAGTCTGGTGGCCTTTGTTGATCAGGGCGATCAGGTGACTGCAACGCCTGCGACGGTATCGGCGCTTTCCGTGACAGGTCCGTTTGCGCAAGGCGTGCCGACGGACAGTTCCAATCTGGTGATGCTGGCGGCCGGTCTGGCGGGCTTTCCCATGTCCCTGACTCTCGACAAACGTCTGCCGCCCGCTTCCGGAATCGGCGGAGGGTCTGCCGACGCAGCAGCGACTTTGCGCGCAGCCGCTCGCCTTGGGGCAAAGCCTGTGATCGCAGAGGGCGCACTGTCCCTCGGCGCCGATGTGCCGGTCTGTCTGGGCGCAAAACCAGTGCGTATGAGCGGGATCGGGGAGGCCTTAACACCGGTTTCCATGCCAGCTTTGCACATGGTTCTGGTCAATCCGCGGGTCGAGGTTTCGACGCCCGAGGTGTTCAAATCTTTGGAGAGCAAGACAAACGCCGCGATGCCGGAGGTCTTGCCGGACTGGCCCGATAGCTTGTCTTTCATCGACTGGCTGAGCACCCAGCGCAATGACCTTGAGGCGCCTGCTGTAAAGCGCGTGCCGGAAGTGGCAGCGGCTTTGGCGGCCTTGGCGCTTGCTCCGGGGGCGCAGATGTTGCGCATGTCCGGCTCGGGCGCGACCTGTTTTGCTTTGTTCGAAAATCGCTACACGGCGGACGCCGCAGCGCTGCAACTGGCGGACAGCAATCCGTGGTGGTGGGTGAAATCCGCGAGCACCTTGCCGGGGTGAGGTGCCGGACCAAGCCCGCCTCACGCCCCTCTCGCGTGCCCTTGCGAATATCGGCGTCGAATCAGCGCACGCGGGCGACGACGTAATCGGCGATGTCCGACAGCATTTCGACGATGTCGCTTTCGGGCAGGGCTTTCAAAGCGTCTTTCGCCTTGTCCGCCCATGCGATGGCCACGTCGCGGGTTTCTTCCAAAGCGTTGTGACGGTTCAGCAAGGCAATGGCGTGGTCCAGATCGCCGTCTTCCTGTTTGCCCTTTTCAATCGTCCGCACCCAAAAGGCGCGTTCTTCATCGTCGCTTTTCGCAACGGCCTTGATGACGGGCAGGGTGAGTTTGCGTTCGCGGAAATCGTCGCCGACATTCTTGCCGGTTTGATCCGACCCCCAGTAATCCAGCAAATCATCCACGATTTGGAAGGAAATGCCGAGCGCATCGCCATAATCGAACAGGGCTTTGATGACGGTTTCATCCGCATCTGCCAGAACGCCGCCGACTTCGGTCGCAGCGGAAAACAAGGCGGCGGTTTTGCCGCGCACCACTTGCAGGTAGATGCTTTCGTCGGTCTTGAGGTCCTGCGCTGCGGTCAGTTGCAGCACCTCGCCCTCGGCAATCGTTGCGGACGCGTTGGACAGGATTTTCAGGACGCGCATGTTGTCGGCATCTGTCATCAACTGGAACGCGCGGGCAAAGAGATAGTCGCCGACCAGAATTGAAGATTTATTGTCCCACAGGAGGTTGGCCGTTGGGCGGCCTCGCCGTTGCGCGCTTTCGTCCACGACATCGTCATGCAAAAGCGTGGCGGTGTGGATGAACTCCACGGTTGCGGCAAGGTGGATGTGATAGGGGCCTTGGTAGCCACAGGCTTTCGCCGCCGCCAGCGTCAACATCGGGCGCAGGCGCTTGCCGCCCGCTTCGATCAGATGCGCTGTCACCTCGGGGATGCGCGGCGCATGTTCGGAGGACATCCGCTTGCGGATCAGTGCATTGACCGCAATCAGCTCTGCCGCCAGTGCGGTGGCCAGTCTTTCGTGCGGTTTGACAACGGCTTTTTCCAAACCCATGTGATGCCCTCGCGGTTTTCCCGGCTCGACAAACCTCACGGCCTGTCGTTAACTTGAATAATGAAGCAACTCCTACGCACAACCGACCCGACCCAGATCATCTATGCCAAAGCGCTCCTGTCTGGAGAGGATATAGACTGCTTTGAAATGGACGTCCATATGAGCATCCTCGAAGGAGGGATTGGCATATTGCCGCGCCGCCTGATGGTGCGCGATGACGACCTGCCGCAAGCGCGGCGTATTCTCAAAGATAATGACTTCGATCTGGAGGAATTGTGAGCGCAGAGGATGATCTGAGCCGGGATGCTTTTCTGGACGGGCAGATTCATGTGTTCCAACCGAAGCGCGGCTATCGTGCGGGGGTGGATCCGGTGCTTTTGGCAGCGGCGACG
The DNA here is from genome assembly GCF_900114135.1 of Celeribacter halophilus. Lineage (GTDB taxonomy): Bacteria > Pseudomonadota > Alphaproteobacteria > Rhodobacterales > Rhodobacteraceae > Celeribacter > Celeribacter halophilus. The sequence goes on from NZ_FORY01000012.1 coordinate 74,659, forward strand.
CCTGCGCGTTCCGGACAGACTGTGTTGGAACTGGGCTGCGGGGCCGGTGTGGCCTCCTTGTGCTTGCATGCGCGGGTTGCGGGTCTGAGCCTGACCGGTATCGAGGTGCAGCCGTTCTATGCCGCTCTGGCGCAACGCAACGCGGTGGAGAACGGCGCGGATATGACGGTCTGTATCGCGGATTTGCGGGATTTGCCGCATGATATCCGGGCGCGAAGTTTCGACCATGTTATTGCCAATCCACCCTATTACGAACGTGCGCGTTCAACGGCTTCTGAGGATGAGGGGCGCGATATTGCTTTGGCTGGCGAGACCCCCTTGTCGACTTGGGTCGATGTGGCTGCGCGCAGACTGGCTCCCAAAGGTTATTTAACCATGATCCAGAAGGCGGACCGCCTGCCGGACCTGCTTTGTGCTCTGGAGGGGCGTTTGGGGTCGGTGCGTGTGCGTGCGGTGCAGCCGCGGGTGGGGCGCGTGGCCGAGCTTGTGTTGGTGCAGGCGCGCAAGTCCGGGCGGGCGGCGTTCGCTCTGGAGCCGCCGCTGATCATGCACCAAGGGCTGCGCCATGAACGTGATGGTGAAAGTTATGCCGAAAATGTGTTGAAAATCTTGCGAAGCGGCGCAGATTTGCCGTGGTCGCGTTAAGGTTTGGGCAATCTTTCGCGTGCAAGCATATATGGGTCATATTGTTCCAAAAACAAGCCGTGACACGACTCAAATTCTATGCTGCAGTTGTCGTATAGCTTTTACAAAGCTGTATCCAAACAGAGAGGAGAAGACATGAGCTTGACGTCCCACATCGAGGAACTGAAGAAAAAGCATCAATCCCTCTCGGAGGCCGTTGAGACTGCTCAACGTTCGCCGGGTATCGACGCCCTTCGGATCGCTGACTTGAAGAAGCAGAAACTCCGCATCAAAGAAGAGATTGCGCGCCTGAGCACCACCTGACGCGACCTCTGCCCCTTGAACTGTCACGACCCGGTTTGGCGGCTGGCGAATGCGGCCAAACCGGCACCAGCGGTAATCAGAACTGCTGACAAGATAAGCGTTGCGCGAGGCTCTGCGATGCCCGCGCCGACGAGAACCAGCGTCGAGAGCAACGGTGCGGCATATGAGGCCGTCCCCAAGAGTTGGATGTTGCCGCGCTTGACCCCGATATCCCACACATAAAACGCGGCTCCTACGGGTCCGAGGCCGAGGGCGATCATGCTAAGCCAGCCCGCCTGCGACGAGGGCCAGACGGTCTCTTCCAGCGCGAGATGCGCGAGGAGGGACAGGACGGCAGTCGCCAGACAATAGACTGTGACCACCATGCTTGAGACCGATCCGAGCCGACGGGAGATGACCGAATAGCTTGACCATGTCAGCGCACAGGCGCTGGCCAGCAGGTAGCCTGTCATATGCCCTCCCGAAAAGGATGCGCCTTTGGCGACGATGAGCGCGGCGCCAACAAAGGACAGACCCGCCCCGACAAGATGCAGCGGGCGCAAGGTCTCTCCTGGAAGCAGGCCAGAAAACAGGACGATGAGCAAAGGCCAGAGATAGGCGATCAATCCGGCTTCGGCAGGGGGGGCGGCTTTGAGGGCCGAAAAGTAGAGAAAATGGTAGCCGAAAAGACCGACTGTTCCAAATGCGTAGATCGACAGCGGCACATTTTTCAGCTCATGCCAGCGTTTACTCGCGGTGGTCCATATCACCCCGATCGTTCCGCCAATCGCAAAGCACACAGCATTGAGTTGTAAGGCGGGGACTTCCCGTGCACCTACGGTGAAGAGGGCGAGAAGGGCCCAGAGCAGCACGGCGATAAAGCCGATGAATGTGGCGGTGCGTTTTGTCATAAAAGCACTAAGGCCAAAACATTGCTGTTGTGCAATCACAAATGGGCCGCAAAAACGCGGCCCATTTGTGTGAAAGTCATAGAGATTAACGATTGGTCAGGTCAGATACTGGCCGCCATTCGCGGTGATGGTCGAGCCGGTTATGAAGCCCGCGTCATCCGAGGCCAAAAAGACCACGCAGCGCGCAATATCTTCGGGTTCGCCCAAACGTCCGACCGGAATCGTGGAAATGATCGAGTCCCGGACTTTTTCCGGCACGGCCATAACCATTTCGGTCGCGATGTAGCCCGGGCAGATTGCGTTGACGGTGATGCCTGCGCGTGCGCCTTCTTGGGCCAGTGCCTTGGTGAAGCCGATGTCTCCGGCCTTGGCGGCGGAGTAGTTGACCTGCCCGAACTGGCCTTTCTGGCCGTTGATCGAACTGATGTTGATCACACGACCGAATTTCCGTTCACGCATGCCGGGCCAGAGCGGATGGGTCATGTTGAACACGCCGGAAAGGTTGGTATCCATGACCTCCTGCCACTGTTCGCGGCTCATTTTGTGAAACGGTGCGTCGCGCGTGATTCCTGCGTTGTTCACCAGAATATCGACGGGACCAAGGTCGGCTTCGACCTGCGCGATGCCATCGGCGCAGGCTTCGTAATCGGCCACAGACCATTTGTAGGTTTTGATGCCGGTTTCTTTCGTGAAGTGAGCTGCGGCTTCATCGTTGCCCGCATAGGTAGCGGCAACTTTATAGCCTGCGTCCTTCAGCGCCATAGAAATGGCAGCGCCAATTCCGCGCGATCCTCCGGTCACAAGAGCGACTCTGGACATGATACTCCTCCTCCTAGTAGGTTTTACTTGGCAATCTTGTTATCTAAAATATTCTGACGTCGCAACAATATTGCTTAATGGGTTCTGAATATTTTATGCAGCCGTCATGCCACTATCAGGGACGGATGAAGGGGCCATGACAGCCCCTTCACTAGATCAGTCGCGTTCGAGACAGACGGCAACGCCCATGCCGCCGCCAATGCAAAGTGTCGCAAGGCCTTTCTTGGCGTCGCGACGCTGCATTTCGAACAGGAGTGTGTTGAGGATGCGTGCGCCAGATGCGCCGATCGGGTGACCGATTGCGATGGCGCCGCCGTTGACGTTCACAATGGCCGGATCCCAGCCCATGTCTTTGTTTACGGCACAGGCCTGAGCCGCAAAGGCTTCGTTCGCTTCGACGAGGTCGAGATCTTCGGGCTTCCAACCCGCTTTCTCCAGCGCTTTGCGTGACGCATAGATCGGTCCCACGCCCATGATCGACGGGTCAAGGCCCGCGGTGGCATAGGACGCGATACGCGCAAGCGGCTGGATGCCGCGTTTTTCGGCGTTCTCGGCAGACATCAACAAAGCGCCCGCGGCCCCGTCGTTGATCCCAGATGCGTTCCCTGCGGTAACGGTGCCTTCCCGATCAAAGGCCGGACGCAATTTCTGCATGCTTTCAAGCGTCGCGCCGTGACGGATATATTCATCCTGATCGACAATGGTTTCACTCTTGCGGGATTTAACCGTAATCGGAATGATTTCGTCGGCGAATTTGCCCGCTTTCTGCGCTGCTTCGGCTTTGTTTTGGGAGGCGAGGGCAAATTCGTCCTGCATCTCGCGGGAAATTTGCCATTGCTCTGCAACATTCTCGGCGGTGATCCCCATGTGGTAGCCGTTGAAGGCATCCCAGAGCCCGTCTTTGATCATCGAATCGATGAATTTCATGTCGCCCATTTTGTGCCCTGTGCGCAGGTTGGCGACATGGGGGGCCATGGACATGTTTTCTTGACCGCCCGCACATACGATATCGGCATCGCCGAGCATGATGTGTTGTGCGGCAAGGGCAACGGTGCGCAGACCGGAACCGCAGACCTGATTGATGCTCCATGCAGCAGATTCTTGCGGCAGGCCTGCGTTTATGTGCGCCTGACGAGCGGGGTTTTGTCCCTGACCTGCGGTGAGAACTTGTCCGAGGATGGTTTCGGACACTTCGCTTTTGTCTATGCCCGCACGCTCGACAAGCGCTTCGAGAACGCGTGCCCCGAGCTCGTGGGCTGGGGTGTTGGCGAAGGCGCCGGAAAAGCTGCCGACAGCTGTCCGTGCTGCTGATGCGATAACGACATTGGTCATGATGATACTCTCTCTCCCGTAATGTTTGCGGGGAGATTGCCCAAATGATGCAAAATTTGCAACAAAGTTGCGCGACTCCCCGAGAAAGGTCTATGTTGCAGGCGCAGCATTTTCAACCTTCAATGGGATCATGAGGCGCTTTGTCACCGCAATCAAGTGTCTTGCCCCTAGCCGGCCTTGTGTTTTGTCTCCGGGCGTCGCCAAACAGGATCAATTGTTGCGGCGCCAAAATAGTGTCCCTGCATACAATCAACACCGATTTCCGTAAGATATTCGGCATCAGCGGTATTCTCGACAAATTCCGCAACCGTATACATGTCAAAATGCTTCGCGACCGAGACAAGTGCTTGAGTTAGAACCTGATTATCCGGATTGGATGCGACCCCTCGTATGAACCCTCCGTCGATTTTCACGATGTCGAAATAGAAATCCTTGAGATAGCGAAAGGCTGTATAGCCTGCGCCGAAATCATCAAGAGCAAAGGAAATGCCCATTGATTGCAGATCAGACATGAAAACAGAAACCAGATCGGGCATGACCATGGCCGAGCTTTCAGTGATTTCGAGGATGAGACGCTCTGCAATGGTAGGCCCTTTTGCGAGGCCCTCCGTAAGGGTCTGCTTCCAGCGCGGGTAGCCAATGGAGCGGGCGGACATGTTGATCGCGAGGCGAAGGTCGGGATGTTCATGAAGTGCCTGCAAACCGAGTTCCAGAGAGAGGCAGTCCAGAATACGCCCTGTTTCTGTGGTCTCGGCGACTTCAATAAATTCACGCGCGGGGATGACGCGTCCGTTTTGGTCGAGAACCCGAATGAGCGCTTCGTAAAAGGCGGGGCGGTCTGGGCGCAAAGTGTGCACAATGGGTTGATAGGCTAGCATCACGTGCTTTTTGTCGAGGGCCTCTTTCACCATATCCATGGTATGGCGATCCCGAGCGGCAATCGCCACGGAAAGCGGGCTTTCCAAATTGTTATTATCATAGAAAGAATCGTGCATCCAATCACCTTGTGTCGCTTACAGATTGCACCGTCGATTTTGGCGGGGATGTGATAATGATTGGTGAATGACGTGATTTGATGTGAAACTTTCGTAATTTTATGATGAATTTTTAACGCACTGATATTCAATTATAATTTTTTTGACGTTGAAAGGGTCTTTAGGAAATACATTAGATTTATATAAAATTTTTCTTTCAATTTGGCGGGATAAGTCTGCGGACAGCGACGCTACAAGGTGTTTTTGAAAAAAAACACAATGCGCACTTAGGCTTAATGAAATTGAAAGCATATTCTGGTTCCCTGTTTTCAATTGAACAACGGGAACTGACATGTCGCGACAAGATTTCACGTCCAGTAAGGTAACTTCAAAAGAAGAAGCCCCTTTTGACATCAATGAACTCTTTTTTTCGCGCACGGATGATCGTGGCGTTATTATATCCGGAAACGAGGTTTTCCGGCGTATTTCCGGATATACTTGGGATGAATTGGTTGGCGCGCCACATAAAATCATCCGTCATCCGGATATGCCCAAGGGCGTATTTTATATTCTGTGGGAGCGTCTCAAAAAAGGCCTCGCAACGGGAGCCTATGTTAAAAATCGCGCAAATGATGGTCGGCATTATTGGGTTTATGCCATCTTTTCTCCGGTGGATGGTGGTTATGTGTCCGTCCGGCTCAAACCGACGTCGTCGCTCTTTGAGAGTGTGATATCGCTTTATGCAGAGTCGTTTAATCGTGAACAGGAAGATGGTCTTTCGCCAGTGGAAAGTGCGGGAAATATTCGCGCGAAATTGCGTGATCTTGGTTTCCCGTCATATAGCGCATTCAGTTCCTATGCCGTTGCTCAGGAGGTGATAGCGCGGGCTGATGTGCTCGCCCGTGTTGAGGATGAGCGATTGCAAAGCCTTATACGTATTCTACCTGTTCTTGAGGCTCTCGACGAACAGCACGCATCGCTTTTTGCGTCTTTTGCAAAGACGAGAGGTATACCCTCAAACATGAGGATTGTGGCCTCACGACTCGAACCCGCTGGTGGACCCATTTCTGCGATTTCACAAAACTATCGTTTGATGTCTGATGAAGCCAGTACTCATCTGGGCAGTTTTCAGGGAGACGATGGTTCTCAGAGCTTGCCTGCCGCGGTGGCGAAGAAAGTGTATGGGGCACTTTTTATGATGGCTGCTTCATCCATACAATGTGAGGTGAAAAACGTTGCTGCAGAGGGTCTTGTGTCAGGCGTTGAAGCAGATGGTTTTCAAGGTGAAGTGGATATTTTGGACCAGTTATCCGAAGGCTATATGGCGGAATCACGTAGCGTATTACAATCCGTTTGCAGTGAGGCGATGGCTTTGGCGAGATCTGCGAAAGATCTGCGTCAACTGGTGACAGGTTTGGACTCAATTCGCGTTTTGTGTCGCGTCGAGGCGGGGCGACTGAGTGCGCAATCTGTGGCGCTGACGCCAGTGATTAATCAACTCGACCGATTCCACGTCGAAATTGACAGCACCTTGGAACAAATTTTGACGCTTGCGGACAAGGTTGCAGCTATGATCGAGACGTCAATGGCGCGCAGTTTTAATTGCCCTCTTGATAAGCTTCCGGCAGCTGAGAGGAATCTGTCTCAAGTATATGCGTGATGATGGCCTGTGCGGAGGGGGAAAACCATTCGGCATCTCCGGTCATACGTGCGATCTCTTTACCTTCGGGCGAAATCAGGATGGACACCGGCAGACCGAGCACCCCCATATCGCGCGCCATTGCGCCTTTGCTGTCCAAACGCACAGGCAAGTGTTCGACGCCTGCTTTTTCAAAGAAGCTTTTGATCGCAGGCAGCGGGTTATGTCCTGTTGCAATCGGCAATACGGTCAACCCTTGGTCCCCAAATGCGCCCGAAAGCGCATCGAGTGCGGGCATTTCCTTGCGGCAGGGCGCACACCACGTCGCCCAAAAGTTCAACAGCACGAATTGCCCCTGATAATCCGCGAGGGTTTCTTCGTTGCCGTCGATGTCGGTGAAGCTCAGAGTGCTGACCTCTTTCGGGGCACTATGAAAACCCAGCTTCATCATACTGCCTTCGCGCAACGCTTCGGCCCCTTCAAGATCAAGCGCGGTCGCAGGAATTGCGCCGAGGCTCAGGGCCGTATAAAGGATTGCAGCAATCAGTTTTTTCAACATGTGGGACACGTCCATGACCGAAAAGAAATCAAACGCGATGTGGGGCGGCCGGTTCGCTGCCGGACCTGACGCCATCATGGAAGCCATCAATGCCTCCATTGATTTCGACAAGCGGCTGGCCTCCCAAGATATCGCAGGCTCACGCGCCCATGCCTTGATGCTTTCAAAACAGGGCATCATTACCGATACAGATGCTGAGGCCATTCGGGAAGGCCTTCTCACGGTATTGTCAGAGATTGAGGCCGGAGAATTTACCTTTTCCACCGCTCTTGAAGACATCCACATGAATGTCGAGGCCCGCCTCAAGGAAATCATCGGTGATGCCGCAGGGCGTTTGCACACGGCGCGTTCGCGCAATGATCAGGTGGCGACGGATTTCAAACTCTGGACGCGCGACCAATTCGATGCGGCGATTTCCGATGTCGAGGCGTTGATCCGTGCTTTGATTGCTCAGGCAGAAGAGGGGGCCGATTGGGTTATGCCCGGCTTCACCCACCTGCAAACGGCGCAGCCCGTGACATGGGGCCATCACATGATGGCCTATGTGGAGATGTTGGGGCGTGACCTGTCGCGCTTCAAAGATGCGAGGGCGCGGATGAATGAAAGCCCGCTCGGTTCCGCAGCTCTGGCGGGCACAGGCTTTCCGATTGACCGGCATATGACGGCAGAGGCTTTGGGTTTTGACCGTCCGACCGCGAACTCTCTGGATGCTGTTGCGGACCGGGACTTCGCACTCGAATTTCTGTCCTGTGCCTCGATCTGCGCCATGCACCTGTCTCGGTTCGCAGAGGAACTTGTGATCTGGTCCTCCGCGCAATTCCGCTTTGTGACCTTGTCGGATCGTTTCTCGACAGGTTCGTCCATCATGCCGCAAAAGAAAAACCCTGATGCAGCCGAATTGATCCGCGCCAAAATTGGCCGCATTTTCGGTGCCAATGTTGCGTTGATGACGGTGATGAAGGGGTTGCCACTGGCCTATTCCAAAGACATGCAGGAAGACAAGGAACAGGTCTTCGATGCCGCTGACAACCTCATGCTGGCGCTCGCGGCGATGACGGGCATGGTGTCTGACATGACGGCGAATATCGACAATTTGCGTGCGGCTGCGGCCTCCGGCTTTTCGACGGCGACGGATCTGGCCGATTGGCTGGTGCGTGAGGCGGGGCTGCCCTTCCGCGATGCGCACCATGTGACTGGCGCATTGGTGGCGATGGCGGAGAAAAAAGGCTGCGATCTGCCCGATTTGACGCTTGAGGACATGAATTCCGTTCACGAAGCGATCACAGAAGGCGTTTATGATGTCTTAACGGTTGAAAACTCGGTCGCGTCTCGGACAAGCTACGGGGGAACTGCGCCCGCGCAAGTGCGTGCGCAAATCAAGCGTTGGAAAGAGGTGCTCGGATGAAACCCGTTATTGCCGCCCTGTTCGTTGTTCTGGGCCTTAGCGCCTGTGGCGTCGATGGAGAACCCTCCAAACCTGAAATCAGCGCCAGAACAACTGTAGGCGTGAACTCCGGTTCCGGCGGCTACACAGACACCGAACTCAACATCCATATTCCGCTCAACTGAGCCGCGACAAGGCAATCCACATGGACCATTTTCTCTATAAAAACGGCGTGCTTCATGCCGAAGACGTCTCCGTGTCCGAAATTGCGGCGCAGGTCGGGACACCGTTTTACGTCTATTCCGCAGCCACGCTGACACGGCATTTCAAGCTGTTCGACGAGGCTTTGGAGGGCATGGATCACCTTGTCTGTTTCGCCATGAAGTCGAATTCGAACCTCGCGGTTTTGAAACTCATGGGCGAGTTGGGCGCGGGGATCGACGTGGTCTCCATTGGCGAATATCTCAAGGCCAAAGCTGCCGGATTGCCCGGTGATCGCATCGTGTTTTCGGGGGTTGGCAAAACTCGCTGGGAAATGCGTCAGGCGCTTGAGGGCGGGATTCGTCAGTTCAATGTGGAAAGCGAACCCGAACTCGAGGCTCTGAACGAGGTTGCGACCGCTCTCGGCGTCAAAGCGCCCATTGCGCTGCGGGTCAATCCGGATGTGGATGCCAAGACCCATGCGAAAATCGCAACGGGAAAATCCGAAAACAAATTCGGCATTCCGATTGCCACCTGCCGCGACGTCTATGCGCGCGCCGCAGCAATGGAGGGGATCGATGTTGTCGGGATCGACGTGCATATCGGGTCGCAACTGACGCAGCTTGAGCCGTTTGAACTGGCGTTCACCAAAGTCGCGGAACTGACCGAAGCATTGCGGGCCGACGGGCACAATATCCGTCGTCTCGATCTGGGCGGCGGGCTTGGCATTCCTTACGAGCGCTCAAACGAAGCTCCGCCTTTGCCTGTCGAATATGGCGATATGATCCGCCGCACCGTGGGCCATCTGGGTTGCGAGATCGAGATCGAGCCGGGGCGTCTGATTTCGGGAAACGCGGGGATTCTCGTGTCTTCCGTGATCTACCTCAAACACGGCGAGGGGCGTGACTTCCTGATTGTTGATGCTGCGATGAACGATCTGGTGCGCCCGTCGATGTATGATGCCTATCATGACATTGTGCCGGTTGAGGAACCCGTTGCGGGGGCCGAGCAAGCTCCGGTGGATGTCGTCGGGCCGATTTGCGAAACGGGCGATACCTTTGCCAAGGGACGCAACATGCCCGCTTTGGGAGAGGGTGATCTCGTCGCATTCCGGTCCGCTGGCGCTTATGGGGCCGTGATGGCGTCTGAATACAATTCGCGCCCTTTGGTGCCCGAGGTCTTGGTGAAGGACGATCAATTCGCTGTCATCCGCGCACGTCCGAGCTTTGACGAGATGATAAACCGCGATACCATCCCTGTGTGGCTCTGACCTGCTCGCCAAGTGGTGCAGGGTGGCGGCGAGTCGAGAAGCTTAACGAGCTGTAAAGCGAGATGTATGGACCCTGAGCACGGACCCACCGACAGCCTTGATCGCCCCCTTGCCCGCAGGGTGAAGGTGGCTTTGCTGCTGACCGGAGCGGGGCTGGTGCTTGAACGCATTGCGCTGGCCTTCTGGCCGCTGATCTCGCTGTTTTTCTTCGCTGCGGGGCTGTTGATGCTGGGCGTTCAGGACGCTCTGCCGATATGGGGCCTTCGGGCGGGGCTTGCGCTTTACGGGATTGCCGCGCTCCTGTCGCTGGTTCTTGGTCTGCGGGCGATACATCTACCACGCAAAGCCGAGGTCGTGACCCGCGTTGATGCGCATTTGCCGGGGCGACCGCTACAGGCGCTGTCCGATACGGTTCTGGTCGGGGCTGGGGATGCGGCTTCGGAGACGCTTTGGGAGCGGCATCGCCAGCGTATGATTGCACGGCTCGCGACGGTCCGCCCCGTCGCCCCAAACATCCGTCTGGCTCCTCGTGATCCCCTTGCTTTGCGTCTTGTCGCGTTGACAACTCTTGGTATGGGGTTGCTCTTCGGTTCGGTTGAGCGTGTGGGATATCTCACGAGTCTCCAAGGGCGTGGCGAAGAGATTGCTACGGGCCCGATCTGGGAGGGCTGGGTGCGTCCGCCTGCCTATTCCGGCAAGCCCACGCTTTATCTGGGTGACCTCGATCCGAATTTCGATGTGCCCAAAGGGGCGGATGTGATGCTGCGGTTTTACGGGGACGATGGTGTTTTGACGCTGCGCGAAACCGTGTCGGGCGACACGGAGATACGTCCTGATTTCCGGATCCGGCAGTCGGGGGAAATCGAGATTGATGGCCCTACAGGCCGGCTTTGGGAGGTTGCGCTTCAGCCGGATGCCCCGCCTGTGGCGGAGTTGGTCGGGCCAATGACCCGCGCCCCGTCCGGCGAGGCGCGTCAGGATTTCCGCCTGTCCGATGATTTCGGGGTCAGTCGCGCCATATTGACGATCTCGCGCGACGTTGAAGCGGTGGAGCGACGCTACGGCTATGTTTTGCCGCCAGAGCCGCGTGAGGATATTTCCGTGCCCGTCATGCTACCGCAGACCGGAGATCGGCGCGAAATCGAAGGCCGGATTGCCGAAAACCTTGCCCAGCATCCGTTCGCGGGGCTTCCTGTGCGGTTGTCCTTGAGCGCTTGGGACGAGGCTGGGCAGGAAAGCAGCGAGGCGTTGGGCGAAAGCATCCTGCCGACGCGCCGGTTCTTTGACCCGCTGGCTGCAGCTTTGGTGGATCAGCGGCGTGAATTGCTGTGGAACCGAGAGAATGCGCCGCGCACGGCGCAGGTCTTGCGCGCAATCTCTGTCAATCCGAGCGAAATGTTTGACGAGATGACGAGCTATGTCCGCTTGCGCGAAGTGATCGGCCAGCTTGAGGGGCGTGACGGTCGGTTGACGGATGAGCAGGTCGACACCATTGCCGCCACGCTTTGGGATATTGCGCTAGAGCTTGAAGATGGTGAGTTGAAAGAGGCTTTGGCGCGGCTGCATCGGGCGCAGGAGCGTCTGAGCCAAGCCATGCGTGACGGGGCCACGCCTGAAGAGATCGAAAACTTGATGCAGGAATTGCGCGAGGCGACCCGTGATTACATGCAGCAACTGGCCGAACAGCAAGGTCCGGACGCGGACGACACGGACACGCCGGACCAAGGTCAGGATCAGGGGCAGGAGATCACGCAGGACCAGCTGCAACAATTGATGGATCGCATTCAGGAGTTGATGGAGCAGGGCCGTATGGCCGAAGCACAGCAGCTTATGGATATGCTGGCTGAAATGCTCGAAAACATGCGGGTCACACAAGGCGAGGGGCAGGGCCAAGGCAGCGAGGGGATGCAGGGCCTGCAAGATACGCTGCGCGACCAGCAGCAGTTGAATGACGATACGTTCTCTGATTTGCAGGAGCAGTTTGGCCAGAATTCGCCCTCGCAAGGTGGCGATCAGCAAGGCGATGAGCCGGATGGAGATGCGCAGGGCGGGGCGGAGGCTGGTGGAGAAGGCGCGGAGCAATCGCTGTCCGAGCGCCAGCGCGCCTTGCGGGAAGCCTTGCGCGAACAGCGGCGCAATGTCCCCGGTGGCGGAGGCGGAGAAGACAGTGTCGGCAGTGCGCTTGATCGCGCGGATCGGGCGATGGAGGAGGCCGAAAGAGCGTTGCGCGAGGGGGATCTCTCCGGCGCACTTGACGGGCAGGCCGAGGCGATGGAGGCCCTGCGTGACGGGATGCGTCAACTTGGTGAACAACAAGCACAATCGCAGCAAGATCAGGACGGCCAGCCCAATGACGGATCAGAGACGCAAGGCCGCGATCCGCTGGGCCGCACGCCGGGCGGCATGGGGCGTCTTGGCACGGATGAAGAATTTTATGAAGGCGAGGATGTCTATCGTCGCGCCGAGGAGCTTCTGGACGAAATCCGTCGCCGCACCGAAGATCGGGAGCGCACGGCGGAAGAGCGCGATTATCTCAACCGGCTGCTGGATCAGTTCTGAGAGGTTTGTCGATTTAGGAGCCGCTGAGCTGGCCTAAAAGTGCATTCAGCCGCGTGCTGGCGGCTGACAAGGTTTGGTCGAGCCAGCCACGGAAACCGTTCGCCATATGGACGTAGGTTTCCATCACTCCGGCCAGAGCGGGCACTTTTGCCGCGATCAGAGGCGAGAGGATATAGAGCGCCACGAGGAAGACCGCGATCAGCACCAGCGTCAGGAAGACGGTGCGGAAACCGGAGCGCTCCGCGCGCTCGCGGCGGGTGTCTTCATCGGGCACTGTGCCATCGTCATCGCGTTCCGAAGCGGCGCTCAGGGTGGAGTTGATTTCCTCGATATCAGGCAAGAGATCGCGACGTTTGCCGGTGGCCGCAGCCACTCCGCCTGCCACAAGGCCGGGGTCCGCCGGGTCAAGCCCACGCAGCCGCGCCATGCGTTCACGCAGGCTCTTCTTGGCTGAGTCCTGTGCGGGTTCTTCCAGTCCCAAGTCGGGCTGGGTTTCAATCGTCTCGCCTTCTGTCTGGCGCATCGCGTGATCGAATTCGACCTCGGCACGCAAGATGTCCCGCACGCTGTCCTTGAGCGCGACGCTGCTCTGTGGCGCGGTGTCTTGTGCGGGAGGCGGGAGATCCTCGCTGTCTTCGATCTCGTATTCCGGTTCGGATGCCGATATGGATATTGCGTCCTGCTCCGCTTCCAACGCCGGTTCAGGGATATCTACAGGCTCGGGAACAATTTCCGGCTCGGGGTCAAGCTCTGGTTCGATGGCAGGTTCCGGCTCTTGAGCGGTCGTAGGCACATCTACGTGAAACTCTTCGGCCGCAGGCTGGACCACGGCGGTTTCAGGAGGGGTTTCTGTAAGAGAGGCATCTTCGTCCGGAATTTCATATCCCAGTTCTTCCGCCAGTTCCTTGTCCAGATGGGCGGGCTGCTGAAACCATGTGTGCCCGCAGTTTGAACATTGAACATCTCGCCCCGTGTCAGGAATGACACGTGAATCAACTTCGTATTGAGCTCCGCAATTCGGACATATCAGCCGCATAACTTCCCCTGCCACACGTTATCTGCGCACGCTCCCCCATGCTGACTGCGCGATTTTCTGCAATTCTTAACGTGAATTAGCAGATTGTCCATATTTTTGCGACAGTTGCATTGAAAGGTTTTGACCAGTGAGGCAAAACTGTCGCGAAGAAGCGACAGGGGTTCGCAGAGGTGACATGTGATAGAGTTTCATGAGGCAGGCTACGGCTACGGTGGGCGGGAGCTATTGACAGAAATGTCCCTGACGCTTGCGCCGGGGTCTTTCCATTTTCTGACGGGGCCTTCAGGGGCAGGCAAAACAACATTTCTCAAACTGTGTTATCGCGAACTTCAGGCCACGGCCGGTCGGGTATCGATCTTTGGTGAAGATACGCGCCAGATGGAGCGGGACGAGGTGGCGAACCTGCGTCGGCGCATCGGTGTGGTGCATCAGGATTGCCAATTCCTTGACCACCTCAGTCTCGTCGATAACGTTGCCCTGCCGCTGTCCGTTTCCGGTCGTGAGCGAGACGAGCGTGATCTGGAAGACCTGCTGAATTGGGTCGGGCTGTCGGAACAGGCCAAAGCCCATCCACCGGAACTGTCGGGCGGGGAACGTCAGCGTGCGGCTTTGGCGCGTGCGGTGATCATGTCGCCGGAAGTCATTCTTGCGGATGAGCCGACAGGCAACGTGGACTGGGAAATGTCGCTGCGTCTTTTGCAGCTTTTGATCGAATTGAACCGGATGGGGAAAACGGTGGTGATCGCCACGCATGACCTGCATCTGATTCGTCAGGCCAAAGCGCAAGTGCAGGCGCGGGTGTTGCGCATCTCCAACCGGCGTATTCAGCAAGCGGGGGCGGATCTGTGAGAACCATTGTCTTGTCCTTCCTGAGTTTTCGCGAAAGCCCATCGGGACGTGTTGTGCCGCCTTCGGGCTTTACGGCACAACTGACCGTGATAACGGCGGCGGCGATGGCCTTTCTGGCGGTTTTTGCATTGGCGCTGTCGATGGCCACCGGACGTTTGGCGGATCGCTGGGGGACGGAGCTTGCGCGCGGTTCGACCGTGCGTATTTCGGCGCCTTCCGATCAGATCGAGGCCCAAACCGCTGCGGCGCTCAAGGTGCTTGAGACAACGCCCGGAGTGGCGGAGGCGCGGCGCTTGGGTGCCGAAGAGGAAACTGCGCTTCTGGAGCCGTGGTTCGGCCCTGACCTGCCGCTCGACACCTTGTCTTTGCCGGTCTTGATTGACGTTCAGGAAACACCTGACGGATTTGATGCAGAAGGGCTGCGTCTCAGGTTGGCGGGGGAGGCCCCCGGTGCCGTTCTCGACGATCATAGCCGTTGGCGGCGGCCCTTGGTACGCGCGGCGGAGCGGCTGCGCCTGTTGGGGGTTATTTCTCTGCTTTTGATTGCGGGGGTAACTGGTGGTATGATCACGCTGGCGGCCAATGCGGCCTTGGCGGCGACGGCGCAAGTGATCCGGACCTTGCGTCTTGTGGGGGCAACGGACCGTTTTATTGCCAGCGCCTTTGTCCGCCGTTTCACCTTGCGCGGGCTTTCCGGCGCCGTAATCGGGACGTTTTGCGGTATGATCGCCATCGCGCTTTTGCCGAAGGCAGACGAAGCGGGTGGTTTTCTGACGGGGCTGGGATTCTCCGGCGCACAATGGCTCTGGCCGCTTTTGATCCCGCTACTCGCTGCGATTGTAGCCTATGTTGCGACCCGTGTGGCCGCGACCCAAACCCTGCGAAGGTTGATGTGATGCCCTATCCGATCCAGTGGTTTTTATCTTTGGTTTTCGTGATCCAGATGTATCTGGTCATGTTCGTCATGGCGATTTTCTTTACACCGCTGTCGGCGCTCAATCGCGATTGGGCCTTTACGGCGGTTCACACCTATTGCCATTGGGTGCGGTTTTCGGCGCGTTGGCTGGTCGGGCTGAAATCCGAGATCCGAGGCGAGGTGCCCACCGATGAGGTGTTGATTGGAGCCAAGCATCAGAGCTTTTTCGACATTATCCTGATCGTTTCGGCCGTTCCACGTCCGAAGTTCATTATGAAAAAGCAAATCGTCTGGACCCCTATCGTGGGGTATTTCGCCAAACGTATCGGTTGTGTTCCTGTTGATCGCGGCAAACGTGGTTTGGCGATCAAAAAAATGATTTCAGGTGTGAAGTCCGGCGCAACGCTTCCTGGTCAGTTAATCATCTTCCCGCAAGGCACCCGTGTCGCGGCGGGTGCGCATCTGCCTTATAAAATTGGCACGGGCGTGCTCTATGAGCAAACCGGCCAGGACCTTGTGCCAGCGGCGACCAATGTGGGTGTGTTCTGGCCGCGTCACGGCATCTACCGCAAGCCAGGTCTGGCGGTGGTAGAGTTCTTGCCGCGGATTAAAGCGGGCCGTGAGATGAAAGACGTTATGTCGGAACTGGAGCAGGTCGTTGAGACCGCGTCTGATCGCCTTATGGTAGAGGCCGGTTTCGAGTTGCCGCCGAAGTCCTGATGTCAATTTTGTGCGGTCTTATGCTGGCAAGGCACCTTGTGCGGTAACTTGATGTCCTTGGCACTTTCTCGGAGCATTTAGAAATAACTTCGGACAAGGGCGCTGGACAGAAGTGACCAACCGTCGGACACAACAAAAAACGCTAGTTTGAACGGAAGAGAGACGATCGCGGGCGGGACCATCATCATGCCCATCGACATCAAAATGGCGGACACGACCAAGTCGATGATGAGAAACGGCAAAAAGACGAGAAATCCGATTTGAAACGCGCGCTCGACTTCGGAAAGCAGAAATGACGGCACGAGCAAGGAGAGAGGGGCGTCCCGCGACACGCCGTTGACGGTGCTGAAATCATCACGAAGTTCTTTCAGTTGCTGAAACGTGTCGGGGTCAATGCGGTTGGACATGAAGCCCCGGAACGGATCAATGGAGAGAGAAAATGCCTGTTCGAGAGGGATGTCTCCATTCACATATGGCTGTATTCCCGTCGTCCAGCTCTCGGTGAACACAGGCTCCATAACGTAATAGGTCAGAAACAGGGCCAGACTGATCATCAACATGTTTGGCGGGGACTGTTGCAAGCCGATCGCCTGTCTCAAAATCGACAGAACCGTGACGATGAACGGGAAACATGTGAGTGTTATGGCAATGCCGGGGGCGATGCTGAGAATGGTGATGAGCAGCAGAAGTTGGATGGACCGCGCCGACAACGATCCATCCGCCCCAAGATCCAAAGTCATGGATTGCGCGTTGGCCGGTTCGCTGACCAACAAGAGGATGAGGGCCAGAACGGACAGAAAGATTGAAGGACGCATCAAGTTTCACAATCCGTTTTTCAGATCGGCCACTTCGGTAAGGCGCACAGCCAGCTGCCCGGCTTGGCCACCTTCCATTTCTTGTAGCTCCCCGCGGGCGATGAGTTTGTCGCCGATGTAGAGTTCGACAGGGTCTTCGATGTTCCGGTCAAGAGGAAGGACACTGTCGCTTTGCAGTTTCAATAGATCCTTCACGAGAGGCCGCGCCTTTCCGACAGATATCGTGATTTCGATCGGAACTTGAGAAAACGTATTTTTTATATTGTTTTCAGTCTGTTCAACCATAATTTATGGCCTCCTCGTTCAGAGCGTATACAGCATCAATGGCTTTCATGATCTTTTCTACAGTCGCATCCATATCGATCTTTTTCTCAAGCCCGCCCATCTGTAGATAGACTTGGCCATCTGCGAGGCTCGGCTCCTCCATGATGTCCAATGGAATGGTTAAGGAGTCGTCAATGAGGCGCTGAATTGCGGGTCGGGATGCAGGAGAAACCACAATTTTTATCGGCGAATCCGATGCGACCTCAGCCATCGGCAGAAGCTCTTCAACAATTTTTTGTCCAAGGGTCTCACTCACCAGTTGGGGTAGCACCTTGCTGGTCATTTCCTTGAGCAGCGGTTCAAGTGCCTTCATGATATGCGCGCGGGCTTCGTGGAATGTGAAGCTCAGGTCTTGCAAATTCCGCGCAAACTCGGCGCCAATGCGGGTCTGTTGCTCGCTTTCGGCGCGCGTGGCGTCATCCCACCCCGCTTTGTATCCTTGCTCATAGGCGGCCATTCTCTTGGCTTCTATTTCCTCCTCAGTCGGAACTGGCGGTGTGGCTGCGCCGTCTGTATCTCGCTGTGTTAAAGGGAGCTGGGACGCCGGTTGTGATGTGACGCTGAAGTCTTCGAGGGGGAATTGCGTGGTCATCAGGCGTTCTCCTCAGCGTCTTCCATCCAGCCGCGCAAGATTTCGACGGTTTCCTCTTGTCGGTCTTCAATGAGCTTTTTGAGGCGCTTTACCGGATCGCTTGGCGTGCCGATGTCATCGTCTTCGAAATCAAAGTCCGAGACGACACCCATAGTGGGCAACTCAAACCCGTTTTCCGAGATCTCTCCGTCCAACGCCGGTGTTGAAGGGGACGGCAAGTCCGGCATTGGTATCGTGGCAGGCAAGCTTTCAGGCGTATTCACATCCGAGGCATCCACAGGCGGGAGTGCGGGGGCAGGTTTAGCCAGAATGGGGCGCAAAACGAAGAGACCTAGAATGAGTGTCACAATGGCCAGAACTGCCAATTGTATGATCGACATGGGATCAATATTCATGGGGGGAAGCAGAGAGCTTTGTGCTTCGGCCCCTTCAACAAGCAAGGGCTCGAACTCCATGGTTTTTAGCGTGATCTGATCGCCGCGCTCTTCGTTGAAGCCAATAGCTGATGCAACCAAATCGCGTAGAGCAGAGATCTCTTCATCGCTTCTCGGCGTCCAGGAAACCTCTTGTGTTTCGGGGTTGATTGTTCTGATGCCGTCGACCAAGACCGCCACGGTCAAGCGTTTGATCGCACCAGGCCCCCGTTGAATTTCGCGACGTGTCTCCGAAACCTCGTAATTGATGCGTTCACGGGTTTCGCTGTTGCTTGTGCTCGAATCACCATTTGTAGCGCTGGTATCATCCGGCAGGTTGGAGGCAACCGTCACGGCGCCGCGACCGCTCCCTTGCGAGGAATTGCTGCGTTCTTCTGTTTCCGAACTGATTGCAACGCGGCTCTCGGGTTCAAAATGACGTTCGATAATGGATTCCCTATCGGTTTCCGTTTCAATGGAAACTTCGACGACAGCCTTGCCTGCGCCAACACGTGCTTCAAGAAGCCGTTGCACATTTCGACGCATTTCTTCGGCGCGATCTGTGTTGCCAGAAGTTCCCGTTGTCGGGTCTTCACCCGTGATCACAACGCCAGTGCGACCGTCGATGACTGAGACATTTTCAGGGGCGAGACCCGCGACAGCGGAGGACACAAGATACCGGAATGCGTTTGCCTGATCGGTTGATATTGACCCGCTCACAGCGGTGACCGTGACAGAAGCCGAGGCTGCTATTTCCCGTTGAAAGGGCTGCGACGAAGGGTTTGCAATGTGAACGCGTGCAAACTTGATTTTTTGAGACGAGAGAATCGTTCGAGCCAATTCGCCTTCTTTTGCGCGCCAATATGCGGCGTCAAACATTTGTGACGTTGTTCCGAACCCCGACAGGGAATCAAGCAACTCGTATCCCCCTATGGAATTGGCGGGGAGCCCCTCGGATGCCAATGTCATACGCAATTCATCGCGCATATCGGCCGGCACAAAGATCGCGCCGCCGCGAATCTCATGCGGGACACCTTGTGCTTCTAGAGATTGCACAACCTCACCGGCTGCTCCTGTTTCAAGTCCGGAATACAGAAGAGACATTGATGGCTTTGCCGCCAGTCGAGACAAGCCGATGATTGCGACGAACATCAATACAGTTGCGCCAACGACAATGACGCGGCGATTGATATCTAAATTGGACCACACAGAAAGAATCTGTTGCAAGACGACACTCCTTGAATGCGTGAGCTTCTGCTCCCGTCTGTTCATAGAAATGCCTGATCCGTCTTAATAATTGGTTAGCTAGATTCAGGATAAAACGGATTCGGAGAAAAATTCTGGATGGACTTATGGCTGAAGAAGAACAGCTCAAAAGTGGAGCCAATAAAAAAGCGAAACTCTCTATGCTCTTGGGGGTGATTTTGATGCTCGCCCTCGGAGGAGGCGGTTTTTTCCTTGTGTATTCGGGGGCGCTGTTTCCACCTGATGAAGGCCGCTCCGGGAAAGGCAGTTCTACTGTTGATGGGGGGAGTGTGACGCCTCTGCCCAATGTGGCTTTTGTTCCGATAGATCCGCTGATCGTCAATCTGGTGGATACGTCTGGGCAGAACCGCCATCTGCGCTTTCAGGCGCAATTGGAAGTGCCGACACAATATAAGCAGGAGGTGGAGACATTGCTTCCGCGTCTGGTTGATGTGTTGAACGGATATTTGCGCGCTGTCGAAGTTTCCGAATTGGAAAGTCCATCTGCACTCGTTCGTTTGCGCGCCCAGATATTGAGGCGCTTGCAGATTGTCGCCGGTGAAGGACGTGTCAATGACGTTCTCATTATGGAATTCGTTATAAATTGAGGACTTCGTCATGGAGCTTATCGCAGACATTCTTATGATTTCTGGAACATTGGCCGTTGCTTTATATTGCATGGTTTTGGCCCGACGTTTGAGCCGGTTCACGGACCTTGAAAAAGGGGTTGGCGGTGCCATCGCTGTCTTGTCCGCTCAGGTGGATGACATGACGAAAACGTTGACCAAGGCGCAAAAAACTGCGGCGGGGTCTGCGGGAAGGTTGGGAAGCCTTACAGAGCGGGCTGAGGATGTCTCCCGTCGTATGGAGCTTCTTATTGCATCCATGCACGATTTGCCTGAAGGCCCGGCGCCAGTCGAGACGTCTCGCCAGCCTGAGGCAGAGGAGCAATCCGAGCAGGAGACATTTTTTCTGAGCCAAAGAGGACGAGTTGAGGCTGCGGAATGAAGCAAGTTACAAAACCGAGCAAGAAAATGTTTCGGAACGTTCGATCCGGACGCGGTGCACTTTGGATTATTGCAATGATCTTTGGTGTTTCTGCGATGCTTCGGGTTGCTTCGGGAACGGGAGCCGCAATCGCACGTGAAATGTCGGAATTGTCTCGTGACGATATGGCGGAGGGGCAAGAGGTCGAAGCTTGTTATTCTGATGAAGAAACGGCTGATTTGATTGCTGCTTTGCTGGAGCGTGAACAAAAAGTTGAAGAACAGGAGTTCTTTCTCGCCCAAAAGATGAAAACCATTGAATTGGCCCGCGAGAAAGCTCTGGAGAACCTGTCTGCGCTTGAGGAAGCGGAGGCGCGCCTGCAGGCCACTATGGCGCGTTCTCAGACTGCGGCAGAGGATGATCTGGCCAAACTGACAGCCGTTTATGAGGCGATGAAACCGAAAGAAGCTGCTGAACTCTTTGAGGCAATGTCTCCGGAGTTTGCGGCGGGATTTTTGGGTCGGATGCGTTCTGATGCGGCTGGTGCAATTCTAGCCGGACTTGATCCGGAAACTGCCTATACAATTTCTGTTATTTTGGCAGGACGAAATGCAAATGCGCCGCGCGAATAATCTGGTGGATAAACTTTCTTAAGAGGTTTGTGACAGGTTGACCCTGTTGCTACGCAGACGTGAGGAAAGAGAATGATCGGTATCGTTGGAATTTTGCTGATCTTTATCATGGTGTTTGGTGGATATGCCGCCGCTGGTGGTAAAATCGCTATCATTATGAAATCTTTGCCCTTCGAATTCATGATGATCGGAGGCGCGGCCACGGGGGCATTTGTTATTTCCAATGATCTGTCGGGGATCAAGCATACGCTCAAAGATATCGGGAAAGTTTTCAAGGGGCCTAAATGGAAGCCCGAAGACTATAAAGACCTTTTGTGTTTGCTTTTTGAGCTAATTCGTCTGGCGCGTCAGAATCCGGTTGCTCTTGAGGAACATATCGAAGCCCCTGAGAATTCGCTCATATTCTCGAAATATCCTAAAATTCTCGCAGATAAAGAGGCAATTGCTTTGATTTGTGATACTTTGCGGTCGGCCTCTATGAGCTACGATGATCCGCATCAGGTTGAGGAGGTGCTGGAAAAGCGGCTTGAAGCGAACCTTCACCATGCACTGCACTCCTCACATGCGATGACCGCAATTAGTGACGCTTTGCCGGCTCTTGGCATTGTGGCTGCGGTTTTGGGGGTCATCAAAACAATGGCTTCTATTGATCAACCACCAGAAATATTGGGAAAAATGATCGGCGGCGCTCTCGTCGGCACCTTTCTTGGTGTATTTCTTGCTTATGGTATCGTAGGTCCGTTTGCGCGCAAAATGAAGGATGTGATTGAAGAGGACGGGCATTTCTACAATCTGGTTCGCGAAGTTCTTGTGGCTAACCTGCACAATCACGCAACGAATATTTGTATTGAGGTCGGACGGCAGAATACGCCCGGTCGATATCGTCCAAGTTTCTCGGATTTAGAAGAAGCGCTTAAAGAAGTTAAATCGGAGGCGGCATGATCCGGATTCTGGGTTATATTCTTGGTCTTGCTCTGATGCCACAGGTTCTGTTTGCGGAAGTCATAACTGTGCGTTCCGGCGAGCATGCAGGGTTTTCGCGTCTTGTGATGCAGTTTTCGGCAAAGACAGACTGGGCATTCGGTCGGTCAGAGCAGGGCTATGAGTTTCATGTGCCGGATGAAGATATATATTTCGACACAAGTGCTGTTTTTCAAAGGATTCCACGTCAACGTATTGCAAACGTAAAGGGTGGCAATGCTTATCTTCAGGTGGTCATTCCGGAAAATGTTCATGCAGATGTATTCGAGCTGCGCGAGGGACGTGTGGTTATTGATATAAAAGACGGTGCGCCCGATGCATCGTCGGAATTTGAGCAGCCTTTGATTGACCATGTAAATGGCGATGAAACAGTTCTCTCTCCCTTAGAGGGGGGTGAGGGGAAGGACGCTGTGTCGGTGCCTGTTGCTCCTGATATTATAATTTCGGGGGAAGGAGACGACGGTTTTGTTTCTGCCGCAGATGAGTGGGTATCCGATGAAGAACTGATTGGGGAGGCCGATAGAAATTTTCCTTTAGACGGAGGCCGCTTTCAGAAAAATAAAGCATCAAATGCTCTTTTGGATGCGGAGGATGCGTTCAGTGAGAACCTTGATGATGTAAGCGACTTGGAGCGTAGGTTGCTTGAGCAGATCGGGCGCGCTGTCTCGCAAGGATTGTTAGAGCCGGAGGTGTCGCAAGCTGATCGAGCTGAAAATGGGACAATCGAGCCTCAAGAGGAGGCAGTGTCAGCGGATAGTGGCAACCGCGAAACTATAATATCGGAGGAGGACACTGTAGAACTATCCCACATACATATTCAGTCTTCGATGGACCGCGAACGGGGTGGTGCCTCGGAGCTGAAGATTATTGAAGGAAGTCGGTCTATTTGTTTGGATGACCGCCAAGTTCAAATTTCACAGTGGGGGAGGGCTGTGGAAGATGGCCAAAGCTTATCTCATTTGCGAGCAAAAATTCTCGGTGAGTTTGATCGACCGGATCCCAAAGGCATTAGAGATCTTGCGCGATATTACCTTTATTTGACTTTCGGAGCGGAAGCCAAATCTGTGTTGCGTGATTTCGGTGTCAAAGTGGAGGGGCACGACATTCTTTGGGCCATGGCGGACATCATGGACCAAAGCTTTACAGAGGTTTCCAGTCCGTTATCTCATCAGTTCCAGTGCGATACATCTGTGGCTCTTTGGTCAGTTTTGTCTAAAAAGGCACTTGATCCGGATGAAGACTATAACATGAATAGTATTCTATCGACATTTTCAGCATTGCCATTCCATCTGCGACGACATCTTGGCCCGATATTATCGGATCGTTTCCTTGCAATTGGAGATACGGAGAGCGTGCAATACATTCAAAATGCGATGCTGCGCGGAATCGAACGTCAGAGCGATGCGTCTGTCTTACTGAACGCAAAGTTGGCTCTTGCGGAGGGGGACTTAAAGTCCGGTGAGGATAAACTTAAATATATTATTGCAGAAAATGGCGCATATGCTCCGGAAGCGCTTGTTAAACTAATTCAATTGAAAGCTAAGGATGGCGAGGAAATTGATGAAAGTATTGCAGAAACAGTTGAAGCGTTTGCGGTTGAGTTCCGTGGTGACCCCTTCGAAGGAAAGCTACAAGAGGCAGCGATCTTAGCTCAAATCTATTCGGGAAAACCGGATGTCGCGGTTGAGAAGGTTTTTGCCCTAAAGCAGGAGGAAGGGTCAGATAATCTAGACCTTACGAATCTTACCTCCCGCGCTCTTGAAACGCTGGCTCAGGCCCCAGATGATACTTTGTTTTTAAAGACTATTTGGCAGCACAAGGATGGCATATCTCAAGCGGACTTCTCAAATAGCGCGCGCCTTGCGGTCTCAAGGCGCTTGCTGGATCTTGGGTTTTTCCAACAATCCTTGGAGTTTATGCCTGAAGCTGATGGCCTGATGAGTGATGATGCCAAAATATTATTAGCTGAAGCGTTCTATGGCATTGGAGATATGCAAAACGCGTTGAAATATGCGCTAGACGTTGATCATGAAGAGTCGCGGGAAATTGCAGCGAAAGCATATTTTTATCTAAACGATATTGAGAAAGCGGCAGAGCTTTTAAAAAGCAACCCCATTGATGCTGAGCGGGAAACCTTCGCCTTGCTTGCAGAGGATTGGGAGAGCCTCGTTGAGGCGAATTCACCGAGCATGTCCAATTTTGCAAATGTAATGAAAGATGGAGGTTTCGCGCTCAATGAGGAAAAGAGCGGTAAAAAACCGTCTCTTGCATCCGCTGAAGCTATCGTCGCTTCAAGTCAAAGAGCGAGGGAAATGTTCGAAGATGTGACCTGCCCCCCATCGGCCCCTCGTTCATAATGAGAGTCTGCGGGTTTGATTTTGATAATCATGGATTTCGGTTTGGGCAAGCGCGCCGTGCGCGGAGCCCTCAAATTGCTCAAGCGCTCGGCGCGCCTGCAGTGGCGTTTGGTTTCCAAGTGATGAGTGCGGCCTGACGGCATTGTAGTCGTATCGCCAAAGGGCCAGCTTCCGCCGCGCTTCGTCCAGAGTGTCGAATATCTCCTCATTCAACAACTCGTCGCGCAGACTGCCATTGAAGCTTTCGATAAAGGCATTCTGCTGTGGCTTGCCTGGGTCAATGTAATGCCAAGGCACCTCGT
>NZ_FORY01000017.1 GCF_900114135.1 Celeribacter halophilus
AAAAGCTGAATTACATCCATAATCACTGGGACGGGTTGCAGACCTTCCTGACCGATGGGCGCGTCGAGATCGACAATAACCGCGTCGAAAACCTGATCCGACCGATCGCTCTCAGTCGCAAGAATGCGCTCTTCGCGGGTCACGACGAAGGCGGCATCGCCTGGGGCCGTGTCGCTTCTCTGATCGAGACCTGCAAGATTAACGGCATAGAACCCTTTGCCTATCTCAAGGCCACCCTGACAGCGGTCGCCAATGGCCATCCGCAAAACAGCATAGACGATCTGCTGCCGTGGAACTTCAAGCTGTCAAGCTAAGCTGCATGTGATGTCCTGCGAACGCTTACCACTATAATGCAGGAAAAATTAAAACTGACATAGATGGTAAACGCAAATGTTGGGAGTTAATGATTTTGTTAACCATTTAGAAATATCTGTCGCCGATAAACATCACAGATGAACGCATACGGGATTTGGTCATTACCTACGTCTCTTCACAACGCACATGTGAAGGTCTGGGTGATGAGCAAACAGATTTTCCGGATGCTCTATTTGTAGATGGATCTAAATATGACGACCGAGAAAAAATCTGTTCAAGTTATCGCTGAAATTGGCTGCAATCACAAAGGTGAAATGAGTATCGCAAAAGAGCTCATTCGTGTTGCTGCACATGTCTGCAAAGCAGATATAGCGAAGTTTCAGAAACGGCATAACCGTGAACTGCTTTCGCCTGAACAATTTAATGCACCCCATCCTGTGCCGGAAAATTCCTATGGGGACACATATGGCGCTCATCGTGAATTTCTTGAATTCGATAAGGATCAGCATCAAGAGCTTTTAGAAGAGTGCAAGATCAACGGCATAAAATACTCGACGTCCGTCTGGGATCTGACTTCGGCCAAAGAAATTGCGCCGCTTAACCCGCCGTTGCTAAAAATTCCGTCGGCTACAAACCAGCATTATGAATTGCAGAATTATCTTTGCGAAAACTTCGGTGGAGAAATCCACGTTTCTACCGGTATGTCCACCGGCAAGGAGATTGCAGACCTGATTAAATTCTATAGTGAACGAGGTCGTGCCGAGGATCTTGTCGTCTATAGCTGCACCTCTGGCTATCCGGTTGCATTTGAAGATATTTGTCTGCTCGAAATTCGCAATCTGATGGAAAAATATGGCGCTCAGGTGAAAGGAATCGGATTCTCCGGACACCATCTTGGAATTGCGGCTGATGTAGCCGCTTTGGCGGTTGGGCGTGCGATGGAGGCTGAGGGTAAAGGCAAGTTCACGCATATTGAGCGGCACTTTACCCTTGACCGGACATGGAAAGGCACAGACCACGCGGCAAGTCTTGAGCCGGATGGGTTGCGTCGTCTTTGCCGCGATTTGAAGAATGTAGATATGGCTCTCGGTTATAAGTCTACGGAAATCCTACCTGTGGAGCAGGTTCAGCGTGACAAGCTGAAATGGGTTGACCGTGAACGTACTTTTGCGTGATGCATCGTTGCGAGCGCCAAAACTGTATGTAATGGAGCATCCATTACACATATAGGCAGAGTTATTCTCTGCCTATAGTCAGTGGGATTGTTGGTTATTGTCTATTCATACAACCCGCTTCAAGGCCACCTTTCGTATGTGGCCTTGAAGAGCTCTTTCGTAGAATGAGCAGTGATTAACAGGGAAACGCTGATTTAGGCAGCCAGCCCCTTGGAGCCAATTTCAAGAAACTTCTTGCGACGATCTTTGAGGATCGTTTCGGGTTTCTTCTTCTTGAGCGGCGTAAGCATTGCTTCAATGGCTTTGCCAACAGCGGCGATTGTTGCTTCCCGGTCGCGCTGGGCACCACCGAGGGGTTCGGGGATGATCTGATCAATCACACCGAGTTTATGCAAGTCCTGTGCCGTCAGACGCAGGGCTTCAGCCGCTTCACGCATCTTCTCCGCGTCTTTCCAAAGGATCGAGGCACAGCCTTCCGGCGAGATTACGGAGTAGACGGAATGTTCCAGCATGGCGAGCTTGTTGGCGGAGGCAAAAGCCACAGCACCACCGGAGCCGCCCTCACCAATGATGACGGAAATCATCGGGACTTTGAGATTCAGGCATTTTTCGGTTGAACGCGCGATAGCTTCCGACTGGCCGCGCTCTTCTGCGCCCTTACCCGGATAGGCACCGGGAGTATCGACCAATGCAATTACCGGAAGGCCGAAACGATCGGCAAGATCCATCAGGCGGATTGCTTTTCGGTAGCCCTCGGGGCGTGCCATGCCGAAATTGCGTTCGATTCGGGATTTGGTGTCATGACCTTTTTCCTGACCAATCACCACGACGGGTTGGTCATTGAAGCGGGCAAGTCCTCCCATCACGGCGTGATCATCGGCAAAATTCCGATCCCCTGCGAGCGGGGTGTATTCGGTAAACAAGGCGTCAATGTAGTCCTTGCAATGCGGGCGCTCGGGATGGCGAGCAACCTGACATTTGCGCCAGGGCGTCAGACCTTTATACAGATCCTTGAGCAAATCAGCCGCTTTCTTGTCGAGTGCTGCGGCCTCTTTCTCGACATCCATCTCTTCATTGTTCCGCGCCAGAGCGCGCAGCTCTTCGGCTTTCCCCTCGATCTCAGCGAGCGGTTTTTCGAATTCGAGATAGTGAGTCATGCGGACCTCCGAACCATACTTGATCCCGTATATGGCTATTTTCGTCCAAAGGTGCAACTCGGCAAGGCTCGTAAAGGCACAGGAATTGCTCCTTTGCCTTCTGTCATGTCCTCAGGATCTGTCTGTGGTGGAAGAGCGCCCCGAAACATAAGCCTCGGGGCGCGGTTCCCTCAACAGTCGGGCCTCCCCTCCCGACTGGAGGAATATCAACTGTTCGCGATCAGCTCGGCTTGCGCCACAATCACTTCAGCTTGCTTGATTGACGCTATATCGACAAGGCGCCCTTTGTAAACAGTTGCGCCTTCACCGTTGGCCTTGGCTTGTTCCATAGCGGCGAGAATCTCGCGGGCTTCAGCGACCGCTTCATCGGACGGGGTGAAGACTTCATTGGCCAGCGCGATCTGTTTCGGGTGAATCGCCCATTTCCCAACCATGCCAAGCGTCGCGGACCGGCGCGCCTGTGCGCGATAGCCTTCGTCATCAGAGAAATCACCAAAAGGACCATCCACGGGCAAGACGCCATGAGTGCGGCAGGCGGCGACAATGGCGGTCTGGGCCCAGTGCCACGGGTCGGAATAATGCCGCGTGTCACCGTGGAGCATATAGTAATTCTCCTGAGTGCCGCCGATGCCGGTGGTTTGCATCCCCATTGAGGCCGCGAAATCGGCCGCCCCAAGGCTCATGGCAACGAGACGTGGAGAGCTTTTTGCAATCTCCTCGACATGAGCGATGCCGGCGGCCGATTCGATGATAACTTCGAAGTTGATTTTCTTTTGGCGGCCTTTCGCAGCTTCGATTGCAGTTACAAGCGCATCGACCGCATAGACGTCTTCGGCGCAACCCACTTTCGGGATCATGATCTGGTCCAGACGCTCACTGGCCTGCTCCAGAAGACCGACCACATCGCGATACCAGTAAGGCGTGTCGAGAGAGTTGATGCGCACGGCGAGGGTCTTTTTCCCCCAGTCAATCGTGTTGATTGCCTCGATAATATTGGCGCGGGCCACATCTTTGTCAGAGGGTGCCACGGAATCTTCCAGATCAAGGTTGATCACATCCGCCGCTGATGCTGCCATTTTCGGAAAGAGTTTCGTGTTCGAGCCAGGGCCAAAAAGCTGGCAACGGTTCGGGCGATCCACGGGGGCGGGCTGTAGACGGAAGGACATTGGCGCTCCTCTCGGCAATGATGTTTCCAAAATATATCCAGCATTGTTATTATCTTGCGCTGAGTGTGGCAAGGAGGATTTTGCGCCTGCGGCATTTCCCGTTTTCAAAAAGAAATTGGAGTTTTCAAACTGCTTGTTTCGTAATCAGGTTAATTTTTCTCCCGATTTTTTAGTCTAATTTGGGACAATCTCCCAATACGTCAGAGTTTCTAACGTAATTTCAGAAGCACCTTGCAACGAATCTCGGCCACTGTGAATCAAACGCAACCGGAGTGCTGCACCATGATTGAAACACCGTATCTTCTTTTCCTCGGCGACGCCCCTGACCAACTGGCTGCGAAAGTGGCCCAAGGGATCAAGGACTGGCGCCCAGAATATGCTCTCGGCCAATTCCGTATGGAAGGCTGTAAGGCCGACATGAAACTGCCCGATATGGACCTCAAAGCGGCAAAGGCCGCAGGTGCCAAGACCTTGGTCATTGGTGTGGCAAACCGTGGTGGCGTGATTAGTCCGGCGTGGAAAAGAGTGCTGATCGACGCGCTTGAAGAAGGTTTCGACATTGCCTCCGGCCTGCACAACCTCTTGCGTGAGGAAGAAGACCTTGTGGCGGTTGCCAAGACCTTTGGCCGGACGCTGCATGATGTGCGTATTCCTTCGGTGAAATACCCGATTGCAAATGGTGTGAAGCGCACAGGCAAACGCTGTCTCGCGGTCGGCACGGATTGCTCTGTGGGTAAAATGTATACGGCTTTGGCGCTCGACAAGTCCATGCGTGAAAAAGGCATGAAATCTACCTTCCGTGCGACCGGCCAGACAGGGATTCTGATTACTGGGGATGGCGTGCCGCTTGACGCAGTGATTGCGGACTTCATGGCGGGGTCTATTGAATACCTTACGCCGGACAATGATGCGGATCACTGGGATCTGATCGAGGGGCAGGGCAGCTTGTTCCATGTGTCTTATTCTGGCGTGACTATGGCGCTGGTGCATGGGGGGCAACCGGATGCGTTGATCCTCTGCCACGAGCCGACTCGCGAACACATGCGCGGTCTTCCGGGGTTCAAACTCCCGACGCTTGAAGCGTTGCGTGACACGGCGCTGACACTGGCGAAAGTTGGTAATCCGGACTGTAAGGTGGTCGGGATTTCTGTGAACACCCAGCACATGTCCGAAGACGAGGCGTTGGCCTATCTCGCGAAAGTGGAAAAAGAGATGGGTCTGCCGACTGTTGATCCGTTCCGTCAGGGTGCAGACCGTCTGGCTGATGCCTTGGCAGAAGTTTAAGGATAAAAGGAGGTGTCTTCGGACGCCTCTTCACACTGTTCTGCTCCCATTCAGGAAGATCACATGCCCAAGTTGACCGTCACCGCTGAAAGTTTTCGTCTCGCCGAAGTGTTTACCATTTCGCGTGGATCACGCACCGAGGCCAAAGTGATCACAGTGCGGGCAACTGAGGGCGAACAACGTGGCTGGGGCGAATGCGTGCCCTATGCGCGCTATGGCGAAAGCCTTGAAAGCGTGGCCGCCGAGATCGAAGGGTTGCCGGAGGACATCACCCGCGCAACACTGCAAGAGGCGCTTTCTCCGGGGGCCGCCCGGAACGCGGTGGATTGTGCGCTTTGGGATTTGGCAGCCTCGAAAGCTGGCAAACGGGTTTGGGACTTGTTGGGCCTTCCGGCTCCGGTTCCGATGATTACGGCTTATACCTTGTCGCTTGCTTCCCCCGAAGAGATGGAAAAATCGGCGGCGAAACATGCACATCGCCCGTTGCTCAAGATCAAATTGGGTACGGCGGATGACATGGGGCGACTGGAGGCCGTGCGTCGCGGTGCGCCGAAATCAAAGATTATCGTTGATGCGAACGAGGGTTGGTCCGCCGAGGTCTATGCAGACCTCGCGCCGCATCTGGTGCGGCTTGGCGTGCAACTTGTGGAGCAACCCTTGCCTGCGGGGCAGGACGATATGTTGGCGGAGATTGAGAGACCCCTTCCGGTCTGTGCCGATGAGTCCTGTCATGACCGCAAGAGCCTCCCTGATTTGAAGGGCAAATATGATGTGATCAACATCAAGCTCGACAAAACGGGGGGGCTTACGGAGGCGCTGGAACTGCGCAAGGCGGCGCTAGCCGAGGGCTATGACATCATGGTTGGCTGCATGGTCGGCACCTCTTTGGCGATGGCGCCGGCCACAATCGTCGCGCAAGGGGCGCGTGTTGTGGACCTTGACGGTCCTTTGCTTTTGGCAGAAGACCGTCCCGAACCTTTGCAATTTGATGCGGAAGGCGTTCACCCGCCTGTCCGTGCGCTTTGGGGCTAACTCATTCAAGGAGAAAGACATGACCCGCACCGTTTATGTGAACGGCGAATACCTGCCGGAAACCGAGGCTAAAGTATCCATTTTTGATCGCGGGTTCCTGATGGCGGACGCGGTCTATGAGGTGACCTCTGTAATCGGCGGCAAGCTGATTGATTTCGCAGGGCACAAAGCCCGTCTGGAACGCTCCTTGTCCGAGCTTGAAATGGTTTCCCCCGTCACGATGGATGAGCTGCTTGCGATCCATCGTGAATTGATTGCGAAAAATGATCTCGACGAAGGCGGTATCTACCTTCAGATCACACGCGGCGCGGGTACGGATCGCGATTTTGTCTGGCCTGATCCGGAAGAAGTCTCTGGGGGTATCGTGCTCTTCACCTTCGCCAAGCCGCTTTTGAATTCCAAAGTCATGGATGAGGGGATCAAGGTCATCTCTGTCGAGGATCTGCGCTGGGCGCGCCGCGACATCAAGACCACCCAGCTGCTCTACCCGTCGATGGCAAAAATGAAGGCGAAAAAAGCCGGTTGTTCCGATGCGTGGCTGGTGAAAGACGGTTTTGTCACCGAAGGCTATGCAAACAACGCCTATATCGTCAAAGACGGCACGATCATCACCCGCCAGCTGTCCACTGACATTCTGCACGGCATCACCCGCGCAGCGATTTTGCGCTTTGCCAAAGAAGCGCAGATCAAGATCGAAGAGCGCCCCTTCACAATTGCTGAAGCGCAAGCTGCGGATGAGGCTTTTGTGACCTCTGCAACCGGCTTTTCCCAGCCGGTGATCGAAATTGACGGAGCGACTGTGGCGGATGGCAAGCCGGGTCCGATCGCCAAGCGCCTGCGTGAAATTTACGTTGAAGAGATGCTGAAAACTGCGATCTGATGGATGCAGATATTAATGCAAAGAGGCCCGCCTGTTTGGCGGGCCTTTTTCGTTGCGTTCAGAGGTTTGCTGAGTGACAGCCCGCCTCATCAAGCGCCTCTGAGGGACGCCGTTTTTGCAACGCTACAATGTCTTCGAAATCGGCGCAGATTTTGAAAGAGGTCTCGTCGACCTTGAAATAGCGATACCCTTCGGTGCGCAACAGGGCATCCTCGGCGAGTTTGTCCGGACATGTATCGGTTACGGTCAGCATATCTGGCAGTGTGTTCCCGTTTTCTCGCGCAAGACATTGGGTGTGCCAGATAAGCCCACGCAATTCCGAGAGGCGTTGATTATCGCGCTTTTCGATCCGCGCGGCGTTCGGTCCGCCAACCGAGGCAATCCCCGCAACCACCGCGCCCAATGCCAGTACGGTTAGCGCGATTTGCGGCCAGTTTTCAGAGGTCATTCTCAGCGTCTTTCATCGCATTACGGTAATAGCCGAAGATCGTGCCAGCAACGGCACCGACAACCGCAAGTTTTAAGGCAAAAACGAGGGACAGATCGCCGTTTAGCAAGGCATAGATCACACTCAGGAGGTCGCCCAATAGCGCCATGGAGGACACGAAGAGAGCGATATAACCGAACCACTTGCGCACAACGGATCGCCGACGGCTCTCGTCTTGACGTAAGGTGCGGGCCTCGTTGCGTTGCAGGAACATGAAGAGCGGAAAAAATACGATGATGGCCGCGATGGACCAGCGCAGCGAACGATTGAGCATATAGGCATGGCCTTCGTCAAAAAGCCGCTCCACAAGCTCCATGCCTATAGACGCGATATGCCAGGTGGTCATGGCCAGAGCCACGAACATCAGCGCGTAAAAGAAGGACTCTTTTGCCGACACATAAGGGCGCGGGCGCGGCACGGGCGGAATGTGATCGGTTTCTGCCCAAGCGCCCAAAGCATCCTGCACCTCGGTTTCGGCCCATCCGGCCTCGCGTAGCGCCGTGGCTATCTCGTCGCGGCTTTGACCGGCGAGCAATGCCTCGCGGGTGAATTGCGCAAGCTGGTCAATAGGGCTCATGATGTCTCTTTCGGGCCGACATTTTCGGCAAAGGCGACTTCAAATGCCGCTTTCTGTTCGGGTGTGGCCTCAGTCTGGCTTTGTGCTTTCCAGTCCTCATAGGGCATGCCGTAATAAAGCTCGCGGGCCTCGGCTTTCGACATTTCGATCCCACGCGCGTTGGCAGCTTCCTGCACCCAGCGTGATAGACAGTTACGACAGAAACCGGCGAGGTTCATCATGTCGATATTCTGCACATCGGGTCGCTTGTTCATCAGATGGTCGCGCAGCGTGCGGAAGGCCGCGGCTTCGATCTCGACCATCGTCTTGTCGTCAATCTCCGGCATGTCTCATCCCTTCAGACGTTTGGCATAGGCGGCGGTGTTCATGTCGCGCACGTCGACGGAGAGGCTACCGACCGTGGGCAACACCCCGTCCATCGCTTTGAGCACAATATCGGAAAGCCGTGCCTTTGTCGCATCATTGCGGCCTTCCAGCAGATAGAGCGTTGCGTGGGCAAAAGTGTCCGGTTCGGTGCCGATCTTGAAATAGGGTTGAGGACGCGCGCGCACTTTGAGCGCGGGCGCATTCACTTCGACGTCAAGAACAAGTGCGTCGAAAACCTCTTCGCAAAGCCGTGACATATCGTGGCTTCGTTCGAGACCTTCTGCGAAATCGATGACAACATGGGGCATGGTTACAATCCTGTCTTTTGGAGCGTGTCTTGAAGAACGGGGGCCAGAAGTGCGGCCCAGTGTGCTTGCTGCGCAGGTGTTTCGATCAGATCGGAGCGCAGTTCGATCAATAGGTTGAGCCGCCCGTGGTGAAGGGCGTGGCGGTCGATGGCATCGCCGGGTAGGTGCCCGTCATAGGGCTCATTGTCGCCGATGATAAGTCGCTCGCCAAACTTTTCGGCTTCAGCCTGAAGGATTTCGGAGGCTTCAAGCGCGGCAATGAACGGATCGGTGAAACGTCGATCATAGGCCGAAAGAATACCGATCTGCCACGGGCGGGGAGGACGGTTTTGCAGTTGCGGGGTAAAGCTATGGACAGCGCAGATGACCACGTCGTCACGCCTTGCGCAAAGCGCTTCATAGGCGTTGTGATAGGGGCGATGGAACAACTCCAGCCGCCGCTCCACTTCTGCCGCGTCAGCATGGCGGTTGCGCGGGATGATGGTTCCGTCATAGAGTTTCATCACCAGTGTCGGGTCTGTCTCGCCGCGGTTGGGATCGATCACAAGCCGGGAGAAATCGGTGTGGATCATCGGGCTGCCGAGTTTGTCAGCCAAGCTGCGGCTTAGTCCCAGCGCGCCGATGTCATAGGCGATGTGACGGGCCATATCCTCGGCGCTGATGCCAAGATCGGGACCGATTTCTTCGGGCACGCGGTTGGTTGCATGATCGCAGGTGATGAGCCAGCGGCCCGGCCGATCCTGTCCTTCGATGTGATAAGGAGCGTTAGAGGTCATTTTCGCGTCACCTTTTGGTTTCATACCTCCATTAAGCCCTTTCGCGCCGCAGGGCCAGTTGTGCAGCGCTAACATTTGGGGCATAGAGAAGATGGCCCGTGACAAGTTGAAACGACCGAAAAGGACTTTAGGCAATATGAGACGCCTTCGGAATGTGAAGATCGTGGCCACGTTGGGCCCGTCCTCCAATGATTACGAGACCATCCGCGCCTTGACTGAAGCAGGTGCCGATGTCTTCCGTCTGAACATGAGCCACGGTGATCACGAAGAAATTCGTGCGCGACATGCCATCATCCGCAAAATCGAGACCGACCTTGGCCGTCCGATTGCCATTCTGGCCGACCTTCAGGGGCCGAAGCTGCGGGTGGGGAAATTCGGCTCCGGCGCACATGATCTCGAAGATGGCGATAAATTCCGCCTTGATCTCGATGATACACCCGGTGATGGGAACCGTGTGCAGCTACCGCATCCCGAGATTTTCGCAGCACTCAAACCGGGCGCGTCTCTTCTGGTCAATGACGGCAAGATCCGTCTTAAGGTCGAGGATTGCGGCGACGATTACGCGAATTGCATCGTGATGGTCGGCGGGACGATCTCTGATCGCAAAGGGGTCAACGTGCCGGACGTGGTGCTGCCGCTTGCCGCGTTGTCGCCGAAGGATCGTAAGGATCTCGAATTTGTCTGTGAACTGGGTGTCGACTGGCTCGCGCTGTCGTTTGTGCAGCGCCCCGAGGACATGCTCGAAGCCAAGGATCTTGTGAAGGGCCGCGCTTCGGTTCTGGCGAAGATCGAGAAGCCGTCCGCCGTTGATGCGTTTGAAGATATTTTGGCCGTTTCCGATGGCATCATGGTCGCGCGCGGCGATTTGGGCGTTGAACTGCCTGTGCAAGCCGTGCCGCCGATCCAGAAACGCCTGACGCGCCGGTGTCGTGCTGTTGCGAAACCTGTGATCGTGGCGACCCAGATGCTTGAGAGCATGATCGAAAGCCCGATGCCGACACGCGCCGAAGTGTCCGACGTGGCGACCGCCATCTATGAGGGTGCGGATGCGATCATGCTGTCGGCTGAATCTGCGGCGGGCAATTATCCGATCGAAGCTGTGACCACGATGAACAACGTTGCTGTCGAAGTGGAGAGTGATCCGGTTTACCGCGATGTTCTGGATGCCTCGCGTGCGGGGATCGAGAAAACCACTACGGCTGACGCGATTGTTTCGGCAGCCCGCGAGATTGCGGAAAACACCGATGTCAAAGCAGTCGTCTGTTATTCCGAGAGCGGCACAACGGCGGCGCTGACCGCCCGCGAACGTCCGCATGTGCCGATCATTGCCATGACCTCGCGCCGGAACACTGCACGCAAGCTCTGCCTCTACTGGGGGATGCATTGCGTCATGACGGGCGAAGTCGAGCGATTCAAAATGGCCGTGGTCAATGCAGCGCGCGCGGCGCGGACTTCGGGCTTTGCGACCGAGGAGGACAAGATCGTCGTCGTCGCGGGGATTCCGTTCAACCAGCCGGGTTCGACCAACATCCTGCGTGTTGCTCCCTGTGAAGAGCGCCTGATCTTCAACTCCGATCCTGAATAAGGCGCGCGGGTCGCGATGAATACGGACTTTCTTCTTGTATTGGGCATGGTGATCTGTTTGCTCGCCGTGCCCAATGCCATCAAAGCCTATTCCGAAAGCCTGTCCCCGAAATTTGCCACAGGTATGATTGTGATCGGTGGTGTGATGTTCGTCGCAGCACTGATCTTGCATCCGGTCGGTTACAGCTTTGCCGATATTCCACATGCCGTCTTGCGTGTGATGGTCGGAATCATGGATTTTTTGAGGAAATGAACCTCTCAAGCCTTGCCAAGGCTGCTCAAGGCCTGTAATGGCACCGGCTCATGGGGCGCGTCCGGCGGTATGGCATGCCGAGTCGCGCGATAAACCATCGAAACTATAAGGAGATGGAAATGCCTAAGATGAAGACGAAGTCGAGCGCCAAGAAGCGCTTTAAAATGACCGCCTCTGGCAAGGTCAAAGCGGGTCAAGCCGGCAAACGCCACGGCATGATCAAACGCACCACGAAATTTATCCGTGACGCACGTGGAACGACCACGCTCTCCGCACCTGATGCGAAGATCGTGAAGTCCTACATGCCCTACGACCGCTAAGAGGAGAGAGACACATGTCCCGCACCAAAGGTGGTACCGTCGCCCACGCCCGTCACCGTAAAGTCATCAAAGCCGCAAAAGGCTATTATGGCGCACGTTCGCGGAACTTCCGCACCGCAACGCAGGCCGTCGACAAGGCGAACCAATACGCAACGCGTGACCGTAAGGCCCGCAAGCGTAACTTCCGCGCCCTGTGGATCCAGCGTATCAACGCTGCTGTGCGTTCGCATGACGAAGCGCTGACTTACTCCAAATTCATCAACGGCCTGTCGCTCGCCGGTATCGAAGTGGACCGTAAGGTTCTCGCCGATCTCGCCGTGCACGAGCCTGCCGCGTTTGAAGCCATCGTCGAAAAGGCGAAGGCCGCGCTCGCGTAAGCTCCCCTACTCGGGAACGAACATTTTTGAAGCCGCGGACCTTTCGAGGTCTCGCGGCTTCTTGTCTTTTGGGCCTCCCGTGATACCAAGCGGGGGACATGGAACAGAGGGTTCGGGATGGACGATCTGAAGAACAAATATCTCACCGCGATTTTGCAAGCGGGGGACGAGGCCACGCTCGAAGACATTCGTCTGCAAGCGGTCGGTAAAAAGGGTGAAGTGGCGCTCAAGATGCGTGAATTGGGGAAAATGACCCCCGAAGAGCGTCAGGTCATGGGGCCGAAGCTCAACGCACTCAAAGATGAAATCAACTCCGCTCTGGCCGCCAAAAAGGTCGCGCTGGAGGATGCTGCACTGGATGCACGTCTGGCGGAGGAATGGCTCGATGTGACCCTGCCGGGGCGCGGGCGTCCGCAAGGCACGATCCACCCGATCTCCCGCGTGTCCGAAGAAATCTATGCCATCTTCGCCGATCTCGGCTTTGCCGTGGCCGAAGGGCCGCAGATCGAAGATGACTGGCACAATTTCGACGCGCTCAACATCGCGCCGCACCATCCGGCCCGTCAGGAGCATGACACGTTCTACATGCACCGCGCCGAAGGCGACGAACGTGCGCCCAACGTGCTGCGGACCCACACGTCGCCGGTGCAAATCCGCACGATGCTCGACCAAGGCGCACCGATCCGCATCATCGCGCCGGGCCGCGTGTATCGGTCGGATTATGACCAGACACACACGCCGATGTTCCACCAAGTCGAAGGCATGGCCATCGACAAGGACATCTCTATGGCGAACCTGAAATGGGTGCTCGAAGAATTCTACACCGCCTTTTTCGGCACCAAGGTGAAAACCCGCTTCCGCGCATCGCACTTCCCCTTCACGGAACCTTCCGCCGAGGTGGATGTGCAGTGCAAATGGGAAAACGGCACCGTGACCGTGGGCGAGGGCGATGATTGGCTCGAAGTTCTGGGCTCCGGCATGATGCACCCGAATGTCCTGAAATCCGGCGGGATCGACCCGAAGGAATGGCAGGGCTTTGCCTTCGGCATGGGGATCGACCGTCTGGCGATGCTGAAATACGGCATCCCCGACCTGCGGGCGTTCTTTGATTCCGACCTGCGCTGGCTGCGCCACTATGGCTTTAGCGCGCTGGGGACCCCGACTTTGGCCGGGGGGATTCACGGGTGAGTATAGGCCAGTTCTTTCTTGGCTTAGTCACAATTATCGTGGCGACTTTTGTCTATCGTTGGCAGAAGCTCATTGATCATGAGACTAAGCAAAAGGAAGAATTGCGCCGCCTTTATGCAGAGTATACCGCTGCTCTAACAGAACTCCGGTTTGCTCAACCTATGCTGGACGATGATGATTTCGCGGAAAAGGCTAAACAATTCTTCGGGATGGAAGAGCGTGAAGTCGGCCTTTATTGCTTGAGAGATCAAGTGTTCTTGTTGGCACCGGACAATGTTGTCACAGCTCTGGACAAATGTGACGAAGCCTTCCGTGCATGGAAAATTTCGTTCAATACAAATTACTCGTCTTTTGAGGAAGGGCGAGGGATTGTTCGCGCGAAATATGAGAATTTGATGCAAAGTCAGAGGGCTTTGTTGAAGGAAATGAAAAAAGATTTGGCATCACACACGCGTTTTCGGAGGAAAGCGCTTGTTAAAACAGTCGTAGCCAAATGGAGTAAACAATGAAATTCACACTCTCCTGGCTCAAAGAGCATCTGGAAACCGAGGCGAGCCTCGATGACATCCTTTACGCCCTGACCGATCTCGGGCTTGAGGTCGAAGGCGTCGAGAACCCGCGTGAAAAGCTCAAGGGCTTTAAGCTGGTCAAGGTCAAAGAGGCCGAGAAGCACCCCGACGCCGACAAGCTGCGCGTGTGTCAGGTCGAGACCGACGAGGGCATGACCCAGATCGTCTGCGGCGCACCCAATGCGCGGGCGGGGATCACGGCTGTTTTGGCCAAGCCGGGCATGTATATCCCCGGCCTCGACATCACCATTTCCGTCGGCAAGATCCGTGGCGTTGAAAGTCACGGGATGATGGCCTCTGAGCGCGAGTTGGAGCTTTCCGACGAGCATAACGGCATTATCGAGCTTGAGGGCGGCGAGGTCGGCATGGAGTTTGCCGATTATCTGGCCGAACATGATCCGGCCAAAGTCGATCCGGTGATCGAGATTGCCATCACGCCGAACCGCCCCGATGCGCTGGGCGTATATGGCATTGCCCGCGATCTGGCGGCGCGTGGTCTCGGGACGTTGAAACCGCTCAAGGCCGAGACGGTGGACGCAAAATTTCCCAGCCCGATTTCGGTGGAGATCACGGAGGCCGCCAAAGACGGTTGTCACGTTTTCGCCGGTCGTGTGATCAAAGGTGTGAAGAACGGCCCCTCTCCGAAATGGTTGCAGGACCGCCTGACCGCCATTGGTTTGCGCCCGATTTCCATTTTGGTCGATGTGACCAACTTCTTCACCTATGACCGCAACCGCCCGCTGCACGTCTTTGACGCGGCGACGGTGAAAGACGGTTTGGTGATCGACCGCGCCAAAGGGGGCGAGGAGCTTTTGGCGCTCGACGAGAAGACCTACGCCATGCCCGAAGGGGCGATGTGTATTTTCTCCGGCGGGAAGGTCGAAAGCATTGGCGGCATCATGGGCGGGCTTGAAACCGGCTGCACGGACGAGACCGTGGATGTGTTTGTCGAGGCGGCGTTCTGGAACACGCTCGACATCGCCAAGGCGGGGCGTGCGCTCAAGATCAATTCCGACGCGCGCTATCGCAATGAACGCGGCATTGATCCGGCCTACAACATGCAGGCGCTCGATGACGCGACCACGATGATTTTGGCGCTCTGCGGTGGCGAGGCGTCCGAAGCCGTTGTCGCAGGCGAGGTGCCGGACGTGTCCCGCGCCTATCATCTCGACACCGACCGTGTGCAATCTCTGGTCGGCATGACCATTCCGGCAGAACGTCAGGTGGCTATTCTTGAGGCCTTGGGCTTTGTGATGGATGGCGACATGGCGCAGGTGCCAAGCTGGCGTCCGGATGTGTTGGGCGAGGCCGATCTCGTGGAAGAGGTCGCCCGTGTCGAGAGCCTGACCCATCTTGAGCCGAAGCCGATGACACGGCCCTCTGGTGTGGCTAAGCAAATCCTGACCCCCATGCAGGTGCGCGAAAGCAAGGCGCGCCATCAGGCGGCGGGGCTCGGGTTCAACGAATGTGTGACCTACAGCTTCATCGACCAGAAAAGCGCTGAACTGTTTGGTGGTGGCACGGATGCGGTGAAACTGGACAACCCGATCTCCTCGGAGATGAGCCACATGCGTCCGGACCTTTTGCCCGGACTTCTGGCGGCTGCGACACGCAATCAGGCACGCGGGTTTGCGGATTTGAACCTGTTCGAATGTGGACCGGCGTTCTTTGGCGGCGAACCGGGTGAACAGCGTCGGCAAATTTCCGGTGTGCGCGTCGGGGCAACGGGGCCGAAAGACGTGCATGGCGAGCGTCGTGCGGTGGATCTTTACGATGCCAAGGCCGATGCCGAAGCCGTTCTGGCCGCCATCGGTGCGCCCGCCAAAGCGCAAATCCTGCGTGACACGTCTGCGTGGTTCCATCCGGGACGCTCCGGTAAAATCTGCCTCGGCCCGAAGAAGGTTCTGGCGGAATTTGGTGAGCTGCATCCGAAAGTGCTCAAGGAAATGGGCGTGAAAGGCACGGCTGTGGCCTTCACCGTCTATCTCGAAGAAGCGCCCATGCCGAAGACGAACAAGATCGCCCGCTCTGCTTTCTTCACCAACGATCTTCAGGCGGTAGAACGCGATTTCGCCTTTGTCGTGGACAAGGATGTGCGCGCGCTGGATGTGATCAATGCTGCTGGCGGGGCCGACAAATCTCTGATCGAAGATGTCCGTATCTTTGACGAATTCATCGGCGGCTCTCTGGGCGAAGACAAAAAGTCTCTGGCCATCACCGTGCGTATCCAGCCGGTCGAGGGAACGCTCAAAGAGAAAGACATTGAAGCCCTGTCGCAGAAAATCATCGCGAAAGTGGAGAAATCCACCGGCGGCGTGTTGCGCGGCTGAGGTTTTGTTCGAGCTAAGCTAGAAAAACGGCGCCTATTGGGCGCCGTTTTTTATTTGTTATTTTTCAGCGGGATGATGACATATGGCACATCGCGGGTTTCTTCGTCCTCGAAACGATAGGGCAAGGTAACAGTATGCAAAGGGCCAAGTTCAGGATCCAATGCTATCAGCCCATGCATCGCGAGCTTGGCCATGATGTTTTCCGGATTTGTGGTGCCGACCACGACAACATGCGTTAAATCCTCTGGAATTGTTCCGCCGGGATGGGATGGAAGAGCTGTCCATGACGGGCGCAGGAATTTAAGGTTTCCGGGAAAATAAAAATTAAAACTTATTACGGCTGGAGGCTTGGAGTTTTCAGGAAGGTCTTGTTCGATCGCTTGCGCAAGGGTCTCGATGTCCAGTGAGTCGCTGCCTGCCCCGCGTAGACGGGTGTCTGCTATTGCGACGATGATCAAAAGCGCAAGAGCGGCACAAAACCGGAAAAAATTACGCAAGATTCGTGGTGACAGTGTGGGTGTAACCCAAATCATCAGTCCGAAGGCCAGAGGAATCAGCAACGGAATGAGCCAACGGGCCTGCACGTCGGTGACACCGAAGCCGATTACTGGAAAGGCGATTGCAATAAGT
Organism: Celeribacter halophilus; assembly: GCF_900114135.1. Lineage (GTDB taxonomy): Bacteria > Pseudomonadota > Alphaproteobacteria > Rhodobacterales > Rhodobacteraceae > Celeribacter > Celeribacter halophilus. The sequence continues at coordinate 16,775 of NZ_FORY01000017.1, forward strand.
CCCGTTATTCCGGAAGTGAGCATCCAGAGAGATAAGGTGGCGGGGCGTCCCGCCGCAAACATCTGGCGCCCAAAGGGCAGGCGTGTGGCGAGTAGTGTGAGTAGAAGCAGAGCAAGGGCCGCAAGCGTTTCGGCAAACATGGTTGCCACGCCCAGAAGCGGGGCAGGCAACGCATTGAAAGCTGGCGGGTGATAGAGAGTGTCCGCCGAGGAGACCGTCATCTCGATATGGGTTACGGCCCAGAGCATTGGCAAGGCAAGAAGAGACGCGGCTACCAATACGGTTAGCCAGAGGTCCTTGCGCCAGAGCGCCTGACGGATGTCGGGGAAAAGCCCTGCTGTCAGGAGGAGAGGCAGGGGAAAAAGCCAATAATTGTATTTTGTAATGCCTCCCAGCCCCAGTGCGACACCAAGCAAGATCGCGTGGGACAGGAAGTGATCTCCCCTTCGTGCGGCGGCAATACGTCGAGCAAGGATATTCAGCGTCGCACCGATTAAGGCCAGCATTGCAATACTGTGTGATCCCGCGCGTTGACCTTCCCATGATACGTTCGGCAAGAGCAAAAGCGCCAGCGTTACGGCTATGGCTGTCCGCACAGGGAGGAGACGTCGAAAGCCATCAAATGTCAGAGCATAGGTGGCGAAGAGCAGGATATTTTTGGGTAAGGCGATTGCAAAAGTTGTGGGGCCGAACACATCAAAGGTGAACGCCTGAATCCAATTGTAGAGCGGCGTCTGAGGCCCATAACCAAGATGATACTCTTGCGCGAGAACGAACATTTCCGCCTCGTCGTATTCAAATGTGCCACCGAGCGCGGTGCGCAATACGACGTGGACACTGAAATATGCGAGAAGAATAAGAAAGAAGGCTCTTGAGAGTTGGGTGTCCTCAGACGTCTGCATGGTTACAGCTTTCTTTTATTGTGAGGTGCCGTAAAGCAGTCGGACCGGCAATGTACGTTCGCCGTGGAGAAAAGGAAGTGTGATCTGGTGCTCTTCGCCATAGTCTACATGGTCCGCAAAAGGCCAGCCGACTTGTGATGCGAGTTTCGACATATGGCTTCCCTTGCCTGCGGTGCGGCTCAGAAGCAAGATCTGCTTTGTTTGTTCGGATTTGGCATTTGCAGGCAGGTCCGGTCGAATGTTCCAGTCCGGACGGATGTGGGCCAGATTGCCGCCGATGTAGAAATCCGCGATGATCAGGGTGTCTTCCGGCAGGTTCATTTCTTCGATGAATTGGGCAAGCGGTTCAAAGTCAAGGTCGCGTCTTGCACCGTCCTTGTAGCGATCGAAGGTCAGGCCAACAAAGACCAACACAGCAAAGAGGCAGAGTGTGGTAAGGTAGCCAAGTGCTGCGCGTCGAGAGAGGCGGGGTGAGAGACGCAGGAAAAGGCCGACCACCACAGGCAAGACGATGGGCAGGAGCCAGCGTGGCGTGATATGGCCCACTTCTGCCAGCCAGACTGTTGTGAGGCCGATCACGGCGAGTATTGCTCCGGCTCTTAGAAACAGGATGGCGGGCCAGCGGGTGTCGACGGAGGCGGGACGCTTGCGTGAGGCGAGCCACAATATGACAGCAACAAGCGCAGGCAGGATCAAAAGCGCGGCAATGCCTTGGAAATAGAGGGGGACGCCCTCGGGAATAAGGCTATGAGCTGCTTCGGACAGGTCCATTTTTCCGACGGAGGATAGCGCGAGGTCCGGATTTTTGAACATCCACACATAGGGGCCAGCGACGACGACTGCGGCGATCACTGGTGCGATGAGCGCGCGCATCGAGAGCAGGCTCCGGCGCGCGTGTTCGATCGACAGGGACGCAAGCACCAGCCCGACAGGAATGGCCCAGAAGTTGTATTTGGCAATACCGCCCAGCCCCAGAGCCAGACCAAACAAAGCCCAATGCCGCAAATGACCGGTTTTCAGCGCCCAAAGAAAAGCCGCAATGCTTGCAGAGATTGTCGCAAGCAGCATGTTGGAATGGGTCGTTGCACGCTCCGCTTCCCAGGCAATATCCGGAATAAGGAACAGGGACAGAGCGGTCAGCGCGGCCACCCGTGCGGGGACAAAGGCGCGAAGCCCGACAAACAACAAGGCATAGGTGGACCAGAGCAGCAGGTTCTTGAGGAGGGACAGAGCGAAAAGGGTTTCCCCGAACACGGAAAACAGGATGGTCTGAAGCCAGTTATACAATGGGAGTTGCGGGCCATAGCCCCAACGCAGGCCCGGCGTCATCAACAACATTTCCGCTTCATCTGTTTCCAGTGCGCCGCCAAGGATCAGGCGCAGAGCCAGTTGTGCGAGAAAGTAGGCCGTAATCGCCAAGAAAAACAGTCGCGTGACCTGTTGTGAGGTCCAAGTGCCGCTTGTCGGACTGCTGGCGCTGTTGGATGAGAAATCTGTCATGGGGGCTCTCTCGGAGGTTTCTGAGAACAACCTACTGTGTTTTGCACGAAACCTGAATCCCTGATGTCAGGCAGTTCTCACGAAATCTCCGCGCCCCAAGTACGGGACGCGGATGCCGTTCTGTGCGGATAGATTCCGTTCGATTACTCAGGCCGCGGGGGAATGTTCTTTGCTTTTGCAACGGCAGGTCGCGCGTAGAAGCGTTCGACATAGGCCGGCACGTTTTTCAGGTCGTTATAGCCGAGAACCTCTTTTGCGCCATAGAAATCCAGCGCGTTGAGCCATGGTGCGATGGCTATGTCTGCGATGGAATACGCATCCATAATCCAATCGCGCCCCTCAAGGCGTTGCTCCAAGACGTTCAGAAGGCGTTTGGCTTCGTTGATATAGCGGTCGCGTGCTGTGGGGTCTTCCATCTTTGCGCCAGCGAACTTGTAGAAAAAGCCGAGCTGACCGAACATTGGCCCGACGCCGCCCATCTGGAACATCAGCCACTGGAGGGTCTCGTAGCGGGTTTTCGAATCAGTTGAGAGGAACTTCCCGGTTTTTTCTGCGAGGTAGATCAGGATGGCACCGGATTCGAACAATTCGATCTGTGCGCCACCCGGCCCGTTCGGGTCGATAATTGCCGGTATTTTGTTGTTCGGGTTGAGCGCGAGAAATTCGGGGCTTTTGACATCCGAATCCGAGAGGGTCACCAGATGAGCCTCGTAGTCGAGCCCCATTTCTTCAAGCGCGATAGAGACCTTAACCCCGTTCGGTGTGGGAAAGGAGTAGAGTTGGATTTTCTCGGGAAATTGTGCGGGCCAGCGTTTGGTGATGGGGTGATTGACTGAATTTGACATGAAAGCTCCGGGGATAAAAACAGGTGATTTCCCCTAAAATAGCGCTTTGCTTCTGCGAAAAAACAGGTAGGCATGTGCAAGGTTGCGGAGCGCACTGTGCGCCAAATGGTTTCAAAGCGCTTGCAATCAGGGGGGCAGGCCCCAAGGGACAAAAGAGGGAAAGAAAATGCTCAAAGAGTTCAAAGATTTTATCGCCAAAGGCAATGTCATGGACATGGCTGTTGGTATCATCGTCGGTGCGGCCTTCACCGCCATCGTTAAATCCATGGTTGCGGATCTGATCAACCCGATCATCGGCGTCTTCACCGGTGGCTTGGATTTCACCAACCGTTACGTTGTGATTTCGGGTGAAGTGGCTCCGGGCACTTCGCTGGAAGCAGCACGCGAAGCAGGCGCGTCTCTGTTCGCTTACGGCTCGTTCATCATGGCCGTGATCAACTTCCTGATCATTGCTTTGGTGGTCTTCTTGTTGGTGCGCTATGTCAACAAGGTGAAAGAAGCTGCCGAATCCAAAGAGGAGGAAGCACCCGCCGTCGAGGAGCCCAAAGGGCCGACCGAGTTGGAAGTGCTTTTGGAAATCCGCGACTCGCTCAAGAAGTGAGAGCGTTGAGATTTTGAAAAAACGGCCCGTTGGAGTGATCCAGCGGGCTTTTTTGCTGGACCAAAGACGTTCCGGCTGGGCCATACATTTGTCATACGCGACGCAGACATGTTTCCGACGCGGCTTGCCGAAAAAGATCATTCGTGGGACATTGTTGCGAATATTCGGCTCTGAACGGGAGAGGTGTGCGCAATGATCAAGATGGATGACACAGACCGCCGCATCTTGCGGATTTTGCAGCGGCGAGGGCGGATTTCAAACGCTGATCTGGCGCAAGAGGCCAATGTCTCAAGCTCGGCCTGTCATCGTCGGGTGCAGCGACTGGAGACGGAGGGCATTATCCGTGATTATGTGGCGCTGCTCGATCCTCGTCACCTGGATCGTCGCGCGACCGTTTTTGTCGAGGTGACGCTCAACAGTCAGGCGGATGATATTTTGGCGGCTTTCGAGAAGGCCGTGAAAAATATGCCTGATGTGCTCGAATGTCATCTGATGGCGGGCAAAGCGGATTATATCCTTAAGGTCGTATCCGCCGACACCGATCATTTTGCCGAGGTGCATCGCCAGCTTGTTCGCTTGCCCGGCGTGCAGACCATGCAATCTTCCTTTGCCATGCGCACGGTGTTCAAAACCACGGCGCTTCCCGTTTGATCCTTTCATTGAGACCGCCAATGCAACGAGGTCACGACACCGCGATTTGGCGATTGGGCCTTCCCTATGGTAAGGCTTATCGCCGTCGCGTTTGGGAGGAGGCGACTTAGATGAGCAAAAGTCACGCAGATTACATCATTTCTACCGTCGAATCGGATCACGTCGGGACACGTCTGACGGCCAGTTGGCGTCGCTCTATGGTGAAACATGGGCTGGACCCGACCCGAACACCTGCGCCGAAGCGGTTTTCCGACATGGAAATACAGGAACGCCGCGCGCGGCTTGGAGGGTTCATGGACCTTGCAACGCCACAGCTTGACCATCTGTTCCAGATGGTCGGAAACACGGGCTGTTCCGTTTTGATGACGGATCGGGACGGGGTCATTCTCGATCAGCGCTCCAAGGATGCCGACAGTGATACGTTTCAGGACTGGGGCCTGTGGGCGGGCTTCGACTGGTCTGAGAAATCCGAGGGCACCAACGGGATCGGAACCTGCATCGCGGAGGCGCGCAGCCTCATCATTCACCGTGACGAACATTTCATGAGCCGGAACACGGTCATGTCCTGTATGGATGCGCCGATTTTCGGGCCGGACGGAGAGTTGATCGCAGCGCTTGATGTGTCCTCTTGTCGTGCGGACCAGACGGAGGCCTATACTCGGCTGATCTCTGGCGTTGTGGCGCAAACCGCCAAACAGATCGAGACGGAGGCATTCCGCGCCGCGTTCCCGAAGGCACGGATCATCACCGGTCCCGAAGAGCGGCCCGAAGGGGCGGTTCTTCTTGCGGTGGATCAGGATGATCTGATCGTGGGCGCGACCCGCGCTGCGCGGCGGGCCTTCGGCTTGGGGCTTGGTGGCAAGATTGACCCACGTCCGGCTTCGGACATTCTGGGACGGGATTCGACGAGTTCCGCGCTGGAACGCGCCGAGCGGGCGGCGCTCAAACGCGCGATTGCGCGGGCGGGCGGCAATATGTCGGCGGCGGCGCGTGAGCTGGGGATTGGTCGCGCGACCCTCTATCGCCGGATGAAACGTCTCGGAATTGGTGAAAACGGCGAAAACTGAGGCCACCTGTCTCAGGGGTGAGACATTGCTGCGCTGCGGCTAGGTGACTCGGGGGTGACCGGATTTCTGCGAGCGGTCAAGTTTCTCTCATAGGCTGGCGTGGAGGACGTCATGCCGACTATGAGGAGGAAATTCATGAACGTACAATCCGAGACAAGTGCGATTTACACATCGCCTTTCAAACCCCGTTACGACAACTTTATCGGCGGTAAATATACCCCGCCTGTGAATGGTCGCTATTTTGACAATGTGACCCCCATCACCGGCGAGAAAGTGTGCGAAGTCGCGCGTTCTGATGCCGCAGATGTTGATCTTGCGCTGGATGCGGCCCATGCGGCGAAAGAGGCATGGGGCAGTAAGAGTGCATCCGAGCGCTCCAACATCCTGTTGAAAATCGCAGACCGGATCGAGGAAAATCTCGAACTCATCGCGACCGCCGAGACATGGGACAATGGCAAGCCGATCCGTGAAACCATGGCGGCAGATATTCCGCTTGCTGTCGATCACTTCCGCTATTTCGCAGGGGTTCTGCGCGGACAGGAAGGCACCATGTCCGAGATCGACGCGGATACGGTTGCTTATCACTATCACGAGCCTCTGGGCGTTGTTGGGCAGATCATCCCGTGGAACTTTTCCATTCTGATGGCGGCATGGAAACTTGCGCCGGCTCTGGCGGCGGGTAACTGCATCGTGCTCAAGCCAGCGGAACAGACTCCTGCGGCGATTTTGGTAATGATGGAAGTGATTGCCGATCTGCTGCCTGACGGGGTGCTCAACATCGTAAACGGCTATGGCGCCGAGGTGGGCGCACCGCTTGCGCGTTCCCCGCGTATTGCAAAGATTGCTTTCACAGGGTCTACGGCAACCGGTCGTATGATCATGCAATATGCCACCGAAAACCTCATTCCGGTGACGCTTGAGCTGGGCGGAAAATCCCCGAACATCTTCTTCTCCGATGTGATGCGCGAAGATGATGCCTTCCTCGATAAGGCTGTCGAAGGTTTTGTGCTCTTCGCTTTCAATCAGGGTGAGGTCTGCACCTGTCCGAGCCGTGCGCTCATTCAGGAAGACATCTACGAAGAGTTCATGGAGCGCTGCATTGCCCGCGTGAAAGCCATCAAGCAAGGTGACCCACGGGACATCAACACGATGGTCGGTGCGCAGGCCAGTGCTGAGCAACAAGAGAAAATCCTCTCTTACCTGACTATTGGCCGCGAAGAGGGAGCCGAGGTTCTGACCGGCGGTGATGCGGCCAAGTTCGACGGTGATCTGGCCGGTGGCTATTACATCCAGCCGACGATCCTCAAAGGTCACAATAAAATGCGTGTGTTCCAGGAAGAAATCTTCGGGCCGGTTGTTTCTGTCACGACCTTCAAGGACGAAGAAGAGGCGCTCCATATCGCCAATGACACCATGTATGGTCTCGGTGCGGGCGTGTGGTCGCGGGATATGAACACCTGCTACCGCTTCGGGCGTCATATTCAGGCGGGTCGTGTTTGGGTCAATAACTACCATGCCTATCCGGCCCATGCGGCCTTTGGCGGGTATAAGCAATCGGGTATCGGGCGCGAGAACCACAAGATGATGCTCGACCACTATCAGCAGACCAAGAACATGTTGGTCAGCTACAATCCGAACAAGTTGGGTTTCTTCTAGGTTCCGCCCAACTTCATAAAGCCCTTTACGGGCTTGTCTTGGGGCATATACGCATTCCTCTCCCTCCCCCCTGAGTTGCGTATATGCCCCGTTTTTTTGAAAGCAGGATAGAATGCCTCTTGATCGTGTTACGATGACTGATGCCGCCCGTGCCCTCCTTGCCGAGATTGTTGCCGAGTATGGCCCCGTGATGTTTGTGCAATCGGGGGGCTGTTGTGATGGCTCTTCGCCCATGTGTTTTAAAGAGGGTGACTATATGATCGGGGCTCGGGATATAAAGCTTGGTGAGGTCGAGGGGGCGCCCGTGTGGATTTCCGAGAGCTTGTTCGAGATATGGAAACATAGCCAGATGATTCTGGATGCCGGGCCGGGCAATGGCGCGGGATTCTCTTTGGACACCGGGCGCGGCGCCTGTTTTTTGTCCAGAGCACGGGTGTTTACGGATGAGGAATGGGCGGAATTTGAGCCGACCGAGGCCTGAACAGTATTGCACAACGCGCCTTTCCGTGCGTTAACCTTTGTCTCATGAACCTGAATGCTCGATCTGAATGCTGGATCGGACGTATTTAGGGATTTCATTCTGGCGTGAGCCTTCGCATGTTCGGCAGATTGTCGGGCATGTCGATTTCTATGCTGTGGACTCTTGTCGAAAAATCCGGTAGACAATCATATCTTGCGCCTGAATTTAGGCGCCCTAACGGAATTCCCTTTATGCTGACCCCCCTATCCGACGCGCTTGCCGAGCGTGGCTATGACACTCTGACCGACGTTCAAACGGCCGTCACCGCACCCGAGCTTGCTCAGGCCGATTTGCTGGTTTCCGCCCAGACGGGGTCCGGCAAGACCGTGGGCTTTGGTCTTGCCATTGCGCCAACGCTTTTGGGGGAAGCCGAACGCTTTGACCACGCAGGTAGCCCTTTGGCGCTTGTTGTAGCGCCGACACGCGAGCTTGCGATGCAGGTCAGCCGCGAATTGATGTGGCTTTATGCCAAAACCGGCGCGCGGGTAGCGACCTGTATCGGCGGTATGGACGCCCGCACCGAGCGTCGGGCTTTGGAACGTGGTGCGCATATTGTTGTGGGCACGCCCGGACGCCTGCGCGATCATATCACGCGCGGCGCGCTGGATTTGTCGAGCATTCGCGCCATTGTTCTTGATGAAGCCGACGAGATGCTTGATCTCGGCTTTCGCGAAGATCTTGAGTTCATGTTGGGCGAAGCGCCCGAAGATCGTCGCACGCTCCTGTTCTCGGCAACCGTGTCCAAATCCATCAGCCATATCGCCAAGACCTATCAACGCGATGCTGTGCGTGTCGCAACGGTTTCGGAAAAGAGTCAGCACGCAGATATCTCTTATGAGGTCATCCAGTGTGCGCCGCGTGATTCCGAACATGCGATCATCAACCTGCTGCGGTTTCACGACAGCCAGACCTCGATCGTGTTTGCAAACACCCGCGCCGCAGTGGCGCGTCTGACGGCACGGTTTGCCAATCGCGGGTTCTCTGTGGTGAGCCTGTCGGGCGAGCTGTCTCAGGACGAGCGTTCCCATGCGCTTCAGGCGTTGCGTGACGGTCGGGCCCGTGTCTGTGTGGCCACTGATGTGGCGGCGCGCGGGATTGACCTGCCCAATCTGGAACTGGTGATCCATGCCGATTTGCCGACCAATACCGAGGGGCTTTTGCACCGTTCGGGTCGGACAGGTCGTGCCGGACGAAAAGGCACCTCGGTTCTGATCGCGCCGGATAACGTGGCAAAGAAAGCTGCGCGCCTGTTGAAATGGGCGAAAATTGACGCCGAGTGGAAACATGCGCCGACGGCGGAAGACATCCTTGCGCTTGACGAAAGCCGGATCATGGAAGATGCGGCTTGGGCAGAGGAGTTGAGTGACTCTGATACGGCTTTTGCTGCGAAATTGCTGGAGCGTTACAGCCCCGAACAGGTTGCTGTCGCTTGCTTGCGTCTCTATCGCGCAGGTCTGTCCGCACCCGAAGAGTTGAATGTCCATACGGCAAAACGTCCGCAAGACCCGCGTGCAGAATTTGGCCCTTCGGCATGGATTTCCCTGTCGGTGGGGCGCACCCAGCGGGCAGAGCCGCGTTGGCTGCTGCCGCTTTTGTGTCGTGCAGGCAATCTGGAAAAGACCCAGATCGGCAAGATTCGCATGGAAGACAACGAGACCTATGTGGAGCTGAAAGAGTCCGCTTTGGCTGGCTTCCTCGACCATATTGGGCCGAAAGCGCAACTCGAAGGCGAGATCACGGTCAAGCCACTCGCGGGGGCGCCGGAATTTTCGCAACATCGCAATCCTGCGGGGCGACCGGGAAAAGGCGGGCCGAAGAAACGGTTCGACAAGCCGCGTGGCAACACGTCTTCCAAGGAGTTTCTGGACGGTCAGGACCGCCCGAAGAAACCCTATGAGAAAAAACCGCACAAAGAACGCGACGAGGCCACCCATTCCGCAGCCAAACCACGCAAGCCGCGTGAGGGTGCCGCTGGAAAGCCGAAGGCAAAGTTTGAAAAGCCGAAATTCGACCGTTCCAAACCGGGCGGCAAAAAGCCCCATCGCAAAGGTGCCAAAACGCCTGTGCGTGGCGGAGACGCCAAGCCTTCGCGCAAAGGCTGAGTAGGTCCCTTGGCTGTTACGCGTTTCGCGAAAATCTGTGTCTCAGGTTTCCCGTGAAACACGTCGGTACAAAGACGTAGATGACAAAAACAAACCCCCGGAGCTTTCGCTTCCGGGGGTTGTATTTTTATATGTCTCACATCACGCAAAGTCATGTGGGACGGTTCGAAACGTCGAACTTAAAGCATCCCTTCGCGCTGAGCTTTTTTACGAGCCAGCTTGCGGGCACGGCGGATGGCCTCGGCCTTCTCGCGCGCTTTCTTCACGGATGGTTTTTCGAAATGTTGCTTGAGCTTCATTTCACGAAAAACGCCTTCACGTTGAAGTTTTTTCTTCAGAGCACGGAGTGCCTGATCGACGTTGTTATCACGAACGCTAACCTGCATGTGGTGTCACCACCTTCCTAAGTTAGATTTGCATGAATTGCAGGAATTGGCCGTATAGCAAAGTCACTCTAGCTTGTCTACTATGCGCAAGACTCTGAAGGAGGACAAAGACATGCCAACCACCGCTTATCCCGATCCAACCCGCGAAAAACTGCTGGATGCGGCGCTGATCCATGTGGTTTTCGACGGATGGGGGCCAGAGACCTTCAAAGCGGCAGTGGCTGATTCGGGTGTGTCCGAAGCCTTGGCCAAAGTGGCCGCTCCGCGAGGGTCCGTTGATTTGGCAGCCGCATTTCATAAACGTGGCGACCGCGAGATGGTCAAGTCACTTGAGGCGGCGGACCTGTCCGGTATGCGTTTTCGCGACCGCATTGCCCACGCGGTCTGGTTGCGTCTTCAGGCGGTTGATCGCGAAGCGGTGCGGCGCGGTATGTCGCTCTTCTCCTTGCCGATCTATGCACCCGAGGGCACGCGACTGGTCTGGGAAACCGCAGATGCCATCTGGAATGCGCTGGGGGATCATTCGGACGATGTGAACTGGTATACGAAACGCGCGACGCTGGCGGGTGTTTTTGCTTCCACTGTGCTTTTCTGGCTTGGGGATGACAGCGAAGGCTTCGTGGATACCAAGGACTTCCTTGATCGCCGGATCGACGATGTGATGCAGATCGAGAAAGCCAAGGCAACCGTGCGGGAGAACAAGGCCCTGTCCACGCTCTTCGCGCTGCCGAGCGCTGCATTGTCTTTGGTGAAAGCGCCCGCTGGGGCAAGACGGGCGGATGTGCCCGGAACGGAGACAACAGAAGGGGAGACTGCCCAATGAGCTTGCCAGAAACCATGCGTGCTGTTGAAATTTCCAAGGCGGGCGGCCCCGATGTGCTCACGCCTTGCACCCGTCCAGTCCCGCATCCTGGCGCCGACGAGATCGTGATCAAACTGGCCTATGCCGGCGTGAACCGGCCTGATGCGCTGCAACGGGCCGGCCTCTACAATCCTCCGCCGGGGGCGTCCGACCTGCCCGGTCTTGAAGGCGCAGGAGAGGTCGTGGCTGTGGGGGTTGCTGTGAGCGACTGGAGTGTCGGAGATCAGGTCTGTGCGTTGCTGCCTGGTGGTGGCTATGCGGAATATGTCGCCTGTCCTGCGGCTCACGCTTTGCCCGTACCGAAAGGCATGTCCATGCAAGAGGCTGCCTGTCTGCCGGAGACATTCTTCACGGTCTGGTCAAACGTCTTTATGCGTGGCGGTTTGCAGGCGGGGGAGCGTTTTCTCGTGCATGGCGGCTCCTCGGGCATAGGCACAACGGCAATCCAGCTGGCGCGTGCCTTTGGCGCACGGGTGTTCGCGACGGCGGGATCTGATGAGAAATGTAAAGCCTGCACCGGACTTGGAGCAGAGCGGGCGTTCAACTATCGCGAGGAAGATTTCGTCGAGGTGGCAAAAGCCGAAGGCGGGATGAACCTTATTCTGGATATGGTGGGCGGAAGTTATATCCCGCGAAATATCAAAGCACTCGCTATGGAAGGACGCCTTGTAAACATCGCGTTTTTGCAAGGCTCGAAAGCCGAAGTGAATTTCGCGCAGATCATGCTGCGGCGCCTGACGCTCACCGGATCGACGTTGCGTCCGCAATCGGATGAAGTCAAAGCAGGGATCGCTCGGGCACTCTTGACGAAGGTCTGGCCCCTCATCGAAGCGGGGCAGGTCGGGCCAGTGATGGATAGCACCTATGCTCTGGAGGATGCGGCGCAGGCGCATGCGCATATGGAAAGCGGTGCGCATATCGGAAAGATCGTGCTGGAAATGTGAGTATTTGGACCATCAGAAAGCAGGAGGGCAGTTTTCTGATGGTTTAAATACTCAATCAATGGCTTCGAAAAGCGCATCGTCTAGCGAACAGTCGCGGATCACATCTGTCCCGCATGTGCGCGGCTCCAGATCGCGTGTGAGGCAGATGCGGACCTCTTGGATGCGGCGGCTTTCGCAGGTCACGGTGATCTCATTGGCCTCCAGCGCGGGGTTGTCCTTGAGAAAGGCATCCTCGACAACGGAGGCGGGCAGTTTTACGTCTCGATCAAGTTTGCGGAAAACCGCAGGTCGGGTGATGCTTTCATAGGCCTGACGAGAGAGGGCGAAGAAATCGTCCGGTGACAGTCCGGAACAGCGCCCGTGCTTTTTCCACTGATACCAAGCGGCTCCGGATGTGCCCATGATGTCGGCCATGCGAGCGGTTTCGCGTTTCGACGGGTCATGCGCAGTGGTGTTGCAATAGGAGGGCCAGCCGCTTTCGTATTGGGGCCAGAGCCCATGGAGCACCCAGCCGAAATCCTGATCGCATTGCGGGGAATTGCGGGCGTTGCCTTCAAGGGTGCACCATGTGGGGGACCACGAGAGGGCCAGCACATAATAGTCGAAATCTCCTGCCTTTTCGCCATCGGCAAAGCCGGGGGTGCTCCAGATCAGGTTCAGCCCGATCAGCGTGGTCACGATCCATTGACGCATTTTCTCTTTCCTCCGATTGCGATCCGCACTATACAGCGCCCAAGTTCCCCGACAACGAGAACCGTCCCCAGCCGGGGAAAGCCCTTTCAGGCGACGGAGAAGGTGTATCCGGGGAGAGCCGCATTTTTAAGGAGTGTGACCCATGGCAAAACCGATTATGGCAAAGGCCACCGCTGTTTGGCTGGTCGACAATACCACGCTGAGCTTCAAACAGATCGCCGATTTCTGTGGTCTTCATGAACTCGAAGTTCAGGGCATCGCCGACGGAGATGTCGCGGGCGGTGTGCGTGGCTTCGATCCGGTTGCCAACAACCAACTGACGGCTGAGGAAATCAAGGCTGGCGAAGACAACCCGCTGCACAAGCTCAAGCTGAAGTTCAACGCCGCTGCACAGGGCGAAGAAAAGCGTCGCGGCCCGCGTTATACGCCTTTGTCCAAGCGCCAGGATCGCCCGAATTCGATTCTCTGGTTGGTGAAGTTTCACCCTGAACTGTCCGACGGTCAGATCGCGAAACTGGTGGGCACCACCAAGCCGACGATCCAGTCGATCCGTGAGCGCACGCACTGGAATATCGCCAATATGCAACCGATTGATCCGGTGGCGCTGGGCCTGTGTAAGCAGACCGAGTTGGATGCAGCCGTGCAGAAAGCCGCGAAAAACCGCGAAGCGAATATGACGGATGACGAGCGTCGCAAGCTTCTGTCGACCGAAGATTCCCTGTCTGCCGAGGCGGAACCGAGAATCCCGACCGCGATTTCCGGACTGGAAGGGTTCTCTTTGTCGCGTGACGAAGAGGAAAAAGAAGACAAGGTGCCCGATGCGGACAGCTTCTTCAACTTGCCGGACAATGGCGATGAAGACGACGACGAGTAATCTCGGTCACAGTCAAAACAGAAGGCCCGGAGCGCAAGTTCCGGGCTTTTTCTATGAGAGGCTCTTGCGGGCGGTGAGGGCGGCGGTGATTGTGCCGTCGTCAAGATAATCCAACTCGCCCCCCACAGGCACGCCCTGCGCCAAAGAGGTAACCGAGCATCGTCCGGCGAGTTCATCGGCAATATAATGCGCGGTGGTTTGGCCATCGACGGTCGCGCCTAGCGCGAGGATGACTTCGCTGATGTTTTCCTCTGCCACGCGTTGCACCAGAAGGGGAATGCGAAGGTCTTCCGGGCCGATTGCATCCAGCGCGGAAAGCGTCCCGCCCAGCACATGATACCGCCCTTTGAACACGCCGGAGCGCTCCATCGCCCAGAGGTCGGAGACGTCTTCAACCACACAAATCTCGCCATTTGCACGGCGGTCGTCGGTGCAAATATCACACAGGTCGGCAGTGCCGATATTGCCGCAATGGACACATTCGCGGGCGCTGTCGGCGACTTGCTGCATGGCTTGGGCAAGAGGCTGCATCAGGCGGCCGCGTTTCTGGATGAGGTGCAAGACAGCACGGCGTGCCGACCGCGGGCCAAGCCCCGGCAAACGCGCCATCAGATCAATCAGATCTTCTATGTCCTGCCGACCACTCACGGGCTGGTCAGAACGGCATTTTGAAATCAGCCGGAAGGCCGAGGCCCTCGGTCAGGGATTTCATTTCTTCTTCGGACTTTTCGGCCGCTTTGGCTTGTGCGTCCTTGATCGCGGCGAGGATCAGATCCTCGACCACTTCCTTTTCATCCGGATGGAAAATCGACGGATCGATGTCGAGCGCGGTCAGCTTACCCTTGGCCGTGGCTGTCGCTTTGACAAGGCCCGCACCGCTTTCCCCGACCACTTCCACCGAGTCGAGTTTCTCTTGCAGCTCTGCCATATCCTTTTGCATTTGCTGCGCTTTTTTCATCATCCCGGCCATATCGCCGAGACCGCCAAGGCCTTTAAACATGTTCATGCTCCTGCATCTGTCTTGTGGGCGTTCACTCTTCGAACGGGTCCCATTCATCCTCAACCTCCTGAAGCGCTTCGATGGCGGCTTCGGAGGCAATCTGTTCCGGTGTGCGTATATCAGTGATTTTCGCGTCGGGGAAAAGCTCGAACACTTTCGCAATTGCCGGATGCTGCTTGGCCTCTTCTTCGAGAGCGAGGCGCTCGGCATCTGCGACTTCGCGGATGGTTTCCGTGCCTTCCGGCGCTTTGGCGATGGTCACGCCCCAACGCTGGCCGGTAAAGGCAAAGAGGCGGCTTTGCAGGCGCTGTGCTAGGTCGGAAGGCGCATCTCCTGCCGGTTCGAATTCGATAAACCCCGGACGGTAATTTGCGATCCGCATATGGGTTTCCATGTCGATTTTGAGCTTCATGTCGCGGTGTTCGCCCACGAGATCGACAAGTGATTGAAAGCTGGTGTAGCGCGCCAAGGCAAGGTCGGGCGCTTGTGCTGTGGCGGTGGCGGCGCCGGAGGACATGGTCGGACCATGCACTGGACTGCGTGGAGCACTCGTGCTGCCTTGCGCATTCACAGAGCCTCCGCCAGCAGGGGCTCCACCGCCGGCAGGACCGGAAGGCGGACGCGGTGGCGGGTTTTGTTCGTTGAGCTTGCGCACGAGGTCTTCGGGCATCGGCAGATCGGCCACGTGGGTCAGGCGGATGATTGCCATTTCGGAGGCCATCATGGCGTTGGGCGCGGCGGCGACCTCTTCTATGGCTTTCAGGAGCATCTGCCACATGCGCGACAGCACCCGCATCGGTAGTTTCTCCGCCATGGCCAAGCCGCGGGCGCGTTCATCGGGACCAATCGTCGGATCATCGGCGGCATTGGGCGTGATCTTGATGACCGAGACCCAGTGGGTGATCTCTGCCAGATCGCGCAGCACAGCGAGCGGATCCGCTCCGTCAGCATATTGTCCGCCCAGTTCTTCAAGCGCACTGGCGGCATCGCCCATCATAATCATGTCGAACAGGTCGAGAACGCGGCCTCTGTCGGCAAGGCCCAACATGGCGCGGACCTGATCGACCGTGGTCTCGCCTGCGCCGTGGGAAATTGCTTGATCCAGCAGCGAAAGCGCGTCTCGCACGGAGCCTTCGGCGGCCCTTGTAATGAGCGCAAAGGCGTCTTGCGCCACTTTCGAGCCTTCTTTCTCGGCAATCGAGGCAAGGTGGTTCATCATCACTTCCGGCTCAATCCGTCGCAGATCAAAACGCTGGCAGCGGGAGAGAACGGTGACCGGAACCTTGCGGATTTCTGTGGTCGCAAAAATGAATTTGACGTGGGCGGGCGGTTCCTCAAGCGTCTTCAGGAGCGCGTTGAACGCACTCGTGGAGAGCATGTGCACCTCGTCGATGATATAGATTTTATAACGCGCGGAGGCGGCGCGATAATGCACAGAATCGATAATCTCGCGGATGTCGTTCACACCTGTGCGCGATGCAGCGTCCATCTCCATCACATCGACATGGCGGCCTTCGGAGATCGCCACGCAATGTTCGCATTGACCACAGGGTTCAGTTGTCGGTCCGCTGTTTCCGTCCGGCCCGATACAGTTCATGCCCTTGGCGATGATCCGCGCGGTGGTGGTTTTGCCGGTGCCGCGAATACCGGTCAT
Organism: Celeribacter halophilus; assembly: GCF_900114135.1. Classification (GTDB taxonomy): domain Bacteria; phylum Pseudomonadota; class Alphaproteobacteria; order Rhodobacterales; family Rhodobacteraceae; genus Celeribacter; species Celeribacter halophilus. The sequence continues at coordinate 33,032 of NZ_FORY01000017.1, forward strand.
GATAAAGGCCTGCGCAATGCGGTCCGCGGCAAAGGCATTTTTGAGCGTGCGCACCATGGCGTCTTGACCGATCAGGTCGGCAAAGGTCTCCGGACGGTATTTGCGCGCCAGCACCTTGTAGCCGGAATTTGTGTCGGTCATGCGCGAGCCTCCTTGAAGCGTTTTGCTAAGAATCTGACGTGCAGAGTTCCGGAAAACGCCGTGCGACGTATTGATGTGGACAGGCTCTCGCAGGCAGCTCTTGTTTCAAGTCTGCCGCGAAAGGCTATCGTTGCGGCTAAGGTAAGGGCGGGGGCGTGTCCCCGCAACCTGAATTGACCGAATTTGCATCTGTGCAGTTGTCGTGTTGCGCGACGGGCTATTCTCCGCGACGGGCCTTTTTTGCCTTCATGGTGGACTTGACCATTTTGGAGAACTTCCGGCCCCGCTCGCGTGCATCCGCGATGGTTTCGGAATTGTGGGTGTCCTCGTCCACGAGTTTGCGCCACCGTTCCAGGCGTTCGGGGTCGAGTGTGCCGGCATTGACCGCGCGTTGGACGGCGCAGCCGGGTTCGGTGCGGTGCTGGCAGTCGGAGAATTTGCACTGGGCGGCGAGGTCGGTTATGTCCTCGAACAGCGTCGCGATGCCCTCTGAGGCGTCATGCAGCGCGAGTTCCCGCATCCCCGGTGTGTCGATCAGCCATCCGCCCGCATGCATCCGGTGCATGGAGCGTGCTGTGGTGGTGTGGCGCCCTTTCGCATCATCATCGCGAATGTCGCCAACTGCGATGTCCTCGCCCGTCAACCCGCGGGCAATGGTAGATTTCCCCACACCGGACGAGCCAACCAGCGCAATCGTCTGACCTGTGCCGCAATAGCCTTCGAGACGGGCAATGTCGTCCGGAGACTTGGCGTTGATCAGCAACACATCGGCCCCGTCGTAGAGCGCCTTTGCACGTTCTGCATAGGCCTCTGCTGTGAGCCCTTCGGGTTTGTCGGCTTTGGTGATGGCAATCACGGGGGTGGTCTCCGCCTCGATCGCAATGGCGAGGTAGCGTTCAAGGCGTGCGTCGTTGAAATCCTGATTGCATGAGGTGGTGATGATGAGCGTGTCGATATTGGCTGCAATCAACTGGGCCTGTGCTGCGAGACCGGCGGCCTTGCGCGAGATCACGGTTTTGCGGTCGAGCACACGGATGAGGCGTTCGCCATCGGTGAGGGCAAAATCTCCAACCGCCATGTCGGTGGCCACATGATCACCGGTTAATGCGATCTCTTTCCGATCAAGATCGGCCGTCAGCGCCACAACAGAGCGGCGCCGCACTCCGGAGAGGCGCACAGGTGTCAGGGTATCGATTTCGTTGCTATCGAGTTGGTCGGTAAAGAATTGGGACCAGCCCAGATCGGAAAGGGTCGGATGCATTGTGCCACGCTGTCAGAGGGTTTTACCTATATTGCCGCGTATCCGGCCAAGAACAAGTGGGCACGGCACGTTGTTTCGCACTTGTTGCATCTTTGGGGGAAAGGGTGAGAGGCTGGACAACGACCCAAGCGGGGCTCGTTACGGCTGCTTCCTTCCGGACCTGACCGGGTTGGCGAGGCGCTCGCCCGCGCCAACCTCTCAAGGGGTTACATAGTGATGACAGCGCGGATTCGCAAGAGCTTGTGAACTCTTGCGCATATCCGCTCAGCTTTGCGGTCTTTCCGCCCATCCGGCAAAGATTTTCTCAAGCCCTACGACGATGTAGTAAAGCAGGATGCCGAGGAAGGCCAAAGCGATCAATACGGCGAACATCAGCGGGTAGTCTGCGTTGATCTTGCCGCTGTCGAACAGATGCCCCAGCCCCTTGCCGTGTGGCTCGACGATCTCCATTAGGTTTGTGCCGATAAACGCCAGTGTAACCGCGACTTTGAGTGCGCCGAAAAATTCCGGCAGCGTCTTTGGCAGGGCGATTTTCCAGAAAATTGTCCATTTTGAGGCCCCCAGTGCGCGCAAAATGTCACGATACTCCGGTTCCAGTGTCGACAACCCGATGGAAACCGCGACCGAGATCGGGAAAAAGGAAATCATGAAGGCAATCAGCACGGTGTTGAGATCATGGTGCCCGATCAGGATCAGCGCGAGCACGGGGACAACCGTGGCTTTCGGAATGGCATTGAAGCCGACCAGAAGCGGGTAGAGCGCATCGCGCATGGTGCGTGAAAAGCCCATGATCATGCCGATCAGCGTGCCGAAAACGACCGCAACCAACAGGCCAACGACCGTGCGCCACAGTGTTTGCCAGCCGTAGATCAGAAACAGATTCCAGTATTTCGCATAGGCGGGGATCAGATCAGAGGGCGAGGCCATTTTGTAATTCGGCCATTGGTTCACCCAGACGATGAACTCCCAGAACGCGATGAACAGCACGATGGCGAGGGCCGGGGTGGCGATTTGCTTCCAATGTTTCATCACGCAGCCTCCTCACTTTTGGCGCGGCCTTGGGCGATCTCGATCTGGTGGCGCAGGCGGTGCAGGATGTCGGTGGCCTCGGTGGTGTAGATCACTTCGAGGTCGGTGCGCCCGCCGAGTTTCACGTTTTCGACATGCTGTGTGGTTGCGGGGCGGCCCGAGAGCACAACAACCTCATCGGCAAGATAGACACTTTCACGCAGGTCATGGGTAATGAGCACGCCGGTGAAAGGTTCTTCCTCACGTAGCCGGTGCATGGTTTGCCAGAGGTCTTCGCGGGTGAAGGCATCAAGAGCGCCGAAAGGCTCGTCCATGATCAGCACGTCGGGCTTGTGAACGATCGAACGACAGAGCGAGGCGCGTTGGCGCATACCTCCGGACAATTCCGAGGGGCGCTTGTCTTCGAACCCTTCGAGGCCGACCAATGTCAACAATTCCCGCCCGCGCTCTTCTTTCTGCGCTTTGGTCATCTTGTTCGGCACGATTTCGAGTGGCAACAGAACATTTTGCAAAATCGTGCGCCATTCGAGCAAAACAGGATTTTGGAACGCCATGCCCACGGTTGCGCGTGGTGAGGTGACTTTTTCCCCGTGCAGCCAGACTTCGCCCTGATCGGGTTTCATCAGTCCGGCGATGAGCCGCGTCAGCGTCGATTTTCCGCAGCCGGACGGGCCGACCACGGCGCAAAAATCGCCTTCAGGCACAGAGATATTGAGATCGTCGAGAACGGGCAGGGGGCCGTTTTCGGTTTGATAGGCGTGGATGACGCCTTTGATGTCTATGAGATTGGTCATGTATCACCTTTTGCCCGCACAAAAACGGGCGCGAGCCGAAAGACCCGCGCCCGCCAAATACTCACTCCGAGATTACTTCAGCATGCGCGCGTCAGCGGCAGGCAAGTATTCTTCTGTGAAATACAGGCTTGCATCCGGCTCTGCCTTGAATTCATAGACCAGTTTGAGCTGTTCGAGGGAGGCCGCGAGGCGGTCTTCGTCGATGCCGCCCAGACCGTTTTCTGCCACATAGTCGGTGAGAACATTGCCTTCGATGGCCAGTTCAAGACGACGGGTCTCCAGGGCCAGATCGGACGCCGGATTGTATTTCGCCAGCGTTTCCGCAGCGGCGGCAGGATCTGCAACCGCATCTTTCCAACCGGCCGCAACGGCGGTCAGAAAACCGGTTACAGCTTCGGGGTTTTCGGCGGCAAAGTCGGTGTTGACGATGATGGCGTTGCCGTAAAGGTCCACACCGTAATCCGACATCATGATGGTGGAAATGTCATCTTCCGGCACGCCAAGGCGCACAAGGTTCAGGAACGAGGAAAAGTTATAGCCAGTCACAGCATCCACTTTGCCCTCGGCAAGCATCGGCTCGCGGGTCGGGAAGCCGACCGGCTCCACGGTGATCTTGTCCATGTCGAGATCGTTCTCGGCGGCAAAGATCGGGAATTGCGCCCACGCGCCATCGGGCGGCGGTGCGCCCAGCACTTTGCCTTCAAGGTCTTTGGGCGCTTCGACACCCAAGGACTTGCGGCCGACAATAGCGAAAGCCGGTGCATCATAGATCATCATGATCGCGGTGACGGGTGCGCCGGGGTTTTGGTCGAGGAATTTCACAAGGCTGTTGATGTCTGCAAAGCCGACAGGGAAAGCGCCGGTGGCGACTTTCGGGATGGCGTCAAGCGAACCTTGGCCCGCGGAGACTTCCACATCGAGGTCGTGATCGGCGAAATAGCCTTTTTCAACGGCTGTGAAATAGGGCGCTGCGGGGCCCTCGAATTTCCAGTCGAGGGCGAAAGGCATCGCGGTCTCGGCATAGGCGGCGGTCGCGCTGAGCGCGAGGGCGGCCATAGTGGTGATGGATTTGTTGAACATGAAACTCCCCTGTATCGTTCTTGAAAAGCATGACCTGTGAGAGGTCCTACGGCGAGTTTCGAGTTTACAATCGTGTATACAATTCCGGCAGTCGCACAGAAAACAGGCAGGTGATTGCGTTTTTGCCCATTTGGTAAACAAAAAAAGCGACCACCGGAGGGTGGCCGCTTTGGCAAGTCAGTGTTGGCTCAAAGCGAAATGCGAAATTGTGCGAATCCGTCAGAACCTTCGCCTGCATCCTCTATGGTCAGCTCTTCGAGATCGGCCAGATGCGCACGAGCTGCGGTTCCGGTCTCGAACAGAACCGTGGTGCCGCCGAGAGGGGCCAGCGACCAGTTGTTATCTGCTGTCGGGTTCACCGTGCCTTGTTCGATGATATAGCGCACGATGATGTCGCGGTTGGTGTCCGGCCCTTCAAAAATGACGGTCGAGCCATCTGCGCCGGGGAAAGACCCGCCGCCACCCGCGCGGTAGTTGTTGGTCGCAACGATGAATTCCATGTCATCCGTGACGGGCGCATCGTTGAAGGTGAGATTGGTGATGCGGGAGGCGTTCGGATTCAAAAGCTCGCCGTCTGAATCGAAACGCGAAGGTTGGGAGATGTCGATCTGATAGCTCACCCCGTCGATCACGTCGAAATTGTAGGACGCGAATGTCGGATTGAGCAGGAGCGCATCTTTCGCGCCTTTCTCCACGTGGTTGAACATGCCGGCGGAGCGTTCCAGCCAGCCTTTGAGCTGCGCACCGTTGATGCGGACGGCGCGGATCGTGTTCGGGTAGAGATAGAGATCGGCCACGTTCTTGATCGCCACATCACCGGGCGCAACGTCCGTGTAATACTCAGGTCCGCCACGGCCACCTGCTTTGAACGGAGCAGCGGCAGAGAGGATCGGCAGTCCCTCATGTTCGGTGCCTTTCATCATCTCGGAGATATACCAAAGCTGGGCGTTGGATACGATCTGGACCGAGGGATCGTCGGCCACCAGCGCGAAATAGGAGTGCAGCGGTGCCGTTGTCTTGCCGACCGCACGGCGGACATATCGCAGCGTTTGATCGTGAATGTCCTGCACCGAGTTCAGCACAGGTTCGACGCTTTTGACCAGAGGCGTGATCGAACGGTCTTCGTTGCGTTGGTAGATCGGGCGGGTTTCGACGGAACTGGTGACGACACGCCATTCGCCGCTTTCATATTCGAGCATCAGGTCCATGACCCCCAAATGCGAGCCCCAATAACCGCCCATGACCGCCGGCTTGCCGTGGATGAGACCTTTCTCGCTATCAACCGCTGCAAAGCCGTCAAAGGTCGGTGACGGAAAGACGAGGTGCGAGTGGCCGGTCAAAAGCGCGTCGATCCCCTCGACTTCGGCCAGCGGAACCGAGGCGTTCTCCATCCCTTCCGTGTGGTCGGCGGAGGCGATACCCGAGTGATTCAGCGCGATGATGATATCCGCGCCTTTCTCTTTCATCTCGGGCACATAGGCGCGGGCGGTTTCCACGATGTCGCGGGCGTCAACCGTGCCTTCGAGGTTCTTGCGGTCCCACATCATGATCTGTGGCGGAACAAAGCCGATCAGGCCGACCTTGATCTGATGGGTCTCACCCGCGCCATCGGTGATCTCGCGATCAAGGATGATATAAGGCGGAACCAGCGTTGTGTCCTCGCGCGGCGTCGCGCCCATTTCCTTGACGACATTGGCGGAAATCACCGGATAATTTGCACCCGCCAGCGTCTTCATCAAAAAGTCGATGCCGTAGTTGAATTCGTGATTGCCAAGGGTCGAAGCGTCAAATCCCAGCGTATTCATGGCGGTAATGACCGGATGCATGTCGCCTTCCTTCATGCCGCGCTCATAGGCGATGTAGTCGCCCATCGGGTTGCCTTGCAAAAAGTCGCCATTGTCCAACAGCATTGTGTTGGTGGCTTCGGCGCGCACGTCATTGATATGCGCTGCGGTGCGAGCGAGGCCAACCGTGTCCACCGGTTTGTCGGCGTAGTAATCATAAGGGAATACATGGACGTGCAGGTCCGTGGTTTCCATGATCCGCAAATGGGCTTGGTTGGCATTGGCGCGCGCAGAGAAGGGATGAAGTGCGATCAAGGCAGATCCTGCAATTGTGCCGGATAGAAAGTCTCGGCGATGAATATGGGTGTTCGGGTGGTCCATCGGGCTTCTCCTTGCTTGGAAACATCGATTTCGGAAACAGTGTGATACGGCCATAGGATCATCACAAGAAAAAGATGTGACAGGGCCGAAATTATCAAGCAAAAACAGTCATCACATTCTGTTCGGGCTGTCTTTTGAGGCGCTATGTGTCCGTGATCTAGGGCGTTTCCTTGTCGCAAAAGTGCAACAGGGCAGTGGTGTCCGGGCCGCTGGTATGAAGAGCGGCGTGGTTTGCAAAGGAAACGGGGCATATGGCGAGGCCATGAAACAGAATTTGGTGCCGCTTGCGGGCGGAGAGTTGAACAGGGCCGCGCATCTGAGAGCGAATGCTGCAGATTTGTGTGGGCGGGAAGATGCCGTGTTCGTGCCTTACTGGCGCGGGCGGGTGCCTTTGGATGCTGCGGGCAAACTTGCGTTTCTGACGCAAGATGCATTTCCCGAAATCATTAGGAATGACCTGTTCCTCGGAGTTTTGCCAAACGGGCAGCCCGTCTTCTCTCGCGATGTCAGTGAATTGGACGCCGAAGAGACCAAATCTGAGCCTGTGCAGTCTTCGCCGTGGTCGCATGTGAGTGTCGAATGTGCCGAACTGCCGGATATTACGTTTTACGATCTGCGGGTTGTGATGACGGAGTTGACGCCTCTGGAGGCAGAGATTGCAGGAACCGCCAGAGGCTTGTGCGAGTGGCACCGCACACACGGTTTTTGCGCCGCGTGTGGTGCGCGCACGGAGATGTCTCAGGGCGGATGGCAAAGGGATTGCCCGTCCTGTTCTGCCTCCCATTATCCGCGCACTGATCCGGTAGTGATCATGTTGGTCACTCACGGCAATTCTGTTTTGCTAGGCCGCAATCCCGCTTGGCCGGACCGGATGTATTCTCTGCTTGCGGGGTTTGTCGAACCGGGAGAGCCAATCGAGGCAGCCGTCCGGCGCGAGGTTTTTGAAGAGGCGGGGGTGCGCGTGGGGCAGGTGGACTATGTCACAAGCCAACCGTGGCCTTTTCCGGCATCGTTGATGCTGGGCTGTCGGGCGGTGGCAGTGAGCACAGAGATCACTGTCGATCCCGTTGAGATCGAGGATGCCCGCTGGGTTCGGCGCGAGGAGCTGGCCTGCGCCATGGCGGGTCAGCACCCCGAGATTTCCCCGCCAAGAAAAGGCGCAATTGCGCAGGTTCTCATGTCCAAGTGGCTTGCGGATTCTTGGGAATAAAGGAATAAATGCTTTGGGTAAGCTAACAGGTAATCAGGTATGAAATTTTCGACCCGTCAAGATATTGAAGCGCCCGCAGATTTTGTCTTCGGTCACATCACGGATTTCGAGGGGTTGGAGCGTCAGGCCATGCGGCGTGGGATTGATTTTTCCCGCAAGTCTCCGACGCAGCCCCGTGGTGTCGGCGCGGGATGGACGCTCAAAGTCCCGTTTCGTGGTAAGATGCGTGATCTGGATGCGGAAATCACCGAGTTTGACGCGCCGAATGTCCTGATGGCGATGGCTAAATCCGGCGGCCTCAATATGGAGATCACGACTGAGCTTGTGCCCCTGTCTGCGCAGCGCACACGGGTGACCTTCGGCTACGATGTGCGTCCTACGACTTTGTCGGCGCGTATTCTCGTGCAGTCGGTGAAATTCGCAAAATCAACCTTGCAGAAACGCTTCGAGAAGCGGGTGAAGACTTATTGCCAAAACCTGTCGGAGCAATACCAAGGGGCGCAGAGGGGCTGAACGCACCGCGCGTGCCTGCCTCGCCTGTCAATCGCTTGTTTCAAGCCCGTCGCGGGTCTGCCGGATAGACGCCAAGAATTTCCACCATTTCCGTGAAATACCCCAATTCATCAAGGGCGAAGCGGACATTTTCGTCCTCCGGATGGCCTTCGATATCGGCATAGAACTGTGTTGCCGTGAAGCCGCCATCCACCATATAGCTTTCCAGCTTTGTCATGTTGACGCCATTTGTGGCAAAACCGCCCATTGCTTTGTAAAGCGCGGCGGGAATGTTGCGGACGCGGAACATGAAGGCCGTGACCATTTTGTCGGCGCGACGGGTATAATCAGGCTCACGGGCCATAATCAGAAAGCGCGTGGTGTTCAGCTTGTGATCTTCGATGTGGCGTTCAAGCACATCAAGGCCGAAAATCTCGCCGGCCAGTTCGGAGGCAAAGGCACCGATGCTGGGGTCTCCCGCCTCTTTGACGGAGCGGGCGGCTGCGGCGTTGTCGGACCAGTTCGCGGTGGCAAGATCATGATCGCGCAAGAACCCGCGGGCTTGCCCCAAGAGGACAGACATGGCGCGGACGGTCTTGATGTCGGATGTTTTGGTGCCGGGCAGGCCCAACAGGTTCACGTGCACCCGAACGAAGGTTTCGTCGATGATATGAAGCCCCGAATCCGGCAGCAGGTGATAGACATCCTGCACACGTCCGTAGGTGGAATTTTCGACGGCGATCATGCCGAGATCGGCCGTGCCGGAGCGCACCGCCTCCATCGCATCTTCGAAAGACGGGCATGGAAGGGGCTCAAAATCCGGGCGCGCCTCGGTGCAGGCTTGATGGGAATAAGACCCCGGTTCTCCCTGAAATGCGATGCGACCGGTCATTTCGACCCCTTTTTGTTCGTTTGTACTGCGCTAACTTGTCCGAGCTTTGGTCTTATACCTTGAAATGAAGCATTGGAAGCGGGTAGATATCGCGCGACGAACCTATATGAACGGAACGCAATATGTTCAACACTATGACCCTTACCAAGATCGTGGGCGGCATCTGCGGCACATTCTTGATCTTCCTGCTTGGCAATTGGGCCGCTTCCTCTATCTACGCCATGGACGCCGCCGGACACGACGGCGAACACGTCCAAGCCTACGTTATCGCCACGGGCGATGAAGAGGTTGTGGAAGAAGACGTGGTCGAAGTGAGTTTCGAGGAACTTCTGGCATCCGCCGACGCCGGAAAAGGCGAGAAAGTCTTTGGCAAGTGCAGAGCCTGTCACAAGATTGATGGCTCCAACGGCACCGGACCGCATCTTGATGGTGTGTTCGGGCGCGAACTGGCTTCGGTTGATGGCTTCGCTTATTCCGATGCGATGTCCTCGCATGGTGGTGCTTGGGATGCAGAGGCTCTGAACGTCTATCTGACCAGCCCGAAAGATGCGATTCCCGGCAACAAAATGTCCTTTGCCGGTCTGAAGAAAATCGAAGATCGTGCAAATCTGGTGGCCTATCTCCAGTCGATCTCCGGCTGAACGGCCAACACATAGACTTGACGAGACCCCCATCGGCCGCACCGGTGGGGGTTTTGTTTGTGCACAGCTACGAGATCACGGAAATTCGAGCGTATGTAACTTGCATCCCGTGGCTGTGGCACATTACCGTCACCCCAAGTAGAAACTGACCAATCGCCTCGGTTACCGGAGACATGAATATGATCCAACGCCCTTTAGCCCGCGTCTTTGCACCTGTTTTGGCAACGCTTGGCCTTTTGTCGGGAGGCGCATGGGCACAAGAGCCGGAGGTCATCACCTCGACGTGGTATTCCGACTGGAACGAGGCGAAATATGCCGAGCCTTTCGATCATCTTGAATATGTGAATCCGGACGCTCCGAAAGGCGGCGAGATTTCTATCGGCATGGTGGGGACATTCGACAGTCTGAATCCGTTTTCGACCCTGTCGGGAACGCCGGCGGCTCTGTCCTCGTCCATGTATGAACGCCTTATGACCTCGACGGCGGATGAATATAAGGCGGTGAGCTATTGCCTGCTGTGCGAAACGATTGAGTATCCGGAGAGCAAGGACTGGGTGGTTTTCCACCTGCGCGATGATGTCACCTTTTCCGATGGCACACCGATGACCGCCGAAGATGTGGTTTTTACCCATAATAAGTTCATTGCCGAAGGCACACCGTCATGGCGCGCAGGCGTGTCTGCTATGATCAAATCGGTTGAGGCGCTGGACGCGCATACGGTGAAATTCACGTTCCAGCCGGACATCCCGCGCAGTGGTCTGATCGGTCAGGCCGGAGCGACAATCGTCATGAAGAAGGCATGGTTCGATGAAACCGGCGGGCGTTTGGACGAAAAACGCTACGAAACCCCGCCGGGGACTGCGCCCTATATGTTGACGGCCTATGATGCCGGCCAGTGGGTCGAATACAAACGCAACCCCGAGTATTGGGGGGCGGATCATCCGTTCAATGTGGGGCAATACAATTTCGACACCATCCGGGTGGTCTATTTCGGGGATACCATAGCGGCCTTTGAGGCGTTCAAAGCCGGAGAAATTACCTTCCGCCAGGAGTTTTCGTCTCTGAACTGGGCCACGGGGTATGATTTCCCCGCGCTGGAAAAGGGTTGGGTGAAAAAGGAGAGCCTGCACAACGGGAATATTCCGGGGGCATCGGGCTTTCTCTTCAATCTGCGACGCGACAAGTTTCAGGACCGCAATGTGCGTCTTGCGCTTGGGATGATGTATAATTTCACATGGACCAATGACACGCTGCAATACGGGCTGTTTTCACAGCGCGAGAGCTTCTGGCAGTCGCCGGAGCTGATGGCGACAGGTTTGCCGGAGGGCAAGGAGCTTGAGATTCTCGAAGCGGTGAAAGACGACCTGCCCGAAGAGATTTTCACTGAAGAGGCACTCTTGCCCCATACCTCCGGCGAGCGGTCTCTGGACCGGCGCAACATGCGCAAGGCGATGGCCCTGTTGGAGCAGGCGGGCTACACGCCCGGAGATGATGGCAAGATGCGCAATGCTGAGGGAGAGGTGCTTTCCGTCGAAATCCTGCATTACAACCCGTCTTGGGACCGGATCATCAAGCCTTATGTGGAAAACCTGAATGCGCTGGGCGTGGATGCGGCATATAACCGGATTGATCCGAACCAGTATCAGGCCCGCAAGCAGAGCTTCGATTATGATATGATCTATGACGGGTATAACAACGGATTCGAAGAAGGGTCAGGCTTCCTGCAAAAATACGGCTGCGAGGAAGTGGGCGATATTTTCAACCCTGCGGGATATTGTAACCCCGCTATCGAACATATCGGCGCGGAAATCCTCAAGGCGGACAGCTATGAAGACATGGCCGCTATGGTGCGTGCGGCGGACCGGATCATGCGTCATGACTATTTCATTGTGCCCGCGCATATGAACGACAGCTACTGGGTGGCGTATTACGACATGTATGAACACCCGTCTGAAGACAAAATGCCGCCTCTGGCCCTTGGCTATCTGGACTTCTGGTGGGCGAACGCGGATCGCGAAGCCGAATTGCGTGCAGAGGGTGCATTGAAGTAAGAGGGTCCGGAAAGACCGAAGCAGAGATAACAATCCGGTAAGGACGGTTTATGGGAGCCTATATTCTACGGCGTTTGCTGCTGATCATTCCGACATTGATCGGGATTATGGTGGTCAATTTCGCGCTGACACAATTCGTGCCCGGTGGTCCGATCGAACAGGTGCTCGCCAATTTGCAAGGCGAGGGCGATGTCTTCGAATCGATTACAGGCGGGCAGGGTGATGCCATCGGTGCGAAAGATCTGGAGAGCACGGCCTATCAAAGCGAATACGCCGGCGCGCGCGGTTTGCCGCCCGAGTTTATCGCGGATCTGGAGAAACAATTCGGTCTCGACAAGCCGCCTCTGGAGCGGTTCCTGTCGATGATGTGGAACTATATGCGTTTTGATTTTGGCGAGAGCTATTTCAAATCGGAGGAAGTGCTGGATCTCGTCTGGGACAAGCTGCCAGTGTCGGTGTCATTGGGGCTCTGGGCGACGCTGATTTCCTATCTCGTGTCCATTCCGCTTGGCATCCGCAAGGCGGTGAAGGACGGGTCGCAATTCGACACATGGACCTCCGGCATCATCATCGCGGCCTATGCGATCCCCGGGTTTCTGTTTGCCATCATGCTTCTGGTGCTCTTTGCCGGTGGCTCCTATTGGCAGATTTTCCCGCTGCGTGGCCTGACCTCGCCCAACTGGGACGAGTTGTCGCTTTTGGGCAAGATCGGGGACTATTTCTGGCACATCACCCTGCCTGTGGTGGCCTCTGTGATCTCGTCTTTCGCAACTCTGACGCTTTTGACGAAGAACTCTTTCCTCGACGAAATCCGCAAACAATATGTGGTGACGGCCAAGGCCAAGGGGCTACCCGAAAGCCGCGTTCTTTATGGTCATGTGTTCCGCAATGCGATGATGATCGTGATTGCGGGTTTTCCGGGGCTGTTCCTCGGGGTCTTTTTCGGCGGTTCGGTGATTATCGAAACGCTGTTCTCTTTGGATGGCTTGGGCCGCATGGGCTATGAGGCGGCACTCGCCCGCGACTATCCGGTGATCTTCGGGACGTTGTTCTTTTTCGGTCTCATCGGTTTGCTCATCGGCATCCTTTCGGACCTGATGTATGTCTTCGTGGATCCGCGTATCGACTTTGAGCGGAGGGATACATGAGACTGTCCGAACTCAACCGCCGCCGCTGGCGGAATTTCAAATCGAACCGGCGTTCCTATTGGTCGCTGATCATCTTCTCGATCCTGTTCGGCCTCTCGCTCTTTGCCGAGTTTCTGGCCAATGACAAACCGATCCTCGTGCAATATCGCGGCAGCTACTACACGCCGGTCTTCAAATTCTATCCCGAGACGGAGTTTGGCGGCGATTTCAGGACGGAAGCCGTTTACCGCTATCCCGAAGTGCAATGTCTCATTGAAACGGGTGGTCTGGTGGACTGTTTCGACGATCCCGAAGGCTATATCGAAGACGCGCAAGACGGCGAGATCAATGGCGAGAAGATCGAGAAGGGCTGGATGCTTTGGCCGCCCATTCGCTATTCCTTCAACACCCAGGTCGAAGGACCGGGAGCCGCGCCATCGCCGCCCACTTCGCAGAACTGGCTGGGCACGGATGACACCAAGCGCGATGTGGTCGCGCGGGTGATCTATGGCTTCCGCCTGTCGATCTTTTTCACACTTGTGGTCTCCGTCGCGTCTTCGCTTGTCGGGGTTGTCGCAGGCGCCATTCAGGGCTTTTTCGGTGGCCGCACGGATTTGATTTTCCAACGCGTGCTGGAAATCTGGGGGGCGATGCCCTCGCTCTATGTGATCATCATTCTCTTTGCCATTCTGGGGCGAAGTTTCTGGCTCTTGGTCTTTGTCACCATTCTGTTCGGCTGGACCGCTCTGGTCGGGGTGGTGCGTGCCGAATTCCTGCGGGCGCGGAATTTCGAATATATTCGCGCGGCGCGGGCCTTGGGGGTTGGAAGCTGGACCATCATGTTCCGTCACATGCTGCCCAATGCGATGGTGGCAACGCTGACCATGCTGCCCTTCATCGTGACGGGAAATATCGGCACGCTGGCCGCGCTGGATTTTCTGGGCTTCGGCTTGCCTAGCTCTTACCCCTCTCTGGGCGAGTTGACTCTACAGGCCAAGCAGAACCTTCAGGCCCCGTGGCTCGGTTTCACGGCCTTTTTCACCTATGCCATCATGCTCTCGCTTCTGGTCTTCATATTCGAAGGCGTGCGGGATGCGTTTGATCCAAGGAAAACCTTTCGATGAGCCTTTTGGAATATAAAGACCTGCGTGTGGGATTCCAGCAGGACGGACAGACCGTCGAGGCGGTGAAAGGCGTGAGCTTTTCCATCGAGAAGGGCGAAACCGTGGCGCTTGTGGGCGAATCCGGTTCCGGCAAATCCGTGACCGCGCTGTCCTGTGTGAACCTCTTGCCGGACACTTCCGTGACCACCGGCTCGATCACCTATCAGGGCCAAGAGCTTGTGGGAGCCTCGGAGAAAGCTCTACGCAAGCTCAGGGGCAATGACATCAGCTTTATTTTCCAAGAGCCGATGACCTCGCTCAACCCGCTGCATACGCTGGAAAAACAGTTGACCGAGGTTTTGCTGATCCACCACGGCATGACCGGAGAGCCTGCCCGTCAGCGGGTGATCGAATTGCTCACTCAGGTCGGCATACATGAGCCGGAAAGCCGTCTCAAAGACTACCCGCACCAGCTCTCCGGCGGGCAGAGGCAGCGGATCATGATTGCTATGGCGCTTGCGAACCGGCCTGATCTCTTGATTGCGGACGAGCCGACCACGGCGCTTGATGTGACCATTCAGGCGCAGATTCTCGAACTCTTGCGTGATCTCAAAAGCGAGTTGGGCATGTCCATGCTCTTCATCACCCACGATCTCAACATCGTGCGCAAAATCGCGGATCGGGTCTGTGTGATGAAGGATGGTGAAATTGTCGAGACCGGCGTGACGACGGAAATTTTCGACAATCCGCAGCATCCTTACACGCAAATGCTTCTGGCCGCCGAGGCCACGGGCCACCCCGCCCCCGTGCCCGAAGGCGCAGAGGTCGTGGCCGAGACCAAGGATTTGCGCATCTGGTTCCCGATCCAGCGCGGTTTCCTGCGCAAAACTGTGGGTCATGTGAAGGCGGTGAATGCCGCGACCCTTTCTGTGCGCGAAGGCGAGACCATCGGCATTGTCGGGGAATCCGGCTCGGGCAAAACCACGCTTGCGCTGGCCATGATGCGGCTGATTTCGTCGCAAGGGCCTGTGGTGGTGTTGGGCAAAGACATTCAGGGCTGGTCCAACCGTCAATTGCGCGCGATGCGGGCGGATATGCAGATTGTGTTTCAGGATCCCTATGGCTCTCTGTCGCCCCGTATGACGGTGGAGCAGATCATTGCCGAGGGTCTGGGGGTGCATCATGTCGAGGGCTATGCCTCGCAAGAGCAGGCCGTGATCGACATTATGCGTGAGGTTGGTCTCGATCCCGAAACGCGCCACCGGTATCCACATGAGTTTTCCGGCGGTCAGCGTCAGAGGATCGCCATTGCGCGGGCCATGATCCTGCGTCCGCGTCTGCTGGTGCTGGATGAGCCGACATCGGCGCTCGACATGACGGTTCAGGTGCAAATTGTGGAACTGTTGCGCCGCCTTCAGGTAAGCCACAAGCTCGCCTATCTCTTCATCTCCCATGACCTGCGCGTGGTGCGGGCGCTGTCTCATAAGGTGCTTGTGATGAAACGCGGCGATGTGGTCGAGGCGGGCTCGGCCGAAGAGATTTTCAATGCGCCGAAAGAACCCTACACCCGCGCGCTCGTCAGTGCAGCGCTGGATTTGAAGGTGGAAGACGGGGCAGGGGTCTAAGAACCACCTGTCTCTTTTGCGACCTTGACTGTGCGTGTGTTGAAACGTGACGGGTTGTGACCATTGACATCGCTTGGTTCTTCCCTGAAAAGATAACAGGTTTCAGGGCCGTTAGCTCATCTGGATAGAGCGCCAAATTCCTAATTTGGAGGCAGCAGGTTCGAGTCCCGCACGGCCCACCATTCCCGCATAACGGTGCGCGTTAAGGGTAATAGCCTCAACTACAGCATGTTAGCGTTAACGGCTTTTATGCGCCCCAGATGGACAAGCCCGTTTTTTGATGTAAACTGTAGATGTTATAAACAGGCTGGAGGGTCAGGTCATGTCGCAAGGTTCAGGAAATACACCTCCCAAAAGGCCGCTTACCCTCCGCGATGTGTCCGAAGCTTCCGGCGTTTCCGAGATGACCGTCAGTCGCGTCCTCAGAAATCGCGGTGATGTTTCCGAGGCTACACGCGCGAAAGTTTTGGAAGCGGCCCGGGAACTCGGGTATGTGCCGAACAAGATTGCGGGCGCACTTGCGTCCAGTCGGGTGAACCTTGTGGCCGTGATTATCCCGTCCATGTCGAACATGGTCTTTCCAGAAGTAATGACCGGCATCAATGACGTACTTGAGGGAACGGAGCTTCAGGCGGTTGTGGGCATCACGAATTACAAACCGGAGCGCGAAGAAACGGTTTTGTATCAGATGCTCTCGTGGCGCCCCTCCGGTGTGATCATCGCAGGGTTGGAACATACCGAAGCGGCCAAAGCCATGATGGGCGCAGCGGGTATTCCGATTGTCGAAATCATGGATACTGATGGTGAGGCGATCGATTCCGCAGTCGGCATTTCCCATCGGCGCGCGGGCCGGAAAATGGCGCAGGCGATCATTGATGCGGGTTACAAGCGGATCGGGTTTCTGGGCACAAAAATGCCGCTTGATCACCGTGCCCGCAAACGGTTCGAGGGCTTCACCGAAGTTCTCGCCAAATCCGGTCTGGAGATCTCCGATAGCGAATTCTATTCCGGCGGCTCCGCGCTCAAGAAGGGGCGCGAGATGACCGAGGCCATTCTCAAGAGAAACGTCGAAGAGCCTTTGGATTTCCTGTATTATTCCAACGATATGATTGGAGCTGGCGGCCTTATGTATTGTCTCGACAACGGCATAGATGTGCCGGGGGACATCGGGCTTGCGGGGTTCAACGGGATCGAATTTCTCGACGGTTTGCCGCGCAAGCTGGCGACGATGGATGCCTGTCGTCTTGAAATCGGGCGTGCTGCGGCGGAGATTATTGCCAAGCGCGTCGAAAGTGACGGGTCCGCCGGCGGCGAGATCATCACATTGGAGCCATCGCTCGAAATCGGTGATACGTTGAAGCGGAAGAAAAAGCCGGTTTGAGACGTTAAGACCGCAAACTGTCTGCATTTGCGACGATTCCAGCAACTTTATTCATCTGCGCACAGGCGTTCGTGACTGGAAATGTCGCGACGAAAGCCTTATGCAACGACAACCCCGTCCGTTAAGGCGGATAAATGACGTACACATAACGAAAGCCAACACCATGCCACATTACAGATCCCGCCGCTCGACCCATGGCAGGAATATGGCCGGTGCCCGCGGACTTTGGCGCGCAACCGGCATGACCGATGGAGACTTTGGTAAGCCGATTATCGCGGTCGTGAACTCCTTCACGCAATTCGTGCCCGGCCACGTCCATCTCAAGGATCTCGGCCAGATGGTTGCCCGCGAGATCGAGAAGTCCGGCGGTGTGGCGAAGGAGTTCAACACCATTGCTGTCGATGATGGCATCGCCATGGGGCATGACGGGATGCTCTATTCCCTGCCGTCGCGCGAAGTCATCGCGGATAGCGTGGAATATATGGTCAACGCCCATTGTGCGGATGCGATGGTCTGTATCTCCAACTGCGACAAGATCACGCCTGGTATGATGATGGCCGCGATGCGCCTGAACATTCCTGTGATCTTCGTCTCCGGTGGTCCGATGGAAGCGGGCAAAATCGATATTGCCGACCTCGATATGACAAAGGTCGATCTCGTCGATGCAATGGTTGCGGCGGCCAATGACGATTTCACCGATGCGCAGGTTCAACATATTGAAGAGAATGCCTGCCCGACCTGCGGGTCGTGCTCGGGTATGTTTACCGCCAACTCGATGAACTGTCTGGCCGAAGCGCTGGGTCTCGCGCTGCCGGGGAACGGTTCGACGCTTGCAACCCATGCGGACCGCAAAAACCTGTTCCTCGAAGCCGGTCGCAAGATCGTCGAGATCACCAAGCGCCACTATGAGGGCGAGGAAAAAGGGTTCTTGCCGCGCGAGATTGCGACATTCGAAGCCTTCGAGAACGCCATGTCTTTGGACATTGCGATGGGCGGCTCCACGAACACGGTTCTGCACCTCTTGGCAATTGCGCATGAGGGTAAGGTCGATTTCACCATGCAGGACATTGACCGCTTGTCTCGCAAAGTGCCCTGTTTGTGTAAGGTCGCCCCCAACATTCCGAACGTCCATATGGAAGACGTGCACCGTGCAGGTGGTATATTCTCCATTCTGGGCGAGATGTTGCGCGGCGGCTTACTTCATGGAGATGCCCGCACGGTGCATTCGGAAAGCCTGGCGGCTGCGATTGCCAAGTGGGACATCAAGGTTGCCAACAATCCCGAGGCCGAGACGCTGTTCAAAGCGGCGCCCGGTGGTGTACGCACGACACAGGCATTCTCCACGGAGAACCGCTACAAGGAACTTGATACCGACCGCGAAAACGGCGTGATCCGTTCCGTCGAACATGCTTTCTCTAAAGAGGGCGGATTGGCTGTCCTGTTCGGCAATATCGCCGAGCGTGGCTGTATCGTGAAAACGGCGGGTGTGGATGACAGCATCCTGAAATTCACGGGCACCGCTCATGTGTTTGAATCACAGGACGACGCTGTTGAAGGCATTCTGACGCGCAAGGTCAAAGCCGGCGAGATTGTCATCATTCGCTACGAAGGTCCGCAAGGCGGTCCGGGGATGCAGGAAATGCTTTACCCGACCTCCTATCTGAAATCCAAAGGTCTCGGCAAGAAATGCGCGCTTTTGACCGACGGACGGTTCTCTGGCGGGACCTCCGGTCTTTCCATCGGACACGCGTCTCCCGAAGCCGCCGAGGGCGGTGTGATCGGGTTGGTCGAGAGCGGCGATGTGATCGAGATCGACATTCCGAACCGCTCGATCCAGCTCAAGGTTGACGATGCCACACTGGCCGCGCGCCGCGAGGCCAAAGGTCCGCTACCATGGAAACCCGCGAAACCGCGTCCGCGTGCCGTGTCCACCGCCCTCAAGGCCTACGCGATGTTTGCCTCTTCGGCAGACAAGGGCGGTGTGCGAATCTTGCCGGATGAGGCGGAATAAGGCTTTTATCCTGTCATAGATTACGAAACGCCGCTCTGTTCAGGGCGGCGTTTTGCTTTGGGGCCTCACCAACTCGGTGTTGCTGGTTCTCACGCGGGCCTTAGCGGCGGGCGGTCATCAATGGCTGATCGGCACCGTAGAGGATCAGCGCACCCGTTTCGTCAATGTCAAAGCGGTCTACGTTGGACAGAGCGTCCAGAACACGAGCCTCCTGCTGCATCTGCGCTTCCGGACACATCATTCTCGTTGCAGCCAAAGGACCGAACCTCAACCCTTCGCCGGTTAGTTCGAAGCCGCCCGTGAAACGGTTGCAGCCTGTGGAGCCGGACACTTGCATGTCCTGAAAGGCGAGGGTGGCAGGAGTGGCGTCGATAACCTCGGTTCCGGCAACTTCTTCGATCTGCCATTCAGGGCCGGATAGCAAATCGGCGGGCGCACCGGCGCAGCCGCGCAGCGTGGTTTCGCCCAGACTGAGGACAGCACTTTCGGGGTAGGTCTGGCCACTCATGTCGTCGTGGCAGATTTCGGAACGGATCGTGAGGCCGAAGGTCTCCATGTCATAGGTCAGCCCATGCACGGCAACCTGTGCGGGCGGCAGATCGCCCTCAATTACCGTTTCGCCATAGTCCAATTCGGCGCGAAACCGGCCCTCTTCAACAGAGATACGCCATCCGGGTTCATTGCCATGCGCCACCCACGGGTGATCGGATGTTTGCAGGGTGCAGTCCATATCCGCCTCCCCCCATGTCAAACGCGCTTTATTGCCTTTGCTCCAGAATTCGGCTTTCTCCGCCTCGTTGACATAGCGGGCACCGGAGGCAGAGATGGCCTCTTCCAAAATCAGAACACGTCCGCCCAGATCAAGGATCGCTGCGTCCTGTGCAAATCCGACACGACCAAAGGCGCCATCACAAAGAACCTGTGTGTTAAAGCCTGTCGGCATACCGCCCGCCAGAGCCGGCGCGGACACAGTTAAAAAACCAAGACAATAAAAAAGACCAGAAACCTGCATGACGTCCTCACTTATATCAAACCCCTCGAAGAATAGGGGAAAGCCCGAAGGGCGTCCATGATGAGACACATCACGTCTTTGCGTCGGTCATTTCCCGCCACAGGCACAAAGCCGCGTAGGGCTTGCACTTCTGTCAAATGCGCCCTAGCTTCGCCCTCACCTCGGGGTGCCCGTGTCTGACACGGCTGAGATGCACACTGCGAACCCGTTGAACCTGAACCGGCTAACACCGGCGGAGGGAAGGTATCAGCACTTTACGGCTGCCCTTTTTCTTCGCCCATATTGTATGGAGCGAGCCATGAAATATGGTCTAACCCTAGCAGCCATGCTGGCTGCGACCTCTGCTTCGGCAGAAACGCTTACTGTTTATGCGCCAGATTACTTTGCTTCCGAATGGGGCCCCGGTCCTGCGATCAAGGCAGCATTCGAGGCGCAATGTGATTGCGAACTTGAATATGTGACCGGAGATGTCCTGCCGCGTCTGCGTCTTGAAGGTGCGCGCACGAAGGCCGATGTCGCCATTGGTATCAATGTGGATGCGATGAAACAGGCGCGCGAAACGGGGCTCTTTGCGCCGCACGACGTTGACCTGTCGCCGTTGACCATGCCGATTGAGTGGACAGACGAGACATTCCTGCCGTTTGACTGGTCTTTTGCGGCTTTCGTCTATGACAATACGAAAATCACCAATCCGCCGACGTCTTTCGAGGAATTGGTGAATTCGGAAGAAGACTGGAAAATTGCCATTCAGGACCCGCGCACATCAAGCTCTGGTCTGACGCTTGTGCTGTGGGGGCATGAGGTCTTTGGCGATGATGTGGAAGAGGCATGGGCCAAGCTTGCCCCCAAAGTGACCACCGTGACCAAGGGCTGGTCCGAAGCCTATGGCATGTTCACCGACGGGCAGGTGGATATGGTGCTCTCCTATACCGTCTCGCCTGCCTATCATATCATCGCGGAAGAGGACGAGACCAAGTCGGCGGCTTTGTTCGACGAAGGGCATTATATGTCGGTTGAGTTGACCGCGAAGCTTGCGGGCACGGATCAGCCGGAACTGGCGGATGCCTTCATGAATTTTGTGCTCTCCCCCGCGTTTCAGGAGATCATCCCTACCGCCAACTGGTCCTATCCTGCGGCCTTGCCGAAGGAACAATGGCCTGATGCTTTTTCACAGTTGAACTATCCGGAGAAAGCCATCCTTCTGGGAGAAGACGAGGCTGCGGCCTTGCGCGATGAAGCGATTGCCGAATGGCGCGCCGCATTTTCCCGATAGCGCTCTGGCCTGGTCTCATTGCGGCGGCTCTGGTCGCCGCTTTGAGTTTCGGGACACTGGTTGCGGTTGCCTTGCGCGCGGAGAGTTTCTCTGCGCTCTCGGAATTCGACTGGATGGCGGTGCGGTTTACCGTGGCGCAGGCGCTGCTCTCGGCGTTTCTCTCGGTCGCTTTCGCCATCCCCGCCGCCCGTGCCTTGGCGCGTCGGAGCTTTCCGGGGCGGGGTGTGTTGATTACTTTGCTGGGCGCACCGTTTATCCTGCCGACGATTGTTGCAATCCTCGGTTTGACGGCTGTATTCGGCCAGTCCGGTTTCGTCTCCAAACTGCTGCTTTGGGCCGGATTGGAGCCGATTTCTATCTATGGTTTTCACGGCGTGATCTTGGCGCATGTGTTCTACAACCTGCCACTGGCAACGCGACTGCTCCTTCAGGGCTGGGGGGCGATCCCCGCAGAGCGGTTTCGTCTCGCATCTTCCCTGCATTTCGGACCGTCGGAAGTCTTTCGCCATATTGAGCGACCGATGCTCAAAGAGATTATCCCCGGCGCCTTCACCGTTATCTTCCTGATTTGCACAACATCTTTCGCCGTAGCATTGACCTTTGGTGGAGGGCCGAAGGCGACGACTGTTGAACTCGCGATCTACGAGGCCTTCCGCTATGACTTCAATCTCGGAAAAGCATCGCTCCTCGCGCTTGTTCAGGTAGTGATCTGTGCGCTGGCTGTTGCTGCCTCGCTTAAATTCAGAGTGCCACAGATGGGTGCGGGCGGTCTCAACAGGGTGGTGCAGAGGTTTGATGCCATGACCTTGCGGACGCGAGTGGTTGATCTGTTCTGGATTGTCGCTGTCAGCCTGTTCCTCCTGATGCCGCTTCTGGCCATTGCGCTGCGTGGTGCGGCGGGGATGGCCGATCTGCCTGCCTCGATCTGGGGGGCGGCGCTCCGATCCATTGCGACGGCATTGGGCTCTGCTGCTTTGGCGATTCTCCTGTCGCTCGCTCTGGCGCTTTCTGCGATGCGCTGGCGAGGGCTGGAGATCATCGGCATGTCGTCTATTGCCGCGTCTCCTCTGGTGATGGGCACAGGGCTTTATATCGTGCTCTTTGCCTTGACCGATCCGGCGGATTGGGCGCTGCCCATCACGGCTCTGGTCAATGCGGTGATGTCGATGCCGTTTATCTTGCGCGCATTGGGGCCGGCGCTGGCGGGTGCTGAGCGGGATTACGGGCGTTTGGCGAATAGTCTTGGCGTGACGGGGCTGAACCGGCTGCGTCTCATCCTTCTGCCGCGTTTGCGCGTTGCGATGGGGTTCTCTGCCGGATTGGCGGCGGCCCTCTCGATGGGTGACTTGGGAGTGATCGCGCTTTTCGCCAGACCTGAAGCTGCGACACTACCTTTGCAAATCTACCGTCTCATGGGGTCCTATCGCATAGACCAAGCGATGGGAGCGGCATTGCTGCTTCTAGGGCTGAGTTTGGGTCTGTTTTATATCTTTGATCGTTGGGGGAAGCATCGTGCTTGAATTGCAATCCATCCGCCTCACGCAGGGGGATTTCACACTATCTGCGGATTGTGTGATTCCTGCGGGTGCGCGCGTGGCGGTGATCGGGCCGTCTGGCGCGGGTAAGTCCACGTTGCTGTCCGTGATCGGCGGATTTGAAACCCCTGACGCAGGCCGCATGTTATGGGACGGGGTGGACCTGACGCAAGCGTTGCCGCATGAGCGCCCGATTGCGCATCTGTTTCAGGATAACAACCTTTTCGCTCATATGTCGGCGGCTGAAAATGTCGGCTTGGGGATAAGGCCAAATCTGCGCCTAACCGAAGCGGAGAAAGCCCGCGTCACGGATGCACTGGCTGCGGTTGGTTTGTCCGGTCTGGAGGGGCGGCGCCCGGCAGAGCTGTCCGGCGGGCAACAAAGCCGTGTCGCGCTTGCGCGGGTGCTGGTGCAGGAAAAGCCTATCATCCTGCTGGACGAGCCGTTCTCGGCACTCGGGCCAGCCATGCGCGGCGAGATGATCGGTTTGGCCAAAGAGGTTAGTGAACGTCTTGGCGCGACGATGTTGATGGTCACCCATGACATTGCGGATGTGGACCGGTTTGCCGATCTGGTGATTTGGATCGAGGATGGTCAGTGTCAGCCACCGCGCGACTGGGGTGAGATGAAAGCCAATCCGCCACAGGGGCTCAAAAGCTACATTGGAACATGAAAAAAGCGCCCCAAATCGGGGCGCTTTCTTTTGGTGCTTGGTCGCAGGCGTCAGAGCGTGGTCTTTTTGCCTTTGTGCGGTGCCCAGAGCTTTTTGTTCGTGAGATACAAAAGCGAGGTCAGCAGCACGAGGAAGGTGACAGCCACAAATCCGGCCTTCTTCCGCGCCATCATTTTCGGCTCAGCGGCCCACATCAGGAATGCCGCAATATCCTCGGCCTCATGATGCAGTTCGTTGGAGTGACCGTCGGCAAATTCGACGTCTTCTCCGTAGAGCGGCGGGGCCATTGCGATCCAGCCGGTCGAAAAGGCGGTGTTTTCGTAATAGGTGGTGCCCGCTTCGACTTTCTCCTCACCGGTGTAACCGGTCAGAATTGCGACGATATATTCGGGGCCACCAATGCCTTTTAGGAACTGGTTGATACCTGTGCCTGCCGGTCCGTGAAAACCCGCACGCGCTTTGGCCATCAACGAAAGGTCCGGCGCGTTTTGGGAATTGTTGGCCGGAAAGTGATCGTTCGATGTCAACGGACGGGCTGCACCCTCGTCATAATCGAAAAGGTGCATGTTGGAGGCTTCGTCTGCCACGAAAAGCTGTGACGCGTAAGCGCGCACCTGCTCTTCAGGCAGCGCAGGGCCACCTTCGTCGGCCAGTGTCCTGATGGGCACGAATTTCATGCCGTGGCAGGAGGAACAAACCTCGGTGTAGATTTGCAAGCCCCGTTGCAACTGCATCTGGTCGTATTTGCCGAACGGGCCTTCGAAAGAGAAGTCCACGTCATGAATATGCCCGCCTTCGCCAGCAGCCAGAGCGGCTGTGGCAGAAAGACCCAGAGCGGTGAGGGCGGAGAGGGTAAGTTGTTTGATCATTGTCCCTGTTTCCTTTCTCACTCTGCCGCGTCCGGGTAGTGGGACGCGAAATCTTCTTCGATTGAAGCCGGAAGCGGAGCCGGTTTCTCGATCACGCCCAGAAGCGGGAGGATCACGAAGAAGTAGGCGAACCAATAGGTCGCGCCGATCAGCGAGATATACGGGTAGATGCCATCGGTCGGCATGGCGCCAACCCACATCAATACGACGAAGTCCACGGCCAGAAGCCAGAACCACCATTTGAACATCGGACGGTATTTGCCCGAACGCACGGACGAGGTGTCGAGCCACGGCACGAGAGCCATAGCGATAATTGCGCCGAACATGGCCAGAACACCGAAGAACTTTGCATCGACGATGCCACCGGTCAGAAAGGAGACGGCTTGCACGGCCCAGACATCAGCGGTGAAGGCCCGCAGGATTGCGTAGAACGGCAGGAAGTACCATTCGGGCACAATATGCGCAGGGGTCGAAAGCGGGTTGGCTTCGAGGTAGTTGTCGGGGTGGCCGAGGTAGTTTGGCATAAAGCCGACGACAGCGAAGAAGACAACCAGCACAACGCCGAGGGCGAAGAGGTCCTTGATCACGAAATAGGGCCAGAAGGGCAGGGTGTCTTTCTTGGCTTCTTCTTTCGACGTGCGGCGCACTTCTACACCTGTCGGGTTGTTGTTGCCGGTATTGTGGAAGGCCCAGATGTGGACGATCACAAGAGCGGCAATCACGAAGGGCAGCAGGTAGTGCAGGGAGAAGAAGCGGTTCAGCGTCGCGTTGTCCACGGCCGGTCCACCCAGAAGCCATGTCTGGATCGGCTCACCGATAAACGGAATAGCGCCGAAGAGACCGGTAATCACGGTTGCACCCCAGAAGGACATTTGCCCCCAAGGCAGAACGTAGCCCATGAAACCTGTGGCCATCATCAAAAGGTAGATGATCATGCCGATGATCCATGTGATTTCGCGCGGGGCTTTATAGGAGCCGTAGTAGAGGCCGCGGAAAATGTGCAGATACACAGCAAGGAAGAACAACGAAGCGCCGTTGGCATGCAGGTAGCGCAGCATATGCCCGCCGTTCACGTCACGCATGATGTGCTCGACAGAGGCAAAGGCCAGATCGACATGCGGTGTGTAATGCATCACCAGAACAATGCCGGTGACAATTTGAAGCCCGAGGCAGAAGGCCAGAACGATGCCCCAGATCCACATCCAGTTCAGGTTCTTGGGTGTGGGGATCATGAGTGTATCGTAAACGAGACCAATGACCGGCAGACGGCTGTTGATTGCCTTCTCGATACCAGTCTTCGGTTCATAATGATCGTGCGGAATACCAGACATAAGTTCCTCCCTTAGCCCAGAACAATTTCTGTGTCGCCGTCGAATGCAGCGACTGGAACCGGAAGGTTCTCAGGAGCCGGTCCTTTGCGGATGCGGCCAGACGTGTCGTAGTGCGAACCGTGGCACGGGCAGAACCAGCCACCGAAGTCACCGGCACCGTCGCCCAGAGGCACACAGCCGAGGTGGGTGCAAACGCCCATCATCACCAGCCATTCGCCAGCTTCGTCGAGGGTCCGGTTCTGGTCATCGGCGTCAAGGGTCGCGTCCTTGTTGTCGTTGCGAGCAACCGGATCGACCAGCTCGTCCATCGTGACGGCGCGTGCGGCGTCGATTTCCTCTTGGGTGCGGCGACGGATAAACACCGGCTTGCCGCGCCACTTCACGGTCAGTTGGGTGCCGGTTTCTACACCGCTGATATCAACGCGGATCGAACTCAGCGCCTGAACGTCTGCGGAGGGGTTCATCTGGTTGACCAGCGGCCAGACTGCTGCACCGGCGGCAACTGCACCAGCGCCACCAGTGGCGTAGTACAAGAAATCGCGTCGGGTGCCTTCGTGTTCATCTACGTGGGACACTGCAATTCTCCAATTTTCTCAGCCGGTCCTCCCCGGCCTAATATGTAAGAAGCCGCATTTTACTGCAGCTCTTCGCACGCGGTTTTAGCGAGAGGAGGCGCTCACGTCTAGCTTTCAATGAATTGTGAACATGCGCGATGTGTCGCGGTGTGGTCTCTTGGGGACATATAAGGTATATTTGAAAATTACCTATACCTTCCGACATCGCGACGCGACACCGTTAATCGGTGCCTCGTCTGAGGTATTTCTCCGGATTCGTTCCTCCGTCAGCCCACTTTTTCGGAGAAGATAAGAGGCTCTGCGGCAGGCTCCCATTTGGGATATTTCTGCATGATCTGTGCAAAGCGGTCCGAGGCCAGAAAGCGATCAAGCCAGCCATTTACGCCGACCCAATCCTGTGCCGCAAACCACGTATGATCTACCATTGCATATTGCCGCACAAAGGTGATCGTCGCCAGATCGGCCAGTGTCGGTGTGTCTCCGAACAGCCAAGGGTTCGTGCGAAGTCGGGGCTCGGCTTGTAGCAAAATCTGTGCGGCCTTATCGCGCTCGGCGGTCGGTTCGACGTTCTGATAGCGCGTTTCATATTTATAGCGATCAAGCGCAGTTTTGAACGGGCCTTCGATCTGGGTGATCCAATCCTCTCCCGCGTCGGGCATCTGGCGCAACCCTTCGGGGTCATTTTGCGTAAGGGCCCAATCCATAATGTCGCGACTTTCCTCGATCACACCGGTCTCGGTGATCAGGACAGGGACTGTGCCTTTCGGAGAGGCCTCCAACATGGCGCGGGGTTTGTCCCGCAAGACAATTTCGCGCAGTTCGACCTCAAGACCGGCTGAAGCAATCGCCAGCCGTGCCCGCATCGCATAGGGGCACCGCCGGAAGGAATAGAGGATTGGTCTCATACTGTAAGCCGAGTGCCTTTGATGCCTGTAATCGTGGCTTTCAGCAAAGCGCCATCGGGCTGCGGCGTGTCGAAACTCACTTCGGTGAATTGCTCTGTCCGGCCCATATGTGGATTTTCCACCAGAATCATATGTTCGTGCCCGATTTGCGCTTTGAGATGCTTCTGGACCTGCGCCTCTCCCGCTGCCCGCAGCCGCGCGGCGCGGTCACGGATCACCTTGCCATTCACCTGACGCGGAATTTTAGCGGCGGGGGTGCCTTCGCGTTTGGAATAGGGGAAGACGTGCAGCCATGTGAGGTCGCAGTCCGTCACCAGCTTGAGCGAGTTTTCAAACTGGGCCTCTGTTTCCGTGGGAAAACCCGCGATAATATCCGCACCAAAGGTCATTTCGGGCCGAAGTTTTTGCGCTTCTTCACAGAACCGGATCGCATCATCACGCAGATGACGCCGCGCCATACGTTTCAGAATCAGGTCATCGCCATGTTGTAACGACAGATGCAAATGCGGCATGAGGCGCGGCTCCGTCGCGATGGCCTGCATCAGCATTTCATCGGCTTCGATGGAATCAATCGACGAAATCCTGAGCCGCGGCAGGTCCGGCACCAGTTTCAGGATTCGCATCACCAGATCGCCCAAACGCGGGGTTGCGGGCAGGTCAGCGCCCCAGCTTGTCAGGTCCACGCCGGTCAAAACGACCTCGTTGAACCCCTTGTCCACCAGTCGTTTGATCTGGTCGACCACCACGCCCGCAGGCACAGAGCGGGAATTGCCCCGACCATATGGGATAATGCAGAAGGTGCAGCGGTGGTCACAGCCGTTTTGCACCTGCACATAGGCCCGATGCCGCCCGAATCCGTCAATCAGGTGTCCTGCGGTTTCTGTCACAGACATGATGTCATTTACCTGAACGCGCTCGGTCTGGCCGATGAAGTCCGGTCCCATGCTCTGCCATGTTTCGGGCTGCATCTTTTCACTGTTGCCGATGACCAGATCGACCTCGCCCATTGTGGCAAAGGTCTCCGGCTCGGTCTGTGCGGCGCAGCCTGTGACAATGATCTTTGCTTCGGGGTTTTCCCGTCTGAGTTTGCGAATCTCCTGTCGCGCCTTGCGCACGGCCTCTGCTGTCACAGCGCAGGTGTTCACCACCACGGCGTTCTCCACACCGTTTGCTTCGGCCAGTTCCTTCATCGCTTCGGTTTCATAAGCGTTGAGGCGACAGCCGAGCGTCGCGAAAATTGGCGGGTTGGCTCCCATCAGATGCGCTCCAGAAAGGATGTGTCGAACTCTGCCTTGAAGACGAGTTGCGTTGGTCCGGTCATCCAGACACCATCGTCGCGCCAGTCGAGTGTGAGCCAGCCGCCATCTACTTCCATCCGCACCTTCTTATCTGTCAGACCACGCACAGAGGCAGCCACAGCCGTGGCACAGGCGCCCGAGCCGCAAGCCAGCGTGATTCCCGTGCCGCGCTCCCAAACCCGCATCCGGATTTCGTCGCGTGAGCGGATCTCGGCGAATTCGACATTGGTGCGCTGCGGAAACAGTGGATCATATTCGACTTTCTTGCCCCAATTCGGGACATCAACCTTTTGAATGTCGTCGACAAAAAACACCGCATGGGGATTGCCCATGCCGACTGCAACGGGTTCACCTTCAAGCGGCAGGAAATCCGTATCGACAGGATGGGACAGCGGCACCTCGTCCCACATGCGCTGCGGGTGGCCCATGTTGACGGAGACCTCATCCCCGGATCGTTGCGCGATCAAAATTCCACGTTCGGTGCGGATCGTCACTTCGTCTTTGCCGGTTTCGTCAAGCATCAGTCGCCCGACACAGCGTGTGGCATTGCCACAAGCCCCTGCGAGTGACCCGTCCGAGTTCCAGAAATCAAGATCAATATCGGCGCTACTTGATGTGCGGATCTCTGCCAGCTGGTCAAACCCTACCCCGCGATGGCGGTCTCCGATGGCTTTTGCCAACTCCGGCGTCACAATAGCTTCCCGCCTCCGTGAGTCGATAATCACGAAGTCATTGCCTAGCCCGTGCATTTTCAGAAAAGGCAGGTTCGAAGGGAGAGTTTCTTGTTGCATGAGCGGGCATATAAACCTTGTTGTCACCTTTTCCAAGAAATTCTCAGTTTTCTGCTTGACGGTCCCCACCCACAACAGTAAACCCCGCCGCACAGCCTCTCGGGGCTGCGAGAGTGGGCCGTTAGCTCAGTTGGTAGAGCAACTGACTTTTAATCAGTGGGTCGCAGGTTCGAATCCTGCACGGCTCACCACTTCTCATAATATATCCTTTCCTTGCTTAGGTTTGGTGTTTGATTTGACGAACCTTTCCGGAAGGTTCGCCATATTACGATCGCCGTTGGGGCGAGCGATTAGTTTCTCGATCGCGGAATTCGCCATACCTTCGCGGCCCGCTGCCTCGGTGTAGCGTTGCACTAGGGCCAGTGTTTTGTGTCCCGTAACAGCACCTATTTCGTGTGCCGTGGCTCCAGCCTCGGCCAGTCGGCGAGCGCAGGCCTTGCGCAAGCCATGGGCTGAACATTGCGGTAGCTTTGCTTCTTCTGTCCACTGCTGCATGAGGTTTCCCAGTCCACCAGGGGAGCGGGCTCGGCCTTTATGGGTGGCCAGAAATGGGCGATCCTTCGGAAGCTTGTTCAAAACCTCGGCTAGGTCCGGATGTATTGGAATCGAAACGAGAACACCGCCTGTGCGCTGTGTTTTTTGTCGTCTATATTCGATCTTGCCGTCGGAGACGTTTTGCGGACCTAGCTTTACCGCGTCGACACGAGCTGCGCCTGTATAGAGCATTAGTGTAACTGCCGTATGTGCCAGCGTGCCTGATTTGTGGGTTTCATAGAATTGCGCGAGTTCGTCTTCGTCCCAAGTGTGAAATCCTTCGCCGCCTACGCGGAAGGGTTTTGTTGTCCGTGCTGGGTTGTCATTGCGCCAGTCTAAGGAGATAGCGAAGTCCATTAGTTGGATTAACCGCTTGCGCAGGTTGTTCGCAGCAGTAGGGGTACGGGCCTTTTCTGCTAGAAGCATTTGAACGTGTCTTCGTTGCATGAGGCGAACAGGCTTGTCGCCATGTTCCTCTCGAAACTTTTCGACAATGCCGCGGTAGACTTTCTGCGTACTGGGAGCGAGATCGAGAAACTCCGGTGAACGATACCAAAGCGCAATAAGTTGGCTGACACTATAGGGCTTCGTTCGTTCGGCTCCGATCCTCCTGCGTGACTTGTGGCCGTTCACAGCGTCCTCATAGCGCTGGATGAATTCTTCTGATCCGTAATCGCTACCAAGCTCGGCTGAAAACCCACCTCTCCGGAAGCGCCACCGTCGTTTTCGGTGCCGGTCAAAATACGCGGTGGCGCCGGGAAACTGCTTGCGGGGCTTCATGAGCGATCCCAAGGATTGTTGGTTTCATCAGAGTGTTTGTCGGTGCTGTAGATTACAATTTTGCCGTCGCGACTGATTTCAGATCGTACAACCGGTAATTCTGCGTCTCGGTACGCCTTGAGATACCGAGTTAGTTCTTTTTGCGATAATCCTGAGCGAAGCGTGGCCATAGGGTGTCCTTCCATGTCAGAGGCTGTGGCGATTTGGCTCGGCGCAAGGTGAGCTTGTCTGCCCTCTGTCTGGGCGTTTGATCTTAGTGGCTTCATGTTTGAATCTCTCCCAGCCGCTCAAAGTTAACATCTTGGTCTTCGGAGAAATCTCCACAAATTCTAGCCGGCCAGCGTTCATGAGTGCGCGAATTTGCGTAGGGCTTAACCCAACGATCTTACTTAGCTGTTTTGGGGAAAGTAGTTGTTCCTGTTCCAATGTAGCCTCCTTTGTTGGCTTTTAGGGAGAATCTCTTGTTTCAAACCATCAAGCGTGCTTTGATGGCTGAAGAAGTGATATGTGTCATTTTGTGCATATTTGACAAAATGTGCACCAACGTCAATCGGAATATATCTATGACGCGA
Source organism: Celeribacter halophilus (assembly GCF_900114135.1). Lineage (GTDB taxonomy): Bacteria > Pseudomonadota > Alphaproteobacteria > Rhodobacterales > Rhodobacteraceae > Celeribacter > Celeribacter halophilus. The sequence continues at coordinate 64,183 of NZ_FORY01000017.1, forward strand.
AAAACGGCTGATTTGTTTGTTGGTATTGGAGCTAGACTCGCAATCACCCGAAATGAGATTGGGCTTCCGCAATCTGATATGGCTAAGGAAATTGGTGTCTCTTTGCGTGCTTATCACAGTTATGAAAAAGGCAATCGAGGTCTTCCGATCGAGGCCTTAGTTGCAATTCATGATAAGTTTCGTGCAGATGTGACATGGATTCTTCTTGGGAATAAATCTGTCCGCGTTGAGCATGACATTAATGCGCTGGAAGAGTTTGAGACCTCGCTTGACCAGTATCTGGTCAAACATGGTATCCGGATTAAAAGCGAAAAGCGTGGGGCTATTGTTGCGCGCTGGTATCGGTCACTGACTGATGGGAATGAAATCAAGATGGAAGACGTCCATACATGGATCGAATTGTTGAGGGAGTAGCATTGCAGATTAAAAATTTGCCACAGTGGCACCGCCAAAATTTAGTCGCGCTGGAGCGTGTCTATCAGGATATTGCCCGTTTTACTGGGCCGGTTTTTTACATTTCAAGCATAGCCGCGGGGGTTTATATATCGTGCTTTGCATATTTGTTTATGTTCTCTGTTCCCGAGGATTTAAGCCCAATGATGGTGCTGCTAGCTTGGTCGGCAGTTGTGCTCGTGCTGGTCTTCCCAGTTTTTGTACTGGCGGTGACTATTGATATGTATTTGTCTCGTCGGATTGGTAAAGCATCTCGGGCAGGAGTGTCCCCAGAAATTGTGTGAGTAGTTCGATGAAAGACTGGAAATCCATCGACGATCAGCTGACTCTCCTCAAGTCCCGAGGCATTGCATATTTCCAAGCGATCGCCTCGCGGTTTCGTCCAATGTCGCCGGGCAAGTTAAATAGTTTTGCGCGGCTTAGACATTGAGACCAAACCCAAAAGCGAAATTATAAGCGGCACAGTTTGGATATGAGATGGGCCTGAAGAAAGTAGAGCTTATGGTTACGAGACCCTCATGGCATGACGCGTTAATCCACGGAAAGCTATTTGACCGATGGGCCACCAGATTTGGGGCGCTGGCAATATTGCAGGTAGCTAGCAACACTCCCGCCGAGCCTTTTTGGGCGCTCAATATATTTGCGAGCATTGCTCTATGTATAGCGACGCTCAAGCCATTAACCGAACACATTATCTTTGCTTGTCAACCAGCGCAAAAGGATGGCCGCTATATGATCGGCGCAGGAGTTTCGATTGTGTTTGCTGTTATGACTATTGGTATCGCATCCACGTATTCGCGGCACCTTATAAATTGGTCGTTTTCTACAACAGGCTCTATGTTCTTTTCCGGTACGCTTTTTCTTATCGGGTGCTTAATGTACGTTATTGAGAAAAATAGGGCAAAATCGCATTCTTCGGAGGACGACAGGTCTGATCCTGCAGATGCTAAACCATAGCAGGATGGTCTTTGATCCCAACATTTCTCAACCTGCCACAGATTTGAAAGAATCTCTTCCGGATTATGCGGCTTTGTTCTAGTTTTTAATCTACCGCCTCCTAGCTGCAAGGCTGGATCAATTTAGTGAGCTAGATCAACGGAGCAGGGACATCTATATGTCACCAATAGGTGAGTATTGAAGCGCTACGTCGCTAGGCTCAATATTGGGAGGCATCTTGAATGAAGCTTTCGATCTAAAACCGCACGCTGAGTTAAAGGGGCATGGTAGGCATAGATGGCAAGTTCAGTTTTTTTCTTTACAGGTAAGGATTCGATACGCTTAGCCGAGGCTGAACTAGAAGAGGGCAGTCGTTCCAGATTTACAGTCATTGAAGTTAATCGGGATGGATCTTGCATGGCTCACTTTTGGGTGCCGAAGAGTGCTTCGGGACCCAACTGGTACACGTATGGGCCGCTGAGTATTTGCTTCTTGTCAAGCGATAAAGGCCAAAGGGTTTTGGATGAAAGCGAGGCATACCGTATCATTGATGATAGCACTCAAAAGACAAGCCTTGTTGACGTAAATTCAAAAGATCTAGGAATTTCATTCGTCACGATTGGGCTCTCAGCAATGGATTATCGTGCACTAGTTGACCATCTTGGAACTCACTACGCTTTGGAGGCGTTGCTAACAGTTAACGATTTTATTTCATTGAAAGAATATCGACCGAACAATCCAGAAGTCAAAAATCATCGTCTTAGAAAAAGAGTGCTAAAGTCTTTGATTAGGCGGACTGAGCAGTCGTTTCTGGTGGAAAATGGGATCGAAATCCTAAAAGAAAATGAACGGGCGTCAATTGATGCTGCACGACCTGAGTTTAGGTGTGGATTCAGGTTGCGGGACGGCAGGGATTATTCATTTGAATTTAGGTTTGGTCTGACTACGGATCTGGGGCAACGGATTGCAGTTTTAATCGGGAAAAACGGTTCAGGGAAAACTCAAACTCTACGACATATAGCAAGATTGGCGTTAGGCTCGCTCACGAACGAGTGGCGGGGCAACTTTACTCCCAGCAGAGTTATTGGGTTTTACTCTGGCCACAGGGTTTCCAAGGTGTTTCCGCCGCAGACACTAAAGCGAATGGTTTCTGGATATAAGGTATATGACCTGCCCCCCACAAAATCCCTCATTTTAATGTAGAGTCTGCCCAATCTTGAAGGAGCAGACGAATGCGAAAGAGCCGTTTTACCGAGGCGCAGATAATCGGGATGATCAAGGAGCAAGAGGCTGGCATGCCGACGGCTGAGGTGTGTCGTAGACACGGCCTCAGCCCTGCGACGTTCTACAAGTTCAAGTCTAAGTATGGAGGCATGGAAGTCTCGGATGCTGCCAGGCTGAAAACGCTGGAGGACGAGAATGCCAAACTCAAGCGCCTGCTGGCTGATACGATGCTGGACAACGTCGTTCTGAAGGATTTGCTGGGAAAGAATTGACGACATTGAC
>NZ_FORY01000053.1 GCF_900114135.1 Celeribacter halophilus
TCTGGACTCGATAGAGACCGCTCTTGGGCCGGATAGCCCGAACGGCGAGGCGATCATCGAGCTGCGCGACAAGTTCCGCGAGTCTGAGTAGGAGAATTGATCATGTGGTGGATATTTCGACCGGGGTTCCTGATCCCATGCATTGGCAAGCGCCGCCTTCCCGTCAACCGTGACGGATCACCGTTCGACGCTGGCCCGTTCGACCAGGAGTGCCGTGGGGCACCATTCATTGCCGAGGTATGGGCGTTCGAGTGGCTTACCTTCGGCTTCCCGATCTGGCCCCTGGCGAAGATCAAGGACGCAAGAACCGGCGAGCCGTTAAAGTAAGGCGCGCCCATGACGACCGGCTGGATATACCCGTATGGCTATGAATCCCCTGCGCCCGCTCCGGACGGCTTTCGCCTGGAAGTCGAGACGGACCTGTTCTTGGGTCTCTATGTCCGGTGGCGCTACGTTCGGGAGGAGAGCGAGCGCGTGGCTTACCCGGCTATTGATCCGCCCGCGCTCGGGTATCAGGGTATTGGCCCCGTTGCGTCTGCGCAAGTCAAAGGCGGGGATCCTGTATGAGTTGGTATGACGCAATGTTGCGAGACGCGCTGGGCGACTGTCGCGGCTGCGCTCTGTCCGATCCGAACGGGGCACCTCTCCCCGCGTGCCCGTATTGGCGAAAGCCCGGCCCGACCTCCGATCGGTGTGACCGGCGCGAAGCCGTGAAGGCGGAATAAACCCGCCGCGCTGGGCGACCGGAATGAAAACCGGCGAGTCATTCCGGTCCATTCCTGCGTTCCACTCCCCTACCTGAGCCAACTTGCATGCACCCGTTAATTTTGGAGTGCATAGCATGAAACGTTCATTTGCCGTTGCGGCGTCTTTCCCTTTCATCCCGCTTTTCGACTGCAAAGCGCTGGGCTGATCCATGCGGTTTCTGTCTGTCTGCAGCGGCATCGAGGCCGCGTCGGTGGCGTGGGGGCCGATGGGGTGGCGTCCGGCGGCTGTGTCGGAGATCGAGCCCTTTCCATGCCACGTCCTGGATCAACGGCAAGGGGCGTCTCGCCCCATGTTCATGCCGTCACCAGATGCATCCGGTTTGAAAGAAGAGGACCGCCGCGCCAGAGCGGCGGCAATCAAATCTGTTCAATCTCTACCCGTTCAATCGGAAGTCCCGAACCTCGGGGATATGACCCAATTCAAGGAGTGGCCTGATGTCGCAAATGTCTCTCTTCTCGTCGGAGGAACCCCATGTCAGTCCTTCAGTGTCGCAGGACTTAGAAAAGGACTGGACGATCCGCGTGGTAACCTCGCGCTCACCTATCTTGCCATTGCTGACCGATATCGGCCCAAGTGGGTGGTTTGGGAGAATGTGCCCGGCGTCCTGTCAAGCAGCGGAGGACGGGACTTTGGTTCCTTCCTCGGGGGCTTGGGGCAACTCGGGTATGGGTGGGCCTACCGAGTCCTTGACGCTCAATACGTCAGAGCACGCGGCTTCCCCTACGCTGTCCCGCAGCGGCGGCGTCGTGTGTTCGTTGTCGGATATCTTGGAGACTGGCGACGTGCCGCAGCGGTTCTATTTGACGCCCAAAGCATGCGCGGGGATCCTTCGCCGCGCCGAGAAGCGGGGCAAAGACTTGCCGGAAATGCTGCACAAGGCGTTGCTATCCGTGGTCGAGACGGCGGTGGAACCGCTGAGTTAAGCGGTCCGAGAAGCACTGCCATCCGCGCCTCTCAGGGGGGTGGTGACAATCCGCACGTTTGCGCGCCTGTTGCCGCCAGGATGGTCGCATTCGGAGAGTATGAGGTCGACGGCACATCATCCGCAATGAAGGCGCGGGACTATAAGGACGCGACCGATCTTGTCGCTTCACCTGTTGCAATCCCAATAAATACACAGATGGCTCTACGGGGCCAAGACACCAGCAATACTTCCAGAGAAGGAATCGGGGTTGGCGATATCGGGGATCCGTCTTTTACCCTTCAAGCGGCGCATTGCCATGCCGTTGCGTTCCAGCATCAAGCTGGTGGAGATCAATCAAGAATCGGGTTCGACCCATGCTCTGGCGTCACCTCCACATTGTCCGCAAACCAAACGCCTGCAGTCGTAGCAAAAGACAACTTGTGGCAAGTCCGCCGCCTGACTCCACGCGAATGCGAACGCCTGCAAGCCTTCCCTGACGATTACACGCGGATCAAGTGGCGCGGCAAGCCTGCGGATCAGTGTCCGGACGGCCCGCGATATAAGGCCCTTGGTAATTCCATGGCGACCAGCGTCATGGAGTGGATCGGTGAGCGCATTCAAATGGTGGAGGACTTGTCATGAGTCGTTCCCTTGACGTGAAGCCATCGACGCAGGCGCCGGAGAAGGTCGAGCAGATCAAAGCCGCGATCCGCGCCTGCAAAACGCCCGGCGAGGTGAGTGTCCTTGCCAAGCGTCACCGCGACTACATGGACGAGTTGGACGCCATCCCGTCCCTGCATGTCTTCGCTATCCAGATCAAAAATCTTGCGGCCCTGCGCCGCTCACAGTTGGAGAGATCAAATGTCCGAT
>NZ_FORY01000015.1 GCF_900114135.1 Celeribacter halophilus
CCCTATACGCAGGTCAAGAAGACCTGTTTCGATTTCGGTCGCGTCGATATCAAGTGGTATGAGGACGGCGTGTTGAACGTCTCCGCCAACTGTATCGACCGCCATCTCGCCAAGAGATCGCTGCAAACCGCGATTATTTTCGAGCCGGATGACCCCAACGAACCCGCCCGCCACATCACCTACAAGGAGCTGTCCGACAAGGTGAACCGCATGGCCAATGTGCTCTTGAGCCAAGGCGTCATGCGCGGGGATCGTGTGGTCATCTATATGCCGATGATTCCCGAAGCCGCCTATGCCATGCTGGCCTGTGCGCGGATCGGTGCAATCCACTCCATTGTCTTTGCAGGGTTTTCCCCCGATGCGCTTGCCAACCGCATCAATGACTGCGGCGCGAAGCTTGTCATCACCGCCGACACCGCCCCGCGTGGTGGTCGCCGCACGCCGCTCAAGGCCAATACAGACGCAGCACTCCTGCACTGTTCCGACAAGGTCCGCTGCCTCGTGGTCAAACACACGGGCGATCAGATCACATGGATCGACGGGCGCGATGTGGACGTCAAATACCTGATGGAACACGCCTCGCCCGACTGCCCGCCGCGTCCGATGAACGCCGAGGATCCGCTTTTCATCCTCTACACCTCCGGCTCGACAGGCAAACCCAAAGGCGTCGTGCACAGTTCCGGCGGCTATCTCGCCTATGCGGCTCTGACCCATAAATATGTCTTCGACTATCACGATGGCGATGTGTTCTGGTGCACCGCCGATGTCGGCTGGGTCACCGGTCACAGCTATATCGTCTACGGCCCGCTGGCCAATGGCGCCACCACGGTGATGTTCGAAGGCGTGCCCACCTACCCCGACGCGGGCCGGTTCTGGGCCGTTTGCGAAAAGCACAAGGTCAACCAATTCTACACCGCCCCCACGGCGCTAAGATCGCTCATGGGGCAAGGTAATGAATGGGTCGAGAAATACGACCTGTCCTCGCTCAAACTGCTGGGCACGGTCGGCGAGCCGATCAACCCCGAGGCATGGAACTGGTATAACGAGGTGATCGGCAAAGGCAGATGCCCCATCGTCGACACATGGTGGCAGACGGAAACCGGCGGTCACCTTCTGACCCCGCTGCCCGGCGCGATCCCGACCAAACCGGGCTCTGCGACCAAGCCCTTCTTCGGCGTGCAACCTGTGCTGCTCGACGCCACCACCGGCGAGGAACTGCACGAAACCGCCACCGAAGGCGTGCTCTGTCTCAAGGACAGCTGGCCGGGACAGATGCGCAGCATCTGGGGCGATCATGAACGCTTCCAGGAGACCTATTTCCAGCAATATAAAGGCTATTACTTCTCCGGCGACGGATGCCGCCGCGACGAAGACGGCTATTACTGGATCACCGGTCGCGTGGACGATGTGATCAACGTCTCCGGTCACCGCATGGGCACGGCCGAAGTCGAAAGCGCGCTGGTGGCCCACGCCAAGGTCGCCGAGGCCGCCGTGGTCGGGATGCCGCATGAACTCAAGGGTCAAGGCATCTACGCCTATGTCACGCTGATGAACGGCGTGGAGCCCACCGACGAGCTGCGCGCCGAGCTGGAGAAATGGGTCCGCACCGAAATCGGCCCGATCGCCAAGCCGGACTTCATCCAATGGGCCCCGGGCCTGCCGAAAACCCGCTCCGGCAAAATCATGCGCCGCATCCTGCGCAAGATCGCCGAAAACGACACCGGCAGTCTGGGAGACACATCCACCCTCGCAGAACCTGCCGTCGTGGATGAGTTGATTGGTAATTCGCTCTACCAGAAATCCGCGTAAACGCGCGCAAATATGGTAGGATACATGCATCACCCCCGACAAATGAGGGGTGATGCCCCGACCTAAATCCGGTCGGGAAGGAAAGCGGGTTCCGCGAGGAGGCGGGAGTCGCGTTTTGAAAATCCGGGCGATTTCAAAAGAAATACCCGCATTTGGGACAAAAGGGAGGACCGCATTATGGCGGAAAATTCAGACAACAATGCTTATTGGTCTGCAAACAGACGGATCATCGGCATCTCACTGGTCATTTGGTTCATCAGTTCTTTCGGCTTCGGCATCCTGCTGCGCCCATTGCTGTCCGGCATCAAGGTCGGCGGCACGGACATCGGGTTCTGGTTCGCGCAACAGGGCTCAATCCTTGTCTTTCTCGTGCTGATTTTCGTCTACGCGACGAAGATGAACCGGCTCGATAAAGAACACGGCGTGGACGAATAAGGAGCGACACCAATGGATCAGTTTACCCTCAACCTTATCGTTGTGGGCGCGACCTTTGCGCTCTACATCGGTATCGCGATCTGGGCCCGTGCCGGATCAACAGCTGAATTTTACGCCGCAGGCCGCGGCGTCAACCCCGTTGTCAACGGTATGGCGACCGGCGCGGACTGGATGTCGGCGGCATCATTTATCTCCATGGCGGGGATCATCTCTTTCGGCGGCTACAACACCTCTGCCTATCTGATGGGCTGGACCGGTGGCTATGTGCTACTGGCGATGCTGATCGCACCCTACCTGCGCAAGTTCGGCAAATTCACCGTGCCCGAGTTTATCGGCGACCGGTTCTATAGCCAGACTGCGCGCACCGTGGCGGTCATCTGTCTCATCACCGCATCCCTGACCTATGTGATTGGCCAGATGACCGGTGTTGGTGTGGCGTTCTCGCGCTTTCTTGAAGTGGACAACCTCACCGGCCTTCTGATCGGCGCAACCATCGTGTTTTTCTACGCGGTGATCGGCGGCATGAAGGGCATCACCTACACTCAAGTTGCACAATATGTGGTTCTGATCACCGCCTACACCATTCCGGCGGTCTTTATCTCCCTGCAACTGACGGGCAACCCTGTCCCGCCGCTGGGTCTTTTCTCCGACCATGTCGGCTCCGGTGAACCGCTCCTTGCAACACTTGACGGCATGCTTCGCGATCTCGGCTTCAACGAGTTCACCCAGCAGACCGACACCACCTTGAACATCTTCCTGTTCACCATGTCCCTGATGATCGGGACAGCAGGTCTGCCGCATGTGATCGTACGCTTCTTCACGGTTCCCACGGTTGCCTCCGCACGGTCTTCGGCCGGTTGGTCGCTTGTCTTTATCGCTCTGCTGTATCTCACCGCGCCAGCCGTGGGTGCAATGGGTCGTGTGAACCTGATTGATACCTTCTACCCGAACGGCACCTCCGCAGAGGCGTTGAGCGTGGAAACCATCGACAGTGAGGAAAAACTCGACTGGGTCCGCAACTGGGCGCAAACGGGTCTGCTGCAATATGAAGACAAAAATGGCGATGGCCTCATCACCTATGTGGCTGATGCCGAACTCAACGAGTTGAGTGTCAACAGAGACATCATGGTTCTGGCGAACCCTGAAATCGCGAACCTGCCGAGCTGGGTGATTGCCCTGATCGCTGCAGGGGGTCTGGCCGCAGCTCTCTCGACCGCAGCCGGCCTGTTGATGGCGATTTCTTCTGCAGTATCGCACGACCTGATCAAGTCGCAGATCAACCCCTCGATCTCGGAAAAGGGCGAACTTCTGTCCGCGCGTATTTCCATGGCTGTGGCGATCGTGATCGCGACCTACCTTGGGGCCAACCCCCCGGGCTTCGCCGCGCAAACTGTGGCTCTGGCCTTCGGTCTGGCTGCGTCCTCGATCTTCCCGGCCCTGCTGATGGGGATTTTCTCCAAACGCGTCAACAACAAGGGTGCTGTGGCTGGTATGCTTGCCGGTCTCGGGATCACCGTGGTCTATATCTTCCTGCATAAAGGCTGGTTCTTCATTCCCGGAACGAACAGCTTCACCGATGCCGATCCGCTGCTGCTGTCGATCAAATCGACCTCCTTCGGTGCGGTTGGTGCGCTGGTCAACTTCGCGGTCGCCTATCTGGTGTCCAATGCGACGGAAGAGCCGCCTGCGGAAATCCGCGAGCTCGTTGAAAGCGTCCGCATCCCGCGTGGTGCCGGTGGTGCCGTGGACCACTAAACAAGGGTCCGGACCGGCCTTCGGGTCGGTCCCTCTCCATATCGGGCGCGGGGGGAATAACCTTCCGCGCCCTTTTTCAAACGCTTTTCGGGGATTGAGCGATGCCTGACACCGCCAAAATCATGGAGTTTCTGCAAACCACGCATCCTTATGACGTGTTGCCGAAAGCCGATCTTGAAGACTTGACGGACGGGTTTTCCCGCAAGACCTATCACGAAGGCGAGGTCATCTATGCCAATGGAGACTTGCTTGAGGGGCTCTATCTCATCAAGTCGGGCTCGGTTGAAATCACCGATGCGAACGGGGCACAGATGTCCCTGTTACAAAAATCCAACCATTTCGGAGAACGCGGCTTGCTGCGTGACGGGCTTGCCGCGACCACAGCCAGAGCCGCCTCCGACTGCACAATTCTGCTGCTCGACCCTGAGACTTTCAAAAACAAAGTGGCCACGAATCCCGAGTTCGCCCGTTATTTCAACCGCGGTCGGGCACGTCCCAAAGCCGCATCCGGTCTGATGACCCAGCATGTCTCCGATCTCATGGCCACCGCGCCCGTCGCGTGTCAGGAAACCACCACGATCTCCGACTGTGCACGGCTCATGCGGATTGCGAAGGTTTCCTCCATAGCTGTCACCGAGGACCAGCGGCTCGTGGGCCTCGTCACCGTGCGCGACATGACGAACAAGGTGCTTGCCGAAGGCCGCGACACCGCCCTGCCCGTCTCCACCATCATGGCGCGCGAACCGATCACGCTGGCACCGGGTGCACTTGGCAGCGATGTGATCCACGTCATGCTGGAAAACCACATCGGGCATCTCCCCGTTGTCGAGGGGGGCAAGCTGGTCGGGATGGTCACACAGACCGACATCACCCGCTTTTTCGGCTCATCGCAAACCCAGATGGTGTTTGACCTCAGCAATGCCCAAAGCATTGCCGAAATGGCCGCTGTGACCGCCCGCCTGCCCGACTTTCTGATGCAGCTTGTCGGCAGCCATCTGGCCCATGATGTCGTCACGCGCAAGATCACGGATATTGCCGACATCGTCACGCGGCGATTGCTCAAAATGGCCGAGGACGACATGGGTCCCGCGCCCGTGCCCTACCTTTGGGCCGCCTGTGGCAGTCAAGGACGCCGCGAACAGACCGGTGTTTCAGATCAGGACAACTGTCTGATCATCGACAACGCTGCCACAGATGCAGACATCGCGTATTTCCGCAAGCTCGCGCGCTTTGTTTGCGACGGGCTGGATGCCTGCGGCTATGTCTATTGCCCCGGTGACATGATGGCCATGACGGAGCGTTGGTGCCAACCCTTGTCCGTCTGGGAAGGCTATTTCAACAAATGGATCTCCGCCCCTGACAACGAGGCGCAAATGCTGGCCTCTGTGATGTATGACCTGCGCCCGATTGCGGGGGATGAAAGCTTGTTTCTTCCGCTCCAGAAAACCGCGCTGGACGCCGCCGCGCGAAATTCGATTTTTGTCGCCCATATGATTTCCAACTCTCTCAAACACACGCCGCCTCTGGGGCTGCTCAGAGGGTTTGCGACCATCAAATCGGGCGAGTATCGCAACCATCTCGACATGAAACACAATGGCGTTGTGCCCATCGTCGATCTCGGTCGGGTCTATGCTCTTCAGGGCAAGCTCCCTGTGGTCAATACCCGCGCACGGATTGAAGCCGCGATTGAAAGCGGTCTGGTGTCGGACACGGGCGGCAAGGATTTGCTCGCCGCCTATGACATGATCGCCACGGCGCGGCTTGAGCATCAGGCCGAACAGGTCCGCGCCGGTCAAAAGCCCGACAATTTCCTGAGCCCCTCGGCCCTGCCGGCCTTTGAACGCTCCCATCTGCGCGATGCCTTTGTTATCGTGCGCACCATGCAATCCGCGCTCGGCTCCTCCGCCGTGCGGACATAACAAAAAAGGGTTAACCCCATGCTTCTGGAATTTATCGCCACAATCTCCGCCGGTGTCGGTGCCGCCGGTCTCATCCTCGGGATGCAGAAACTTCTGCGGCTACCCCTGCCCAACTGGCTGATGCCTGCCAGTGCAGGGATTGCCATGCTCGCCTTCACCATCTGGTCGGAATACTCGTGGGCCTCTCGCGCCGAAGCCGGTCTCGGTGAGGGGAAATTGGTGGCCATGACCGTCGACAAGAAACAGATCTGGCGCCCTTGGACCTTTGTGTTTCCTGTGACCACACAGTTCATCGCCCTCGACAAGGACAGTGCCAAGGTCGATGGTGAAATGGTGCAAGTCGACATGTATCTTGTCGCGCGCCGCTCCGAGAGTGCCATCGTGCCGGTGGCCTTCGATTGCCTCCTGTCACGCCGCGCCGACGCATTCGACTTGCCCGAAGGGGATCTGACGCAAGCAAACTGGTTCGATATGGACAAGAACGATCCTGTCCTGCGCACGGCCTGCGATCAGTTGAGGTAGGGCGTATCAAGGGAGGAGACATCATGGCAGAGAAACCGCGCATTCTTCTGGTCGAAGACGAAGACAATATCGCGATTGCCATCGAAGTTTTGCTGGGACGTGCGGGATATGATCTCGTGCGGGTCAGTGATGGAGACCAGGCCCTGCCCAATATCCGTGCACAACAGCCGGATCTGGTTGTGTTGGACGTCACGCTGCCGGGGTGTTCCGGCTACGAGGTCTGCCAACGCCTACGCAGCGATCCGACCCTTTCGCATATCCCTGTTCTGATGATGTCCGCCCGCGTCTCCCAAGCCGAACAGCGCAAGGGGCTTGCGATGGGGGCGGATGCTTTCCTGACCAAACCCTTTGCCATGGACGATCTCAAGGGGCTCGTCGCCCGACTGATTGCGGGAGGTCCTCATGAAAATTGAGAACTGGTCCCTCCGCCTGCGGGTCTTTCTGTTCTTCGCCTTTCTTGCCGCCGCCGCCATTGCGGCCGTCATAGCCGGGCTTGCTCTCGGGTTTTCGCGGCTGGACGTGCCGGAGGCCGCAGACGGATTCATCTTTGCCGGAGCGATTTCGGGCTTTGTGATCCTTGGCGTCGTGGCGTGGATCTGGCTGATGTTTGACGAGAATGTTGCCAAGCCGATCCAGCGTCTGGCCGGTGGCTTGCTGGCCAGCACACATGCCAATGTCGAAGATACCATAGACGACAAAACAGCACGCTATCTGGGCGATCTGGCCCCTGCGGCACGCGCGATCACGGAAAACCTCGCGGCGACACGCAACAAGCTCGCCGAGACCGTGGCGCAGGAAACCACGCGGCTCATCGAAGAAAAGGAAAAACTCACCGCGCTGTCAGCGGAGATGCCCTACGGGATGGTTCTGGTCTCCGGCCTGCACAAGATCGCCTTTTACAACGGGGCCGCCGCCGAGCTTCTGTCCTCCGATCAGGCGCCCGGTCTGGATCATTCGATCTTCGACTTCCTGCGTCCCCGCCCGATCCAGTCCGCCTACGCGCGGCTTTGTGCGGGCGAAGGCGGCGACGGTCATGTTCTGCCGCTCACAGTGGCAACGCGCCACGGAGGGCATGTGCTCTCGGCCCGAATGCGGTTGATGCATGCCCCCGACGAAGGCGATGTCGCGCCGCCCTATGTGCTGACACTGGACGATGTGACCTCCGATCTGACCATCCATGCCGAACGAGAGAAACTCCTCTCGCGGCTCTTTGCAACGCTGCGCCCCTCGATTGCCTCGCTGCAAACCACTCTGGCCGCCCGCGATACCGATGACGACCTACGCGCCGATCCGCGTCTGGACGCCGCTTTGGTGAGTGAGATGGCAAAGCTGACAAAGGTGATCGCCGCGCTTGATACCGAATATGAGACGGGTAAGGCGGAATGGTGGCCCATGGCACAGGTCCGCAGTTCCGAGCTCTGCGACGCCCTGACCGCTCAACTGCAACAGGACGACATCAAACTCGTCGCCGAGGCCGCAGATGCCATGGTGCTGACCTTGGACGCGGTGCAGATCATCTCGCTCCTGTCCCATCTCGCCCGCCACATCTCCCGCACGGGCGGACGTGCCCTGTCGTTTCTGGTCAGCCGCGACGATGCGGGCGGCGCGATGCTTGCCCTCGGATGGTCCGGCGAACCGCTTTCCGTCGATGAACTCGAAAACTGGCTCTCCGAAACCCTCGACGTAGGCCTCGTTGATATGAAAGGCCGCGACATTCTGGAGGCCCACGGCACGGAAGTCTGGCCGGAATTCGGCCCTGCCTCACGCACAGTTCTGAAACTTCCGATCCGGCAGGCACGGCGTCTGCGCCGCACACCGGGCGACGGGCGACGGGCTGTGACCTATGATTTCGACCTGCTGTCCCGAACGCCCGCAAAAGAGCTGATGGACACGCCGCTTTCCGACCTGTCCTATGTCGTGTTCGACACCGAAACCACAGGGCTTTTGCCCTCGCAAGGGGACGAAGTTTGCCAGATCGCCGCGCTGCGCGTGGTCAACGGCAAGGTCATCGAAAACGAAGCCATCGACCAGCTCGTCAATCCGGAGCGCAACATTCCGGCCTCGTCCACAGAGGTGCATCACATCACCAACGCGATGGTGAAGGACGCGCCAACGATTGATCTGGCCGGTCAGCAATTACACAGCTTTGCCCGCGGAGCCGTTCTGGTCGCGCATAACGCGCCATTCGATCTGGAGTTTTTCCGCAAACACGAAGTCCGGATCGGCGTGAAATTCACCAACCCCGTGCTCGACACCGTGCTTTTGTCCGCCATCGTCTTTGGTCAGTCCGAAGAACATACGCTGGATGCCATTGCAGACCGGCTGGGCGTCAAAATCCCTCCAGAGGCGCGCCACACCGCGATGGGCGACACGATGGCCACGGCGGAGGTGTTTATAAAACTGCTGCGCATGGCGGAGAAGAAAGGGATCATAACCTTTGGCGATGCGCTCACCGAAATGCGCAAGCACAAGCGCCTGTTGCAGGACGCGAATGCCTCTCACGCCGTGGACCTAGCGTAAGGCGCGGATCGCTCCAACGGGGCCGCGATGGTCGTAAAAGGGCACCTGCTCCGGCGGCATCCCCTTGTGCAGCGCTGCCTCCACCTCCGCCAACACAACGCGGGTGACAAAGGGCAGATCAAAGGCCCGCGCCCCTTGCAAGGTCACCCATTGCAAAAAGGAAAGCTCGTCCTCAGCCTGCGAGAAATCGTCCGGATCATTGGCGATGTGATCAGCATTCACCAAGAAGAACCGCGCATCGAACCGACGCGGACGTCCCGGCGGCGTAATGGCGCGAAAGATGAAATGCGCCTCGCTCATCTGTCTCAGGATCAGGCCGGTCTCTTCTTGCAACTCCCGCACCGCCGTATGGACCAATGCAGTCGCCAGATCGGGAGACGCGTCTTCGACCAGACGCCGCCATGTGACCGGCTCAAGAGTATCTGGCAAGGGCGCGTTGAAATCCTCCGGATCGACCGCGCCCCCGGGGAACACAAATTTACCGGGCATGAACACCGCAGACTGCCCGCGCTGCCCCATCAGAACGCGCGGCCCGTCAGGACCGTCGCGCAAAAGGATCACCGTTGCGGCATCGCGAATGGGAATATCGTATTTCATAACCGCAGCCTAAAACGCATTTAAGGCTCGCGGAAGGCCTCTCGTGACTTGTAAAGCGGTTTCAGGAGATATTGCAGAAAGGTCTTCGAACCTGTGTGCAACTCTACCTGCGCGCGCATACCGGGACGGATTTCAATCTTTTTCTGACGATCCGTGAGGCTCGACAGATCAACCGAGGCCGTCACCCGATAATAGGGCTGCGCATCCGGATCCCGCTCATCCTTGAACGTATCGGCAGAAACCACCTGCACCTTGCCCTTGAGCGTGCCGTAGATGGTGTAATCATAAGCCGACAGTTTGATAGTCGCGTCCTGCCCCGGCTCGACATGGGCGATGTCTTCGGGGCGCACCTGTGCCTCAATGAAGAGCTCCTCGTCCACCGGAATGATCTGCACCAGTTCCTCACCCGGACGGATCACGCCGCCGATGGTGGTCACGGTCAGGTTATTGACGATCCCGCGCATGGGAGCGGTGATAACCGTCCGGTTCAACTGGTCATTGGCCAGTGTCAGCGCCTGTTTGACCGAGGCAATTTCCTTGAGCGTATCGGAATAGTCCTCCGCCCGCTGCAACTCCGCCTGCGTGACGATCTCGTTATATTTGAGCTGCGCATCGGAATGGGTTTTACGCGCGCGGGTCACTTCGATCAGCGCCACGACGTTCTTTTTGAGCATGTCCTCCATCAAGGAGCGCTCGGTTTCTGCCTGTTTGAGAACCGCCAGAGCGCCATCCTTACGCGCCAGATAGTCCGCCACACGCGCCTTGAGCAACGCCTGCTCGGAGGCCAGGACATCCTGCGCACGGGCGGCCAGAGCCTCCGGCACCTCGAAACTCTCTTCCCCCGCCATTTCCGCCTCAAGGCGAAGCTGACGGACCTGCAGAGCATCGAGTTTTTCCTGAAGATCATCGGCAGAGGTGCGGAATTCCGTGCCCTGCAACCGCGCAAGCACATGCCCCTGTTCGACCTCTTCGCCCTCTTGGACCAGAAGCTCGGACAGAATACCGCCTTCAAGGTTCTGGACGATCTGCGGGCGCGAGCTTGAAATCATCTGGCCATCGGCACGCACGATCTCGTCCACCCGCGCAATCGCCGCCCAGAGGATGAAAACCAAAAGGACCAGCCCGCCGATGCGAATGACCCAACCGGGCCGATCCATATCGCGATCCAGCATGTCATCCAGCGTGACCATCAGGCGCGCCCATCCGTTTTTTGTGGCTTCGCCAAATGCGCCATCACCTGATCGCGCGGCCCGTCCACAACCATGCGGCCATCTTTAAACACCATCGTCCGATCCGTCAGACCGACAATGGGCATCCGGTGCGTCGCGATGATGGCCGTGCGGCCTTTGAGCCATACATTCAATCGCGCCACCAGCGCGGTTTCAAGCGCCTGATCCAGCGCAGCGGTCGGTTCGTCCAGAAGGCAGACCGAAGGATCTTGCAACCACATCCGCGCCCAGCCGATAGATTGCCGCTGCCCGACCGAGAGGCCTTCACCACCATCGCGAATTTCGAGATCAAGGCCACGGTGATGGCCTCGCACGAAAGCACCAAGACCCGCGAAATCAAGAGCGGCCAGAAGCCGGTCGTCATCACGTTCCATGCCGCCGAGATTGAGGTTCTCCCGCAAGGTTCCGGCAAAGAGTCGCACATCCTGTCCCAGATAGCCAACGGCCCGCCGAATGTCGCGCGGGTCGATCTGGCTCATCTCCGCCCCGTCAAGCAGGAGCCGCCCTTGCGTCGGCGCATAGAGACCGGCAAGCAGTTTCAGGAATGTGCTTTTGCCTGATCCGTTCGCGCCCAGAACCGCAATTTTCTGTCCGGGTTTGATGTCGAGCGCCGGCAAGTCCAGCGTCGGAGCACCCTCAGAATCGTAGCGGAACTGCATCTCGCGCAGCGCATAAGCCCCCGCAATCTCGGGACGGCGCAGGAAGTTCCGGTCCTCGCCTGCATCCTGAGGGGCGGTGGCAATGGCATCCAACCCGTCCAACGCGGTTTTGACATTGCTCCAGCGTGCCATCGTGCCCGAAAGCTGCGTCAAAGGCGCAAGTGTGCGCGAGGTCAGAATACCCGTGGCGATGATCGTCCCCACGGTGAATTCACCCGCAAACACCAGATAGGTGCCCGCCACAACGGCCAGCACATAGGTGAGTTGCTGCACGCCTTGCGACCAAAAGGTCAACAGACCCGCGAGCTTCCGTTGTTCTGACGATTTCGCGGCAGACAACAGGTTCAACTCGTCCCAGATGCGCCGCACACGGGTCTCCCCGCGCTGGGTTTTGATCGTGTCCAACTCGAACACAGCCTCATGCAGCAAGCGCGATGCCTTGGCCGAGGCCCCTTGGGTTTCCCGCGTCAGGCGCATCATGCGCTTTTGCATGAAATAGCCCGGCACCACCATGATGGTGGCCCCCAGCAGCAAAATCCAGACGACTGGCCCCGCGATAGAGGCGACAAGCATAAAGAACAGGAATATAAACGGAATATCCGCCACGGAACCGATGGTGGAGGCGGTAAAGAACTCGCGCACGGAACCGAATTCCCGCATTGCAGAGAACAGTCCCGTCGGCGTGGTCGGACGCGCATCCGAGCGCATCCCCAAAAGCCGCCCCATCAACATCGACTGCACCCGCAACTCGATCTGACGCCCGGCACCGTCCATCAACCGCGAACGCGCGAGTTTCAGCACCGCCTCGAAACCGATCGCCAGAGAGGCCCCCAGCGCCAGCACCCAAAGCGTGGCTTGCGACTGGTGCGGGATCACGCGGTCATAGACCTGAAGCGAGAACATTGCGACCGCCACGGCCAGCATATTGGCCAGAAGCGACCCGAGCGCGATTTCTCCGATTTGCCGTTTGAACGCCCCGAACTGCCCCCAGAACCAGTGGTTGCGCGACATATCCGGCAGGTAACTGGCCGCAATCGAATCCAGCGTTTTACCCGCCCGAATGGCCACTCCGGCAAAGAACGGCGCAAATTCCGCCAAGGGCACCTCAACCCGTTGATCCGGAGCGTTCTGTTCGAACAGGGTCAGCATTTGTCCCTTTTGCTTGAGCACCAGAACCACATGACCCGAAGACATATACGCCAGTGCAGGCCAGAGGCGGGGCGTCAATTCGCGGGGCTGCGCCACTTCGGCCTTGAGACCTGTCAGCTCCAGAGCCCGCAGCATGGCCTCCGGCGCGATATCGTCGTCGGGTTGTGCGGCGAAACTTTCGAGAATGTCGGACAGGATGGCGCGATGGCCGAACTGGCTCGCAAATTGGGCGACAAGCTCGGCACGCTGCAAGGCGCGGGGCGAAAAGACGGGCTGCGGCGGTGTCGCGGGCAGGATGTCTGCGGCGGGCATAACCTCCGCAGGGGCCGCCTCAACCGTCGCGGGTCCGGCGGGCGCAAAATCGTCCGGAAAGACTTGCGCCACCTCTTCATGAACAGGTGCTTGCGGCTCTTTTGCAGACAAATCCTGAGCGGTCGGCACCTGCGGTTCTTCGGCCTGAGCCGTCACGAGAGGAGCAGCCTCGGCCTGTGCCTTCTGCGCCTCAAGTTGCGTCTGTAACTTTTCTTCGCGCCGCGCTTTGGCCGCCGCTTTGACTTCTTCCGCATTGCGCTTGGGTCTGCGCGCCGTGTCTGCGACCTCGCGGGCACGCTCCCGACGCTGGGCCTTGGCCTCTTCCTGCGCTTTGCATTCTGCCTCGCGGGCTTTCGCGCTGGCCTCTTCGCGGGCACGGGTCTCTGCCGCAGCAGCGGACGCCTTGGCCCGCAAAGCCTCCTTGGCCGCGCGTTTTTTCTCTTCAAGCGGATCAAGGGGCGCTGCGACAGGGTCTTTTGCAGTGGGTTTGGCGCGTTTGGCCTCCGGTTTGGGCGCCTTTTTGCGCAGGGGTTGCGCTTTCCCGAGGTGCACAGTCAAAGGCTCCTTCGGAGGTTTGCGCTCATTTGAGACATCTGTCGGCACAACAGGTTTGGCCGAACTGAGTTTAAATGCAAGTTTCGGTGCTTTGCTCAAATCGATGCCCCATCGGCAAGTGCCCCGGAAACCCGCGCGATCTCCAACTCGGTCAGGGCAATTTCATATTTAAGATCAATATGTTTCAATTCTTCACGGATCATTTGCTCATACACGCTCAATACATCCATGACGGATTTTTGGCCCGCTTCGAACTGATCCTGGAAAATTCGGTAATTGGCGCGGGTCTGCTGCACCAGATCAGCGGAATCGCGTTCCTGCCGTTTGAGTGCAGACAAGCGATTATCAAGCTGCGCCCGTTTGCGTGCAGCCGATTCCCGCGCTTTGGCCACACCGGCCTGTGCCGCCGCCTCGCGGGCGCGGCTGGCCTCCATTTCAGCGGCAGTGCCAAGACCCAGACCACCGCCTTTGTAATCCACCGACGACTCGTCGCCTTGGCCAAGAAACCCTGTCACACCCAACGTCGGCAACATGGAAGCACGCTCAAGGCTGCCTTCGGCCTGCGCACGTTTGGCCTCGGCTTCGGCGCGGACAACATCAAGCTGGGTCAAGCTCTCCGGCGGCAGGCTCAAACCCGTCGCCTGTGTCAATTCGGGCAAGTTCGCCCCGCCCGTCAGCGTGGCCAGCTCTGCAGTCGCACTTTGCTGTGCCTCGCGATGGGTGCGCGCCTCATGTTCCATTTCGGAGATGATCGAGCGCACGACCCGCTGGTCCGACAGGGACGACGCGCCACCGCTCACCCGTTCACTGACAACGCGGTTGAATTCCCGCATACGTCCGAGACCACGCTCGGCCATGCTGGCCTTTTCCCGCGCTTCGGCGGTGGTGATATAGAGCTTCAGCCCGTCGAACACACGGTCATTCATGTCCTGAGACAGTGCCACGGCGGAGACTTCGACATCCGCCGCCGCGAAGGCCCGTTCGGCCTTGCGCTTGCCGTTATCGTAAAGCGTCACCTCGACCAGAAGACCGGCGACCAACTCGCCCAGAGAGTCGAGGGAGATATAGGGGCCAATTGTCGGCAGCCAGTTCTTCGACCGCGCAACCGCACGCATTTTGGATGCGCGCAATTCGGCTTCGGCCACGCCGGAAGAGGTGGAAAGAACCGCTTGGGCCACCTGATCATAGGCAGATCCCGAGGCCAGAACCGAGCGGCGATTCAACAGGTCAGTAATAATGGGGGAGGCCTCACCGCTATTCGCCACGGTCAGACTGGGGGCTTCGCTGTCTTTCACTTCGGACAGGGTGCCGGAATCGCCTTTGAGAAACGCGACAGGTTTCACATCAGACAAGCCCTGCGCGCCGACGCAGCCACTCAGGCACACCGCCGCACTCATCGCGATGCAAAGTGGTGTCCGAAATCGCATAGCTTCCCCTTGGCCCAATGTTGCGAAAGGCGGGGTTTTCACCCCGCCGCTCTCATTGTTTTCGCCCTTACGGCAACACCTGCACGTCGACATCCTGATCGACGAGCACCTGATCGTCGCCAAGCGTGTAGATGTCGTAAGTTTGTCCATCATCCGCGGAGCTTTGGCCCGTGACCTCAGCGCCTTGGAGCACCACCTTGTCATCTTCGCCACCGTGAATCGTGAGGCTTCCGTCTTCGCCGACCAGACGATCAAGGTCATCTGCCGAGAGGGTCACCTGACCACCGTTCACGAATTGCAGGTCAATCGCACCGAGGTCGAACTGGTCCAGACCGGCATTGTCGAGGTCCACTTCGAAATAGGCCCCTTCCGGACGTTCGTTCGTGGTGTCGAGCACCAGAAGCGTATCCGATTGGTTGCCCGCTTCATCCTCGGAGGCAATCACGATCTGGTCACCGTTGGACACTTCAGAGCCGAAGTTCAGCAAAGTTTCTTCGCCCAGATCGATATCCGAGTGGGAGATTTCCGTGGTCGTACCCTCTTCGTCAAGCGCATGGACCGCAATGTCGTCATCGCTTTCCGCAATATAGATCGAACGCACGCCATCAACACCGCGAGTAACGTACTCAACAACAGGCTCGCTGATCTCGGTATCAACCGTGATCGAAGTGGTTTCGGAACGGGTGTTGCCCGCAGCATCCGTAGCTTCGATCAGGACATCGGCATCATAGGTGCCTTCGCTGATTTCACCCGGTTCATAGGTAACCGTCCATGTGCCATCATCGGCCACAGCCGCCTCGCGACGCACCCCGTCCAAAGTCACATAGACCGTGGATCCGGCCTCAACCGTGCCGGTCAAGCTTGCGCCTTCGTTCACTTCCGCAAGGTTCAGGAACATGTCGCCGCCGGCATCTGCCGTCAAATCCAGCTCATTGACATAGGTGTCATAGGTGATCGTTTCCGTGAGCGACGAGGTGTTCCCCGCCGGATCCTTTGCGGAAATGGTCACATCAGCCGTGCCTTCGCCGGAGGGCAAAGCGGAAGTCGGAATGGTCGCGCTCCAGTTGCCTGCGCCATCGACCGTCGCCGTGTAGCTTTGGTTCTGATAGGTCACAGTCACAGTGGACCCGACTTCTACGGTGCCGGAGAGAGCCACGCCCGCTTGCGCTTCGGCATAGCTCACAACCCCGTCAGCCCCGCCCTGAACACCGGTCTCTGCAAAATTCGACACAAAGGTGTCAATCTCGACAGCGGACTGAACCGTGGTCGAGTTCCCCGCAGCATCGGTCAGGGTCGCGGTGACGGTGCTGTCATATTCGCCGGCTGTGATCTCGGAAGCCGCAAAGAACGCCGAATAGGTGCCGGAAGGGGTCGAAGTCACAGTGTGAGACACACCTGCCAGCGTCACGGTCACAGTTTCACCTGCGGTCGCCGTGCCGGAGATCCAGACCCCGTCGGAGGCTTCGGCCGCGTTGATCACGTTATCGCCTTCGATCGGCGTGGTCAGCGTGATATTGCCCGCAACCGTATCGACATGCACAGTGCTGGTGGTGGTGTCCGTGTTGCCCGCCGCATCGGTGGAAACTGCGGTCAGCGTGGTGTCATATTCCCCGCCGCTCAGCGTGCCCGCCGGATAGCTTGCCGTCCAGTTGCCGGAGGCATCCGCAATGGTGGTAACCGACACGCCAGCCAAAGTCACCACAACCGTCGCGCCCGCCTCGGCGGTGCCGGTGAAGTTCATGGCCTGCTGGCTTTCGGACAGGTTGATGGTCTCGTCACCGCCCGAATGCCCTGCGTCAATGGCCACGCCGGTTTCTGTGTCGATCTCGAAAGCGCCTGTCGCGGAGGTGGTGTTCCCTGCCAGATCGGTCGAAACCGCGCTGACATCCGTGGTGTAAGTGCCTTCGGGCAGGGTGCCGTTTTCATAGAGCACGGACCAAGTGCCATCCTCACCCACAGTGGTCGTGCGCTCCACGCCTTTGACCGTCACGGTCACAGATGCGCCCGCTTCGCCCGTGCCGGTGAGGGTCACGCCCGCGTTCATTTCGGAGAGGTTCACCGTGCCGTCGCCCCCCGCCGAGTCGCTGTCAACCGAGACCGAAGCCTCAAGGTCGATGGCAATATCATGGGTATAGCTCGCAGCATTGCCATAGGCATCGGTGACCGTCGCAGTGACGGTGCTGTCATATGTGCCGTCGGGCAGCGCGTCACCGTCAAAGGTCACGCTCCATGTCCCGTCTTCAGCCACGGTGGTTTCCACCACCTGACCTTCCAGCTCGACCACAACCGTCGCACCGGCTTCGGATTGACCGGACACGATCACATCATCGCTGGCCTCGACAATATTGATGACATCGTCGCCCTCGACCGTGTCAAAGCTCAGGTCCTCAGCCTCTGTGTCCACAACCAGAGTGTCCGTCACCGTTGTCGAATTGCCGGCCTCGTCAATGGCGGTCACAGTCACATCGGTGGTGTATTCGCCGGTGTCGATGGTCTCGCTATCGAACTCGGTCGTCCATGTGCCGTCTTCACCAACCACAACGGTTTGCGATCCGCCGCCAACTTCGACGGTTACCGAAGAACCGGCCTCGCCTTCGCCGGAGATCGTGAAGCTGCCGCTGTCATAAATCTCGCCGTTCACATAGTCCTCGGTGCTTTCGACACCGGAGTTGATGCTGACCGTGGGCGGGGTTGTGTCTTTGGTTCCGCCATCGCTATCATCATCGTCGCCACCGCTCAGGATCACGCCGGCACCAGCCACAGCAGCCGCTGCGGCGCCTGCGGCCCCGAGACCGGACAAGGCCGCACCTGCAACCAAAGGTGCAACAACCGGCTCGACACGTTCCAGGTCGAGAAAGGCAAGCTGGTCGTATTCGCTCCATTTGCCGGTCAGATCGATGTCCTGATAGGTCGCGACGAGTTGCCCCTCGTCCTCGGCCATGAAATCGACCTTGGTCATCAGACCGCGTTCGGAAAGCAACAGGTCATGCTCGCCTTCGAAGAAACCGTCCAACACAATAGTCTTGCCACCGATCAGCTCGATAACGAGATCCCCCCCCTCGCGCGTATAGCCCGAGATTGCAGCACTCGACATGTTGAGGGAGATGTCCTCAACCGCCTCAACCGCTATGGTTTCGCTATTGCCGGAAAGGGAAAGTGTGCCTGTGGTTACGATGCCCGCGCCATCACGGACGGAATATTGAATGCCCAACATTTTACCAATTCACTTCTGCTCGATAGGTAGCTGCATTCACACAATGCGATGCCGCTTTTGCTTTTCACGGGCGAATTTACACAAAAGTGATTCGCAGACTAGGGGAGAAATTGATGGTTGGTCACATTTTTGACGTTTTTGCCACAAAATCAACGGCAGGTTGTGGGGCAGACCCCGAAATCTGGTCCTATGACCCAAATATTGACGCATAAGCGCACAGCGCGCCGTCCTACATTGCGGCGGGAATGCGGCGCAGGCGCAGGGCGTTGGACACAACGAAAACAGACGACAGCGCCATCGCACCCGCCCCAAGCATCGGCGAGAGTTGCACCCCGAAGGACGGGTAGAGCACCCCTGCCGCCACGGGGATAAGCGCGGCGTTATAGGCGAAGGCCCAGAAGAGGTTCTGGCGAATATTGCCCATCGTCTTGCGGCTCACATCCACAGCGGTCACCACCGCGCAAGGATCACCGCGCATCAGCACCACATCCGCCGCCTCGATGGCCACATCCGTCCCTGTCCCCACCGCAATTCCCACATCCGCTGAAGCCAATGCAGGTGCGTCGTTGATGCCATCTCCAACAAACCCCACAGCGCCATGCACCTCTCTGAGTGCTGCGACCGCTTTGGCTTTACCCTTCGGCAGGACTTCGGCCTCCACATGGTCAATCCCGAGATCACGCGCTACAGCTTCGGCGGCGCGGCGCGTATCGCCGGAGACCATCGCCACTTTGATCCCGCGCGCGTGAAGTGCCGCGATGGCTTGGCGCGATGTCGAGCGGACCGGATCGGAAACCCCCAACACCATCACCGCCACCCCGTCACGCGCGACCAGAACCGGCGTGCGCCCCTGATCGGCCAGTCCCGCGAGCGGGATCTCAAAGGCGGAGGTATCAATCTTTTCGCGGGTCATGAGACGCATGTTGCCGACCAGAAGCGCGCTCTCCCCGACCTGCGCCTTAATCCCGTGCCCCGCAATCGCGCGCGCTTTCGCCACCTCGGGCAGGACCAGCCCCCGCGCCTCGGCGGCACGCTCAATGGCGCGGGCAATCGGATGTTCGGATTTGGCTTCGACAGCGGCCACTTCGGCCAGAAGTGCGGCCTCCTCCCCCGCAAGCGTCACCAGATCGGTGACATCGGGACGGCCTTCGGTCAGCGTGCCGGTCTTGTCAAAAGCGATCACCTTGACCTCTTGCAACCCTTGCAACGCATCGCCTTTACGAAACAACACGCCAAGCTCTGCGGCGCGGCCTGTGCCCACCATGATCGACGTCGGCGTTGCCAGACCCATCGCGCAGGGGCAGGCAATAATCAGCACCGCCACCCCCGCGACCAAAGCATGCGCCAGCGCAGGCTCCGGTCCGAACATCAACCAGATCACCACAGTGAGCGCCGCCAAGGCCATCACCGCAGGCACAAAATACATAGTCACCTTGTCCACCAGAGACTGGATCGGCAGTTTTGCGCCCTGCGCCTCTTCGACCATGCGGATGATCTGGGCCAGCATCGTATCCGCGCCGACTTTTTCGGCCAGATAGGTCATGGCACCCTCGCCATTCACCGTGCCCGCGATCACCGGCTGTCCTGCGGCCTTGGCCACGGGGATCGGCTCACCGGAGATCATCGCCTCGTCCACATGGCTCTCGCCCGTCAGCACCTTGCCATCCACGGCAATTTTCTCACCGGGGCGCAGGTGTAGCACATCGCCCACCCTGATCTCTTCGATCGGCAATTCGACCACAGCACCATCCCGCGCGACCCGCGCGGTTTTGGCCCGCATTCCGGCCAGTGTGCGGATCGCCTCCCCCGTGCGCCCCTTGGCGCGCGCCTCCAGCCATCGGCCCAGGAGGATCAAGGACACGATAACGGCGGCGGCCTCGAAATAAACGTTCTGCGCGCCCATCGGGAGGGATTGCGGCCAGAAGGTGACCACCGAGGAATAGAGAAACGCCGCGCCCGCCCCCAAGGCGACCAAAGCGTTCATATCCGGCGCGCCTTTCATAAGTGACGGGAGGCCTTTGGCAAAGAACACACGCCCCGGTCCGGCCAGTACGACCGCCGTCAGAGCGAATTGCACCATACGCCAGAGCCATTCCGGCACGGTCATCATCCACCAGTGATGCAGCGCAGGAACCAGATGCCCGCCCATCTCGATCACGAACACCGGCAGGGTCAGCGCCACGGCCCAGATCAGCCGCTTGCGCAATGCTCGGGCCTCGTCGGCCTTCCGGTTGACCGGTGCGGCCTCACGGTCGATGCGTGGCTTGGCCTTGTATCCTGCGCGCGCAATGGCTTTGGTCAGACTATCCGCGTCCTGAACCCCGCTCAAAACCTGCACGGTCGCGGTTTCCGAGGCCAGATTGACCGAAGCCTCGCTCACGCCTTCCTCCGCTCTCAAAGCCCGCTCGACACGCCCCACACAGGAGGCACAGGTCATGCCCTCGATGTCAAAAACCAGTTCTTCGACACGCGCCGGATAACCCGCCTTGTCCAGCACCCCGACCAGATCGGGCAGTGTCACGGCATCATCGAACATCACCTCCGCCGTTTCCGTGGCAAGGTTCACATTGGCGTCCGCGACGCCCTCCATCCCCTTCAACGCACGTTCGACACGCCCCACACAGGAGGCGCAGGTCATACCTTCGACGGATAAACGGGTGCTGTGCATTTTGTCACTCTGGCCTATGAGCATAATTCGGTTACTTATGTAGAGCACAGACCAAGCAGAGGCGAGGAGCGCCGCGCAAATTTTCGAAGAGGTGACAAGATGTCCGTTTTTTCCGTTCCCGATATGAGCTGCGACCATTGCAAGACCGCAATCACCGAAGCGATTGAGGCGGTGGATGACACGGTGGAGATCGACGTCGACATGGACGCACGCGAAATCGACGTGTTCTCCGACGCAGGCGACAAGGCTATTCTGGCTGCGCTCAAAGCAGCGGGCTATCCGGCTGAATTGAAGTCCTGAGCGAGCCTTGCGACATATATGCGGCCATACGGCTATCCGCCGCACATCAGAAAACAGGAGATCGTCGTGAAAGCAGGGATTTGGAACGGGGAGGCCTTGCGGCTCTGGTCTTTGGACACACAAGACACCGCGCCGCAGGACGCCCCCTGTCAGGCGGGGTTGGATGCCGCTCTTGAGACACATGCCCCCATGATCCTCGCGGGTACGTCCGCCGCGCCGCGCGGGCTTCCTTGCAAACCTCTGCCCGACGCCTTACAGGGCAGCCCCGCACATATTCCGCCGCTGTCACAGGACACTCCTCTGACCGTGACGAATGGTGAAGAAGTGGCCATCGCGGGGTTCATCGCGCTGCATCCCAAGTTTGACGGCATCCTCTGTTTGCCGACGGATGCAAGCACGCTTTGGGTTCATGTGAGCGCCGAAGAGGTGGTCTCCATGCGGCGTGTCCTGACGGGGGCCTTGGTGTCTGCCCTCTTTTCCGAAGGGCTGTCACTAAAGGAGGTCGAGCCGTTCAAGGACGCGCTTTCCGACACCATGTCCCGCCCCGAAATGGCCGCCTTGAGACTTGGCAGCTTGCAGACCGAAACCGCGCAACATCGTCTCGACACACCGGAAGCCGCCTCCCGCGCCAGCGCCGCTTTGATCGGCGCGGAGCTTGCGGCGACGCGGGCTTATTGGCTGGGGCAACCCGTGGCACTGATCGGCACGGCCCACCTCCGTGCGCCCTACCGTGTTGCGCTGGAAAGCCAGTTCGTGCCACTCACAGAGGTCGAGGACGCAGCGATGTATCACGCCGGATTTGCCCAAGCCAAAGATCGGATCACCGCATGAAACGCCTTTTCGGCAAGCTCGAAGACGGGCGCAACGTCGAAGCGATCACGCTACACGCGGGCGATCTCTCCGCGACGATCCTGACCTATGGCGCCATTCTCAATGATCTACGCCTGCGAGGGGTGCCTTACGGGCTGACCTTGGGCAGTCCCGAGATCAGGGCCTATGACCACGGGCCGATGAATTACTTCGGCGCATTGGTCGGACCCGTCGCCAATCGTATTGCCAAGGCCCGAACCGTGCTTGATGGCGAAACCCTGCATTTCGAACCGAACGAAGGCCCCACCCTGCTGCACAGCGGAGAGCACGGCCTGCACACAGAGCTCTGGCACACCGCTGCTTTGAGCGAGACCTCGGTGACACTCACGCTGGACTTACCCGACGGCAAGGGCGGCTTTCCCGGCAACCGGACCGTGACCGCGCAATATAGCGTGACGGATCACGAGGATGCGCCTGCGACACTCACCCTGGTGATCACCGCCACCACAGATGCGCCAACGCTGATGAATATCGCCAACCATTCCTATTGGAACCTCGACGGCACCCCCACCACGGACGGGGATTGGCTACAGGTTCATGCAGAGCACTACCTGCCGGTTGACGCACAGATGATCCCGACCGAAATCACGCCCGTGGCGGGAACCGGATTTGATCTGCGCGCGGGACATGTGCTGCGCCCCACGGATGCGCAGCGCTATGACCATAACTTCTGCCTGTCGCAAGAAGATCGAAAGATGAAACCCGCCGCCGTTTTGCGCGGCACAAGCGGGATCGAGATGCGGATGGAGACCACCGCGCCGGGGCTACAGGTCTTTGATGCGGCCCCCATTGGCAGCGGCGACATGCCAGGGCATCGCGGTGTGCCCGAGGTGGGGTTTTGTGGCGTGGCTCTGGAGGCGCAACACTGGCCGGATGCGCCGAACCATGCCACCTTCCCCTCTATCCGGCTGGGCGCGGAGGACACCTACCGGCAGGAAACGCGCTGGCAGTTTTTGACACCGTAACGCGCCCGAAGCCTCAGCCTTCGAGACCTGTTTCATACCATTTGCGGATGGCGGTCCGGCTCTCGTCATCGAGATACATATAGCTGCCCGCAGGCGGCATGGCGTGGGTCACACCGGCCTGAAGCCAGATCTCTTTGGCCAGCGTGGCCACCTCTTGCGTGGTTTCGAGCCGGATTCCCTTGGGCGGAGAGGCCATCCCCTCCCAGTAGGGTTCTTTGGCGTGGCACATGGAACAGTTGGTCACAACGATGTCATGCACATCCTCGAAACCTTCTGCGGCAGCGAATTTCTGGGCCATCGGGCCAAGTGCGGCCTCTTCGTCGCTGTCGTCCTGCATGTAGATGCCCGCAGTCGAAAGCCACATCACCGCCAGAAACAAAGCCACCGTCGCGCCCCATGTCCACCAGAGCAGGCCCTTGCGCGCGTGCATGGTGTTGAAGAAATGCCGGATCGTGACGCCCATCAGGAAGATCAGAGCCGCAATGATCCAGTTGTATTTCGACGCAAACGCCAGCGGGTAGTGGTTCGACAGCATCATGAACAACACCGGCAGCGTCAGGTAGTTGTTGTGGGTCGAGCGCTGCTTGGCGATCTTGCCGTATTTCGGGTCGGGCGTGCGTCCGGCCTTCAGGTCGGCCACCACGATCTTCTGGTTCGGAATGATGATAAAGAACACATTCGCGCTCATCACCGTGGCCGTAAACGCGCCCAGATGCAGAAAGGCCGCGCGACCGGAGAACACTTGGGTATAGCCCCACGCCATCGCCACGAGGATGACATAGAGCAGGATCATGAGCCGCGTATTGTCGTCTCCGAACTTCGACTTGCACAGCAGATCATAGAGAATCCAGCCGATAGACAGCGACACGATCGAGACAACCACCGCCACAGCGGGCGACATTTCCAGCACATTCGGGTCGATCAGATAAAGCTCCGCCCCGAGGTAATACACCACGGCCATAAGCGCAAAGCCCGACAGCCATGTCGCATAGCTTTCCCATTTGAACCAGATCAGGTCTTCGGGCATCCGCGACGGGGCGACGAGATATTTCTGGATGTTATAAAAACCGCCACCGTGAACCTGCCACTCCTCGCCATCGGCCCCCGTGTCGAGCTTGCGGTCCCGATGCAGGCCAAGATCAAGCGCGATGAAATAGAAAGACGAGCCGATCCACGAGATCGCCGTGATGACATGGAGCCAACGCAGGGCGAACTCGGCCCATTCCCAGAAAATCGGTAGCAAACTCATTTTAGCTCCCCCGGTAAGTCGAATAGCTGAAAGGTGATAGCAAAAGCGGCACATGATAGTGGCTGTCGGCGTCACTGATCCCGAAGCGGAGCGGGATCAGGTCCAGAAACAGGGGCGCATCCCCCGCCTGTCCGGTCCTGCGCAGGTAGTCCCCCGCGTGAAAGACCAGTTCATAAGTGCCGGTTTCAAACTGCTCCGCCGGAAGGATCGGTGCATCGGTCCGGCCGTCTTCATTTGTCACCGCACGCGCGATTTTCTCGCGGCTGTCGCCTGTCACGCGATAAAGCACAATCTCGACACCCGCGGCGGGAAGCCCCTTGGCCGTGTCGAGAACATGGGTGGTCAAAAAACCGGAAGTCATGGAATAGCTGCCCAAATTGTTAGCGTTTCCCCTCAAGACTGTCGGAAAGCGCGGGCAGCGGCAACAATCATTCTCGTCAGATTGGATACAAAAGAGTATTCGATGTTCTGCTAGCCTAGCATTTAGTCAAAAAACACGAAGGCCAAAGGAAATGCCAAAAAATCCGCCGCGTTATGTTCGAAACATGTCTGGTTATGGTGCCAATGCCCCCGATCCCCAGTGGCCGGGCGGTGCAAAGGTCGCTGTGCAATTCGTGCTCAACTACGAGGAAGGCGGAGAGAACTGCATTCTCCACGGCGACGCGGCCTCAGAGGCGTTTCTGTCCGACATCGCCGGTGCCGCCATGTGGCAGGGCCAGCGTCACTGGAACATGGAATCGATCTATGAATATGGGGCGCGGGCCGGTTTCTGGCGGCTTCACCGTCTCTTCACCGGCGCGGATATTCCCGTGACAATCTATGGCGTCGCAACCGCCCTCTCGCGCAGCCCCGAACAGGTGGCCGCGATGCAGGATGCCGGCTGGGAGATCGCGTCGCACGGGTTCAAATGGGTCGAACACAAAGACATGCCCGAAGACGAGGAACGCGCCGCCATTCAGGACGCCATCCGTCTCCATGAGGAAGTCACAGGCGAACGGCCCTATGGCTGGTATACGGGGCGTTGCTCGGAAAACACCGTGCGTCTGGTCGCTGAAGAAGGCGGGTTCGACTATATTTCCGACACCTATGACGACGACCTGCCCTATTGGCTCGAAGTCGGCGAACGCGACCAGCTCATCATCCCCTATACGCTCGAAGCCAATGACATGCGCTTTGCCACCTCTCCGGGCTACATCACGGGCGAGCAATTCTTCACCTACCTCAAAGACGCCTTCGATGTGCTTTATGCCGAAGGGACCGAAAGCACGCCGAAGATGATGAACATCGGGCTGCACTGTCGTCTGATCGGGCGTCCGGGAAAGCTTGCGGGCCTCAAGAAATTCATCGACTACATCAAAACCTTCGATGATGTCTGGACGCCGCGCCGGATCGACATTGCGAAACACTGGGCCAAGACCCACCCCCATAGCCGCAAAGAAAAACCCTCGCAGCTTGCGAAAGAGGAATATGTCGCGCGGTTTGGTGGCATCTTCGAACACAGCCCTTGGATCGCGGAGCGTGCTTGGGGGCTGGAACTGGGACCGGCACATGACAGCTGGATCGGGACTCACTCGGCGCTGTGCCGCGCCTTCCGCTCGTCCTCTGAGGCGGAGAAAACCGGCGTGCTCACCGCGCACCCCGATCTCGCCGGAAAGCTCGCGCAAGCCAAACGTCTGACAGCGGAAAGCACATCGGAGCAAGCCTCCGCAGGGCTTGATGCGCTGACCGACGACGAGCGGGCGACTTTCGAGAAATTGAACACCGAATACACCGAAAAATTCGGCTTTCCCTTTATCATCGCCGTAAAAGACAATACAAAAGCATCAATCCTCGCGGCTTTCCACGCCCGACTGGAACATTCCAGAGACGAAGAATTCAAAACGGCCTGTCGTCAGGTCGAACGAATCGCGTGGCACCGTTTGAAGGACATGAACTTCTGAATCGAGATTTCAATGAGCTACGAATACTCCTATTGCGCGCCGACAGGCGGCCTGCCCGATCAAAACAATCACGCCCGTGAACGCGCTGTGTTCACCAACTCTTATGCGGTGATCCCGCATGGGGTGATGTCGGACATCGTTGTGAGCTACCTGCCCGGCTGGGACAAGACCCGCGCATGGACCCTTGCCCGTCCGCTAACAGGTTTTGCCGAAACCTTTGCGCAACTGATTGTCGAGGTCTCTCCCGGCGGCGGCTCTTCAGACCCCGAACCGGACCCGATGGCCGAATGCGTCCTGTTCATCCTTGCCGGTCATGTCCGCGTGACCATCGGGGCGCGAGCCTATGAGCTGGACCCCGGCGGCTATGTCTTTGTTGCTCCCGGTGACAAATACACCGTGCAAAACGACAATGACACGCCCGCGACATTTGTGTGGATTCGCAAACGCTACGAACCGGTGCCGGGTATCGACATGCCCGAAAGTTTCGTCACCGCCGACATGGAAAAACCACCGATCGAGATGCCCAACACGTCGGGCTACTGGTCCACATCGCGTTTCGTCGACCCTCATGACCTGCGCTATGATTTCCACGTCAATATCGTGACCTTCCTGCCGGGCGGCACCATTCCCTTTGCCGAAACCCATGTGATGGAACACGGTCTTTATGTGCTTCAGGGCCGTGGCGTTTACCTGCTCAATCAGGACTGGGTCGAGGTCTCCGAAGGCGATTTCCTCTGGCTGCGCGCCTTCTGCCCGCAAGCCTGTTACGCCGCAGGTCGCCAGCCCTTCCGCTATCTGCTCTACAAAGACGTAAACCGTCACGCCAAACTGGAACTGGGATGAGCCGCACCATCACCACAGAACCTCTGACGCCGGACGCCTTTGCCCCATATGGCGATGTGCTCGACGCCAGAGGCGCACCGGACAAGATCATCAATCAGGGCAAATGTGGCCGCTATCACGACCGCGCCTTGGTGGACGTCAGCCCCGAGACCGGCGGGCGCGTCGGCCTGTCGATCTTCAAGGCGGAGCTGCGGGACTTCCCCTACACGCTCGATCTCATCGAACGCCATCCCGAAGGCTCGCAGGCCTTTGTGCCCATGTCCGCGGACCCGTTCCTTGTGATCGTCTCGGACGGACCCGACGCCACGCCCCGCGCCTTTGTCACCAACGGGGCTCAGGCGATCAATTTTCACAAGGGCACATGGCACGGGGTTTTGACCCCGATTGCGGGCAATGGTCTTTTTGCCGTCATGGACCGGATCGGCGACACGGCCAATCTCGAAGAGCATTGGTTCGACACGCCGTGGACTGTCACAAAAGGCTGAAACACACAGAGATCACGGCATTGAGCGCAATCTGCAAATTTCGCTCAATTTCCCTCTTGACCCTCTGCGCCGGGCAGTCTACCTACGCGGCACTTCGGCGGAGTAGCTCAGTTGGTTAGAGCAGCGGAATCATAATCCGCGTGTCGGGGGTTCAAGTCCCTCCTCCGCTACCATATCCCCTCACATCGCAAAGCAGACCAGATTCGCTCTTGAGCGTGCACCCGCATTTCTTGCGCCCCTTTCATGGATGCGTTCCAAAAGCCGCACTCACCTGAAGACCCAAACGGGCCAGAACACGCATACGGGTTTCCGTTTCACGCCAGAGCAGGTAACATCTCCCTATGTCGACACCCGCGCCTCTCTCTTGTGACCTTGACCGGATGATCGCCTGTCCGGCCTGTGATGCCTTGCTTGCGGATATATCCGTGGAGACGGGCGAAACCGCATCCTGCCCCCGCTGCCATACGGTGATCGAGGCCCCGCGCCCGCTGGCCATGACACGGATCATCATGTTGGCACTGGCCGCTCTGATCCTGATGATTGCAGCGGTGTTTTTCCCCTTTCTCGAACTCGGCGCGGCAGGCATGGTGCGACGGAGTTCCTTGCTGGACACGGTGATGGCCTTTGCCACCGGATTAACCGCACCGCTGACCATCGCCATGGCGGCGCTGATCGTGATTCTGCCCGTCAGCCGGTTTCTGGCGCTTCTTTATGTGTTGGGGCCTATGGCCTTTGGCTGGCATCCGGCGCGCCATGCGGCAAAGGTCTTTCGGCTGGCCGAAGCCCTGCGTCCATGGGCTATGGCGGAGGTCTTCATCGTGGGGGTGGCTGTTGCGCTGGTCAAAGTGGCCGGTCTGGCCCATGTCTCGCTCGGCCCAGCTTTCTGGGCCTTCGTCGCCTTGGTCGTTGTGACCGTATTGAAAGACAATTTCATGAGTAGAGTGACCGTTTGGAAAACACTGGAAGCCCGCCGCACATCCTGACCGCGCGTGACGCGGGTCTGATCGGCTGCACCCAATGTGGCAAGGTGCATCTGCCCACCACAGCCACCTGCTCGCGCTGCGGAGCCACGCTACAGATGCGCGACAAGGCCAGTCTGCAAAAGGTCTGGGCATGGCTGATCGCCGGAATCATCGTCTATATCCCCGCCAATCTCTATCCGATGCTCGCCACGGCCAGCCTTGGGCATACCACAGAGAACACCATTGTCGGCGGGGTGATCGAGTTGATGCATCACGGGTCTTACGGTGTGGCCGGAATTGTCTTTGTCGCCTCCATCGTGATACCGGTCGCCAAATTCATCGCCATCGCCTTTCTCGCCCTCACCGTCACCCGCCGCGTGCGCATGTCGGCGCACCATCGTCATACCCTGTTTGAAGTGGTGGAATTCATTGGACGCTGGTCGATGATTGATGTCTTTGTTGTCGCGATCCTGTCCTCTCTGGTAAGACTGGATTTCGCCGCCACAATCACTCCGGGGATTGCGGCCATAAGTTTTGCGCTTTCCGTGGCGTTTACCATGATAGCGGCGCTGAGTTTCGATGAACGCCTGATCTGGGATGCGAGTGAAGATGAGCCAAGAGAATAACCCCACCCCTCCGGTCCAGCCCGCAGACATGGTGATCGCACCGGCAAAGCGGAGCTTCTGGCGCAACCTGTCCTATGTCTGGCTCGTGCCTCTGGCCGCGCTTGTGGTCACCCTGTTCATCGCGTGGCAAAGCTGGGCGGAACGCGGTCAGCGCATCGAAATCCTCTTCGAGAACGCGGCGGGTGTGACGGCGGATGAAACCACCCTGCGCTACCGCGACGTGAATATCGGTGTGGTGGAAGACATCACCTTCGCGCCGGATCTCTCTTCGGTCGTGGTCACCGCGCGGATTGATCGCACTGTCGCGGCCTCGCTCCCGGCAGATGCAAAGTTCTGGATCGTCCGCCCTGAAGTCTCCGCAAGCCGGATCAGCGGGCTTTCGACCGTGCTGTCAGGGGCCTATATTCAAGCGGCCTTCACCCCCTCGACAGAGAACCGCGCCACGACATTTACCGGATTGGAGGAAACCCCTCTTATTTTGCCGGGGATGGAAGGCACCAAAGTCACGCTGCGCACGGAAGCGGGCACACAGCTTGTCCCCGGTGCACCGATCTTCCACCAAGGCATCGAGGTCGGCAAAATCGAGACCCCGCGTTTGCAGGACAGTGGCGAGGGCGTCATGGTTGATGCCTTCATCAACGCGCCCTACGACCAACGCCTGACCAGCGCGACGCGTTTCTGGCAGGTCTCCGGCTTTTCGGTGAACTTCGGCCCCGGCGGGCTGAACCTCTCGGTCGGCTCCATCGCCAGCCTCGTGCGCGGCGGCATTGCCTTTGACACGGTGTTTTCCGGCGGCGAACCGGTCCGCACCGGACAGATTTTCGACCTTTACGATGGCGAGGACACCGCGCGGGCCAGCGTCTTCCGCGAGAGCATCGAGAATGCGGTCGATCTGACCGTGGAATTCGACGAATCCGTGAGCGGTCTGAGCGCGGGATCCTCGGTGGTTTATAAGGGCGTCAAGATCGGCTCGGTCTCCTTCCTCGGGGCTTTCATCGAAGAGAAAGACGGAGAGCAGGAGGTTGTCTTGCGCGCCGTGATCTCTATCGATCCGCAAAGGCTCGGCCTCGCCGCCGATGCCCCCGCCGCAGAGGTGATCGCCTTTTTCTCCAACGCCGTGCAAAACGGATTGCGGGCGCGTCTCGGCACACAGAGCATGTTCAGCCGGTCGCTCATCGTCGAACTGGTCGAATTGCCCGACGCCGCCCCCGCCACGCTTGGCATTTTCGCGGAAACCGCACCGCTTCTGCCCTCCGTCCCCTCGGACCTGCCGGATGTGGGCGCGACGGCGCAAGGGTTGCTGCAACGGGTCAATGACCTTCCTGTCGAGGAGCTTCTGGACCAGACCATCGCCACGCTGGCCGCCGTCGAAAGCCTTGCGGGGGATGAAAACCTGCGTGCGGCACCGGATGCCTTTGTCGGGCTCATCGACGATGCACGCGGTCTCATCGGCAGTCCGGAGACCCAAGCCCTACCTGCAGAGTTGAATACCGCCGTCTCGGAACTGCGCGCCGTGTCCGAACAGTTGCGGCAGGCTGATGCGGTGAACCGGCTCGTGGCCGCCCTTGATGCCGCCGAAATCGCAGCCACCTCGGTGACGGATGTCGCGGCCAATATCGATGAGGCCACGCAGACCCTGCCCGCTCTGATTGAGGACTTGCAGGCCCTGACCGCAAAAGCCAATGCGCTTGAAGTCGAACAATTCCTCGCGGCGGCGCAGGCCTTTCTCGAAGGTGCAGACCGGCTGATCGACACACCGGACACCCGCGCCCTGCCCGCCAGCCTGACCGGCGCGCTGGACGAAGCACGCTCCGCGCTCTCCGAATTGCGTGAAGGCGGGTTGATCGAGAACACCAACGCCACGCTCGCCTCGGCGCGTGATGCCTCTGCGGCGGTGGAACAGGCGACAGCAAACCTGCCGGACCTCTCTGCCCGTATCGAAGCTCTGGTGGCCGAGGCTGAAAAAACGCTGTCCGAATATGGTGCGCAATCCAGCTTCAACCGCGAAACGCTTTCCTCGCTGCGCGAAGTCCGTGCCGCCGCCGAAGCGCTCAGCAAACTGGCCCGCGCCATCGAGCGCAACCCCAATTCCCTCTTGTTTGGACGGTGATCAATATGGTTCGTTTTCTCCCCCTCGCCCTTCTGGCGCTCACCGCATGCGGCAGCACGGAACCGCGCTACCTGATTGACAGCGCTCCTGCCGAGACCTCGGCCCAAGTCCGGATGCAGGTGGCGACGCTGGAAGTCCGCGATGTGTCCCTTCCGGCCTATGCCGAAGACTCGCAAATCCTGATCGAAGGGGCCGACGGGGCGTTGACGCCCTTAGACAATGCGCTCTGGGCCGACGAGCCGACCCGCGCCGTGACCATGCGCCTTGCCGAAGCCATCGGACGCGGCGGCACTGCCACGGTGGCGGTGGAGCCTTGGCCTCTTGAAACTCCGGCGCAAGCTGAGATACATGTGCTGGTGTCAGAGATGGTTGCACGCGCCTCCGGTCAGTTCGACCTGAAAGGCCAGTTCGCAATTTCGTCATATGACCATGTTATCCGTGAACGCATAAAGCGTTTCGAAATCTCGGTGCCCCTGAACGAAGCCACCCCTCGCGGGATCGCTCAAACTTCGGGGCTGGCGCTGCAAAAACTGGCAGAGCAGATCACCCGAGAACTGGCACGGTGAGTCGCGACTGATTCATTCCTGTCAAGCGCCAACTACATATTGACAGAGCGCCCCCAAAAACATCTATATGATGTTGCTTCGGTTCTATCGGCGCGAGTCGATAGCCCATAGGGCAGACCGGAAAATTCCGGCACTTCCCTTGCAACTGCAAGCGGTTAACACGGCTCACAGCGCCACGGGGAACACCTCGGGAAGGCCGGACAAGCCATA
This sequence comes from Celeribacter halophilus, assembly GCF_900114135.1. Taxonomy (GTDB): domain Bacteria; phylum Pseudomonadota; class Alphaproteobacteria; order Rhodobacterales; family Rhodobacteraceae; genus Celeribacter; species Celeribacter halophilus. Next base: position 31,897 of record NZ_FORY01000015.1, read on the forward strand.
TCCGCGCAGTCAGGTGACCGGCCGCAGCGGACAAAAACACGAACGGAGGGTTCGGAGGTGCGGGAGATGCCGTTTCCCTCCGCGACACGACAAGAGGACGAAAGAGCAATGACCACGCAGAACACCACCGACACCATCATCGTCTATTCCAAACCGGCCTGCGTGCAATGCACTGCGACCACCCGCGCGCTCGACGCGAAGGGCCTCTCCTACGACGTTATCGACCTGACACAGGACGACGATGCAATGAGCCGAGTGGCCGGTCTTGGCTACCGTCAGGCCCCTGTTGTCGTGGCAGGAGACGATCACTGGTCCGGTTTCCGTCCCGACATGATCGCGCGTCTGGTCTGATGCCTGCCCCGGTGCCCGGGGGGCTGTCACCAGATTGCATCCCGGATATCGTCTATTACTCGTCCTCATCGGAGAACACCGTGCGTTTTATCGACAGGCTGGGCCTGCCGGCAAAGCGCATTCCTATTTCTCCGAAGGATGAAAATCCGGTGATCGACCGACCCTTTGTCCTGATCTGCCCGACATATGCCGATGGCGAAGGGCGCGGGGCGGTTCCCAAACAGGTTATTCGCCTGTTGAACGATCCCGCCAACCGCGCCTTGATCACAGGCGTTATTGGCACCGGAAACAGAAATTTTGGCACTTTGTTTGCCTCGTCGGGCGATGTGATCGCCCGCAAATGCAATGTCCCGCTGCTCTACAAATTCGAGCTGGCGGGATTCGACGATGACATTGCCCGGGTCCGCTCGGGGTTGGAAAAAATGGGCCGGAAATTAGGGCTCACAGAAACGGGGAATGCGCCATGCTCGACGATGGGTTGAACGGCACAACAGACTACCACGCGCTCAACGCCATGCTGAATCTCTATGACGAGAAGGGGCATATTCGTTTTGAGGCTGACCGCATGGCCGCGCGTCAGTATTTCTTGCAGCATGTGAACCAGAACACCGTGTTCTTTCACTCGCTGGACGAGAAACTCGGCTATCTGGTCGAAGAAGGCTATTACGAAGCCGCCGTTCTGGACCAGTATTCCAAGAACTTCATGCGCAAGATCTGGGACGAGGCCTATGCGAAGAAATTCCGCTTTCCGACCTTTCTGGGCGCTTTCAAATATTACACCTCCTACACGCTGAAGACCCGCGACGGTCAGCGCTATCTCGAACGCTATGAGGACCGTGTGGTGATGACCGCGCTGGCTCTGGCGCGTGGGGATGAAGACCTTGCCATGTCCTTTATGGAAGAAATCCTGTCGGGCCGGTTCCAACCCGCCACGCCGACCTTCCTCAACGCAGGCAAGAAATCCCGTGGCGAGTTGATCTCCTGCTTCCTGCTGCGTCTCGAAGACAACATGGAAAGCATTGGTCGCGGCATCAACTCCGCGCTGCAACTGTCCAAACGTGGCGGCGGCGTTGCGCTTCTGCTGACCAACATCCGCGAACATGGTGCACCGATCAAAGGGATCGAGAACCAGTCCTCCGGCGTCATTCCGGTGATGAAACTTCTGGAAGACAGCTTTTCCTACGCCAACCAGCTTGGCGCACGCCAAGGGGCCGGCGCGGTCTATCTGCATGCACACCACCCCGACATCATGCGTTTCCTCGACACCAAACGCGAAAACGCCGACGAGAAAATCCGCATCAAGACGCTCTCTCTGGGCGTGGTGATCCCTGACATCACCTTTGAACTCGCCAAGAAAAACGCCGATATGTATCTCTTCTCTCCGCATGACGTGGAAAAGGTCTATGGCGTTCCCTTCTCGGAAATCTCGGTCACCGAGAAATACGAGGAGATGGTGGACGACAAACGCATCCGCAAAACAAAGATCAACGCCCGCGAGTTCTTCCAGACCATTGCGGAAATCCAGTTCGAGTCCGGCTATCCCTATGTGATGTTCGAAGACACTGTGAACCGGATGAACCCGATTGCGGGCCGGATCAACATGTCGAACCTCTGCTCCGAGATTTTGCAGGTCAACGAAGCCTCCGAATTCAACGACGATCTGAGCTATTCCCATCTGGGCACGGATATTTCCTGCAACCTCGGTTCGCTCAACATCGCGAAAACCATGGACGGCAAGAACCTCGGCCAGACCGTCGGCACCGCCGTGCGCGCGCTGACCGCTGTGTCGGAAATGTCCGCGATTGATAGCGTGCCTTCGATCCGTCGCGGCAATGACGAAAGCCATGCCATCGGTCTGGGCCAGATGAACCTGCACGGGTTCCTTGCCCGCGAACGCATCCATTACGGCAGCCCCGAAGGGATCGAGTTCACCTCCGTCTATTTTGCCGCCGTGGCCTATCATGCGATCCGCGAGAGCAACGCTCTGGCACGTGAATATGGCGAGACCTTCAAAGGGTTCGAAGACTCCGATTACGCCAACGGAAGCTTCTTCGACAAATACACCGACCGCGACTGGCTCCCTGAAAACGAGGCTGTCAAAGCGCTGTTTGATGGGATGGACCTGCCGACCCGCGAAGACTGGGCCAAGCTCAAGGACGCGGTGATGAAAGACGGGCTGTATAATCGCAACCTGCAAGCCGTGCCGCCGACCGGTTCGATCTCCTACATCAACAACTCCACCTCTTCGATCCATCCGATCGTCTCGAAAGTCGAGATCCGCAAAGAAGGCAAGATCGGGCGCGTCTACTATCCGGCGGCCTATATGGACAACGACAATCTCGAATACTATCGCGATGCCTACGAGATAGGGCCGGAGAAACTGATCGACACCTATGCGGCGGCCACCGAGCACGTCGATCAGGGCCTGTCGCTCACATTGTTCTTCCCCGCAGAAGCCACCACGCGCGACATCAATAAAGCCCAGATCTACGCGTGGAAAAAAGGCATCAAAACCATCTATTATATCCGCCTGCGTCAGGCTGCCCTTGAGGGCACCGAGGTGCAAGGCTGCGTGTCCTGCACGTTGTAAGATAAGTGAGCTGCTTGCTTCGGTGAGCAGCTCGCAACCAAAAATGTGAAATCGCAATGAAAAAGGTGTCCGAGCGCCAACTCAAACACCTTCTTCTTTCGATCCCGTTCTAATCAGACAAGGCGGGGCCTATCGAATCAGAGAGGGATGAAGTTCACATCTCATAACTACTTCTCTGTGGTTGAGTAGGCAATCCTTTTAGGAGCGCGTCTGAATAACCATTTCGAGGAGCTGGGCATGACAAAACGTCATTCTCCCCCGCCTCCCGGTAAACGGTATGTATATCGCCCATGGCGTATATGTCCGAAGACTGGGAAAAAGCTATATGCGAAGCATTATGGCTTTAAGGCATGGCCAATCTTAGTCTCTGACGACTAAAATCACTTTGAAAATATTACTGGCGGGAAACCGCCTGTAATTTTGCATTATTGGTGCGCGCATTTCTTCGCAGGCGAAAGGTGATCTTTGGCGTTCCTGCTGTTTGCTTTCCTTTCTGTATCCGATAGACTGTCAGTCTTCGTAGAATGTTTTTAAGGTAGTAAAAACATGCAAATAAAGACGGCGGACAAATGATGGGACAAAAAGTGAAGATACCCAAGGCCATCAACTGGAACCGTTTGGAAGATGACAAGGACCTTGAGGTCTGGAACCGTCTGACGGTGAACTTCTGGCTGCCGGAAAAAGTGCCGCTGTCCAATGACATCCAGAGCTGGGCCACGCTCAAGGATCACGAGAAACAGCTCACGATCCGCGTGTTTACCGGCCTGACGCTTCTGGACACGATCCAGAACACCGTTGGCGCGCCCTCCCTGATGCCCGACGCGGTGACGCCGCATGAAGAGGCGGTGTTGACCAACATCGCCTTTATGGAAGCCGTCCACGCGCGGTCCTATTCCTCGATCTTCTCGACCCTGTGTTCGACGAAAGAGGTGGACGAAGCGTTCCGCTGGTCCGAGGAAAACCCGCATTTGCAAGCCAAAGCCAAGGCCATTCTGGAGACCTACGCCCCCGGAAACGATCCGCTCAAGCGCAAGATCGCCTCGGTGTTTCTGGAAAGCTTCCTGTTCTATTCCGGCTTCTACCTGCCGATGTATTGGTCCTCGCGTGCGAAGCTGACCAACACGGCCGACCTTATCCGCCTCATCATTCGGGACGAAGCGGTGCACGGCTATTACATCGGTTACAAATTCCAGCGCGGTATGGAAAAGCTGCCCGAGAGCGAACAACAGGCGCTCAAGGACTATGCGTATAACCTCTTGCTGGAACTCTACGAGATCGAAAACCAGTATACCGAAGAGCTTTATGACGAGGTCGGCCTGACCGAGGATGTCAAAACCTTCCTGCATTACAACGCCAACAAAGCCTTGCAAAATCTGGGCTTTGAGGCGCTTTTCCCGCCGGAAGTGTCCAATGTGAACGCCGCCATTCTGGCCGCGCTCAGCCCCGACAGCGAAAACCACGACTTCTTTTCCGGTTCGGGCTCAAGCTATGTGATCGGCAAGGCAGTCGCGACCGAGGACGAAGACTGGGACTTCTGATCCCGCTTCAACACAACAAAAAGGGCAGGCATCAACAGCCTGCCCTTCTTTTATCTATACACCGAAACCTTAGCGAATCGCCAAACCCGCCTCGTCAAAGAGATGCGTGCGGCCCTCACCGAATTTCAGGCCGACCTTTTCGCCCGGCTGGTGCGGCGCGTCGCCGAGGTCGCGAATGGTCATCTGTCCGGCACCGTTTTCGGCATCGACGATGATATAGGCGTCAGCCCCCAGATACTCGACCACATCAACCACACCGTCGACATCCCCCTGACCGGCGGCTGTGATGGAAATATGTTCGGGCCGAATGCCCAGATCCTTGCCCTTGTCGCCCAGCCCCACGGCCTTGGCCGGAATGACATTCATTTTCGGACTGCCGATGAACTGCGCCACAAACAAGTTTCCGGGCCGTTCATAAAGCTCCTTTGGCGACCCGACCTGCGCGATCTTGCCGGCTTCCAGCACCACAATCCGGTCGGCCAAAGTCATGGCTTCCACCTGATCGTGTGTCACATAGATCATTGTCGATTTCAAAGAGCGGTGCAGTTTCGCCAGCTCATAGCGCATCTCCACGCGAAGCGCCGCGTCGAGGTTCGACAAGGGCTCGTCAAAGAGAAACGCCGTGGGATCGCGCACGATGGATCGCCCGATGGCAACACGCTGACGCTGGCCACCCGAGAGGTCTTTGGGGCGACGGTCCATATAGTCTTCGAGCTTGAGCACTCGCGCGGCCTCGTCGACCTTTTCCTTGATCACCTCTTTCGGTTCGCCTGCCGCCTTCAGGGCAAAGCCGACATTGTCGCGCACCGACATATGCGGATAGAGCGCGTAGCTCTGGAACACCATTGCGAGTCCCCGTTTCGAAGGCGGCTCTGCGGTGGCGTCGCGGTCCCCCACAAAAATCTTGCCGCGAGAGGTCTCTTCCAACCCCGCAATCATCCGCAGCAAGGTGGATTTCCCGCAGCCAGAAGGGCCGACGAAAATGATGAACTCACCTTCGTCAATCTTGAGGTCGACCCCCTTGATCACCTGGACTTCGCCGAACCATTTCTCGACGGCCTGTAGTTCAATGCTAGACATAGTTTACTCCTTCCCTGCCCGTTGCGCAGCGCGGCCCTGACCGCACCACGTCAGCCAGACGGCGGCCGTCCAGCCAAAAGATGCGCCGCCACATGGCGTGCCATCCATCGGATCGTAATATTCCCAAAATCCGCCCTTCTCGATGAGCTTTGCGGTCTCGTCCCGCAACCGTGCTTCAGCCTCTGTGCGGCCCATATCCTTGAGCCCCATAGCGATGAGCGAGTTGACCACCGGCCATGTCGGTCCGCGCCAATAGCGGCGGGGTTCGAACCTCTCGCTGTCGGGGTCCGCCGATGGGATGCCGTAAGAGACCTTATCCCAGATGCGGGCGAAATGCGCGTCCTGCGCCGGACGGGACACGCCCGCAAAATAGGCCAGAAACGCGCCGGACCCCAAGACATTCGCAAACCGGCCCGTGCGCATGTCATAGGCATCGAACCAGCCCTTTTCCGCGTTCCACATCTTGTCGAGACCGGCACGCAATTTGGACTCTTGCGCCTGCAAGCCTGCGGTCTCTTCTCCAAGCAACTCGCCTAGAGCGATGAGGTCGGAAAATGCCCGCAAAAGCACAAAGCTGATCCCCGGATCGGCCATCAGGAACGGTCCGTTTTCAACCATCTCCCGATCATCCCAGTTCACAGAGCGGCCAAAGGCAAGGATCGCGAGATAGCGGTCATAGTCCCATTTTTGCGGACGTTCCGTTTCCTGCACATGCGTGGTATCGCGCCGCAGATAGGGGTCATCCTCGTTGACCGGAACGCCCTCCATTCCGAGATCCCAATCGGGGCAGTTGTCCCGTCCGGACTCCCACGGGTGGATGATGGCCACAGGCCCGTCCTTGCACCGCTCCCTGATCCACCAGTCATGCCATGCAACCAGTTTGGGATAGAGCGCCTTGATATGGGGCAGGCTCGCCTCGGGGTCCATCTCATACATCTTGCGAATGAGCGTCGCGGCCACAGGCGGCTGCGAGATGCCGGAGGTCGGCGGCTCATGCGTCGCGCCCCAGACCTTCGGTCCCGGAAAGTAATCCGGATCCACCTTGTGAAAGATGATATGGGGCACCATGCCCGTGTCCCATTGCGAGGCAAAGAGCAGATGCACCTCCTGCCATGCGCGCTCCATATCAAAACTCGCATAGCCCCAAGCGGAGAACATGCTGTCCCAGTTCCACTGGTAGGGATAAAGCCGCGCCGTCGGGATCGTGTAGCCGCCACGGTCATTCCCCAAGAGGACATCACGCGCGGCTTGATCGAGCGGGTTTCCAGAAGTACTTTGAACTGTCATCTCAATGCTCACCCTTTGACGGAGCCTGCGGTCAGCCCCTTGGTCATGAATTTCTCCAATCCCAGAAACAGCGCCATGATCGGAACAGTCGCAATCACAGAACCGGCCATGAGGTGTTGTCTCGGAATTTCGGACGAGTTGAGGCTGGCAATCCCCCGCGTCAGGGTGAATTTCGACGGATCATCCAACAGCATGAAAGCCAGCAGGAATTCGTTCCACGCGATCATGAAGACATAGAGCGACACAGAGGCCAGCGCCGGAAGGCTCAGCGGCAAGGTGATTTTCCAGATCACCTGAAGCCGTGACAGCCCGTCCATCAGCCCCGCTTCTTCCACCTCCGCGGGCAGTCCGCGAAAGTAGCCCTGCAACATATACAAAGCCACAGGGATCGTCGTCACCGGATAGATCATCACAATCCCCGTGATGGAATTGCGCAGCCCCATCATGGAAAAGGCAATGTAGATCGGCAGCGCCAGCACGATCATCGGCACCATGTAGATCAACAGGATCGACCGCGAGAACGCCGCCTGACCACGAAACCGCAACCGCGCCACGGCATAGGCTCCGGGGATGGCAAAGAGGAGCGTGATGAACACGGTCAGCACCGAGATATAGAAAGAAGTCCACATATAGCTGCCGAAATTGAACTCCGTGATCAGCTCGACATAGGAGCGGAACAGCCCCCAGCCCTGCGAAAGATCAATCGAGAAATCCAAGGGGTTCTGCATCAACTGGGCCTGGTTCTTCAGGCTGGTCATCACCATCACGTAGAAGGGGATGACGACAATCGCGGTGAAGAAGATATAGCCGAACCCTTTGAGTGTGCGGATCACCGCATCTTCGAACTCATGACGAGTCAGTGCGCCCATGCTAAGTTCCTCGACAAACACCTTGAGCGGCCAGCCGATGCCGACACCAAGGAACAGAGCCGCCGCCACACGCGCGACAAGCGAGGCGTTTTGGGTCAGAACCGGCCCGATCCCGAGGCTCAGGGCAACGAAATAGACCACGGCCAGCACAACAGAGGCCGTCCGCGCCGTCCCACCCCAGACCAGCGCAAGCCCTGTGGGAATACCGAAAATCACCGACCAGATGAGCGAGGGCTTGAAAGCCTCGCCTGTGGCAAAACTCATGGCCACGGCCACCGTGACTGCGAGAACAAACGTCCAGAGCACGCCCAGAGCGGGCCCTGTCAGATATCCGAAACGGAGGTGTTTCATAGCCCCTCCTCCTTCGACATGAATTTGAAGAAGAACACGGAGAACAACAGCAGACAGGCGAAAATCACCACCGCCACCGCAGCCCCCGCACCGATGTTCGACACGGCAAAGGCCTGTTCATAGACATTCACCGTCAACACCCGCGTGCCCGCATTGCCGCCAGTCAAAAGGAAGATGTCGTCGAACTTGTTAAAGGTCCAGATGAAGCGCAGAAGGAACAACACCGACAGGATGCCCAAAAGCTGCGGCAGGCTGAGATACCAGAATTGCTGGAAGGGCGAGGCCCCGTCCATATCGGCGGCTTCATACATATCCGTCGGGATCGACTGCATCCGCGCAAGGATGAACAGAAAGGACAGCGGGAAATATCGCCAGATTTCAAACAGCGTCACCATGATCAGCGCCAAGGGCCGCTCACCAAAGAAATTGATCGCCCCGTCCGTCACACCCATCTGTATCAAAAGCGCATTGGCCGAGCCGGAGAACGGATCAAAGAGCAAAATCCACGCGAAAGCCACCGCGATCACCGGCGCGACATAGGGGAACAGGTAAAGCCCGCGCAAAATCCCCTGCCCCTTGAACGAATGGTTGAGCAACATCGAGGCGAAAAGCCCCATGATCATCGCACCCAAAGTGCCGAAGATCGTGTAAAACAAGGTCACGCCAAGGACGGACCAGAACTCGCCCCCGTCAAACACGGAAACAAAGTTCTTGAAGGTAAATTCCCCGTTCGTCAGCACGAAAGAGACTTTGCCATCAATCTGCACAGGGTCGTCGTCCACATCGCGTCCGGCGTCGAAATAGGCCTGTTCCGTGACCACAGGAATGTTCAGCGTCTCGCGATAGCCGCCCTCCCAATCGCCCAGATCACAGGACAGCCGCCCCTGAGCAATCTCGCATCTCGGATCCAGTTCCCCCGCCAGCGTCAGACCGTCGGGCCATGTGTCTTCCATCCGCACACCTGTGATCTCGGAAGACGGAGAGGAGTTGCGCAGACGGTATCTGAGAATAGCCTCATCCCCCGCTTCCGCCGGTCGTCCGCGCAAATCCTCGCGCACAACCATTTCCGGTGCCCGCAAGTCCGACAGGGAGACAGGCTTCACCGAGATCCAGAAGATCGCCAGAAGCGGCAGGATTACGACAAGTGAAACGGCGATAATAGTAGGGGTCAACAAGCCCCAAGCGAGTCGCGCCTCGCTGCGGGCCAGAGGCCCCGCTCCGCGCGGAGGTCCGATGTCCGACATGGAAAGCTCCCTGTCCGATGTAAGAATATACGAAGGGCGCGGATCATTCCGCGCCCTGAAGGTCTGAACAGTTTATTCGATGGCGCTCAGTTCGGCGTTCATTTCCGCCACAGCCGTCGCGGCATCAATGTCACCGTCGATATACTCGCGCACCACGCGGTTGATGACCTGAGAGTTGACCATCTTGGAGGCGAGCGCCAGTTGGCCTTCTTTCACGCCCCAACGCTGGGCCACATCAAGACCGGCGACAATCTCGTTGATCATCTCCTGCGCATAGAGATCACCAAGCGGGGCCTTGCGGTCCACACCGACGGGCAATTCAGCCCAGGCTTTCCCGAAGGCTTCCGGATCTTCCGCAGTGCCACGACGTGTCGGGAACATGCCTTCCGGTGCAATGGAGAGGGTTTGCAGATAACCTTCATCCATCGAGAACGCGACGAAATCCTCGGCCTCATCAATCGAGGCATCGGTGGTGATGCCGAAATAGTTGATGTTGGCATAGGCCGCGCCATCAGGATTCGACGGACCGGAGAAAGTGGTCACGATACCGGTTTTCGACGCCAGTTCGCCCGAGGTCGGATCGTCATTGATGGTGGGCGGAGCGCTGTCACGCAGACCAGCCAGTTCGTCAAGGATGAAGGGCGACCAGATGATCATTGCCGCATTGCCGGAGAAATAGAGCGTCCGCGACTGGTCCCAGTAGAGATCACCCGGAGGCGACGCATTGGCAATGGCCTTATAGAAATCAAGCACTTCCGTGGTCTTTTTCTCATCCAGCGGGGCGAAACCGTTCTCGTCCACGGGGCTCACGCCATTGGCGAGGAACACATGTTCGAGCACCTGCGACATGAAGGCTTCGTCCACTTTCGTGGCGGCGACGAAACCATACATCTCCGGCGGATTGTGCAGTTTTTCGAGAGCCGCCTCAACAGCGGCAAAAGAGGTCGGCGCTTCGAGACCGGCAGCGTCGAAGAGGTCTTTGCGGTAGACAATCATCTGGGTCCAGCCGTTGGCCGGAACAGAGGCATAGCCGTCATCCATCGCCGCCATGCTCAGCGCACCCGATGCAAAAGTCTCCGGACCGAGATCTTCGATCACGTCTGTCGCAGCATCCGTATCAAGAATCCCCGCTTCAGCCCAAGGCAGCGCATATTGCAACGGATGGTAAATCACATCCGGCAGATCGCCAGCGGCATAGGCGGCCGTGGCCCGCGTGCCCAGATCGGACTCCGTCACTGGAATCACCTCGACCGCAACGCCGGTTTTCTCTTCAAAGGCTTTGGCCATTTCTTCCTGTTTCGCCAGGCGATCCGGCTGTTCCTCGGTGGTCCAGAACCGCAGCGTCTCGGCGCTGGCGGCAAAGCTGGTCAAAGCCAGCGCCGTCGCCGCACTTGTCAAAAGGATATGTTTTTTCAATGTCATCTCTCTCTCCCTGAGTTGATGAAGTTAATCAAAAGACATGTGATCCGCCAAAAGCCGGCTCATATGTTGCGCCAATGCGTCTGGCGTCTTGGCGGGCGCCCCGACGGAGCCTCCCGGACAGAATTCCGCCGCGATCAGCTCTTGCTGAAGAGGCGCGTCCATGTTGCGCACGCGGGCGATAAACATCTCGCCCAGTGCGGCCCCTGCCTTGCGGTTGTCGACCGAGAAGGTCGCAAGCCGTGGCCACATGGCCCGTGCTTCCGGTGAACCGTCATAGCCCACCACCGACAGGTCCGAACCGATTTTCAGACCAATGGAATTCGCAAAATCATAAACCCCGCGCGCCAGCATATCGGTAGCGCACAAGATGGCTGTCGGCGGGTGGTTCGTGCTTAGAAGCTGTCGCGTCGCCTTGGCCGCCTCTTCCGGACACAAAAGCTCCTCGATCATCAATGCAGGATCGATATCCAGCCCTGCACTCTGCAATCCGGCGCGATAACCGTCACGCCGCAGATGGGAATAGGCATAGTGACTGGCCGAACCGATATAGGCGATCCGTTTGTGGCCAAGACCGGCAAGCATCGCAACGGCCTCGGACATAGAGCTTTCGCTGCGCGCATCAAAATAGGATGTATTTTGATGGTTATTGGCGCGACCGTAGCAAATATAAGGCGTGTTCTCACGCTCCAGAAAGGCAATGCGCCGATCATTCCAGAGCACACGCGGCAGGATGAAACCATCAGCTTTGCGGTTGTGCACAAGGTCGCGCATGATCCCGAGCGTATCGCCTTCACATTCGGAGGTGGCAATGGTGAGCGTCCAGCCCTCTTTCGAAGCAGCCTGTGTCAGACCCGCCAGAAACTCCGCAAGGAAAGGTCTGTGGGCATCATGTTCGGACAGTTCGATCACCAGCCCCAGTGAGCAGCTCCGTCCCGTCTTGATCGCCTGCGCCTGACTGAGCGGACGATAGCCCATAGCTTGCGCGGCCCGAATGACGCGGACGCGGGTGGTTTCTGAGATGTCCGGATAGCCGTTCAGGGCACGAGACACAGTTCCCTTTGTCAGGTTGAGCGCCTGAGAAAGATCCGTGATCGTGACCCGCGCATTGTCGCGGGAGCGTCGGTCCGGTTTGACGTCTGTCTTCACCTGATTCGCCTCCTTGTCTTCACAAGAAACTCCGAAACCGGTTTCGGCAACGGGTTTTTGTCAATTTTCGACATTCAAAGCTGCGACAAATTCGCTGCAATGCCGCATGGAAGCTCTTGAATGATCGGCAAAAACTCAGGCGATGCGGAAAACTTCGGCGGCTTCTTCCTTGGAAATACCGGATTTGTCGTGGCGTGAGGTCACACGCCCGCGTTCCATGAAAACAAGGCTGTCCGCGAGGTCATAGGCAAATTCGAAATATTGTTCGACCAGCACGATCGCCATGTCCCCGCGCTCCCGCAAAAGCGAAATCACACGCCCGATCTGCTGGATGATATTGGGCTGGATCCCCTCGGTCGGCTCATCGAGCAACAAAAGTTTCGGCTTGATGATCAAGGCCCGCGCAATCGCCAGTTGCTGTTGTTGGCCACCGGACAAATCCCCGCCACGACGATGCATGAAGTCCTTGAGGATCGGAAACAGTTCGAAAATCTCGTCGGGGATGAATTGCTCGGACTTCGGCAAACAGGCAAACCCGCTTTCGAGGTTTTCCTTCACCGTCAAAAGCGGGAAAATCATCCGCCCTTGCGGCACTACGGCCAGTCCTTTTTTGGCAAGCTCATGGGCAGGCGCACGTCCGACATCTTCGCCATCAAGCATCATCGTTCCACCCGAACGCGGATGCGTGCCGGAAATTGCCTTGAGCAGAGAGGTCTTGCCGACCCCGTTGGTTCCCATGACGCAGGTCACCTGCCCCGCCTGCGCGGTCAAATCGACATCGTAGAGGATTTGGGAGCCACCATAATGCAGCGTAAGGTTCTTCACATCGAGCATGGTCATTTCTCCTTACCGCCCCAAATAGACGTCAATGACGTCCTGATTTTGCGTCACATGATCCAGAGACCCTTCGGCGAGCACCGATCCCTCGTGCAGCACTGTCACCTTGCACTCAAGTCGCCGGACAAATTCCATGTCATGCTCCACCACCACCACAGCGCGGGTTTTCGCGGCTTCCTTGAGAATATCCGTGGTGTGTTCGCGCTCGCCGAGCGTCATGCCTGCGGCAGGTTCATCGACGAGGAGCAGCTTGGGGTCTTGGGCCAGAAGCATTCCGATTTCCAGCCATTGCTTTTGCCCGTGCGACAGTTCGCCGGATTTGCGCGACAGCTGATCGGACAAACCGATCTCACCGGCGAGTTCCTCGACCTTGGCGAAATCAGCCGGCTTGGGGCGGAAGAACAGAACCTTCAGAGGGTTACGGTCATTATTCACCGCCATCAGTAGATTTTCAAACACGGTCTGGTCCTCGAACACCGTCGGGCGCTGGAATTTCCGGCCAATGCCCGCGCGCGCAATCCGTGCTTCGTTCATACCGACCAGATTGCGGGACAGATCGCCCCAGAGCACCTTTCCCTCGTCGGGTTTCGTCTTGCCCGTCACAATATCCATAAATGTGGTTTTGCCCGCGCCGTTCGGACCGATGATCGCCCGCATTTCCGCAGGGCCGATAGAGAAGGACAGGTTGTTGATCGCCTTGAACCCGTCGAAAGATACGGAAATGCCGGAGACTTCGAGAAGTTGGCTCATTGTTCTGCCTCCTCTTCTCGCAGGCTGCCCTTATCCGGTCCCAAGGGCGCACCTTGGCGGTTGGGCGAGAGGCGTCCGGAGACAAGATCGAACAATCCGCCAATGCCTTTCGGCGCGAACAGAGTGACAAGGACAAAGGACAGGCCAAGCAACACCAGCCACCAATCCACCCATTTGATCGTGTAAAACCCGAGGTTGATGTCAGGCGCCTGTCCTCCGGTGAAATAGGTGGACACCAGCGAGACAAACACGGCACCGATCACGGCTCCATAGAGACGCCCGCGCCCGCCGATGGCCACCCAAACCGCGAGGTAGATCGAGGCAATCGGCGCAATCTCCGCAGGGTTGATGATACCCGCCTGCGGATAATACAGCGCACCACCGATGGCCGCGAGAATGGCAGTCAGAGTGAAAACAAACAGTTTGAAACCTTCAACCGAATAGCCGAGAAACCGCACCCGCGCCTCGTCATCGCGTATGCCGCGAATGACCGATCCGAATTTTCCGGAGACCACAAAGGCCGCGATCAGGTAGGTGAGCAGCAAGGCAAATGCCGAAGCCCAAAAGAACCAGATCGAGATGTTGTCCTGTGAAATCGCATCCGCGCCGGGCAGGTTTTGCAACCCCGACAAACCGTTGTTGCCGCGCAACCCGCTGTCGTTCTGGAACAGGTAGAGCGAAAGCGCCAGCGTCATCGCCTGTGTCAGGATGGAGAGGTAAACCCCCGTCACCCGGGAGCGGAAGGCCAGCCAGCCGAACACCAGCGCCAGAATGCCGGGAACCAGCACGACAAGCGCAATCTGCGCCCAGAAGCTATGAGCAAATGACCAGACGAGAGGAAAGTCGCTCGACCCGACCACGCCGAAAATCTGTGATCCGATGGCATCGGAAATCTCGGAGGGCGTGGGCGGAATAGGCGCGTTCACCATGCTTTCGACCACAATGATCTTCGTGCGCGCATACATGAGCCACATGCCGATCATATAGCCGCCCAGCCCGAAAAAGGCGAAATGCCCGAGGCTCAGGATGCCCGTGTAGCCCCAGACGAGGTCCATCGCGATGGCAACCAGCGCCAGACAGAGCGTCTTGCCCAAGGTCTTGACGAAAGAGGTCGAAAGCGCGCCGGTGCCATAGGCTTCCGACAGGAAAGTGACCACGAGGGTAAAGATCACAAGTACCGCAATGAACACCGGAAGGGAGGGGTTTTTCTTGAGAAAGTCCATGAGTTAATCCCCCGCCGCGCGGCCCTTGAGGGCGATGATGCCCTTGGGCCGGAACTGGATGAAAATGATGATGAAAACGATCATGTAGGTTTGTGCCGCAAGCGTGTTGGACGGGTTGAACCATTCGATTCCCTTTTGCAGAAAACCGATCATGGTCGCGCCCAGAAGCGTGCCCCAGATATTGCCGACACCGCCCACAACCACGGTCATGAAGCTCTGCACGATGTAATCCGACCCCAATTCCGAGGTGACTTTCGCATAGAGCCCGATGGCAACCCCCGCGACCCCCGCGATGCCGGAGCCAAGCCCGAAGGTCAGCATGTTCACCTTGTCCGGATTGATCCCCATAGAGGCCGCCATGCGCGGGTTTTGCGTCACGGCACGGGTTTCAAGGCCAAGCCGCGTCTTCTTCATGATGAAGAGGAAGACCCCGAGGAACACAAGTGCGAGCACGAAAATCGCAATGCGTATGTAAGAGATCGACACAACATCATTGATGGACAGCGCCCCGTCGAGCCAACCCGGAGAGGTGAGCGGGCGGGCCTGTGTCCCGAAGATATTCTTGGCAAGCTGTTGCAGCGCAATGGAGACACCGAAGGTCGCCAGAAGCGTCTCCAAGGGACGGTTATAGAGCCAGCGGATAATCAGCCGCTCCATCGCCACACCGGCAACAAAAGTGACAGCAAAGGCCAGCGGGATCGCAAGGATGATCGAGACGGTGTAATCGGGGACGATCTGTTGCACCACATAGCCGGTGTAAGCGCCCATCATGATAAACTCGCCGTGGGCCATATTGATAACCCCCATCACGCCGAAGGTGATGGCAAGGCCGATCGCCGCGAGGAAATAGATCGAGGCCAGAGACAGGCCGTCGAGGGTCAGATCGAACATCTGGTTCAGCCCGACAGCGCGGTTGATAGAGGACAGCACCACCTCTGCGGCATCCGTGACGGCTTTGGACGGCTCGGCATAGACTTCGGCAAAGCGCACACCTGTGACCGCGTCCTCAATGGAGAATGAGGGATCGAACGGCGGCACCACGCCTTCACGCGCCAAAGCGACATAGGCCCGATCCCGCGCCTCTTGCGTGTTCAGCGCCGCCACAGGCACGCCGCCGACCATCCCGTCTTTGATATGGGCTTCCAGCGCCGATTTGCGCGCATCCGGAGACGGCTGCGGTTCCAAAGCTCCGGCAGCAATCATGAGCGCATAGCCTTCCGAAGCGGATAGATCCCGCGAGCCGGCACGCAATTCGCGCTTCACATTGGCCGTGTCAGGCAGATCTTCGGCATAGACCGTCTTGGTGGTCAAAACAGGGTTGAGCGCAGCACGAGCCTCCAGTGACAGCGCACCTTTAAAGCCGTTAATCGCGGTCACACGGGCGGCCTCATCCGTGTCGTAAGAAATGGTCAAAAGCCGTTCCGTGACCTCTTTGAGCGCCTTGATGTCGGGATCAGGCTCCTGCGCAATGGACTCCCGCAAAGGCGCAAGGTGGGACGCTTCACCGTCACGCTGGATCGCCAGAATCGCCGCGCGGCGTCGCTCCGGATCCGGATCATTCAGTTGAAACTGCACCAAAGCCGCGCCGATCATCGCGCGGATCCCCGAATTCGGCTTGAGTTGCTTCAAATCGGATTTCTCCACAGTGCCGACACTCTGCCCCGTCGTGAAATCGAACAATTCATAGGTTTTGCTGTCGCGTTTTTCCGCTTTGAAAAACAGCCCGTCACTCTGACGTTGCCACATGTCCTTGGACTGCCACGCCTGCAACACATCTTGCGCGGCGGGAAGCCCCGAACCGGCGAGCGCCTCAATCGCCGGAGCGATGGTTTTGCGCGAAGATTTGACGATGACCTCGGCGTGTTCTTGCAACACGTCCTGAACGGTCCGGTCCTGAGCCTGAGCCATCAAGGCGCAGGTGAGAAAGAGCAGGCAGGCTGCAACAAGGCGACGAAGCATAAAATCTCTTTCCGAAATGAAGTGCGGAAGGGCGACGCTGGCCGCCCCTCCTGACGTTTCAAAGCACTCAGTAGTTGGATTTCAACTGAACACAGGTTTCGGTTTCGGTGTTGTACATGCCACAGCCGAGGTCTTTCCAATCGGACTTGAGCACGGCAGATTCGGGCAGGAAGTCTGTCCACGCATCGCCCGGAACTTCTTCGGTCTGGGAAATGATGTCGAACTGGCCGTCATCCAGAATTTCCCCGATGAGAACCGGTTTGGAGAGATGGTGGTTCACATTCATGACCGCGGTGCCACCTGTCAGGTTCGGGAATTCCTGACCATACATCTCGGAACGCACCGCATCGACATCGGTGGTGCCTGCGGCTTCAACCGCGTTCACCCACATATTGAAGCCGATATAGTGTGCTTCCATCGGATCATTGGTCACGCGGGCATCATCACCGATAAACGCGTGCCATGCTTCGATGAACGACGCATTTTCCTCGGTATCAGCGGACATGAAGTAGTTCCATGCCGCGAGATGGCCGACAAGGTTTGATGTGTCGAGGCCGGAAAGCTCTTCTTCGCCCACAGAGAAGGCGACAACCGGAATATCATCGGCAGACACACCGGCGGCGGCCAGTTCCTTATAGAAACCGATATTGGCATCCCCGTTGATGGTGGAGATCACGCCGACCTTCTTGCCATCCGCGCCCAGCGCCACGACATCCGCCACAATCTTGGACCAGTCGGAATGACCGAAGGGGGTGTAGTTGACGAAAATATCCTCTTCCGCGATGCCCTTCGACTTGAGGTAGCTTTCAAGGATGCTGTTCGTCGTGCGCGGGTAGACATAGTCCGTGCCGAGCAGCGCGAATTTCTCGACGCCCAGTTCATCAAGGAAATAATCTGTGGCCGGAATCGCCTGCTGGTTCGGTGCGGCGCCGGTGTAGAACACGTTTTTCGAGCTTTCCTCGCCCTCGTATTGCACCGGATAGAAAAGCAGACCGTTGAGTTCTTCGATCACCGGCAGGACGGATTTACGCGACACCGAGGTCCAGTTGCCAAAAATCACATCGACATTTTGCACCGTCAAAAGCTCGCGTGCCTTTTCGGCAAAGAGCGGCCAGTCGGAGGCCGGATCGACCACCACAGCTTCGAGGTCACAGCCCAAAAGACCGCCCTTCTCGTTTTGCTGCTCCACCAGCATCAGCATCGCATCTTTCAACGTGGTCTCGGAAATCGCCATTGATCCCGACAGGGAGTGCAAGACCCCGACCTTGATCGGACAATCGGCGGCGAATGCACCGGAGGCAATCGCAGTGCTCGCAAACAGCGCAGAGGCCAGCGTGGCTTTGAGTTGAATTTTCACTTCCATATTCCCTTGTTGGAAGCCGCAGAACTGTCGCGCGCTTTCATAAGAAAGCATCCATTATTTTGATTTTTATGGATAAAACGCCAACAGCCCCCTTATGCAGCGTTAAAGATTTATATCTTTTGCGTCCAGATCATCAGACCCCGACACATGTCCCCACGGCACGTCGTGACCTGTCTTTGCCTTTCGGTCTCCGTAAAGAGCACTCAAGGGGTCGACCACATGCCGCACAGAAAGTCTGGAGTTGCGCAAAACATGCACACAAGACTCTAAAGAAAATCACAGACAACAAATACAGAAGGGGCAGAAGATGCCCGCTTCTTAAGCGCTCGACTGCATCTGTGACACATTGATGTGCACAAAACAAACACGCTTTTCAGGGGATATCTCCCGCGAATCCACCCGTAACAAGTAAGCAAAGAAGGAAAAGCGTGCGGGGTCTCAACACAATATTAGGAGCTTTCTGCCATGCTGCGACCAGTTGGCCCACCTCTGATGGGGAAAGGCCATACTGGATTTGCGTATCAAGATGACTACGGAGCGTGGGATGAAAGATCGACTTGGAAATATTTTTGGCTCTGTCGCAGCTAAAATTCTCGGGATTTTATGTGCACTTGTCGGCACAACACTCGCTGCGATTCTGGTGTCCGGTTCACTGATTTCCACAATCAACGAAGAAGCCGAATCGCTCGTTTCCTCCTCCCTGCCCCCTTTGGAAACGGCCTCTGATATTTCCAATGCGGTCTCGGATTTGAAAGATGCCGTCAACAATTTACTGGTCACCAACTCCCATCTGGCAATCGAAGACGCGGTTCATGGCATCCAAAAAGCCAACGACACCCTACATGCACATATGCTGGAGGCCGATCAGAACCGCTATCCGGACTTGTCCAAAGAAATGGCAACACTCGCCACCAATCTCGAAACGCTGGAGCAGGCGCGTCAACAAGAGCTGACGGCACAAAACCTGAATATGAAAGCGCTGGCCCAACTCAGCCAGGATGCGCGCATTCTCAGCGACACACTGCAAAGCCAGATTGACGGAGCCTCCTTCTCCCTTTTGCTGGCGGGGAATACCGCGACCGCAAAATCGACCTACAATATAAACCAACTGCTCAAACGCGAGGTTGAGGCGCTCAAGCTCGCGTTGCTCCTGAAGGCCGAATTGAACCTCTCCGTCGGCCTTACACAGGCTCTGCTGGAAACCAGCGATCTCGGCCAACACAAAGAGATCCACGACAACGCTCTGGAGGGAATGGCCCGCATCGACGCGATTCTCGAAGACATGCAAAGCAACAAAACTGCCGCCGAATACATAGAACAGCTTCGCATGTCCCTGTCCTTCCACAAAGAGTTTCTGAACTTAACGCCTACAGAAATGAAAATCCGTGCCCGCCATCTGCACAGCGCACAGAACAAGCTTGATGCAGAAATTTCAAATGTGGTGGAAACAACTTTGTCCGTGCTCGACAAGGAAAGCAGAATCACGTTCTCAACCAACGAAGCCGTGCTGAATGACCTGCTGAACACGGATGTCCGCGAAATCACAGATCTCGCACGTCTGGACGCTACGATCAAAACAGTCCTTATCAAGGCCATGCAGGGTGCCGCCTCGAATAACAGTGGGTATATTCAAGCCCTTCAATTCGAAATCGACGAGATCGTTCCCAAAATCAGTGCAAAGGCCTCCATCCTCCCAGAAAAGGTCCAATCCATCCTGTCTTCGGTTCTCGCACAGGTGCATCCTGAAACCGGCCTTCTTGCAACCCGCCTCAAAGCCTTAAACGCACGCAGCGACGGTTTCGTCGCGACCTCCGCCGTCTCCGAAGATCTCCTCAGCATCTCGAAGATCGCCGTCACTATTTCAAACGACTCCATTGTCGACATCTCGCACGCAAGTCAGGTCTTGATGTCAGATGCGCAAGACGCGTCCACAACAATGAACGGAATTACCGCCTTTGCCATCGCAATCGTGCTGGCCGCTCCGGTCTTGACCTACATCTTCATCATGCGACCACTGAGTGCCGTAACCGCCAGCACCGAACGCCTCGCCATTGGAGATATGTCTGAAATCCGGCGTGTCGGCGGACGTTACGGAGAGATCGCACGACTCTTCTCTGCCTTGACCGTGTTCCGGAACAATCTTGTCGAAAAAGAGCGCATGGAGGCGGAGGCGGTTGAGCGCGTACAGAAAGAAGCCGAAGCCGAGGCAAAGGTCGCAGAAGAAAAACGTGCCCGCGAAATTGCCGAGCAGCAAAGAAAAGAAGAGCAAGAACGCCGCGAACGCGAACAAGAAGCCCGTGCAGAAGCAGAGCGTCGCAAACTCGAAGAAGCCGCCGAAGCCGAGCGCAAGGCACGGCACGAAGAACAAACCGCAGTCGTCAATGCGTTGGCAGAAGGGCTCCGTCGTCTCTCCAATGGAGATGTGCGCATGACAATCGAACAAGAATTCCCCGAAAGCTATGAACAACTGCGCCAAGACTATAATGCCGCCGTCTTGTCTCTGCGTTCCGTCGTCGAACAGCTTTCCGGCACATCGCAAACGATCCACGCAAATTCGAATGAAATCTCGAATGCCGCGAATGATCTGTCCCAGCGCACTGAACGGGCAGCCTCAATGTTGGGCGAAACCGCTTCCGCACTGACCCAGTTGACTGCAGCCGTGAAATCTGCAGCCGATGGGGCCGCCTCTGCAAATGAAACGGTAAGTGGCGCCAAAACCAATGCGCAAAACGCAAGCACAGTCGTGGAACAGGCCATTTCGGCTATGGACGCAATTTCGGACTCCTCTGACAAGATTTCCAAAATTATCTCTGTCATTGACGATATCGCGTTCCAGACCAACCTGCTCGCGCTCAACGCCGGTGTAGAAGCCGCTCGCGCCGGAGACGCCGGTCGTGGCTTTGCCGTGGTTGCCTCGGAAGTTCGCGCCCTTGCCCAGCGCTCCTCGGAAGCCGCGCGGGAAATTAATGCCCTGATTTCGGTCTCCGGACAGGAAGTCGGACGCGGTGTCGCTCTCGTTGATCAGACCGGTGAGGCGCTCCGCTCCATCGTGCAGGATGTCTCCGTCATCTCGACACATATGTCCGAAATTGCCACATCCGCAGAACAGCAATCTGCCGGCATTTCCGAAATCAACACGGCAGTCGCCAATCTCGATCAGACAACCCAGCAAAACGCCGCCATGTTTGAAGAGACCACTGCGGCAAGCTTCTCTCTGGCAAATGAGGCTTCCACCCTCAATGAGATTGTGAAGCAATTCGTCTTGAGTGAGGCTCCCGTAGGCGAGGAAGTGCATGATGCCCCTGTGATGCTCGCCTCATGATCCGAAACTCTACGAAAAATCGGAGAAACTCTTGATATGCCTCAATGCAACCCACACCAATCTAGCGGCATCTAATTCAATATAATTTCGCCAGTCAGCAAGGATTGATCGTGACCATATTCCAGAACACCCCGTTCGACCAACTTGAGGTCGGGATGGAAGCAGAAGTCCGTCGTCTCTGTGTCGCAGATGACCTTTATGTCTTTGCCCATGCGTCCGGCAATCTCAACCCTATGCACCTTCCGAAAGAGGATGGGGACAGGGACGGAAAGCCGGAATCCGTTGCACCTTCCAGTTGGGTTGGGTCGCTCATTTCCGCCGTGCTCGGGAACAAGCTTCCCGGACCGGGCACCCTCTATAAATCTCAAAATTTGAGATTTCATGCGCGGGCTCATGCCGGTGATGAGCTAATCGCCCGCGTCAAACTCATTCGCAAAAGTAGCAACCGGAGTGCAACTTTCGAAACGACTGTGACCCTTGCCGACGGAACAGTCCTCATCGACGGTGAAACCGAAGTCATTGCGCCTGCCACGAAAGAAAGTTTTGACATTCATGATGTGCCCGGACTGACCGTCGAAAGCCATCGGCACTTCGACAAATTGCTAGAAATGTCCGAAGACCTCCCTGCAACACGCATGGCGGTTGTGGCACCGGAAGAAGAAAACGCACTCCGTGGCGCAATGATGGCAGCCGAGCACAAGCTGATCCAACCCATCCTCCTTGGAGATCAGGACAAAATCCATAGCACCGCCAAGGCGCTTGGGATCACGCTCGACAAAATTGAGTTGATCCATTGCGCCACGCATCACGAAGCCGCCCAACTGGCCGTCACCATGGTCCGCGACGCGCGCGCAAATGCGATCATGAAAGGCCACATGCACACAGACGATTTGTTGCGGCCGATCCTGAATTCCCGCAACGGCCTGAAAACCGGTCGCCGTCTCAGTCATATATTCGTCATGGATGTGCCCGGCCTGGATCACCTCCTGATGGTCTCCGACGCAGCGATCAACATCGCGCCCGACCTCCCGACCAAGGTCGACATCGTCCAGAATGCAATCGACTTGGCCATCAGCCTCGGGATCGAGACCCCGAAAGTGGGCGTCCTTTCCGCAGTCGAAACGGTAAACCCGAAAATCCCGTCAACGCTCGACGCGGCCGCGCTCTCGAAAATGGCCGACCGCGACCAGATCAAAGGTGGCATTGTGGACGGACCGCTGGCAATGGACAACGCCATCAGCCTTTCGGCCGCACGCACCAAAGGCATCAAAGGCGGCGTGGCCGGACATGCGGATATCCTGATCGTCCCCAATCTGGAAAGCGGCAATATGCTGGCGAAAGAGCTGACATTCATCGCCCATGCCGAAGCCGCCGGTGTCGTCATTGGCGCCCGATGTCCGATCGTTCTGAACTCCCGCTCGGATAGTGACAAGTCGCGACTGGCCTCATGTGCCGTCGCAGCACTTCACGCAAAACGCGCACGGGAGATCACCTGATGGGCCAGAGAATCCTTACAGTGAATGCCGGATCGTCGTCGGTCAAATTCGCCCTCTACAAATCTGCAGCATCGCCGGAATGTCTCGCACGCGGTCAGGTCCAAGGCATCGGCTCTTCCCCCAGTTTCAAGTTCAAAAAGGGCGGGTCCGGCGCGACCGAACCTGTCGACGCCAAAGATCAGGATCAAGCACTGGATGTCATTTTGAGCGAGATCACTCCGCTCCTCGACGGGCAGGAGGTCGCAGGCGTCGGCCACCGGATCGTGCATGGTGGACCGCTGCGCGCAGCGCCTGCGGAACTCACAGAGGATGTTCTGGCCGATCTCGCCACGTTCAATCCGCTGGCCCCATTGCATCAGCCACACAACCTGTCGGCGGTCAAAGCGGCCAAACGCGCCTTCCCCTACGCGCTCCAGATCGGGTGTTTTGACACAGCGTTTCACCGCAACCACCCGTGGGAAAACGACATCTACGCCATCCCGCGCAAATATTACAAACAAGGGGTAAAGCGCTACGGGTTCCACGGACTGAGCTATGACTATGTCTCGCATCAACTTGTCCGCGAACATCCTGAATTGCACGGCAAACGCATTATCATGTGCCACCTCGGCAGCGGCGCCTCGATCTGCGCGGTCAACAACGGGGTCTCGATTTCATCCTCTATGGGGTTTTCACCGCTGGATGGCATCCCCATGTCCACCCGTTCCGGCCACCTTGATCCCGGTATTCTTTTGTATCTCATGGAGACGGAGGGCATGACGGCCAAAGAGTTAACCCACATGCTCTATTACGACTCAGGGCTGCTCGGGTTGTCCGGCATAAGCCATGACATGCAAGTGCTGGAAAACTCGGATGAACAAGGGGCCAAGGAAGCTGTCGAATATTTCGTTTACCGCGTGCGTCGGGAAATCGGGGCTATGGCCGCGACACTTTCGGGGATTGATGCGCTCGTGTTCTGCGGTGGTATCGGAGAAAACTCCCCGAACATCCGCCTTCAAATCATCGAACGGCTCGGATTTCTGGGCATTACCACCGACGCGGATGCCAATGCGCAGAACGCGACGCGAATATCCAAAGGGCCGACACCGGTCTTTGTCCTGCCGACCGACGAAGAACAGGTGATCGCCAATGCAGTGGCCAAGGCGCTCGCCCCCGCACATTGACGGTCAGCTTTCGGCGGTCCGCAAAACCCGCGCGGGACGCACACGCATGGCACGCCATGAAAACAGGAGAGAGGTCAGGGAGGTCACAAGCACCCCGCCCAAAACGATCCAGAGCGCGACACCGGCGGACAGGGAAAAATCGACTTCCATCACGAAATGGATCACCGCCCACGCCGCCGTCGCACCGGTCACAAGCGCCACCAGCCCCGCACCCAAGCCGAGTATCAAGGCCCGCAACGCGAAACTGGCCAGAATACGTGCACGACTGGCTCCGAGGGTTTTCAACACGGCAGCTTCATACCGCCGCCGCTCTTCGCCCGCCGCAGCGGTGCCAATCAACACCACAGCGCCGGTCACCAAAGTTGCTGCAGCTCCCAATGTCGTGGCCGCAGCAATGCTCTGCAACACAGAGACCACTCGATCAATTGCATCACGCACCCGTATCGTCGTGATATTGGGATAGGATTGCGCCAGATCGCGGATCAACGGGGCCTCGGCCTCCGGCGTGGCATAAATCGTCGCAATCCATGTATGCGGCGCACCGGAAAGGGCCGCCGGATTTATGGTCAGGACAAAGCCCATCCCCGCTCCCGAGAAATCAACAGTGCGAAACGAAGTGATTGTCCCCGTGATGTCGCGACCAAGAATATTGATCGTCATCTCGTCACCGAGTTCGAGGCCCATTTCTTCGGCCTCCTCGGCAGCAAAACTGATCTGAGGCGAAGTCTCCTCCGGCCCCCACCATGTCCCTTCGGTGATCTCCGTATTCTCCGGAGGGGTTGCCGCATAGGTGATGCCACGATCCCCGCGCAGCACCCAATGCGGTCCGGCCACCTCCTGCGCATCACGCCCGTTGATCTTGGTGATCAAGCCGCGCAGCATTGGAGCAGCTTCGAACCGGCTTACACCGGAATCGCCTTCAACGCGCGTCGTCAGACCTTCGATCTGGTCCGGCTGGATGTCGACGACAAAATATGACGGTGCGCGTTCGGGCAGGTCCTGCGCGATGGCGTTGCGCATATTGGCGTCAATCTGGCCAATCGCGGAGAGCACCGTCAGCCCCAGTCCGAGCGAGAGGACCACAGACACGGCCTCTCCTCCGGGGCCGCCAATAGAACCAAGCGCCAGACGCAGCGGCAACGCCCCCCGCCGCATGAGTGACAGTCGTGACAGGTGCCGCGCCAAAGCCGTCAGCCCCCGCCCCGCCAAAACGAGCAGGCCGAAGGTCACCGCGAGCCCCGCAAAGGCCCAAAGCACAAGGCCCGCATTCTCGGAAAACAGGACCGCCGCGCCGACAAGCGCCGCGATCAGAAGCGCCTGCGCCACGAGATAAGGCCAACGCGGCCAGCCTCGCAGACCGAAAAACGCATCACGATAGAGCGCCGCAGGACGAATGTGTTCGGCGCGGGCCAAAGGCCACAACACGAAAATCGCGCTGGCGAGAAAGCCATAGATGGCGGCTTCAACCAGAGGTGCGATATGGGGTGTCGCCTCGACCGGAACCGGGAGCATGGTGCGGATGAACGGAAAGGCCAGCGCGGGCACAAGCGCGCCGATCACCAGCCCCGCCACAATCGCGATTCCCGACAGGGTTCCGATTTGAAACAGATAGGCCAGAAAAATTGTGCGACGGTCCGCTCCGAGTGTTTTGAGCGTGGCGATCACGGAGATCTTCCGGTCCAGATAGGCACACACCGAAGAGGACACGCCGACCCCGCCGACCGTCAAACCCGCCAAACCGACCAACACGAGAAAAGAACCGAGACGTTCGACAAAGCGGCTCACACCGGGAGCACCATTGCGCGCATCACGCCAGCGGAATCCGCCGGATGCGACCTCCTGTTTGGCTTGCGACTTGAGCGCCTCCAGATCGGTGGCGTCCGGCAGATCCAGCCGATAGGCGCTTTCGAACAATGTGCCGGGGGCGAGAAGGCCAGTGTCCCGCAACGCCGACAAGGACACGAGACTGCGCGGGCCAAGGGTAAACCCCTCCCCTGCCCCGTCCGGTTCGCGGATTAGTTCGGCCATGACGACAAAGGACACATCCGCCAATGTGACGCGATCTCCGATGCCGAGGCCCAAGCGCTCGAACAACATGCGATCAAGCACGATCCCCGCGACCCCGTCCTGTCCGGCCAGAGCTACTGACAAAGGCATGTCAGGCGACAGACCGACCGAGCCGAGCAAGGGATAGGCGCTATCAACGGCCTTCACCTGCGTCAGGGCGCGCTCTGCGCCATAGCCGAGCATGGAGCGGAAATCCGCGATCTCGGAGAGGGCGAGAGACTGCGCCTCCATCCATGCGCGTTCGTCCACGGAGGCAAAGCGGTAGGTGAATTCCATTTCCGCATCACCGCCCAGCAGTGTAGCCCCTTCGCGGGCGAGACCTTTGGAAATCCCGTCACGCACCGATGTCACCGCCGCAATCGCGGCAACGCCCAACAACAGGCTCAGGATCAGAATTCGAAATCCCCGCACACCGGCACGCAATTCACGGCGGGCAATGGTCCATGCAAGACCTGCGCTGCTCACGCGGACACCTCCGCCAGATCGATCTTACCATCACGCAAGCGCACGACACGATCACAACGCGCGGCCAGTTCGGGGGAGTGGGTCACCATCACCAAGGTCGCTCCGTGGCGGTCCCGAAGCTGCATCAAAAGATCCATGATCGCCTCACCCGTGCTGCCATCGAGATTGCCGGTCGGCTCGTCCGCCAGCAGAATTTCGGGACGCGGGGCCGATGCTCGCGCCAGCGCCACGCGTTGCTGTTCGCCCCCCGACATCTGCGCCGGATAGTGATCGCAACGGTCGCCTAGGCCCACGGCCTCCAATTCCGCACGCGCGTGGTCGAATGCCTCCGCCACACCTGCCAGTTCGAGCGGGATGGCGACATTTTCCAAGGCTGTCATTGTCGGGATAAGGTGGAAGGACTGGAACACAATCCCCATATGATCTCTACGAAAGCGGGCCAGACGATCTTCGTTCATTGCGCTCAGATCATGCCCGAGCACAGAAACCCGACCGGCGCTGGCCCGTTCCAGCCCACCCAGAACCATAAGGAGCGACGATTTGCCAGAGCCAGACGGCCCCACAAGCCCGAGCGTTTCCCCGCGTTTGACCTCAAGAGAAATGCCGCGCAAAATATCGACCCGCCCCGCATTGCCATCAAGAGACAGCTTGATGTCCTGTGTTGCGATGATCGGTTCTGACATGGGAGTATCCTTTTGACCTCTGACACATATGGGGCATTGGCCCGCCTCGGCAACCGCTTCTCGCGCATACTCGGTCATATTATCTTGATCGCCCTGCCCGCCTTTGCATCGGCGGAGCCTGTCCGGATTGCGGCTTTGGGCGACAGTCTGACCCAAGGCTATGGGCTGGTCCAGCAGGAGGGCTTCACCACCCAGTTGCAAAACTGGCTGGATGCACATGATATAGAGGCCACGATTATCAATGCAGGCGTGTCTGGCGACACCACCGCAGGGGGGCTGAGCCGCGTTGCGTGGACATTGACCCCCGACATTGATGCGATGATCGTCGCACTTGGTGGCAATGATCTGTTGCGCGGGTTGTCGCCGGAAATATCCCGCGCCAATCTGGCGGGCATCCTTGATGTCGCACAGGAGAAAAACGTCCCCGTTTTGCTCATCGGGATGCAAGCTCCGGGCAATTTTGGCGCAGACTACAAGGCGCAGTTTGATGCGATCTATCCGGAACTGGCCCAAGATTATGGCACGATTTATGTCGAGGGGTTTCTAAAGCCTCTCACGGATATTGGCCCGTGGGAGCAGGTCTTGAAAACCCATATGCAGCCGGACGGGATACATCCGAATGCCGCCGGCGTGACGGTGATTGTCGATGCGATAGGGCCGAAGGTCGCGGAACTGGCCGAGCGCGCGCAGGAGTAGGCGCTCAGGGCTTTGGATGGTCGTCATACTCGCCGGTCAGGATGCGGTTGGCGTCCCCTTCCGGATCGTCATACTGCCGCGAGCGGATCGACCAGAAGAACCCCACGAGGCCCAGCCCGCCGAGAAAGATCGAAATCGGGATGAGATAGACCAATACGTTCATAATTTCCCTCTCAAACGCGCCCCGAAAGGTGCGTATCTCAGCGTTTCGTAAATCGCGTCAGGCGCAGCGCATTGAGCGACACCGTAATCGAACTGGCCGACATGGCAAGAGCCGCCGCCAGTGGCGTGGCAAAGCCCGCCAAGGCAATCGGCACAGCGATCAGGTTGTAAAGCGTTGCAATGTTGAAGTTTTCCTTTATCCGTTTCGTCGCGGAAACGGCAACCTGCGTGGCCTCACCCAAGGGAGCAAGGCTTTTGCCCAGCAGCACCATGTCGGAGACGACCCGCGTTGCTTCCAGCGCGGAGGCGGGCGAGATCGACACATGCGCTGCAGCCAGAGCCGCCGTGTCATTGAGCCCGTCACCAACCATCAAAACCTTGCGACCGGATCGGGTCAGTTCGGCCACGCGCAAAGCCTTGGCCTCCGGCAGACATTCCGCATCCCACGCATCAATCCCGATCCGTCGGGCAATATCCGCAACGGCGGCGGGGGCGTCACCGGAGAGCAACACCACGTCCTTGCCCTGACGCTTGAGCGCGGCCACGGCCTCGGACGCGCCCTCGCGCAAGTGATCCACAAAGGCAAAAGCCACGGGGGTCTCATCGCCAATTTTCAGATAGGTTGCCGTCTGTGCGAGCGCCTGCGTTTCAAGCCATGCAGCACGTCCCAAGCGCACAGGCATGCCGTCAAGCCGCCCTTCAACGCCCTGTCCGGGCACTTCGCGTATATCGCTGACGGGGGCAGGCTCCACACCCGCAGCCCGCGCCGCCTCATAGAGGGCTGCGGAAAGCGGATGAGCCGAGCCCGCCGCCAGAGCCATCGCCACGCCACGCGCATGAGGCGGAATATCGGCCAGATTGGAAAGCTCCGGCCTGCCCTCGGTCAGCGTGCCCGTCTTGTCAAACACAACCGTGTCCACTTCGGCCAGACGCTCCAGAGCCGTGGCGGATTTAATCAGCATCCCCGAACGGAACAACCGACCCGACGCTGCCGTGGTCACGGCTGGCACAGCCAGACCCAGCGCACAGGGGCAGGTGATAATCAGAACCGCCACTGCGATATTCAGTGAATGGCGCACATCTCCCGTGGCGATCATCCAGCCGATAAAAGCCGCGAGCGACAAAAGATGCACGGCGGGGGCATAGACTTGCGCCGCGCGATCCGCCAACGAAGTGTATTTGTTGCGCGAGGTTTCTGCCATAGCCACCAGATCAGCCATACGGTGCAGGGAGCTGTCCTCGCCCGCAGCGGTGACTTTCACCACCAGAGGACCGGTCAGATTGACCTCCCCCGCCGAGACGATGGTGTCTACGCCCGCCTCGACTGGCAAGCTCTCCCCGGTCAAAAGGGAGCGGTCCAACTCGGAGGCCCCTTCGACAACAATCCCGTCCACCGGCACCCGTGCGCCCGGAACAACACGGACCAAAGCGCCTTTTGCAAGGTCAGCAATAGAAACCACCGTGCCATCCGCCAATGTGGCACGCGGCACTTCGAGCGCGGCGAGTTCTTCGGCAGCAGAGCGCGCCACGGAGCGCGTGCGATAGTCGAGATACCGCCCCGCCAGAAGGAAGAATGTCAGCGACAGAGCCGCATCAAAATAGGCATGATGGCCGGATTCCATTGTCTCGAACAAAGACATGCCGCCCGCCAAAAGGATCGCCAGCGAGATGGGCACATCCATATTGAGGCGCTTGACCCTCAGCGCAGACCATGCGGAACCGAAGAACGGTTGGGCCGCATAGGCAATCGCAGGCAGGGCAATCGCGGCGGAAATCCAGTGGAACATATCGCGCGTGACATCGGAAGCCCCCGACCAGACCGCGATGGACAACAGCATCACGTTCATCATGGCAAAGCCCGACACGGCGATGCGGGTCAGGATCGCGCGACCTTTCCGGTCGGTTTCCGTGGCAGAGATCGCACCAGCGTCCAGTTCATAGGCCTCATATCCGGCCCGCGTGAGCGCGGAGATCAGGTCATCGACAGAGACGTCTTCGTCGGCATCGACCTGAGCGCGTTTGAGCGTCAGGTTCACCCGTGCCGCACGCACGCCCGGCTGTTTGATCAACTCGCGCTCAACCCCGGAGATACAGGCCGCGCAATAGATTGCGGGCAGGGACAGGACAAAGCGGGTATCACGCACGTCGCGTGCATGGGCCGCCTCTTCCGCAGCAGGCGCCGCGACGCAGGCCGGACAGGCCGAGATTTGAACCTCAGACATCCCTCGCCCTCCCCACCATCAGCGTTTCACGTGAATAACAACGCGCTGGGTGAAATGCGTGCCATCAAGCGCCGTGGCCACCATGCGATAGTTCCAGTTGCCCTCAGCCAGAACACCCGTTCGGGCGACATAGGCCTCGCCGTTAAAGGTAAACTCCGGCGTCTGGTCCTCTGTCACGGTTGTGGCGCGGCCCAATGTGCCGCCGATTTCCGCAACCTCGACAGGATTGCCCTGCGCATCACGGATATAGACGAACAGGTTTTCCTGATCATCCACCGCCTCGACCGTCCAGCCCAGTGCTTCCTGAGCCTGTTTGTCACGGTTGAAGGTCTGGGACACGCCATAGGAATTGGCAGTCTCCAGACCGGGGAATGTCCTTACGGCCTGCACAGCCATAAAGATATTCACCCCGATGATCACAGAAAATGCAGACACAGTTCCGATGAGAACATGTTTGCCGGTGATTTCGCGCGCCATAGATTATTGTCCTTTCCCGTTGAACACGGTGTCGACGGAGACACGTTCATTGGCCACGCCATCCTCGACCCAGAAGGTAAAGTCCGTCCGGTCGGACGTGGCCGCTTTGGAACCCGCAGGCGCCTCCACATAGGCCCGCACGATCCGCATCTCATCGGCGTTCACCGCGATCGTATCGCCAAGCGTGTTATCGGCCCCTTGCAAGGTCACCGTCAGCGTATCATCACCCGACACACTCACGCGGAACTCGCGCTTCTCGCCATGTTTGTTGCGCAGGCGCAGATCGTAGATGTTGCGGATCGCGCCATCGGATTGCAACACATAGGTCGGGTTGCGCACCGGAGCCACAGTCATATCGATATCCGAGCGGATGAACAGGGCAAACAGAAGCGCAAAACCCACGCTGGACCAGAGCACTGTGTAGAGAATCGTACGCGGGCGGAAGATGTGTTTCCAGACCGGTTTCGGCTCCTGCCCTGAGATTTCACGCGGCTCGTCGGTCAGCGCCATGTAGTCGATCAGACCACGCGGCTTGCCGATCTTGTCCATCATTTCGTCACAGGCGTCGATGCAGAGCGCGCAGGTGATACATTCAAGCTGCTGACCATCACGGATGTCGATCCCCATAGGACAGACGTTCACGCAGGCCATACAGTCAATGCAATCGCCCATCTCGGCGGCGTTGGCCCCTTTGCGGTGTTTGCCGCGCGGCTCCCCGCGCCAGTGGCGATATGCGACGACCAACGTATCTTCGTCCATCATCGCAGCCTGAATACGCGGCCACGGACAAGCGTAGATACAGATTTGCTCACGGGCAATCGCGCCGAAGAAAACGGTGGTGGCTGTCAGAATCCCCAGCGTCAGATAGGCCGCAGGATGCGCATGTCCCGTGACCAGATCGACCAGAAGGGTCGGCGCATCGGCAAAGTAGAAGACCCAAGCCCCGCCGGTTGCCAGACCGATTAGAACCCACGACAGATATTTAATCGCACGCAGACGGATCTTGCGCATATCCCATTTCTTTTGGCGATGCAGACGCAGACGCGCGTTGCGATCACCTTCGATCCAGCGCTCCACCAGAATGAACAGGTCGGTCCAGACGGTTTGCGGACAGGCATAGCCACACCACACACGACCAGCGGCGGATGTGAAGAGGAATAGCCCGAGCCCCGCCATAATCAGAAGACCGGCGATGAAATAGAATTCATGTGGCCAGATTTCGATCCAGAAGAAAAAGAACCGACGGTTGGCGAGATCAATCAGGATCGCCTGATCCGGCAGTTCGGGTCCACGATCCCACCTGATCCACGGCGACAGGTAATAGATCCCCAGCGTGACCGCCATGATGATCCATTTCAGGTTGCGAAACTTGCCTTTTACCCGTCGCGGGAAAATCGGTTCGCGGGACGCATAAAGTTTCTCTTCGGGGGGGGTGTCGGTAGAGCTCATGGAGCGTTGCCTTCTTACACTGTTCGCGTTTTCCCTTATTGCGAGGGAGGGATTTGCGCAGCCTTGATGTGAATCAAGATATTTTGAAATCGCGCTAAAGACGCATTAAAAAAACATCTTTGGGATGTGACATGCTGCCACGTCCGCGCCGCGATCCGATATTTTTCCGGTATGAGGAGACCGCAGCGCCAAGGAGCTGCGGTCTCCGGATTTGTTGGCACCGACCCTGAAGAAACGCGCGAACAGGATCAAGGGCCGGCGCCTTAACCCGGACGTTACCGTCCGGATTTCGGGGTTATTGACCGCCGCCCAGCTGGTGGACGTAGAGCGCGGCCGCATTCACCTCGGCCTGCGTCAGACGCTGACCCCAAGCGGGCATCACGCCGAAGCGGGCGTTGAACACCGTGTCATAGACCGTGTCGTGATCACCGCCGTAGAGCCAGATGGCGTCGGTCAGGTCGGGCGCACCTTGGTAGATGTCGCCGGTTCCATCTTCGCCGTGACAGGAGGCGCAGTTGTATTCGAACACTTCCGCACCGGCTGCCGCCAGTTCGACGTCATAGGTGCCGCCCACAAGATTGGTGCCATCGCCTTCCGGATCGGACAGGGACATGGCAAAGGCCACGGCCTGATCGATTTCCTCGTCGGTCAGCAACTCGTCCGCGCCGAATTTCGGCATTTCGGAATAGCGGGCCTCGTCGGTTTCGTTCCGCACACCGTGCTGGATGGTATAGGCCACCTCATCAATGGTGCCACCCCAGAGCCAGTCATTATCGAGAAGGTTCGGATAGCCGAAGTTCCCTGCCGCACCGGAGCCGTGGCACTGCGAACAGTTGGCACGGAACACGGCAGCCCCCATGTTCACACCATAGCTGTGCACATCGGAGCCCGGCTTGATCATTGTGACGTCGGCTGCGGCCAGTTCGGCATTCACGGCGGCGTTCATTTCCTCGAAAGAGGCAATTTTCTCCGCCACTTCGGCACGCGTCGACCAGCCGAGAACACCGGCGGTTGCCGATTTGATTCCCGGCCATGCGGGCATGGCAACGGTGTAGGCAATCCCCCAGAGGATACAGGCATACCAGACCAGCAACCACCAACGCGGAAGCGGGTTGTTGAGTTCTTCAATGCCGTCCCACGAGTGGCCTGTGGTTTCCACTTCTTTCTTACTCATGTCCTCGCCTCCTTTTCGGCGGGTTTGTCTTCATGCCGGAAGATGATGTCGGCCGTGTCGCGGTGTTCCTTGCGTGAACCCGGGCGGAACGCCCAGATCACAACGCCCAGAAAGAACACGAACATGGCCAAAAGCACCCAGCTGTCGGCAAATTCGCGAAGGATGTGATAATCCATCTCAAGCCCTCCTTAACGAGAGGCGTCGGGCGTAAAGGTCGAGAAATCGACCAGTGTTCCGAGCATCTGCATATAGGCGATGAGCGCATCCATTTCCGTGATTCCGTCCTTGCCGTCGAAGTTCGACACCACGGCACCCGGATAGCGCTCCAACAGACCATCAGTATCGGCCCACGGGTCGGCTTGGGCTTCGAAATCCGCCTTCGCTAGTTCGATCATCTCGTCGGTATAGGGCACACCCACGATCCGGTGCGTTGACAACAGATCCTCGATATATTCGGGCTCGATGTAACGCTCGGCGAGAAATCCGTATTTCGGCATGACCGATTCCGGAACAACCGATTGCGGGTTGGTCAGGTGATCCACATGCCACGCATCCGAGTAACGACCACCCACACGGGCAAGGTCGGGACCGGTCCGCTTGGACCCCCACTGGAACGGGTGATCGTATTTCGATTCCGCCGCCAGCGAGTAGTGACCGTAGCGCTCCACCTCGTCACGCATCGGACGGATCATTTGCGAGTGACAGACGTAGCAGCCTTCACGCACATAGATTTCCCGCCCTGTGAGCTCCAGCGGGGAGTAGGGGCGCACGCCCTCTACATCCTCGATGGTGTTTTCAAGGTAGAACAAAGGAGCGATCTCGACGATCCCGCCCACGGTGACGACCAGAAGGGCACCAACCATGAGCAAGGTGCCGTTGGTTTCGATAATCTTATGCTTATCAATGAGAGCCATAGTCCAAACCCTCCCTTATTCTGCCGGCACGGCAGCAGCGACATCCGCTTTCACGGGGCTGCGACGCACGGTCATGACGAGGTTGTAGCACATGATGATTGCACCGGTGAGGTAAAGCACCCCGCCCAAAGCACGCACCACATACATCGGATGTTTGGCAGACACGGTGTCAGCAAATGCGTTCACAAGGAAGCCCTGGCTGTCCACTTCGCGCCACATCAGGCCTTCCATGATACCGGTCACCCACATGGATGCGGCGTAGAGCACGATCCCGATGGTGGCGAGCCAGAAGTGCCAGGACACGAGGCCAAGGCTATAGAGACGCTGACGGTTCCACAGAGCCGGCACGAGGTAGTAAAGCGCACCAAAGGTGATCATACCGTTCCAGCCCAACGCACCGGAGTGCACGTGACCGATGGTCCAGTCGGTGTAGTGGGACAGCGAGTTGACCGCACGGATCGACATCATCGGACCTTCAAAAGTCGACATGCCGTAGAAGCCCACGGAAATCACCATCATACGGATCACAGGGTCGGTCCGCAGCTTGTCCCATGCGCCGGACAGCGTCATCAGACCGTTGATCATACCACCCCAAGAGGGCATCCACAGGATCACGGAGAACACCATGCCCAGCGTCGAGGCCCAGTCTGGCAGAGCGGTGTAGTGCAGGTGGTGCGGACCGGCCCAGATGTAGATGAAGATCAGCGCCCAGAAGTGGATGATCGACAGCTTGTAGGAGAACACCGGACGTTCGGCCTGTTTCGGCACGAAGTAATACATCATGCCCAGAAAGCCTGCGGTCAGGAAGAAGCCCACAGCGTTGTGACCATACCACCATTGCGTCATGGCATCCTGAACACCGGACATCACCATAACGGAGCGCGAACCCAGAATCGAAATCGGAATCGCCAGGTTGTTGACGATATGGAGCATCGCGATGGTGATGATGAAGGACAGGTAGAACCAGTTGGCCACGTAGATATGCTTTTCCTTACGCATAAAGATCGTGCCCATGAAAGCCACCAGATAGGCCACCCAGACAATGGTCAGCCACAGGTCAATATACCATTCCGGCTCGGCATATTCTTTCGACTGGGTCACACCCATCAGGTAGCCGGTTGCGGCCAGAACGATGAAGAGGTTGTAGCCCCAGAACACAAACCAGCCGAGGCCACCGCCCCAAAGACGCGCCGCCGAGGTGCGCTGCACCACATAGAAAGACGTCGCGATCAAGGCGTTCCCGCCAAAAGCAAAAATCACGGCAGAGGTGTGCAGCGGGCGCAGACGCCCGAAGTTGCCGTAGCCCTGCAGGAACTCGAAGTTCAACTGCGGGAAAGCGAGCTGGAAGGCAATGTAAGTCCCCGCGAGGAAGCCCACAACGCCCCAAGCGGCCGTAGCGATGACACCTGCACGCACAACACCGTCAAAATAGCCTTCCGGCTTTGGCTTGACGTCACCTGTCGTACGCAGGGTGTAAATAAAGGTGATGGCTGCAGCGGCCATAAAGATGAGCGCATGCACTTGATATGCAAAATCACGCCCGTAGTTGGCGGCAAGGCCGAAAAGGATCACCGCGACCCCCAGCACTGCCAGCTTAATATAGTTCCACATGTTGCGTCCCTTCGTTCATTCGCCCTTGTCAGTAGGGCATAGTCGTCCCGCGTTCGACCCACGGGTATCGACATTCAGCGGTTTGTCTCACATCTTTGTGACCAACCTTGATCTGAGTCAAAACACTGACATTTACGATTTTTATACATCAGATTCCCAGCCCGTCTTTTTCGAACCGCGATGATCCGTCGCAGCCTGTTCGCGGGACAATTGTGCCTTCTCTTGCCGATTTCACAAAGCCAAAACTGACGAAGCTCCGGCCAAACCGACACACACGGCTCTTTTGTTGATCTCAATCAATGCTACATTTTTCAGATAGAGTCATGCTCTGAGCAGAAACGACACAACGCGAGAAGGGAGGCGAACATGCCTTTCAAAACCATTACAACGATCATGTGCGACATGGA
The DNA here is from genome assembly GCF_900114135.1 of Celeribacter halophilus. GTDB lineage: Bacteria > Pseudomonadota > Alphaproteobacteria > Rhodobacterales > Rhodobacteraceae > Celeribacter > Celeribacter halophilus. The sequence goes on from NZ_FORY01000015.1 coordinate 68,215, forward strand.
GGCCGACCGCCACGCACTTGATGCAGCGGTTGCCTTGGCACGACGCGAAGAAGGTCACCTCGACGTGATCTGTCTTGGCCTCGACCGGACCCAACCCGGTTTCTATTACGCGGGCACCAATGCCATGGCCTTGCAGGACAACCTGCAACAGGCGCAGGCTGACAGCAAAAAGGTTGAGGAAGATGTTGCCGACTACCTGAAGGCCGAGGAAATTCCTTGGGTTACCAATCCTGTTACCGCGCAAATGGCTGGCCTGACCCCGCAGCTTGCGCATTTCCTGCGCTTCTCCGATGTGGTCGTCCTGCCCCGCCCTTACGGTCCGGGTCGCGGGCACGAGCATGAAGAAATTCTCGAAGCCGCATTGTTCTCCGGTCATGTGCCTGTGCTCGTCGTTCCCGACGGCGTAACCGTTGCAGACAATATCGACCGTGTGGTCGTCGCATGGAACGAAAGCGCCGAGGCACTGGGGGCCGTGCGCTCCGCTCTGCCGATTCTGCAAAAGGCCGATCTGGTCGACATCACCATCATCGACCCGCCGCAACATGGTCCCGACCGGTCCGATCCGGGTGGCTCCCTGTGCCAGATGCTTGTGCGTCATGGTGTGCGTGCCGAAGTCTCGGTGCTGGCCAAAACCATGCCACGCGTCTCCGATGTGCTGATGCGGCAACTGACCGACAAGGATGCCGATATGCTGGTGATGGGGGCCTATGGCCACTCGCGCTTCCGCGAATCCATCTTGGGCGGCGCGACACGGCACATGCTGGAACTGGCCGAAGTGCCAGTGCTCATGTCCCACTAAAGCGTTTCGGGTCAAACCGGTCTGCGTGATTTTCCCTCGTGCGCAGGCCGGAGTCCCAAAAGAAACCCCGCAGAGTTTTCTGCGGGGTTTCTTTATTCTCGATTTTTGAACTCTCAAAAGATCAGATCAAACCGCCATCGGTGTCATCACCCGTCTCGATCTGAAGCCGGTCATAATCGGGAATGATCACCTTCCGCTTGCCCTCAAGCGTGATCACACCCTCGCGTTTCAACGCTGAAATCTGCCGCGACACCGTTTCCAGCGTCAACCCAAGATAATCCGCCATCGCCTCACGGGTCAGCGGCAACTCGAAACTCATGCCGTCGCCAGCCGTGGTCAGCTCCAGTGAGGCCTCGCGGCGGGCGATGATCGCCAGAAGCGAGGCAATCTTTTCACGCGCGGTCTTGCGACCGAGAATCAGCATCCATTCACGCGCCGCGTCCAACTCGTCGAGAGTCATCTCCAGCAAGCGCTGGCTGACATGCGGCGTGTGCAGCATCATCTGCTCGAACGGTTTGCGCCGGAAACAGCACAGGGTCAGGTTCGACACGGCAACCACGTCATAAGGCGCAAATTCGCGTCCCGGACGGCCAAGGAAATCAGACGGCAGCAAAAGCCCGACCATCTGGGTTCGCCCGTCTTCCATCGCTTGGCTCAAGGAGGCCACGCCGGTGACCACGGAGGCCACGAAATCCATACGGTCCCCCGACCAAATGATCGGCTGACCTGCCTCGTAAGAGCGATAATATTTGATCGAATCCAACTCTTCGAGCTCATCGGCCTCACATCGCGCACAAACGGCCCGATGGCGGATCGGGCACGAACCGCAATCTTTGTGGTCAAAAGTCTTGTCGCTCATGTGTGCGCTCGCAATTCTTGATCTGGGTCAATGCGCCGGATCTATGATTCACTAGAGCGTATCCGTATGAACAAACACACGCAACTCCGCAAGCTGGGCCTTTTCGACGCTCGTGTGCCTCGCTACACAAGCTATCCGACAGCGCCGCATTTTGGCAACACAACCTCTGCGGAGGATGTGGGAAGCTGGATGGGCTCCCTCACTCCTGCACAACCGATCTCGCTCTATGTGCATGTGCCCTTCTGCCGCCGCCTGTGTTGGTTCTGTGCCTGCCGCACGCAAGGCACCACAACCGCCAGCCCCGTGGCCGCCTATGTGGAAACGCTCAAAGCAGAGCTTGCCCTGATCAAGGCACGAATGCCCGAGGGAATCAAAATCGGCCACCTGCATTGGGGCGGTGGCACGCCGACGCTTCTGGACGCGCAAATGATTGCCAATCTCTCCGGCAGCATCCGCGATCTTGCCGATTTCGCGCCGGATTATGAATTTTCCGTCGAGGTGGACCCAAACGAAATCGACGATTCGCGCCTTGATGCTCTGGCCGAAGCGGGCATGAACCGCGCCTCTATCGGGGTACAGGACTTTGATCCGCAAATTCAGGAAACCATTGGCCGCATACAGTCCTACGAGACAACGAAAGCCGCCGTGGACGGTCTGCGCGCACGCGGCATCCGCTCGCTCAACGCCGACATCCTCTATGGCCTGCCCGGACAAACGCAGGAGAAAATCTCCGAAAGCGTGCAAAAACTTTTGTCCCTCTCACCGGATCGCGTGGCCTTGTTCGGCTACGCCCATGTCCCGTGGATGGCGCGGCGGCAGAACATGATCCCGACCGACGAACTGCCGACCCCCGAAGAGCGGTTGGACCTGTTCAATATCGCGCGCGATCTGTTTGTCTGGGACGATTATGCCGAAATCGGCATCGACCACTTTGCCAAGAAAGGTGACGGGCTTGAAGTCGCGCTGCGCACCGGCAAGCTGCGCCGCAATTTCCAAGGCTATACGGATGACAAATGTCCGACCATGGTCGGCGTCGGAGCCTCTTCGATTGCGAAATATCCGCAAGGCTATGCCCAGAACCAACCCGCAACCTCTAAATACCAGTCCGAAGTGCGCGCCGGACATCTGCCCATCGCCAAAGGTCATGTCTTTACCGAAGAAGACCATCTGCGGGGCCGGATCATCGAAGCTCTGATGTGCGATTTCAGGGTCGAAGCCGCAGAACTGGCGCAACGCTTCGACCTCACCGCGCAAGCCTTCGACGAGTTCGCTACAAGCGTGCAGGCAGCCTTCCCCGAGATGCTCGACATCTCGCCGGAGCGCATCGTCATCCGTGAGGAGGCGCGTCCCCTGACCCGCATGATCGCACGGCATTTCGACGCCTATGACATGACACAAGCGCAGCATTCCTCAGCGGTCTGATCTCGTGTCAAATAGATCAAAGCCCCGCCACAGGCGGGTCTTTGACTTCCCCCTCTTGCCTTCCTCCATGTTTCGCAGGACAACCGGCACAACAACCGGAGACCGATCATGGACATTCTTTCCCGCCTCGCAAACATCACCCCCCATATTCTGACGGGCGATGACGCCCTGCCCTACGGGCGCGACTGGGTGGGAAAATATGAAACCACACCTCTGGCCGTTGTGCGCCCCGGCTCCACAAAAGAAGTCTCGGAGATTCTCGCGCTTTGCCATGAAACCGGCACACCCGTCGTTCCAATGGGCGGCAACACCGGTCTGACCGGCGCGACCGCCGCCGAAGGTATGCTTGTCCTCTCTCTGGACCGGATGCAGAATATTCGCGAAATCCGACCGGACGCGCGGCTTGCCGTGGTGGAAGCAGGGGTAATCTTGCAAAACCTGCATGACGCCACCGCCGAACATGGGCTGTCCTACCCGATGTCTTTCGGTGCAAAGGGATCAGCGCGGATCGGCGGCACGCTCGCGACAAATGCGGGCGGCTCGAATGTTCTGCGGTATGGGAACACCCGCGATCTGTGCCTCGGGATCGAAGTCGTCCTTGCCGACGGGCGTGTGCTTGATCTCATGAGCGAGTTGCACAAGGACAATTCCGGCTATGACCTGCGTGACCTGATGATCGGTTCCGAGGGCACGCTGGGAGTCATCACCGCCGCCGTTCTGAAGCTCGTTCCGAAACCATTGGCCTATGCCACCGCCATGGTCACCGTGCCGACACTCTCCGCAGCCTTGCGCCTTTTGAACGCGCTGCAAACCCGCACGGGAGGCATGGTCGAGGCGTTCGAATATATGCCACGCGATTACATGGAAAACCTGGAGCGCCACCGTCCGGACCTGACCCCGCCTCTGGGATACGATCAGGATCATACCATCTTCCTCGAAATCGCCTCGACCGTGCCGCGCGACTGCACGCCGGATGAGGACGGACAGCTACCGCTTGCCGCGCAGCTGGAAGAGACCTTGGGCGAAATGTTCGAAGAGGGGCTGGTGCTTGATGCCGCCTTGGCACAGTCGGAGTCACAGCGAACCTTGATGTGGACCATCCGCGAAGTCGCCGCCGAGATTTCCGTGGCGGTCAAACCTGTCGTGATCAATGATCTTTGCCTGCCGGTCGATCAGGTCGAAACCTTCCTGAACCGCGCCGACGCCAAGCTGCGCGCGATGGATCCCGGCTTCGGCACCTGTGTGGTCAGCCACCTTGGCGATGGCAATGTGCATTACACGGTTTTCCCCTCGACAGAGGCGCTCATTGATCCGCTCATGGAAGCGGTCGAGGATATTGTAAAAGACATGCGCGGGAGTTTCTCGGCAGAGCATGGCATCGGGCTTGGCAAGCTTCCGTCCATGCGGCGGCGCAAAGACCCCGTAGCGCTGGAAATGATGCGCGCCATCAAGACGGTGTTTGATCCGAAAGGGATTCTGAACCCCGGCAAAACCCTGCCCTGAGTATAGGGTATCGCGCGGGGCCGGCGGTTATTTCCAGTCGAAGAACCCGTCGCCCGCGCGTTCCAGAAGTTTCTCCGCCATCGCGATTCCCATCGCCGCCCCGTCTTCGACCGGACCGGTCATGTCGTCGGTGAGGCTCTCCGAGCCGTCCGAACGCAGGATTTCCCCGCGCAGCCGGACCGTGCCGCCGTCGACCTCAGCCAGCCCCGCAATCGGTGTCTGACAGGAGCCATCAAGCTTGGCAAGAAACGCGCGTTCACAGGCCATCGCCTGCCCCGTCGGAACATGATGAAGCGCCGCGAGCATCTCCGCGATATGGTGATCTGCGGCGCGATGCTCGATGGAAATCGCCCCCTGCGCCACGGCAGGCAGCATCTCTTCCGCCGTCACCGCCGTGCGCGGCACATCCGCATATCCGAGACGGTTCAACCCAGCCATAGCAAGGAATGTTGCATCGGCCACGCCCTCCTCGAGTTTCTTCAGGCGGGTCTGAACGGAACCGCGAAATTCGACGACGTTGAGATCGGGCCGTTTGTTCAACAGTTGCGCCTTGCGCCGCAAGGAAGACGAACCAACCGTGGCCCCCTGTGGCAAATCACGCAGCGCCTTGCCGTCGAGCGAGATGAACGCATCAAACGGGTTCTCGCGCGGCAGGAATGTGCCCAGAACCAAACCCTCCGGCTGTTCCACCGACATATCCTTGGTCGAGTGAACCGCAATATCAACCTCACCGGACAAAAGCCGGTCTTCGATCTCTTTGGAAAACAGCCCCTTGCCGCCCAATTCCCGCAAGGAACGATCCTGCACTCGGTCGCCACGGGTGGACAGGCTGACCACCTCGAACGCCTCTTCCGGCAGGTCGAAAGCGGCCATCAGACGGTCACGCGCCTCATAGGCCTGCGCCAGCGCAAGCGGAGAGCTACGGGTGCCGATTTTCAGCGGTTGGGCGGGAGTGGGCAAGGTCAAAGTCATACCCAAGGCTTACCTGCGGCAGATCGGCCTGACAAGGCGGGAAAACCGCTTGTTTGCTTGACAAAACCGCGCAGGACAGGGACCAGTGCAGGACACGAACACGGGAGGCCGCAGATGACCGACAAGACAATTCTGAAAGCACTCAAAGGCGAGACCCAGAAAGTGCCGCCGATCTGGATGATGCGTCAGGCCGGACGGTATCTGCCCGAATATCGCGCCACGCGGGCCGAAGCCGGTGACTTTCTCTCCCTGTGCTACAACCCCGATCTTGCCGCCGAAGTGACGCTTCAGCCGATCCGGCGTTTCGGGTTTGATGCGGCGATACTTTTTGCCGATATCCTGTTGTTGCCGCAGGCTCTGGGCGCGGATCTTTGGTTTGTCACTGGCGAAGGTCCACGGCTTTCGACCATCACCGAAGACGCCGACTTCGCCAAGCTCAAGGGCAAGGACGACATCCACGACAAGCTGGCGCCGATTTACGAGACGGTCAAAATCCTCTCAACGGAACTGCCGAAAGAGACCACCCTCATCGGCTTTGCGGGCGCGCCATGGACCGTTGCGACCTATATGATCGCCGGACGCGGCACACCGGATCAGGGGCCGGCCCATGCATTGCGTGAAGGCAATGTGGAGCTGTTCGAGAAGGTGATCGACCTGCTCACGGTCTCCACAATCGAATATCTCGACATGCAAATCCGTGCGGGCGCCGAAGTGGTCAAACTTTTTGACAGCTGGGCCGGAAGTCTCAAAGGCGAGGCTTTTGAGAAATATGCGGTCGAACCGGCACGGATCATCACCCGCGAACTCAAACGCCGCCATGACAATATTCCCGTGATCGGCTTCCCGCGTGAGGCTGGCGACGGCTACATCGGTTTCCACAAGAAAACCGGCGTCGATTGCGTCGCGCTCGACAATTCCGTGACGCCAGAGTGGGGCGCGGAACATGTGCAGGTCGACGGCTGTGTGCAGGGCAACCTTGCGTCTTCGCATATGGTTACGGGCGGGCAGGCTTTGATCGACGAGGTGCGCCATGTGCGCGAGGCCTGCTCGAAGGGCCCGCATATTTTCAACCTCGGCCACGGGATCACGCCGGATGCAGACCCCGACAATGTGAGCCTGATGATCGAGACGTTGCGCGAAAACGCATAAATAAAAGCCCCGTTAAACGCGGGGCTTTTTTTGAGTATTTAAACCATCAGAAAGCCGTCACACCCATTTTGCCATGGGCGGCAGCGACATCAGCACCGCATCTGGATTGTGACCGGTCTCCAGACCGAATTTTGTACCGCGATCATAGACCAGATTATATTCCGCATAGAGCCCGCGATGGACAAGCTGGCGATCCTTGTCCGCCTCTGTCCACGGCGTATCGCGGCGCTTTTCCGTTACGCCGAGAAAAGCGGGGAGGAATGCGCGTCCTACGTCCTGGGTAAAAGCAAAATCCTTTTCCCAGTCGCCAGTGTTGAGATCATCATAGAAAATACCGCCCACGCCGCGCGCGCGTCCTCGGTGCGGGATGTAGAAATATTCGTCCGCCCACGCTTTGAAACGCGGGTAATACGCCGGATCGTGGCGGTCGCAGTGCTCTTTTTGAACGGCGTGGAAGGCCTTTGTGTCTTCGTCATATTCGATGCACGGGTTCAGGTCGGAGCCGCCGCCGAACCACCAGCCATGCGGCGTCCAGAACATCCGCGTGTTCATGTGAACGGCAGGCGTATGGGGATTTTGCATATGGGCGACAAGAGAAATGCCCGCGGCCCAGAACCGCGGATCGTCTTTCATCCCCGGCAAGCCCTTGCGCGCCGCCATAGCGTTTTGCGCCCGCTCACCGAGAGAACCATAGACGGTGGAGGCATTGACGCCGATCTTCTCGAACACACGTCCGTCACGCATCACGGACATAAGGCCGCCGCCCGCGTCCGTTCCATCCTCCGACTGGCGCTGTGTCTTGGTGACTTCGAAACGACCCGCCGGACGGTCGGCGAAAGGTCCGCTCACCTGCGTGTCTTCGAGCGCCTCGAACGCGGACACGATTTGGTCACGCAAACTGCGAAACCATGCGCTGGCGCGGTCTTTTTCTGTTGTCATCTCATCGCTCATCGGGGCGGTCCTTCTTTCTCGTCTCGGGGGCAGGTAACAGCTTTCGACCTTTGGCGGCAAGTTCCCTTCCCCTGCGACAGAAACACGCTATGCTGACGGGCAAAGTCAAAAGGAGACGTTGTTATGCGTTGGTTCATCCCGCTCGCCCTAGTCCCGCTTCTCGCCGCCTGTTCCGAACAACAGATGTGCATTTCCCGCGCGACGAAAGATTTACGTCAGGTACAGAGCTTTATCTCCGAAGCCGAAGGCAATCTGGCGCGTGGCTATGCCTTGGTCGAAAAGGAATATATCGATTATGACATCAAGCGCTGCGGCGAGCGTCCCGATGGCAAACCCCGTTACTGTCGGGTTCCCGATGTCGAAACACGGCGAGTCGCGAAGGCCATTGATCTTGATGCAGAAGCCGCGAAGTTGGCCGCTTTGAAAAAGAAAGAAGCACAGCTTTCCGCTCAGGCCGCAGCCGAGATAGAAGCCTGCAAAACCCAATATCCCGAGTGATTTCTGTCGCTTAGTGGGTCGGCGCGTGCACAGGATCAACCAAAGTGCGCCCGCCGTCCACCGTCAGGATTTGTCCCGTCATAAAGCCGGAACAGTCGGAGGTGAGATATTGCACCGTTTCGGCCACTTCCGAGGCCGGCGCAACCCGCCCCAGCGGAGTTTTGGACATGATTTCCTCACGATAATCAGGATTTTCCGCCAGCATATCCCTCAGGCTTGAACTCATCACAGAGCCAAACGCCACGGCATTCACCCGAATGCGATGGGGCGCCAGAGACACGGCCATTGCACGCGTCATCTGGTCCACAGCGGCAGAGGAGATGGAAAAGGCCAGAAGCTCCGGCTGACAACGGCGCGCGGCAATCGACGACAGGTTGACGATAGAGCCCACGACACCATCGTCGTCGCCACTTTTGTCCGAGTTCTTGATCATCCATTTCGCCACCTGCTGCGTCAGGCGCAGCGAGGTCATCAGGTTCTGCTCCAAAAGCTCGGCCACATTATCCTCTTCCACCGACAAAGGCTCGCTCATCAGAACCTGCCGCGAAGCGTTGACCAGAATATCCACCCCGTCAAATGCGTCGATCGTGGCGGAGAGCAGATTTGCGATGGTCAGCTTTTGACGCAAATCTCCGGCGAAATAGGCCAGTTTCGCGTCTTCCGCTTCGGCTTCATCCCCGTATTCGGCCATGAGGCTGGCCTCATCCATATCGGCACACATCACATAAGCACCTTGCGCCAGAAAATGCCGCGCCACCGAAAGGCCGACACCGTTGGCGGCACCTGTGACGATGGCCACCTTGCCTGCAATCGAAAAGCTCATGGGAGACTCCCTGTTGTGTTAGCGCCGATGTTAGGATTTTGATCCGGTCCTGCGAAGAGGTTTCGTCGCGTGAAGCACTTTGAAACCGCCCGTGCCGCCAATCTCGGCAATATTGCCAAAGAGAGAGGCAAGCGTCGCCTCATAAGGCAATTGCCGGTTGGCGACCAGCCAAAGCTGCCCTTGAGGGGTCAGCATACCGGCGGCGGCCTTGATAAACGCCTGACCAAGCGCGGGATCAGCGGCGCGCGACGTATGGAACGGCGGGTTCATGATCACCGCATCCAAAAGTTGCGGCGGTTTGAATTTTGTCGCATCTTCCCAATGGAACTGCGCACGCGGATCGGAAATATTGTCGCGCGCTGAGGCTAAGGCGGCAGCCTCCGCCTCGACCAGATGCAAGTCTTTCACCCCCTCGCGTGCCAGTATCGCGCGGGACAGATACCCCCATCCGGCACCAAGGTCCGCGATTCGGGCGGGCAATTTGTCAGGCAGACTGTCGACCAGCACCTGCGATGCCTTGTCGATGCGATCCACAGAAAACACACCCAGACGCGTGGTGAAACCTTCGATCAGATGCAGCGGGCCCGGATCGGCCCAATCCGAAAAATCACCGTCGGAGAACCGGAGCGCCTTACCATGCGATTTCGAGACGACCTGCACATCCGTCCGTTTGCGAATGTCTTTCAACAGGCTGTCGATGCCATCCGTCTTCTGCCCGTCCACGATAACCTGATCCGCGCGCAAAACAGCATCCGCGATCAGGGCGCGAGCCTCCGCCTTGGCACGCGGCACGGCCACGATTGCAAGATCGAAATGTCCCTCAGCGAAGGTTGTCACATCAAAGCCTTGCGCCGTGAATGCCTCAACATCCGGCTTGAACCCCTGCACAATATGCACATGCACGCCTTTCAACGCCGACAAATCAGCATCCGAACGCGGCCGATAGACCACGATACGCTCAGGCACAGGCCCGTTCAGAAGGAGAGGGAGACGCGGGGACACCATGTCAGACAGGCGAAACGCCTATTCCTTTTCCATAGTGCATTGCAGCGGATGCTGATGCCGACGGGAGAAATCCATCACTTGCTGGACTTTGGTTTCCGCGATTTCAAACGGAAACACACCAACGACTGCCAGCCCCTTTTTATGCACGGTCAACATGATCTCTGTCGCCTGCGCATGACCAATGCCGAAGAACCGCTCCAGCACCAGCACGACGAATTCCATCGGTGTGTAATCGTCATTGAGCAGCATGACCTTGTAGAGAGGCGGGCGTTTTGTCTTGGGTTTGGTTTTAAGCGCAAGTCCAGCGTCGCCGTCGCCATCCGAACGGTCGCCATTGTCAGCCATCATCTGCGGTGCGAGGATCACTCTTATCGCCTCCGATATCGCATGTCTTGAATTGGGGTCTTGCTCGAGCCGTTATATAGCCCCTTTTGCGCATGAATAAAGAGCGTTATGCCGAAACCGGTAAAGGAGCGCCGATCATATGACCGAGAAACTCGCGACAATCGCCTTTGATGCGGATGATACGCTTTGGGAAAATGAACAGTTTTTCCGTATGACGCAGGAGCGTTTCAAGGAACTGCTCGCCGACTTCACCGAGGCCGACCATCTCTCCGAGCGGCTTCTGGCCGCCGAGCGCCGCAACCTCGGGCAATACGGATTCGGCATCAAGGGCTTCGTCCTCTCAATGATCGAAACCGCCATCGAAGTCACGGAAGACCGTGTGCCCGCCTCGGTGATCCGCGAACTGATCGCCGCCGGACAAGAGATGCTGCGTCACCCAATTCACCTTCTCGACGGGGTGGAAAAGACGGTGAGAACCCTGGCCGAGGACTATGACATCCTGCTGGTGACCAAGGGGGACCTTCTGGATCAGGAGCGCAAACTCGCGCAATCGGGCCTCGGGGACATGTTCGATGGAATCGAAGTCGTCTCCAACAAGACCCCCGACATCTACCGCACCATTTTTGCCCGCCACAACACTGCGCCAGAACGCGCGATGATGGTCGGCAACTCTATGAAGTCAGACGTTATTCCGCCAATCGAAGCCGGAGCATGGGGCGTATATGTCCCACATAATTACACTTGGGAAATCGAACATGCCGAGGCCCCTTCCGCGCATCCGCGCTTTCACGAATTGCCCCGCCTGACGGAATTGCCAGGGTTGATTGACGCGATCCAAAAAAGTTGATCGCGGCACTTTCCCCGATCTAGTAGACGCCAATTCAGCAAACACCAGATTTAGGGTTGCAGCTCTGCACCGCCTCAAAACCCTTGAAAATTCTTTGTTTTCTCAAGGAAAAGCCTGTGCTACCGTCACATTAATAAGCTGGGCGAAATGATCCGGCAAGACGAGGCAGAGTTATCATGAAGAGCAACGTGCAAGCGCGGGGTTTCCTGCGTGCCGTTTCAAGGCGTATTTTCCCTCTCCTATTGATCGCATTCGCGATGTCAATCGCGGTGACCACACGGGCTATGGCAGCCGAATATGCCGCCCTCGTGATGGACGCGCGCAATGGCAAGGTGTTGCACGCCACCAACGCCGACACGCGACTGCATCCCGCATCTCTCACCAAGATGATGACCCTCTACATCACATTCGAAGCGGTGGAACATGGTGAGATCGGACTTGATGATCTGGTCACCGTGTCGCGCAATGCCGCCTCCGAGCCGCCGTCGAAACTGGGTCTGAAAGCAGGCCAGAAGATCAAACTGCGCTACCTGATCCGCGCTGCCGCCGTCAAATCTGCCAATGATGCGGCCACTGCCATCGGTGAAGCCATCGAAGGCTCCGAAGCCGCATTTGCCCGCCGCATGAACCGCACAGCCAAAGCACTGGGCATGTCGCGCACAACCTTCAAAAACGCCAACGGCCTCACCGAGGCGGGGCACCTCTCGACCGCGCGGGACATGACCGTTCTGGGGCGGCATCTGTTCTATGACTATCCGGAATATTACAACATTTTCTCGCGCAAGACCGCTGATGCCGGTGTGCGCACCGTGACCCATACCAACTCACGCTTCCTGAGTTCTTACGAAGGGGCAGACGGGATCAAAACCGGCTACACTTCAGCGGCTGGCTTCAACCTCACGGCTTCGGCCCATCGGGGTAACAAGCGAATCATCACTACGGTCTTCGGCGGTCGCTCCACAGCATCGCGCAATGCCAAGGTGACCGAACTTATGGATCTCGGCTTCAAACGCGCGCCCAACCGCGTCGCTGTCTCGAAACCCGTCAAACCGCCTTACATGGGCAAATCCGGCGGGGCAGTCATGGTTGCCGGCAATCAGGAAGCGCCCAAAGTGGCCTCGAAGATCATCCGTGTGAACATCTCGATGACTTCAAGCCCCCTCCCCAAGGCGCGGCCGCTTAAAGCTCTGGCGCCCGAAGACGAACAACTCCTTCTCGCCGCTTCTGACGATGTCCTGAATGCATTGACGAAAGCCGAGGAGGAAGAAGCCCTTCTCGCCGCGGCTGCGGAAGCTGCCGATGAAGCCAGCACGCTTTTGGCCGAAACCGCCCGCGCGCAGCAGGAGCCCATGCCCGCGGTCACGGCAGCCGTCCCAGCCATCGCGCCCCTTCCGCGCCCTGCCGTGCAGGAACAGATCCAGCTTGCATCCGTGGAACAAACTGCGGCGGCTATGCCCGCTGCGGCATCGCAAGCCCCCGAAGTTGTGACGAGAATCTCGACCTCAGGCAGTCGTTATTGGGGCATCAACATCGGCACCTATGGCTCCGAATATGCCGCCCGCAAGGAACTGTTAAGAACCGCATTGACGGAAGTCGAAATGCTCGATGGCGCGCTGCGTAAGGTGGTCAAAACCAAACGTGGCTACGATGCCAATTTCCTCGGCCTCACCGAAGAAATGGCAGCCATGACCTGTCGCCGCCTCGAAGCACGCGGCACGGAATGCGAGACTGTCGGCCCATCTTAAGCTTACCAATATTCGGATATTGAAGGCGGCCAACAAGGGGCGCCTTTTTTATGGAGCACTCATTCCACTTATTCGAGACCACCACTCGTGACCGGGATCGTTAACTGCGCTCAACGGCTGTAGCCCGAAAGAACATACTGAGCTGTAATCGTAAAATGGACCCTTCACCTCAATAGTCCAAAACATCTGACCTGCCCCCCACAAAATCCCTCATTTTAATGTAGAGTCTGCCCAATCTTGAAGGAGCAGACGAATGCGAAAGAGCCGTTTTACCGAGGCGCAGATAATCGGGATGATCAAGGAGCAAGAGGCTGGCATGCCGACGGCTGAGGTGTGTCGTAGACACGGCCTCAGCCCTGCGACGTTCTACAAGTTCAAGTCTAAGTATGGAGGCATGGAAGTCTCGGATGCTGCCAGGCTGAAAACGCTGGAGGACGAGAATGCCAAACTCAAGCGCCTGCTGGCTGATACGATGCTGGACAACGTCGTTCTGAAGGATTTGCTGGGAAAGAATTGACGACATTGACCAAG
>NZ_FORY01000011.1 GCF_900114135.1 Celeribacter halophilus
GTCCTTCGCCTGGACCGACCGGCTCCGCCGATCCGGCGTGCGTATCTCAATGGATGGGAAGGGCCGCTACCTGGACAATATCTTCATTGAGAGGCTCTGGCGAACCCTGAAATACGAGTGTGTCTACCTGCATGCTTGGGAGACCGGATCAGAAGCGAAGGCAGGCATCCGGAAATGGATGACCTTTTACAACAACCAACGCCCACACTCAGCCCTTGGCGGCAGGCCGCCAGCCGTGGTCTATTGGCTGAGAAATGACAGAACACAACCCGATCAGCAGGAGCAGAGAGTAGCTTAATTTACGCCAGATCCTGTCCAACAAATGGGGAGTAGCTCAACTCGGACGGAAGCCCAAGATTTACACGGTTGGGTGAGGGTTCGGAAATAAGCTACGATGGGTATGTAGATATTTTCAGCACAAATGGTCTCTCCAGCAGAAAGAAATCTCTTTACCTTGTGAATGCGGGTGTAAATGACGAGCCTCTAATCGAGGCTGGCGAGCGGTCAGTCGATGAAATTATTGGCTGGTTAAAGTCCATTTCTATGGTGTGCCCGAAGTCCGTATTCTGGTCTATGCTAGATCGCGGGTTTCATGAGCGTCCGGGAACCAATCGAAGAGACGAAATCATTGATGTGGTTAATGATTATCTTGCATCTGAAATGGGCATTCGCTTCCTGAATGTCCGTGCCTACTTGGCGAGTGAGCAGGCTCTCGTGGACGCTCTTGAGTATAACCCATCATTCACCTCTACGCAGGATGATGAAGATGCTGTCGCTGGTGACTATTGCCCTCCTTCATTTCGAGCATCCAGCGGCACTGTCCATCTGAACGAACTTGGGCACTACCTTCAGTCCAAGTTTATCCTTCAAGCACTCAGAACAACACTCTCCGACCTACTGTGAAAGGTAAGTAAAATGGCGACTATTTTGAAACGACTGACCGGAAATAACCCTGCTTCTGAGGGGCTTCCGTCTATTGTTCCCAGTGACAATGAAATCTCGATCTTCAACACGTCCTCGCTCGTTCGTTGGTTTCGTGCTGAGAATGACTTCAATCCGGCAGAAGGGTGGACCTGCATAAAGTCCGGTCTTCAACTAACACCGCTTCGCACCCCTTATCTGCCCACAAAAACAGAATTGTCGGCTTACAATAATAAACCGGCACTCGTGTTTGGGTCAGGATCAACCAATGGGGGCATGACAGCCGCGAACGCACTGCCTCTAAGCAGTCGGACTTTTGTCATCATTGGTCGCTCAGGCGAAGATGATAACGCATATCTGATTGGTGACGGAAAAACTGGTGGTGGTTCCGTTATTAACCAGTTGTCCAGTCGTGAAATTAACGGCACCACGGAGGGACTGTCTGGGGTCGCTGGTTCCATAGGCAAATCCTACTCCGCTGGCCCCAGCATCATTATCTTCAGCTATAGTGCTGAGTTGCAACAAAACAATATGCGCATTGACCGTGGCGTGGCAGATGAGTCTTCTACCCCGGGGACTATTACGGCCACCCCAACGGATGCTAATTTGACCGTAGGTGCTCGTGGTCTCGCGGGCACTTTCAACGTGGACTATAACGGCACACTCGACGGTGGAGATATTGCGGAGGTTTTGGTGTTCTCAGAAGCCCTCTACCTTAACCCGACGCTCTTGGCGAAGGTCGAACAGTATTTGGGTGATAAATACGGAATTCCGCCTGTGTAGGTTGTGCAATGGCATTTCCACAAAACCATATCCCCTGACCTGTCCGCACATCTGGGAGGTCAGGGGATGATCCGTTGAGCCTACAGAGTTTCACCCTTTTTACTGAGGGAAAAACGCTGACAAATTTCTTTCGTTTTCATGTCAGAGTTTTTTTCGCGCTACAACTGCGCACAGCCACGGGACATGTTGTCACAGGATTACGCCCCCGCGACATATGCGGTCACTTAGCATGTTTTGGGAAGGGGGAGGATTGGAGCGGGCGGCGGGAATCGAACCCGCGTCATTAGCTTGGAAGGCTAAGGTCTTACCACTACACAACGCCCGCGCAGTGGACCCGTATTTAGGCGATGGAGTTTGGGGCGTCAAGTGGCCTTCCTGCCAATCGGGGAATGGGATATGACGAAATCTGCCGATCACGGTTTTTGGAGCCGTCTTGACACGGATCAAATTTCCGAGTGAAAAGCTCAAGTAAAGACGGGCCATCCGTTCCGTTCTATCGAAAGCCAACCGTCCATGACTTCCAAATTGCATGTTTCCGCTTTTGCCTGCCTTGCGCTGCTCTCGGCTCCGGCGCTCTGGGCGGAGGACCTCGCCACGCTTGAAGACCTCGGAGAGGCGTTGTTCTTTGATGTGAACCTGTCGCAGAATCGCACGCAGTCATGTGCCACCTGTCACGATCCGGACTATGGATTCGCCGATCCGCGTGGCATGGCCTCGCCGGGAGATGACGGGGTGTCTTTGGGTGATCGCAATGCGCCGACTGCGAGCTATGCCCATTTCGCTCCGATCTTTCAAAAGCGCGAGGATGGCACCTATGTCGGGGGTCAGTTCCTTGACGGGCGGGCGGCGACCCTTGCGGATCAGGCGGGCGGGCCACCTGTGAACCCGATTGAAATGGGCATGCCCGATGCCGCCTCTGTCGTGGCGCGGCTGGAGGAGAATCCGGCCTATGTCGTGGCGTTCAAGGACCTGTTCGGGGAGCGTGTCTTTTCCGATCCGAATGAGGCCTATGCCGCGATGACCAAAGCGATTGCGGCTTTCGAAGAGACCGATCTGTTCTCGCCGTTTGATAGCAAATACGACCGTTATCTGCGCGGAGAGGTGGTGTTGACGCGTCAGGAGCTTTTGGGTGAGACGCTGTTTTTCTCGCAGCAGTTCACCAACTGTAACCTCTGCCACCAGTTGAAACCTCAGGCGGGGTCGGAAGGTGAGACCTTCTCCAATTACGAATATCACAACATCGGCGTGCCGGAGAATGTCGATCTGCGCGAGATGAACGGCGTGGGACCGGGGGTGCCCGATCTCGGACTGGCGCATAATGACATGGTGTCAGAGACCGCAGGGCTTGAGGGCAAGTTCAAGGTGCCGACGCTCAGAAATGTCGCCGTGACCGCGCCTTATATGCACAACGGTATTTTCCAGGACCTGCGCACGGTTGTCCTGTTTTACAACACCTACAACACGAAATCCGAAGCGCGGATGATCAATCCGGAGACGGGAGAGCCCTTCGGCCCGCCGGAAGTGGCGGAGAACCTGTCGCTGGAAGAGCTGGAAACAGGACCGGCCTTTGAGGATCGAGACATTGATGCGCTGGTGGCGTTCATGAAAACGCTGACGGATGCACGGTACGAGCATTTACTCGATGAGTGAGGGCGTGGGCGCGCGTCTCGGGTCTTGAGATGCCTAATCCAGTGAGCGTGCGGTGATGGCCTCGGCCACCTCATCGGCGGTCTTGAGGGTGCGGACCACCAAAGGCACCACAAGCGCCAGCATGTTGCGGTCCAGACCTCGGGCGCGTTGGGCCTCGCGCACCTCGTCGAACTGGGCGCGGATCATCGGGATGAACCGCCAGACAAGCGAGATGGCCAGCGCGATTTTTGCCTTGGGCACCCAAGAGGGAGCGCGGGAGAGGAGCGCGAGAAGGCCTTCGGTAAACTCGCTGGCCCGTGTGGTGTAGGTCACCAATGCGGCAGCCATAAGCAGGGCGAAAAGGCGCAGCGTGACGTAGATCGCCAGCCAGAGTGTTTCGAGCCAAAGCTGGGCCGCGAAAATGATCGCCAGAACAAAGAAGGCCGGACGGATGGCCGTATAGGCGGCGCGCGGGCCGAGGCCTGCGACCGCGTAGCCAAGCGCGATCGTTACAAGACCGATGGCGAGCATCACGGGGTGCGTGACGACGAACAGGAGCGTGCAAAAGAGAAAGAGCAGCACCAGTTTCCACGCGGGGCGGGCACGATGCAGCGGGCTGTCGCCGGAGATATAGAGATCCGTCAGCATCCGCTTACATCTCGCACAGGGCGCGATAGGCGGGGATCACCTCTTCGGGGCGTCCGTCGGCATGGATGCGCCCGTCTGCAATATGCAGGATGCGGTCGAACCCAGCGAGCAGGTCAAGGTCATGGGAGACCACCACAGCGGGCTGGGGCAGGGTGGCAAGGGTGCGCATGAATTGCATCTTGTTGCGCAGGTCCAGAAGCGTGGTCGGCTCGTCAAAGCAGATCAGATCGGGCTTTGTCACCAGAACCCCCGCGAGGGCAACCATCTGTTTCTCGCCGCCGGAAAGCTGATGCGTCAGGCGGTCGCGCAAATGGGTGAGCGAGAGATCATGGAGCACGCGCTCGATACGCTCCGTCACCTCCGCCTTTGGCAGTTTGCGGGACTTGAGACCGAAGGCGAGGTCTTCTTCGACCATCGGGTATACGATCTGGTTGTCGGGGTTCTGGAACATGAACCCGACATGGCGGCGCAGATCGTCCGTGGTGTCGCCAAACCGCACCGTGCCCGAAGAGGGCGTTTCCAACCCGTTGAACAGGCGTAGAAAGGTGCTTTTGCCCGACCCGTTGTTGCCGATCACGCCGATGCGATGCTCGGTCAGTTCCAAAGTGATCTCGGACAGGATCTCCCGCGCAGCTTTGGTCACGCAGACCCTGTCAAAGCGCATTCCCATGGATCAGGCGGCCCCGTGTGTCTGGCCGATGATCGGGTAGGATTTCTTCACCGTCACCATCACCGCAGCGGAGATCAGGGCTTTCACAATGTCGCCGGGGATGAAGGCCACGGACCCCATGAAGGCTTTGGAGAGCGGGACACCGGCCACGAGGGAGATGCCGGGGATGCCGATGGCATACATGACAACGATACCGCCCGTGACGCAGATCAATGTGGCCGAGACAAAGGACAGCCCGTCCCAGAATTTCTCGGTCATCCAGCCGATCGCGAAAGCGGCCACCAGCCACCCCAGAAGGAAGCCCGACGTCGGGCCGAAGAAGACGGACAGCCCGCCGCGCCCGCCGGAGAGAAGTGGCAGGCCCATAGCGACCAGAACGAGCAGCAGCAGAATGGCAAGCCCACCGCGTTTTGCTCCGAGAACGCCGCCTGCGAGCATCACGCCCAAGGACTGCGCGGTGATCGGCACAGGTAGAAGCGGCAGCGTCACCGGTGGGAAGATTGCCATCACGGCGGTGAGGGCGGCAAACAGGGCGATCAGTGTGATGTCGCGTGTGGTCATGAGGAGTCCTCCAAAGGGCACGTTCATATGGGCCGTTTCTTTGGGATGGAGTGATAGGACTATCTTCGCTCGATGGTAAAGCCCTTTTGGGTTTGCGGCGGCTTTGCTTTGCAAATCTGCGGAAAAACTCTGCAAACCTCCGCACCACGGCGAAGGGCTGCAAAGTTTCTCAGCGCCCGATCCGCCGCGCTGCGATAAAGCTCAGGCCGGAGAGCACGCCTGCGGTGGCCAGACAGAGGGGCAATCCGCCGATCTGGTAGGACAGGCCCGACAGCAATGTGCCCAATAGCCGACCGGCGGCATTGGCCATGTAGTAAAAGCCCACATCCATCGTCACCCGCTCATCGCCGGAAAAGGCCAGAATGAGATAGGAATGGACCGAGGAGTTCACGGCAAAGACAAAGCCGAAGAGCAACAGCCCCGCGACCAGCGAGAGGGTCAGCCACAGTGTTGGTGCCCCCGCGATCAGGGCCAGTGCGGCCAGAGCAAAGGGGATGGGGGTCAAAAGCCCCACCCATTTCACAGCCATAGCCGTGCCCGCGGCATCATCTCCGGCCGCCCCTTTGAGAAAGCGCGGCGCGATGCCTTGGACAAAGCCGTAGCCGATGATCCACGCGGCCATGAAGGCCCCGACGATGAAGAATGCACGCTGTGCGCCTTCAGGCGTGCCGTCGGAGAAGATCGCCTTGAAATAGATCGGGATGCCGACCACGAACCAGACATCACGCGCGCCAAAGAGGAACATGCGGGCGAGCGACAACTGGTTGATCCGGCGGTCCTTGGACCAGATCGCGGAAATCTTGGTGCCTTTTTTGCCGGTGGGAAGCCCTTTGGCCATGAACACCGCAACAGCCACAAGGATGACGATCAGGACCGCAGCCATGCCCCAAACCGCCGTTTTGAACCCTGCCACGGCCAGCAGGGCCGCGCCGAGGAAAAAGCCGAAGCCCTTGACCGCGTTTTTCGATCCGGTCAGCACTGCGACCCATTTGAACAGGCTGCCGTCGCCTTTCGGGGCAAGGATCTTGACTGCCGATTTGGACGACATTTTTGCCAGATCCTTCGCCACGCCGGAAGCCCCTTGCACGGCCATGACATAGATGACGGAGGCCGGGACTGACCACGCGGGATCAAGCCCCGCAAGCGCGGCCAAAGCGCCAATCTGGATGAGCAGCCCCGCGTAAAGCGTTGAGGTCAAGCCGAAACGCGCGGCCAGCCAGCCGGCGGAGAGGTTGGTCACGATGCCCGCGATCTCGTAGAAGAGGAACAGATAGGCCAGCTGGATGGGGGTGAAGCCCAAGCCGTTGAAATGTAGCAGGACCAGCATACGCAATGCACCGTCCGAGAGCATGAAGGCCCAATAGGCCGCCGTCACGGCCATATAGGCGCGCAGAGGGTTGCCCTCCGGCGCGCTGTTCGGCGTGCTTGCGGGGCTGTCCATACCGGATGCCATCACATCGCCCCCGCAACCATCCGCGCCACGTCGGCCAGACGGCAGGCATAGCCCCATTCATTGTCATACCATGCGTAGATTTTCACCTGTGTGCCATTCACCACCATGGTCGATCCCGCATCCACAATGGAGCTGCGCGGATCGTTGATATAGTCGCAGGACACAAGCGGGCGGGTCTCATAGCCAAGAATGCCCTTGAGGTCGCCTTCGGAGGCCGCTTTGAACAAGGCGTTGACCTCCTCGGCGGTGGTCTCGCGGTTCACTTCGAACACGCAATCGGTCAGCGAGGCATTGAGCAGAGGCACACGCACCGCATGGCCGTTCAGCTTGCCTGTGAGTTCGGGGTAGATCAGCGTGATCGCCGTGGCCGATCCGGTGGTGGTCGGGATCAGGTTGGTCAGCGCGGAACGTGCGCGGCGCATGTCTTTGGCGGGGCGGTCCACGATGGTTTGTGTGTTGGTCACGTCATGGATCGTGGTGATCGAGCCATGTTTAATGCCGAGGTTTTCGTGGATCACCTTGACCACCGGCGCGAGGCAGTTGGTGGTGCAGGAGGCGGCTGTGACCAGGTCATGCACCTGCGGGTCATAAAGATCGCTGTTTACGCCATAGACCAAGTTCAGCGCGCCGCCGTCTTTCACGGGGGCGGATACCACGACTTTTTTGACGCCGGCCTCGTAATAGGGCGCGATTTTCGCGGCGGTTTTGAACACGCCCGTGCAGTCAATCACCAGATCGACCCCCATCTCGGCCAACGGCAGGTCTTCGATGCGAGCCTGACGCGTGAGGCGCATCTTGGTGCCGTTGACGGTGAGACTGTCCGCCTCGGCGCGGATGTCCGCCGACCAGCGACCATGCACGGAGTCAAATTCGAGCAGGAGCGCATGTTGCTCCGCGTCTCCGGCCAGATCGTTGATGAGCACAATGTCCTCGCCAAGACCACGATCAAACAGATCACGCAGCGCGAGTTTTCCCATACGGCCAAGGCCATTCAATGCGATTTTGGGCATGTTCGTTCCTTAAACCCTTTTGCAGTTCACTTGAGACACAGGTGGATTGCAGACGGTCCACGACATCAGTGTCTTGTGCGGAGCTTCCCGAAAGCCCGTGGTGCAGGTCTTTCGGGAAACGTTTTATATTTCAGAAAGATCGTCGATTTTCGCCTGAAGCGACATGCGATCCAGCTTGTCGAGGGGCAGGGCGGTAAAGACCTCGATGCGGCGGCGCAGCGCGTCATAGGCTTTGGCAAAGGTCAGCGCGCGTTCGGCTTCGGTGCCTTCGGCCTTGACCGGATCTGGCAGGCCCCAATGTGCGCTTAAAGGTTGCCCGACCCATGGGGCGCATTCCTCGCTCGCCGCCGCGTCGCAGACGGTGAAGACGAAGTCGAAGTCCGGCGTGTCGTCGGCTTGATAGATCGAGATGTCTTTGGAATGCAGGCCTTCGGTGCTGTGGCCGTTGCGTTCCAGAAGGGCGAGGGTCTGTTCATTGACCGCGCCACTGGGCTGTGTGCCAGCCGAGAAGACATCGAACCGGCCTTTGCCGAGATCGCGCAGGAGGGCTTCTGCCATGATCGAGCGGGCGGAATTGCCGGAGCAGAGGAACAGCACCCGATAGGGGCGCGTTGTCGCGTCCGGCAGAGCGCTCAGGCAGGTTTCCGGGCGTCCGCGGCAGCAGTCCATGACCAGATAGCTGACCAACGCGTCACAGTTTTCCATGTTGATGCGATAGAATAGCGATCTACCCTCGCGCGTGGCGTCGATCAGCCCCGCTTGCGCCAGGTCGGCGAGATAGCCCGACAGGGTGTTGGGCTTCATGTCGAGAGCATCCGCGATTTCGGTCGGCCGCGCGGGGCGCGGCGCGAACCGCATCAACAGGCGAAAGACGGAAAGACGACCGGCATGGCCGAGAGCGGCAAAGGCGTGCGGGGCGGTGTTCGTGTCGAAGGTCATGGCCGTCTCACTTTAATAATTCGATAATTCGTGAATAAAGGAACCATATAAGAAAACCAAATCAAATCGAAGAAAACCGGATGAAACTTTTATGACAAAATGCTGTTTGTCCGAGGCAGCCGACAGGTGAGGCACCCCGCCGCAGTCGGGGGAGAAAGCCGCCGTTGCGATTGCACTTCGCGGCGCAACGTGCCAGCAAAGGGCACTCGCATAATTTATAACGCACGCTCGGATCACAGGCGCATGACACGACACAAGAAAAGCCGGCCGGTCAAACCGGAGCGGCAGATGCTCAAAACACTTCTGTCCGGTCAGCAACGTGCGATCAAGACCGCCTCCTATCTGACGGCGCTCTCCGCTCTGTTGTGGTTGCCGCAGGCGGCGTTTGTCGCCGGTGTATTCTCCCGCTTGCTGACAGGCGAAGGGGGCGTCGGAGTTGCCACCGGTGCCGTGGCCTTTCTGGCCTTTGCCGCTGTGCGCCTCGTGCTGAACTATCTCGCCGAAGGTTTGTTGTTTCGCGCCGGTCAGGCCATTGTCACGCAGACGCGGCAGGAGATTTTGACCCGCGAGGCACGCACGCATGGCGTGTCGCCTCTGGGTGGTCCCGGTGCGCTGGCGGCGCTGGCGGGGGAAAAGCTCGACGCCTTGTTGCCCTATATCACCCGCTATGCGCCCGCGCAGACCCGCGTGATGACCGTGCCCTTCGCGATCCTCGCACTGGCTTTCTGGCAAAGCTGGGCGGTGGGGGTGGTCTTCCTGATCGCCGCGCCGCTCATTCCGGTGTTCATGGCGCTGGTGGGCTATGCGGCCCAAGAGGCCTCCGAGCGCCAGATGAAGGAAATCGGCTCCTTGGGCGATCTTCTGGTGGACCGTCTTGCGGCTTTGGCCGACATCCGGCTCTTGGGCGCGGCCCCGCGTCTTATCGGGCAATTCGAACAGGCGGCAGACGACCTGCGCGCGCGCACGATGGCCGTGCTGCGCATCGCCTTTCTGTCCTCGACCGTGCTGGAACTCTTCGCTGCGCTGGGCGTGGCAATGGTTGCGGTCTGGGTCGGGTTCTCGCTTTTGGGCGAGTTGTCCTGGGGCGCTTATGGCGGCGGGATCACGCCTTGGGGCGGGATTTTCCTGTTGCTCTTGGCCCCTGACTATTTCCAACCGCTGCGCGATCTGTCGACCGCATGGCATGACAAGGCCGCGGGGCTGGCCGTTGCCGGTGAATTGGCGACATGGAAAGCGCATGAGGCCGAAGCTCTCATGGGCACGGGTGAGAAGGTCGCACCTTTGTCCGGTTCTGCGGATATTCATCTGCAAGGCCTCACAGTCCAGCGTGGCAGTCGCTCCATCGCCTATCCGGAGGCCCACATCCCCGCAGGGGCGCGGGTGGCGCTGTCCGGACCGTCCGGTTCCGGCAAAACTACGTTGTTGCGTCTGATTGCGGGGCTGGAGCGTCCGGCCTCCGGCAACGTGCAGGTTGCTGGGCAGGTGTTGGGCGAGGACATCGCCGATGCATGGCGGGCGCGGCTCGGCTGGATGCCGCAAGCGCCGATGTTCATGGGCCGCTCCTTGCGTCACAATATTGCTTTCGGTGCACCTGTGAGTGCGGATCTGATCGACGAGGCGGCGCTCAAACTGGTGCTCGACGCGCTGCCCAAAGGGGATTTGACCGTTCTGGGTGAAACCGGTGGCGGTCTGTCCGGCGGAGAGGCGCGGCGTGTCATGCTGGCGCGGGCGTTGGCGGCAAAACCGGATGTTGTGCTGGCCGACGAGCCGACCGCCGATCTCGACCGTGAGACCGCAGATCGGGTCACGGAGGCGCTTCTGGCGCTGGCGGAGCGCGGTGCGACGCTGATCGTGGCAACCCATGACGCGCGGCTGATTGCCAAGATGGATCAGGTGATCGAGGTCGCGCCGGAACGTTCTGTGACAGGCCCCCAAGGGCAGGAGGCCGACCATGCGTAAGCTCTGGCATATCTTCCGTCTGATGGTGCAGGGCGAGCGCAAGGCGCTTTTGCGCGGTCTGGCCCTGTCGATTCTTGTCCTGATCATGGGCGTCTCGCTTCTCGGCCTGTCGGGCTGGTTCATCGTCGCTGCCTCTGCCGCCGGACTGATCGGCACAGGGGCCGTGTTCGACGTGTTCCGCCCCTCCGCGATGGTGCGGTTTCTGGCGATCGGGCGCACGGCGACGCGCTATGGCGAACGTATCCTGACCCATGACGCCACGCTGCGCGCCTTGGCCAAGCTGCGGGTGACGTTGTTGGCCGCCTTGTCGACCCGCTCGCATGACCGGCTGATCCGGCTGCGCGGGGCGCAGGCGTTGAACCGGATTGTGGCCGATGTGGATGCGCTGGACGGGGTGCCCTTGCGCCTCTTCCTGCCGCTGATTGCAGGCGGGATGACACAGCTTCTGGCGTTGGTCGTGTTGTCATGGCTCGTGGACTGGCGCGTGGCGGTGGTCATCTTTGCAACTTTCACCTGTGGCGGTCTGGCCGTGGTGCTTTGGGGCATCCGGCAGGCCCGCCAGCCCTCGCGTCGGGCAGAAAGTGCGGCGCAGGCCTTCCGTTCGCGTTTCATCGACCTTGTCACCAGCCGCGGAGACCTCACGGTTTACGGGCAATTGCCGGATCAGGTCGCGGCCTGTCAGGTGGCGGAAACACGGCGTCAGGCGGCGGCGACAACGACCGATCTTATCGAACGTCAGGCTGGGGCGGGGCTGATGGTCATCTCGGCTCTGGCAGCCGGTGCCGCGCTCTGGATCGGTGGTGGTTTGGCCGAGGCTGGCGAGATCACGCCAGCCCGCGCCGCCATCGGGTTCTTCGCGGCTTTGGCGCTCATGGAGACCGTTGCGCCCTTGCGCCGTTCCGTGGCCGAAATGGGCCGGATGATCGGAGCCGCGCGTCGCGTGACCGAACTGACAGATGTGCCGGAGCAGCCGGAGCGCCGTGTTGCGCCGAGCGGGCCGGTCAGTTTGCGCTTTGACGCTGTGACATTCGGACGCGGTACGGCGGCCCCCGTGCTCAAGGATTTCACCTTGTCCGTGGAGCCCGGCGAGTGGGTTGCGCTCAAAGGCCCGTCGGGCGTGGGGAAAAGCACCGTGCTTTTGCTGGCCGCAGGGGCGCTTGTGCCCGCAGAGGGGCGTGTGTGTCTCGATGATCTGGATGTGGCGGATTTTTCAGATGGGGCCACGACCTTGGTGGGGCAAAGGGCGGCTCTGGTTCAGGACAGTCTGGCCGACAACCTGCGACTGGCCGCACCAGAAACCAGTGACGCAGAGCTTTGGGCCGCACTGGATGCGGTGGCCCTGCGGGCTGTGGTAGAGGCTAAAGGCGGGCTTGAAGCGCAGCTCGGGCCGCGTGGCGCGGGGCTGTCAGGCGGGGAGGCGCGGCGCCTGGTTCTGGCGCGGGCGGTTCTGCGCAAACCTTCTGTGCTGCTTCTGGACGAGCCGACCGAAGGGCTGGACACGGCGACTGCGGATCAGGTTTTGGCCGGTCTGCGGCGAATGCTACCCGACTCAGCCGTCCTGATGGCGGCGCATCGGGCCGAAGAGCAGGGCGCAGCCGACCGGATTGTGACGCTCGGGGCCTGAATTTCCTGCACAAACCGTGAATTTCACGCCGATGTGATGCGGAGATTGCCCGCAAAGGGCCGCACCGCGCCGCCATGTCGCGGTCCGTTTAATGTATATTTCGAATATTGAATTTGTTGACATGGGTCAAAGCCGCTCATGCCGTGGCATATTATGGAGATGCCACAAACATGCATCTGCGAGACATCTTTACCTCGCGCAATAGGAGCAAGGGAACATGGAGTTCGGACTAGTTGAGCTGTCGCGCCTGCAATTCGCGATGACAGCCATGTACCACTTCCTCTTCGTGCCGCTCACACTTGGTCTTTCGATCATCGTGGCGATCATGGAGACGGTCTATGTCATGACCGGTCGGCCAATCTGGCGGCAAATGACAAAATTCTGGGGCACGCTTTTCGGGATCAACTTTGTTCTCGGCGTGGCGACAGGGATCACGATGGAATTCCAGTTCGGAATGAACTGGTCTTATTATTCCCATTATGTCGGCGACATTTTCGGCGCGCCTCTGGCAATTGAAGGGCTTATGGCCTTTTTCTTGGAAGCAACCTTTGTGGGGTTGTTCTTCTTTGGTTGGGACAAACTGTCGAAAACCGCGCACCTTATTGTAGCCTGGCTTGTGGCCATTGGCTCCAATTTCTCTGCGCTTTGGATTTTGATCGCAAACGGTTGGATGCAAAACCCGATCGGGTCCGAGTTCAACCCTGATACAATGCGGATGGAGATGACCAACTTCTTCGAAGTGGTCTTTAACGAAGTGGCACAAGCCAAATTCGTGCACACGGTTTCGGCCGGATATGTGACGGCTTCTGTGTTCGTGTTGGGCGTGTCCGCGTGGTATCTGCTCAAAGGGCGGCACACGGAGCTTGCCCGTCGCTCGATCGCGATTGCAGCGGCCTTCGGACTGGCGTCGGCCTTCTCCGTGGTTATTCTGGGCGATGAAAGCGGCTATTCTGCGACCCATACCCAGAAAATGAAACTCGCGGCCATCGAAGGCATGTGGGAAACACAGGATGCTCCGGCCTCCTTCACGCTGGTCGGTATTCCGGACACAGAGGCGCGTGAAACCCATTATGCCATTCACATTCCTTATGTGATGGGGTTGATCGGGACACGGTCGCTTACGGATGAAATTCCGGGTGTGGACCAACTTGTGGCAGAAGCGGGCGAGAAAATCCGCTCCGGCATTGTGGCCTATGACGCCTTGATGACCATCCGCGAGCAACGCGATGCAACGCCCGCCGAGGTGCGCGCCACGTTCGAGGAACATTCGGGCGATCTCGGTTTCGCGATGCTTTTGAAACGCTACGTTGATGATCCGCGTCTGGCCACTGACGCACAAATCACAGAGGCCGCCAATGACACCGTGCCAAGCGTAGGCCCGTTGTTCTGGTCGTTCCGTTTGATGGTGGGGCTGGGCTTTAGCTTTATCGCTGTGATGCTCTATTTCTTCTTCCGCACGGCGTTCAAAGGGATGAACTACCCGCGCTGGGCCTTGCGCCTTGCCGTGATCATCATTCCTGCACCATGGATCGCGGCGGAGCTTGGATGGTTCGTGTCCGAGTTCGGGCGTCAGCCGTGGACGGTTGACGGTGTGCTACCGACCGCTTTGTCGGTCTCGCAACTGTCGATCGCGGATCTCTTGATCACTCTGGCGGGCTTCATGATCTTCTACACGGTGCTCTTCATCGTCGAGATGGGTCTGATGCTCAAATACATCAAAAAAGGTCCCTACATGGATGTCGCTGAAACCGACTCGTGGACAGAGCGTCATACGCAACGTCTGCGCGCCGATGACGGCAAGGGCCCCTTTTCTGAAACACCAGCGGAGTAACGACAATGATCCTGCATGAATTTATGAGTTTCGAAGTCCTGCGCGTGATCTGGTGGTTGCTTTTGGGCGTCCTTCTGATCGGGTTTGCACTGACTGACGGGTTCGATTTGGGGGTGGGTGCGCTTCTGCCCTTCGTTGGCAAAACCGACAAAGAGCGTCGCGTCGTCATCAACACCATCGGGCCGGTCTGGGAAGGCAACCAGGTGTGGTTCATTCTGGGGGGCGGTGCGATCTTTGCCGCATGGCCGCCGCTCTATGCGGTGTCCTTCTCGGGCTTCTACCTCGCGATGTTCCTCATTCTGGCTGCGTTGATCCTGCGTCCTGTCGGGTTCAAATATCGCTCCAAGCGTGAAAGCGCCACATGGCGCCGGAGTTGGGACTGGGCGCTCTTCGTAGGCGGTGCCGTGCCGGCGCTGGTCTTCGGTGTGGCGGTCGGGAATGTGCTGCAAGGTGTGCCGTTCTACCTGACGCCTGATCTGCTGATGCCGATGTATGAAGGCAACGCGATCATGAAGCTTCTGCTTCTGCTCAACCCCTTCGCGCTTCTGGCTGGTGTGGTGTCGCTTTCGATGCTCCTGATGCACGGGGCGGCATGGCTGGGTCTGAAGGCCGAGGGCACAGTGCAGAAACGGGCGCAGAAAATCGGCGTCATCGCCGGTATTGTTGCGGCTGTGGCCTATGCGCTGGCCGGTGTCTGGCTTGCCTTCGGGATCGACGGTTACCAGATCGTCAGTGAGGTCGTGAAAGACGGGCCGAGCAATCCGCTCTACTCCGAAGTGAGCCGTGGCGGATCGTGGCTGACGGCCTATTCGGAACGTCCGTGGATCGTGATTGCCCCAGCGATGGCTTTCATCGGGATTGCTCTGGCCGTGCTTGGTCTGAGCAAGGGCAAAGAGGTCTCCACGCTTCTTTGGTCGAAACTCGGCATCACGGGGATCATTTCCTCGGTCGGGCTGACGATGTTCCCCTTCATCCTGCCCTCGACAGTTGATCCGAACAGTTCGCTCACCGTCTGGGACAGCTCAAGTTCGCACCTGACCCTGTTTGTGATGCTGGTCTGTGCGATCATCTTCATGCCGATCATTCTCGCCTACACCTCATGGGTCTACAAAGTGCTCTGGGGCAAGGTCAAAGAAGAAGATCTCGACAACAACGCTCAGAGCTACTGAGAAAGGAACACAGATGTGGTATTTTGCTTGGATACTCGGACTTCCGCTCGCCGCCATGTTCGCCGTTCTCAACGCGATGTGGCTTGAGATGCGCGAAGACACGCGTCTCACCGAAGAGCATAACGACACCGCCTGACCATACGCCAGCAAGGCCATTCGACCTGGCCTTGCCCGCTCGGTCCCTTCAGGTGGCTTGCTTCGGGGAGAATGTTCCACACTTCCCGAAGCGCCTTTAAAAACCGCCTTTGCCCGCAATTTCCCGTGGGCAGGGCTTTTCCGCACCAATAACATGCATACATATGCATAAGTATAAAGGGAGAGAGACATGTATTCCTCACATTCCCCGCAGATCGGCCGCCGAGGGTTTCTCGGCCTTGCCGCAGGGGCGACAGTACTTGCCGCGAGTTCGGGAGAGGCCCGCGCAGCTTCGGTCAAGACCAACGCAAAAATCGTCATCATCGGCGCAGGCGCGGGCGGCACGGCTTTGGTCAACCGTCTTGTGGACCGTCTCGATGGTGCGCAGATCACCCTCATTGATCCGCGCAAGGAACACCTTTACCAACCGGGGCTGACCCTTGTGGCGGCGGGTCTGAAATCCGCCGATTATGTGGTTTCGGAAACGACCGACTGGTTGCCCAAAGGCGTGACGCTCATCGCGGAGAAAGCCGCCGCCATTGATCCGGAAGCGAAAACTGTCGCGACCGAGAGCGGTCAGACGCTGTCCTATGACTTCCTCGTTGTGGCACCGGGGCTGATCCTCGACCATGACGCGATTGAAGGCTTCTCCCTCGACATGGTGGGAGAAAACGGCATCGGCGCGCTCTATGCCGGCCCGCAATATGCCGCCGCCACATGGAAAGCCGCGTCGAAATTCGCCGACGAAGGCGGGCAGGGCATTTTTACCCGTCCGGGCACAGAGATGAAATGCGCCGGTGCGCCTTTGAAACACGCTTTCCTGATTGATGACCGCCTGCGTCGGGCGGGCAATCGTGGCAAGGCCAAAATCACCTATGGTGCCCATGACAGCGCGCTTTTCGGGGTGCCGATTGTGTCGGAGAAAGTGCGCATGATCTTCGAAGATCGTGGCATTGATCCGGTGTATAACCATACGGTGAAAGGCATTGATGCGGGCGCGAAACGCGTGACCTTCAACACGCCCGATGGTGAGCAGGAGATGGATTACGACTACATCCACCTGATCCCGCCGCAACGCGCCCCTGAGGTGATCCGCCAGTCCGGCCTGTCATGGGCTGACAAGTGGACGGATCAGGGCTGGGTCGAATGTGACATGGCCACACTGCAGCATCTGCGCTATCCCGACATCTGGGCGCTTGGCGATGTTGCGGGCGTGCCGAAGGGCAAAACCGCAGCCTCCGTTAAATGGCAGGTGCCGGTGATCGAGGACCAGATCGTCTCCGCCATCGCCGGCACGGATCCCACCGAGATCTATGGCGGCTACACCTCCTGTCCGATGATCACCAAGATCGGTCGGGCGATGCTCGTTGAGTTCGATTACAACAACAACCTGACACCGTCTTTCCCGGGGATTATCCCGCCGCTCGAAGAGTTGTGGATTTCCTGGCTGATGGAAGACGTAGCGCTGAAGGCAACGTATAACGCCATGCTGCGCGGCAAGGCCTGAGGAGGGACGACAATGAAAGATCTGACGCTTCAAACCATGATTGCCGTGTTCGAAGAAATCTTCGGACGCGGCCTGTTCTGGGCCATGGTGGTGATCGCGGCTGTGGTCACGCTGGCCTATGTCTTCGTGCTGATCCGTGACCGTGCCGTGAGTTGGCACAAATTCCTCTGGGCGCAACTGTCGATGCCCGTGGGCGCGGTTCTTGCTGTCTGGTTCGTGATGGCGATTACCCAATCCTCGCCCGCCGACATTGGCGGGGGGGTGGACCTTATCGTCTTCCTCGGCGTTGCGGCTTTGGGGGCGATCGGCATGGCCATCCTCGTCTACACAGCGGGGGCCCTGATCTATCCGCCGAAGAAACATAGCGAATCCTGAAGGTCGTCTCGTTCCGAACGATCTGAAGGGTGGGCGCTCCCGGTGTGCGGACCGGGGGCGTCTTTACGCATTTGTGCGAGAGGGCGGGCAGGGTCAATGTGCCTTGGAAACGCCCTGTCTCTTGGGCCGTTTGCGGGCGTGTTTCTGCGCACGGGTCGCGTGGGGCAAGCGGCGTTTGACTTTACATCCACGGGCGGCTCCGGTAAGCGCGAAGGCAATCAATTAAGGGCCAAGCCGACTTATGTGTGACACTTCCATCATCATTCCCTGCCGCAACGAAGCGGAAAACATTGGCGCTCTGCTCGAAGAGATCACAGGTGCTTGCACAGATATTGGCCCGTTCGAAATCATCGTGATCGACGATGCTTCCGATGACGGCATGGCGGATATTCTGGCGGCGCGGATGCGCGAGATGCCCAATCTGCGGGTGATCCGCCATGATCGCTCCGGTGGTCAGTCTGCGGGGGTTCACTCCGGCGCACGCGCCGCACGCGGAACGGTGATCTGCACGCTGGACGGGGATGGTCAGAATCCGGGAACGGAAATCCCGAACATGATCGCGCCATTCAAAGGGCCGAATGCCGAGAAAATCGGTCTGGTGGCCGGACAGCGCGTAGCGCGGCAGGATACGTTTTCCAAACGCTACGCCTCGAAAATCGCCAATGCAGTGCGGGCGAAAATCCTCAAGGACGGCACCCGTGACACGGGCTGCGGCCTCAAGGCTTTCCGCCGCGATGATTTCCTGAGCCTGCCCTATTTCGATCACATGCACCGCTATCTTCCGGCGCTCTTTGCCCGTGACGGATGGGAAATCTGCCATGTGGATGTCTCCCACCGTGCGCGTGGGGGGGGGCGGTCGCATTATTCCAACCTGCAACGTGCGGTTGTCGGGGTGGTGGACCTTCTCGGCGTGGCATGGCTGTTGCGCCGCCGCAAGAAAGCGCACCCGACCGAGGTGACAACGGATCGGGCCGAGGGGTGAGCTCATGCAATGGCTGATGACGATCCTGCATGTGGATACGGTGGGCGAGCTTTGGTGGGTGCTTTTCGGCCTCTCCGCGCAGCTCATGTTCACGGCACGGTTTCTGTTGCAGTGGATCGCCTCTGAACGTGCGCGCCAATCCGTGGTGCCGGTGGCGTTCTGGTATTTCTCTTTGGTGGGCGGATTGATGCTGTTTGCCTATGCGCTCTATCGCAAGGATCCGGTCTTTGTGCTCGGACAATCGCTGGGCGTTGTCATCTATTCCCGCAATCTCTGGCTGATCTATGCCAACCGGAACACCGAAGATGACCCTTCAAAAGACGCAGCTTAAAGACTGGTTGCCTCTGGCACTGGGTTTTGTAGCCGTGGCGGTGGCGCTGCGGCTTCTGGCTTTGGCCTTTGATCGCACCGATCTGTTTGTCGATGAGGTGCAATACTGGTTCTGGGGGCAGAACCTTGATTTCGGCTATTATTCCAAACCCCCTCTGATCGGCTGGCTGATCCGCGCCGTGACCGATCTGGCCGGTTCTGACGCGGTGTTCTGGGTGCGGATGCCCGGGGCCGTTCTGCATGGCGTGACGGCATTGCTGCTCGGCGCTCTGGCCGCCCGTCTGGTCGGGCGCACTGCCGCGCTCTGGACGGTTGCGCTCTATCTGAGCCTGCCTTTTGTGGCGCTCGGCTCGGTGATGATCTCCACCGACACCGTGATGGCGCCGTTTTTTGCCGCCGCCTTGTTGTTCTTTTTTCGCCTGAGCGACACCCGTGCGCTGCGCGATGCCTTGGCAGTTGGTGTCTTTGCCGGCCTTGCCTTCATGGCAAAATACGCGGCGATCTATTTTCTGGTTGGAGCCGCGCTGGTCATGCTGACCCAGCCCGCCTTGCGACCGGGGTGGCGTAACTTGGCGGGGATGCTGGCAGGGTTTGCTGTCATGATCCTGCCGAATGTGCTTTGGAACCTGTCCCATGATCTGACCACCGTGTCGCATACGATGGATAACGCAGGTTGGCTTCGCCACGGGGCGCAGTTGGGGTTCGGCTCTATGGCCGAGTTCTTCTTCAGCCAGTTCGGAGTGTTCGGGCCGATCACGATGGGGGCTTTGCTTGTTGCCTACCTGCGCCCCAAGGGCAGTCCGCGTGCCGCGCTGGTGCTGTTTTCCATTCCTGCGCTTTTGACCGTGACCGTGCAGGCCCTGCTGGACAAAGCCTATGCAAACTGGGCGGTTGCGACCTATTTCTCCGGTGTGATCCTCGCGGTCATGGTTCTGCCGCGCATCTGGCGCTGGGTGGCGCTTGGCGTCAATCTGGCTCTGTCCGCGACCTTGCCGCTGTTCATCGTGCTGGCCCCTTGGCCGGAGGTGGGGGGCGAGCCCTTGCTCAAGCGCTATCTGGGGCGACATGCCCTGTCCGAGAGTATCCTTGAGCTTGCGGAGGCAGAAGAACTGCCCGTGGTTTCAAGTGATCGGGATATCATTGCGGATTTGTTCTACATCGGACGCAACCGCGATGTGTTGCTCTATGCGATGCCGGAAACGGGGCGCGCCTCAAGCTATTATGCGCAGAATTTCGCACTCACAGAGGCGGTGACAGGGGATGTTCTGGTCATCTGGTCCGGCAACCTGCGCTGTGAGGCGGAGCTCTTGGACGGGTTGGTTCTGACCGGATTTTACGCAGGGTCCGACCTTCATGCCGGTCGCGTGTCTGCCGATTGCCTGCTGGGCAAGTCGGGGACTTGAGCGACTGAGCATTAGGTCCAGCAGGGCTTGACCTCTGATCCGTTGGTGTATGGGGTTTGCAGCGAGTTGCGCGTGGCTTCGGTGTCACGTTCAATGCATAGGTGTGGCGTCACTGTGAATGGTGACGGGCTTTAGTGGCCCGTGCTTTTGAACACAACGCTCACCGTGCGCAGGATCAGATTGATGTCGGTGAGGAAGCTCTGTTTGCGATAATAGAGGTTGTCATATTTCACGCGCGCGACAAAGCTGGTTTCACCACGCCCCGATACCTGCCACACGCCCGTAATGCCGGGGCGCATGTCGAAATAGGCTTCCCCGCGGG
The DNA here is from genome assembly GCF_900114135.1 of Celeribacter halophilus. Lineage (GTDB taxonomy): Bacteria > Pseudomonadota > Alphaproteobacteria > Rhodobacterales > Rhodobacteraceae > Celeribacter > Celeribacter halophilus. The sequence continues at coordinate 20,252 of NZ_FORY01000011.1, forward strand.
CTTTTTCATAAAGCATCTGTTGGCTGGGCATGAAGGGACGGGGGCCGACAAAGCTCATGTCGCCTTTGAGCACATTGAGCACCTGTGGCAACTCGTCGAGCGATGTCTTGCGGATGAATTTTCCGACCTTGGTGATCCGCGGATCATTGCGAAGCTTCTGGTAGGTTTCCCATTCTTTCGCGATCTCGGGGTCTTCCTTGCAAAGCTGCACCAGATAGGCGTCGGCATTCACACGCATGGAACGGAGTTTGTAAAACTGAAAGGTCTTGCCGTTCCGCCCGATCCGCCTTTGCGCGTAAAACGCCGGTCCGCCATCCAGTTTGACCAGAACGGCAAGGATCAGAATGGTGGGAATGACAATCGGAGAGACCAGCGCGAGAAAGATCAGATCGAACAGGCGTTTGCCGAATTTTTCGTATAGAGAGAATGTGACTTTGGGCGCATCCACAGCATTTGATGATGCACTAAAAACCTGTTCGCTCTTTGTAGGAAATACCATATTCGCCCCCGAAATGACTTTCAATTTTATGCACAAAACCGTTTTGACTTGGTGCTGCATATAACGCAGCGTCGTCTAATGCTGCACTTGCATCGTATATGACTTATGTGACGATTCCTACTGTGTGGATGCCGAAAATGGTGAATGGCCAGTTAACCTCGGATGTTTTTTGGAACAAATTTGAAAAAAGTTCTAAGAAATATGCATCTTACAAACGTGGAGGTAGGGAATACAAAAGTATACATCCGTGATGCAAACGCATAGGTGCACGAAATATATGTGAAGACGTTTCGGCTGTGCGCTAAAATGGGATAGGTCTGTAAAGACGCGCCGTCAGAGTGGTATATGCCACGCGAATCTGTGGGCATGGCTGGGAACTGGGTTTGCACGCTGGTTAGTCCTGCGGGGCATAGTCGAATAGGGGTAAAAACGCGGGATGATGACGAACACCGCACAGCACATCATGATGCGACAGAGTGAGTCGCACAGCCGGACGGGTGTTGTCAAAGCCGCGGCGCGGCGCGGCGCCTTGTGTGTCCGGCGCGCGCTTTGATCATGGAGGGCACATTGGGGCCGGAGGAATGGCAGGCCGTTGCGCTTTCGCTCAAGGTGGCGTTCTGGGCCGCGCTGGCCAGTTTGCCGCTTGGCATATTTGTGGCCTATGCGCTGGCACGCTGGCGCTTTCCGGGGCGCGAAATTCTCAACGGTCTGGTGCATCTCCCGCTGATCCTGCCGCCCGTTGTGACCGGTTACCTGCTTTTGATCTCTCTCGGAAGCCGTGCGCCGCTCGGGGCGTTTCTCCAGAACTTCGGCATTGTGTTTTCCTTTCGATGGACGGGGGCGGCGCTAGCCGCTGCGATCATGGGGTTCCCGCTCATGGTGCGGGCGATCCGCCTGTCTATTGAGGCCGTGGATACGAAACTGGAAGAAGCCGCGTCCTCGCTGGGCGCATCGCCTCTGACCGTGTTCTTTCGCGTGACCTTGCCGCTTTCCTGGCCCGGTATTCTTGCTGGCGCGGTTCTGGCCTTTGCCAAGGCGCTTGGTGAATTTGGCGCGACTATCACCTTTGTCTCCAACATTCCGGGCCAGACGCGCACGTTGCCTTCGGCCATCTATGCGTTCTTGCAAGTGCCGGGCGGGGAGGGGGCAGCGCTGCGTCTTGTGATGATTTCTATTGCCTTGGCGATGGGGGCGCTGATCCTGTCTGAAATTCTGGCGCGGCGCATGTCCGGTGGTGGGCGCTCATGAGCCTGCATGTCGATCTCAAACACCGGTTCCGGGATTTCGCGGTCGATCTGGATTTCGAGGTGCCTGAGGGGATCACCGTCCTGTTCGGGCGGTCGGGATCGGGAAAGTCCACAGTCATTCGGGCCATTGCGGGCCTGTTCAAACCCGACCATGCGCGGATTTCGTTGGACGGGCGTGTTCTGTGTGACAGCGAGGCCAAGCTGTTCCTGCCGCCGCACAAGCGCAGGGTTGGCACGATCTTTCAGGACGCGCGCCTGTTTCCACATCTCACCGTGGCACAGAACCTCGATTTCGGGAGGCGGTTCTCCCGCCGTGATGTGCCCGAGCGCGAGGTGGCGCAGATGGTCGAGATGCTCGGGATCGGGGCTCTTTTGGAGCGTCGCCCTGATGGCTTGTCGGGCGGGGAGCAGCAACGGGTGGCCATCGGGCGGGCCTTGCTCTCGGGGGCCGAGTTGATCCTTGCCGACGAGCCTCTCGCGGCGCTTGACGAGGGGCGCAAGGCGGAAATCCTGCCCTATTTCGAACGGCTGCGCGACGAGATCGCCATTCCGGTCCTCTATGTCAGTCACAGCCCCGCCGAGGTGGCACGTCTTGCTACCACTGTGATTGCGCTCGAAGCCGGTCGGGTGATCGGGGAGGGGGCCGCCGATCTGGTGCTCAGCGATCCGGCGGTGTTGCCCGTGGGCACTGCAGGCGCGGGGGCCTTGTTGCGGGCCACGGTCCATGCCCATCACGCGGACGGGCTGACGGAGCTTTCGGCAGGCGGCGCGGCCTTGTTCCTGCCGCATCTGGAAACGCCCGTGGGTCATCCCGTGCGGCTGCGCATCGCGGCGCAGGATGTCATGCTGTCGCTGGATCGGCCAACAGGCTTGTCCGCCCTCAATATCCTGAGCGGTGTGGTCTCCCAGATCAGCCCGACACAGGGTGCAGGCGTGTTGGTTGTGTTGGACACCGATGCGGGGCGGGTGCTTTCGCAAGTGACGCGGCGCTCGGTTGCGGCACTGAACCTGCGCGAAGGGGTGCGCTGTCATGCCGTCATCAAAACCGTGTCGATCGCGCGGGACAACATCGGCGCGTGACCGGACCGGCGCGTGACGGCAAGTCTTGATCCCGCCTTCGCGATGACGCGCGGTTTCACGGAGCAGTGTTGACCGCAAATCTGCGAGACGCGACAGAACGCCGGATTTTCCAGCTATAGTGAAAAATGCTATACTTGCGGATGACAAAAAACTTGCTACATATGCAATAAATTGAATACTAATGTCCGCTTAAAGCGTTTCTTGAGAAACCTGAGCTATAGACTTCGGGAAACGTCGCACACGGATGGATATCGTGGGCCTTTCACGTCAAGCTTGTGAGGCAAGTGCATCGCGAAGGGCTTTCAACCTGAAACAGAGGTCAAAATGCGCCGCACCCATTTGCTTACGATACTTCTGCCGGGGATGCTCCTGATCGGAACGCCCATATTTTCGGAAACCCTCACCCTGACACCGCAGGCGATCACAGAATGGAAGCCGGTCTATGCCGAGGTGGAGCCGCGTGACCGCGTGCCTGCGCGTGCGCGGATCGGGGGGACGATCACCACACTTGATGTGACCGAGGGCGATGTCGTCGAGGCGGGGCAACGTGTTGCCTTGATCGAAGACACCAAACTTTTGTTCCAAATCGAAGGCATCGACGCGCAACTCGACGCGCTGAACTCCCAACTTGAGAAAGCTCAGGACGATCTGACGCGTGGTGAGTCCCTGTCCGAACGCGGGGTGATTTCCACCTCCAGCCTGCAAGCCCTGCAAACCAATGTGACCGTGCTCGAAGGCCAGATCACATCGCTCAAAGCCGAACGTCAGGTCGTTTCGCGCCAGATCGAAGAGGGCGAAGTGCTCGCCCCCGAGGCCGGTGTGGTGCTGGATGTGCCGGTGTCTAAGGGCGGTGTCATCATGGCGGGCGAGGAAGTTGCAACCATCGGCTCCGGCGGGACATTTCTGCGCCTTGGTGTTTCCGAGCGCTATGCGGACACGCTGACCGAAGGCGACACGATCCAGATTTCCGGCGCGGGTGAGGCGCGTGAGGGACGGCTTGCTAAAATCTACCCGCTGATCGAAAGCGGACGGGTTGAAGCCGATGTCGAGGTCGAGGGGCTGGACGCCCGCTTTGTCGGCCGTCGCGTGCAGGTGCGTTTGCCCGTTGGCAGCCATGATGCCTTTCTGGTGCCGCAAACCGCGCTGACGCAATCGGGCGGGCTGGACTTTGTGCAGATCGAGCAGGACACGGGGACGAGCGAACGTGTCGTCGTGCCGGGCAATGAGGTGATGCGCGACGGTGTCACCTATGTGGAAATTCTCAGCGGGCTGGCCGCGGGGGACAAGGTGGTGACGCGCCATGAGTAATCCCAAAGGACCAACGGGTGCGCTCGGCATCGCCGGCCATCTGACCCGCAATTTCATCCTCTCCCCGCTCACACCGCTCTTTCTCATGGCCGCGCTGGCCGTGGGGATGATTGCTCTGGTGTCGCTTCCGCGCGAGGAAGAGCCGCAAATCTCTGTGCCTTTGGTGGACATCCATGTGGACACCTCCGGTTTGAAGGCCCAAGACGGGCTGAAGTTGGTCACAGAGCCTTTGGAAACCATCGTCAAAGGCATAGATCAGGTCGAGCATGTCTATTCCGAAAGCCGCGACGACTATGTGATGGTGACCGCACGGTTCAACGTCGGTGTGCCTTCCGAGACCGCGATTGTGCGGGTGCGTGACAAGATCCTCGCCAATATCGACCGTTTGCCTGTTGGCATCAACGAACCGCTCGTGGTCGGGCGCGGGATCAATGACGTGGCCATCGTCGCCCTGACCTTTAGTCCCTCCGAGGGCAACGAGACCATGACCGCCGCCGATCTGACGCGGGTGGTCAAAGAGGTCGAGGTGCAATTGGCGCGGATCGAGAACGTCGGGCTGACCTATGTGATCGGCGAGACCGAAGAGGCGCTGCGGATTGACCCCGATCCCGAAAAACTGGCGCTCTATGGCATCACCTTGCAACAACTGGCCGGAAAGGTCGAAGGCGCGAACTCGGCAAGCCCTGCGGGTCTGTTGCGCGATGGTGGCGAACAGGTCGGTTTGATCGTGGGCAAGACGCTCACAACGCCCGAGGAAATCGGCAATCTCGAACTGACCGCACGCGACGGGCGCACGGTCTATGTACGCGATGTGGCCGATGTCGCCTTTGTCTCCGATCTGGACGAACATTATGTCTCCACGCTCACCCGCGCTGGCGCAGATGTGGCCGAGGGGACGCATGGTGAAATGGACATGGACGCACCGATCATCCGTCGCCCTGCGGTGACCCTTGCGATTGCCAAGCGCGCGGGCGCGAATGCGGTGATCGTGGCCGATGAAATCCTCACCCGCGTCGAAGCGATGAAGGGCGAGGTCATCCCCGACAGTGTCGATGTGGAAGTGACCCGCGACTATGGCGAGACGGCCAATGAAAAAGCCAACGAGCTGTTGTTCCACCTCACGCTTGCGACTGTTTCCATCGTGATCCTTGTGTTCTTCGCCATCGGCTGGCGCGAGGCGGTCGTGGTGGCCATCGTCATTCCGGTGACGATCCTGCTGACGCTGTTTGCCTCCTATATCATGGGCTACACGCTCAATCGGGTGTCGCTTTTCGCGCTGATTTTCTCCATCGGGATTCTGGTGGATGATGCCATCGTGGTGATCGAGAATATCGCACGCCACTGGGGGATGAAGAAACCCGGACAGAACCGTTTCGGAGCGGCCGTTGAGGCAGTGGCCGAGGTGGGCAACCCGACCATTGTGGCAACCCTCACCGTGGTGGTGGCGCTGTTGCCGATGCTCTTTGTCTCCGGAATGATGGGGCCCTATATGTCTCCGATTCCGGCCAATGCATCGGCGGCGATGATCTTCTCTTTCTTCGTCGCGGTGATGATCACGCCTTGGCTCATGCTGAAAATCGCGGGCCGTGCGGAATTGCATCACGACCATGAGGGCGATGTGCCAGGCGGCAAACTTGGCAAGCTCTACATGCGGGTTGCTGCGCCACTTCTGAAGTCCAAGGGCGTGGTATGGGCCTTTCTTTTGGCGGTGATTGTGCTGTCATTCGGCTCTTTGGGCGCACTTTATACCAAAGATGTGACGGTCAAGCTGCTGCCGTTTGATAATAAATCTGAACTGTCGGTGATGATCGACCTGCCGGAAGGGGCCTCGGTCGAGGCCACTGACGCGATTGCACAGCAGGCGGCGCGGCTGGCCATGACCTTGCCGGAGGTCATGTCGGCCCAGACCCATGCGGGCACGCCTGCGGCCTTCAACTTTAACGGGCTGGTGCGGCATTATTATCTACGCGAGAACCCCGAGATGGGCGAAGTGCAGTTGAAGCTCCTGCCGAAACACGACCGTGACCGCACTTCGCATGACATTGCGCTGGAATTGCGCGAGATGTTGAGCGAAGGCATTTCCGTGCCGCCGGGCACCGCGATGAAAGTGGTCGAGCCGCCGCCCGGACCGCCGGTGATCGCTACTCTTCTGGCGGAAATCTACGGACCGGACGGGGAGACCCGTCGTGCCGTGGCCGCCAAGGTGCGCGAAGCCTTTGAAAGCGTTGATTTCATTGTCGACACTGATGACAATTACGGCACTCAGGCGCGGCGTATTCGGGCGGAGATGAAGCCTTCTGACCTGAATTTCTATCAGGTGGCGGAGGCGGATGCGGCACAGACGCTGCAACTTCTCAACAGCTACAATACGGTGGGCTATTCCCATCGTGGCGAGGGCCGTCGTCCGATCCCCATCGTGATCGGTCGGGATAAATCCGAACGCGTGCTGGATGCCACAGCGCTTTCCACTCCGGTTCCGGCCAATGTCCTGCCCGGCGGGCGCGGTGTGGTCGAACTGGGCGATGTGGTGGAGATCACCGAAGAGCAGACCTCTTTCCCGATCTTCCGGCACAACGGTTATGACGCGGTGATGGTGCAGGCTGAACTGGCCGGTGCCTATGAAGCGCCGCTCTACGGTATGCTGGCCGTGGCCGACAAGCTCGACGAGATGGACTGGCCCGAAGGGATGAAGCCGGAGATTTCCTTGCACGGACAGCCCGTTGATACCACACATCCGACTTTGCTTTGGGACGGGGAGTGGGAAGTGACATGGGTGACGTTCCGTGACATGGGCGCGGCTTTTGGTGTGGCGCTTTTGGGGATTTACATCCTTGTCGTGGCGCAGTTCGGCTCTTTCCGTCTGCCGCTGGTCATTCTGACGCCGGTGCCGCTCACCTTCCTTGGCATTATGATCGGGCACTGGTTATTCGGGGCACCGTTCTCCGCGACCTCGATGATCGGGTTCATCGCCTTGGCGGGGATTATCGTGCGCAACTCGATCCTTCTGGTCGATTTCATTCGTCACGCCGATGACGAAGGCAAGGTGACGGTGGATATCCTGCTGGAGGCAGGGGCCACGCGGTTCAAGCCGATCCTGCTTACGGCCATTGCGGCGATGATCGGCGCGGCGGTGATTTTGGCGGACCCGATTTTTCAGGGTCTGGCGATCTCGCTTTTGTTCGGGCTGTTGTCCTCAACCGCTCTGACGGTTCTGGTCATTCCGGCGATCTATCGCATCTTCAAGATGTGACGGGTCGGAGAAATCACGCAGGGAAGGGGGGCGTTTGCGCTCCCCTTTTTTGTTTGTCCGAAGGGGGCGACCGGTTCGGCCATAGCGCCGCCCTTTGAACGCTGCCATTGAACAAAGGGCGCGGCAAAGAAAAAGGACGCCCGAAGGCGCCCTCTCAATCACATTTTGGATGGCTTAGCCGATGATCGCGTTGAGCGTGGCCGAGGGGCGCATGATCGCCGCCACTTTGGCCGGATCGGCGTGGTAATAGCCGCCCATATCCGCCGGTTTGCCCTCATTGGCTTTCAGCTCTTCAAGGATCACCGCTTCCTTCTCGGCCAGTTCTTTCGCAATCGGGGCGAAATGCGCTTTCAGCTCCGCATCGTCATCCTGCGCGGCAAGGGCCTCGGCCCAGTAGCGGGCGAACCAGTAATGCGAGGAACGGTTGTCGTTCTGGCCGACCTTGCGCTCCGGTGACTTGTTCTCAAGAAGCAATTTCTGTGTCGCGTCTTCCACCGCTGCGCCAAGGACACCGGCTTTGGTTTTGCCTTTGGAGGAGGCGAGGAAGTTGTAGCTTTCGCCAAGCGCACAGAACTCGCCAAGGCTGTCCCAACGCAGGTGGTTTTCCTCGATCACCTGCTGGACGTGTTTCGGCGCGGAGCCGCCTGCGCCCGTCTCGAACAGACCGCCACCGTTCATCAGTTTGACGATGGAGAGCATCTTGGCGGAGGTGCCAAGTTCGAGGATCGGGAACAGATCGGTGAGGTAGTCGCGCAGCACGTTGCCGGTGATGGTCACGACGTTCTTGCCCTTGCGCATTTCTTCCCATGTGAAACGGGTGGCTTCGCGCGGGGCCATGATCGGAATGTCTTTGCCAGCCGCTTTCAGCGCCGGTTCGACATATTTGATCAGTTCGGCGTCATGGGCCCGGTTCGCATCAAGCCAGAACGCGCCGGTGCCTTCGACGTCAAACCGCTCGATACCGGTTTTGATCCAGTCGAGGATCGGCGCTTTCTTCGCTGTGCACGACCGCCAGATGTCGCCTTTTTCCACGTCATTGGACAAAAGCACTTCGCCACTGTCGAGCACGATCGAGACGGTGCCATCGGCAGGGACTTCGAAGGTGGTCGGGTGAGAGCCGTATTCTTCCGCCTTCTGTGCCATCAGACCAACGTTGGACACAGCACCGCAGGTGGTGACATCCAGCGTGCCGGTTTCTTTGAAATATTCCACGGTCTCGTCATAGACGCAGGAATAGGAATTGTCCGGGATGCAGCATTTGGTGTCTGCCGCCTTGCCGTCCGGGCCCCAGCCGATGCCACCGGCTTTGATGACCGCAGGCATGGAGGCGTCGATGATCACGTCAGAGGGCACATGCAGGTTGGTGATGCCCTTGTCGGAATCAACCATGTAGAGCGGCGGTTTCGCGGCGAGAGCGGCCTTGAGATCGGCTTCCATCTCGGCATTGCCTGCGATGAGTTTTTCGAGCGCGCCGATGCCGGAGTTCGGGTTGAAGTCCAGCTTGTCGCCGTGTTTGGCAAGGAAGTCTTCGAGATAGACGGAGACGAAATGGCCGAAGATGATCGGGTCGGAGACCTTCATCATCGTCGCCTTGAGGTGCACGGAGAACAGCACACCCGACTCCATGCTTTCGACTTCTTTCTTGATATAGGCGCGCAGGGCCTTGGCGGAGAGGAAGGTCGCATCGACGATCTCGCCTTCAAGATAGTTCAGCCCGTCTTTGAGAACCGTTTCGGAGCCGTCTTTGCCCTTGAACACGATTTTCGCGCCACCGGCCTGTGCGGCCGTGACTGTCGCGGCTTTCTCGTTGGCGTAGAAATCATCGCCCGGCATGGCGGCGACGGTGGTTTTCGATGTGGATTTCCACTCGCCCATGCGGTGCGGGTTGGCTTTCGCATATTCCTTCACGGCCTTGGCAGAGCGGCGGTCCGAGTTGCCTTCGCGCAGCACGGGGTTCACAGCGGAACCTTTCACCGTGTCGTATTTGGCGCGAACGGCTTTCTCTTCGTCGGTTTGCGGATCGGCGGGGTAGTCGGGAATGTCGAAACCCTGCGATTGCAGTTCCTTGATTGCGGCTTCAAGCTGCGGCACGGAGGCCGAGATGTTGGGCAGTTTGATGACATTGGCGTCAGGGGTTTTCACCAGCTTGCCAAGTTCGGCGAGATCGTCGGAGACGCGCTGGTCTTCGGACAGACGCTCGGGGAAAAGCGCAAGGATGCGGCCCGCCAAAGAGATGTCTTTCGTGGCGACCGAGATCCCTGCGGCATTCGAGAAGGACGAGATGATTGGCAGGAGCGACCCGCGGGCAAGCTCGGGAGCTTCGTCCACGATGGTGTAAATGATGTCAGGGGTGTTCTTGTCGGCCATTTGGTCCTCCACTTGGTTCTGCATCAGCGGCTCTCGCCGACTGTATCTGGCTTGCCATGCGGGTAGCCCAGCAGGGGCCACAAGTCAATGTGTGCCGTTGTATACATTGATCTTGCGCGATGTTTCGACGCGCCCTTGCGAGGGGCCGAAAATCTGTTGGCGCTACCGGATGGCGGGATGCTGCGGATGCATATGTCGGAAGTGATTAAAATTTGATCATATGCGCAGGTTTTGACCGCCTTTCCGTAGGGGAAAGCGCGAATCCAATTGTGGAGCAGATGCGGGCAGGTCAAAATTTACTCATGAGCGAGAAACACATCTTTGACGAAATGTGGGGAAGCGACGAAGTTCTGCGCGGTCCCTATAGCGAATTTCAAAACTGGTTTCAGGACGAAGACCTGAAGCGTCTCAGGGCAAAGCAACGCGAAGCCGAAGAGGTGTTCCGCCTTGCCGGCATCACCTTCAACGTCTACGGGCGTTCCGAGGCGGAAGAGCGGCTGATCCCCTTTGACATTATTCCGCGCATCATCGCAGGACGGGAATGGCAGAAACTCTGCAAGGGGATTGAACAGCGGGTCCGCGCGATCAACGCCTTTTTGCATGATATTTACAACCGTCAGGAAATCATCAAGGCGGGGCGTCTCCCCAAAGAGATGATCGCGAAGAACGAAGCCTTCCTGCCGCAGATGATCGGTATGACGCCGCCGGGCGGGGTCTACACCCATATCGTCGGGATTGATCTGGTGCGCACCGGCCCCGATCAGTTCTATGTGCTTGAAGACAATGCGCGCACGCCTTCGGGGGTCTCCTATATGCTGGAGAACCGCGAGACGATGCTCCAGATGTTCCCCGAACTGTTCTCGCGCAATCGGGTGCAGCCGGTGCAGAACTACCCTGCCAACCTGCGCCGCTCTCTGGCCGCCTGTGCGCCGCCCAATTGTGAAGGCCGGCCTACGGTGGCGGTGCTGACCCCCGGCATCTACAATTCTGCCTATTACGAACATGCGTTTCTGGCCGATCAGATGGGCGTCGAACTGGTGGAAGGGCATGACCTGCGTGTGATCAATGGCAAGGTCGCGATGCGCACCACCCACGGCTACAAACCGATTGACGTGCTCTACCGCCGGATTGACGACGACTTCCTCGATCCGCTGAATTTCAATCCCGACAGCGCCCTGGGCGTGCCGGGGATCATGGATGTCTATCGTGCGGGCGGGATCACCATCGCCAATGCGCCGGGCACGGGGATTGCCGACGACAAGGCGATCTACAGCTACATGCCCGACATCGTGGAATTCTATACCGGCGAGAAGGCGATCCTTGAAAACGTGCCGACATGGCGCTGTTCGGAGCCGGACAGTCTGGCCTATGTGCTCGACAATCTTTCGGAGCTGGTGGTCAAGGAAGTCCACGGCTCCGGCGGTTACGGCATGTTGATCGGCCCGACGTCCTCCAAAAAAGAGATTGAGGAGTTCCGCAAGAAACTCACCGCGCGGCCCGCAAATTACATCGCCCAACCGACGCTGGCGCTGTCCACCGTGCCGATTTTCACCAAAACCGGACTGGCACCGCGCCATGTGGACCTGCGTCCATTTGTGTTGTGCTCGCCCGAAGGGATTAACATCACGCCGGGCGGTCTGACCCGCGTGGCATTGGAGAAAGGCTCGCTCGTGGTGAATTCAAGCCAAGGCGGCGGGACCAAGGACACTTGGGTTCTGGAAGACTGAGGGGAGGACGGAGATGCTAGGAAAAACGGCAAATGGCCTCTACTGGATGTCACGCTATCTGGAGCGCGCGGAGAACACATCGCGGCTTGTGGAAACAGGGCAGCGGATCGGTCTGACCCGTCTGGGACAGGATGACGACGAATGGGCTTCTGTGATGCGCTCGGCCTCGGTTCTGGAGGGATATGCGGAAAATCACGACGAAGTCACAAAAGACGCGGCAATCAACTGGATGCTGCGCTCCAAGGACAATCCGGCCTCTGTGCTGTCCACCATTTCGGACGCGCGCCAGAACGCGCGGCTGGTGCGCACGGCGCTGACCCATGACGTGTGGGAGGCGATCAACGGCTGTTACATGGCGGTGAAAGAGGCTCTTGCGCATAAGGTCTCCGAGCGGGATCTGCCTGCGGTTCTGGGGTTGATCCGCCAACGCACCGCCTTGGTGCGCGGTGCGACCCACGGCACGATGCTCCGAAACGACATCTATGACTTCACCCGTATGGGGACATTCATCGAACGCGCCGATGCCACCGCGCGGATTCTCGATGTGAAATACTATGTGCTGCTGCCCTCGGCCTTTGCGGTCGGGTCCTCCATCGACAATGTGCATTGGGAAACCATTTTGCGTTCTGTTTCGGCACGCGGCGGCTTTCGCATGGCTTACGGATCACAGGTTAATGCCCATGACATTGCGCAATTCCTGATCCTCGACAAACGTATGCCGCGGTCGCTGAATTTCTGTGCCACGAAAATCCACAACAACCTGAGCTATCTTGCCTCTGATCGCGCCGAGGCGCCGCAATCCTCGCTTATGTCGCAAGCGCTGGTCGAACGGTTCATGAATCACAGCATCGAAGATGTGTTCGACTACGGGCTGCATGAATATATCCAGACGATTCTGGGGATGCTGTGTAAGCTCGGACAACAGATCGAAAAAGATTACCGGTTTTATGAGTGAGCCAACATGCGCCTGACCATTCGCCACACAACCCGATATGCGTTTGAAAGCCCTGTCACCTACGGGCTGGAACAACTGCGGAAAACGCCGAAATCCGGCTACGGTCAGGAGGTCATCCGCTGGGAGACCTCCGTCTCCGGCGGACGCAAAGAACTGAGCTATCACGACCACATGAACAATCTTGTGGAGTTGATCTCTTTCGATAAAGGCACCACGGAACTGGTGATCTCCTGCGAGGGCGAGGTCGAGATGGCCGAGACCCACGGGGTTGTCGGGCAACATCGCGGCCCGTCGCCGCTCTGGCTGTTCGACAAGGTGACGCCGCTCACCAAGCCGGGGGCAGGGGTGCGTGCCCTGATCAAAAAGGTCGAGGGCGAGACCGAACTCGAACGTCTCCATGCGCTCTCGCGTCTGGTGGGCGAGGCGGTCAAATACGAGGTCGGCAGCTCGCATCCCGACGAGACCGCCGAAGAGGCGCTCGCGGCAGGCAAGGGCGTCTGTCAGGACCACGCCCATGTATTCATCTCTGCGGCCCGCGAAATGGGCCATCCGGCGCGCTATGTCTCCGGCTATCTGATGATGAACGACCGGATCGAACAAGAAGCCACCCACGCATGGACCGAAGCCCATGTGCGCGGCCTTGGCTGGGTCGGATTCGACGTCTCCAACGAGATTTGCCCCGATCAACGCTACGTCCGTGTCGCAACAGGGCTGGACTATAAGGAGGCAGCCCCTGTAACTGGAACCAGATACGGTGGTGAGGGCGAATCCCTTTCTGTCGAGATTGAAGTCGTACAGCAACAAGACCAACAATAAGGACGCCCCATGACCTATTGCGTGGGTATGATGCTCGATCAGGGCCTCATCATGATGTCCGATACCCGCACGAATGCCGGTGTCGATAATATTTCGACCTTCAAGAAGATGTTCTCGTGGGAAGTCCCCGGAGAACGTATTCTCACGATTATGACTGCCGGAAATCTGGCGACGACGCAGGCGCTTGTGTCGCTCATCGACGAGCGCACCAAAGCGCCCGAAGACCGCGAGCCGTCGATCCTCTCGGCCCCGTCGATGTTTCAGGTCGCCCGCCTTGTCGCCCAGACCCTCAAGGACGTGATCGCCACCCATGCCGACGAGGGCCAGCGCGCCGACAGCGCCTTCAACGCCACCGTCATTTTGGGCGGCCAGATCAAAGGCTCCGAGCCGCGGCTGTTTCTGATCTATCCCGAAGGAAATTTCATCGAAGCCGGAGACGAGACGCCGTTCTTCCAGATTGGCGAAACCAAATACGGCAAGCCCATTCTGGTGCGTGCCTACGATCCGGCGATGTCTTTCGAGGATGCTGTGAAACTGATGCTTGTGTCCTTCGACAGCACGGTCAAAGCCAACCTCTCCGTGGGGCTGCCCTTTGATCTACAGGTGATCGAGAAAGACACATACGCGGTCGCCTATCAACGGCGCATCGCGCCGGATGATCCTTATTATCTCGATATTTCAACGGGATGGGGTGAGGCGCTGAAGTCCACTCTGGACGGCTTGCCCAGCTACAAGTTCTAAGGACGCGCCGTTTTATGCGGCCCGACCTCAGGGCGTTTCAAGGCTCAGGTTCGGTTTCGGTATCAACTCCGGCTGCACCCCGCGCTCGACATAATCCCATGTTGCCATAGCAATCATTGCTGCATTGTCTGTCGCCCATTTCATCGGCGGCAGGCACAGTTCGACGCCATGTCTGCCCGCAACTTCACCCATCGCCTCGCGCAGTTGCCGCGATGCTGCCACACCGCCGACAATGACCAGAGAGCGCGGCTTGCATTCGGTGAGCGCCCGATCCGCCTTTGCGGTCAGAACGTCCATACAGGCGGCGACAAAAGAGGCCGACATATCTTCAATCGAGACATCGGGATGTTTTTCAATATGGCGGGCGACGGAGGACTTCAGCCCTGAAAAGGAGAACTCGTAGGCGTCATTCTTCATCGGACGCGGCAGGCGCAGAACGGGTGTGCCGGCCTGTGCGGCCCTGTCGATGGCCGGACCACCGGGCATCCCGAGCCCCAGCATCCGCGCCACCTTGTCATAGCTTTCGCCCACCGAGTCGTCGCGAGTGCTGCCAAGCAGGCGGTAGGACCACGGGTCTTTCAACTCCGCGATCAAGGTGTGCCCTCCGGAGACCAGCATGATCACAGCGGGAAACTCCGTCTTGCCGCTTTCCAGCTCGACTGACCGGATATGCCCGCGCAAGTGGTTCACCCCGTAGGCTGGCACGCCCCATCCCATCGACAGCGCCTCCGCCGTGGACAGGCCGACCAGAAGCGAGCCGATCAACCCCGGTCCACGGGTCACGCCGATGGCGGTGAGATCATCGGGCGTCACTGAGGCGGCGGTCATGACCTCCTGAATCGTCGGCAGGATGGCTTCCAGATGGGCGCGGGAGGCTAGTTCGGGATAGACGCCGCCAAAGGCTTCGTGAATCTCGAATTGCGACACGGTCTTGATCGCCGCGGCATGGCCGGAGCGATCCACCAGCGCCACAGATGTGTCGTCGCATGAGGTCTCGATGCCAAGGATTAAATCGCTCATGCCAGAACCTCTTTGATCTCTGCCTCGGACACCGCACCGTTGCGGATTATGCGGGCGGGGGATGTTGTGCAGTCGACAATGGTCGAAGGGGCAGGGGCCTCGCCTTTGCCCGCCACTGTCAGATCAGGTGCGCCGTGCAACTGCGCCTCGGCTTCAACCGTGGTGGCAGGCGGCTCCGAGCCGGACAGGTTGGCCGAGGTGACCATGAGCGGACCGGCGTTCTTCAAAACCTCGCGCAGAAGGGCATTGTCCGGAATACGCAGGGCGATCTCTTTGCGCCCTTTGAGCCAAGCGGGGGCACGTATCGGATCAAGGGCCAGCACCAAGGTCAGCGCACCGGGGACAAAGCGGCTGGACAGCAGTTTCAAAGCACTTTCGGAGAGAACCGCGCCCAGTTCCGCGATCTGATCCGCACCGGCCACCATGATCGGCAGGTTCTTTTCCCGCGGGCGTTGTTTGAGCGCATAGATGCGGTCCACGGCTTGCGGATGCGCAGGCGAGGCCGCGAGGCCAAGCACAGTATCCGTGGGCAAAAGCACCACGCCGCCGGTGGTGAGCACTTCGGCAATCCGGTCGGAGGAAGGTGTCATTCTAGCACCTCCACAATCGGATAGGCCCGCGCCTCGGCATCGGGAAGAGGCGCGGCAAGCGCCAGTTTCAGCATGGTTTCCATCGTCGCCATATTGGTCAGAGGAGCGGCGTGGCCTTCAACCTCGACATTTCCGGCAAGATCGTAATCCTTCAAGTCTGAAAGATAATCCTGCGCAGTTTGGGCGGTGCAATGTTCGTAATGTGCAAGTTTTCCATCGGCATAAATCCCGAAATGCACATGCGGGCGGGCCGCGCGGCGCAGGAGTGCGACGGGTTTGCCTTGATCCACATCGGCCCCCAAAAGGATGAAGGCGGGCAGGGCTTGCACCGGAATGTGGCGGGCAAAGCCCAAGGCATTGGCAAAGGCCGCCGCCGTGCGCGTGACGCCCAGACCACCCGGTCCGATGTCGCAGGCAATGAGGCCAAGCTCCGCCAGCGTGGATTGGCTGCGGGCAAGGCCGGTTTCCAACAGCATCCGGTAGTCGCGTGATCCGTTCAGGGCCTCGTCCTTGGAACTGTCAAAGACAATCTCTACGCCCTGTCCGAGCGCCAGCGCAGGCACCCCGTTCGAAGCCTGAATCAAAAGTGTCAGCGTCATGCCAATGCCTCCAGAACAGCTGTCCAGCGCGGTGCGGAGGCGCTGAGCGTGACTGTGCGTGCCGTGTCCGTGTCGCCAAATCCGATGCGGATCGACAGTGGTGCGTCAAAGTAATCCTTGATGCGTTCGCCCCATTCGATCACGCAAATGCCTGTGTCAAGATAATCTTCCAGACCAAGGTGATAGAACTCCTGTGCACCTTTCAGACGATAGGCGTCCACATGCAGGAGCGGCCCTGCGGGGGTCTCGTAAACATTCGCAATCGTGTAGGTCGGGCTTGTCACCGTCTCGTCGGAGCCAAGCGCCCGCACCAACGCACGGGTGAAAAAGGTTTTCCCCGCCGCCAGAGCCCCGTCCAGAAGCACAATGTCGCCCGGATGCAAAAGACCGGCCAGTGCAGAGGCGATCTGCGCCGTGTCTTCTTCTGAATGGACGTGTTTGACGATTTCGCGCGCCACGGAGGCCCCCTTGCTGCTTTACAAGCGATTTAGGGCATTGCCGCGCAAAGGTCCATGAGTCAGCTGTCGGTATCGAGCCAGATCGTAACCGGCCCGTCATTGAGCAGCGAGACTTTCATATCTGCGCCAAAAATCCCCGTCTCGCAGGGCACTCCCTCCGCGACGAGGCGCTGGGTGAAATAGTCGTAGAGTGTCTTGCCGAGGTCTGGTGCGGCAGCGGTCGAGAAACCGGGGCGGTTGCCCTTGGTGTCGGCGGCCAGCGTGAACTGGCTCACCACCAAAGCGGTGCCGCCGATGTCGCGCACGGAGCGGTTCATCTTGCCTGCGTCATCCTTGAAAATCCGCAGCTTGGCAATCTTGGCGGCGAGCTTGTCGGCCTGTTGCTCGGTGTCCTCCCGCATGGCGCAGACAAGCACCAGAAGACCTGGCCCGCTTTGTCCGACGGTTTCGCCATCGACCTGCACGGAGGCTTGCGAAATGCGTTGAACCAAGGCCCTCACGACGTGGCCTCCAATTCCTCCGCCCATGGGGGATTGGCGCCAGCGCGCGAAACGGTGATGGCGGCGGCGCGGGAACCCAGCTGGAGCGCGGCGCGCAGAGACTCTTCGTCAAGATCGGCCACGGCGGCCTTGGTCAGCTTGCCTGCGCGTTGCAGGCCGGCCAGAAGACCGGCGTTGAACGTATCGCCCGCGCCGACCGTATCCTTGACCTCTACGCGGGTGCTTTGAATATGGGTGGTGCCGCGTGCCGTGACCCCTTTGACGCCCTCGGCCCCCATGGTCAGGCAGACCAGCTTGACGCCCTTGTCCAGAAGCGCCGCGACATGGGCATCAATATCGCCCTCTCCCATGATCCAGAGCAGGTCTTCGTCGGAGACTTTGACAATATCCGCATGGGCCAGCATATGGTCCAACCGTGCACGGTAACGCGGCTCATCGCGGATAAATCCGGGCCGGATGTTCGGGTCAATCATGGTAACGCGGGTGCCGGAGGCATCGACCAGCAGGGTTTCATAGACTGCGCCGCAGGGTTCCACAGCGAGCGAGATGCCACCACAGAACACCGCGTCGATCGCCTCTGGCAGGACGGGCAAGTCGGCTTCGGTGAGCATCCGTCCGGCGGAGTTTTCGTCATAGAACGCATAGGTCGCATGGCCGTCCACCAGTTTGACAAAGGCCACGGTGCAGGGCCGGTCCACCGTGATTGCAAGTGTGCCGTCCACATGGCTCTCGGCCAGTTTCTCTTTGAGCAGATCGCCAAAGAAATCGGCGGAAAATCCGGAGAAGAACCCCACATCCGCCCCAAGGCGGCCAAGCGCGATGGCGGTATTGAACACAGCCCCTCCGGCATAGGGGGCGTAGGCGTCTTCACCCAGTGTCGATGTTCGGGGCAACATATCGATCAGGGCTTCACCGGCACATAGGATCATCGGTTTTCCTCGGGCTAAGTGTTGAGTTGTGATAGCGCTACCACATTCGGTATGGCGGCGTAAATCGCCTTCCTGCCAATCCGGCGCAGCGCGATCATTGGTTCATGGCGACAAAATAGCCGATCACACCGGCAACGATGAGCCCACAGATCACCGCAAAGGCAATTTTCCACGCCGAATAGGGGCGTTCCCCCTGAACCCGACCCGTGCGGCCATTGACGACGAAGCGATAGCTTTTGCCCCGATATTTATACGCGGCCATCCAGATCGGCAGCAGGATATGTTTGAACGTCACGTCGGAGACCGCAGTGTGCATGTCATGCACCCGCTGTCGGTCCCCGCCAATGTCGAATTTCACATCGCGCAGGATGAGCCGGTCCATATAGGCGCGGGCGTCCTCGTAGCCTTCCTCCAGTTCGACCGAATAGGCGGTGGCGCGGAAACCGGCGAGGTAATCGGGAATATAGGGTTCCAGCTCCGAAAGATCCCACGGCTCCAGCCCTTCGGAAAACTTGCGCGGCAGGGCGCGTGAGGCGAGCACCAGCACATCATCGAAGAAACGCGACACCCGCCCCGAAGCAGCTCGCCAGCGTGTGCGGCGTTGGCGGATGGTCTGGCGCTTGCCGTTCCGGACGACGGTGCGGCTCGTGTAATAGTCGTCGCCGCGCTCCCCGCGATAGCTGGTCCGAGTCTGGGCATCGAAGGTCCAGTAGGGCAGGTAGACGCCGGACAGTTTGCGTCCCTTGCGGGCGTAGTCCTTGAGCCCGTTGGGCGCGAACCACAATTGCCCGAGCCAGTCGACCATCGCGTCGCGGGCCTGCTCCTCGGTCAGGGCAAAGGGCAGCAGACCGTGGGGTTTGATCTGGCGGTGTTGTCCTGTGTCCGTGACAACAGGCGTGGCGCAGAAAGGACATTCCGTGGCGTGGAGATCGGCATCAAACTCCACCTCCGCGCCGCAGTTCGGACAGCGGGCCGTGCGCGTGTCCTCCATCGCTTGTGCGGGAAGCTGGGCGGCCAGCGCCGTTTTGAAGTCCAGCTCGCGTGGCGGTGTGGCGTCTCCCGTGTCCAGCGCCATTTGCGCGCCGCAGTGGTCGCAGGACAGGAGCCCTTTCGCCGGATCGAACCGCATGTCCGCGCCGCAGGTTGTGCAGGGAAACCGGTGTTCTTCGGTCGCCGAGGGCGCGGGCGTCTCCAACTCCATCTGTCTCTTCCTCATCTCGTTCTGGCGCAGTTTGCGGGTTTTTCCTGTCCGCAAGGCGTTCGTCAGGCGTGTTGTCTTTCGCCCCGCAAGGGGCGGGGCTATTCTTTTTGTTCGACGCTCACGATCTGGGCAATCTGCCTGCGCGAGGCCGGTGCAAACCGCAGGATCTGGCAAAACATGAACAGGCCTTCCCCGTCGCGGGTCAAACGTCCGGAGACGGTGGCGGCTTTGCCTTGCACGACGATCTGCGTGACCGAAAGGCTGACGGGCGCACGGACATGCGCAAGAGCCGCAAGGACTTGGCCGCGCCCGACGATGCCGGGGCGGTTTGAGGCGTCCCAACTGGCGGTCTCCGACAGATCATCCTCGTCCAAGGTGCCTGCGCCATTGAAAGCCAGCGCGAGCATGGCCGCCTGTCTTTCCTCCGGCGTGGGATCGCAGGCGAAATTGATGCGGGTCGGGGTCTGGTGAACCTTCGCGCGCGTTTCGGTCATGAGACCATCCTGTGTCATGTGACCATCCATGGTTCACCAAGCGGCCCGAGGCGTCACGCGCCCGGCGGCGGGGGCGGCGGTGCGACGGTGAAAAGCTGTGCCAGTTCGGTCACGTCTTCGGCCCTGAGCCAGCCGTCCTGACCGGGTGTCCAGACGAAGCTTTCACGTTTCAGCAAGCCTTTCGCCGCCATCTGACCCATTTCCGCCTTGGAGTAGGGGCCTTTGGTCTCGCCGTTCTGGGCGATGTGCCAGACATGCTCCACGGGCGGCGGGGGCGGCGGAGTTTGTGCCGCAGGCGCGCTGGCAGCGGGACGGGCGCCCCACGGGCCTTGCTGCGCGCTTTGGCCGGCCATCGCCATGCCTAGCCCCGCGCCCATGCCGGCCCCCATCGAGGCGGCCATAGCGGAGTTCTCGGCGCTCATAGCTTCGGCGGCGTTGAATTTCATGTAATTGTCGAGATTTCCGACGATGCCCATGGAGGTGCGCTTGTCCATCGCTTTTTCAACGGCTTCGGGCAAGCTGATGTTTTCGATGTAGAATTCCGGAATGGTCAGGCCGTATTCCGCCACCACTTTGGAAATCTCGGTGGCGACCATCTTGCCCAGATCGGCGGTGTTCGCCGCCATGTCCAGAACCGGAATGTTGGACCCTGCCACGATGCGCGAGAAGGCCTGAACGATGATGTTGCGGATCTGGTAGGAGATTTCGTCCATAGTGAATTCGCCATCCGTGCCGACGATCTCGGTCAGGAACAGCGAGGGGTCGGAGACCTTCACAGTATAGGTGCCATAGGCGCGGATGCGCACGGGGCCGAACTCGGGGTCGCGGCACATGATCGGGTTTTTCGTGCCCCATTTCAGGTCCGAGAACCGCGTGGTGTTGACGAAATAGACCTCGGATTTGAACGGGGATTTGAACCCGTGATCCCAGTGATACAGCGTCGTCAGGATCGGCATGTTGTTGGTTTCCAACATGTAGAGCCCCGGCGTGAACACATCCGCCAGTTGCCCCTCATGCACAAACACCGCCGCCTGTCCTTCACGCACGGTCAGCTTGGCACCGTATTTGATCTCATGGCCTTCACGTTCGAACCGCCATACCATCGTGTCGCGCGAGTCGTCGGTCCAGTGGATGACGTCAATAAATTCGCCGGAGAGAAAATCAAAAATACCCATGGGGTCTCCTGTTGGTCATATTTCCTCGCCCATCAGCTCGTAGGCCAAAGCCGTGGCGATCGGGCGGGCGGTTTCCGGGGTCATGCCGGGGGCAAGCCGCCGGTCATATAGCATACGCAAGAGCAACTCGTCATGCCGTGTGAGCAGGGCGAATTCCTCGTCGTCATTGAAGATCGAAGGGCGCGCATAGGGGCTGTCATTGGCAAGCCCCAAACCTTGCGAGATTTCTTCGTGATAGCAGGATTTGCGGAGCAAATCGGGGTGTTCGGCGCGAATGACGGCCACGGCGGTGCGATAGGCCCCGTCATTGTCGGGATCGGATGCCACAACCAGACAATAGGAGGATCGAGGCATGTCCACCACAGAACGGATGGCGTCCTGACCGATGCCGGGGATCAGTTGCGCCAGACGCGGCCCGATGGCGCGGCGCTCGTTTTCATGGAGCACAAGCACATGGAAATTGGGCTGTGACGAGCGCGAGATCGAATGACCCGTGGCGCGGGAAAGCTGGGCGAGCAGGCTGTTGATCGTCTGTTCGTCCTGTGTGCGTTTCTCTTCGGGCACCGTGGCCCCGAATTCGACCCCGACACGCACCGGAACCTGCCAGCGGTGCAGGTTCGAGGGAGTCTTTTGCGCCACAAACTGCCCGTTCACCGAGGTATATTCGTCATTGAGCGCGATGGCTTCGAAATTCGCCGCCAGTTGACGGGCGTTGAACGGCGTGTCCGGCCCGCCGCGATCGGTGCGCAACAGGTCTTTGTTCAAAAGATCCGCCTGCATCCGCGCATAATAGCGTTCAAGCGCATAGCTTTCTTCGCTGCGCTCGGCGGGCACCTGTAACACAGGTTTCACCGCCGCAGACGGACGGGGCAGGGGCTTGATGTCTTGAGGGGTGGGCGTGCAGGCAACCAGCGCGAGCAGGGCCAGCCCGCTCACGCCTTTGCACATGCTATGCCGCACCCCTTGGATCATTTCGCCGGCACGGACGGGCCAGAGGCGTTGCCTGTGGCCTTGGCAGATGCCAGCGTGTCGCGCAGCTTGGCTTCCATCGACTTGAGTTCCACCTCGGCCTCGGCCCGCTTGCGCTTGCCTTCGTCGGCGATCTGGAGGCTTTCTTCGATTGTGGCCACCAGTTCCTCGTTGGCGGTTTTCACGGCCTCGATGTCGAACACACCGCGTTCCATTTCCTCGCGCACAACCTTGTTGGCTTCGCGCAGGTTCTTGGCGTTGGCAGTCAGAAGCTCGTTGGTCAGATCGGTCGCCTCACGCACGGATTTCGCCGCTTCGGAAGACCGCTGGATCGTCACAGCCTGCGCCAGTTGGGTTTCCCAAAGCGGCACGGTGTTGACCAGCGTCGAATTGATCTTTGTGACCAGAGACTTGTCGTTTTCCTGCACCAGACGGATGGAGGGCAGGGATTGCATGGTCACCTGACGGGTCAGTTTCAGGTCATGCACACGGCGTTCCAGATCGTCACGCGCGGCCCGCAAGTCGCGCAATTCCTGCGCCTTGATGACCTGATCGGCTTCCGGTGCGGCATCCACAGCGGCGGCAAGCGCGGGAATGTCGGTCTCGTCCAGTTCCTTGAGCTTCAACTCCCCCGCCGCGATGTAAATCGCCAACTGGTCGTAGAAGGTCAGGGTCTTATCATAGAGCATGTCCAGCGACTTGATGTCCTTGAGCAGCTTGTGCTCATGGGTCAGCAGGTTGTCGGTGATCTTGTCGATCTGGCTTTGCACATCCTCGAAACGCGCGACGAATTTCGCCATCGGTGCCGCGCGGCCCAGAAGTTTTTCCCACCAGCTGCGCTCGCGGCGCACGTCCAGTTCGGACACGGAAAAACCGCGAATGGTCGTCACGATGGAGCGCAGGCTGTCGCCCGCCGGACCGACATCCTTGTTCTTCACATCCTGCAACATGGCTTGTGAGATTTCCTGCAACTCGGCCTGTGCGGCAGAGCCGAAGCTGACGATGGAATTGGTGTCTCCCATGTCGATCTCGGCCTTGGCCTTTGCCACTTCAGCGGCCACGGGAGCCTCTGCGGCACTCGGGTCGATCAATTCGCCTTTCGGCTCGGCAAGGACGACAGAAGTGACTTCTTCCACGTCTTTCAATGCGGCTTCAGCCTGCTGGCGGATGGTGTCGGACATTGTTGTTTTTCCCTGATACAAACTCATGACATAATTTCATCTTTGACGCCTTCACGCGCCAGACGATCACGCAGCACCTCGATTTCGATGTCGAGGTCTGTCTTATCGTCCAAAAGCAACTTTTTATGACGGGCGTCGAAATTCGCCTCCAGATCATCCAGAAGCGCAAACCAGTCTTCGCGCGCCTGCGCGTTGCGGCTTTTGCTCCAGAGGTCGGCGTATTTCACCGTCGCATCACGCGCACCCAAAAGATAGACGCCAAGATATTTGCGCGCCGCCGTCAGATCGCGCGGGTCGTCCTCGACCGTGCGGAACATGGCGCGGGCGGTGGTGATGAAACGCTCCAGCCGGTCTTCGGCCTGACGGTCGCCGGTGCGCTCCAGTGCCGTGCGCATGTCCTTGAGATGGGCTTCGGCCTCATCCACGGCTTTGGCGACGCGGTCTTGCTGGAACAGGTCAAGCTCGTCGAAGCCCTTGTTCTTTAGCGGATCGAGACCAAAGGCGAGGCTATGGAGCACAATGCCCAGTACGGCAAACAGCGCGGTTTCCATTGCACCCCAGCCGAACCAGCCGACAATGCCCAGCCCAAGACCGGTGAGAACAGAGCCGAAGATTTTGCGCGGAATGGCAGGGCGGCGAGAGACCTTGCGTGCCTCATAGGCTTCTTCGGCCTTGAGACCTTCGCGGGTGAGATAAGCCGCGCCAACCAGACAGCCCAAGGCGACGAGGTAGCCGGTCATGACTGTAGGCGGGGCAAAAAATGCTTTCCACGCCAGAGGCAGCGCCGCGAAGAACAACAGATTCGAGCGCGCACCGACGCGAGTCGGTTTCTTGCCGTCAAACGGGCGCGGCGAGGAGGGCGGCGCAATGTGATCCGAGGCAGCGTGATCCGACTGCGCGGCACGTCCTTTCGGGGAGTAGGTGGACCCGTAGCGTTTTGCCATTACATCCCCTGCGCCTTGATCGTCACGTAAAACGTGAGCGCGACCAGCAGATAATAGGCGAGTTTTGAAAACACGCTGTCGCTCATGGGCACCCTTTCCAAAGCGGTTCTTTGCTCAAGATATAGAAAGGAATCGCCCTCGGTGAAAGGGTTAAGGGGAGCGCTTGACGCGCTTTCCCCCTCTGTCCGGTCTTATCGGCCGGATTTCGGCGGTTTGCCGCCTTTTGCCCCGCCTGCGCGGCCAGCGGAATTTCCGCCGTGGGATTTGAAGCCAGCCGAGCGTGGTTTGCCACCGTCTCCGCCGCCGTGGGATTTGAAACCGTGGGATTTGAAGCCGCCCGGTTTGCCCGACGGTTTGCCAGACGGTTTTCCGTCACGTTGCTGACCCGGTTTTCCGCCGGGTTTTCCGTCACGGGGCTTGCCTTTGAAGCCCTCGCCACGCGGTTTGAAACCACCCGGTTTGCCATCGTCATCATCGCGGCGTTTGTATCCGTCGCGCGGTTTGCCCTTGAAGCCTTCGCCGCGCGGTTTGAACCCGTCGCGGTCATCGCGCTTGCCTTTGAATGGCGGCTTGCCACCGCGATCATCGCGCCCCTGTTTCGGGCCGCGGGCATCGTCGCGTCCACGGACTTCCTTGCGGGGGCCACCGGGTTTGTCGCCGCGCATAACCGTGCGTTTGGCCATGCCGCCTTCCCCGACTTGCAGGTCCATTCCCAACTGGTCGCGCAGCACGCGGGCGCGGACTTCTTCGACCTGTCCGGGTTGCAACGTGCCAAGGCGGAAGGGCCCATAAGACAGCCGAATCAATCGGTTAACGGTGAGGCCGACATGTTCCATTGCGCGGCGGATCTCGCGGTTGCGGCCTTCGCGCAGCCCGATGGTGAGCCATGCATTCGCGCCTTGCTGGCGGTCAAAGGTGACTTCCATCGGCTGGAAATGTTCGCCGTCGATGGTCACGCCCTTGCGCAGAGGCTCAAGCGTGGCTTCGGAGGCCGTGCCTTTGACCCGCACACGGTATTTGCGCAGCCAGCCGGTGTCTGGCAGTTCGAGCTTGCGCTTCAACTCGCCATCATTGGTCAGCAGCAGCAGCCCTTCGGAATTCAGATCGAGACGCCCGACAGACATCACACGCGGCAGCTCTTTGGGAAGCTGGTCGAACACCGTATCGCGGCCTTTTTCGTCCTTGGCCGTGGTCACAAGCCCCAGAGGTTTGTGATAGAGCCAAAGCCGTGGCGGTTCCGGTTCGCCCACCTCTTTGCCATCGACGAAAATCTTGTCTTTGGGCAGGACGTTGAGTGCAGGGGAGGCCACCACGCGCCCGTTGACCATCACGCGACCTTCTTCGATCATCGCTTCGGCTTCGCGGCGCGAGGAAATGCCGGCGCGCGACAGCACCTTGGCGATGCGGTCGCCCGGCGGGGTTTTCTTGGGCGGGGTGTTCTTGTCAGCAGATTTTGGCGTGTCGGTCATGAGAAAGGCCTTTCTTTGGCGCGCTCATACTCTGCACGAGTCTCTATGGAAAGGGCAAAGAAAAACGGCCCGCTGTTGTGCGGGCCGCAAAAGTCGATGTCATAAGGCCTCAGAAGGTCATGACATAGGAGACGCCGAAGACCCACGGGTCGATCTCTGCCTCGCCGATTTTCTCACCGTTGAGCTTGACGTCACTGTTGATGTCGATCCAGCGCACATCCGTCCGCAACGCGCCGCGTTCGCTGACCTGATAGTCAAAACCGGCATGGAGCGCGACGCCCCAGGAATCCGTGAGGTCAAGGTCAGAGCCTGCGATATCGCCTGTTGCGGTTTCATCAAAGAAGGCCGTGTAGTTCACACCAACCCCGACGAACGGTGTGAAAGCAGCACCATTGTCGAAGTGATATTGCAAGGACACCACCGGCGGCAGATGTTGTGTGGAGCCGATTTCGCCAAGCCCGTCTGCACGGATATTATGCTCGAAAGGCCAAGCGCCCAGAACCTCGATGCCGAGGTTGTCCCGAATGAAATATTCAAAGGTGATGGTCGGGCGGAGGTTGTCGCCGACATCTAGTTCTTTGGTGCCTTCAAGAATGTCGCCATTGTCCGATTTCGGCATCACATAGCCCAGCCCGAGACCGAGGGTCATCGTCCCTGCGTCTTGCGCTGCGGCAAGTGTCGGAAGGGAGAGGGCCAGAGCCATGGTTGCGGCAATTACGGAAGTTTTGTTCATCTTTTTTGTCCCATATGTGTCTTATGCTAAGACGAATTCGCGCGCAGTTGCACAGGTGTCAGAGGCGGGCGTTTGGCACTTTGACCTGCATCAATTTCCGCCGGACTGCGGCAATCTGCCATCGTGGGACATGGCGCGGGCTTGCCTTTGGCAAAGTTGCACGGCAGGAAAGGGCATGACGTTTCGCTCTTATATGGATGAGGCTTTGCAAGAAGCCCGATTGGCCGAGGCCCGTGGTGAAGTGCCCGTGGGGGCGGTGGTCGTGTCTCCCGAGGGCGAGATCGTCGGACGGGGCGGCAACCGGACGCGCGAGGATCGCGATCCGACGGCACATGCCGAAATCGTGGCGCTGCGCGCAGCCTGTCGGGCTGTCGGGCAGGACCGTTTGTCCGGCTATGATCTCTATGTGACTCTGGAACCGTGCCCGATGTGCGCGGCGGCAATCTCGCATGCACGCATCCGCAGGCTGTATTATGGCGCGGGCGATCCGAAATCCGGCGGTGTGGCTCACGGGGCGAAAGTGTTCAGCCATGCGCAATGCCATCACGCGCCGGAGATTTATGACGGCATCGCAGGGGAGGAGGCCGAGGCGCTGCTCAAAGCATTCTTTGCCCTCCGCCGCTAAAGCGGGCTGCCCGCGCGGTCGGTCTTAAATCTCGATCGGCTTGAGCACTTCCGGCACTTTCACCACGCCCTCTTTGAGCGCATAGACCAGCTCGTCGCAGCTTTGTGCCAGAAGCGGGAAGGTGCCCCAGTGACAGGGAATCACTGTTTTGAAATCGAAGAATTTCTGACAGACGTAGGCGGTGCGTTTCATGTCCATCGTGTAATGCCCGCCAGCGCAGAGAATGCCGATGTCGGGCTGGTGCAGGTCCGCAAACCATTCCATGTCCGCCATGATGTCTGTGTCGCCGGAGACATAGATCGTGTGCCCTTCGCCGGAGATCATGAACCCCGCAGGCTGGCCTGCATAGAGCGGTGCTCCGTCTTTGTAATCAATCGAAGAGGAATGAACCGCGTTGACCATGGTGACGGACACGGTCTTCTCCCCGTCGCCCAGAGTGATCGTGCCGCCCTTGCCAAAGCCTGTGACTTGCGCGCCTTCCGCACCAAGGATCAGCGAGAGTTCGTGGATGCAGTAGATCATCGCATCTGTGTCACGCGCCACCGGAAGCGTGGAGGAGGCATGATCGCCATGGCCGTGGGTCAGGAAAATCGCACTCGCCCCTTCGGTTGCCTCTTTCTCGCGGCCTTCGGGAAAGGCGGGGTTGCCCTCCAGCCACGGGTCGATGAGCAAAACCTGATCGGAAATCTCGATGCGAAAGCCGGAATGGCCAAGCCAGGTGATTTTCATGAGACAACTCCCTCTGTTTCCGACCCAATATATCGCGCAGCATCGCGCTCGGGAAGGTGTCTGGGGCGTCAGGCGTCTTTCAATGGTCTTTGGGATGGTCGGTGATCGGGATTTGTGCATTGAGAGGACGCGGAAGGGCGCAGAGAAGGGGTGGATCGTGGCCCAAACCCGCCCAGACGTGTAAAACGGCGGCGATGATCCATGTTTATATCACGCATATGCTTGAAGGCCGGACGCAGGGGCGCTAAAGCCTCAACTGACCAAGAATACGGAGCATTGCCCCATGTCCATCGACATTGATACCGCCCGCCGGGTCGCCAAGCTCGCCCGCATCCGCGTCGAGGAAGACGCGCTTCCGGCTCTGGCTGACGAATTCAACGCCGTGCTCGGCTTTATCGAACAGCTTTCCGAAGTGGATGTTGACGGCGTCGAGCCGATGACCTCTGTGACGCCCCAGCGTCTCAAACGCCGCAAGGACGGTGTGACAGATGGCAATATGCAGGAGAAAATCCTGTCGAATGCGCCCGATGCGCGCGAGGGCTTTTTTGCTGTGCCGAAGGTGGTGGAATAATGTCTGATCTCAATAAACTGACCCTGTCTGCCGCCCGTGACGGGCTGCGTGCCAAAGAGTTTACCTCTGCCGAACTGACCGAAGCCTGTCTGGGCGAGATTGAAGCCGCAGGTGCCTTGAACGCTTTCGTGCACAACACGCCGGACATTGCGCGCACGCAGGCCAAGGCGGCCGATGCCAAGCTCGCCTCCGGTGACGCGCCGGCCATGTGTGGCCTGCCCATCGGGATCAAGGATCTGTTCGCCACCAAAGGCGTGCCGACACAGGCGGCCTCCGCGATTCTCGAAGGTTTCAAACCCGAGTATGAAAGCACCATCACGGCAAAGCTTTTTGACGCGGGTGCGGTGATGTTGGGCAAGCTCAACATGGATGAGTTTGCGATGGGGTCTTCGAACGAGACCTCGACCTATGGCAATGCGATCAACCCGTGGAAACGCACGGGGGATGCGACCGACATTACGCCCGGCGGGTCTTCGGGCGGGTCTTCTGCGGCTGTGGCGGCGGACCTGTGTCTGGCCGCAACCGGCACCGACACGGGCGGCTCCATCCGTCAGCCTGCGGCGTTCACCGGTATCGTCGGGATCAAGCCGACCTACGGGCGGTGTTCGCGCTGGGGTGTGGTGGCCTTTGCATCCTCGCTGGATCAGGCGGGTCCGATGACAAAATCCGTGCGCGACGCGGCGATCATGCTTGAGGCCATGTGTGGCCACGACATGAAGGATTCGACCTCCGCCGATCTTCCGGTGCCGAATTTCGAAGCCATGCTGACCGGCGACATCAAGGGCAAGAAAATCGGCATCCCGAAGGAATACCGTCTCGACGGCATTCCCGACGAGATTTCCAAACTCTGGGACGAGGGCGCGGCCATGCTGCGTGATGCGGGAGCCGAGATTGTCGATATCTCCCTGCCGCACACGAAATATGCGCTGCCGACCTATTATGTCATCGCACCTGCCGAAGCCTCGTCGAACCTCGCGCGCTATGATGGCGTGCGCTACGGTCATCGGGCCAAGCTGTCTGCGGGCGAAGGCATTGACGACATGTATGAAAAAACCCGCGCCGAAGGGTTCGGCAAAGAGGTGCAGCGCCGCGTGATGGTCGGCACCTATGTGCTCTCTGCGGGCTTCTACGACGCCTACTACAACAAGGCGCGCAAGGTGCGCACGTTGATCAAGAAGGATTTCGAGGATGTCTTCGCGCAGGGCGTGGATGCGATCCTGACGCCTGCCACTCCGTCTCCGGCCTTCGGTCTGGGCGAGGTGTCCGATTCCGATCCGATCCAGATGTATCTCAACGACGTCTTTACCGTTACCGTGAACCTAGCAGGGCTTCCGGGGATTTCCGTGCCTGCGGGCCTGTCCTCGAACGGTCTGCCGCTGGGGCTTCAACTGATCGGGAAACCGTGGGAAGAGGGCGATCTGCTGAATATTGCACATTCGCTTGAGGACGCGGCGGGCTTTGTTTCCAAGCCTGAGAAATGGTGGTAAGAAACGGGCCAACCTGTTCATTTCGGAGCGTTAGCCCCTATGCGTCTGACTGTTGCTATGATCTCTCTCGCGGCTCTGGCCGCCTGTGAAACTCCGGTCCCCGACAGCGGGGCCGGTGTGGGATTTGGCTCTTACGCCGAATATCAAGCGCAGCGTGAAGCCGAGTTGATCGCCATTGGCGAAGGTTCCGGCGTGGCGACGGGTCTTGATACGCAGACCATCACGCAAGAGGCCGCTGCCGCGATTGACGCGGCGGAGAGTTCCTCTGTGACCTCCACGACGAGCAAGCCTGCGGTGGTGACCAACGCGGCGGGAATTTCGGCGGAGAATGATTTTTCCGCCGTATCGTCTGAGCGCTCCATCGAAGAAGATGCCGCACTCGTGGAGGCCAACAAGCAAGCCTATGTGACGATCCAGCCGACCGCTGTGCCAGAGCGTCCTGCGGGCGATGCTGGCACGATTGTGGAGTTTGCGCTTTCGACCACGAACAATGTCGGTGAGGCGCTCTATTCGCGGCTCATCCCCGGTGCGGCGGCGCGGGCTGCGCGCAACTGTGCGAAATACCCCTCCGCCGATCTGGCGCAGGAAGATTTCCTGAAAAACGGCGGGCCGGAACGCAACGCCAAGGGGCTGGACCCCGATGGCGACGGTTTTGCCTGTAGCTGGGATCCTGCGCCTTTCCGTCTGGCCGCCCAAGCGCGCCGGTAATTCACAAATGACCTTGCAGATCACAGACCACCTCTCCCCGAATTTCGGAGAGCGGCGTGGCGGGGCGCGTCCCGAGCTTGTGGTGATCCATTACACCGCGATGCAGACCGCTCAGGCCGCACTCACCCGTCTTTGTGCGCCGGAGTTCGAAGTGTCGGCCCATTACCTGATTTGCGAAAAGGGTCGGATTTACCGTCTTGTGGACGAGGAACATCGCGCGTGGCATGCGGGCGCAGGGGCATGGGGGCAGATCACGGATGTGAACTCCCATTCTATCGGGATCGAGCTTGCCAATGATGGCCAAAGCCCCTTCGCGGCCGATCAGATGGACGCCTTGGAATATTTGCTTGCCGATATTCTGCGACGCCGGAACATCCCGCCCGAAGGGGTCATCGGACATTCCGACATGGCACCGGAGCGCAAGATTGATCCGGGTCCGCGTTTTGACTGGGCGCGGCTCGAATTGCGCGGGCTTGGGCGGGTGCGGCGCTTTCCCGTTGACCGTCAGGCTCCGAGCGCCTAAGTCGCATTTGACGCGGATGGCTGGATAATCGCCGCTTCGAGCAATCGGAGGGGAGGAAAGTCCGGACTCCCTTGAGCAACGGTGCCGGGTAACGCCCGGCGGGGGCAACCCCAGGGATAGCGCCACAGAGAACAGACTGCCCTCTCATACGGGGGTGATGGTGAAACGGTGGGGTAAGAGCCCACCGCGCGACTGGCAACAGGAGCGGCACGGCAAGCCCCACCGGGAGCAATGCCAAATAGGGGTTCTACGCGAGGACTGTGTGCGCAAGCATACCGCTCGCAAGGTCGCTCAAGCCTGAGAACCCGGGTTGGCAGCTTGAGCCGTCTGGTAACAGGCGGCCTAGAGGAATGGTTATCCAAGGCGGGTTTCCCGCCGGGACAGAATCCGGCTTACAGGCCATCCGCGTCATAGTTCTTTCAACTCCACCCGGATCAAACGCGCCCCAGTGCCTTGACGGATCATCTCACGGATATGCGCCGCCAAACGGTGGTGCGGCTTTTGCCCTGTTGGCAGGTGGCGGTTTTCGACGCAGTATAGGGCAAATGGGTTTGAAAAAGGGAGAACCGTGATGAGTTTCGTGAAAACATTGACGACTTTGGCGATTGGCTTTGCTGCGGCCAAAGGTGTCGAAAAGGTCAAGAAAATGGGCGGTGTAGACGGGATGCGCGAGGCGCTGCGCCAGTCCGGTGCGCCGGGTAGCATGGCTGACCAGATGGGACAGATGGCGGAAAAATTCGGCTTTCCCGGTGGTGCAGATGCCCTGCGCGACATGATGGGCAAGATGGGCACTCAGGCTGCCGATATGTCGGAGGCGACGGAAGCCGGGCTTGGTTCACTGTTTTCTGCCATGTCCGGTGCTGCGGCGACAGGGGCCAGTTCCATGTCGGATATGTTTGCCTCAGTGACAGCGGGCACGCCTGTTGGAGAAGTCGCGGAAGAAAATGCCAAGCTGATGATCCGCTCGATGATCATGGCCGCGAAAGCGGATGGCGAGATCGATGCGGAAGAGCGCACGAAAATCCTTGATCAACTGAAGGATGCCTCCGAGGAGGAAATGGCCTTTGTGCAGGCGGAACTGGACGCGCCGGTTGATCCGATGGCCTTGGCAAAGGATGCCGGCACCACAGCGGCGGCTCAGGTCTATGCGGCGGCATTGATGGCGATTGCCGTGGATACGGAGGCGGAGAAGGTCTTTCTCAACGGTCTGGCGCAATCCCTGATGCTGGACCCCGCGAAACAGGCGGAGATTCATCGGTCGATGGGCAAGCCGGTTTTGTGAGTGTATCGTTATAACGACATGGAGAGGGCGGCTCATAGGGCCGCCCTTTGCTTTTCTCGGCTTATTGTGGACCCTTATGCGGGTTGCGCTGTGCGGCTTTCCTGACGCAAGAGATAAAAAGACGCGCCGAGGATCATCAGCGATCCGATCCACATGGAACCGGGTGGCACAAAGCCAAAGGCCAGCACGCCGAAGCCTACGTTCAGTGGCAGCTTGAGGTGGTCGAAGGGCTGCAAATAGGCCGCGTCCGCGATGGCATAGGCCTTGGCGATGGCATATTGCGCCAGCGCGGTCAGAAGCCCCGCCGCGATCAGGATCAGCGCCGTCACCCCGCCACCGGGCGCGACACCGCCTTCGAGTGCGAGGCCGAAGTTCACAGGGGTGAGCAGGAGCAGCAGATAGACCGTGAGGCTCTCCGGGCTCTCTGTGCGCGTCATGCGCTTCGTCAGGAGCGAGGTGAGCGCCCAGAAGGCGGCCGCGCCGACAGGGTAGAGCACATAGAGCGAGAAACTCTCCGACCACGGCGCTAAGATGATCATGCCTCCGGCAAAGCCCGTGGTGACGGCCAGCCATCTTTCAAGCGTTGCCGCCTCGTCAAGAAACAGGTTGGCGCCGAGGGTGACGAAGAAGGGCGAGAGCATGATAAGCGCGATGGCCTGCCAGATCGGCACATGGGCCAGCCCCGCAACCCAAAGCTGCACCCCGATCACGGCGGCGGCCACGCGGATGAGGTGGAGCATCAGGCTATTGGTTTTCATGGCACGCAGCCCTTCGCGGATCACCCAAGGCAGGGAAAACAGCAAGGCAATGAAATATTGCCAGAACGCCATGCGTGCCGAGGGCACGGCCAGCATCATCGTGGCATATTGGGTCATAAGGTTGATCAGCGCGAACAAGGTGCCGGCGATCACCATCAACAACGCACCGGAACGCGCGGGGCCCATGGTCGCAATCAGACCGGTCAGGCGGGTGGGAAGAGTCATGTATCAAGTCCTTTCATTTCTTGCACATAACTCAAGGCATGAGGGACTGAGGCGCGGGCCACTGGCCTTGGCGCTTGATCCTTCTCTCTTTCATCCGGACTGTGACCGTCGGCTCCGGAGTTGCACCGGATCTGCTGTCCCTGCATCCCTCGCAAGAGAGGCACAGGCGCTCGCGGGCTTACGAAAGGTGTTGGCCTTTTGCTTACCGCCGGTGGGGAATTTCACCCCGCCCTGAGAGGTTACACGGCCCAAATGGCCGCCCGACCAATCTAGGCGGCGGCGCGTCCTCGTGCAAGCGGGCAGGGGTGCAGAGCCATTGTGCGCAGAGGAAAGATCATTCTCTTGGCGGATTTTTCCGCTTACCCCATTGACTCGGGCGGTGGAGGGCTTAAAAGGCGGGCTTCAAGGATTCCACGGGCTGGCTTACGATTTCTGCGGCCCCCGTTGCACGCGATTATTGGAGTAATGAAAAATGGCGAAGCCGACGACGATCAAAATCCGTCTCAACTCGACCGCGGACACGGGGCACTTCTATGTGACCAAGAAAAATGCCCGCACAATGACCGAAAAGATGGTCGTAAAGAAATACGACCCGGTTGCGCGTAAGCACGTCGAGTATAAAGAAGGCAAAATCAAGTAAGCCCTTCGGACATACCAGATTTGATAGCCGCGCAGCCCGAGAGGGAAGCGCGGTTTTTCTTTGCCAGCTTCTCCTCTCCAGCCAGCGGATCACGATTTCCCGAACCCGCCAACACAAAGGAGAGACAAGATGTTGGAATGTTATGATCATGATTTCAGGGAGCCGGAGCGGCCTGACAGCTCCTGCCCGTTACCCTCCAGCCTGAGTGAAGCTCTGGCGATGAGCGCGCAGGAGATTCGCAAGAGCGTGCCGTTCACCGTACGCGCCGCGATGCCGGCGGATACGGCGGAGATCGACACGCTTTTCCGTGCCTCCTACGGCCTGCTCCTCAAACAGGATTATCCGGCGGAGATTTTGGACGCGGCCTTGCCCGCGCTCTTGCAGACTGCCCCGCGTTTGCTGAACTGCGGCACGTTTTTCGTGGCGGAGACTGGCGGCGGCGAGATTCTCGGGGCGGGGGGCTGGACACAGGCCTCGCCCTTTGGTGGCGTTGGGCCGCGCGAGATCGGTCATATGCGGCGCGTTGCCGTGCATCCCGATTATGTGCGGCGCGGCATTGGCTCGGCCTTGATCGACCATATCCTCGACAATGCGCGGCTGACGGGTGTGAAGCGGATGTGTAGCCTGTCTACGCTCACTGCACAGGCCTTCTACGCAGCACACGGGTTCACGGCATCAGGCGATGTCGATCTGGCGCTGAGGCCCGGTGTGTATCTGCCTGCGGTGCAGATGGCGCTGGACCTGTAAAGGCTCAGAGGAGCGCAAGAACGGCACCGGCCGAGATCAGGCCGATGCCGACCCAGATTAGTCCGCTCATGCTTTTGCTTGCATTATTCGACGGATCATCAGCGATCGCTTCGCCTGTCGCGCTGATCGTGGAAGGTCGGCTTCGGATCACTCGGAATTGTCAGCAGTCCGTCATGGTTGTGCCCAAAAGAAAAGGGCCGGTAAAACCGGCCCTTCATATACTGGATCAATGCCTGCCTTAGTCGCGATTGCCAAGGAATTGCAGCAGGAACATGAAGAGGTTGATGAAATCGAGGTAGAGGTTCAATGCCCCCATGATCGCCGATTTCGCCAGCCATTCACCGTCCATCGCATGGGCGTGGCTGATGTAGTCGGTTTTGATCTTTTGCGTGTCATAGGCGGTGAGCCCAGCAAAGATCAGCACGCCGATGGCAGAGATCGCGAACTCAAGACCGGAGGACTTGAGGAAGATGTTGACGATCGACGCCAGAACCAGACCGATCACACCCATGATGAGGAAAGAGCCCCATCCGGAGATGTCTTTCTTCGTAGTGTAGCCCCACAGGGACAGGCCTGCGAATGCCGCAGAGGTCACGAGGAAAGTCTGTGCAACGGACGCGCCGGTGAACACGAGGAAGATGGAGCTAAGCGACAGGCCCATCATTGCGGCATAGGCGTAGAAATAGGTCTGGGTGGCCGCAGCGGAGAGACGCGACACGATGGCACCGAAGCCGAAGACCATCGCCAGCGGCGCGAACATGATCACCCACTTGAGCGGGGAGACATAAAGCGCATAGCCAAAGCTTGTCAGATATTCATTGGCGCTGATCTGGTATTCGGTCGGTGTCGGGCTCACAGCCAGATTGGACAGCGCCCAAGCGGCCAGAGCCGTCACCAGCAGACCTACGGACATTGTGCCGTAGACCTTGTTCATATGGGCGCGAAGGCCGGCGTCGATCTCAGCCGAGCGTGCGCCGACACCAGCATTGATCGTTCTGTAGTCAGCCATTGAATCTTGTCTCCTGTGCGTAAAACTCACTCTTCCCCACGAAATGCAGGGTCTCGCTTCCGATATTGGCAGAGGCAACCCGAATTTCAAGGCGTCAGCCCCCAGAAAACACTCTGTTTTCATCAAAGAGAGGCGATCTTTTGAGGGAGCGGTGCGGCGATTGGCCCATAGGCGCGTCAGATTGCACAGATTGGCAGCAAACCGGCAGTCAAAAAGTAACCGCGACACCTTTGGGCATCGCGGTTCGGGGGGCACTAGTCTTGACCCAATCGGAGGGAACCCCGATCAGAAGGGCTTAACGCATCCAGTTCCGCGGGGCGTCCCACATCGGGCGAGCGGCCTCAGAGAGCGCTTCTTTGCGGGTCAGTCCGAGGTCCGCGAGACGGGCGTCATCCAGACGGGCAAGGGCACGGCGCTGGCGGGAGACGGCCATAGCCATCCGCAGGCGTGCCACGAGGGAACGAGAAGGCTGTGCGCCGGTGGTCCGGGGCAAGCCGTGAAGCGGTGCAAAAATCGAGGAGGACATCGGCGTTCCTTTCTATATCGTTGTGTGAGTCGCTTTAGTAATCATTTTTCTTGATCCTTATTGCGCGAGATGGGTAATAAGTGAAATGAATGATTGTTCGAAAAAACATCAAGGATGGTGATGTGGCTAGAAATCTTGACCTGACGGCCCTGCGCTCTTTCGTCACTGTCGCTGATACAGGCGGTGTGACCCGTGCCGCAGGCGCGCTGAACCTGACACAGTCCGCGGTGTCGATGCAGTTGAAGCGTCTGGAAGAGAGTCTGGACACCAAGCTCCTTGACCGGAGCGCCCGAAAGATCGCGCTCACTGCCGCAGGGGAACAACTTTTGTCCTATGCGCGGCGGATGCTGGAGTTGAATGACGAGGTCTACAATCGCCTGACCGCCACGGAATACGAGGGCGAGATCGTGCTCGGCGTGCCTCATGACATTGTCTACCCGTCGATTCCTCTGGTGCTGCAACATTTCCACGCCGACTATCCGCGTATGCGGGTGAACCTTGTGTCCTCCTTCACGACGCAGCTCAAGGAGCAATTCGCGCGCGGTGAGTGTGATATGATCCTGACCACCGAGGATGATCTGGATCCGGCAGGGGAAACATTGATCGAACTGCCGCTGGTCTGGATCGGCGCGCCCAACGGGGTGGCGTGGCGTCAGCGTCCGCTGCGGCTGGCTTTCGAGCATCGCTGCATCTTCCGCAAAGGTGTGCAACAGGCGCTTGATCGGGTCGGTATCCCGTGGGAGGTCTCCGTTGAAAGCGACCAGACCCGCACCATCGAGGCCTCGGTCTCGGCCGACCTGGCGGTGCATGTGATGCTGGAAGACACGGCGCCACCTTACTCGGAGCCGATCCAGCACGGCGGTGCCCTTCCCGAACTCGCGAGCAAGAGGATCAATCTCTATTGCTCAGATATGGTTAAGGGCGAAGCTGCCGAGCGCCTGCGCGATCTTCTGCGTCAATCCTACCGCAGCCATAAAGGCTCCCGCATGGCGGCCCAGTAGGGCTGCAAAACGGCTGCGATGACCTGATCTCCGGCCAGATTTCAGACCGGAGTGCCGCCAGCCTCCGGCGGTGAGCCTCACGTGGCCTCTGTCGGGCAGGCGCGTGTGGTGCTGAATATCTGTTTACTTTCCATGCAAACTTGCCGATCATTCCGGCGATGGTTCTCTGCCGCCCCGCGCGTCAGAGATGAAATGGGAACACGGTCCGGCTTTTCCGAAAGCTTATTCCGTGGCTGCCCCCGCAACTGTAGGTGGTTGCCGTTTTCGAGATACCACTGGCCTCGGGCTGGGAAGGTGAAAACGGGTAAATGCCACGAGCCAGGATACCTGCCATCATCACCGGTGAAAGCCACTATAGCTAACGGCGCACGGCGGGTGCGCAAAGGAGTGCAAATATGCATATTGAACACGGCGTCGTGGATGGCGCAAAAATCGTCCTGAGCTACGCAACAGCGGTCGGGGGCTTCGGTCTCGCGGGCAAAATGGCCCTTGATACGGTGCGGGGCGACGGTGGCGTGGCGGCTCTTGCCTTGCGCAGCGCGATTGCCACGGCGCTTGTCTTTTGTTTCTTCGAGGTTCTGCCGCATTATCCGGTTGGCGTCTCCGAGGTTCATTTTATCCTCGGCTCGACGCTTTATCTTTTGTTCGGGGGCGGGGCTGCGTCGATCGGACTGGCCTTGGGGCTTCTTGTGCAGGGGCTGTTTTTCGCGCCCTTCGATCTGCCGCAATACGGTATGAATGTCACAACGCTTCTGGTTCCGCTCTGGGGCATCGGTCAGCTGGCGAAGCGGATTATTCCGGCGAAAACCGCTTATGTCGATCTGAAATACACGCAGGCGCTTGCGCTTTCGACCGCTTATCAGGGCGGTGTTGTGGCGTGGGTCGCGTTTTGGGCGTTCTACGGGCAAGGGTTCGGTGCCGAGAATCTGAACTCCGTGTTCACTTTCGGGGCCGCCTATATGTTGGTGGTTCTGCTTGAGCCGATTGCGGATCTGTTGGTTTTGGGCGCGGCCAAGGCGCTCAAGGCGTCTTCTGGCACGCCGTTGCTTTATAATCGGCTGTTTGAGGCGACTGTTTAACTGGATAGCCCGGCTCGTAATAGAGCCGGGCTTTTTCGCGTCTTCTATGTTGGCTTTGCGACGAATGCCATGCGCAGGTCGGTCAGGGTTCCAATATCACCTTCCCAGTGGCCTTGCGCGTCCGCAAAAGATCCAGCCCCTCTTCGAACTGCTCTAGGGGCAGACGATGCGAGATATGCGGTTTGATTTTCCCCTCGGCGGCCCAGTCAAACAGTGTCGCCAGAGATGCGCGCAGCGGGGCAGGGTTGAACTTGAGGTAGGCCCCCCAATAAAATCCGATCGCGGTGATGTTTTTCACCAGCATATGGTTGGGTTTCAGGTTTGGCAGGTTGCCTCCCGCAAAGCCGATCAGAAGGATGCGCCCGTCTGGGTTGGTGGCGCGAAAGCAGGCTTCGAACAAAGGCTCGCCCACGGCATCGTAGACCACATCCGCCCCACCGAGAGACTTGATCCGCTCACGGATGTCGGGGGCACTGGCGTCGATCAGGTGGTCTGCGCCAGCTTTTTGGGCGATGGCGAGTTTCTCGTCGCCCCGCGCAATCGCGATGACTTCTGCCCCCATGAGCTTGCCGATTTCTACTGCCGTGAGGCCGACACCGCCCGCAGCGCCCGTCACCACAAGTCGTTCGCCCGCTTGCAGCCGTGCCTTATAGGAGAGTGCCAGATGTGATGTGCCGTAAGCGATTTGTAGCGCGGCGGCCTCGGCATATCCCAATCCGTCCGGGATCGGGATGCAGCGGCTGGTGGGGAAGTTCCCACCACTGGCCAGTCCACCTTGGCCCGCAAAAACAGCAACCCTCTGGCCTCTGCTTAGTCCAGTGACATTCGGCCCCAATGCGGTGATCTGGCCTGCCAGTTCCAGCCCCAATGTAAAGGGAGGCTTCGGCGTGTCCTGATATTTGCCCGTGCACATGAGCGTGTCCGCGAAATTGAGCGCGCCCGCGTGGATGGCGACAGCAACCTCGCCCTCTTCGGGGGAGGGCAGAGAGAGGTCTTCAAGCGTGGCAGGGCTGTCAAAGGCATGAACACGGCAGGCGCGAATTTTTCGGGCGAGTGTATGTGGGGCGTTCGAAGGAGATGTGTGTGTCATGCCGGAAATTGTGGCGGCTTGTCTTCGTTCTGTCTATGTGGAAACGTATCTTTCCAGAAGCAAAGCGTGCAGAATCGTCGATCATTTGTTGCGGTTCGGAGCGAATGTTTAAGTGCGTTGAGGGGCAAATAGTCCTTGAGGTTGAGTTCTGAATTTTTGCAAAATGCAACAAATGATCAAAAAACGCGCTTACAGTTAGCGCTAACCATGGAGGAGGGTGAAGTTTTTTGGCATAATTTTGCCAAAATTTTAACGAATTGTTGATTGAATACATGGATTTATAAAATCTAGCTTAATCCCTGCCAAAAAAGACAGGTTGAGGGATAATGCCTAAATAGGAACTGTGCTATGCACGCATAGGTTATTGTGCAGTAAGATTACGAAGGAGCGGCCATTATTATGAAGCATCCAGTGGATGTCCACGTCGGTAAGCGTATCCGTCACCGGCGGTGGATGGTTGGCATGACGCAGCAGCAACTTGCAGAAAAAGTCGGGATCAAGTTTCAGCAAATCCAGAAATACGAAACCGGCATGAACCGGGTTTCCGCGTCCCGTCTTTGGGACATCGCTGAATCGCTCTCCGTGCCTGTTGCGTTTTTCTTCGAAGGGATGGAGCCGTCTGTCTCCGATCACATGGTTACGCAATCCGAAGGCGGCAATGTGCCCGCAGATATTCTGGCGGATAAAGAGGCTCTGGAACTTGTGCGGTCCTATTATGCGATCCCCGAGAACCAGCGCCGCCGTCTGTTTGAACTGGCCCGCGTATTGTCCGACGCAGCTTGACCTCTCGCGTCACCGGTAAGGTGGCGAGATTGCGTATGGATAGATATGAAATATGTGTGACCCCTGTGCCCATGGCGCAGGGGTTTCTTTATGGGCGCTGCGGGAAAATACAGCGGGGATAGGGGGCTATCCTTGACCTCGTCTGGGGAAGGGGCTACCGCGAAAGAGAAGCCTTTGCGTGTTTCGCGAAACATATGCCTCGCAGGTTTTCGCGCGATGCCATGCAACCTATTGACGACGTGAGTTTTTCGCAATCAATCTGTGTCTCAAGGCCCTCGCGCACCTACCGCGCACCTTTCTGGCCTCGAGACGCTCAACAGGAGCCCGCCCATGAATCCCGCTATGAATTCAGAATCCGCAAACGGCCTCTCCGATCAGGACCGTGCCTCGATCATCGCCACGGCTGAGGCCGCAGCGCAGGCTGCGCGGGAGATCACTCTGCGCTATTTTCGCGGCCTTGCGCTCGACACAGAATCCAAACGGGATGCGGATTTCGATCCGGTGACGGTCGCGGATCGCGGCTCTGAACAGGCGATGCGGCAGGTGATTTCGGAAATGCGCCCGCAGGATGCGATCCAAGGCGAGGAATTTCCTCCGAAATCCGGCACATCCGGTCTGACATGGGTTCTGGACCCGATTGACGGCACGCGCGGGTTTATCTCCGGCACGCCGACATGGGGGGTGCTGATTGCCCTGCGTGACGAGACTTCGGCGCTCTACGGTATCATTGACCAGCCCTATATCGGGGAGCGTTTCACCGGAGGTCTGGGCACAGCACAATTGAGCGGCCCACATGGCGAGAGGGCGCTTGCGGTGCGTAGCGGCGTGGCACTTGAAGATGCGGTGATCTTTTCGACCTTCCCTGAGGTTGGCTCCGATGTCGAGGGCAAGGCGTTTCACGATCTTGCCGCACGGTGCAAGCTCACCCGCTACGGCATGGATTGCTACGCCTATGCGCTTTTGGCAGCAGGGCAGATTGATCTGGTGGTTGAAGCGGGGTTGCAGGGCTATGACGTTCTCGCCCCCATCGCCGTGATCGAAGCGGCTGGCGGGATCGTCACGGATTGGCAAGGCGGTCCGGTGCTCGACGGCGGTCGTGTGCTCGCGGCAGCCAGCAAAGAGTTGCATCAGGCGGCATTGGCGATACTCTCGCAGTATTGAACCTGCCGGGGTGTTCCGGTCGGATGAGCCTGAGGACGCCCCCATGCACCGTTGTTTCCTGATCCGAAATGCCGATGTGATCCTGACGATGGATGACGACCGTCAGGAAATCAAAAGCGGCGACATACTGGTTCGTAACGGGGTGATCACAGCGGTTGGGCAGGGGCTGTATGATGACGATGCGCAGATCGTTGATGCGCAAGGCTGTCTTGTGACGCCGAGCCTCGTTAATACGCATCATCACCTCTATCAGACACTCACCCGCGCCGTGCCGGGTGCGCAGGATGCGCTGTTGTTCGGTTGGCTCAAGACACTGTATCCGATCTGGGCCGGTTTCGGGCCGGAGCATATGCGCATCTCGGCGCTAGTGGGCTTGGCTGAACTGGCCCTGTCGGGCTGTTCGACCACTTCGGACCATCTCTATCTCTACCCGAATGGTGCGCGGCTCGACGACACAATCGAGGCGGCGCAGGCCATCGGGATGCGGCTTCACGCGACGCGCGGATCCATGTCCATCGGAGAAAGCGCGGGAGGCTTGCCGCCCGACAGTCTTGTGGAGCGCGAGGAGGATATTCTCAACGATTGCATCCGTGTGATTGACGCTTTCCACGATTCGAACCCCGGCGCGATGATCCGCGTGGGCGTTGCGCCATGTTCGCCGTTTTCCGTCTCCCGCGAGTTGATGCGCGACTCAGCGATCCTTGCCCGCGACAAGGGCGTGATGATGCACACCCATCTGGCGGAGAATGACGAGGATATTGCCTATAGTCTCGAAAAATTCGGGATGCGGCCCGGTCAGTATGCCGAAGAACTTGGCTGGACTGGTCCAGATGTCTGGCACGCTCATTGCGTGAAGCTCGACGTGGATGAGGTGGCGCTGTTCGCCAGAACCGGCACGGGTGTGGCCCATTGCCCCTGTTCCAATTGCCGACTCGGTTCGGGCATCGCGCCAGTGCGGGGAATGCGCGATGCGGGCGTCCATGTGGGGCTCGGCGTGGATGGCTCTGCCTCTAATGACACCGGAAATCTGGTCGTTGAGGCGCGCACGGCGCTGCTGTTGCAGCGTGTCTCCTTGGGGGCTGATAAAATGAGCCCGCGCGAAATGTTGGAAATCGCGACGCGCGGCGGCGCTGAGGTGCTGGGGCGCGATGACATCGGTCGTCTGGAGGCTGGAAAACGTGCGGATATTGCGCTTTGGGACATGTCGGATATTGAGGCCGCCGGGAGCTGGGATCCGGCGGCGCTTTTGCTGGCCGGCCCGACGCGCGTCAGGGATTTGTTCATTGAAGGACGTCATGTGGTGGCCGACAGTCGGGTGACGACCATAGATATGGGAATGACGATCGAAACGCAGACACGCCTTGCCAAAGCCTTGATTGAGAAGGTCTGAGCACATGGGAAATATTGGAGGCAGAATGCGGATGCGAAATCTTGTGAGTGTGGCGGCGCTCTTGGCCCTTGGGGCATGCGCACCGGAAACCGGCGTCGGGTTTGGCGAGTTGAGCCCCGTGACCACGGCTGCGACAGCCGCCCCCACAGCGATGGAGGAAGAGGCGCAAATCATCGCGTTGATCAATGCAGAACGTGCAAAGCAGGGCCTTATGGCGTTGAGCTACAATGGCAAACTTGCGACTGCGGCACAGCGCCATGCGGATGATATGGCGGCGAAAGGGTATTTCTCGCACACAAGCAAGTCGGGCGCGACGGTCGGGGATCGCGTGCGTGCGGCGGGGTATCCCTATTGTTTCGTCTCCGAAAATCTCTCGGGCGGCTATCCGGTGGCGCAGCAAGCGGTGCAAGGCTGGATGGCCTCTTCAGGGCATCGCAAGAATATCCTCTCCACAAAGGTCAGTGACATCGGTGTGGGCGTTGCGTCCGGCGGTTTGCGTGTCGCTGTCTTTGCCAGCCCTTGCCGGTAAGGCGTTGATGGGCGGCCCTCAAGATCCGGCGCGCTCTCCCATCACATAAGAGGTGATCACCGCCCGATCGTCGCCCATCATGATGGTCGGGAAAATCTCTTCCCAGACTGTCTCCGCCGTGATTGCGCGCTGGGCGATGGCGGGGGTCGAGGCCAGATCAATTACGGCGAAGTCCGCCTCCATTCCCGCTGCAATGCTGCCGATCCTGTCTTCCATCCGCAAGGCCTCTGCCGAGCCACGAGTGGCCAGCCACAAAAGCTGTGCGGGATGCAGTGCTGTGTGACGCAACTGGCCGATCTCGTAGGCGGCGGCCATCGTGCGCAGCATCGAGAAACTCGACCCGCCGCCGGTGTCCGTGGCCAGTCCCACGCGCAGGGCATCGGCTTTGCGCGGCCCCATGTCGAACAACCCCGACCCGATGAATGTGTTGGAGGTCGGGCAATGGATGAGCGAACAGTCATTGGCCTGTAGATGCGCGATCTCGCGCGGCTCCAGATGGATCGCATGGCCGAATAGTGCCCCTTCGCGCACAAGGCCGAAACGTTCGTAAGTGTCGAGATAGTCCCGTGCGTCAGGGTAGAGCCCTTTGACCCACTCGATCTCGTCGGTCTGCTCCGAGAGATGCGTTTGCATAAGACAGGTTGGATACTCGCTCCAAAGCTGTCCCAAAGCGTCGAGCTGTTCCGGTGTGGAGGTCGGTGAAAAGCGCGGCGTGATCGCATAGGTGGCGCGCCCCGTGCCATGCCAGCGCTCGATCAGAGCCTTGCTCTCGTCATAGGCGGCTTTGGCCGTGTCGCGCAAAAAGTCGGGTGTGGTCTCTGGGCGGTCCATACAGGTCTTGCCTGCAACAATACGCATGTTCCGCTGTGCGGCGGCCTCGAACAGCGCCTCCACAGAACCGGGGTGGATGGTGCAAAAGGAAGTGACTGTGGTGGTGCC
Source organism: Celeribacter halophilus (assembly GCF_900114135.1). GTDB lineage: Bacteria > Pseudomonadota > Alphaproteobacteria > Rhodobacterales > Rhodobacteraceae > Celeribacter > Celeribacter halophilus. The sequence continues at coordinate 64,306 of NZ_FORY01000011.1, forward strand.
ATTGGCCAGCAAAAGGTCGAGATAGCGCCCTGCAATCTCGTCGGCATAGGCGCGGTTCGCGAATTTGGCCTCTTCTGGGAAGGTATAGGTGTTGAGCCAGTCGATCAGCCGCTTGCCCCAACTCGCGATCATTGCGGTCTGGGGATAATGGGCATGAGCGTCGATAAAACCGGGCAGAATCAGCGCAGACCCGTGATCAATGAGCGTCGCCTCGGGATGTTTGGCGCGCAGTGTGTCACGCGGGCCGACAGAGACAACCTTGCCGTCGCGCACAAGAATCGCGGCCTGCGGGAGGACTTGCACGGCTTCCTCGGCGGGAATGTCGAAAGGATCTCCCTGATAGGTTACGACCTGTCCTGCAATCAGCTTGTCCATTTGAATCCTTTTGGTAAACGCTTGGGCGCAATGTCAGTTTAGGCGCGGTTTCGGAGGAGGTAAATCAATCTTGCCCCTGTTTCTCGCGGAGAAGCTGACATATGGTTTCGGGAAACACGAACGGGCAAAATATGGTCGAAGACGATACGCATATCGAGGACGGTGCCGATCACGATGACGGCTATGCGTTGAGTGCAAAAGCGCTCAGCGCCATTCTTTATGCGGTCGACACCGGAGATCGGGACAAGCTCATCGAGCTGATGGAACCGCTGCATGCGGCAGACATCGCCGATTTGCTCGAACAGGTGAATGCCTTTGACCGGCGGCGGCTGATTCTTCTGTATGGCGAAGAGTTCGACGGCGAGATTCTCTCGGAGCTGGACGAAGGCATCCGCGAAGAGGTCATCCATGTGATCCGGCCCGATGTTCTGGCCGATGCTGTGCGCGACATGGAATCCGACGATGTGGTCGATCTGGTCGAGGACCTTGAAGACGACGCGCAGGAGGCGATTCTTGCCTCTCTGGAAGATGCGGATCGTGTCGCGGTCGAGAAATCGCTGTCCTATCCGGAGTTCTCTGCCGGTCGTTTGATGCAGCGCGAAGTGGTGATGGGGCCGGAACACTGGACGGTGGGACAGGCGATTGACTACATGCGCAAATCCGAAACCTTGCCGGATGATTTCTACCACATGGTGTTGATCGACCCGAAAATGCGGGCTGTGGGCCATGTGACCTTGGGCAAAATCCTCGGTGCGCCGCGCAAGCAACCGCTTGTCGAACTTCTGGAACCGGGGTTTCGCACCTTTCGCGTGGACGAGAGCGAGGCGGATGTCGCCTATGCGTTTAACCAGTATCACATGATCTCCGCGCCTGTGGTGGATGAAAACGACCGTGTCGTCGGGGTGATCACCATTGATGACGCGATGAACGTGTTGGACGAGGAACACGAAGAGGACATCATGCGCCTTGCCGGTGTGGGCGAAGGCTCTCTGGCCGACCGTGTGTCGGATACGGTCCGGCAGCGGTTCCCGTGGTTGGCGGTGAACCTTGTGACTGCCATTCTCGCCTCTCTGGTGATCGCGCAATTCGAAGACACGATTGCGCAATTTGTGGCTCTGGCCGTGTTGATGCCCATCGTGGCCTCGATGGGCGGCAATGCAGGCACTCAGGCGCTGACCGTGGCCGTGCGCGCCATTGCCACACGCGATTTGACGGGGGCGAACGTCTGGCGGGTGATCCGGCGGGAGATTTTGGTGGGGCTGGCCAACGGGCTGGTCTTTGCCGTGATCATGGGCGCTGTTGGCGTGCTCTGGTTCAGTTCCCCGGCGCTGGGCGTGGTGATCGGGGCCTCTATGGTGATCAATCTGGTGATCGCGGGACTAGCGGGCATCGGCATCCCTGTGGTGCTGGACCGGCTGGGCGTCGATCCGGCTCTGGCCTCCGGCGCCTTTGTCACGACCGTGACCGATGTTGTCGGCTTTTTTGCCTTTCTGGCCCTTGCGGGCGTGGTGCTCCTGTGAACGGGGCGGTCCTGTCCAAAACGGCGCTGCGGGCACAGGCCAAGGTCGCACGCGAAGAAGCCCATGCGCAAAGTCTGGCGCAAGGCGGGGCGGCGGCCCGTCAGGCGGTGCAGCTTTTGCTGGGGTTCTTGCAGCCCCATGTGGGGCAGGTGATCGCGGGCTATATGCCTTTGGGCAGCGAGCTTGATCCCCGTCCGGCCATGACAGAGTTGAGCATGCACGGTCCGGTTGCGGTGCCGGTGGTCGAGGCCAAGGCGCAGCCGCTGCGGTTCGATCTGTGGTCCCCTGAGGCGGAGATGAAACCCGGTGCCTTCGGAGCCGCCATTCCGAAAATCTCCCAACCTGTCGTGCCGGAGGTGGTGATCGTGCCCATGCTGGCTTTCAACCGTGTGGGGCACCGGCTTGGTTATGGTGGCGGGTTTTATGACCGCACATTGGCCAAGCTGCGCGCTGGCGGGCCGGTGTTTGCCGTAGGCTTGGCCTATGCGGGGCAGGAAGCGCATGATGAGCTGCCGGTGGAGCCGACCGATGCGCCGCTGGATGCTATTGTTACCGAACGCGAAGTGCTGACCTTCTGAACAGAACATCGCGTTTTGCGGCTCTGGCCATCGGTTCAGGCGGCAATCCTCCGGATTTTCGAGTATTTGGGGCACAAAGGAAACAGGCCGACTTGCGTGCGGGCGTGAGCGGCCCTATGGCTATGCCCCATGAAAATTCTGTTTCTCGGAGATATTGTCGGTAGCGCCGGGCGCAAGGCCGTCATGGAGCGCATACCGAAGTTGCGCAAGGACTGGGGCCTCGATTTTGTCGTGGTCAATGGTGAAAATGCGACCAATGGCATGGGGCTTTCGGCCGATCATGCCAAGGCGCTGCTGGAGGCGGAGGTCGATTGTCTGACGCTGGGGGATCATTCCTTTGACCAGCGGGACATGATGCAGTTCTGTGAGCGCGACATCCGGATCATCCGCCCGATCAACTTTGCCAAGACCGCACCGGGCCGTGGTGTGCGGATCTTCGAAGACGCACGCGGGCGGCGTATTCTTGTGGCGCAGGTTCTGGGGCAGGTGTTTATGAAACGCGCCTTTGATGACCCGTTCTCGGCGTTGGATCAGGTCTTTATGACCCACAAGCTCGGCGGGGCCATTCAGGCGGCCTTGATCGACGTGCATTGCGAGGCCACTTCGGAGAAAATGGCGATGGGTCATTTCTGTGATGGCAAGGCCTCCGTCGTCGTCGGCACTCATACCCATGTCTGCACGGGGGATGCGCAAATCCTGCCGGGAGGTACGGCCTATCTCACGGATGCGGGGATGTGCGGCGATTACAATTCGGTCATTGGCATGAATAAGGCCGAACCCTTGCGCCGCTTTGTGACAGGGATGGCCAGTGGCCGGTTTGAACCCGCGAAAGGCGAGGTGACGCTTTCGGGGGTTTATGTCGAGACCGATGACAAGACCGGTCTGGCGGCGCGGGTGAAACAGATCCGTGTGGGCGGGCGGCTTGAGCAAAGCACGCCCTGACAGCCGACTTTGACTATATTTTGAACAGTTGCACAGAAGCCTTTGGGACTCAGGGCATTTTGCGGCTTGTTCTCCCTATGGCTGACAGTTCATATTGCCTGTGACCGAAACTACAACGTGAGGCACGATGGAACTTTTTCAGTTCAGCCCGATGACCGAGGCGGTGATCGCTCTGGTGGTCGTTGGGTTTATGTTCGTGCTTTTTATGCGGGAGGTTTTCCCGACCGAAGTCGTCGCCATCACCGGTGCTGCCTTGATGATGGTTCTGGGCATTCTGCCCTATGATGCCGCACTTTCCGTTCTGTCTAATCCGGCCCCATGGACCATTGCAGCCATGTTCATTGTCATGGGCGCGATGGTGCGCACTGGCGGGCTTGAGTGGTTCACGCGACAAGCGGGAAGCTATGCCGAGACACATCCTTCGGTCGCCATCGGGATGCTGCTTTTGGTGGTGGTGGTGCTTTCGGCCTTCGTGGCGAATACGCCGGTGGTTGTGGTGATGATCCCCGTGTTCATACAGCTTTCGGGAAAACTTGGAGTATCGCCTTCCAAGCTGCTGATTCCCCTGAGCTATTCGGCCATCATGGGGGGCACGATCACGCTTTTGGGCACCTCCACAAACCTCTTGGTTGACGGGGTGGCCCGTGCGCAGGGGCTGGAACCGTTCTCGATTTTCGAGGTCTCCCTTCTGGGCCTTGCGGTGACGGCTTGGGGCATGATTTATCTGCTGATCTTCGGGCGTCATCTCCTGCCGGAGCGTGACAGTCTGGCGGCGATGCTCTCTTCAGGGCGCTCGAAAATGAAGTTTTTCACCGAAGCCGTGATCCCGCCGGAAAGCAACCTGATCGGGCGCGAAGTCACGGGGGTGCAGCTTTTCAAACGGGACGGTGTGCGGCTTATCGACGTGATCCGCGGCGATAAATCCTACCGGCACGAGCTTGAAGGGCTGACGCTGGAGGTGGGGGACCGGATTGTTCTGCGTTCGAAAATCACCGAACTTCTCAGTTTGCAGCGGGATAAATCCCTCAAGCGGGTCGATCAGGTGTCGACGGTCGAGACCACGACGATGGAGGTTCTGATCACGCCGGGCTGCAAGATGGTCGGGCGCTCGCTCGCCTCCATGCGTCTGCGCCGTCGTTACGGGGTCTATGTTCTGGCCGTCCATCGCCGCAACCAGAACCTCGGTCACAAGATGCAGGATCTCGTGGTGCGTGTGGGTGATACGCTTTTGCTGGAAGGGGCGCCCGCAGATATTCAGCGCCTCGCAGCCGATATGGATATGGGCGATGTGTCCAAGCCCACCGAGCGCGCCTATCATCGCTCCCATGCGCCGATTGCGCTGGTCGCGATGTTCTCCATCGTGGTGCTGGCAGCCTTGGGGGTTGCGCCCATCCTGATGCTTTCGGTGATCTCTGTGGCAGTTGTCCTCGTCACGCGCTGTATCGACGCGGAGGAAGCCTTTTCCTTTGTGGAAGGGCGGTTGCTGGCGCTGATTTTTGCCATGTTGGCTGTGGGGGCGGCCCTGGATGCCTCCGGGGCGGTCGAGCTGATCGTGACGGCGGTTGCACCTGTGTTGGATGGTTTGCCGGTGTTTTTCGTGGTCTGGGCGATTTTTCTGATGACCTCGATCCTGACCGAGCTTGTCTCGAACAATGCGGTGGCGGTGGTGATCACACCGATTGCCATTGGACTGGCCGAGACGATGGGGTTGGACCCGCGCGGGTTGGTCGTGGCCGTGATGATTGCGGCATCTGCGTCTTTCGCGACTCCTATCGGCTATCAGACCAACACGATGGTTTATGGTCCCGGCGGCTATAAATTCACCGATTATATGAAAATCGGTATTCCGTTGAACCTGTCCATCGGGCTGTTGTCCGCGGCGCTGATCCCGATTTTGTGGCCGATGTGAGGGCGTTTGAGGTCGAAATGAGTATTTGGACCATCAGAAAGACGCTTGCAAAGATGCGTGGCAGCCTTGCAGGTCAGGGGCACGCTGCTTTATAGAGACCCGACAGCACAGATTATCGTATTTTCGGAGGCGCCACACATGGCAGGCCATTCTAAATGGGCAAATATCCAGCACCGCAAAGGGCGTCAGGACGCCGTGCGCTCGAAGCTCTTTTCGAAACTCGCCAAGGAGATCACCGTGGCGGCGAAAATGGGCGACCCGGATCCTGAGAAAAACCCGCGTCTGCGTTTGGCCGTGAAAACGGCAAAGACGCAATCCGTGCCCAAGGACGTGATTGATCGCGCGATCAAGAAGGCACTTGGCGGGGATGCGGAGAATTATGACGAAATCCGCTACGAAGGCTACGGTCCTGAAGGGATCGCCTTTATCGTGGAAACCATGACCGACAATGTGAACCGGACGGCGTCCAACGTGCGTTCGCTTTTCACGAAGGCGGGCGGCAATCTGGGGACTTCCGGCTCCGTGTCGTTCATGTTCGATCGCGTGGGCGAGATTACTTATGATGCCTCTGTTGGCGATGCGGATACGGTGATGATGGCCGCGATTGAGGCCGGTGCCGAGGATGTCGAAAGCGACGAAGAGGGGCACTGGATCTATTGCGCCGATACCGATCTGGCGGCTGTGTCCGATGCTCTTGAGGCGGAATTGGGTGAGTCCAAGGAAAGCAAGCTGATCTGGAAGCCGCAGAACCGCACCGAGGTTGATCTTGAGACCGCGCAAAAGCTGATGCGTCTGGTTGAGGCTCTGGAAGATGACGATGATGTGCAAAGCGTCACCGCCAATTTTGATGTTCCAGAAGATGTGGCGGCCCAGCTTTAAGTCTTCCGTAGTGTGATTTTGAGAAACCCGCCTTTTGGGCGGGTTTTTTATTGGATAAGGTAGGCTTTGGCTGCCTCTTTCACGGCTTCGGTCACATCTGCGAGATGTGCGGCGCTGAGGCGTGAGACATGCCAGTATAGCGGGATGTCCAGAGGATCGGGGGAGAGGGGGACAAGCCGTCCGGCGCTCAGGTGGGGTTCTAGTAGCCTGTGCGGATTGAGCCCCCAGCCCAGCCCGGCCAAAGCGGCGTCGACGAAACCATGTGTCGAAGGGATACGATGGGTCGGCAGGGGCACGCGTTGTTCCGTGCGGGCGGTGATCCAGATGTCCGGCAATCGGTCCTTTTCATCATAAATCATCGAGGGCGCGCAGGAGAGGGCATCTGGGGTCAACCCATCAGGGAAATGCCGCGCGACGAAGGCAGGGGTGGCGACCGCGAGATAGCGGAGCTTGCCGAGCGGGTGCAGGTCACAGCCTGAAACCGGCGTGTCACGCGAGGAGACCGCCGCCATTACTTTTCCGCGTTTCAGCCAGTTGGCGGAATGGTCCTGATCGTCGATCTGAAGCTGGAACAACAGGCCCTCAATCGGGGCCATGGCGGCACAGAACCATGTGGCGAGACTGTCGGCATTCACCGCCAGAGGGACATGTATGGGGGCGGCCTTGTCACTCTGACCAAGGTCTTGCGCGAGCTGACGTTCCATCAGGCCGATCTCTTCCATATGGCGTGCGAGTCGCCGACCGGTTTCGGTGCCAGTGCAAGGTGTGCCGCGCAGCACCAAGACCGTGCCGAGACGATCTTCAAGTCCTTTGATCCGCTGCGATACGGCGGAAGGCGTGACCGAGAGCCGGTTTGCGGCGGCTTCGAACGAGCCAGCGTGCAGCACGGCGGCAAGGGCAGTGAGGGCCGGATAGTCTGAAGAGTTAAGCATATCTAATCTAGTCATAGAAAGATTAATTTGTCTAATCATCTTGTTGGCGATAGCTCGGGGGCAACGCAAAGGAGAGACGTATGACCATGCCCCCCGACATGACGCAGGCCGCACTCACCGGATTTTTCACCGGTCTGAGCCTGATTGTTGCCATCGGCGCACAGAACGCCTTTGTGCTGCGGCAAGGGATCAGGCGTGCGCATGTCCTACCTGTGGTGCTGATTTGCGCGGTATCGGATGCGGTGCTGATCGCGACGGGCGTCTTTGCCTCTGCGCGTGTGTCTGCAGCCTTCCCGCCGATCCTGCCGTTGATGCGCTGGGGCGGGGCGGCGTTTCTTTTGGTCTATGGAGCGAAGGCGGCGCTTTCGGCGTGGCGCGGTGGCGGGCATCTGGAGGCGGCGCAAGGGCAGGAGCAGCGATTGCTTCCTGTGATGGGGCTGACGCTGGCGCTGACATGGCTCAACCCGCATGTTTACCTTGATACAGTGGTCCTGTTGGGCGCAGTGTCTGCCCGTTTTCCCGAGGCACAAACCGAGTTTGCTCTGGGAGCCATGTGTGCTTCCACGATCTTCTTTTTCTCACTGGGCTTCGGGGCACGGTTTCTGGGGCCGCTCTTTGCCCGTGAACTGTCCTGGCGGGTGCTCGACGCAGGGATCGCAGTGGTGATGTGGTCCATCGCGCTAAGCCTCTTGGGAGCATTTTGACGCTTCAGGCGGGTTTCTTGCGGGTTTCGCGCCATGTGATGAACGAGATCGCACCGATGATCATCGCGCCGCCCAGCATGACGAAGGGATCAATGGCCTCCCCGAAAAGCAGGTAGCCGAAGGTCACCGACCAGATCAACTGAACGAAGACCACAGGTTGCACCACGGATTGCGGAGCGCAGGCAAAGGCGCGGGTCATGGAATAATGGCCCAGTGTCGCAAAGGCGGCGGTGAGAAAGAGCAGAAGCAGTTCATGGAGTGTCGGTGTCTCCCAGTGCAAAAGCGCGAAGGGCGCGATCACTATGGGCACGCTCACGGACATGAGGAACACGACAACGGAGGCCGGAAGCTCTTTCACCAGCCGGTTGGCGATGAGATAGGACCCGGCGAAAGCCATCGCCGAGAGCACCATGGCGAGATGGCCGGGGTCAATCTCCCGAAATCCGGGGCGCAAGATCACCAGCCCGCCGAAAAAGGCCACGACCAGCGCGGAAATGCGGGGTAGGGCGATTTTCTCTCCAAACAGGATCACCGCGCCGATGGTGATGTAGATCGGGTTCATGAAGTTGAGCGATGTCACCTCGCCCATCGGAATACGGGTCATGGCGAAGAACCAGCAGGTCATGGCCACGGAATGGAAAACGGCACGCCCGAAGGTCAGTTTCCAGATGCGCGGGGTGAAGCGGACCTGACGCAGGGCTCCGAGAGCAGGGATGAGGAACACCAGCCCGAGCGCGAATCGCAGGAAAGCGCTTTGCAGGACGGGAAGACCGGTGCCGACATATTTAACCAGCACGTTGACCATGACGAAACAGAGCGTCATGAACAGCATCCAAAGGATGCCTTTCACCGGATTTATCAGGGGTTTGTCCTGAGGTTTTGAGGGCTGTGGTGTGCGCATGGCGGGAGACTGTCCGTTCTTTTGAGGATTGGCAATGCGTGCAAAGCGCATGCCGCTACCCGCAATTTTGCACTTGGCCGACAGGGGCAATTTTTCTGGCATGGTTTTGCCTAAAAACTGATCATATTTGATCCTCGTCAAAGCGGGTGCAAGGGGTCTCCGTCCAGACTAAGTGACGAAAAAAAGACGCATAAGAGGAGACACGCAATGACCAACACACCGCACCAAGTGGCCGCCGATTTTCCGGAGCTTGCTGACAAAATTAGTGAGCTGAAAAACTCCGACCCGCATTTTGCGCGTCTTCTGGAAAAATATGACGACGTGAACGATGAGGTGCATGTCGCCGAAACCGATGTGAAGCCGATGGACGATCTTGCAGTTGCCGAATTGCGCAAGAAACGGATGCTGCTAAAAGACGAGATTTATGCCGCTTTGACGGCCGCTGCCTCATAGGGGTTTGTCACATATCATGACCGGGAGGGCGCGTTAACCGATGGTTACGCGCCCTCTTGCGTTGTGAGAACAAATCATGCACATAAAGTGTGTGAGGTTGGGTAAAATACCATATGTTGCGGCGCTTTGGGTCGTAATCGGGGCTGGGGTGGCTCTGTATCCGTTTCAGACGGCGGAGGCCGTGCATAAAGGGCACGCGGATTCTGTGCATCTGTTGGAGCTTGCGCCGATTGCCCAGAAACCCGATCTGAAAGCCAAACCACAAAGCGGGGCCATTGTGGCCGGACGAGACGGGGCGCTTCGAATCGTGGATGGGGATACGCTGGCTATTGGCGAGGTGAAGATTCGTCTCCACGGCATCGATGCGCCGGAAATGTCGCAAAGCTGTAGTGATATGCGTGGCAAAAGCTGGGCCTGTGGCGCGTGGTCGAAAGCCGTTCTGGAGCGTCTGGCTGCGGGAGACATCGCTTGCGACCCCAAGGATCGCGACCGCTATGGCCGTGTGGTCGCGGTCTGCCATGGGGCTTCGGGCGATCTCAATGCTGAAATGGTGCGCGTGGGTGCGGCCTATGCCTATGAGACATACGCCCTTGATTATGTCCTGCAAGAAGAGGAGGCGCGCGCTGGCGGGCGTGGCCTGTGGCGGGCAGGGAGCCAGTCCCCGTCAGAATTCCGCACCGACCATCGCACAACGCTCGCGCCGGAAACCCCGCCCTCGGACTGTGCGATCAAGGGCAACATCTCCAGTTCCGGCAAGATTTATCACCTTCCGGGCGGGCTGTGGTATACGCGCACACGGATCAATGTAGGATCGGGCGAGCGCTGGTTCTGCTCCGAAGACGAGGCCCGCGCCGCCGGTTGGCGCAAAGCGCAGGGATAATTTTGCAAAGCCTCTTGCAAGGCCGAAATTTTTCCCCTAAATGAGCCAGACCGGGTCGTTAGCTCAGTTGGTAGAGCGCTTCGTTTACACCGAAGATGTCGGGAGTTCGAGCCTCTCACGACCCACCATTTTTCCTTACGATTAAATTTTATTGTGATTTGTGTCTGGTTAGATATTCGACCCCGTGCACTGGTCATTGAAGGCAACCGTGAGCGGTATGGATGAGATTTCTTATTTTGCCTTAATCTCTGCATAGCTCGCTATATCTTCGGCATAAAGCTCTTTGATGAGGTTGCGTTCAAGGTCGCTAATGTCAAGCACGCGCTTGCGTGCGTCCGTGCTGTGGGCTTGTTCATTTTGTAGTCCCTGATAGCGGCCGAATGCCTTGTGACATACTTTTGCGAGAAACGGCTCCAATTGATCGACTGTGCCCACATCATACTCTGAAAGAGGACCCGGGATCATATCCATTTGAGGCAAATAATGCGCGTTTTTATAAAAGTCATTATTCCGCAATCCTGTGAGGAATTGTTCAAGGGTTGGGACCGTGGTCTCGTCGCCAGCATAGCGATGCTTTTGAATAAACGCAGGATGGTGGCCTTTGTCTCTCCATGCGGAAACGACACGCTCAACCGGATCCCGCAAGACAACAAACTTATAGGACTGTTCGAACTCCCGTGTACTAGGCAGGCGATTGAAGAGTGTTTTGAGCCAAGCTGTGCTTACATTCTCAAGCCCGTTGGTGCTGGAGTTTGCTAAAGTGCGAACGATTGTAGTGTTGGCACATTTGGGCAGGCGCGCATAATAGAGGTTATACTTGGGAAAGTAGCAAATCCTTGAGAGCATGGCCTTGCGCGCACGTGGTGGCATAAGTTTGGTGACGGGATAGGCGTCGAGTGAACGATAGCGTGCTTTAATCGCAAGGTTACGGAGGTTTCGCTTTGCCATCTCTTTGAATGGCGGCTTCCCTTGAGGATTGGAATGCGTTTGCTCCACGGTCGTCTCCTATCTGATGTCGTCGTCCTTGTGCCGTGAGCGGTCTTCGGGGTCAAGCTGGGCAGCGTGTCACGTTAAAGTCATCTCGGTAGTCAGGAAATATGTTTCGTGAACTACATTCAGCGGCCCCGCACAACGCTTTGGCAAACGTGCTAACCCAAGTCAGATTTCAACACTCACGCGCTCTGACAAGTTGCGGCGGGAGGTTTCGGCCAGAAGCGCGATTGTGAGTAGCGCAATCGTCCCGACAAGCGGCAGTATCCAGGCCATCCAAACGGCATCCGGCTGCGCGATCATGAGTGCCTGACAGGCGAGGGCGAGGACCGTGCCCGCCGCGAAGATCAGAAGTCCATGCCGGCCGATAATCCGTAATGGTGCGGTGTAGCGATGTGCCGAAAACTGCATGACAACAGCAAGCTGTGACAAAACATAACCCAGCGCGAGGATATGCAGGAAGCGCGGCGCGGCCAGAAAGGTTTTGTCATGAGAGGTGATGTTGAACGGCACGCCGGCCTGCGCCAGATGATGCATCTGGAGGTTCAGAAATGTCCCCAGACCGGGAATATATTTCCAAGCAAGGACAAGGAGCAGGAAAGCGACAGACGCCCAGAAGAGCGGGCGCGATTGCGGGAAGAAAGGCTTGCCCTGACGCTGGCCGAGCCCGACCAGCAGGCCGCAGACAAAGATCGCCTGCCAGGCGAAAGGATTGAAGAACCAACCACCCGGGTTGGGGTAGTTCGGCAGGTTCAGGCGGAAAATGCCCGTCAACATCCAAAGCGTGAGAGACAGCAGGAATAAAAGGCGCGGTCGGCGCAGGCCCAGATAGATTGCGGCAGGGGCGCAGAACAGCAGCACCGAATAGGCGGGCAGAATGTTAACATAGCCGAATTGATGCGTGAGCAGCGGCACGCCGATCAGCCCTTCTGTCGGGTTATGAAACACCTGCCGCATGTTGATGCGGGTTAGAAGCTCCGTGCGTCCTGTCAGCCGGTAGGCCGCTGCAAAGATGCCCAGAGCGCAGGCGGAGAGGGTGATCTGCACGACATAGAGCGACCAGGCGCGTTTCCACAAAGGCGCAATGGCCCGCCAAAGTCCGCGTTTGTTACGCTGGGCCTGCATGAAACGCGGGGTGTAGGCGAGACCTGCGGCGATGCCGGACATCAGGAAAAAGGCCTCTGCCGCATCGGAGAACCCCAGATTGCGGATCGTCAGATATTCATAGGGGTTGCCCGGCACATGGTTGATGAAGATCATCACAAGCGCCAAGCCGCGAAAGACGTCGATACGCGGATCGCGCGGGGATTTGGGCGTGATCGCGGGACTGTTTGGCACCGGAAAGGGATCGGTCTTGGCCCTATGCTGGAGCATGGGTTTCTCCGGTCGGGTGAGGCTCTGTTGGCGCGGTGTCTTCCACCCAAGTCCGTCGCCAAGAGTCTGCTATGGCGCGGTAGGAGGCGACCACCGGCGAAAGTGTGGTGTCTTGCGGCACGGTAAAGACTGCGTGGGTCAGCGGGCGGGAGGTCCATGCGATGAGGACAGGGGCCGCAAGCATGGGCAGCGCGACCGGCAGTAGCCAGATCGTCAGGTTCGGGGCCATCCATTCCACGGCGGCCAGCGAGGCGATGCCGATGCCGATGATCCAGCGTCCGGCCTGCCATCCGTCGGACAGCGACAGGATGCCTTCGTTGCGTTGATTGGCGGGCCAGCCGCCGTCCTGTCCGGAGAGCACCTGTAGCACAGCGCGGCTGTGATAGAGCAGCATCAACGGGGCCAGCAGGGTGGTGAGCAAAATTTCGGCCAGAACGGAGAAAGCCACCCGCATCGCGCCGCCGAACCCTTTGGCGCGCCCCGAGCGGATGGCGCCGATCAGGATGAGCAGTTTCGGGACCAGCAGCAGCCCCACGACCCCGACCGCCAGCATGGTGATCTCCCGCGTGCTGGTGTTGGGGAAGACGGGGAAAAGCTGATACGGGTCGGGGAAATATTTGGGCGGTGGTGCGGTGACCGTGCCGATGAGAGAGGCGATAAGAAAGGCGGCCCACAAGAGCGAGACGACATAGGCGGCCACGTTTTGCACAAAGATGAAACGGCTCCAGCGTGCCAGTCCGGGGGCGAAAATCAACCGCGCATGTTGCAAGTTGCCTTGGCACCAGCGGCGTTCCCGGCGGGCGAAAGAAAGCACGTTTTCCGGCCCTTCCTCGAATGACCCACCGAGCGTCTGGTCCACTTGGACCTTCCAGCCCGCACGCGCCAGCAAGGCGGCTTCAACATAGTCATGGCTCAGGATATGCCCGCCCAGTGGCGGTTTCCCCGACAGTTCGGGCAGGCCGCAACTTTGGGCAAAGGCCCGAACGCGGACAATAGCGTTGTGCCCCCAGAACGGGCCGGTCGCGCCCTGCATCCGCGCCAGCCCGCGGGTGAAGACGGGGCCGTGGAAACAGGAGGCAAACTGGAGCGCGCGGCCAAAGAAGGAGCGCGCTCCGATGATCTGGGGCAGGGTTTGCAGCAGGCCAAGTTTCGGGTCGGCCTGCATCCGCGCAATCATCGTGCGGATCGTTTCGCCTTCCATGAGGCTGTCGGCATCGAGAATGACGGCAAATTCATAGGCCCCGCCGGAGGTGCGGATGAACTCTTCGATATTGCCCGCCTTGCGTCCCGCATTGTCTTGACGGCGGCGATAGAACATCCGGCCTGCGCCGTTGGCGTCCCGCAGGAGCCGCGCAAAGGCCAGTTGTTCTTTTCGGGCAAGCTCTGCATCGCGCGTGTCGGAGAGCACGACGAAATCTGCGTTCACTCCGGCATCGATCACGGAGCGGTCAATCGCGGCGATACGGGCGAAGGTGGTAAGAGGGTCTTCGTCGCAGATCGGCACCGCGATCACGGTGCGCGGTTGAGGCTGTGACAGCTCGATGTGAGTGCCCGCCCGCTGCCGTCCGGGTAGCCCGACAAGCGCCAGAGACGCCCCCCACGCAAGCCATGCAGTTGTGACAAAGACCAGTCCTGCCCGAATGGCGTCCCATGCGCCAAACCCGTCTTGGGCCGCTGCCTCGGCCATCAGGCTGGAGGCCGTGATTGCAGACACAAGCGAGAGAGCCAGTGCAAAGGCACGGCACCAGCGTGTGCGGGTGTCGGGGGCAAGGTGTTCATGCATGGCGTTGTGCCGTGTCATTTCGAGCTACGTCTTGCGCCGCAAAAAGAGCATACGGGCGACATCCGTCAAGGCAGGCCGGTGTGTCTGGGGTTCCAGCACCTGTTTCGGCATCGCAAGCGGTGCCGCAGGCGGCGTCCAGTTTTGCGTCTCCACCACCACCACCGGCTCTTGCGGGTGGGCGGGAGTTGTCTTGTTCAGGCTTACGCGTTGATCCATTGGTACATCCATGTCTCGCTCAGTGTGCGCTCGTATCCAGATATGCCTGCCTTCAGCTCGACGATGGCATCGGGTTCGGCCCGAACTTCCAGAACAAGCCGCCATTCATTGCGCCCGTTCACAGGGCTGAGCACAGCTTCGACAATTTCGCCATTGCTCGCACTGGTGACGGCTTCCAGTTGTGCATTCTCCGGCAGATGGTCCAGTAGGCCGCCTGCGAAATCGATCACAAATTTTCGTGTGCCGGTGTCGGTCTGCACGCCTGCCACACCGCCTTCGCCGGTGCGCATCCGCGTGACATTGGCAAGCCGTTCCGGAGCAGCACCTTGCGGTGACATGCCCCAATGCATTCGATAGGTATACTCAAGCGCGTCGCCCGCGTTTGTGTCCTGATCTGGAATCCAGAAGGCGACGATATTGTCGTTGACCTCAAGATCGGAGGGAATCTCGACAAGCCGGACTGCGCCCTTGCCCCAGTCTCCGAGCGGCTCGATCATCAGCGAAGGCCGACGCTCGTAATGTGCTTGGGCATCCAGATAGTGCTCGAAGTCGCGGTTGCGCTGCACTAGCCCGAAAGAGCGGGGGCTGAGGGCGCCGAAATAGGAACTGGCCAGACGCGGCGGGTTGTTCAGGTGGCGGAAATAGGTCTCGCCCGCCTGCGTGTTGAGCACAAGCGCCTCGCTGTCATGCACCGCCGGACGGTAGTCGTCGAACGGTCCTGCGTCAGCCCCGTTGAACAGGAACATCGACGTGAGCGGCGCGATGCCCAGTTGCTTGATGTCCTTGCGCAGGAACAGACGCGCGGTCACATCGACCGTGGTGGTCGCGCCCGGAGTGATGTCGAACTGATAGGCCCCTGTCACCGAGGGGCTGTCGAGCGCGGCGAATACGGTTACGGTCTCTTCGCCCGGTTGCGGCCGATGCAGCCAGACTTCGGAGAAGCGCGGAAATTCCTCGCCTTCCGGCAGGCCGGTGTTGACCGCCAGCCCGCGTGCGCTGAGGCCGTAGGAATTGCCTTTGCCGAGGGCACGGAAATAGCTCGCGCCCTGAAACACGATCAACTCGTCAAAAATGTCCGCACGGTTCAACGGCGCGTGCAGGCGAAAGCCCGCAACGCCGGGCATCTCCGCGTCTGGCGGGATGGATTGCGCTAACTCTTCGTCATCATATTCGAAGTCGGCCGTGGTGAAGGCCATCGGATGCACGCTGGTGCCAACGACCTCGTTGATTTTCACGGGCTCTTTGAAAAGCCATCCCGGATGGAAAGCATGCAGCCGGAAGGTCACGCCTTTTTCCTGCCAGCGGGCCTGCTCGGGGCGGAACCGGATGCGTTGGTAGGCATCATAGTCCAGATCTGCCAGAAACCCGTGCACAGGTTCCGGCGCCGCGTAGGGATGGCCCGCCAGATCTTTCATCCGCTCGGTCAGCATGTCGAAGGAAAACGTGGGTGCTTCCTCTTCTTGTGCCCAAAGATGCGCGGGAGCCAAGGCCGACGCGAAAGATGCGGCTGCGGCGGTCAGAAACTGGCGCCGTTCCCAGAATTCCGGCGCTATCGCTTTCTGTTGTGTGCAGTTGGAAATCGTCAAGAGTATACCCCCGGTAAGACACGGTTTTGACGTGCTAGTTTGTTGTTATTTAACTCTTTCTGCGGTACTTGAAATGGCTATTTCACCGTTTCGGCAAATTTCCGCGAGGGGCTGCAGGAAACCGCCGATGGCAAGGGCGCTGTTTTAATGTTTTTTGCACCTTTTGGATGGATATTGTCTGGAATTCAGGGTCTGGAGTGAGGTTTTCGGGATGATATTTCGGATTTTCCGTGCGTGTCGCCATAAAATAAGCAGGCGCAGAATGCGATGTGGTGCTCTTGGCTGAGTCGTTTTCAGAAGGGGTAGGGCGTGGCGCTACGTCGCATTGCGGTCGCGTCCGGTTGCTCCCTTCGGCTTTCAGGTTCTGGACATAAACTGTCTCACTTTCGAAACAGAATCTCATCACTTTTTTCGCGCGGCGACTGCTTTGCCTGTGACTTCCTGTCGATATGCCCTAGGTGGTCGGACACGCCAATAATGCGCAACTCCTTTAAGGGGGCTCGCGCCAGCTAACCGATCAAAAGGTTAAAAACATATGATCAAACGCATACTTACCGGCGGTGCCGCACTCGCAGTGCTGGGCATCGGCGGCTTCGCCATCTACGCTTGGCATCCTGCAATCGACGAGATTGCACCGCCCTCGGCAGACAGCTTTCCAGAAGCGCAGATCGAAAAGGGACGGCAGCTTGCATCCGCAGGCTATTGTGCCTCCTGTCATACAAGTGCCGATGGTGCGGCCTATGCCGGCAACTATCCGATGGAAACCGATTTCGGGACCATCTACTCGACGAACATCACACCGGACCCCGAAACAGGGATCGGGACGTGGTCTCTCGCCGCGTTCGAACGTGCGATGCGTGAAGGGATCGACCGCGACGGGGCGCATCTGTTCCCGGCGTTCCCCTTTGACCATTTCGCGAAAATGACCGACGAGGACATCGCCGCGCTCTATGCCTATCTCATGAGTTCGGTTGAGCCTGTGAAGGCGACCCATACTGAAAACGACCTGCCGTTCCCGCTCAACCAGCGGTTTTTGCAGGCCGGTTGGAAAATGCTCTATTTTGATAAAGGGCAGTATGAGCCGGAGACGGACCAGTCGGAAGCATGGAACCGTGGCGCATATCTGGTCGAGGGTGTGACACACTGTGGTGCATGTCACACGCCGCGCAACGCGTTCGGAGCGGAAATCGCCACGCAGCAATTTGCAGGCGCCGCGATTGACAACTGGATCGCGCCCGCTCTGACCTCGGACAACCCGTCTGCGGTGGCGTGGAACAAAGATGCTTTCTTCCAGTATATGAAGACCGGCACCACCACCTATCAAGGCTCTGCTGCGGGCCCGATGGCCCCTGTGGTCCATGCCGGACTCAAGGATTTGCCGGACGAGGATCTTCTCGCGATTGCGACCTATCTGGGCGATCAGGTTGGCGCGGACGATATGGCTCCGATGAGCAATCCGGCGGTGGAGAAATCTCTGGCCGCAGGTGCGCCGCAAGCCGATTACCGCAAGGAAGAGGGCGAGCGACTTTATGCAACCGCCTGTGCGGCCTGCCACTATAACTCTGTGCAAATCGCCGAAGGACGTCCCGATCTGGGCATCAACTCGGCCGTGCGTCTGGATGACCCTACCAACCTCGTTCATGTGATCCTTGATGGCGTTCATGCCGATCAGGGCATGGAAGGCGTTGTGATGCCGGGCTACCGCTCTGCGCTGGACGATCAGCAGATCGCGTCCATTGCCGCCTATCTGCGTGACAGCCGGACGGACAAGGCCCCGTGGGTGGATTTGGAACAGACAGTAACCGAGATCCGTGCCCAAGGCGCTCTGGCGCATTGACGGGATCAGGAGAGATAGAATGACAAGTTTTACAATAAACGGCAAAGTGATCGAGGTGGATGTCGAAGACGACACGCCGCTTCTGTGGGTGATCCGCGATGAAATCGGCCTGCAAGGGACGAAATTCGGCTGCGGCATCGGGATGTGCGGGGCTTGCACCGTACATGTCGGGGGACGTGCGACGCGCTCTTGTGTGACGCCGGTTTCCGCTGTCGCAGGGGCCGAGATCACCACGATCGAAGGGCTTGATCCTGAAGGCGCGCATCCCGTGCAAACCGCATGGCGCGAACTGCGTGTTCCGCAATGTGGCTATTGCCAGTCGGGACAGATCATGCAGGCCGCAGCGCTTTTGCAGGATATTCCCGAGCCGACGGATGATGACATCGACGCGGTGATGACTGGCAACCTGTGCCGCTGCATGACCTACACCCGTATTCGCGAAGCTGTCCGTGACGCGGCAACCGCTATGAAGGAGGCCGCATCCAATGGCTAAGCTCAAACTCCCGCCGCGTGGTGAAGCCACAGCCGAGATGACCCGTCGCGGGTTTCTTGTGTCCATGACCGCAGCCGGTGCCGCTTTCGGTTTTCCGCGTGCCGGTCTGGCCGCGATGGACCCGGCAGCGCCCGATGGCGTGCCCGCGACTCCAGCAGGTGCCGTATATGAACCCTCGCTCTGGTATGCGATTGATGCCGAGGGCAAGGTGAACGTCAACATCATCCGCGCCGAAATGGGGCAGCATGTCGGGACCGCTATTGCCCGTATTCTGGCCGACGAGCTGGATGTGGCGTGGGAAGATGTTTCCATCACCCATGTCGACAGTGCCGCCAAATGGGGCCTGATGGTCACGGGCGGAAGCTGGTCTGTGTGGCAAAGCTGGCCTGTCTATCGTCAGGCGGGCGCGGCAGGGCGCATGGCCCTGATCGAAGCGGCTGCGGCCAAATGGGGTGTGGCCCCGTCCGAATGCACGACACAGGACAGCCGCGTGATTTCTGGCGACCGCTCCGTCAGCTATGCCGAGCTTGTCTCCGAAGGCATCACCCGCAGCTTTACCGAAGACGAACTCAAGGCGCTGCCGCTCAAGCCCGCCTCCGAATTGCGTCTGGTGGGCAAGGACGTCACCGCGCTCGATATTGCCAACAAAACCACGGGCAAGACCGTTTACGGCATTGATGCAAAGATCGACGGCATGGTCTATGCCGCACCGCTTCTGCCTCCGACGCGGATCGGCTCCACGGTGGCCTCGGTGGATGACAGCGCGGCGAAATCCGTGAAAGGTTATCTCCAGACGCTGACGCTGGACGATCCGTCCGGCACGGTGCCCGGTTGGGTGATGGTCATTGGCGAAACCTTTATGGCGGCACAACGGGCCGCTGATAAGGTCAAAGTCACATGGAAGGCCGGACCCACGGCCACTGTGGACGAGGCGCAAATTCAGGACCACGGGCGGGCCCTGATTGCCGATGAGAGCAAAGGCTCGATTCTGGACACGGGCAACAGCGATACCGCGCCGGTTTTCGAGGCGGCGGCCGACCAGATTTCGGCGGAATACACCACCGCCACCGTGCTGCACTTCCAACTTGAGCCGCTCAACGCCACGGCGTTTCAAAACGAGGACGGGGTCTGGGAAATCCACACGGGCAACCAGTGGCAATCCTTGATCCTGCCGAGTTTGCAAGCGGCGCTTGGTGTGTCTGCGGACGAGATCGTCATGCGCACCTATATGCTGGGCGGTGGCTTCGGTCGGCGTCTGAACGGGGATTACGCCGTGCCTGTGGCGCTTGCGTCCAAAGCATTGGGTGGCAAACCCGTCAAAATGGTGATGATGCGCCCCGAAGACGTGTTGTTTGACAGCCCGCGCTCTTCGTCGGTGCAGGCTTTGAAAATGGCCTTTGATGCGGATAACACCGTGATCGGGATGGAACATCACGCCACGGCGGGTTGGCCGACCGAGGTGATGGTGCCCTCCTTCATGCCGAAGGGGACCAATGGTGAACCCTACGATCCCTTTGCCATCGCCGGTGCGGATCACTGGTATTCGGTTGGTGCGCAAAAGGTGCGGGCGATTTCCAATGATCTGGCGAACACGACCTTCCGTCCCGGTTGGTTGCGCTCGGTCGGACCGGGCTGGACCAACTGGGCGCTGGAAAGCTTCATGGATGAAGCGGCGCACAAGCTGGGCCGTGATCCGCTGGACTTCCGTCTGAGCCTGTTGACCGCAGAAGGTCGCAATGCGGGCTCTGCGCCCAACGCGGTCGGTGGCGCAAAGCGTCAGGCCGCTGTGCTGCAACGTGCGGCAGAGCTGGCGGGCTGGGGGAGCGACCTTCCGGCGGACACCGGCATCGGGCTTGCGACCAGCTTCGGTCAGGAGCGCGACATGCCCACTTGGGGAGCCTGTGCCGCGCGGGTCAAAGTGGATCGCGCAACCGGACAGGTCACGGTCGAAAAGCTTCACCTCGTGGTGGACGCAGGCATCATCGTCGATCCGGACGGTGCCTTGGCGCAAACACAGGGGGCCGCACTTTGGGGCCTCTCTATGGCGCTCTACGAAGGCACGGAAATCGAGGCCGGAAACGTGCGTGACCGCAACCTCGATACCTATACGCCGCTGCGCATGATCGACACGCCGGATATGGATGTGGAGTTCATCGAAAGCAGCGAAGTGCCTGTCGGGCTCGGGGAGCCGGCCACGACCGTGGTCGCGCCTGCAATCGGCAATGCGATCTACAACGCTGTTGGTGTGCGCCTGCGTCACCTGCCGATCACGCCCGAGGCCGTTCTGGCCGGTCTCAAGGCGTAAACGACTTTCCCGAAGGGACGCGCGCTGCGTCTCTTCGGGTTGCTCCGGTTTTGAGCGGAGCGTATACGTGCAGTTTCAAAACGTGCAGTGATATTGCCGGATTTATGGCATCAAGTTTTACATTAAGATTGCTGCGCAACGCATTATTTAAGCGTTGTTTTTGGGGGTTTCGCTTCCCGATCAACCCTCTCCAGATCAGCCGCGGTGTCGATGTCCAGAAAGGCCTGTGCAGGCAAAGTCAGGATTTGCGGCTCGGGCAATGCTTGGATCACACGCCCTGCGCCCTGATCACCGGTCAGGGCCAAAAGCTCTGCAAAGCGGGATGCGGAAAATACCGCTGGTGGCAATCTTTGCCTGTCAAAGCTGCTCGCCGCCGCGTCATGTCCTGCCATGTCGAACAGATCGGCCATGTGTGATGCGGGCACAAAGGGCATGTCCGCGAGCGTGACAAGCACCTGCGTTGCGCCACAGTCCTGTGCCGCCTTCAGCCCCCTGCGCAGGCTGTCGCTCTGTTGCGGCTGACCCTCCACGCGCAGCACCTCCAGACCCGCCGCCTGAGCACGCTCCGCGACCGCATCGGTCCGCACACAGGCAAAGCGCCGATCCAGATCAAGCGAGGCGACGGTCTCGAAAGCATGGGAACACAAGGGCCGTCCATGCAGGGGGGCCAGTAGCTTGTCCTCCGCCCCGAAGCGCCGCGACTGTCCGGCAGCGAGAACAAGCCCGACCCGCATCAGCTCTGCCCTTGTGGGGATTCACAAGACAGGACTTCGGCCAGCACCGACACGGCCAAGGTGCGCGGGTCGCGGGTCGAGCGGATCAGACCGATGGGCCCTTTGATCCGCGCCAGTTCGGCCTCACCCACACCCGCCGCGCGCAGCGTTTCGATCCGTGCATTTGCTGTACGTAAACTGCCCTGTGCGCCGATGTAGAATGCCGGTGAGGCAAGGATGTTCAACAGAATATCCGGCTCCCAGCTATGGTTGTGAAAAAACAGCGTCACCGCCGTATGCGCATCAATCGCAATGTCGGCGGGCAGGGTGGCTTGGGTGATGTGGCGCGTGTGCAGGGTCGGAATGGAGTGCCGCGCCGCGTCCAGTGTGTCGCTGTCGGGGGAGACCAGAACCGCATCATATCCGGCGGAGGTCGCCATAGCGGCAAAGGCGGAGGCTTCCGTGCCTGCGCCCAGAACGACGAAACGGGTGTCCGGCAGGACATGCAGCGCAACACTTTGATCTTCTGCGCTTTCTGCGATTGCAACCCCGCCGCGCTCCATATCGAGGAACAGTGTGACGGCCTGCCGCTCTGAGATGTTTTGTGACACGGTGCGCAAGCGGGTGATGTCGTCTATGGGCACGAGGAAAATATCCAGTGACCCGCCGCAGGGCAGTTGAATATCCATAAAGGGAGATCCCTGACCGTAACGCAGTTTGCGCGGCTTTCGGTCCTTGAGCACCTGCGCCGCATGATGCGCGACATCCCCGTCGATACAGCCGGACGACAGCCCGCCGAAACAGGTGCCATCCTCCATGATGAACATGCTCGCCCCGACCGGACGAAAGGACGGTCCGGCCGCGCCCCCGATCATGGCCAGCACACAGGCGGGCTTGTCTGACTGGGGGCTGCTCATGGCGTGTGCGAGGGCTTGCGAGAGCGGGAAGTCGAATGCGCGAATGGTAATCATGAGACGGGTTTAACGCGCCTGTGTTCGGGGGCAAGAGTTGGGTGGCATAATTGTCTGTGAACCGGCAGAAAACCCGAGACCTCGTGGCCGAGAATGCCCGAGTTTGCGGCAGTTGGAGAGGCGATTTCTTCACGCTTGCACAAGAAATCCCTTTGAACACAGGGGATGGCCGCATATGTCGGCCCTCGTGCGCCTGTCGTCTGCGATCTTGTGAGCGCGGCGGGGGCGAAACCAAATGAGCAGGCGAGTTGAGCGGGGCGAGCGCGGATGATTGATACGGATTGGGCATTTCACCGGTATGAAAGCGTTCGCGCGGTCTTGCCGGAGGCGGAGTTTGCCCCGCAATCGCGTGCGGGGCACAGTCTGGCCGATACGGTGGAGGATTTCGACGCCTATATTCTGGATGCTTTCGGGGTGCTCAATTGCGGTGAAACGGCTATAGCCGGTGCGGTCGAGCGCATGGCCGATCTACGGGCGGCGGGCAAGCGGCTTGTGGTTCTCACCAACGCGGCCAGCTACACCCGTCAGGCGGTCTTGGCCAAATATCATCGGTTGGGCTTTGACTTTTCCGCCTCTGAGGTGGTGTCGAGCCGTGACGTGGCTTTCGCGGCTCTGCCGCAGTTGGCGGGCGGAAAGGTCTGGGCCGCCGCCGCCGCTGAAGGTGACGATTTCAACGATGCGGATGACGCGGCGCGGATCGAGCATCTGGCGGAGCATCCGGAGCTTTTGCACAGCGCAGGGGGATTTCTCCTGCTGTCCAGTGCGCGCTGGTCCCAATCGGATACGGAGGCTTTGACACAGGCGCTTCTGGCGCGGCCAAGGCCGTTGGTTGTGGCCAATCCCGATCTTGTCGCCCCGCGTGAGGAGGGCTTGTCCTTCGAACCGGGGTTGGTTGCCCATGATGTCACCGAGCGGACCGGTCAAAAGGCGGCGTTTTTTGGCAAGCCCTTCGGCAATGCGTTTGAAACGGCTTTAGCGCGGCTCAAGGACGTGCCCCGTCACCGTATCGCGATGGTTGGCGATACGTTGCACACGGATGTTCTGGGCGGGGCAAGTGCGGGGATCGGCACGATTCTCATCACGGACCACGGGTTGTTCCGTGGTCATGACGTGGTGCCCTATATTTCCCGAAGCGGTATCCGACCCGACTGGATCGTTGCGACGACCTGAGGCCTGTTGCGATGATGAGGTGGGGGAGGTTGTTTGACTTCTACGACAAAGGGGCACCCGAAAGGATGCCCCGTTGCTTTGGTTCCGGATCAGATCAGCCTGCGATCGACGCGGCGTGGATGCTGTCCACGGCGGCTTGCAGGGTGGCGTCAAATTCCGCGTCTGACTGTTTGGCGTTCAGCCCTTCGGACAGTGCGCGGGAGAAAGAGGCGATGATGCCGGTGTTTTTCGACAAAAGCGCATTGGCTTCATCGCGGCTGTAGCCACCGGACAGGGCCACGACTTTCAACACGCGCGGGTGATCGACCAGCGGTTTGTAGAAATTCGGCTCGCTCGGCAAGGAGAGCTTCAGCATCACCTGTTTGCTGTCGTCCATCGCATCGAGATGTTTGAGAATCTCGTCGCGCAGGATGGCTTCGGCCTCGGCCTTGTCCTCGATGGTGATGGTCACTTCCGGCTCGAGGATCGGCATGAGACCGGCCTTGATCACCTGTTCACCGATTTCGAATTGCTGGTCCACAATGGCTTTGATGCCTTGCGCATTGGCGGCATTGATGACCGAGCGTTCTTTGGTGCCGAAGACCTTGAGCTTGGCGGCACGGGCTAGAAGATCGTCGAGACCGGGGATCGGTTTCATCAGCTGAACGCCATTGGCTTCGGCATCCAGACCTTTGTCGATTTTGAGAAACGGCACGACGCCTTTTTCTTCCCACAAGAACAGGGAGGTCGGCTTGCCGCCCACTTCGCGGTCCATGGTCATCTCAAAAAGGATTGCGCCAATGACCTTGTCGCCGGTGAAGGCGGGCGACTGCATGATGCGCGAGCGCATGGCGTGGACCATGTCGAACATTTCGGCCTCGCCCGAATATTCGCTCTCATCCACGCCGTAGAGTTTGAGCGCCTTGGGCGTCGAGCCGCCCGATTGGTCTAGTGCTGCGATAAAGCCTTGGCCTTCGCCCATTTTGGCGGTCATTTCCTGAATAGACATCTCATTCCTCTTTTGGCTCAAATCGTCCCTCGGCAGCGAGGGCTTAGGGGATTTCACAACCGAGTTACCTTGCTCGGCGCGTGCTCGCAATCTTGGTAGCGCTCACGGGTTGCAATGAGTTCAGATTACGCGACTTATGCAGGCAAAGGATTGATCCAGAGCAAGAGGGCCGCGCATATCCGGTATACGCGACATGGGGGCATGTCGGCGGCACAAACGTGTGGGCGGCAAAGAAAAGACCCGCCGGAGAGGCGGGCCTGTGAATGTTTGCCTGTGCGTTGAACCGCACGTGCGAAAGGCGTTAGCCGAGAGCGACCACGCCGGGCAATTCCTTGCCTTCCATCCATTCGAGGAAGGCACCGCCCGCCGTCGAGATATAGGTGAAATCCTTGGCATGGCCGGAGGCATTGATTGCCGAGACCGTATCGCCACCGCCTGCGACCGAGACCAAAGCGCCTGCATTGGTCTGTTCCGCGATTTTTTCGAGCATGGCAAAGGTGCCCGCGCCGAAAGGTTCCAGTTCGAAGACCCCCAAAGGTCCGTTCATGATGACGGTTTTGGCGTCGTCCAGAATCTCGTTGATCCGCGCCACGGATTTCGGGCCGGCATCAAAGATCATCGCATCTTCGGGACATTCGGTCACCGGAAGGACTTCATTGGCAGCATTGGCTTTGAATTCGCGCGCCACGATCACATCGACGGGCAGAACGATCTCGCAACCGGCCTCGTCGGCTTTCTTGATGATCTCGCGTGCCGTGTCGGCCAGATCGTGTTCGCACAGAGATTTGCCCACATCCACGCCCTCTGCGGCGAGGAATGTATTGGCCATGCCGCCACCGATGACAAGGTAATCGACCTTGCGCACGAGATTGCCCAGCAGATCAAGCTTGGTCGAGACTTTCGCACCGCCCACAACGGCCACGACCGGACGGGTGGGGGTGGAAAGCGCAGCTTCAAGCGCGGAAAGCTCGGCCTGCATCAAACGCCCAGCACAGGAGGGCAGGAGCTTGGCCACGCCCTCGGTCGAGCCGTGGGCACGGTGCGCGGCGGAGAAGGCGTCATTGACATAGACATCGCCAAGTGCAGCCAGTGAGGCGGCGAATTGCCCGTCATTGTCGGTCTCGCCCTTGTGGAAACGGGTGTTTTCCAAAAGCAGAACCTCGCCCGGTTGCAAAGCTGCCACGGCCTCTTTCGCGGGGCTGCCGATACAATCGGTCGCAAATTTGACCGGCACGCCCAAAACCTCGGCCACGGTGTCCTTGATCAGTCCGAGGCTCATCTCCGGCACAACCTGTCCCTTGGGACGCCCGAAATGCGCCAGAAGAACCGGCTTGCCACCTTTGGCAAGAATGTCGTCGATCGTGGGCTTGATCCGTTCGATCCGGGTGGCGTCGGTCACTTTGCCATCGGCCATGGGCACGTTGATGTCCACGCGGGTCAGCACCACTTTGCCGGAGAGCTCCATATCATCGAGGGTTTTCCAAGCCATAGCAATCGGTCCTTTCAGGGAGGGTTTGGCATATTACCCTTGTTTGACCGCTCCTCACCGCTTCGTCAACAGGCGTGAGGACGCATCAGGGCCAATCCGCGCGGATGCTGCGAGATCGCCCTTTCCCTCACCGGTGGGGCACATTAAACTGGGCAAAATTTCGACCCCTTTTATGACCCCGAGGAGGCAGTCATGGCCGACATCAAAGATCCCGAAAACACAATCATCCTCACGCTGGAAAGCGGTGAAGTTGTGATCGAACTCATGCCCGACATCGCGCCGAAACATTGCGAGCGGATGAAGGAACTGGCCCGTGCCGGTGCCTATGACGGGGTTGTGTTCCACCGCGTGATCGAGGGTTTTATGGCGCAGACCGGTGACGTGAAATTCGGCAACCAGAACAAGGACTTCGAATTGCGTCGTGCGGGCACGGGCGGTTCCGACCTGCCGAATGTTCCGGCGGAATTTTCCGGCATCCCGCATGATCGTGGCACCATTGGTGCAGCGCGGTCGCAAAACCCCGATTCCGCCAATTCGCAGTTTTTCATCAACTTCTCCGACAACCATTTCCTGAACCGCCAGTATACGGTCTACGGGCGCGTGATCTCTGGTATGGAGCATGTGGACAAGATCACCCGCGGTGAACCGCCGATGTATCCTGATGCGATGATCTCCATGAAGGTGGCTGCCGATGTTGCGTAAAACGCTGACACTGATCGCCACGCTGGCGGCGGCTCCGGCCTTTGCCACGGGGCTTGATATCGAGGTCAAAGGCGAGGCCAATGGCACCGTGCATATCGACCTTTTCGAGGACGTGGCCCCCGGCCATGTTGCGCAGATCACGAAGCTCGCAAGCGAAGGCGCTTATGACAATGTCGTTTTTCACCGTGTGATCGACGGGTTCATGGCCCAGACGGGCGATGTGCAATATGGCAAGATGGGCGCGACGGAGTTCTCCATGCAGATGGCCGGACGCGGCGGTTCTTCCGAGCCGGACCTGAAAGCCGAGTTTTCCGATCAACCCTTTGATGCCGGTGTTGTCGGCATGGCGCGGAGCCAGAACCCGAATTCGGCCAACAGCCAGTTTTTCATCATGTTTGCCCCCGCACCGCATCTGAACGGCCAGTATACGGTCGTTGGTAAGGTCACCGAGGGCATGGATGTGGTCAATGAGATCAAGCGCGGCACGGGGCCCAATGGTGCTGTGATCGGCGAACCGGATGTGATGGTGAAAGTCTCTGTCACGGACTGATCTTCGCACAAGGCTTGAGGTTACTCATAAAGAAAGGGCGCTTTTGGGCGCCCTTTTTGCTGTTCGCCTAAGGCCTTGAGCGCGTTTCAGAATTCAAAGCGCAGCGCGGCGGAGGCCAGCCCGTCCCCTGCGCCATATCCGCCGGAGACATCCAGAGAGGTCTCCCCGCGCAGATAGATATTCGCCCCCACAAGGGCCAGCCCGTCTTCCGGTTCCTCGAAGGGCACGGAGACCAGCTCTGTCATGGAAATCGTATTCGTGAGCGGATGGCGATAGGCCAGTTCCATCGCGGCAGGGGCGTCATTGGCCTCGTTGTAAGACAGGGTGCCGGACATTTCGCCGGACCCGAGCATGTAACGGCCTTGCAGCTTGGCATTGGCATCTGAACTGTCACCATCGACATACTCAAGAGCGGCCTCTACGCGCCAGTCTCCCATGTGCCAACCGCCTCCAAGCCCCAGAATCGCCGTGTTATAGTCATCGACGTAATGGAGAGACGCGGCCATGTCGCTGCGTTGATAGCTGGCACCTGCGGGCAGGTAATTGTTCTGTGTGATGGTCCCGTCGGTCAGTCGGCTGTAACCGGTATCGGTGCGCTGCAAGGCTTCGGTCAGCATCACATCGGAGAGGAGCGGACGCGCGAACTGGTCGTAGGCGGGGCGGGGGTTGCCGATTTCATAGCGTGTGGAGCCAAGGCTGTAGCTCAGTGCGGCATAGGTTTCATGCTCTCGCCCCAAGGTTCCGAAAGCCCCGAAGCTGAGGCCCAACCCGTCCCAGTTGGTCCGCCATGTGCCGTCTCCACCAAACCAGAGATCTTCGTCCTCGACCGTCGAAGTGCCAAGCGCAATCCATCCGTCGCCGGTGAGCCATGGCTCGGCGTGTAGGGCGGGGGCGGTTCCTGTCAGAAGGAGTGTGAGGAGGGCGAGTCGTTTCATATCTGGGTATTTTGCCGAAAAATCAGGAAAAAATCCATGATGCAAAGATCACAAAGCCGCGCTTTAAAGCGCGGCTTTATTTCATTTCAGATAGGGATCAGTCTTTGCAGACGACCAAGGCGTGACGTTTTTTGCCCGCCGAGAGCTTCATCGGCTCTTTGAGCATCTCCGCCGTGACCAGCAGGCCCGCGTCCTTGTGATCCGCGTCATTCACCTTGGCCCCGCCATCGGCAAAGAGGCGTTTCGCCGCCTTGCCGCTGTCAGCGAGACCGGATTTGACGAACAGCTGAACGATAGAGATGCCGTCGCCAATGTCGGAGGCGGAGAGTTCAACGGTCGGAAGGTCATCGCCCACGCCGCCTTTCTCAAAGACCTCACGGGCCGTGGCTTCGGCGGCTTTGGCGGCTTCGGCCCCGTGCAGCAGCGTGGTGACTTCATTGGCGAGGATGATCTTGGCTTCGTTGATCTCGGAGCCTTCAAGCGCGCCCAGACGGTCGCATTCTTCCACCGGAAGCTCTGTGTAGAGCTTGAGGAAACGGCCTGTGTCGGCATCCGTGGTGTTACGCCAGAACTGCCAGAACTCGTAGGGGCTCAGCATCTCCGCGTTGAGCCAGATGGCTCCGCCTTGGCTTTTGCCCATTTTGCGCCCGTCCGAGGTGGTCAGCAGCGGCGTGGTGAGCCCGTAGATTTCATTGTCCAGAACGCGGCGCGTCAGGTCGATCCCGTTGACGATATTGCCCCACTGGTCCGAACCGCCCATCTGCAACAGACAGCCGTAGCGGCGGTTCAGTTCAAGGAAGTCATAGGCCTGAAGAATCATGTAGTTGAATTCGAGGAAGGACAGCGATTGCTCGCGATCCAGTCGCGATTTCACGGATTCAAAGGACAGCATCCGGTTGACGGAGAAATGCCGTCCGATGTCGCGCAGGAAATCGAGGTAGTTCAACTCGTCGAGCCATTCGGCATTGTTGCGCATCAACGCGCCGTTGGCATCGTCCTTGTAGTCGAGGTATCGGGCAAAGACCCTTTGCATCCCGTCAATATTGTCGTCGATTTGTGCGGGCGACAAAAGCGGGCGCTCGTCGGAGCGGAAGGACGGATCGCCCACTTTCGTGGTGCCGCCGCCCATGAGGGTGATCGGTTTGTTGCCGGTTTTCTGGAACCAGCGCAGCAGCATGATGTTGAGCAAATGCCCGACATGAAGGGATTTTGCCGTGGCATCATAGCCGATATAGGCGGTGACCATCCCTTTGTTCAGGGCTTCGTCGAGCTCTTGCAGATTGGTGCAATCCGCAAGGAAACCGCGTTCGATGATCACGCGGAGAAAGTCCGATTTGGGATGGTATGTCATCTGTCACATTTTCCGTTCAAAGGGTCAGCGCGGCCTGATATATCGGGGTGAGCACCAAAGGGAAAGAGTGTGATGAGCGGTAAGAGTAAGACAGCGCCGATTTGGGTCGCAGGATGTATGTCCGGAACATCTCTGGACGGGGTGGATGTGGCGTTGTTGAAAACCGATGGCGTGAGTGTTTGCGGTTTTGGCGACTCGGCGTTTCGGGCCTATAGCGAGGCGGAACAGGCCATGTTTCGTGCCGAACTTGGGACATGGCAGGCCTCCGAGGCTTTGACGGAGCTCATAGAGACCGCCCATGCCGAGGCCTTGTCGGAACTGGACGGGTTCGAGTTGATCGGCTTTCACGGTCAGACACTGGCCCATGCGCCGCATGAGCGACGGACCTATCAGGCCGGAGACGGGGCGGTTCTTGCCGAAGTGACCTCTGTGCCTGTGGTCTGGGACTTCCGCTCGACGGATGTGGAGATGGGCGGGCAGGGGGCGCCCTTGGCACCTTTCTATCACCATGCGCTTGCGCGTTATATCGGTGCTGCGGGGCCCGTGGCCTTTCTCAACCTCGGTGGTGTGGGCAATCTCACATGGGTGGACCCGCGTGTTGCCGACCCTGCCGCGCCGGATGCCTTGCTGGCCTTCGATACGGGGCCTGCCAATGCGCCGGTCAATGACCTGACGCGCGCACGGCGAGGAGAGAGTTATGATCGGGATGGCGCTCTGGCCGCCGCAGGTCAGCCCGATATGGAGGTCGTCGCCAAGGGGCTGGAACATTCCTTTTTCTACAAGATGCCACCCAAGTCACTGGACAGGAACGATTTCCATGACGTTCTGGACGCGGTGTCAGACTTGTCCGACGCCGATGCCGCCGCGACGCTGACCGCTTTTGCCGCGGCTTCGGTGGCGCGTGCGATGGAGCATTGCCCGACCGCGCCCGTTGCGCTCTATGTCACAGGGGGCGGGCGGCATAATGCAACGCTCATGGCGATGATTGCGGCAGGTGTGGATTGTCCTGTTGCGCCGGTCGAAGAGGTGGGGCTGGATGGAGATATGCTGGAGGCGCAGGCCTTTGCCTATCTCGCTGTGCGTGTCCTGCGAGGGCTGCCGACCTCGTCTCCGTCCACCACTGGCGTGCGTGCGGCGATAGGAGGTGGGCGTGTGTCGCGCCCGGCGGCTTGAAACCTGTTTTGCCATCTGTGGCAAACAGCCTGCCCGGTAAGGTTGTAGGCAGTTCGCGCGGGACGCTTGGGTGTTAAGGCAAAGGGCTGGTCAACAGTCGACTGGACAAAGTGGGAGAGGAACCGAAACCGGGAGAATGCGCAAAGCAGGACCCCCGGTCTCTTCTCACTCGGTAAAACGGGAACATATGCTGACAGCATTCCCCCCCCGATACTGATTAACACCTCCAGCTTAACCTAACGTAAGTTTTGCGCTAGTGCGGAAAACCTTACCATTGGCCCTGTTTTACGGGGAAAGGCGTGCAATTTTTCCCCGTAAATGCGCCAGAACGGGGCGTTTTTTAGCATTTGGGGCGAAATATCAGACGTCAGACGGGATCTCGAACTCTGCTGGGGCCAGTTCGAATCCCTCGAAACGAAACCCCGGAGACACGGTGCAGCCGACCAAAGTCCAGTCTCCGGTGCTGCGGGCCGCCTGCCAATGGCCTGTGGGGACAATCGCTTGCGGTGTCTCTCCTGCTTGCAGATCCGGCCCGAGGGTCACGGCGCGGGCAGGCCCCTTGTCTGTTGCGGCAATGGAAAGCACCAGCGGCGCGCCAGCGTAATAGTGCCAGATTTCAGCCGCATCGACACGATGCCAATGGCTGCGCTCTCCGGCTTTGAGCAGGAAAAAGATGCAGGTGCCCGCAGGACGTTGGTCGCCGGAGGCGTCTGCCACCCATGTCTGGCGGTAATGCCCGCCTTCGGGGTGGGGTGCGAGGTTCAGATGAGCGATGATCTCGTCTGCGGTCATATCGGTCATGAGGTCTCCTTTTCGCGCGAGGTCACAATCCACATGGCACAGAGCGCCCCCGCCGCGTTGAACACCAGATCAAGACCGGTGTTGATATAGCCGCCGACATTCGTGTCAGGGAGCATCAGCACGGCGGTGAATTCGATGATTTCGTTGAGCGCACCCAAGCCCATCGCGCCCAGAACCGGCAGGACAAAGGCGGTTTTCGTGCCTTTAAGGACGGGAAAGCTGTGGGTCATGATGTGCCACAACAGCCATGCCGAGACGCCGAAGCCGTAGAAATGCACCACTTGGTCGTATTTCAGCAGGCTCATCTCCCCGTCGCTGAGGATCGGGACCAGTTGCAATGTGTAGAGCACCGACCCGTTCACAGGCACGCCGCCGCCCGCCATATGCATCAGCCCCCACAGCGAGAGCGCCCACAACAGGCGCGGCGGGTAATCCGCTTTGCGCAGGCTAATGGCGATGAGACCCACCAGAACGAGCAGGGTTACGACATAGAAGATAAATTCGAAATTCCCGATGGCAAAGAACCACAGGGCAAATCCGATGACATAGGCGGCGGTGAAAAGGCCGACACGTTGCTCTGCGGGGGTGATCCGGCTCATCATGGTCTCCTCTTTTGCGCGACGGTCATGCGGGCGGGCGATTAGTCGATCAACGGGATATGCGGCGCGGCGCTCTCGGGGAGGGCACCGGCCACGCGCGGATCATTCATCACCTCGATGGCGCGCCCGTAGGGGGTGAAACCCGACCGGATATAGAAAGGCAGCGCCTGCGGACTGTCCAGCGTGCAGGTGTGTACGAACAGGCGTTTGATGTCATGCGCAAAGGCTCTGTCCAGCGCCTGTTCCATCAACCACCGCCCGGTGCCGCCGCCGATCAGGCTCTCATGCAGCCCGAAAAACGCCAGTTCCGTGTTCTCGGCATCGCGGAAATCCAGTTCCAGAATCCCGAGATCAACACCGCCTTTGCGCACCGAATAGACCTCCACATCCGGATGGGTGAGGATCGCGGCAAGATCGGCCTCCTCCATGTAGAGCCGCGAAAACCAGAGCCAGTCCTCGCCTACACGACGATAGAGCGCCCGATACCAGTCGAGATCAGGGGCCTCGTGACGCACCAGCGTCAACTCCGGCTGCTCCGGCGCAGGGCGCGGAGCGGGGCGGTTGAACATTTCGAGATAGGTGACAACAGCGGCGAGCTTGCCCGCAGGCAGCTCATGGATGCCGTCAGGAAGCGGCGCGGGGAGGGGCGTGGTGTTGGTCATGGGGAGGTTAAAGCAAGTTGGCGAGGAATGCGCAATGGATTGAACACATCACTAGACTACACATGGGCTGAAGCGTCCGTACGTCCAGTTAGGTGTCGCCCTCATCGCTATTTTTCTTCTAAAATGAGGCTTTATCCGAGGAGCAGTCGGCTCGTTTCCATAGGGCTTTATTTTTCTGCTCAACGATTTGGTATCCGCCAAAACCGGCGCGCTTTTGTCTAACTTTCATACTCTTTCCAACGATATTCTGGAGTGTGCTGGCACATATTGTCGGGGTGGCTCCGACATAGATCTGATTTAATGTCAGGGTGTTTCCCCAAGCGAAAAAGTAGCTCTCACCCTTCAGTTTCATGTCTTTCAGGTCGACAATCAGACGATATTCGTTCTCGTAGGACCAACGGCTTTGTTTCGTCGCAAAACACCTTTGAAGCTCAGCATAGTCGAGCTTAAGAATATCGTTCTCAGGGAGGCTGTCTGTCTCTTCAGGAGAAATTTCGTCCCGTATTTCCTTATAATTCACCTGTATAAGCTTCCCCGCTGATGTTTGCGAGTGATAGTCAAACACCAAGCATGCCCCGCGATTGCGATCCGCATAGTGTGCCCACATGAGTGGGGAATAGTGATCTTTTGAGAAACAAATAAGCCCGTACGCTTTGTCCATCCGGTCAGCCCAACGTCTCAGAGGTTTACGGGCCTGCTGGCGTTCCGACAATTTCGAGTGGTAAGGGATACAGAAATTCCCAAGCTCGAATATGTCATTGCATTCGCTGAAACGGGAGACCTTGAGATGCTTGTTTTCTAGTGTCGAGATCAGGTGCTCCGAAGAAGTGTAATAGCAAATCTGCATTTCAATCTCCTCAAAACAAAAAGCCCCGCCAAAATGGCAGGGCTTTCCAACTTCGGTCAAGCGGGCAGAGCTGCCGCCGGTTTTACTTTTTCAGGATCGACGTTCCGGCATATTCTGCTGTGGCACCCAGTTGTTCCTCGATGCGGATCAGCTGGTTGTATTTTGCCATACGATCAGAGCGCGACATGGAGCCGGTTTTGATCTGGCCGCAGTTGGTGGCAACTGCAAGATCGGCAATTGTGGCGTCTTCGGTTTCGCCGGAGCGGTGCGACATCACGTTGGTGTAGCGTGCGCGGTGGGCCATATCGACGGCTTTGAGGGTCTCGGAGAGCGAACCGATCTGGTTCACCTTGACGAGCATGGAGTTGGCCACGCCTTGCTCGATGCCGGAGGCCAGACGCTCGGGGTTGGTCACGAAGAGGTCGTCGCCCACAAGCTGGACCTTGTCGCCGAGTTTCTCGGTCAGGAGTTTCCAACCGGCCCAGTCGTCTTCGGCCATGCCGTCCTCGATCGAGATGATCGGGTAGTCGTTGCACAGGGCGACGAGGTAGTCGGCGTTTTCCTCGGAGGTGAGCGATTTGCCTTCGCCCTTCATCTCGTATTTGCCGCCTTCGAAATATTCGGTCGAGGCGCAGTCGAGTGCGAGGAAGATGTCTTCGCCCGGTTTGTAGCCGGCTTTCTCGATGGATTTCAGCACGAAGTCCAGCGCCTCGCGGGTGGAGGAGATGTTCGGGGCAAAGCCGCCTTCGTCACCGATGCCGGTGTTGTAGCCTGCGGCGGAGAGTTCTTTTTTCAGCGTATGGAAGACTTCGGAGCCCATACGGATCGCTTCTTTCACATTCGATGCCGAGACCGGCATGATCATGAATTCCTGAAAGTCGATCGGGTTGTCGGCATGTTCGCCGCCGTTGATGATGTTCATCATCGGCACGGGGAGAATGCGGGCGCTGGAGCCGCCGACATAGCGGTAAAGCGGCAGGGCGGAGTAATCGGCAGCGGCTTTGGCAGCGGCCAGCGATACGCCGAGGATGGCATTGGCACCAAGGCGGCCCTTGTTGGGTGTGCCGTCGAGTTCGATCATCACGGCGTCGAGGGCTTCCTGCTCAGTGGCGTCCATGCCGACGAGGGCCTCGCAGATTTCACCGTTCACGGCGGCGACGGCTTCGAGCACGCCTTTGCCCATGTAGCGGGATTTGTCCCCGTCACGCTTTTCGACGGCTTCATGTGCGCCGGTGGACGCGCCGGAGGGCACGGCCGCGCGGCCCATGGTGCCGTCTTCCAGTATGACGTCCACTTCCACGGTCGGATTGCCGCGGCTGTCGAGAATTTCACGGCCGATGATGTCGATGATGGTGCTCATGGCTTTACGTCCCTTTGCAAAGTTAGATTGGCGGGCCAGTCAAAGGCTTGATACCAGCCGGGGCGGTCAGGTCAACAACCCATACGCTAACAGTGCGCAGAACAGTTGTTTCAGCCCCGGACCGATTGCCGCGCCAGCTTGCGTTCGCGCAAAAACGTGTAAAGGCCGGAGGCAATGATGACGGCCGAGCCGAGATAGGTCATCAGGTCGGGCCGCTCGTCAAAGACCAGCATACCGCCGATCATGGTAAAGACGAGGCGGGTGTAGCGGAACGGGGTGACCGCAGACGCATCCCCCAGACGCATTCCGGCCACGATGAGCGTATAGCCCAGCACACCGGAGGCGATGGCCATGGCGGTCATGGCCAGTAGCGGCAAGGTGAAGGGCAGAGGGCTGCTGTCGGAGAGCCAGAGCGCCAGAGCGGCGGCGGGGATTATGGCAAGGAAGGCCTGAAACGAGACGACAGAGGAGGGCACCGCCGCATCCATGACCCGTGTCATCAGGTCACGGGTGGCCACGGCGGCGACAGTGACCAAAACCCAGAGCACTTGCGGATCAAATGCCGAGAGACCGGGCCGGATGATCATCAGAACACCGACAAACCCTACGGCAATCGCGCTCCAGCGACGCCAGCCGACACGTTCGCCCAGAAAGAGGGCCGCTCCCAGCGTGACGACGAGAGGCATGGACTGGAACACCGCGCCGACCGTGGAAATATCAACCAGCGAGAGCGCGGTGACAAAAGAGATCGAGGCCACCGCTTCGGTCGAGGCGCGCAGCAGGATCACGGGCCGCCAGTTGCGCGGCACAAGGATTGCATCCCGCCGCACAAGTGCCCAGACCAGAAAGGTCAGAGTGCCGCCGATGGCAATCGCCAGAAGCACCTGAGAGACCGGCAGGAAGTTGGAGAGATATTTGACGAACATATCCTCCACGGTGAAAAATGCCATGGAGCCGATGATCATGAAAATGGCGCGCAAATTGTACATGGGTTGTCCGCAGTGTTTTTTAGCAGACCTATCCCCGCCCGCCGTGGTCCGGCAAGCCTTGTGACAAGAGCAAAGACGCAGACGGGGGAGCGCGAAAGCACTCAG
Source organism: Celeribacter halophilus (assembly GCF_900114135.1). GTDB lineage: Bacteria > Pseudomonadota > Alphaproteobacteria > Rhodobacterales > Rhodobacteraceae > Celeribacter > Celeribacter halophilus. Next base: position 100,368 of record NZ_FORY01000011.1, read on the forward strand.
CTTTTTTTACGCACCCCGTAGAGTTCAAGCCGGTGACCTTTCAGATCAAACCCCAGACGCTCCGCGATCTTTTCCTGAAGTGCTTCGATCTCGGGGTCGACAAATTCGATCACGCGGCCCGTGTCTATGTCGATCAGGTGGTCGTGATGCTCCCTGTCTGCAGCCTCGTAGCGCGCTCGTCCGTCGCCGAATTCAAGCTTTTCGAGAATGCCACGCTCTTTAAAGAGCTTCACCGTGCGATAGACCGTTGCCAGCGAGATGTTGGGGTCCTTGGCCGAGGCGCGGGCATATAGTTCTTCGGCGTCAGGATGATCCATAGCCTCTTCGAGAACAGAGGCAATAATCCGCCGTTGTTCGGTCAGGCGCAGGCCCTTGGCCTCGCAGCGCGATAGGATCGTATCAGTCATAAGGGCTCCGGGCCGTCGTGTTCGGCCTCAAGGTAGAAAAACGCACCGGATTGGTCCAGCCTGCTTTTGCGAACAACTCGCAAATGTGTTCGCGAGGGTATTAGATGTTGAGTTGACCTTCCATCATGCGAATGGCTTGGCCGCCGATGCTCACGCCGTGAGAACCGGCCTTCACAGATATTCGCGAGGGGCGTCCCATGTCGTCGCCCTGATGAATTGTCAGCCAGACATCATCACCTTGTTCCTGCTGCAATATCCGACCGAGAGCGGCCGCCGCCGAACCGGTGGCCGGATCTTCGGGAATATTGTCCAAAGGCGCGAACATCCGCATATGGATCGTGTTGCCGTCACGCCAATAGGGGGCTTGAGCAAAGTCGAGGCCCATCGGATAGCGTGCATGACCGTTGCGAAAGGCGCTTACATCACATGAAATGTTCGAAAGCGCGGCGCGCGTGGTGAGTTCCGTGAAGGTGAAGGCCAATCCCATCCCTGCCATGACGGGAGCGGTGGCCATATCGTTTATATGAAGCCCCAGCGCTTGCGCCACCAGCGTGGGGTCGGGATGGTCGATCGTTTCAAGCGGTTGTGTGGCGGTGAATGAGGCTTTGCGCCCCACTGCATTGGCGGTGATTAGCCCGACCGGAAGTTCGAGACGCATTTCGGGTCCGTGCCCGAGTTCCGAGAGCGCAACAGCCGCCCCGATGGTGGGATGGCCCGCGAAGGGGACTTCCATTGTCGGTGTGAAAATGCGGAGCCGCGCGGTGTTGCAGATCTCTTCGGGCGGGTAGAGGAAAACGGTTTCCGAATAGTTGAATTCGCGGGCGATGTCTTGCAGATGCGCTTCCGGCAGGGCGCTGGCATCGGGAATGACAGCCAGAGGGTTGCCGCCAAATGGCCGGTCGGTGAAAACGTCATAAGTCAGATAGCGCGCCATACATCAAGCCCCGGTTCGCGCCCGACACGTTTGGCCAGAGGGGCAACCGTGAGACCTTGCACGATGATCGAGAAGACCACAACGATATATGTCGCGGTCAGGATCAGCGGCTTCCATTCGCTATCGGGCAGGGAGAGTGCCAGCGCCACGGAGATCCCGCCCTTGAGGCCACCCCATGTCATGATCGGGATGGTGCCCTTGCTGAAATTGCGGAAGGGGCGCAGCATCAATACAGGAATCGCAACGGCGGTGAGGCGTGCGATCAGTGCGAGCACGATGGCCATGAGACCGGCGATGATGGAGGAGGTATCAAAGGCGACGGCAAAGACCTCGAACCCGATCATCAGGAAGAGGATGGCGTTGAGAATCTCGTCGATCATCTTCCAGAAGGCATCGACATAGCGGCGGGTTTCTTCGGACATGCCGTATTTCGACCCGACATCACCGATCAGAAGTCCTGCGCAGACGGCCATGATCGGGGCCGAGACATGAAGCGCCACGGCCAGTTCATAGCCGCCGAAGGCCAGCCCCAAGGTGATGAGCACTTCGAGCGCATAGTCGTCAATCAGCCGCATCACGCGGAAGGTCAGCCACCCGAGTACAATGCCAAGAGCCGCGCCTCCCAAAGCCTCCTGCGCAAAGAGCATCAGCGCACTTTCTACGGTGCTTGTGGCGCCATGGGCTTCTGCCATATCGCCATGCCCGCCTGAGGAAAATGCCAGTCCGACGAGCACGAGATAGACCACATAGCCGACCCCGTCATTGAAGAGGCTTTCGCCTGCGATCTTGGTTTCGAGGCTCTTGGGCAAAGAGGCTTGTCGCAACACGCCCAGGACAGCGACCGGATCGGTAGGGGAGATGAGCGCTCCGAAGGTCAGCGCGATCATCAGGGGCATACCCGTCATCCAGCTGAACCCCGTGCCGACAACTGCGGTGGAGAGTGCCACGCCGAGGGTGGCCATAAGAAACACAGGCCGCCATTCGGCCTTCAGATCGGAAACCTTCACATGCAAGGCTCCCGCGAAGAGCAGCAATCCCAACATGCCCTCCAGAAGCGCATCGGAGAAATCAATCGCGAGGACTTCGGCGCGGATTGTTTCTTCGACCTGAGAGGCGGGGTAGATGGCGTCCAGTCCGATCACGAAGAGCGAGGCTATGAGCGCGACAACAAGAATGCCGATGGAGGAGGGCAGGCGGAGAAACAGGTAATTGATTGCTCCGAACGCGCCAGCCAGAACGATCAGAAGCGAGGTGATCTGTAGAAGTGTCATGGGGAGCCCTTACATGTGGTCTTGCCACGGGTTTACTCAGGCTCGGAGGCGTATCCTAGAGGAAATTTCGTCAGGAGGAGCGTTTTGCAAGCAACAGGTCGGCCCAGATCGGCAAATGGTCGGAGGCCCGCCGCGAAAGTTCCGTCTCAACCACGCCCGCATCGCGCAGGGCAAGGGCTTGGGTGAAGGCGATCCGGTCCAGCGCGGCAATCGGGCGCGAGGCGTGAAAGGACCGGCCCGGCGCGTGAATGTCGAAAGCGTCTTTAAGCGGATCAAGTCCTTGCCGGCGGGACCATTCGTTGAAATCTCCGAGGATCACCGTGGGCCGGTCGTCGAGACCTGCAAGGTGCTGGCGAATGGCGTGAAGCTGTTTTTGTCGCGAGGCGCGCAACAGGCCAAGATGCACGCCGACCACACGCAGCTGGGGCAGGTCCACGGCCACCGCTCCGCGTGGCTCCAGTCCCGGCAGGTCGAAACGATAACTCGCCTCGACGGTTGCGCTTTTGCGCACAAGGATGGCATTGCCGTGCCAGCCGACAGAGACGGGTGAGGTGTTGACGGGCAGGGCGGTGAAATCTGTATGCGCCTCGATCATCCGTCCGGGCAGCGCGGCTGGCCGTGGCCCCAGCCGCAGATCGGCTTCTTGCAATGCGACCACATCGGCCTCAAGGCTGTTGATCACGTCAATGACACGTCCGGGCGCGCGCTGCCCGTCGGTGCCTTTACATTTGCGCAGATTATATGAGGCCAGACGCAACGCGTCTCTTTCCACTTTCGGTAACATACGATTAACATAAGGTCGCAATGACAGGATTTCACCCATGCCGCTGAAAGATACCCTGCGATATTGGCTCGTCAAAGCCCGCAAGCAACCTTTGGTGATGAAGCTTGTCTGGGTGGCGCTTTTGGGGGAGTTTGTCGCGGGTCTTGTGACGGCGCGCTATACCTCGTCCTTCATCGCGCTGGGCACATTCGGCCTGACCTTGATGCCGATTCTGTTCGCGCGGCGGTTTCACATCTATATCCCGCGGTCCTTCATGGCGGGGATCGTTCTGTTCATCTTCGCCACGCTGTTTCTGGGCGAGGTGGGGGATTTCTACAACCGCTACTGGTGGTGGGACGTGGTGCTGCATGGCGGCTCGGCTGTTGGGTTCGGCCTCGTGGGGTTTGTTGCGATTTTCATGCTGTTCCAAGGCGACCGCTATGCCGCGCCTCCTTGGGCTATGGGGTTGTTTGCCTTTGCCTTTGCCATGTCGATCGGCGCGATTTGGGAGATATTCGAATATTCAATGGACCAGATCTTTGGTACGAATATGCAGAAATCCGGTCTTCAGGACACGATGTGGGATTTGATCGTCGATGCCGGCGGCGGGCTTGTGGGCGCGATCTCCGGTGCGATCTATGTGCGCTGGGGGCGTGCGCCTTTTGCGGGGCTCTTGCGCGACTTCATCACCCGCAATAGCCGCCTGTTCGGGAAATATCGCTCGAAGTGAGGTGTTGTTCTGTCTGGGTTGCCCACGCGGGACGGCTTTGTGAGGGCTGGGGTGAGCGACAATCGCGATGTTTCACGCAGTGAAGCGGAGAAGGCGACGACTGTCGCCCGGGCTGTGCCCGCCCACGCGGAGCCGCCCCGTCAGGGGCTGGCGTGAGCGATATCTATGTCCCGCAGAAGGTCTGATGCACCACTTCGTCCTCACGCGGCGGATGCGTCAAATCCCGATCCTCCTCGGCCAGATCAAAGGGCCGCGTCAACACCCGCGCCAAACGCTTTGCCTTGCTGTCATCCCCTGCCAGAGAGGCTTGGATCGCTTCTTCAATCCGGTGGGTGCGCGGGATCACGGCGGGGCTGGCCTTGGCGATGATCTCCTGCCAATCCGGCGCGCGGCGGGCCTGCCAGTGCTCGGCCCAGAGATCAAATCCCGCACGATCCAGCACCCAGTACCGCGCGGTGCCATCCAGCAAGCCTCGGAATGTGTTGGTGAAATCCGCCCCGTCCTTGGCCATCAACCCGAGAAGCTCCTGTATCAACGCTACATCCGCGTCCTGCGGGTCGGCAATGCCGAGCTTTGCGCCAAAGACCGCGCGCCACTGGGCCTGATACAGATCGGGGAAACTGTTCAAAATCTCGGTGAGCGCCTCAATCGCCTGTTGCTGCCCGCCCAGTTCCGCTTCCATTTGCGGCACGAAGCAGGATCCGAGCTGCGCCAGATTCCAATGCGCCATGGAGGGCTGTTGCTCATAGGCATAGCGCCCCGCACGGTCGATGGAGCTATATACCGCCTTCGGGGAATAGCCGTCGATAAAGGCACAAGGGCCGTAGTCGATAGTTTCGCCGGAGACCGCCATGTTGTCCGTGTTCATCACCCCGTGCACAAAGCCAAGCCCCATCCATCCGGCGATCAGACGCGCCTGCGCCTTGACGATTTCTGCATAAAGCTCAAGCGTGCTGCCCGCTTGCGGAAAATGCCGTGCGCGAACATGCTCTGTCAGCAACCTGACGGCTTCTTCATCGCCCTGAGCAGTGAAATACTGGAATGTGCCCACCCGAATGTGAGAGGCAGCAACGCGGGTTAGAATGGCGCCGGGGTAAGCCCGCTCGCGCTGCACCCGCCCGCCGGTGCGCACCGCAGCCAGCGCGCGCGTGGTGGGAATACCTGCGGCATGCATGAATTCGCTGACGATGAATTCGCGCAGAACCGGCCCGATCCACGCCCGACCGTCGCCATTGCGCGAATAGGGCGTGCGCCCCGCGCCTTTGAGATGGATGTCGAACCGGCCCTGATCCGTGACAACTTCGCCCAGAAGAACCGCCCGCCCGTCGCCCAGTTGCGGTGACCAGCCGCCAAACTGATGCCCCGCATAGACCTGCGCCAGAGGGTCGGCCCCGTCGGGGATCACATTGCCTGCACAGATTTCGGCATCCCAATCGGCAACGCCCAGAGCCTCGGCCAGCCCCTCGTTCCATAAAACCATTTCGGGCGCGGGAGACATCTCCGGCGCGATTTTGGTGTGAAACCGCTTGGGCAGGCGGGCGTAGCTGTTATCGAAATGTGTCATGACAGGAATGTAGGGCCGTTTCCCTTGCTGTCCAAATACTCAATCGACAGCATACCTCTAGGCCAGACGCCGGACACGTTCGGTCAAAAGCTCGAAGAACCCGTCCGCATCCACATCTCCCATAAAGGTCGCGTTCTTCGCACGATCTGTCACGCCCCACCAATCGGCAACTGTCATGCCGCGGGTGAGTTTCGATTGGGTCTCGATCTCCACATTAATGAACCGGCCGGAGAACAGCTCGGGTTTAATGAGATAGGCGATGACGGTCGGGTCGTGCAGCGGGCCACCAAGGGAGCCGTATTTTTCAACATCAAACCGCTCGAAGAAATCGAGCCACCCTGCGACCACCTCGCCCAGATGATTGCCGAAGTCGTGGAAGGCCTGAAGGCGCGGCGCGGTGACCAGCGCCTTATGCGTCACATCAAGCGGCATCACTGTGATTTTGGTGCCGGATTTAAAAACAATATCAGCGGCTTCTGGATCGACGTAAATGTTAAATTCTGCAGCGGGGGTGATGTTGCCGACCTCGAAATAGGCCCCGCCCATGAGGACAACCTCCTGCACGCGCTCGACAATTTCCGGCGCTTTTTCAAAGGCCGTGGCGATATTGGTCAAAGGCCCCATCGGGCACAGCGTCACCGTGCCGGCGGGTTCGCGTTTCAGCGTGTCGATGATGAAGTCGACCCCGTGCTGCTCCTGCAAAGGCATGGTCGGTGCGGGCAATTCAATGCCGTCGAGACCGGTTTTGCCGTGGATATGTTCGGCCGTCACAAGCGTGTGGGCCATCGGGCGGTCACAGCCGGCAAAGACCTTCACATCGGGGCGCTTGGCCACTTCACAGACCTTGCGGGCGTTCTCAGCCGTGCGTTCGATCGGCACATTGCCCGCAACGGCGGTGATGCCCAGAACGTCAATCTCTTCGGGCGAGCCAAGCGCCAGAAGGATGGCCATGGCGTCATCCTGCCCCGGATCCGTGTCGATGATGATTTTGCGTGGGAAATCCGACATGTGCGTGCCTTTCAACAATCTTCAGACGCACAAGATGGTCCTGAAGGGCACGGATGTAAAGCGGTTCAGCGCCGGACTTGTCGCGCGCCGTCCGCGCCTTTGACGATGACGGTGCGAATGCCTGAAATCTCGGCATTCGACAGGGATTTCGCCGCTGTGATCTTGCGTTGCGCCGGTGTGCCTGCGGGAGCTGCCTTCGTGGGTGCGCGCAGACGGAATTCGAACACGAGCGTATCGGCGCTGCCGGAGGGGACAGCGACCAGTTCGGCGTCATAATATCCGGTGGAGGGCAGGGACGCCGTGGCGGTCACAATGGCACCGGAGGCGGATTTGACCATCTGCATCTCGCTGATCGTCGGGGCAAGCGCACGGGTGTCGACGAACACCGGATAGCCCTTGCGCGGGGCGAGGGTTTTACGCACCTGCACGGGTTGTCCGGCCTGTGCGGCTGCAACCGGTTCGGAGGAGCCAAACCAGTTCATCGGGTTGAACCGCGACTCGCGCACAGAGGCACAGCCGGCCACAAGCGACAAAACCAGCCCTGAAATGATCACCTGACGCCGCATCGGACACCCCTTTGTTCTCGGCCCTGAAACTTTCGTGATGAAAGGGCTACCCGAAAAGCCCCGCCTTGAAAAGCCCAGCCGTGCAAAGCGGGGGTGCAAAAGGACGGCTGTCTCGCGGGCATCTGGACCTTTGACGGGGGAGGGCGTAAGAAATCGTCAACTGCCCCACAGGCCAAGGAATGGATCATGGCGACTGAGAATTTCGAAGAGATTGTCGAAACCTTTGAGTTTCTGGACGATTGGGAGGATCGCTACCGCCATGTGATCGAGTTGGGCAAGGCCTTCCCGCCGCTGGACGAGGCGTTCAAAGTGCCCGCCACCAAGGTGGAGGGCTGTGCCTCTCAGGTCTGGCTGGTGCCGACAATCGAGGCGGGGCGTTTCGAATTTCAGGGCGCCTCGGATGCGATGATCGTGCAGGGGCTGATCGCCATTTTGCACGAGCTATACGCAGGGCTGACCGTGCAGGAGGTTCTGGCTGTGGATGCGCCTGCGGAACTGGCGCGGCTCGGGCTTGACGAACATTTGTCCTCGCAGCGGTCCAATGGCTTGCGCGCTATGGTCGAACGCATCCGCGAGACCGCACAAAAGGCGGCGTAAGAAGGTATTTCCATCGGTTGATCTGTCTGTGTGCAGATAGGCTCTTGGCAAATGTTCTTATTTTGTTCTAGTTTTGCGGCATGAGCCGCGAATCCACTTTCTTTTCCGAAACCCTGCCGCTTGGCCTCGTGCCCAAAGCGCGGGGGAGCACGTCCAATGCTGCGGGCCGGTTCGAGCGTCTGGCGCGCGAAACCTTTATCGACGGTTGGGACAGTGAGGTGGAGCAGCGTGTCGCAGGCACCACCACAGTGGACGAACGCCCACGTAAGATCATCACCCGCAACGACAGTCCCGATGTGCCGTTCGACCGCTCCATCAATCCCTATCGAGGTTGCGAACACGGGTGCTCCTATTGTTTCGCCCGCCCAAGCCATGCCTATCTCGGCCTGTCGCCGGGGCTGGATTTCGAGACCCGCCTGACCCGTAAACTGGGCGCGGCAGAGGTCTTGGGCCGTGAACTTGCGGCCAAAAGCTACGATGTGGCTCCGATTGCACTGGGCACCAACACGGATCCCTATCAGCCGATCGAGGCGCGAGACCGGATCATGCGCAGTATTCTGGAGGTGCTTTCTGCCCATAACCATCCGGTGACCATCGTGACCAAGGGCACGCTGATTGAGCGGGACATCGATATTTTGCGCCCGATGGCGGCCAAGGGCTTGGTGCAGGTGGGAGTTTCCGTCACCACGCTCGGCTCTCGGCTTTCTCGTCAGCTGGAGCCACGCGCACCTGTGCCTGCGCGGCGGTTGAAAACCATGCGGGCGCTCAGTGACGCGGGTATCCCCGTGCGTGTCATGGTTGCGCCGGTGATTCCCGCGCTCACAGATCACGAGCTTGAGGCGATCCTGTCGGCGGCGGCCAGCCACGGGGCCAGAGCTGCTTCCTATATTATGCTGCGCTTGCCTCTGGAGGTCGCGTCTCTGTTCGAGGATTGGCTTGAAACCCATGTGCCGGAGCGTGCGGCGCGTGTGATGAACCGTGTGCGCGAACTGCGTGGCGGCAAGGCCAATGACAGCAACTTCGGCACGCGGATGCAGGGTGAGGGTGAATGGGCGGAGCTTATGGCCAAGCGCTTCGACATTGCCCTGAACCGCACGGGACTATCTCGCTCAGGGCCTCGGCTGCGTTGCGACCTGTTTGCGGTGCCGCCCAAGGTTGGGGACCAGTTGAGTCTGTTCTGAGCCGCTTGGCGCGAGGGCGGGGCTCAGTCGTCTTCTTCAGGAGAGAAAGATCCGAGGGCGGCAACCACCTGTTCCAGTGTCGGGCGAGGACCGGGTGGTCGGGTTTCCAGCGCGGATTTCATGGCTTTGAGATGCGCAGGCGTCGTGCCGCAGCAGCCGCCGATAATCCGCGCCCCCGCGTCGCGGGCAAGGCAGGCGTATTCAGCCATCATGGCTGGGGTGAGAAGGTAGCGCAGTTGCCCGTCAACCTCTTGCGGCAGACCGGCGCTGGCCTTGGCAATGATGGGGCGATCCAGACCCTGAGCGGCAAAGTCGAGCACACTGCGCACCATTTCGGCGGCTCCGACACCGCAGTTCGCGCCGTAGGCCAGCGGCGGGTGGACCATGCCCTCGACCTTGTGGGCCAGTTGGGACGGGGTGATCCCCATCATCGTACGCCCCGCCGACTCGAAACTCATGGTGCCGACCCAAGGCAGACCGGTCTGAACTGCGGCTTCAGCGGCGGCGGTGTATTCCTCGAAAGAGGACATGGTTTCGATCCAGACGAGATCGACCCCGCCCGATTTAAGGCCTTGCGCCTGTTCCAGAAACATCCCGAAGGCATCGTCATAGGACAGCCGCCCAATCGGTTGCAGGATTTCGCCGGTAGGCCCCATTGCCCCTGCGACCACCACCGGACGACCTGCGGCGTCAGCGACCTGACGTGCGATGCGTGCGGCGGCGTGGTTGAGTTCGAAGACGCGATCATCGGCATCGCAGAGTTTGAGCCGTGCGGATGTTCCTCCGAAACTGTTGGTGAGGAAAATATCACAACCGGCTTCAATGGCGTTTTGATAGAGGCTGGCGATTTTGTCGGGCTGATCGGTGTTCCAGAGTTCGGGCGCGGTGCCGGGTTCCAGCCCCATCTTGAAGAGTTCTGTCCCTGTGGCCCCGTCGGCCAAAAGCCAGTCACGGGAGGAGAGCAAGTCGCTCAGGATGTTGTCATGAGAGCGGAGTTTCATCTGTGACCTCCCTGTGTTCTGGTCTTTCGCTCCGGTAGCCCAGAGCGCTGTGCGAGCACATCGGGTAGGGCGGCATCGGGGCATCCGTCCTGAAAAGAAGGCCCGCACAGGATATGCGGGCCTTATGACTGTGTTCTGTGTGGCAATCCGTCAGAGCAGGGCTTTGGTCAAACCATTGCCGGACGACCGGCCAAAAAACGCCTTAGCTTTCGGCCAGTTCAGCTTTCGCCTCGCTCAGAAAGCCTGTGTAAAGTTCGCGCAGTTGCGCAAGGCTTACAGAGTCACCCAGATCGTCGGAGACTTTGGCAAGCACGTCTTCAAAGCCGGCCTCTTTCATGTCGGCCCGCATGACGTCCTTGATGTAGTCGTCCAGCTCGCCCGTGGATTTGCCGAGTTTGTCGGCAGCCCAGATGGCGAGTTTTTTGTTGGCGCGGGCTTCCATGCGGAACTGAGCCTCGGCGTCATGAGCGTATTTGTTTTCAAACGCGGATTCACGTTCGTCGAAGGTGGTCATGGCAGGCTCCTCCTACTTAAAAAACCTTTGTGCGGATTATGCCCGCCAGACATGGGGGGGACAAGGATGTAAATCAATATTTCGGTCAAAAATCCGCAGTTTCCGCAGCTATTTCGCAGGTATGTCGCACAAGCGGCCTTATGAGAGAGGCTCTGAACTTGCGGGCGTGGCGCGCATGCCCTAAAGAGCGGGTCTGAAGTGGCCGGTCGTGTTGATTCCCGGCCCCATTAGCTTTTGGAGGCCCTATGGCGCGCCGCAAGAAAATCTACGAAGGTAAGGCGAAGACACTTTACGAGGGCCCCGAACCGGGCACTTTGGTGCAATATTTCAAAGATGACGCCACCGCGTTCAACGCCGAGAAACGGGATGTGATCGAAGGCAAGGGTGTTCTGAACAACCGGCTTTCCGAATTTTTCATGACGGGTCTCACCTCTCTGGGTATTCCGAACCACTTCATCAAACGCCTCAACATGCGCGAGCAGTTGATCCGCCAGTGCGAGATCGTGCCGCTTGAAGTGATCGTGCGCAATTACGCCGCAGGTTCCATGGCGAAACGTCTGGGACTTGAGGAAGGGCTGCGCCTGCCGCGTCCGATCATCGAGTTCTCCTACAAGGACGACGCCCTCGGTGATCCGCTGGTGCCTGAAGAATATATCATCGCTTTCGGCTGGGCTTCCCAGCAGGATCTCGATGACATCGTGGCGCTGGCGCTGCGGGTGAACGACTATATGTCTGGTGTGATGTATGGCGTCGGGATCAAGCTCATCGACTTCAAAATCGAGATTGGCCGTGTCTGGGACGGTGATTTCATGCGGCTGATCGTGGCCGACGAAATCAGCCCCGACAGCTGTCGCCTCTGGGACATCGAAAGCGGGCAGAAGCTCGATAAAGACGTGTTCCGCCGCGACCTCGGTTCCCTGACCGATGCCTATACGGAAGTGGCGCGCCGCCTCGGCGTTCTGCCCACCAACGGTCCCATCGGCGACAAGCCGACGCTGATCAACTGACCCATTGACGACTCCCTTTTGATGACCCTGAGAGGATAGCCCCATGAAAGCCCGCATCGATGTCATGCTGAAAACCGGTGTTCTGGACCCCCAAGGCGCCGCCGTGCAACACGCGCTCGGTGCGCTCGGGTTCGAGGGCGTCAACGAGGTCCGTCAGGGCAAGGTGATCATGCTGGACTTGGCCGATGGCACTTCTGAAGAGACGATCAAGGATATGTGCGAAAAGCTTCTGGCCAATACGGTGATCGAAAGCTACCGGATCGAAATTCTCTGATCCACTCCGGATTGTGACAAGACATGAAGCCGCTCCTTTCGGGGCGGCTTTTTCATGCGTCCGGATTGTGAGGCTGGTCGCTTATTCGGCTGCAATCAGATTGTAGTCCGGCAGGTCTTCAAAGCGGGTTTCTGACCGTCCAAGCCATGCGAGCGCTTCTTCGGGGGTGTGGAAGGCTTGGCTGACTGTATTGCCGGCTTCGAGTTCCGTGAGGGTCGAGAACATGCGCGCCGAGCCAAAAGTGCTTTCATGCGGGGCGTAGAGAGCGATGCGTTTTTTGAAGGCGCTGTCGCGGGTTTGGTCATTTACGATGCGGGCAAGGCGACGCATGCCGTTGTAGTCGATATAGTCTTCGGTGATGTCCGAGAGATCGACCAGTTCGGGGATGTCCGGGCGAAATCCGAAAAGACTTCTGAGTTCCTGAATATCTTTTTCCACCGATGCGGTCGTTTGTGCGCCGGTAAAGCGGAGAAATATAAGGCTTTGGTTATCTATAATACGCGCTTGGACCGTCAAATTGTGTCTCCATACAGCTCTCTGGTGTTGGGGTGATTAATGACACCCTTCTGAGTTGAACCTATCATAAGCTTACAAATGGTTAACTCGCTATTAATGGGGAGGTCGCACCTTGGTGGCCTGCAATTTTGATGTGGAAGGGGGCGGAATTTCAGGAAGATGCTTGAAGCCTAGGTTGTCGCGGGATGCGGGATAAGGCTTTGAAGGGATGGCGCTATGACAATCAACTTGTGTTTCAACTTCAGTGCGAAAGTCTTTAATGGGCTTGCGTGAACGCGCCGTGCAGCCTATCAGGCTGGCAACTTGCATTTACCCCCATCTCCCAAGGAGGCCCGCCGATGAAAGCCGCCGTTCTGCAATTCCCCGGTTCCAACTGTGACCGCGATATGTATATGGCGCTGAAAAATGCGGGCGCGGATGTGAGCATGGTCTGGCACAAGGATGCCGAACTGCCGCAAGGTGTTGATGTGGTCGGCGTTCCGGGCGGGTTTTCCTATGGGGATTATCTGCGCTGCGGTGCGATTGCGGCCAATTCTCCGATCACCAATGCACTGAAGGCGCATGTGGAGCGCGGCGGGTATGCTTTTGGTATCTGCAACGGGTTTCAGGTTCTGACCGAAGCGCGGCTTTTGCCCGGTGCGCTTTTGCGCAATGCGGGGCTGAAATACATTTGTAAAACCACCCCTCTGGCGGTTGAGATCACAGACAGTCCCTATACCTCTGCCTATACGCAGGGCCAGCATATCGGCATTCCGATTGCACACCATGACGGCAATTATACCGCCGATGAAAGCACGCTCGACATGCTCGAAGGCGAGGGCCGTGTGGCATTTCGCTATCTCGACAACCCGAACGGGTCGAAGCGGGACATTGCAGGCATCGTTTCCGAGAACCGTCGCGTGCTTGGCATGATGCCGCATCCGGAACGCGCAGCCGAACCGCAGCATGGCAATGAAGATGGCAAGCTCTTCTTCACCTCGCTGCTTGATGCGGTGGTTTCCGCCTAAATAACCTGTTTCCGGCAAGAATTTGCTCAAACATCCCGCTGCCAAGGCCCCTATGGGGTCCGGCAGGCATGGCTTCCCCTTGCAGCCCGTGTCGGGCAAAGCATAAGCTCCTGTTATGAGTGATCGCGATACTATCGGGGGCAATAAAGAATTGGGCCAATCCCGCACCATGGGCTGGACCGGGCGGATGGCCCTTGTCGGCTTTGTCCTCGTGGCCTTCGGCGTTGTCTGGGTCTCCAATCTGCTTCTGACCGAACGCTACACCACACAGACCCGCAATCGCGCCGAAGTGCGTCAGGCGCTGTACGCGGGCAACCTGATGAGCGAGTTGCAGCGCAATTCCATCGTGCCGACGCTGTTGTCGCGGGATCCGGTTCTGGTCGGAGCGCTCACCTCGAATGATTTCCAGCAAACCTCCCAGCACCTGATTTCATATGTCGACGAGATCGGCGCGGCGGGCATCACGCTTCTGGATGAAACAGGGCGGGTGGTTGCAGCCACGGATCGCGCACTTTTGGGGGCGAACAACCGCCAGTCTCCGAATTTCGTTGATGCGCTGCGTTCCAATGATACGATTTTCAAGGCGCTCCAGCTTGACAACGGGGCCTATGAATTCAGCTACTCACGCCGGATCGATGTCAATAGCGCTCTGGCGGGGGTGATCGTGGTCAAGGTCGATCTCGCCAAGTTCGAGAAAAGCTGGGCCGGAATTTCGGATGCGGTGATCGTCGTAAACTCCGAAGGCAACATCATCCTTTCGACCGAGCCGCGCTGGCGCTCTAAATCGGAGGTCGAGGCGCTGGCCACACGCGATGCACCCACGGCTATTGAACGTGCGTTTCAACTGACGACCGATTGGTCGCCGGATCCCGGTGATACCTATCTGGGAGGCGAGGCGGTGATGCGTCTGGAAAGCCGGATACCGTTTCGTGGCTGGCGCATGACGTCCTTCACGACCTATTCCTCGGTGCGCGAGCGGGTGAACGGTTTTTTGGCGCTTGAGATCATGGGCTTTGCCATTCTCTTGTCCGGCGCGTTCTATATGACCTCGCGTCGTGCAGTTTCGCGCGCGGGATTGTTCCAGCGAGAAAGCGCGGAACTGCGCCAGTTGAACGCGGCTTTGCAACGTGAGATTGCCGAGCGGAAACGAGCGGAGAAAAATCTGGAGGTCGCCGAGCAAACGCTGGCGCAATCGTCGAAACTTGCGGTTCTGGGGGAGATGTCTGCCGCCGTGAGCCATGAATTGAACCAGCCTCTGGCCGCCATGAAGACCTATCTCGCCGGCGCGCGGCTTTTGATCCAGCGGAAACGCTCTGAGGAGGCGCTGGCGTCTTTCGGGCGGATTGATGATCTGATCGAGCGCATGGGCGCGATCACCAAACAGTTGAAATCCTACGCCCGCAAAGGGTCGGACGAGTTGCAGGAAATCGATCTGCGCGACTGCGTGGCCTCGGCGCTTTCCATGATGGAGCCGCAATTCCGGCAAGGCTCGGTGGAAATCATCCGTAGCCTGCCGCCGGAGCCGGTGATGGTGGATGGCGACCGTGTGCGCCTTGAGCAGGTGTTGGTGAATCTGTTGCGCAACGCCTTTGATGCGAGCAAATCTTCGGAGGAGCCACAGATCGAAATTCTTGTCACCGGTGGCGTTCTGGGCGGCACGCAAGCAAGTGTGACCGTGCGTGACAATGGCACGGGGATCGAAGACCTCGACACTTTGTTCGAGCCTTTCTACACCACCAAGGCACCGGGCGACGGGGTCGGGCTTGGGCTTGCGATCTCGTCGGGGATTGTGACCGAATTGGGCGGGCGTCTCATGGCGCGCAACCGGCCTACGGGCGGTGCGGCTTTCGAGATGGTGCTGCCATTGTCGCGTGAGGCACAGCACGCGGCGGAATGAGATCGCCGGAGGGGCATGGACCCTGAACGTGCAAACCCGAGCATAAATGAGTAAGATACAGGCCATAAGGCCGGAGAAAGAGGAAATGACCATGGCGACGGCAATGAAAATCGCGATCGTCGATGACGAACAGGATATGCGCCAATCGATCAGCCAGTGGCTGGCGCTTTCAGGCTTTGACACGGAAACCTTTTCGAGCGCGGAAGAGGCGGTCAAATCGCTTGGGCCGGATTATCCGGGGGTTGTCATCACGGACATCAAGATGCCCGGCATGGACGGGATGCAGTTTCTCAAAAAGCTGATGAGCACGGACAGCGGTCTGCCGGTGATTATGATCACCGGACATGGCGACGTGCCTATGGCGGTGGAGGCCATGCGGATCGGTGCTTTCGATTTTCTGGAAAAGCCCTTCAACCCCGACCGGATGACGGAACTGGCGAAGAAAGCCACCAATGCGCGCCGCCTGACGCTCGACAACCGCGCTTTGCGGCGTGAACTGTCCGATGGCACGGGCATTATGAACAAGCTGATCGGCGCGAGTCCTGTGATGGAGCGGCTGCGGGAGGACATCCTCGATCTGGGGCAGGCCGATGGCCATGTCCTGATTGACGGCGAGACCGGCACGGGCAAGACCCTTGTCGCCCATGCGCTTCATGCAGTGGGGACGCGGGCCTCGAAGAAATTCATCACCTTCGCTTGCGCAGGGCGTGACGAGGCCGATCTGACGCGGCGGTTGTTCGGGCCGGACCCGGATGGGCAAATCCAGCCGCTGATCGAAGAGGCCCGCGGCGGCACCTTGGTGTTGGAAGACATCGAGGCCATGCCGATGACCTTGCAGGCACGGCTTTTGAAGTGGATCGACGAACAGGGCACCCCGCCCGAAACACGCATCATCGCGATCTGCAATCTGCAGGAACAGGGGCGGACCTGCGAGAGCGCACTGCGGCCCGATCTCTACTTCCGTCTCGCGGCGATGAAAATAACAACGCCGCCGCTGCGCGCGCGGGGCGAGGACATCCTCTTGCTCTTCACACAACTCAGCCAGCAATTCGCTGAGGAATACGGCTGCGAAGCGCCGGAAGTGTCCGCACAGGAGGCCGCACAACTGTTGCAGGCGCCTTGGCCGGGCAATATTCGCCAGTTGATCAATGTGGCCGAACGCTCCGTGTTGCAAAGCCGTCGTGGCTCCGGCTCGATCACCTCGCTGTTGCTCTCGGAATCCGATGCGCCGGAACAGCAGACCATGACGACCGAAGGCAAACCGTTGAAGGAATATGTCGAAGCCTTTGAGCGTATGTTGATCGACAACACCATGCGGCGGCACAAAGGCTCGATCGTCAATGTCATGGACGAGCTGTGCTTGCCGCGCCGGACGCTGAACGAGAAAATGGCGAAATACGGATTGCAGCGCTCGGACTATCTCTGAGTGTCGGACGTGGCGCGTGGTGAGCAAATCTTAACCTTTCCGCACCTATGATGCCTATAAAGCCGGGTGCTTCGGGTCAAATGTGGCCCGAAGCGTCTGCGTTTATGGCCGGAGTGACCATCGGGCCGTCGCGATGTCTTGCAAAACGGGCGTCACGCCGGATTTCACATCTGTGCGATATTCATGCATTTTTGCGGCAAGCAGGGTCGATCCTGTGCCCGATTGCACGAAAATCGCTTTAGTAGGTTGTGTTGAAGGGTTTTGGTCACTACTGATAGAAAGACGCAGGTCCGTGTGACGGCATTCCCGCCCCTCGGAAACCGCGTAAAAAGATTCGCTGCATGCGTGCGCTGGACGTCCGGGGATCGCGAGAATGATCGACGAACCGCATCGACACCACCCGCAGGGCAGACCGATACCGCCGAATGGTATGACAAAACCTCGGCACGAACCGCCCCGAATGCCCTAAAGGCTCGTGGGATTTAAATGGGCGCAGATACGGCAAAGAACCGTGTGATGCGCCGGAGAAGAAACGCGATGCAACGCGCACAGGCACGAAGAAACGCAATAACGGGAGCTTTTGCTCACCGTTTTCTTGCGACCGTTGCCTCTGCCGGACCGCTCGCCCCAATATATCACCCGATCCAGTCCCGCACGCCCTTCAGGGGAGGTGCGGCTGCGCCGGGTGCCGAAAGACAAACTCAATGGCAAAGAAAATGCTCATCGACGCCACCCACGCGGAAGAAACCCGGGTTGTGGTGGTGGACGGAAACAAGGTCGAGGAATTCGATTTTGAATCTGAAAACAAACGCCAGCTTGCTGGCAACATCTATCTCGCAAAAGTAACGCGCGTCGAACCGTCGCTTCAGGCGGCTTTTGTGGATTACGGCGGCAATCGCCACGGGTTCCTTGCGTTCTCCGAAATCCATCCGGATTATTACCAGATTCCTGTCGCGGACCGCGAGGCGCTTCTGGCCGAAGAAATGGCCTATGCGAAAGCACAGGAAGAGGAAGAAGAAAAACCCAAACGCTCCCGTCGCCGCCGCTCGCGTTCGCGCTCCAAGGCCGAAGAGGTCAAGAGCGATGATGCTGTGGAGACCAAGGATGTCGCTCTGCCGGAAACAGACGGCGAAGCCGATGCTCCCGCGGTCTCCGGTATGGATGTGATCGAGCCGGAAGCCTCGGATGCCGATGCGCTGATCGCCGATGGTGATGCGACAGGTGCGGTAGAAGAGGGCACATCGCCCGCCTTTACCGTTCACGAGACGCCGGTCGAAGAACCCGCCGAAGACGAGACCGCCGACGCCGCACCGGTTGAAGAGCCCGTTTCCGAAGCCGCACCTGCCGAAGAGGCTGGTGACAGCGCGGAAGATGTTTCCTCTGATGACGCCGACGAGGCTTCTGACGATGAAGACGAACAAGGGTCCGACGATGATGCGGAAACGGCGTCAGAGCGTGATGACAGCATCGAAAGCGTTGCGGACGATGATACGGACGAAGAAGTGCGCCCGAAACGCAAGCCGCGTCCGCGCCGTTATAAAATTCAGGAAGTCGTCAAAGTGCGTCAGGTCATGCTGGTGCAGGTTGTGAAAGAAGAGCGCGGCAACAAGGGCGCGGCTCTGACCACTTACTTGTCGCTGGCCGGTCGTTACTGTGTGCTGATGCCGAACACCGCCCGTGGCGGCGGTATTTCGCGCAAGATCACCAATGCCGCAGACCGCAAGAAACTCAAAGAGATCGCAGGCGAGCTTGAAGTGCCGCAAGGCGCTGGCCTGATCGTCCGCACGGCGGGCGCGCAGCGCACCAAGACCGAGATCAAACGTGATTACGATTATCTCAAACGGATGTGGGAACAGATCCGCGAGTTGACCCTGAAATCGGTCGCGCCCGCGATGATCTACGAAGAGGGCGATCTGATCAAACGCTCGATCCGTGACCTGTATAACAAGGACATCGACGAGGTCTTTGTTGAAGGCGAAGCGGGGTATCGCGAGGCCAAGGACTTCATGAAAATGATCATGCCGTCCCATGCCAAGAACGTGAAACATTACGCCGACCAGTTGCCGCTTTTCGCGCGCTATCAGGTGGAAAGTTACCTTGCGGGCATGTTCAACCCGACTGTGCAGCTCAAATCTGGCGGTTACATCGTGATCGACGTGACCGAGGCGCTTGTCGCGGTGGACGTGAACTCGGGTCGCGCCACGAAAGAAGGCTCGATCGAGGAAACCGCGCTCAAGACCAACCTTGAAGCCGCCGAAGAAGTGGCCCGTCAGGCGCGTCTGCGCGACTTGGCCGGTCTCATCGTCATCGACTTCATCGACATGGAAGAGCGCCGTAACAATACGGCGGTCGAGAAACGTCTGAAAGACAAGCTCAAAACCGACCGTGCACGTATTCAGGTGGGTCGCATCTCCGGTTTCGGCCTGTTGGAAATGTCGCGTCAACGTTTGCGTCCGGGTATGCTGGAAGCAACGACCCAGCCGTGCCCGCATTGTCACGGCACGGGGCTGATCCGCTCCGACGACAATATGGCGCTCACGATTCTGCGCCAGCTAGAAGAAGAGGGCACCCGCAAGCGGTCCCGCGAGGTGCTTTTGAAAGCGCCCGTGGCCATTGTGAACTACCTTATGAACATGAAGCGTGAAAAGATCGCCCAGATCGAAGCGCGCTATGGCATGGCGATCCGTGTCGAGGCCGATCCCTTCCTGATCTCGCCGGACTTCACCATCGAACGGTTCAAAACCGCCACCCGTGTGGTGCCGGAAGTAAGTGCGACTGTGATTTCCGCCTCTGCGGATATGATGTCGGATTACGAAGAGCCGGAAGAAGAGGAAGAAGCACAGGCCGAGGTCGTCGAGGCTCCGGTTGTTGCGGACGAGGCGGAAGAGGAACAGAAGCCGAAAAAGCGCCGTCGTCGGCGTCGTCGGCGGAAGTCGCGGGACGAGAACGGCGAATCCCGCTCCGAGTCCAACGGTGAAACTTCGGGCGAGTCCAAAGAGACGGACGGGGCCGAAGCAACTGATGCTGAGGCTTCTGAAGGCGCGGCTGTAGAGGCGTCGGCGGAGACATCCGAAGAAGCTCCGGCTGAAACGGACGAAGTCAAAACGCCGAAGAAACGCACCCGCACCCGCCGCAAGAAGGCCGAGGCTGCGGACGCGACCGAGGCAAATGCCGAGACAAGTGATGAAGTGAAGGCCGTTGAGGCCAAGCCGGAAGAAACGGTAGAAAAGCCCAAGCGGACCCGCACCCGTCGCAAGAAAGTCACGGAAACGTCCGAGGGCGCAACCGAGACTGTGACGGAAGAAGCCCCGAAAGAGGACGAGGCAGCCGAAAAGCCGAAGCCCCGCCGCAAACGCCGGACCAAGGCGCAGATCGAAGCGGACAAAGCTGCGGCTGAGGCGGAGAAAGCGGCAGCGGTTGATGCGGCGAACACTGAGGCTGCGCCTGCGGTTGAAGAGGCCGCGCCCGCGGTTGCCGAGGCTCCAGCCGAAGCCCCAGCAGAGGTGATCGCTGAGCCTGTGTCCGAACCTGCAGTTGCCTCTGTGGCTGAGCCCGCTCCGACAGAGGCCGCCTCAACAGAGCCCGCTCCGGCGGAAACGGTTGCGGCATCGGTCGGGGAGGATGATCCGGTGGTGAAATCCGAACCGGAAGCCGAGGCAAAGCCCGCGCCTACGAAGCCCAAACGTCGCGGCTGGTGGAGCCGTTAAGGCGCTTTGATATAAGTTTGACATGAGATTGAAACGCGGCCGGGTTTGTCCCCGGCCGTTTTTCGTTCCGGTCATCATGCCGGTTTTGGCGTGGCAGAGGGGGATTGAAACGGTGCCCAACGCAAATGTGAGGGGATGCGACAGTCTCGACGCTAGGCAGGGACGATTTCCTGTGGCATGAGCATGAATATGTTTGGAATTGATCTCTTTGACGCCACGCTTCTGCCCTCCATGCTTGTCGCACTTGCGGCGGGGATGGTGTCGTTTCTTAGCCCTTGCGTCCTGCCCATCGTGCCGCCCTATCTGGCCTATATGTCCGGGATTTCCATGGGCGAGCTGACCGGTGGGGGCAAAGCCTCGCGCAAGGCCATTGTGCCCGCGCTTCTGTTTGTGCTGGGCCTGTCCACCGTGTTTCTCTTCATGGGGTTCACCGCCTCGGCATTCGGGATGTTTTTTCTGAAAAACCAGATACTGTTCTCTCGGATTTCCGGTGTCGTGATCATCATTCTGGGACTGCATTTCCTGTCAGTTTTCCGCATTCCGATCCTCGACCGTGAGGCGCGGATTGATGCGGGGGATAAGGGGGGCACGGCCTTGGGCGCCTATGTCCTGGGGCTGGCCTTTGCCTTTGGCTGGACGCCCTGCATCGGGCCGCAGCTTGGCGCGATTCTCTCTATGGCCGCATCCGAAGCCTCCGTGTCGCGCGGAACCACGCTTTTGGCGACCTATGCCATCGGGCTTGGCCTGCCGTTTCTGCTGTCTGCGATCTTTATCACCCGTGCGGTGGGGCTGATGAACCGTCTCAAACGTCATATGGGGCTGATTGAGAAGGTCATGGGCGGGCTTCTTTTGCTTGTGGGCCTGTTGATGGTCACAGGCGCGTTTTCACGGCTGTCCTACTGGCTGTTGGAAACCTTCCCTGCTCTGAGCCAGCTTGGCTGAGTGGGCGGGTAAGTCCACCTGTTCCCGAAACATCCGAGCCATAGGCTTTAGGGCTTAAATTTGCCTCAAACTCGCGTTAGGGTGATGGAAACGTTGAAGGTTTTCGTCATGGTCGAGTGTGTTGGGCAGGTCAAAAGGCGTCGGGTGTTTTACATCCCCGGCTATGATCCAATTCCGCCGCGCCGCTACCGCGAGCTCTATCGCAAGGAAGGCGCGGCACAGGCCGACATTTCCGGCTATTCCCTCAGCCTTTCCCCCAAAAAGGGTCGCAATTTCGGCTGGTCGGTTGAGGCGGATATTGACGGGACCAAGACCCACAGCGAGATTGACGTGCTGGTCTGGTCCGACATTGTGCAGGAGAGCATGGAGGCGGGGATTTTCCGCACCTACCTCGTCCTTTTGCGCACCGCATGGATGTATATGTCTACAGGTGCGCTGTTTCGCTTGATGAAACTCCGGCGCGGGCCTGTGATTGCCGCGCTTTACCCGATTGGCGTGCTGCTGCTGCAATTGCTCCTTGCCTGCCTGCTGGTTTGGGCTGTGACGGCTCTGGGCGGATTGTTCGGTTTGTGGGGGCATTGGATCGGTTTAGCGCTGGGGCTTGTTTCCGGTGCTGCGCTCTTGCGCTGGTTCAAGTCGCAAGACGGCAAGGTATTCGCCTATTACCTGATGCATGACTACGGGTTCTCGGCGCGTTGGCGCGGGGCGAATCCTCCGGTTCTCGATACACGCATGGCGGAATTTCGCGACGAATTGGCAAAGGCACTGCGCGAGGACTGGGACGAGGTGCTGCTCATCGGACACAGCTCCGGCGCGCATTTGGGCATCTCTATCCTTGCGGATTTAATCCGTGCGGGGGAGGTGCCGGCAACAGGGCCGGCCTTGTCCTTTCTGACGCTTGGCCAAGTCGTGCCAATGGTATCGTTCCTGCCGGAAGCCAAAGTCCTGCGCCGTGATCTGGCCTTTCTGTCGGCGCGCGAGGAGGTGTTCTGGCTTGATGTCACCGCGCCGGGGGACCCGTGTTCCTTTGCATTGTGCGATCCGGTCAAGGTGTCCGGCGTCGCACCCAATGATCAGAAATGGCCCTTGGTGATCTCGGCGGCCTTTACGCAGACGCTCAGCCCAAAAAAACAGGCCACGCTTAAACGGCGGTTCTTCCGGCTGCATTTCCAATATCTCTGCGCCTTCGATCAGCCCGCAGAATATGACTATTTCAAAATTACAGCCGGTGGTGCAACACTGGCTTCCCGCTATCAGACGCACATGCCCAGCCCGAGCCGGATCGATGTCCCGGCCAATAAATTTAAGGATATGGCGTTATGATCCCTCCGAAGCCGACACCGCGGCCCGAGAAAACCAGTCTGCGCAACTACGTCAAACTGTTTCGCAAGGACATCCTTTCGGCCCAACCTGCGAAACTCTATCGTGCGTGGATGGCCGAATATAAAACGCCGTTTTTCCGCAGCTTTCTGGTCAATCAGCCCTCGCTTGTGAAACGTGTGCTCAATGAAGATCCGATGAATTTCCCCAAATCGGGCCGCGTAGCCGAAGGCTTGCGGCCCTTGTTGGGCGATAGCGTGTTTCTCACCAATGGCGAGACATGGCAAAGACAGCGCCGCATCATTGATCCGGCCTTTGAAGGCGGGAGGCTGAAAGATACCTTTCCGGCGATGCGGGCCGCAGGAGAGCAGTTGGTTGCGCGGCTTGCGGAACAGGACGGTGCTTTCGACATCGAACCCTATGCCTCCGAAGGCGCGGCCGATGTGATCTTCCGCACGCTTTTCTCGATCCCGATCACCCATGACACGGCGGCAAAAGTCTTTGAGGAGTTCCAAGGCTATCAGCGCGCCCAGCCTATTCTCAATATCGCCGCCTTTATCCCGTTGCCGAAATGGCTGCCGCGCTTCCACCGCAAGCGCACACGGGACGGGGCGAGGGCGATCCGCAAGCTCATCACTGATCTGACCGCCAAACGCATGGCCGAGATCGAGGCGGGCAGGGCGCCTGATGATCTGGCAACCAAGATCATGACCACCACCGATCCACAAACCGGCGAGCGGTTCAGCACACAGGAGATGGTCGATCAGGTGGCAATCTTTTTTCTTGCGGGCCACGAAACCTCGGCCACTGCACTGGGGTGGGCGCTCTGGCTGCTGGCCGCCAATCCGGAGGTGCAAGCGCGTGCCGCACAAGAGGCGCTGGAACTTCCGTCAGAACCGGCTTTCTCCGATATCTCGAAACTTCGTTTTATCAAGGACGTGTTCAGGGAGGCGCTCCGGCTCTATCCTCCCGTGCCGATGATGGTGCGCGAAGCCAAATGTCCGGTTCGGTTCCGTGCGCGCGATGTGCCCAAAGGTGCGCAGATCGTGCTGTCTCCGTGGCATCTCGGGCGGCACGAGATTTTCTGGGAACGTCCCGACGAGTTTGATCCCGACCGGTTCAAGACCGAGAATGGCAAGACATGTCTGCGCGACGCCTTTATCCCGTTTTCCACCGGCCCGCGCGTCTGCACGGGGGCGGGATTTGCTATGGTTGAGGGCGTTCTGTTTCTTGCGCTGATCTTGCGGGCCTTCCGTATCGAGACCGTCGCAGAGAAAACTCCGGTGCCCGTGGCGCATTTGACCGTTCGATCCAAAGACGGGATATGGCTACGCCTCACTCCACGAGAGGCTTGAGGTAGCGGTTTTCGGGGTTTTCTGATGGCGAAAATACTCGTTGTCTGAGCTCTCAAACAAAACGCTCGTTCTGGACTTTAGTGAAATGTTGGGACAATATCCCTCTCTTTCTGGCCCAGCCTTGAGCTTGCGGGATGTGCGTCCTAAACATTCATAGACTGCGAGATAAAAAGGACTCCCACTATGTCTGCGCCCAGCCCCCTGAAACGTGATATGATCGACAGCATTGGCAACACGCCCCTTATTCGCCTCAAAGGGCCGTCGGAGGCGACGGGCTGTGATATTTATGGCAAGGCGGAATTTATGAACCCCGGCCAATCGGTCAAGGACCGCGCGGCCTTGTTCATCATTCAGGATGCTTTGAAAAAGGGCACGCTCAAACCCGGCGGCACAATTGTCGAGGGCACGGCGGGCAACACGGGCATCGGTCTGGCGCTCGTCGGATCGGCGCTGGGGTTTCGCACGGTGATTGTGATCCCCGAGACGCAATCTCAGGAAAAGAAAGACATGATCCGTCTGGCGGGGGCGGAACTGGTGCAAGTGCCTGCTGCACCCTATAAAAATCCGAACAATTATGTTCGTTATTCCGAACGTCTGGCCAAAGAACTTGCACAAACCGAACCAAACGGTGTGATCTGGGCCAACCAGTTCGACAACACGGCGAACCGTCAGGCGCATATCGAAACCACAGGGCCCGAGATCTGGGAACAAACCGGCGGCAAGGTGGATGGGTTCATCTGTGCGGTCGGGTCGGGCGGGACCTTTGCGGGTGTCGGGCTGGCCTTGCAGCCGAAAGGTGTCAAGATCGGTCTCGCGGACCCGATGGGTGCGGCGCTATATAGCTACTACAAGACCGGTGAACTGAAATCCGAGGGCGGCTCGATCACTGAGGGGATCGGGCAGGGACGGATCACCGCCAACCTCGAAGGCTTCACCCCCGATTTCGCCTACCAGATTCCGGATGAAGAGGCGCTTCCCGTTGTCTTCGATCTTCTGGAGCATGAGGGGCTTTGCGTCGGCGGGTCGTCGGGCATCAATGTGGCCGGAGCCATGCGCATGGCGCGTGAAATGGGGCAGGGACATACGATTGTCACGGTGCTGTGCGATTACGGCACGCGCTATCAGTCGAAACTCTTCAATCCCGAATTCCTTGCGGAGAAAAATCTGCCGGTGCCGGAATGGCTGACCCGTGGACCGCGCGACCTGCCTGACGTATATGAAGGTGTATGATCACACGCCTTCTGAGCCGCATTTTCCTGATTCTCTGTCTTGTTCTGCCGCTTGCTGCGGTGGGGCAGGACACGCCTACGCCGGACTATACGGAATGGGAGAGCGTAGCCTCTGAGGCCGAAACGGAAATCTCCGAAGAGGACACGACCAGCGCCGATCTGGAAGACCTGCGTGATACGCTCGTGATCTGGCGCGAGAGCTTCCTGTCTGCACAAGATACCAACGCCAGCCGGATCGACACGCTTGAGGGGCAGATCGATGCGCTTGGTCCTGCGCCGGCTGAGGGGGAAAGCGAAAGCGACGAGATTGCGCAGCGGCGCGAGGATCTGACCACACAGCTTGAAGATCTCGAAGCTCCGGTCAAAACCGCCGAAGAGGCCTATAGCCGCGCCAACGGTCTGATTGCCGAAATCGACAGCACCTTGAGCGCCCGTCAGGCCGACGCTTTGATGGCTTTGGGACCGACGCCTCTCAACCCCAAACTCTGGCCAGCGGCCTTGTCTGCGCTGAGTAAGACCGGCGTTGAAGCATGGGCGAGCATCAGCGCCAATGCGGCTTCCGAGACCGGTCAGGCAAGGCTCAAATCCAATGCGGCGACGCTGGTGTTCTATCTGGTGATTGCCATTATTCTGGTGTTTCGCGGGCGCTACTGGTCTGAGAAAATGACCGGATTTATGCGTCAGCGTGTCCGAGGGGCTGCCGGACAGGGGGTGACGGGGTTTCTTGCGTCGCTGAGCCAGATCGTCGTTCCGCTGCTAGGGCTTATGGCCATCACCGAGGCCGCTATGGTTTCCGGTCTTCTGGGCGCGCGCGGGGAGGCGATCTTTATGACGCTGCCGCGGATCGGGGTGGCTTATTTCGTGTCACGTTGGCTGATCGGGCGTCTGCTCTATCAGACAGGTCCGAACGGTGCTCTTTTCGAACTCCCCACCGCGCGCCGCGTTGAAGCCACCGGCATGGCCACCCTTGCGGGGGTGATGCTGGCGCTGGAGAGCGGCCTGACGGTTCTGGCGGAGATTGACGGCTATTCCGAGGCCACCATCGCTGTTCTCTCCTTCGTTCTGATGGCTGTGACGGCGGCTGCGCTGTTCCGTCTGGCGCGGATTATGGTGTCGGCGCAACCGCAGTTCGTTGACGAGACGGGGGAGGTGGACCTCGATCCGGGGTTTGCGTCGCTGATCATCCGCACCGTGTCGCGGGTCGTGTTGCTGGGCAGTGTCGTGGCGCTGGCTCTGGGGGCGGTCGGCTATATGTCCGCCGCTTTGGGGATCGTGTTCCCCTTGGTGCGCTCTCTGGCGCTGATGGGCATTCTGGTGGTCCTGTCCCGCCTTGTGCATGATCTCTATGCCTTGATGACCCGCAAGCGAGAGGACGAGGGCGAACCTCTGGTCCCCGTGCTTTTGTCTTTGCTGCTTATGATTGCGGCCTTGCCGGTCTTCGCTCTGATCTGGGGCGTGCGCGAGGAAACGCTGTGGGAAATCTGGGCGCAGATGCGCGAGGGCTATTCTCTGGGCGGTGTGCAGATTTCGGTGGGTGATCTGCTATTGCTCATTGTCGTCTTTATGATCGGTCTCGGCCTGACGCGTCTGTTCAAAGCCGCCTTGCGCACCGCAATCCTGCCCAAAACCAAGCTCGACAAAGGCGGGCAGAATGCACTTGTGGCAGGGGCGGGCTATCTCGGGATTTTCCTTTCGGTGATTGTCGCTGTGACCGCCGCAGGGATCGACCTGTCGGCGCTGGCAATTGTCGCAGGGGCGCTCTCTGTCGGGATCGGTTTTGGTCTTCAGAACATTGTGCAGAACTTTGTCTCCGGCATCATCCTTCTGATCGAACGCCCGATTTCCGAGGGCGACTGGATTGATGTGGGCAACGGACAGATGGGCTATGTGCGCGATATTTCCGTGCGCTCCACGCGGGTCGAGACGTTTGACAAGACCGATCTGATTGTGCCCAACGCCGATCTGATTTCCAATCAGGTGACGAACTACACCCGTGGCAATCTGATCGGACGGGTGATCGTGCCGGTCGGGGTCGCCTACGGGACCGACACGCGCAAGGTCGAGACGATCCTGCGCGAGATTGCCGAAGCGCAACCGATGGTGGCCGTGAACCCGCCGCCGCAGGTTTTGTTCCTCAGCTTCGGCGCGGATGCGCTGGAGTTTGAAATTCGGGCCATCCTGCGTGACGTGAGCTACATCATGGCGGTGAAGAACGACATCAACCACGCGATTGCGAAACGCTTTGCTGAAGAAGGTATCGAAATTCCCTTTGCTCAACGCGATATCTGGCTGCGGAATCCTGAAGCTCTCGCGGGGCAAACGCCCGCCGCTGTGTCTTCCGCCGCCGCGCAGTCGGAGAGGCAGGCCGCTGAGGCTCCGCATGCGGACAGTGCTCTTGCCGAGCGGCAGATGCTGACCGACAGTGATTTCGGCCCGGATGGCGAGGCCGACGGAGACAGCACATGACCGAGATGCTGTTTCGTGAGGACGCCTATTTGCAAGAGGCTGATGCCACCGTGTTGCGCCATACGCCTGAAGGCGGCATCGTTCTGGACCGCACCATCTTTTACCCCACGGGCGGCGGCCAGCCTGGCGACAACGGGCAGCTGGATTGGGAGGGCGGTGGCCTGACCATCGCGACGACCGTCAAGGGCGATCATGGTGCGATCATCCTTGTGCCCGCCGAAGCGGCCCATTTGCCGCCTGTGGGCACGGTTGTGACGCAGCGGCTCGACTGGATGCGCCGGCATGGCCATATGCGAATCCATACGGGGCTGCATCTCCTGTCTGTGGTGTTGCCCTATCCCGTGACCGGTGGTTCAATCGGGGCGGAGCGCGGGCGGCTCGATTTCCGGATGCCGGAGCCGATCATCGACAAGCTGGCGGTGGAAGAGCAACTCAATGCCCTGATCGAACGTGATCTCGTCGTGTCCGAAGACTGGATCTCGGAGGAGGCGCTTCTGGCCAATCCGTCGATCATTAAAACCATGTCGGTCATGCCGCCTATGGGGCAGGGGGCTGTGCGGCTGATACGGATCGGGCAGGGGCGGGACCAGGTCGATCTGCAACCTTGCGGTGGTACCCATGTGGCCCGCACATCGGAAATCGGTCGCCTGCGCCTCGGTAAGGTCGAGAAAAAAGGCCGCGACAATCGACGGGTCTCGATCCTTCTGGATTGAGGCGAACCCTTGTTTTCAAGGGCGCTCGCCCCCGTGCTGAACCTGTGATTTCACAAAGCGTCAAAAAACATTCATTTTCTCGCAATCTGGGGGTTGCACCCCCCCCATGATCTCCACTATAGACGCCGGCGGAGAGGTGGCCGAGTGGTCGAAGGCGCACGCCTGGAAAGTGTGTAGGCGGGGAACCGTCTCGAGGGTTCGAATCCCTTCCTCTCCGCCATTACCTTTTCTTAAGGTGCTCATATTACTTCCCTTTTTCTTTGTTTCGAAACCTTAGGTACCATTGCAGGTACCATTTGGTCATGTCAGGATGTTTTGCGCATCGCCTTATCGGTCTTGGTTTGCCTTTTCAGTAACCAGTTTATCACGGATTAGATGTCGAGCAAGTTTGTGTCATTCGACGAAACTTTCATCGCAATGACAGATCCTCTTTGCCTCCTCACCGGAGACCTCGCGCTTTGCGACAAGCTCTTCGGCCAGTGCGTTGAGATCAGCCTGCCTCGCTTTGAGGAATTCCATCGCGCGCGCTTCGGCTTTTTGCAGATGCTTGTGGACGCGCAAGCGGCGGGCTTGGTCGGTGAGCAGTTGGGGCACGGAGGCGTCGGTGTGGGTGAGACCCTCGCCCCCGAGGCCCAGGCGGGTCTCCAGATCCAGCGCAAGCCGTGTGGCCAGGGCCAGATCCGAGTTTTGCGGACCGCCCGCACCGTTGGAGGCATCGCCCAGAACCAGGCGCTCGGCCGCACGGCCCGCCAAAAGCGTGGCGAGTTCGTCTTCAATGTCGACTTTGGTCAGAGCTGCCGGAAGGGCCGCGCGCTGCGTCTCGCCGCCCGTTGGTGTGAGGGTGATCTTGCGCACACTGCCTGGCGCAAGATGTTGGGCCATCAGCGTATGTCCTGCTTCGTGCAGCGCAATGCGGCGCAAAATCTTCGGGTCGACCGCATCAATGCGCAGATGCTTGCGCAGAAGTGCTGCATCCAGAGACAGGCCGAGATGACGCGCGTCGGATTTGGCGGCGCGGATCGCGGCATCCAGCTCGGCAGGTGTCTTGCCCGTGGCCTCGGTGGAGAGTGCGTCGAGTTCGTCAGGCGCGAGCCTTTCGCCAAGCCCCCGGCTCAGCAGGACGTGAATGGTTGCCCGGTCCGGCAGGGGCATCTCGCATTTGAGATCAAAGCGCCCGTCACGCAAAATGGCGGGATCAAGTGTCTCCGGGAAGTTGCAGGCGCCAATGAGCAACGCGCCTTCGCTGCGCATCAACCGGTCGATCTGCTCCAGAAAGCCGTTGATGACCTGTGTGCGGTAGTTGCGATTGTGGGCGCTGCCGTCCAGACGCGATCCGCAAGCATCAATCTCGTCGATGAATACCACGCAAGGCGCGGACTTGATTGCTTTATCAAAGCTCTCGACCATGGCGCCCAGCATGGTGTTCAGGGGGCCAGCGGCTTGCCACTCTGCAAAGCTGGCCTGAAGGAAGTGAACATCTGCGGCCGCGCCCATCGATCGCGCAAGCCATGTTTTGCCAGTCCCAGGTGCGCCATAGAGCAGAAGCGAACGCGAGCAGTCCGCCCAGTCCAGCTCGCCTGCCTGCCATGCGCAGAGGTCGGCCACCATCCGGCGGGCCGTCTCATGAGCAGGGCTGTTGCCTGAGATCCGGGCTGCGATTTGATCTGTGATCGCGCCAGCGCTTTCGCCTGACCTTTGAGACTGCCCACCTGTGGCCGATGAAGAGGCGTCTTTGGCCGTTTGGGCCATCTGCGCAATCTGTGCGGCCACGTCCCTTGCGGTTGATGCGCGCAGGGCCAGCAGCAGCTGCACCATGTCCAGTTGTGACAGCGCGCCCTCATCCGGCAGGGCTGCACGGGTGGCGGCCTCGTCAATGCGACCGGTGGCGCTGTGAGAGGCTTGCAGCACCGCGATGAGAATATCGGCTGTCAGCGGTGCAAACTCCAGTTGCCGCACCGGGGCCTCACGAAACTCCGGCAAGAGCTCGTGAGCGTCATCACAGAACAGGATCAGCGGTGACGCGCCGGTGAGAGCCTG
>NZ_FORY01000014.1 GCF_900114135.1 Celeribacter halophilus
AATATGCTGACGCCTTGCGTAGTATCTCATTGGCTTGGCGTAGCTCCCGGTTTTCCCTTTCGAGGGTTTTAATCCGATCACGTTCTTCAGTAGTCACGCCGTCGCGCATACCACTATCCTTCTCGGCCTGCTTGACCCATCCGTTCAAGGTCTGGGGTATACAGCCGATCTTGGGTGCAATGGCCGCAATCGCGCCCGCCTGCGTTTCGTAGGAGCCTTGATGCTCAAACACCATTCGGACCGCACGTGCGCGGACCTCAGGCGAGTAGCGATTTGCCATTTTACTTTTTGTCATAACCATCATCCTTACTTAAGTTGATGGTCTCCGGCAAACTCGGGGCAATTCACTCCGACCAAATGGCCTCTTCAGAGTTCGGATCGTTGTGGCTTTCAGAAACTGTGCCGATAAAGCGGTCTGCTACCGGGATGAAAGCCGCTCCCACAAGCTTTTCCATTCGTTGAAAATGGTCGATTGATGCATCGACATAAGCTTGGCAGGACGTTACATTGATGTGCCCTGCATTCGCTGCAATTTCTTCCGCACTACAGCCTCGAAGTGCGAGCATGGTGAGGAAGGTATGACGGTCACGTCTTGGATTGCCATGAATGACGTGACCTGTAACCGGGCTCACGACTTCCAGGCGCTCCATTACTTTCCCATAAGTTTTTTTGAGGGTACTAATGCTACGGTGCCCATGTGGCGAAGATAAGTCCTTTGCTCTTTTTGAAGGAAAAATCGGAGCCTGATTGCGGTCCTCCTCAGGAGCCAATCGAGGTGTTACATTCGTCTCAATCTGCATTGCAAGAATGTTTGAAAGGCCTTGTGTTACAGGCTTCCAAGGCATGAAAGCTTCACGCCAACCGGCTATCCCGCGCTGTTTTTTCATAGGAATTTTTATATACGAGCGACCTTCTTCATGACGTAAGTCTCCAACTTTCAGGTCAGCAATTGAAGAAAGGCGGGCACCTGTTCCTCGAAGCACACGGAACATAGAATATTCGTCAAGGTTAAGCTTGCCTTCGTTGAAAGCATCGTCGAGGGCAACACGGATTGCTTCATCTTCTGAGGGGCGGTATGGGCCATCATTTTCATCCCATGTCAGCACGGTGGAATAGACTCCACTATTAGTCGGGATGTTCAGACGATTGATCAAATCAAAAGCCTCGTCCTCTACGAAGGTGCCATGAAACCGCCGCCATGCTTTGAACAGACCTTTTAATTGCAACACTCTTGCCGCTGACGGTGAGCTGTTCATCCAAAGCGCGACTAATTCCCCATCAATAATACTGAGGTCACATTTAGGGGTGTTTTGTGAACTGCGGAGTAATGCGAGGAAAGCATTGAAGTAGGTTACAGATGTGGATGCCACATACACAGCAACAAGCTTTGCGAACACATGACGGATTTCAAATTCAAATTCGGGCGAGACGAGTTCGGTAAGCAAACCAAAGTTCAAACTATCGCGCTGACCTTCGTTGCGCAGCACCCAAACATCATCGTAGATATTTATGTCGGCGTGATGTGCTGTCTTACGCCATGTTGAGCGAGCGCGGGGCAGGGTGGATAGTTTTTTCGTCAACGTTCATTCTCCACAAGAAGTCCGGCTTCAAATGCTTTTTGAGTGAGATGGTCGCCACGATAATGGGAGGCGCTTTTGCTAAAATAGCTCCATCCCCCCATGTAATTTGCAAAACGATCCAGCTCGGCAGGCGGGATGCCTTTTTCGACGGACCAGTCCACAAGTTGTTGTATCCAAGCACTCCGAAGAGCATGGGGATGTAATCCCTGTATCCCCAAATGAGCTCCGAGTTCCTCGACGGCTTCAGATACAACTACAGGGGAGATCGGTTGGCCGCGAGAGTTATTTCCATCGGACAGGAAAGCAAATGGTGAATTTCCAATTTCCGCCATATCCGCACCAAAACCAAGCAGATAGTCGTCCAGACGATCTGCCACCTCTGGGGTGATGGGAACAATACGGTCCATTGTCTTGGCATTCGGTTCCCGGATCCGGGGATCGTTTGGGTCATCAGGCCGACGATGCACATCAACCACACAACGATTGGTATCGATGTCTGCCGCGCGCAGTTGGCGCAATTCACTATTACGGAGGCCACCAAAGACCAGAAGCGTTACAATAGCCCAGTTGCGCGACCGAAGCCTTTCATTGGACCAAATTTTCGCGGGATCTCCTGTCGCGGCGAAGGCAACGACCTTAGCAAGATCATCGGCACGAATGGCGCTACGTGTTCGTGAAGAGCGACCTTTAGGGCGCAACTCTTTAAGAAAGTTAATCATTTCTTTCCGCAGTGGAGCCCGTCTGCGCTTTTCCGCAGGTCCTGCTTTTGCCTCACCAATTCGAGCAACGAGATCAATATATCGTGCCGCCGATGTAATTCGACGAGCTTTTGTTTGATTGACTGTCGTGGGGGCTTTCTCCAACAACCTGTTACGATCCGCAGTGGTAACTTTGGGGTCGTTCAATTTGCGTAACATTGCCGTTTCGAGCCCCAATCGCTCAGCGATTATCTCGATTTCGTAATCATCGAGGTAGTCTCCATCTTCAAGGCGTTGATGGAAATTTTTGAAGTCTTCGAAAATCAATACTTGGCCGAGATGCAATAAATCGTTGGCTACGGACTCCATCGTTAACGCGGCGGCATTCTTGGCTCTAAGGTCGAGCATAACGCAGGTGGGGTAATGTGCCGGCACACCGGTGATATCGAAAATAGTAGGGAAACGTTCGCCATTAGGTCGAACATGAATTCGGACGTGATGAAAATACCGGTAAAGTGCTATAGGCAAGTATGGGCTCAATTTTTGTTCATGATATGTTCTATATAAAATAGTTTCTTTAGATATAGCAAGAGGTTAAAATATGAAATGTCCGATCTTAGTGCGAATGTCGCATAATGCGTCTTATGTTAAATTTATACTGGTGCAGAATGCAGCCGAAGCGGAAAAGATATTGAGCTATAAATTCGCACAAAACCGAACTGCCGCATAGAATTGGCCGACTCATTCCCGAGCGCTCCGCACTGGCCCAAACCAAAGCCGCGCACTGGTCCAATCTTTGCGGGAGGTCCCTGTGTAATCTCCTCGCATATCTTCCCACCCCTCTGGAGACCGCAGCATTGTTGAAAGCACTATCCCCATTTGTGAGCCCGTGCGCTTCCCGTCCGGCCTCGCTGCGTGAGAAAGCTGCTTTTGCTTTGTCTCTCGGAGCCATGGTGACATGTGCTTTGACGCTGGCGAGAGGGAGTGTCCCCGTAATATTAGACCAAGATTCACGAGGTGAAGTGGCATGAATTCCCTGAATACGATTGATCATCCAGCCCTCTGCGGTTCGCTCAGATCTCCGGTGCCCGCTGACGAGGTTACAAACTTCAGCCCAGGTCCGACGTCCCTGCCGAAAGCTGTCGAGCAAGTGATCGCGGACGGTTTCAACAAGCCGGGCCTGACGTCTTTGGCCTTGTCGCACCGGTCGCCGGAGTTTCTGGACATCCTTAGCCACACAGTCGAAACCCTCCGTTCTGTGATGAACATTCCCGACACATATGAGGTGTTGTTCACGCACGGCGGTGGCCACGGGCAGTTTGCGGCCCTACCGTTGAACCTCTGCCATGATGCATCCGATGTTGCCACTTATGTGGTAAACGGGACGTGGTCGGAGCGTGGTCGGGATGAAGGGCAGCGATACTGCCGTGTTCAGACAATTGATGCCCGCGATCCGCAAACCGGCGCTTACAAAAGCTTTCCCGAGCTGACAGAGGACAACATCGATCCCGACAGCAAATATGTCTATCTGTGTTCGAACGAGACGGTGAACGGCATCGAGTTGCACAGGCTGCCCAAACTGCCGGAATCGCGCAAACATATTCCGTTGGTTGTGGATGCCAGCTCCGATTTTTCGACCAAGCCCATTGATTGGGAAGGCTGTGGTGTCGGCGTTCTGTTCGCCTGCGCCTCGAAGAATATCGGCCATCCCGGCGTGACCCTGACCGTGATCCGTAAGGACCTTCTCGGCAAGGACAAGGCCTCTCCGCTCTGTCCGGGCGTTTTCAACTACACGACGAACAGTGAAGCGGGCAACCTCTGGAACACGCCGGCCACGTTCAATATCGAAGTCGTCGGTCACATGATGGACTGGATCGCAGCACAGGGCGGCATTGACGAGATCGAACGGCGCTCCATCGAGAAGGCCACGGCATTGTATGATGTCATTGATGGCTCTGACGGTTTCTATGGCACGCCCGTGGACGAGAAAGCCCTCAGAAGCCGGATGAATGTGCCGTTCAATGTCGCGGGCGGAGACGAGGAACTGACAAACATGTTCCTGATCCAGAGCTGGGAAAAAGGCATGATCGGCCTTCGGACCCTGACGCCTTTCGGTGTCGGCGACTATCTCCGTGCCAGCCTCTATACCGGGGTGCCTGTGGAGGGTGCTTTGAAACTGGCCGAATTCATGCGTGATTTTGCGCGCAAACACGGTTGACATAGCGCTTCGCGAAACGCCGGAATACGGATTTTCGTGTCACATGCGCAATCTATGGAGGGGGCTTTGCAGCCCCCTCTTATTTTACATGTCGTCCACACAAATCTGACGCTGTGTGCTCAATCCGACGATGCCATGCTCGACTACATCACCGGCTTTCAGGTGGCGCGGCGGGGTCATGCCAAGGCCCCGTCGGGCCGAAGACAGGGCGAGATGCGCGCCTGTGTTGCGCACATCTCCTGTTGTTTAGGCCAGATCGGCGGGCAGGACGGCTTCGGGAATGTCCTGATAGCAGACGGGGCGCAGGAAGCGGCGGATGGACAGGGTGCCGACAGAGGTTGCGCCGAAGTTGGTCGAGGCCGGATAGGGTCCGCCATGCACCATGCTGTCGCAGACTTCCACGCCGGTCGGAAAGCCGTTGGCCAGCACGCGGCCGGCTTTGCGCTCAAGCACCGGAAGCAGACGACGCGCCAGAGCTGTGTCCCCCTCATCCATGTGCAGCGTGGCGGTGAGCTGACCCACGAGAGACCGTGCGATCTTGTCCATCTCGTCGGCGTCCTTGGCAACGACCACAATGCCCAAGGGGCCGAAGACTTCTTCGGAAAGCGCGTGGTTGCCAAGCCAGTCACTGGCCGAAACTTTGAAGAGGAAGGGCTTCGCTTCGCGGCGGTCACACATCGAAGTCACAAGATCCTGCACGCCACTTTGCGCACCGATCTTGGCCGCCCCTGTGGTGTAGGCTTCGGCAATCCCGTCTGTGAGCATGACCTGCGGGCCTTGCTCCGAGAGGGCGGCTTGTGCGGCAGCGACAAAAGCATCGCTCTCCGCGCCTTCGATCACCACAACGATACCGGGGTTGGTGCAGAACTGCCCTGCCCCCATCGCAAGGGAGGCGGCCCAGCCTTTGCCGAGTTCTTCGCCACGGTTTGCTACGGCGTCAGGCAGCATGAACATCGGGTTGATGGAGCCCAATTCGCCGAAGAACGGGATCGGTTCCGGCCGCTGCGCGCAGAGGTCGAACAAGGCACGCCCGCCACCAAGCGAACCGGTGAAACCCACGGCCTTGATCAGCGGATGCTGGACCAGCGTTTGACCGACGGAGCGATCCCCGCCCTGCACCAGCGAGAAGACACCTTTGGGCATGTTGCATTTTTCAACGGCGGCGTGGATCGCCTCCGTGATGATTTCGCCCGTGCCGGGATGGGCGTCATGGCCTTTAACAACCACCGGACAACCGGCCGCAAGCGCCGCTGCCGTGTCGCCGCCTGCCGTGGAGAAGGCGAGCGGGAAGTTTGACGCGCCAAAGACCGCAATCGGGCCGATGGGGCGCTGCATCATGCGCAGATCGGAGCGCGGCAAGGGCTGACGGTCCGGCAGGGCCTTGTCATGGCGACGGTCGAGATAGTCCCCTTTGAGGATGTGATCAGCGAACAGACGCAACTGGCCGGTTGTGCGTCCGCGTTCGCCATTGAGCCGCCCCTCAGGCAGACCGCTTTCCTGCGAGCCGATCTCGGTGATCGCCTCGGCGCGGGCTTCGATCTCGTCGGCGATGGTGTTGAGAAAGGCGGCGCGTTCTTCGCGTGTGCTGTAGCCAAAGGACCAGAACGCCTCTTCAGCCGCTTCACAGGCTGCGTTTACCAGTTCGGGTGTGCCTGCGGAAAATTCATGCGCGGGACCGTGAGCGGGCGCGGAATGAAATGTCTCCGGTGCGGAAACCCATTCGCCTGCGATCAGATGTTTGCCATGCGGGGTGAAAGTCATGTCATTTCCTTTTCGTGTGTTGCTTGGAGTCTGAGCAACGAGAGCTGGCGCAGGGCAACCTGTGTCGTGCCTCTGTCTTACCGCCCTCACAACTGTTTCGTGCTGGCGTTTTTCCTATACGAAAAAATATAGCAACAAAAGCAAAAGGTCATGACGTTTTTGCGATATTCGCGATGGGTTGCAAGACTGGCGGGCCAATCCCTTGCCCCGCCAGTATGATATTGCGCACAGAACCCGTCTCTCCGGAAGGCGCAAGTGGCGAGGCAAAGGAAGTGATATGGGTTATGACAGTGCGGATTGTAGCGCCGTGCCCAGCTTTTCGATCAGTTCGCCGATCTGGTCATCTGTGAGGATAAACGGCGGGGCGAGCAGCACATGGTCGCCGCGTTGTCCGTCCACGGTGCCGCCCATCGGGTAACAGATCAGCCCCGCCTCGAAGGCCGCGGCTTTCACACGCTTGTTGATCCCGCGCGCCGGATCGAAGGGGGATTTGCTTGCCCGATCCTCGACGATTTCCAACCCACGAAACATGCCGCGCCCACGGATGTCGCCAATATGGGGATGATCTCCGAAAGCATCGCGCAGGGCTTGGTCGAGTTTTTCCCCCATCTGCGCGGCACGGGCGACCATGCCGCCGTCGGTCAGCTTGGTCACAACCGCATTGCCTGCTGCACAGGCGACCGGATGGCCGATATAGGTGTGGCCGTGTTGGAAGAAGCCGGAGCCTTGCACAAAGACCTCGTGAATCTGGTTGGTGCAAAGCGTGGCTCCGATGGGTTGATAGCCTGCGCCAAGCCCCTTGGCGATGGTGATGATGTCGGGGGCCACACCGTCCTGTTCGCAGGCAAACAGAGTGCCCGTGCGTCCCATGCCGCACATCACCTCGTCGAGAATCAGCAACACGCCATAGCGGTCGCAAATTTCGCGGATGCGCTTGAAATATCCCGGAACAGCAGGCACCGCGCCCAATGTCGCACCGACCACAGGTTCCGCGATAAAGGCGATCACCGTCTCGGGGCTGACACGTTGAAGTTCGCTTTCCAGTTCATTTGCAACACGCTGGCCATAGGCCTCAAGGCTCTCGCCCGCCTCTTGTCCGCGATAGGCGTAGCAGGGCGAAATATGCGCGGTATCGGCCAGAAGCGGCGCGAATTTTTCTTTGCGCCAGACGTTACCACCCGCCGCCAGCGCGCCCAAGGTGTTGCCGTGATAGCTTTGCTTGCGCGAAATGAAACGGGTGCGCTGCGGCTCTCCGGTCTCGACAAAATACTGCCGCGCCATTTTGAGTGCGGTTTCCACCGCTTCCGAGCCGCCGGAGACGAAATAGACCCGATCTATGCCGTCTGGCGCATGGGTCACCAGACGTTCGGCCAGAGCTTCGGCAGGGCCGGAGGTGAAAAAGCCGGTGTGGGCAAAATCGAGCGTGGCCACCTGTGTCTGAACCGCCGCAATCACATCCGGATCGGAATGCCCGAGACAAGATACCGCAGCGCCGCCGGAGCCGTCGAGATATTGCTTGCCTGTGTCATCATAGATATAGGCCCCCTCGCCGCGTGTGGCTGTGGGCGGGGTGCTGCGGGAATTGCGGTAGAAAACATGAGTCATTTGATGCTCCGAGGACGAAAAGGGGCCGGTTGGATGAGGCCCTTTCAAATTTGAAACACACCGATCAAATCTTGACAATATTTGAAACAATTGAAACAGTGCCCTACAACCTTTGTTTCCTGTAGGATGGTCTCGTGTCGGCAAGTTATCAGCAAAGGCTGGCGGAACATTACGCCGAATTGAGCCCGCGTTTGCGTGAGGCGGGGGATTATCTTGTCGAAAACCCGCTCGATGTGGCCACGCGCTCGCTCAGATCGGTCGCCACAGAGGCGCGAATCGCGCCGGCGACCTTCAGCCGTCTGGCGCGGGCTTTGGGATTTGAAACATTTGAAACCCTGCGCGACGCGGTGCGGGCGCAACTTGCGCTCAAGGTGTCGACTTTTGCCACACGTGCCAAAGACCTCAGAGAGGCTCCCGCCGGTGCGCCGGAGGGGATTCTCATGCGGTCTTTGGAGCGGACCCAGAGCAATCTTGAGGAGCTTGTGCGAGGTCTTGATCCTGTTGAACTTGCAAAACTGGTCGATGTGTTGCACGAAGCGCGCCGCGTGCTCATTGTCGGGGCGTTGGGATCAACAGGGATTGCAGAATATGCAGGCTATATGGCCAATTTCTTGGGAGAAAAGTGGCGACTCGCCGGACGTATGGGGTCGTCCTACGGCTCTGCGCTCAGCGAGATGGACAAGCAGGATGCGATGATCGTCATCACCATGTCCCCCTCCGCGCGGGTGGCGGTCAACGCCGCCGAGATCGCCCGCCACCAAGGGGTTCATGTGGCCGTCATCACCGACAGCTACGCATGTCCTGCCTTGCGCCATGCGAACAGCTCTTTCATTATAACAGGGGAAAGTCCGAACTTTTTTAACACTTACACGACGACGGTTTTTTTCCTTGAGATGCTTATGGCAATGCTTGCACAAAAAGCCGGACCGGACGTCGTGGAACGGATATCAGAGATCGAGCGCCACAACAGGGCGCTTGGAGAAGTGGTCGATCTGTGAGGCACGGATGCCTCGGGAGGACCAAACATACCACTAAGGGGAGTCACTTATGACCAAACATATGAAATTCGGATTTGCTGCGGCAGCCGCCTCTGCGATGATCGCAGGCTCTGCAATGGCCGAAGAATTTGTCACCATCGGCACCGGCGGTGTGACCGGGGTGTATTACCCGACCGGCGGCGCGATCTGCCGTTTGGTCAACAAGAACCGCAAGGAAACCGGCGTGCGTTGCTCGGTCGAATCCACCGGCGGTTCCGTTTACAACGTGAACACGATCAAGGAAGGCGAGCTGGAATTCGGCGTTGCCCAGTCCGACATCCAGTACAACGCTTACAACGGTGTTGTGCAGTTTGAAGGCGAGCCCTTCGAAGACCTGCGTGCCGTGTTCTCCGTGCACCCCGAGCCTTTCACTGTTGTGGCTCGTGCCGACTCCGGCGTGAAAGTCTTTGAAGACCTCAAAGGCAAGCGCATGAACATCGGTAACCCCGGTTCCGGTCAGCGCGCGACCATGGAAGTCGTGATGGAGAAACTCGGCTGGACCAGCGACGACTTCGCACTGGCGACCGAGTTGAAACCGTCCGAGCAGTCTGCTGCGCTCTGCGACAACCAGATTGACGCAATGGTTTACACTGTGGGTCACCCGTCGGGTTCCATTCAGGAAGCCACGACCGCTTGTGACTCCGTGCTCGTTGAAGTTGCCGGTCCTGCGATTGACGAACTGGTTGCAGACAACCCCTACTACCGCACCGCCACCATTCCGGGCGGCATGTATCGTGGCAATGACGAAGACGTGCATACGTTCGGTGTTGGTGCGACCATCGTGACCTCCGCTGATGTCTCCGAAGATGCGGTCTATGCGGTTGTTTCCGCTGTGTTTGAAAACTTCGAAGACTTCAAAGGTCTGCACCCTGCATTTGCAAACCTGACGCCGGAAGAAATGATCAAAGACGGTCTGTCTGCTCCGCTGCACCCGGGTGCTGTGAAGTACTACAAAGAAAAAGGCTGGATGGAATAATCCGCCTTCGACTTCCCGGGCGGCACGTCATGTGCCGCCCTTTTCTCATAAAAATATAAGGGACGATGGGGATCAATGTCAGACACTGGGAAACAGGCTTTGAACGAGGCCGAGCTTCAGGAGCTGGTGGCGGCTTCTGATAGCGGCGCACGCAATGTGCCGGGAACATTGGGTAAGGTGATTGCGGCAGTTGCGCTGTTGTGGTCGGTTTTCCAGGTGCTCCTGGCCTCTCCGATCGGGTTGAAGGTTCTGCCCGGTGATATGATCAACAACGCGCGGCAGATCCATCTTGCCTTCGCGATCTTCCTGTCGGCCATGGCCTATCCGCTGTTCAAGTCGGCGCCGAAGTCCTCCGTGCCGTGGTATGACTGGATTTTGGGCCTCGGCGGGGCGTTCCTCGCCATGTATGGCTATTTCTTCTACGAGAAAATCGTCGGCAACGGCGGGCTTGCGGATACGAGTGACTCCTATTTCGCGCTTGCGGGCCTCGCATTCCTGTTCATTGCAGCCTACCGCACACTCGGGCCGGTGATGGTGCTTCTGGCTATTGTATTCCTTGGCTATGTCTTCTTTGGTGCTTCCGAAACCGTGCCGGACTCGATCCGTTGGGCGGGGGCCTCATTGCGCAAAGCCATGTCGCATATGTGGATCACGACCGAGGGCGTCTTCGGCATCGCGCTCAACGTCTCGACGCAATTCGTCTTCCTCTTCGTGCTCTTCGGTGCGCTGCTCGATAAAGCGGGCGCGGGCAACTATTTCATCAAAATGGCTTTCGGCGCTCTGGGGCACTTGCGTGGTGGTCCGGCCAAGGCTGCTGTTGTCGGCTCTGCGGCAACAGGGCTGATTTCCGGCTCCTCGATTGCCAACGTGGTGACGACCGGCACATTCACTATTCCGTTGATGAAACGTGTGGGATTTTCTGCCGAAAAAGCGGGTTCGGTCGAAGTGGCCTCCTCGGTGAACGGCCAGATCATGCCGCCGGTGATGGGTGCGGCCGCGTTCCTCATGGTGGAATATGTCGGCATTTCCTATTTCGAAGTGATCAAACACGCCTTTGTGCCCGCGATCATTTCCTACATCGCGCTGGTCTATATCGTTCACCTTGAAGCGGTGAAAAACAACATGCCGACCATCGGCAACAAGGTCGTGTCACTCTGGCGCACGATCATGGGGATGTTCCTGTTCTTCGCGGGCTTTGGCGGGCTGTGTTATGCCACGCAATTCCCTGTGCGCCTCATCACCTCCATGGTGCCCGAAGGCAGCGGCTGGATTCTCGCCGTGGCGATTGCTCTGGTCTATGTCGGGCTCATCAAACTGGCCGCGAAATCCGACGATCTAGAAATCGACGATCCTGATTCCGAATTGATGGAACTGCCGGATGTGGCCAAGCTCTGGACCGCCGGTCTCTACTACCTCCTGCCGATTATCGTTCTGGTCTATTTCCTGATGATCGAACGCAAGTCTCCGGGGCTTTCGGCCTTCTGGGCAACCTTCCTGTTGTTCTTCATCCTGCTGTCGCAAAAGCCGCTCAAGGCAATCTTCCGCGGCGAAAGCGATGCGGTTGACCGCCTCAAGGAAGGTGTGGTTGATCTGGTTGAAGGTATGATCGACGGTGCGCGGAACATGATCGGGATCGGCCTTGCCACCGCAACGGCAGGGATCATCGTCGGCACCGTATCCCTCACCGGTATCGGTCAGGTGATGGCGGATTTCGTCGAGTTCCT
This sequence comes from Celeribacter halophilus, assembly GCF_900114135.1. GTDB lineage: Bacteria > Pseudomonadota > Alphaproteobacteria > Rhodobacterales > Rhodobacteraceae > Celeribacter > Celeribacter halophilus. Next base: position 11,600 of record NZ_FORY01000014.1, read on the forward strand.
CTCCGGCGGCAACCTGATCCTGATGCTTCTGTTCGTCGCGATCCTGTCGCTGATCCTCGGGATGGGCCTGCCGACCACGGCGAACTACATCGTTGTGTCTTCGCTCATGGTGTCCGTTGTGGTCGAACTTGGCGCACAATCGGGGCTGATCGTGCCGCTGATCGCCGTGCACCTCTTTGTGTTCTACTTCGGGATCATGGCGGATGTGACGCCCCCTGTTGGGCTGGCCAGTTTCGCCGCCGCCGCTGTGTCGGGGGGCGATGCAATCCGCACGGGGTTCACCGCTTTCTTTTACAGTTTGCGGACCGTGGCCCTGCCCTTCGTCTTCATCTTCAACACCGACCTTCTGTTGATTGATGTCACGCTGGTGCAAGGGATCATCGTCTTCATTGTGGCGACCATCGGTATTCTGGTGTTCACCGCAGCGACGATGGGCTTTTACATCACCAAGTCGCGGATTTGGGAAACAGTGGCGCTTTTGCTTGTGGCCTTTACCCTCTTCCGTCCGGGGTTCTTTATGGACATGATCCAGCCGCCCTATCACGAGACCGCCCCCACCGCTGTCGCGCAGGCGCTTGAAGAAGCCCCCGCCGGTTCGCAGTTGCGGATCGTGGTGACAGGCCCCGATTTCGACACGCTGGAGCAAAAGGATGTCCACCTTGCGCTCACCGTGCCGGAGGCTGAAGGCGGCGATGCGCGTCTTGATGCGCTCGGGCTGATGCTCATGGCTGATGGCGACCGCATGATCATGGACGAGCCGATGTTTGGCACGCCCATTTCGGAGCAACTGTCGAGCTTCGATTTCTACGGCGACGAGCCGGTGCAGATCACGAATGTTCAGGCTCCGGCCGACCAGCTTCCGAAAGAACTGATGTTCATTCCTGCGCTCATCCTCTTGGGCCTCGTGACCGTCCTGCAACGACGCCGGGCGGCCTCCAAGCGTGAATTCGAAGGAGAACCCGCATGACCCAGACCATTCTCTGTGCCGTCGACGTGAACCGCGTCAAAGACGAGGTGAAAGTCTTGCAAACCGCCGCACGTCTGGCCGCTGCCGAAAATGCGCAGCTCGATGTGATCACCGTGCTGTCCGATTACGGGATGAGTTGGGTAGGCGGTTACTTCGATGAGAAACACACGAAGGAAGCGCGCAAACACGCGAAAGAGGCGTTGAACAATCTGGTGGAAGAGGCCCTCGGGCCGGAAGCCAATGCAAATGTCCGTCATGTGGTGGCCGTGGGAACGGCCTATCACGAAATTCTCGAAACGGCGGAGAAGGACGGGGCCGACCTGATCGTGCTCGGTGCGCATCGGCCGGATTTGAAGGACTATCTCTTGGGGCCGAATGCCGCTCGCGTTGTGCGGCACTCCAACTGTTCGGTGTATGTTGTGCGCTGACGCCTGTGCGATGCAAATGAATTTGGCCTGCCCCGGAAACGCGGCAGGCCATTTTGTTTCGGGCGAATTACCGCAGTTGAAATCCCGTCATCAGCGGGTCGCGGTCATCGACGAAGATCGTGTTGTGACCAATGACACGCGCCCATCCGGCGACGCTCGGGAGAATGGCGTCGAAATCCCCCAGACGGGTTTCGCCTTCCACTTTGCAGGTGAACATAGTGCCAATGATGCTTTCATGGATGAAGGTGTCGCCGGTCTTGAGCCGCCCGCGAGCATGGAGTTGCGCCATGCGCGCAGAGGAGCCTGTGCCGCAAGGGGAGCGGTCGATGGCTTTTTCGCCGTAGAACACAGCGTTGCGGGCATCCGCCTCGGTCTGGGTCGGGGCATCACACCACATGACATGGCTGACGCCTGAAATGTGCGGGTCGGTCGGGTGTTCGGGGGCCAGTGCCTCTTGCGCGGCGGCACGGATGATCGGGCTGAGACGCTGAATGTCGCTCACGGTCATATCGTCGAGACCGGACCAGTTGTCCTGCGGCTCAACGATGACATAGTAATTGCCGCCATAGGAGAGATCGACTTTCAAGGCACCCAAGCCGTCGATGTTCAGGATCACATCGCGGGCGTGCAGATAGGCGGGCACATTGAAGAGCCGCACCTGTTCGACATAGTTGCCGTTCTGCGTGTATTCGATGTCCACTTTCCCCGCGGGCGTCTCCAGCGAAAGCTGTCCGGCGGTGCGCGGCACAACGAGCCCTTCTTCCAAGGCGGCGGTCACCGTGCCGATGGTGCCGTGGCCGCACATGGGCAGGCAGCCGCTCACCTCAATAAACAGCACGCCGATGTCACAGTCCTCGCGCGAGGACGGGTAGAGGATCGTGCCGGACATGACATCATGGCCGCGTGGTTCGAACATCAGCGCCTGACGCACCCAATCATGATCCCGCTGAAAGATTTCGCGTTTCTCGGACATGGGAACGGCAGGAAGCTGTGGCCCGCCACCGGCGACAACGCGCACAGGATTGCCGCAAGTGTGGGCATCCACGCAAAAGAAACTATGTCTCATAACTCAGGCTCCATATGTGAAACGCTCGATCCGGTAGGGCGTTAGATCAAGGCTGGCAGGTTTGTTATCAATCAGGTCCGCTACAAGACGTCCGGTCGTGGCGGCTTGCGTAAGTCCGAGGTGGCCGTGCCCGAAGGCATGGATCACATTGCGGTTGTTCGGGGAACGTCCGATGACCGGCAGGCTGTCGGGCGTGGCGGGGCGATGGCCGGACCACTGGATCCCTTGGTCACTGTCGAGATCGGGCAAATAGCGTTTCGCGAGTTTCACCAGTGCTTCGGAGCGTTTGAAATTGGGTTTGGAGGTTAACCCGCCAAACTCCGCCGCGCCCCCGATGCGCAATCCTGTCGCAAGTGGCGTGGCGACGAATTTGCGCTCTGCAAATATGAGTTCGCGGGTGACGCTGATGCCCGGAGTTGGGAGGGTCGTGTTATACCCGCGCTCGCTTTCGAGCAAAACACGGTCGCCGATGGAGGCGGCAAGCGGTTTGGACCATGCCCCTGCCGCAAGGACCACCAGATCGGCGCTGACATCAGCATCACCGTCCATCTCGACCCGGACGCCTGTCGCGGTTCGGTTGATCCGTTTGGCCGCGCCGCGTGCGATGGTGGCTCCGTTGCGTAGCACGGTGTCCAGAAGGCCGTTGTGAATGTCTTTGGGGTCCGAGACTTGTGACCATTGCGGGGTGAACATGGCCTTGTGCGCAAGGCCGCCGAGGGCTGGTTCAAGCTGGCGTGCCTCGTCTCCACTCATCGGGGTGCAGGTCACGCCATGCTGGCGTTTCAGCTCCCATTCCGCCGCATCCGCCTGAAAGGCCATTTCACTTTCGTAGACGGTCAATGCGCCGTGGTTGTAGAGCTTGTCTGACAGGCCCGCGCTGTTCAAAAGCGGCATCAGATCGTCATATGTGCGGTTGTTGAGCGCGGACAGGGCTCCGGCAATCCGCTCCATCTCTGAACGCGTGCTGACGCGGGAAAAGCGCAGCATCCACGGCAGAAGCCGTGGCGCATGTGTCCAGCGCAGGCTCAGAGGGCCGAGCGGGTCGAACAGCCACTTGGGCAGTTTGAGAAACACACCGGGGGCCGAGGCGGGGACAACTTCGCTAACCGCGATCCCTCCGGCATTCCCGAAAGAGGCTTTGTCGCCTTCAGGGGCGGGATCAATGAGTACGACTGTGTGACCGGATTGCAGGACATGCCACGCACAGGCCAGACCAACGATCCCCGCGCCGATGATGGCGACTTTCTTGTGTTGCATGGCCTCTCCGATTCCCCTGTGTGAGGTGCTCTTTCTCTTGTACACGGGAAAAATAAATTGACAACTGTCGATTGGATCCAGTTTAAGGGTCGCAAGGTCACAACAGAATCCTCGATGCGGCATCCCCTGCCGTCCGCTGCTGTTGTGACCAGCTTTTCAACGGGGCGCTGCGAGGCGGCTCTTTCACATCCGAATTTCAAAATTCCCGAAAGGAACAGGCAATGGCCATCTGGAAAGGCGTCTTCCCCGCTGTCACCACCAAGCTGAAAGAAGACGGCTGCGTTGATATCGACGCAACCAAAGCAAGCATTGAACGTCTCATCGAAAACGGCGTCTCCGGTGTGATCGTTCTGCCGATGCTGGGCGAGAATGCCTCCATGGAAATGGACGAGCGCAAAGCCATCATCCGTGCCGCAGTCGAAACTGCTGCAGGTCGTGTGCCGGTGCTGTCGGGTCTGGCAGAAACCACGCTGGAACGCGCGAAAGCCTCTGCGAAAATCTATCAGGACTGCGGTGCGCAGGGTCTGATGGTCTTCCCGAGCCTTGGCTATAAGACCGATGATCGCGAAACTGTCGCGTGGTATAAAGGCATCGCCTCGGCCACGCCTCTGCCGATCATGATCTACAACAACCCGATTGCCTATGGCGTGGATTGCACGGTCGAGGTTCTCAAAGAACTCGTCGATACGCCGGAGATCGTTTGTATCAAGGAAGAAACCGGCGATATCCGTCGTGTAACTGATATGTATATCGCTTTCGGTGATCGGTTCAGCCTGTTCTGCGGCGTGGATGATCTCATCGTCGAGAGCAGTGCGCTGGGTGTGACGGGCTGGGTGTCCGGCATGACCAATGTCTGGCCGGCGGAGTGTGTGAAACTCTTCGGGCTGTGCCAAGACGAGAAATATGCGCAAGCCCGCGAACTCTATCAGGTGCTGACGCCGTCTTTCCACCTCGATACGCATGTGAAGCTGGTGCAATATATCAAACTGGCCGAAAACCTCGTTTACGGTGCGCCGGAATGGGTGCGTGCCCCGCGTCTGCCTTTGGTCGGTGACGAGCGCGATTTCGTCGTTGCCACGGTGACGGACGCCATTGAGAAACTGAAAACACTCTGAACCCCTGCAGAGTGTGAGGGCGGCCGCTTTCGGGTGGCCGCCATTTTGTATCGGCGGCTCTCCCCTCCCCTGTTCGCGCTTCCCCGTGTTTCAGGTGCTTGACTGCGTTTCCTATGGCGGTGGGCGGCAGATTATGTAAATCTGCGGGCTGGATCCAATAACACGGCGTCGGAATATACAGCATGAAATCGGGAATGGGATTGACCAAAAGCCATAGTCTGAAACGCCAGAGCCTTCCCGAAGCCTTGGCAGACTCCCTGCGCGAGCGCATTTTGAATGGTGAATTCAAACCGGGCGAATCTCTGGTCCAGGAAGCTCTTGCCGAAGAATATGAATGCAGCCGTATGCCTGTGCGCGAGGCATTTCGTCAGCTTGAAGCCGCCGGACTGATTGTCACCAAAGTGCACAAAGGGGCGGTTGTCGCCGCCATGCCCGCCGAGCAGGCGCAGGAACTCTATGAGCTGCGCGTCAATCTCGAAAGCGTCTTGCTGGAACATGCGATCCCGAACATGACGGATGCCGATCTTGATGCCTCCGAACAGGTGCTTCGCGAGCTTGAAAAAGCCTATGAAGAAAGAGACATCAACCGATGGGGCTCGTTGAACTGGGAATTTCACCGGAGCCTTTATGTGCCCGCCAACCGCACCCAAACACTGGCGATTGTGCAAGGCGTCAACCTTCAGGTCGAGCGCTACGTCCGGCTTCAATTGTTGATTAGCGAGACATTTGAAGCCGCCCAAAAAGAGCACCGTGCGCTTTTGGAATATTGCCGTGCGCGGAATGTCGAGGCGGCGGTGGCCCTGCTCAAACAGCATATTCGCGATGCCGGAGACAGTCTTGTGTCCTCGCTTGAGGCGCGATCCGTTGATGCGTGAGGCTCAGGGGCTCTCAACTGGCGTGGCAAAATGGGTCTTCATTTCGCGGGCCAGAATGTCTTTCCAGATTTCGATCAGCGGCTCTTCGGCATAGGTGCCATCGGCGCAGAACCGGTTGACGCAAATCCCGCGCAGCATACACAGGTTGAGCCGCAAGAGCTTCGATGCCATCTCGTCGTCGGGATCAAGTCCCATCATCTGAATGGTGCGCCGGTCGCGTTTCTTTGACCATCGGGCCAGAGCCGCGCGCAACCGTGTGCCCAGATCAGGGTCCAGTCGCGCCGCCAGCATAAGTTCAAGAATGGCCAGATAGGTGCTTTTGGAAAACAGTTCGGTCCAGAGCGCGTCGATCAGCGCCTCTGTGGTCAGGCTACCTTGCGCATCCAGATCGCAAAAGGGCCATTCCTTTTCCCACTCCGCCAATACATATTCATAGGCCGCTACGAACAGATCGTTCTTCGTCGGGAAATGGTAGTTCAGCGCACCACGGGACATCTTTCCACGCTCGGAAATCAGCTTTGTGGACACACGTTCATAGCCGACCTCCGCCAGAACAGAGACCGTCGCCGCGCAAACGCGCCGCTGCATATCAACGGATTTCGCCTCTTGTTTGCTGAGGGGGCGCGGGGTCTGTGTCATAATCAATGTCTGGTCTTTCAATACGCGTCTCGGGTGCTGAAGGCTTGGCGTAAAATTATTATCACGTCAGGCGTTCTGGTAAATCATTGATGTGGGGCAGGCGGTGAATTCCCGCACCAAAATGCGACGGCGTCTAAACTGCCTCTTTTATAGTCATTCGTTCAAAAATCTGTCGCGAGGAAAATTTCGCGGAACGCCCCTGCCCTACGCTGTTTTGCACGCCGGTCCGAAATATGCGGCGTAACGCGTTGTTTTTTCACCTTTGCCTGCGTTCGGGCGGTTCAATCCGGTCCTCGCTCCTTTTCTTAGAGAAAGAAAGGCGCTTGACGGGAAGAGGTCTCTGGTTATGGATACTGGATACAATCTACAAAATGAGGCAATCTCACGTCCCGATCAAGAGGACAGGACCGCCATCAAATCTCGTGACGACCTCTGCTCTCTACCCAATCCATAAAAACAAAGCCCAACACAGACCAACCGGGAAGGATCACTCGAATGAAACTTAAACACAGCCTCATCGCGCTTATCTCCGCAGCGGCGGCTTTCGGCTCGGCGCAGACCGCCTTGGCCGAGACCAAATTCAACATGGCGAACGAATATGCCGACACGAGCTTTCAGGCCGACGGCGACCGCTTTTTCCTTGAGCGCGTCAATGAACTGACCAACGGCTCTGTGGCGATCGACTATTTCCCCGGTGGCGGGCTTGGCTATAAATCGGCGGACCATTTCTACGCGGTCTCGGATGCGGCCATTGATATTGCCAACACCTTCATCGGTCAGCTTTCAGGGGTCGATCCGATCTTCCTGCTCCCGTCCCAGCCCTTTGTTGTGACATCCGAGAAAGAAGCCAAAGTGTTGGAAGAGGTTCTGGCTTCGCGCTACGCCAAGACCTTTGCCGACAACAATCAGGTCTATCTCTTTTCCTCGCCCTGGCCCCCGTCCGGCCTGTGGTCGCGTGAGCCGGTGTCGGACACGGCCGGTTTGCAGGATTTGAAAGTGCGTGTGGCGGATGCCAATGCGACCATCGTCTTTCAAGAGGCCGGTGCCGCGCCCTTGCAACTGTCTTGGGGAGATGTGATGGCCCAGCTTGCCACCAACGCGTTGGATGCGGCGGTGACCTCGGCTGAAGGCGGGGTGAATTCCAAGCTTTGGGAATTCCTGCCGAACTATCTGGCGGTCAACTACACAACGCCGGTCAATGTCATTCACATGAACCTTGATGCCTTCGAAGCATTGAGCGACGACGAACAGGCCGCCGTGCGTCAGGCCGCTCAGGAGACTGTGGATCGCCAGTGGGGCCTGTTGGCCGAGCGTCTGCAAGAGAACTATGCGATCTTGCGTGAGAACAACGTGGATGTTGTCGAAGAGGTGCCCGCAGATGTGCTCACAACATTGCGCAGCGCATCGGATGCCTCGATGGCAAGCTGGCTGGAAAAAGCCGGTCCTGATGGCGCGGCCATTCTCGAAGAATACAAAAGCAAGATGCAGTAACGCCCCTGTCACGAGGCGGCTGTTTGCCTGTCTCGTGATCTGACCCAAGCTTTTTGTTGATCCTCTAAAGATACATATTTGGGCATCAAAAGGCCGTATAAATCAAAATACTACATGTCGTTTCTCCAACGCCTGCGGATCAGGTGTCGGAATGCGCGTGAGGGAGAAGACTGAACAATGACCCGATACGAAAGATTTGTGGATCGCGTGACATCCCTGTCCGCCTATGCAGCGATGCTTTGCGTGGTGTTGATGGTGGGCCATATCCTGCTTGAGATCGTATTGCGCAATCTCTTCTCCAGATCGACCTTTCTCCTTGAGGAATTTGTAGGCTACGCAACAGCGGCGGCGGCGTTTTTCGGTCTGGGGGCGGCGTTACGCGACGGGGAGCTCATCCGTGTCGGGCTTCTAATGGAAGCCCTCGGCCCGATCCCCAAACGCTTTGTCGAAGGCATTTGTGCGCTGCTCGGTCTGACGACCATCAGCTTTCTGTGCTGGTTCCTCATCCGCACCGTGATGCGCAGTTGGGAACGGGGCACCACCTCGACCTCCATTCTGGAAACCCCGCTCTGGATTCCGCAATCGCTGGTCGTGATCGGCCTTGTGTGTTTCGGGCTGCAACTTTCCGTCCATCTTCTTCAGGCCGTCACCGGACGTTTGCCTGAAAAAGCCGATCCCTCTCTCCACCCCGAACAGCAGGATACCTAATATGTCGTCAGTCGAAGTTGCTCTCGCCGTTCTGGTCATGCTTGTGGCCGCGCTCGGGTTCGGGGTCTGGATATTCATTGCCTTGCTGCTGGTGTCCGTCGCCTCTTTGGTGTTCATGCTGGATTTCACCTTTCTGAAAACCGGCGTCATCAATTCCACGATCATCCTACGCGCCTCTAGCGCATGGGAGCTTTCCGCAATCCCGCTTTTTGTCTGGATGGGAGAGTTGATTTTCCGCACCGACATCGCACGGCGGCTCTTCAACGGTCTGGCCCCCATTGCCAATCTCGCGCCGGGGCGGATGCTGCACACCAACATCATGGGCTGCACGCTCTTTGCCGCCGTTTGCGGCTCCAGTGCGGCCACCACGGCGACAGTCGGGAAGATCACCATCAAGGAATTGAAAAGCCGTGGTTATGACGAGACCCTTGCCATCGGTTCGCTGGCGGGCGCTGGTAGCCTCGGTCTTTTGATCCCGCCGTCCATCGTCATGATCGTCTATGGTGTGCTCGCCGAAGTGTCGGTCGCAAAGCTTTTTGCGGCGGGCATTCTGCCCGGCTTGCTGATCGCGGGGCTTTATTCCGGCTATGTCATGCTGCGCGCGGCGGCCAATCCCGCGCTGGCCCCTGCGGCGAAGGTGCGATTGACGCTGCCGGTGCTCGCGCGCTCGATGATGGACCTGCTCCCTGTGGGCATTCTCGTGGTTCTGGTGCTGGGTTCGATCTACAGTGGCATCGCCACCCCGACCGAAGCCGCCGCCGTTGGCGTTTTTGCGACACTGGTCCTGACGGGCGTGCAAAAGCAGCTGAACTGGTCCGTGCTCTACGACTCCCTTTACGGCGCGATCAAACTTTCGGCGGTGATTTGTTCGCTTCTGGCCGCCGCGGCAGTGCTTTCCACAACCATGGGCTATCTGCGCGTGCCGCAACAGACCTCCGAAATGATCGCACGGCTTGATCTGGGCCACTATCAACTCATCCTCGTGCTGGCCGTGTTCTACATCATCTTGGGGCTGTTTCTTGATGGTGTCTCTATCACCGTGATGAGCCTGCCGATCACCCTGCCCCTGATTGTCGCCGCCGGTATTGATCCGCTCTGGTTCGGTGTCTTTCTGGTCGTCATGATCGAACTTGGACAGATCACCCCGCCTATCGGCTTCAACCTGTTCATCCTGCAACGGTTGACGGACAAGAGCATTCTCACCGTCGCATGGTATGCCTTCCCCTTCTTTGTGCTTATGTGCATCGGAGCGGCGCTGCTCGCGGCCTTCCCGCAAATCGCGCTCTGGCTGCCCGAACTGATGACAGCCGCTAAATAACAAAGGCGATACCATGACCCGAAGCCCCTCCCTCACCACGGCTCTTGATGCGCTGTCGGAAAATCTGAGCGAGGGGCCTTCGGGTTTTTCCGCTTTTGTGCCCCCTCTTCAGAGCCTTATCGGCCCGTGCTATGTCGCGGTCTCCCTTCTGGAGCCAGAGACAAAGCTGCGGCGGATATATTCGAGCAAAGAAGACAGCTATCCGGTCGGCAGCGTCAAAAGCATGGTCGGCACCGGCTGGGAAACCGCGCTGGTGTTTGAAGGCCGTCACCTGTTCTCACCGGATGCAAACGCCCTCCACTTCGCGTTTCAGGATGCCCTTGCCATTCTCGATCTCGGCTTCGGCTGTGCCATCAACCTGCGGATCGCATGGGGCGGGGTATTGCTCGGCTCTGTGAATCTTTTGGCGAAACCCGATGCGTTTGATGCACAGAGCTTTCAACATGCCAAAGCCTTCGTCGCGCCTTTGACCTTGATGACGCTGCGCTACATCGAGCGGAACGGCGCCGGTTTTTAGTGCTGGCCACTTGGCGTCTGCATGGCAGGTCGCACAGATATTCCCGAAAGTACCGATCAACTCTGCATAAAGACATAAAGAAGGGGGCCACCAAGGGGCCCCCGTTTTCGTGCGTGGTCATGGTCTGCGCTGTCAGTAGGCCAGCGAGGGCAGCCACAATGTCAGGATCGGGAAGAGGATCAGGATGATCAGGGTCAGAAGGTCCATCGCCAGAAACCACGAGATGCCCCGGAAGATTTCCGGCAAGGTCACGCGGTTGTTCAAGGCCCCGTTGATCATATAGACATTCAACCCGATGGGCGGCGTGATCAGCCCGACTTCGAGCAACTTGATGACGATAATCCCGAACCAGACCGGATTGATGCCCGCCTCGTTCACCAGCGGCACAAGGATCGGCAGGGTCAAAAGCAACAGGCCGATGCTGTCGATCAACATGCCAAGCACCAGAAAGATCACCGAGACCGCCAGAAGAATCCACCATGTCTCCGTGCTGACCGACAGGATCGCATCGGCGAAGGCCCGCGGGAAGCCCGAGAGGGCGAGGAAACGGGTGAAGAACAGCGAGCCGATCAGAATAATAAAGATGGACGCGGTCGAAATGATCGCTTGAGAGACCGCCTCGAACAAGGCCGCGCGGGTCAGTTTGCGGCGGACAATCGCGATGATCAGAGCCGCAAACGCGCCGAGCGCACCGGCTTCGGTCGGAGAAAAGACGCCGGTGAAAATCCCGCCAAGCACAACAAGGATCAGCGTGGGCAAAGGCCAGACATCGCGAAAGGCTTCGCGGCGTTCTTCTTCGGTCGGGTTGACTTGAACCGTTCCGGCAAGCGAGGGCTTGAGTTTGACGCGGATCATGATCATCGCCATGTAGATCAGCGCGGAGAGGATGCCCGGTATGAAACCGGCCATGAACAGCTGGCCCACAGAGACCTGCGCATAAACCCCGTAGAGGATGAGCAGGACCGAGGGCGGGATCAGCGAGCCCAAAGTGCCGGAGGCCGCAATCGTGCCTGTTGCCAGACCACGGTCATAGCCGTTGTCGAGCATTTCCGGCACGGCCATACGCGACATGGCCGAGGCGGTTGCAACCGAAGAGCCGGACGCCGCCGCGAAAAAGGCACAGGCCCCCACCGAGGTGATCGCCAGACCGCCGGGCAGTTTCGCCAGATATAGCCTAAGCGCGAGAAACAGTCCCCGCGTCATATCGGTGGAGGAGCACAGAAACCCCATCAACAAAAACATGGGTGCCGCCGAAAGTTCCCATGAGCCGACATAGTCAAACGGTGTGGCCGAGATCATGCCCCAGGCGACGTTCATATTGAACATGAACCCGATGCCTGCAATGGACACCAGCCCGAGCGCCAGCCCGATCGGCACACGGATTGCGATCAGGATCAACGCGGCAAAGACGCCTGCGATGCCGATTTCTAGGTTGCTCATTGCGCAAAGTCCTTCGTTGTGCCGTGTCGTATGGGAGATGATATGTTGTCGGGGCGTGTGTTCGGATAAGCGTAGCCCCGCATCAGAGCGCCTCGCGGCGGGAGATCGCCTTCAACAGATTGGCGAGAACCGCGAACAGCACGCCGATAAAGCCGACGGGCAAGGCCCAACGCGCAGGCCAGATCAAAAAGCGGAAGTTGCTCATGGCCTCCTCGCCGCGTTGTGTGGCGCTGATGGCGTCTTGCAGGGATTGCCAGAACAGCATCCCGAAAAAGATCAGGCCCAGCACACAGGCAAAGATATAGAGGCCTAGTTGCACGGGTTTGGGCATTTTCTGCGCGAAAAGATCAACGCGGATATTTTCGTTTCGGTGCTCGACAAAGCCGAAGGCGAGAAAGACCAGAGCGACCATGTAGTAGAAGGAAACCCACTCCAATGTGCCGACGATCTGGCCGTTGAGAAAATACCGGACACCCACATCAAGGGTGATGTGGAACATCATCAATACCATGACAATGCAAGCGGCGGTGGCTGTCCCGATGTTGAGCCAGCGGATCGCGTTGAGTAAGAACTGCATCGCAACGTCCTGAATGTAGCTGAGTGGAGAGCGGGCCCGCATGAAAAGCGAGCCCGCAGGTGTTTACTCGACGCCGTATGTGGCCGGATCGATCTTGCTATAGATTTCTTCCATAGCCAGCGCGGTCAGGGCATCTTCGTCGGTCGGTTCGATTTCTGCCAGAAGGTCGGCCCATTTCTGCATCGTATCCTGGAAGTCGCCGATCAGCGCTTCCGGATCTGCGACACCCGCAGATTCGGCTTTCTCGATTGCGCCTTCAGCGGCTTTGGCGCGGAAGGTGGTGACGTGATCAACCAGATCCTGCTCCGGCTCGTAAACATTGCCACCTGCGGCGATAGACGCGGCGAGACCGGCGTCAACCTTGGCGTTATAGGCAATCACGATGCGGGCCATCGAACGGGCGGAGGCTTCCATCAGAACCGCACGGTCTTCCGGTGTGAGCGTGGCCCAGAAATCGATGTTATAGCCCCACTGCGGGCCGGACCAATACATGCCGGTGGAGAGCAGGGTGGTGTGTTCCGCCACTTCGAGAAGCGAACGGTCCAGAAGGTCGCTGGCCGCGTTTGTGGCGCAATCGAGCGTGCCGCGTTCCAGACCGGTATACATTTCGCTCGAAGGCACGTTGACGGGAATGCCGCCGGCATCTTCGACCCAGACAGACACGGCAGAACCCGCTGTGCGGATCCGTTTGCCGGCCATCTCTTCGAGATTGCGCACGGGGCTGGAACACATCAGCACATAGGCCGGAGTGGCATAAGCACCGAGATAGACCAGCTTGCTGTCTTTCCATTCCTGAAGCTGGGCTTCGTTGGTCATCGAGAACTCGGCCACAGCGAAAATCGCGGTCAGCGGATCGGAATAGGCAAAGCCGAGATCCTGCACCGCGTTGGAGACGGGCAGATCGGAGGGCGTGTAGACGGCGGCGTGGTGCGCAACCTGAACGACATTGTCCTGAATGCCCTGCATGGAGGCACGCGGCGCCAGAAGCACAGTGCCGGTGAAGACTTCGGGCACCAGTTCGCCATCGGACAGTTCTTCGACCAGTTCGGCCCAGCGGATATAGCCCTCGCCGGACATCGGCACGGCCCCGTCATAGAAGCTGTTGGCGATGAAATTCGTTTCGGCCACGGCAGAACCTGCCATAAGTCCGGCAAGTGCCGTGTAGGTCAGAAGTTTTTTCATTGGTATTTCCCTGTTGGTTAAGGATGTATGACTGCCCGCCGTCGTTGTTGTGTTTCGCGGGCTGGCCAGAGTGGAAGCGGTGTGAAGTGTGGGTAATAAGGGAAGGCATTGTGCCTTCCCGTGTATCAGGCCCGCGTATCAGGAAAGCGCGGCCGTTTTCTTGACGACTTGGCCTTCTTTCATAATGAACGGCATATGGGCGCCCTGACCAGTCAAAAGCGCCAGATCGTCCAGAGGGTTGCCATCGACGGCGATGATATCGGCAAATGCCCCCGGCGCGATCTCCCCGATCTGCCCTTCCATCCGCAGCACCTTGGCCGCATCGACCGTGGCAGACCGGATCACCGCATCCGCAGGCAGATACCGCCCGCGCAGGGTGAACTCGCCCGATTGTTCCGGATGCATCCCGCCGAGCAAATCCGAGCCGTAGCCCATCAGAACGCCCGCCTTGTGCATCTTTTCGAGGCGTTCGAGACCGGCCTCGCGCACATCCACCACCTTGGCAACAGATTCCGCAGGCATGCCGAACTCCGCGCCCGACTTGGCAAGAATGTCATAGGTGATGTTGGTCGGCACAACCGCAATGCCCTCTTTCGCCACCCGCTCGATGGTGGAGTCGGACATCAGGTTGCCGTGCTCGATACATTCGAACCCGCAATCCAGTGCGCGGACAATGGCTTCGTCGCAATAGAGGTGGCCGGTCGCATAGGTGCCAAAGCCCTTGGCGATCTCGACCATGGCTTTCAACTCTTCGACGGAAAAGACCAGATAACCGACCGGATCGGAGGGCGAGGACACCCCGCCATCGGCCATGACCTTGACGAATTGCGCGCCGTTTTTAAGCTCTTCACGCACAGCGCGCTGGATTTCCGGCACGCCATCACATTTGCGGCCCAAAGTGCCGAGCACTTCGGGATACCAGCTCACATCACGGTTGCTGAACGGACCACGGTAATCCGTATGCCCGCCGGTTTGCGACAGAGCCTTGCCACAGATCACCAGACGCGGTCCGAGAAACGCACCTTCTTCGACGGCGAGTTGCAGACCGCGATCCGCCCCACCCAAATCCCGAACCGTGGTAAAGCCACGCATCAGCATGCCGCGCATGATCTGGCTGCTGCGGGCGGCGACAAGCGATGTCGGCAGTTCGGCGTTCAGGCCCAGATTGGCGGTGGTGGCAATAACATGCACATGGCAGTCGGTCAGACCCGGCATGACCGTCAGGCCCGCCATATCAAACACCTGCTCCGCATCGGCGGTCACATCCTTGCCGACCTCTTTGATCTTGCCGCCTTCAATGACGATCCCCACCGGATCGGTCGGCTCCGGAGATGTCCCGTCTACAATTCTGGCGTTCTTGAGCAAAGTAAGTGTCATCAGTTGTCCTAACTCGCATGCGTGGCACGTTTTGCGTCCGCATATATGTGTTGTCGGTGGGGTCGCTGGCCCCGTCTTGGTCTTGGCGCCGATACGGCATGACGGTGCAAACGCGTTATGTGTCCCGCACGGGTTTCGGATGTGCACCATTCCTTCGGGCAAGTGCGACATATCTGCACAGCCTTAGGGGCGGAGGTCAGAGGTGCAAATAAAAAAAGCTGTCCAGACTGTTTTTTTTATTAATGCCCGAAAAGTGCCTAAGTTTTGTGCTTTATTCAATCACATGTCGGGAAGTCTCCACCCCCTGCCCCTTTTCGCGACGGTTCAAAACCGCAGGACAGGCGGATGTAAGTTCGGAGATTCGGCGCGGGGGACTGTGATAGAGCCTTCGCGCGTCTTACGGGAAGTTTATGGACGGCAGAGCTGGCATTCGTCGCAATAGGCGGCCACGACGGTCCATTCCTCGGAAAGCACTTCGACCTCATGCACGCAGCCCGGCGGCACACGCAGCGCAGTGCCCGGCTTCATATAGAACTCCTGCCCGTTGGCGCGCAGGACCGCTTCGCCGGACAGGGTGAGCGTGACCTCGTCGCGCGGATGGCAATGGGCAACACTGCGCGCACCTTTCTTGCCGGTGGTCACGCTAAGTTTGATAAACCCCTCCCCGCGCTCTTTGGGGGAAAACAGGGTCTTTTGTTCGAAGTCATAGAGTTGGACGGGTGAGACCAGATCGGTTTCCACCAGTTCGGGGTTCTGTGTGCTCATCCGTGCTCTCCAATCCTTGTTTGCCCCCGTGTATCTGCCCTCCGGCGGTTTATCCATCGGAGAATGACGCGCCGCGCCCGTCCCTATCCGGCGTAAACCACTTCGGTGCCCCAGCTTGCGCACGAGGCGGCAAGGTCGGGGGCAACTTCGAGGTCCGTGAAAAACGCATCCACATCCGCCAGAGACGCGATCCGCGCTGGTGCGCTGCGGGAGAACTTTGTGTGGTCCGAGACAAGGTAGGTCTTGCGGGACTGGCGCAGGATGGTCTGGCTGACATTGACCTCCTGAATGTCGAAGTCGAGAAAGTCCCCGTCCTGATCCAGCGCGGAACAGCCGATCACCGCGAGATCGAATTTGAACTTCTGGATGGTCTGCGCCGCCAATGTGCCGACCAGCCCGCCGTCCGATCGCCGCAAATGCCCGCCGGTGACGATGACTTCGCATTTCGGATTGGTGGCGAGAATATTGGCCACGTTCATATTGTTGGTCACAACCATGAGGCCCTCATGCTGGAGCAATTCCTGCGCGACCGCTTCCGTGCTCGTGCCGATGTTGAGAAACAGGGAGATTCCGTTCGGAATACGCGCGGCACAGGCCCGTGCGATGGCGGTTTTCGCCTCGGCATTGAGAAGCCGCCGGTCCTCATAGCCGATATTCGTGGTGCCCGAGGGCATCACCGCCCCGCCATGCACCCGCTCCAGCCTCCCCTCATCGGCAAGCTCGGAGAGGTCGCGGCGGATCGTCTGAAGCGTCACGCCGAAATGGTCGGCGAGGTCTTCTACCGTCACTTTTCCCGTCTTTCGGGCGATCTCGACGATTTCGGGATGACGGAAGTTGTTGGACATATCGGTTCGCTTTGGTTCGTTTTGGCTATGTATTCCTTAAAAGACCCTATTACCCCCCCGCGAATCCAGTCGATTCTTGTCGGAAGGGCAAATAAATCCGAAATCCGGCTTCGCAGGTGCAGAAATTATACAAAGACGTATGTCCCAAATTATTGAAATTCGGTGATAAATTTTAAAACGAACAAAAACGAAAAAATGGACTTGCGAGTTTTCTCTTTTCGCGTGTAGGTTTTTGCGAAGGCACGGAGGACTAGGCGTGAACGCACAGCAAGTTTCGAATCCGGTCGATCTGTTTGTGATCGGCGGCGGCATCAATGGCTGCGGAATTGCGCGTGACGCCGCAGGGCGCGGCTATTCCGTGATGCTTGCGGAGATGGATGATCTGGCCTCCGCCACCTCGTCCGCCTCGACCAAACTGTTCCACGGCGGGTTACGCTATCTGGAGTATTTCGAGGTGCGGCTGGTGCGTGAGGCGCTGATCGAACGCGAAGTTCTGTTGCGCGCCATGCCGCATATCAGCTGGCCCATGCGCTTCGTGCTGCCCTATCACAAGGATATGCGGTTCGAGGCGGAAACACCGACCTCCAAGCTGCTCTCCGTTGTGATGCCGTGGATGAAAGGACGCCGCCCCGCATGGCTGATCCGTTTGGGCCTGTTCCTATATGACCATCTGGGCGGGCGCAAAATTCTTCCGGCCACAGAGACCCGTGATCTGCGAGGCTCGCCAGAGGGTGCGCGGCTGCAAGAGCGGTTTGCCAAGGCCTATGAATATTCCGATTGCTGGGTCGAGGACTCGCGTCTCGTCGCGCTCAATGCCCGCGATGCCGAGGCGCGCGGGGCGACGATCATGACCCGCACCAAAGTCACCCGCGCCGCCCGCGAAGGCGATTTGTGGCGCATTGAGGTGCAGGACATGGAAAGCGGTGCGGCACAGACCCATTATGCGAAAATGCTGGTGAATGCGGCGGGGCCTTGGGTTGGCAATGTCATTCACGAGACGATTGACCTGCCCTCGAAAGAAGGCGTGCGTCTTGTGCGTGGCAGCCATATCGTGACGCGCAAGCTTTACGATCACGACAAATGTTACTTCTTTCAGGGCACAGACGGGCGTATCATTTTCGCCATTCCCTACGAGACGGATTTTACCCTGATCGGCACCACGGATGCGGAGCATCGCGACCCGTCCGAGAAACCCTATTGCACCGATGAGGAACGCGATTACCTGATCGCCTTCGCCAACAAATATTTCAAAAAGCCGATTTCTGCGGAAGATGTGGTTTGGAGCTATTCCGGTGTGCGCCCGCTCTATGACGATGGCGCATCATCAGCGACAGCGGCGACGCGGGACTATACGCTCAAGGTGGATGCGACTGCTGGCGCACCGGTGCTCAATATTTTCGGCGGCAAGATCACGACCTATCGTCGCCTTGCCGAAAGCGCGCTTGAAAAGATTGCAGAACATCTGCCGGACGCGACGGGCCCGTGGACGGCAGGTGTGCCTCTTGCGGGGGGCGATTTTCCGGTGGACGGGGTCGCGGATTTGGTTGGCCAGCTACGCGCCCGTTATCCGTTTCTGACGGATCGCTGGGCCAAACGACTGGTGCGCGCCTACGGGACCGAAGCACAGGTGTTGCTTGGCGCGGCGAAAACTGCTGAGGATCTGGGAGAGGATTTCGGTGCGACACTGAGCGAGGCGGAGGTTGTCTGGCTCATGGATCACGAATATGCGCGCACCGCTGAAGATGTGATCTGGCGGCGTTCGAAACTCGGGCTCCGGCTCGATGCCGAACAGATTGCGACACTGGAGGAATGGATGAAAACCCGACGCGAACGGGTGGCCGCGGCAGAGTAGCCGAAGCGGCCAGACAGAAATCAGGCGCGGGGAGGAGGACCTTATGACGCTGGAATTACAGGGCGTGTCAAAGACCGTGGAGGGGCAGACACATATAGCCCCGACCGATTTGACGCTCGAAAAAGGCACAATGAATGTGCTGCTTGGCCCGACATTGTCGGGCAAGACATCGCTGATGCGTCTCATGGCGGGGCTGGATCAGCCCAGTTCGGGGCGGATCATTTGGGACGGGCAGGATGTGACCGGCATGCGGGTGCAGGACCGGCGTGTGGCGATGGTCTATCAGCAGTTCATCAACTACCCGTCTATGAGCGTCTATGACAACATCGCCTCGCCCCTGCGGCTGATGGGGGTCTCCCGTGCGGAGATCGACCGCCGCGTGCGCGAAAGCGCGGAGATGATGAAGCTCACCCCGATGCTGGAGCGCAAGCCGCTTGAACTGTCGGGCGGGCAACAACAACGCTGCGCCCTTGCGCGGGCCTTGGTCAAGAATGCTGGGCTGGTGTTGCTCGACGAGCCTCTGGCCAATCTCGACTACAAGCTGCGCGAGGAATTGCGCATCGAGATTCCGAAAATCTTTGAAGCGTCGGGCGCGATTTTTGTCTATGCGACCACCGAACCCGAAGAGGCGCTTTTGTTGGGTGGCAACACGGCGACGCTTTGGGAAGGCCGCGTGACGCAATTCGGGCCGACGCCCGCCGTCTACCGCCAGCCGGTCGATGCAACCACGGCGCGGGTGTTCTCCGATCCGCCGATGAATTTCCTGCAAATCGCCAAGACGGGCGAGCAGCTGATGTTCGGAGATGGTCAGAGCACCAAAGCCACAGGCAAGCTCGCGGACCTGCCCGACGGGCGCTATACGGCGGGGTTCCGTCCGAACCATCTGGAAATTCTCCAACATTCGGAGACAGCCCTGAAATTCACAACCCGATTGCATGTGACGGAGCTGACCGGTTCGGAGACCTTTGTGCATCTGGACCACCACGGCGCGCGCTGGGTCGGGCTGATCCACGGGGTGCATGATCTCGACATCGGGGGTGCGCTCGATGTCTGGCTCGATCCGCGTCACGTCTATGTATTCGGTGAAGACGGGCGTCTCGTTGCGCCTGCTGCCTATGCGATGGCAGCGTAAGGGAGGCGGAAATGGCACGTATAACACTCGATAACCTCGCGCATTCCTACATGGCAAACCCTGCCTCGGAAGCGGATTTCGCGCTCAAGGAACTCAATTACGACTGGGAGGATGGCGAGGCCTATGCGCTTTTGGGTGCGTCGGGCTGTGGCAAGTCCACGCTGCTCAACATCATCTCGGGGCTTTTGATGCCGTCGCAGGGCCGTATCCTGTTCGATGGCAAGGATGTGACCCATGCGCCGACCGCAGAACGCAACATCGCGCAGGTGTTCCAGTTCCCCGTGGTCTACGACACGATGACGGTGCAGGACAATCTGGCCTTCCCTCTGCGCAACCGTGGCCGCGACGAAGCCTATGTGGCCGAGCGCGTTCAGGAGATCGCGCGGATGATCGGCATGGAAGACATGCTGCGCAAGAAGGCGCGCGGACTGGGGGCGGATGCGAAACAGAAGATCTCGCTGGGCCGTGGCATGGTTCGCAAGGATGTGAATGCGCTGTTGTTCGATGAGCCGCTGACGGTGATCGACCCGCATATGAAGTGGGAATTGCGCACGCAACTCAAGAAGCTGCACCACGATTTCGGTCACACGATGATTTATGTCACCCATGACCAGACGGAGGCTCTGACCTTCGCCGACAAGGTGGTGGTGATGTATGACGGGCGGGTGGTCCAGATCGGCACACCCGAAGAGCTTTTCGAACGTCCGGAACATACATTCGTCGGCTATTTCATCGGCTCGCCGGGGATGAATGTCATCCCCGCGAAAGTCGAGGGGCGGATGGCCTATGTCAACGGGGCGGAGGTCGCCTTGTCTTCGCGTTATGCGCCTTTGAGCGGCAAGGTCGAGATCGGCGTGCGGCCTGAATTTGTACGCCTGAGCGAGAGCGAAGGCCTACCCGTGAAAATCCGCCGCATCGAGGATGCAGGACGGCACAAGATCATCCGCGCCGAATGTTTCGGTCAGGACATCAACATCATTTCCGGCGAGGACGATCCGGTGCGCGCGGACATGACCCGCGTCACCTTCGACGCCGCGAAAGTGAATGTCTATGCGAATGACTGGCGCGTGGCGCCAACAGAGGGGGAGGCCGCCTGATGCAACAGAAAACCACCAATCAGAAAGCATGGTTCCTCGTGCTGCCCGTGCTGATCCTTGTGGCCTTTTCCGCCGTGATCCCGCTTATGACCGTGGTCAACTATTCGGTGCAGGACACTTTCGGCAACAACCAGTTCTTCTGGGCCGGTCTCGAATGGTTCGAGGAAATGCTGAGCGACGAGCGCATGTGGAATGCCCTGCAACGCCAGCTTATGTTCTCCGGTATCATTCTGGCCATTGAAATTCCGCTGGGCATTTTCGTGGCGCTCAACATGCCGAAATCCGGTTTCTGGTCGTCCTTCTGCCTTGTGGTCATGTCCCTGCCGTTGCTCATTCCGTGGAATGTGGTTGGCACGATATGGCAGATTTTCGGGCGCGTGGACATCGGGCTTCTGGGCCATACGCTTGAGGCTCTCGGGATCAATTACAACTATACTCAGAACACAGTCTCCGCATGGATCACCATCATCGTCATGGATGTCTGGCACTGGACTTCGCTTGTCGCACTTCTGGCCTTTGCCGGTCTGAAATCCATCCCTGATGCCTATTATCAGGCGGCGCGGATTGATCAGGCGAGCCGCTGGAAGGTGTTCCGCTTTATCGAACTGCCCAAGATGATGGGCGTGCTGATGATTGCGATCCTGCTGCGCTTTATGGACAGTTTCATGATCTATACGGAGCCGTTCGTTGTCACGGGCGGAGGTCCGGGCAATGCCACGACGCTTTTGTCCATCGACCTTGTGAAAATGGCACTGGGGCAGTTCGACCTCGGACCCGCCGCCGCCTTTTCCCTGATGTATTTCCTCGTGATCCTTTTGATCTCATGGGTGTTCTACACCGTGATGGTCAATCTCGACAAAAAGGGCCTCTAAGATGACAGACGCAACCGCACCTGTTGCCGCGACCAAGCGGCGGAGTCTTCCCAAGGTCAACAGCCGCGCTGTGGTGATGACGGTCTATCTCGTGTTCCTGATGCTGCCGATTTACTGGCTGATCAACATGAGCCTGAAAACCAATGCCGAGATTCTGGGCAGTTTCTCGCTCTGGCCGCGTGATCTGACATTTGCCAATTACGTCACCATCCTCACCGACGAGGCGTGGTATATGGGTTATGTCAATTCGATGATCTATGTGGTGATGAACACGGCGATCTCGCTGGCTGTGGCTTTGCCCGCCGCCTATGCCTTTTCGCGCTACAATTTCCTTGGCGACAAGCACCTGTTCTTCTGGCTGCTGACCAACCGTATGGCACCGCCTGCGGTGTTCGCCCTGCCGTTCTTTCAGCTTTATTCCTCGATCGGGCTGTTCGACACGCATATCGCGGTGGCGCTGGCGCATTGCCTGTTCAACGTGCCGCTGGCGGTCTGGATCCTCGAAGGGTTCATGCGCGGTGTGCCCAAGGAAATCGACGAGACCGCCTATATCGACGGCTACAGCTTCGGGCGGTTCTTCGTGAAGATCTTCATGCCGCTCATCGCGTCAGGCATCGGGGTTGCGGCGTTCTTTTGCTTCATGTTCAGCTGGGTCGAGCTTTTGCTCTCGCGCACGCTCACCTCGGTGGATGCCAAGCCCATTGCCGCCACCATGACGCGCACCGTCGGGGCCGCCGGTGTCGACTGGGGCGTTCTGGCCGCCGCAGGGGTGCTGACCATCGTGCCGGGTGCGCTCGTCATCTGGTTTGTCCGTAACTACATCGCCAAGGGCTTTGCCCTCGGGCGGGTCTGATCGCAGGAGGATCGAACAATGGATTGGATGGCATGGACTTGGCCGACCGCCGCATTTTTCGCAACGATTGCGACGCTGTTGGTGATCTTCACCGTCTTGGCGATCAAATTTCCCGAAACGCCGCGCGTTGGCGTTTTGCGGATCGAGGCCACAAGGGGGGATCGACTGTTCATTACCCTTTTGGGGTCGGCTTTCATCAATCTTGCGTGGCTGGGCCTTGTCGGCACGGCACAGCCCGCCGCGCTGATTGTGTGTCTCCTCTATGCCGCAGCGGTGTTCCGCTGGGTGTGAAGGAGTGCGAACCGGCGCGGGGAGCGCCGGTTTTGGAACGTCGAATGGATTGGGTTCAATTAGGGAGGAAACTATGAACCAGACGATCAAATCAACCACAGCCGTGGCGCTTGCGCTCGGCATCCTATGCGGTCCGGCATGGGCCGATATGGAGGCGGCGATGGAATTCCTCGACGCCGAAATCGGAGATATGTCCGCGCTGACGCGGGCAGATCAGGAAGCCGAAATGCAATGGTTCATCGATGCCGCCGAACCGTTCAAAGGCATGGCGATTAAGGTCGTCTCCGAGACCATCACCACCCATGAATACGAAAGTCAGGTGCTTGCACCGGCATTCGAGGCCATCACCGGCATCAAGGTCACCCATGACCTGATCGGCGAAGGCGATGTGGTCGAGAAACTCCAGACCCAGATGCAGTCGGGCGAGAATATCTACGACGCCTATGTGAATGACAGCGACCTGATCGGCACCCACTGGCGCTATCAACAGGTGCGCAACCTCACCGACTTCATGGCAAACGAAGGCGCGGATGTCACCAACCCCGGTCTTGATCTCGACGACTTCATCGGCTTGCAGTTCACCACCGCCCCCGATGGTAAGCTCTACCAGCTTCCCGACCAGCAATTCGCCAACCTCTACTGGTTCCGCAATGACTGGTTCACCGATCCCGAAATCATGGCCGAATTCAAAGAGAAATACGGCTATGATCTGGGTGTTCCGGTCAACTGGTCGGCCTATGAGGACATTGCGGAGTTCTTCACCGGTCGCGAGATTGACGGGGTCGAGGTCTACGGCTCGATGGATTACGGCAAGAAAGACCCGTCCCTCGGCTGGCGCTACACCGATGCGTGGATGTCCATGGCGGGCATGGGCGACAAGGGCGAACCCAACGGCCTTCCGGTCGATGAATGGGGCATTCGCGTCAATGAGAACTCCCAGCCGGTCGGTGCCTGTATGGCCCGCGGTGGTGCGGCCAACAGCCCTGCTGCCGTCTATGCGGTGGAGAAAGCCGTGGAATGGCTCAACAAATACTCCCCGCCCTCGGCCATGGGGATGACCTTCTCGGAGGCCGGTCCGGTTCCGGGTCAGGGCAACATCGCGCAGCAGATGTTCATGTATACCACCTTTGTCGCACCGCTGGTCGACAGCCCTGCCGTGATGAACGAGGACGGCACGCCGAAATGGCGCCTCGCCCCCTCGCCGCATGGTGTCTATTGGGAAGAGGGTATGAAAGTCGGCTATCAGGACGTGGGGTCGTGGACGCTGATGAAATCCACACCGGAAGACCGCGCCAAGGCCGCATGGCTCTACGCGCAATTCGTCACGTCCAAAACTGTGGATGTGAAGAAATCCCATGTCGGCCTGACCTTCATCCGCGAAAGCTCGATCCAGCACGAGAGCTTCACGGAACGTGCGCCGAAACTCGGCGGTCTGGTCGAATTCTACCGCTCGCCGGATCGTGTGCGCTGGTCGCCGACTGGCACCAACGTGCCGGACTATCCGAAACTCGCCCAACTGTGGTGGCAGAATATCGGTGACGCCATGTCCGGTGCCAAAACCGCACAAGAAGCTCTCGACAGCCTGTGTTCCGACATGGAACGCGTGATGGAGCGTCTCGAACGTGCGGGCATTCAGGGCGATCTTGGTCCTGTGATGAACGACGAAAAAGACGCGGCGGAATGGCTCGCCATGGAAGGTGCGCCGAAACCGGCCATCGAGATGGAGCGCGAGGAACCGCAAACCGTTGCCTATGACGACCTCGTGGCGTCCTGGCAGTAAACAAACCCCGGGTGGAGCTTCGGCTCCGCCCATTTCTCTTTTACGCCATGGCCCTTCGGGGCTATTGCCTTGAAGAGACAAGACAACTGACACTGGCAAACCCTCGGGAGGATGTGCGTGACCTATATTCTAGCCATTGATCAAGGAACAACCTCGACGCGGGCGATCCTGTTTGACCAGAGCCTGTCTGTGACGGCCACCGCGCAAGAGGAATTCACACAGCATTTCCCGCAAAGCGGCTGGGTTGAACATGAGGCCTCCGATCTGTGGTCCACCACGGCGGCCACCTGTCGCTCGGTGATCGAAAAGGCGGGGATTGGCGCGCAGGAGATTGTGGCCCTTGGCATCACCAACCAGCGCGAGACCACCTTGGTCTGGGACCGCGCGACCGGTAAACCCGTCCACAACGCCATCGTCTGGCAGGACCGCCGCACTTCGGAGTTTTGCAAAACGCTCCAGGCGGAAGGTTTCGAAGATGTGGTGACGGAGAAGACGGGGCTTTTGCTTGATCCCTATTTCTCCGGCACCAAACTGGCGTGGATACTCGACAATGTGGAGGGCGTGCGCGCCCGTGCCGAGGCCGGAGAACTGGCGTTTGGCACGGTGGACAGCTGGCTGGTGTGGAACCTGACCGGCGGCAAGCGCCATGTGACCGATGCCACCAACGCAGCCCGCACGATGCTCTATGACATTCGCAAGGGCCGCTGGTCGCAGACCATCTGCGAACGGTTGAACATTCCGATGAACATGCTGCCCGAGGTGCAGGATTGCGCGTCGGACTTCGGTGAAACCCGTGCCGATCTCTTTGGCCGCCCGATCCCGATCCTTGGCATCGCGGGCGATCAACAGGCCGCCACCGTGGGGCAGGCCTGTTTCCAGCCCGGTATGCTCAAATCGACTTATGGCACCGGTTGCTTTGCGCTGTTGAACACGGGCGACACACCGGTGCGCTCGCAAAACCGGCTTCTGACCACCATCGCCTATCAACTGGACGGCAAGCCGACCTATGCGCTGGAAGGCTCGATCTTTATCGCGGGCGCCGTGGTGCAATGGCTGCGTGACGGGTTGAAGATCATCCGCGAGGCGAAGGAGACACAGCCTTTGGCCGAACGCGCCGACCCGACGCAGGAGGTGGTGCTGGTCCCCGCCTTCACAGGGTTGGGCGCGCCCTATTGGAATGCCGAATGTCGTGGCGCGGTTTTCGGGCTGACCCGCAATTCTGGCCCCGAGGAATTCGCCCGCGCCGCACTTGAAAGCGTGGGCTATCAGACCCGTGATCTTCTGGAGGCGATGCATGCGGATTGGCAAGGCGCGTCCACAACCGCGCTGCGGGTCGATGGCGGGATGAGCGCGTCGGATTACGCCATGCAATTCCTCTCCGACATCATCGCGGCTCCCGTGGATCGCCCGAAAGTCGTGGAGACCACCGCGATGGGGGCGGCGTGGCTGGCCGGTCAGAAGGCGGGCTTCTATCCAAATCAGGAAGAATTCGCCGCCACATGGGCATTGGAGCGCCAGTTCCATCCGCATATGGCCGAGGAGGTGCGCAAGACGAAATACGACAGTTGGAAACGCGCGGTCGATGCCACGATGCGGTTCTGAGGGAGGGCGGATATGCAGGGCTTTACCCTTCTCACACCCGCGCGCACGATCTTTGGCCGCGACAGCCGCTTTCAGGCCGCCGATGAGATCGCGGGCATGGGACAGCGCATTCTTTTGCTGCGCAGCGGGTCGGTGGCTTGGGCCGATGTGCTGGCGGCGGATTTGGTTGCGTGGGGGCTGGAAGTTGAGGTGCTGCAAAGCGCGGGCGAGCCCACGGTGGAAGATGTCCGCCGCAGCGTGGCCAAGGCGCGCGGGATGGGGGCCGATTGCATTGTTGCCGTAGGTGGTGGTGCGACGGTTGATCTGGGCAAGGCGGTGTCCGGCCTTTGTGTGTCTGAGGGGGATGTGCTCGATTACCTCGGCTTCGGTGCCTCTCCGGCCCCTGTGCTACAAGACCCTCTGCCTTTCGTCGCCATTCCTACCACAGCGGGCACGGGCGCGGAGGCCACCCGCAATGCGGTGATCTCGCTCCCCGATCGCCAGCTCAAGATCAGCCTGCGCGATCCGCGTCTGCTCCCTGATCTGGCGCTTGTCGATCCGGCCCTGACCGATGATCTGCCCAAAGGGCTGACACTTGCCACGGGGCTGGATGCGCTGACGCAGTTGGTCGAGAGCTATCTGTGCAACCGCGCCAATCCTCTGACCGATGCCCTGTGCCGCGACACGATCCCTGCGGCCATGACCGCTTTGCGTCAGCTTATGGAAGACCCCGCCCCCGAAGCGCGGGAGGCGATGGCACGCGCCAGCTACATCAGCGGTGTCGCCCTCGCCAATTCCGGCCTCGGTGTCGTGCATGGTCTCGCCGCCGTGATCGGCAGCCGCGGCGGGGCGCATGGGGCGATCTGCGGGCGGCTTTTGCCCGCAGCCCTGACGGTCAACCGCGCCGCCCTGATTGACAACGGCCAGCCCGCCGACCGGATCGATCAGGTGGATGCGTGGCTTTGGGCCGTGTTCGGGACGGATGATGCACCCTGTCACGCCGGACAAGGCGCAGAGGCGCTGCGAGGCTTTATTGACCATCACGGGCTGGCCTCGCTGGAGGACTTGCACTGTGGCGCGGACCTCTGGTCGGAGATCGCGCAGAGCGCCCTGACCGCCTCTTCGACGAAGGCCAATCCGGTTGCCCTGAGCGACACGCAAATCACTGAAATTCTGGCGCAGTCCGCCTCCCCCCGCAACACATCGCGCAACGGGTAAAGCCGGACTGCCGTCGCCAGAGGCGTCAGATCCGCTCGATCCGCGCGGGCAGACCGTGACGCACGGCTGTGCCGGAGACCGGATCGACCCAGACCCCCGCCTTGCCGCGTGTCGGGTCCAGCATCCCCAGATCGTTCAGAAGAACACCCGCCGCCAGACGCGGGTCTGCGGGCATGGTGGTCCCGTCAATGGTGATGTCCTGCGCCCCGAAGCCGCGATGGCCGAAGCCGTGCTCGATGGCAACCGTGTCGGGCGCAACCCCGTCGCGCACCACCGCCACGCTTTCCAGCGTCCCGCCCGGAGTCGTCAGCCGCACCATGTCGCCGGTCTTGATCCCGTGCGCCTGCGCCAGATCCCGCCCGACATTCACCGGATTGGAGGCCACAATGCGCAAAAGCGACTTCGCGCCCACGGAGTAGGAGTTCTGCAACGGCGACTTGAAGCTGACCACTTGCACCGGCCAGTCCTCGCGCGGGTAATGGTCATGGACCTTCGAGCCGTCCGAAAACTCCGGTGCGCGCCATGCCGGTGTGCCCGGCAAATGCGTGCCCGTGGTGGCGCGGCGGAAACTGCCGAGACCCTCGTTCCAGACCAGCATCGGCGGGTTGAACGCATAGGTTGCCTTGTCGCCCTGATAGCTGCGCTCGATATTCTCGTAACGCCCGCCCTTGGCAAAGATCGTCGCCGCCTTGCGCCATTCCTCCGGCTTCAGCGTGGCTTTCATATCGTCCAGTATCCGCGCCACATTGGACAGTTCGATGTCCTCGTCCGTGGCATCAGACACCGGCTCTCCGGTCATGGCCACATTCACCGCCCCGCGCAGATACCAGTCCTCGGCGCGGTTGAGCGGATGCAGCTTGCCCTGCGCATCGGGAATGGCCTCGTCGCCAAAGCCCGGCAGGCCCATGCGCTTGGCCACACCGATCAGGAAGGTCTCCAGACCGACGCGCTGGCCTTCGGCGTTTTGCGCCATCTTCGGCTCGATCACCGGCCAGCGGGCACAGGTCGCTTTCGTCGCCACACCGCCCCAAGGCTTGGTGAAGCCCCAAGTCTCATACATCACCGAATCCGGCACGATGTAATCCGAGATCGCCGTGCTTTCATTGATGAACGGATCAATCGAGATGATGAGCGGCACAACCGCAGGGTCTTTCAGCTTGTCGAGCAGATGCGCCACACCGGGAATGCCGTAAATCGGGTTGGTGTTGCGGAAGATCAGCGCCTCTGCCCCGTAGGGATAGCCGTTGACCAGCGAGGACATCCATTCCGTCGCAAGCCCCGGAGCGTTGGGATACCACGGCGCATCCGCAGGATAGGGCGCACCTGCCGCTTTCTTGGTCTTGAACTCGGTCGTTTTCTCATAGGGCACGTTGCGCCCAAAAGGCAGCCCCTTGGCCTTCACCTTGCCGGGGAAGTTCACCAGATCATAGGCCGGACCTTTGGTCTCGGAGAAACCGCCGCCCGCGATCATCGTGCCGCCCTTCCAGTTCAGGTTGCCGATCAGCGTGTTGAGCATCATCAAGGCATAGGCATTGTAAAAGCCCGACCCGTTCATCATGCCGCCGTGGCTGCTGACGGCGGCTTTGCGAC
Organism: Celeribacter halophilus; assembly: GCF_900114135.1. Taxonomy (GTDB): domain Bacteria; phylum Pseudomonadota; class Alphaproteobacteria; order Rhodobacterales; family Rhodobacteraceae; genus Celeribacter; species Celeribacter halophilus. The sequence goes on from NZ_FORY01000014.1 coordinate 40,433, forward strand.
CGTGACTGGTGAATTCGCGGGCCAGCTCAACGAGCTTCTCGATCGGAATGCCGCAGTCTTCGGCATAGTCGGACATTTCCCGCGACATGGCTTCCTCGCGCAGAAGCGTCAGCGCGGTTTTAATGTTGACCGCCCCGTTCGGTGTCTCTGCCTCACCCGCATGGAACAGCGGCGCGGGGCTGGCTCCGGCGGCAACGGGGCCGGTCTCGGAAATCACCATATAGGGATCGGCGTCGGAATAGGCTTCGCCCTCGATTGTCAGCCCCATGTCGGAGCCGCGCAGGCAATGCCCGTAGCGGGGGTGGTCCTGATCGGTGATGACCAGATGGGTCGCATTGGACCAGCTTGTCTCACCGGTCGCATCTGCGGCCGCTTTGGAGGGGTTGGCCAGATAGGTTGCGTTGAACCGCTCGTTTTCAAACATCCAGCGGATCATCGCCATCGCCATCGCGCCATCCGTGCCCGGTTTGATCGGCACCCAGCGTGCGCGTTCGCCGGAGGGGCCGTTCTGGGCGTTGTTGAGGACGGGATCGACCACGACATAGTTCAGATTGCCATCCGAACGCGCCTTGGCGACCAGATTGCCGATGCGTTTGAACGGGTTGCCGGCGTTGCCCGGTGCGGTGCCTGCAAAGATGATGAACTCCGCGTTGGAGAAATCCGGCTTGGCATGGGGCATGGCTTTGAAATCACCGAACATCGCGCCCGAGCCGGAGCGATAGGCCCCGCCGCAATAGCTGCCGTGGCGGGTGAAGTTGTTGGATCCGAAGCTCTGTTTCAGCCAGCGCAGGACGAAATTGTCCCGCCCGTCATCGACGCAGTTCATCCACACCAGACGATTGGCACGCGGACCGAATTCCGGCGCGCCCTCCACGGCGGGGGTTTCAAGGTCGCGGATCTCGCGCAGACCGGCAACAGAGCCTTCGCCAAAGAGATCACCTCCTTCGACCACTTCCTCGACGAGTTGTTCGAAGCTGATAGTCTCCCATTTGCCCGACCCACGCGGGCCGACACGTTTGAGCGGCTTGAGCACGCGGCGCGGGTTGTCCACCTGTTCGAGCACGGCATTGCCGCGCCCGCAGGCGGTGGAGCGTCGTGTCAGCCCCTGCCCCGGTCCGGCCTGTGCCATCGCGGCAAAGCTTTCGGCCACGGAGGATTCATAGGGGATGAACGGGTCCGTGCTCATCGGGGAATAGGGATTGCCCGCCACGCGCAGCACCTTGTTGGCCTTTTTATCGACCCGCACCCGCACGCCGCACATGGTCGTGCAGCCGATGCACATGGTGTAGCTCATCGCCTGATCGGGGTTGAGCGTCACATCGCCGGTTTCCGGATCAATCGTGAATTCGGCGGGGATCGAATTGCCCACGACATGCTCGTCGCGGGGTTTCTTGCCGGACCATTTGCCTTTGGCAAGTTTCTGGACGGTTTCTGCGTAGCCTGCGCCGAATGTGCCCAGAGCACCTGCGGCGGCGACACCTTTGAGAATGTTGCGACGGTTGGTCATGTTATATCTCCTGAGTGCGGGCAGGTTTGGACTGTGTTTGGCCAAAGGATTGACCGGAGGCTGGCGGGGTGGCGTCGGTCCACGGCAGGAAGGTCGTGTAGACGATCATCAGGAAAACCCAGAGGCCGAAGGTTCCGATCACCCCCATCAGACCGCCCAGACCGCTGGGCATGAGCGCGTCATAGAGGCCGGAGCCGACTTTCGGCACGGCTTGGCCGCCCATGAACACAGTCCAGCGGAACATCCATGCGGCGTGAATGGCGATCAGGCCCGTAATCCAGCCCGTGCTTTGCGGCAGGGTGAGTGCGAGGACAAAGGGGATGGCGATGGAGGCCGCGCCCCACAGGGCGATCTGTTTCCAGACGGAAAAGCCTGCGACAGAGGCCAGCGCCTCGCTATGCACCGGCGAGATGCCGGAGAGCGCGACCGCGAACCATGCGACGCCGAGCGCGCCGACAGTGGCCAGCGCAATCGCCAGCCGACGGTTTATCGTGGCTTCAAGCCCTGCGTCACGGTTGAGCAGGCGTTCCAGCACCAGCATCACGCCCAAGGCTCCGACCACACCGGTGGCGGCGAATTGCAGCGGCAGGAAAGGTGTGTTCCACAGCGGACGGGCGCGCACGACCATCACTTCCATGCCTGTATAGGTCAGGATACCCAAGGCCGCGACACCGGCCAGCATGCCGAGCGGACGGGCAAAACCATTGGCCGCGCCGCCCAGCGAGAACAGCCGGAACAACCATGCAAAGCGCCAGTCGTCCTGCCCCATCCGGTAGAATTCGGGACGGTGCAGCGACCACGCGAACAACAGCATCAGCACGACATAAGACGGCACGATCCACGCGCCCCATGCCATCCACGAGCTTTTATGGGTGTAGACAAAGAATTCCCAGAAACGGAAAGGCTGGTGCAAATCCGCCAGAAGCGCAATCGGGGCGGTGATCCCCGTGGTCACGGCGACCATAAGCGCCAGCCGCGCCGCACGCAGATCTGTGTGACGCCCGAACACAAAGGCCGGCAGCGCCATCAGAAGTGCGGTCACTGAAATCGCGATGAGAAAGAAATACTGGACCGCCCACGGCTGCCACGCCGCATCATGGACCGCCCCGACGAGTTCTTGAACTTGGGTTTCCATCACAGGCCCTCCCCGTGCGCATGAGCTTGACCGGTCATCTCCGGATGATAGGCGGAGTCACCGGCCACCCGACCATCGAGCACATCGTCGAGGCCGATATAGTAGACGTTGGGATTGGTGTGCATCTCGGGCCGCAGCACCGAGACTTCGTTCTCGCGCAGCATGATCGACACTTCGCTGTCGGGATCGTTGAGATCACCAAAGTTCCGCGCACCCCCGACACAGGTCTCGACACAGGCGGGCAACAGCCCGTGCTGCGTGCGGTGGAAACAGAAGGTGCATTTGTCCGCCACCTGCGTTTCGTGGTTGATGAACCGCGCGTCATAAGGGCAGGCCTGCACACAATAGGCACAGCCGACGCATTTCGAGGCATCCACAAGAACCTCGCCATTCTCGGCCTTAAACGTGGCCTCCACCGGACAGACCGGCAGACAGGGCGGATCGTCACAATGGTTGCAAAGCCGCGGCAGCATGACCATCGCGGGGTCCTGCCCGTCTTTCACAAGTTCATAAACCGAAACATGGGTGCGGAAAGCGTCTTCCGGCACGGCGTTTTCCATGATGCAGGCAACGGTGCAGGCCTGACAGCCGATACATTTTCTGAGGTCCACCACCATACCCCAATGCGGGACGTGGCTCTCTTCGGCAGCCTCGGCGGATTGGCTTGCGCCCGCGACAGAAGCCGCGGCACCGATGGTCACCTGTCCGATCGCTCCGAGAAATCCGCGACGTGTCGTGTCCATTTGGCTGATCCTTTCATTCTGATCAGCCACAGGATATGCCCCCGCGCTCCGGCGCGGTATTGGCGGAAACCCGAAGGTGTTAGGGGAAAACCCCTAAATCTCCGCCCATCCCGCCGCGACAAGCTGCCGCACAAGGTCGGCGGTGGAACCGGCCCCCATCTTTTCCATCACATTGTGACGGTGGATTTCCACGGTTTTCGGGCTGATGCCCAACTCGGTGGCAATCTGTTTGTTCTGAAGGCCGCGGGCGACGGCGCGGGCGACCTCTGCCTCACGCGCGGTCAGACTGTTGGTCTTCTCGCGCAGGCTGGCCGTCTTGCGCGCCTCTCTGGCGCGTTCCCGACTGGCGGCGAGCGCATCCTTGATCCGGTCCACCAAGGCCATGCCGTCCACCGGTTTTTCGAAAAAGTCGATGGCCCCTGCCCGCATCGCCCGCACCGCCATCGGCACATCGCCATGTCCCGTGATCATGATGACCGGCAGCGGACAGTTGCGCCGTTTCAATTCGTCGAGAAGCTCCAGCCCCGTCATCTCCGGCATCCGCACATCAGCGAGGATACAGCCCTCGGCCTGATCTCCGATCATGCCCAGAAGCGCGGCAGCGGAGGCATGTTCCCTGATCTCCAGCCCGAGCGAGGAGAGCAGAAACCCCAGCCCCTCGCGCGCGGCGCGGTCGTCATCAACAATATGAATGATGCCTTCACAACTCATCCTGATCTCCTGCGGGCAGCCAGATCACGACCCGAAGCCCCCGCCCGTCTTCGGGCTGTTCGGCACGCATCCAGCCTTCGTGGGCTTCGACAATCGAACGCGACAGAGCAAGGCCAAGACCGACCCCCTCCGGCTTTGTTGTATAAAAGGCTTCGGCAAAATGTTCCATCGCTTGCGGCGTCATACCATGCCCGTGATCGCGCACGGAGAGGCACAGCCCCGCCCCGCGCGAAGGATCGTCATGGCGGGCCGCACGGATAATGAGGCCTCGCTCTTGCGGCGGGGTCTCCCCCATTGCGTCGATGGCATTTTGCACGAGGTTGAGAATGACCTGCTGCAACTGCACCCGATCCGCCATGACCGGCGGCAAGTCGTCAGCCAGCGCGAGATCGACCGACACCCCCGCCCTGTTGGTGGAGGCGGCATAGATTGCGGCGCTGTCTTCGAGCAGGGCCGCTATGTCCACAGGTGCCCGCTGGCTCTCGCGTTTGCGCACGAAGGCGCGGATGCGTTTGACCACCAGAGCAGCGCGCTCCGCCTGTCCGGCCATTTCCTCGGAGGCGCGTTTCATGTCCTCTTCGGAGAACCGCCCCGCCTTGATCCGCAACAGACAGCCCTGCGCATAATTGGAAATCGCGCTGAGCGGCTGGTTGAGTTCATGGGCAATAGAACTGGCCATTTCGCCCAGAATGGAAAGCCGCGCCACATGTTCAAGCTCGCGCAGGTGCTGGCGGTCGGCGGCCTCTGCGCGTTGGCGTTCGATCATTTCGTCCTTGAGATGGGCATTGGCCTCGTCCAGCGCCCGCGTGCGGCGGCGCACCAAGGTTTCGATCCGCACCGAATAAAGCGCCCAGAACATCAGGGCGGCGGCGAACACGATCAGCCATTCGCGGTAATCGGCGATGAATTCCTGCACTGAAACCGGACCGGTGCGCGCATAGGGGCCGATCTGAAGCTCGCGCATCAGCTCATGCACCGGCTGGTAGTCCAGAGGCACGGTCCAGAGGTTGCCCGTCTCCATCTGCAACAGCGCGACGGCGACCTGTTTGGCCAGTTCCGGTGTGGTCTGTGGCGCTTTGGCGAAGGGCCAGCCGGGATAGATCGCGCTGGAGGTGGCGCATTGCGTGGTCGCGCTAGCCTCCGGATTGAGGGCAAAAGCAGTCAAGGCCCCGAAGCGGTCGGGGTCGCTTGTCTGCAAGTCCTCCAGCATACAGCTGCGCAATACGCCCGCATCCGCGCGGCCTGCTAGCACGGCCTCCGCGACCTGTTGCATCGGATAGCCTGTGGTCACAAGCTCGACCTGCGCGGGCAGACGTGTGTCCACCTTTTGCATCTCCGACCAGATGACCTGAAACCCGCCGAAAGCCTCAGGCGCGACTATGGCGAGGCGCTTGCCCGCAAGCTCCGTCAGCCGCTCCATCCCGCTTCGGGCAATAACTGTTGAGGCTACGGGCAGGTCACTTTGAGCAGTGGCAATCCGGCTGATCCCGTGGTCGTGTTCGAGCACGGCGTAATTGCCCGGATTGGTGATGACGAAATCCAGTCGGTGCTCCGCCAAACCCGTGTCGAGCGCGTAGAGGTCCAGTCCTTCGATGCGGAAGTCGTAGTCCGGCAAGGCGCGGTTCAGGGCGTCTTGGGTCGGTTGCCATTGGTCGAGCGAATGTTCTGTATGCCAATAGTCCAGAACCCCGATCCGCACGATGTCGCGCGCCTGAGCGGCAGTGGTTGCAAGACCAAGCGCGACAAGAGGGCCGAGGAGCCTGAGCAGGCGGGTTTTCATCTTTCTTGCGATCCTTACGGTTCTCTCTTGTTTGCGGACGTAGAGGGCGGGCCTATCGGACCGGTTATATCTGTCAGGGAATGTGCCCGACAGGGGTCCGACAGATATCCGACACAACTCCGACACGCGGGCAGGCCCCCGTCATGCGTCTCTGTCGCAAGCTATGCGTTTCCATTGAGAAGGTCGAGAGAGGCGTGAATTTCTCGCGGCTTTCAGTGCGGTGAAAGCAAAAGCCGTTGACCTCTCCCCCCGTCTTGCGACAAGTCTAAAGCCAGAGTCAAACCGCGTGCCTTCGCAGATTTGCGAGGGGGTCATGCGCGTAAGCTATGAGAGAAAAAGGAAAATCCATGCCGGACTTGGTCATCACGCCCCCCGCCCCCGTTCTCGCCCCGATCACGGGTTCGACGGCGCGTTTCCCCGTCCGGCGGGTCTATTGCATCGGCCGGAACTACGCCGCCCATGCCATTGAAATGGGCCATGACCCCGATCGCGAACCGCCGTTCTTTTTCCAGAAAAACCCCGACAATCTCGACTTTTCCGGCGAGTTCCCCTACCCCCCCATGACCTCCGACGTGCATCACGAAATCGAAATGGTCGTCGCCCTCGGTCGGGGCGGAAAGAACATTCCTGTGGAGGCGGCTCTGGATCATGTCTGGGGCTATGCTGTGGGGCTGGATATGACGCGGCGCGATTTGCAGGGGCAGGCCAAGAAGATGGGGCGTCCTTGGGAGATCGGCAAGGCATTCGAACATTCTGCGCCTATGGGGTCGATCTGTCCGGCCAGTGAAATCGGCCACCCGTCAAAAGGGCGCGTGTCGCTCTTGGTAAACGGGGTGTTGCGGCAGGAGGGGAATCTGGACCAGCTGATCTGGAAAGTGCCGGAAATGATCTCCTACCTGTCGGACTATTTCACCTTGTCCGCTGGAGATCTTATTATGACTGGCACACCGTCAGGCGTTGGTCCGGTCGAACGCGGCGATGTCATGGAGGCCGCAGTCGAAGGCGTCGGGGAGCTGCGGGTCACAGTGTCCTAAGTCATTTATCTAAATATCAAAACTGTCTCAAAATGCTCAGTTGTCCTGCGTCCCTACGAACATCCGGTCTTTTGCGGCGGTGATGTGATAGCGCATGGTGGCGGAAGCGACCTCTGGCTGGCGCTTGCGGATGGCATCGAGCACATCGCGGTGCTCGGCCAGAACAAGTTCCTGCCGCGTGGGCGTGTCCAGAAGCGTCAGGGAGCGTGACAGTTTGACGCCAAAGGCGATCTGTTCGCCAAGGGATTCCAGTACGGAGGAAAAGAACGGGTTTTTCGAGGCTCGCGCCACTGCGAGGTGGAGCCTCTGGTCCGCATCCACGGCCAGTTCGTTTTCCTGATAGGCGCGTTCCATGACGCGGTAGGCCTCTTCCATCGCGGCGAGGTCGTCATCGTCGCGGCGCTCGGCGGCCCATGCGGCGGCGGCCCCTTCCACGTCAATCCGGAACTCGTAACAACGCTGCACATCGGAGATCGATTCCAGAGGCACAAAGCTGATCAACTGGCGATCCGGACGCCGCAAGACATAGCTGCCGGAGCCGCGACGGGATTGAACGATCCCGTCATCACGGAGCCGCGACAGCGCCGCGCGCACGATCGGGCGGGATACGCCAAAACTCTGGGCCAGCACATCTTCTGCCGGAAGCCGGCTATGCACCGGATATTCCTCTTCGAGAATTTTGACCAACAATTGGTCATAGACCTGATCGGCCAGTGAGGGACGCCGTGTCTCGGACACTTTAATCTCCTTCGTTCAATATCGTCGCCGGACCCGTTTGCACCACAGGTCCGGCGTGTCAGTGGTCCTCTATGCTTCGACGGCCGGATTTCGGGCCGGTTTGCGAATGACCAGAAAGTAGACGAACACAAGAGTTAGCAGCACAAAGAACAGGCTGTCCATATTTGTCACAAAAGTCGTCGGGTCACCATTGGAAAGCGCCAGCGACCGCCGCAGGAATTCTTCGAGGTTCGGCCCGAGGATATATCCCAGCAACATGGTGATGACAGGGAAGCCGTTGCGCCGCAGGTAGAAGGCCAGCACCCCCATCGCCAGAGCCATGAACATCTGGAAGGTCGAGTAGGTCGCCACATAGCTGCCGACAATCGCCAGAAGCGCGATCACCGCGTAGAGGACATCTTTGCGGATGGACACGATCTTGATGAAATACGGCCCGATCAGATAGAGCGTCAGCGGGATGAGGAAGACGGCACTGAACAGCAGCGCGGCCAGCATCGGTGCAATCAGACCGGCTTGATCTGCCATAAGCTGCGGACCCGGCTGGATGCCGTTGATGACAAGCACGCCTAGCATGATCGCGGTGATCGGATCGCCCGGAATACCGAAGGTCAGCATCGGCACCATCGCCCCGCCACAGACCGCATTGTTGGCACTTTCCGAGGCGACAATGCCCTTCGGATTGCCTTTGCCGAACGTCTCCGGTTCGTCAGAGGTGCGCACGGTTTCTGTATAGGCCAGAAAAGAGCCCATCGACCCACCGGCCCCCGGCAATGTGCCGACGAAATAGCCGATCAGGCAGGATTTGAAGTAGCAGACAAAGCCGATTTTGCGAATGTCCGACCACGGCGGGATAAAGTCCCGACGCCGGATTTTCACCTTGTCGGCGGCGGCTTTCGTGGCCAGCTCGTCTCCGGGGGCAAAGGCCTGCATCAGGACTTCGGCAATGGCGAATGTCCCGATGATGACAGGCATCAGCGCGATACCGGCGGTGAGGTTGCTGTTGCCATAGGTGAAGCGCGTGATCGGCTCCATTGCATCCAGACCGACCGTTGCCAGCATCAACCCGATACAGGCCGCCAGACCGGCTTTCGCAACCTGTCCGCGCTGTGCAATCACTACAACGATAAGCGCAAAGGCCAGCAGGGAGAACTTACCCGTAGTTTTCACCAGTAGGGACAGTTCCGCAACAAAGGGTGCGACCGCGATCAGGAGCAAAGCCCCCACAGCACCACCGAACATGGAACCCAAAGCCGCATGGCCGAGCGCCAGCGCGCCTTTGCCTTGTTGCTGCATCGGGTAGCCGTCCAGCGCGGTCATCATCGAAGATGGCGCGCCGGGAATGTTGATCGTGGTGGCCGTGATGCTACCGCCACACATACCGGCCATATAGATACTGGCACAGGCCATCAGCGCGGTTTCGACATTGAGCGAATAGGTCAGCGGCAAAAGCAGGGCCATCGCCAGCGTCGCCGTCAGGCCCGGAATGGCGGCAAAGATCGTGCCGATCACAAAGCCCAACACGACATAGGTCATGTTGAACGGATCAAGCAGTAGAGAAAAGCTGCCGAAGACTTGAAAAATAAAATCCATGGTTCACCCCCACAGGGTCGGGAGCCGGACCCCGAACAGTTTCTGGAACATGACATAGCAGATTGCGACAATCGCTGCCGAAATCACTGCCTTCACTACGAGCTTCTCCACAGAGGAGAAAATCACGATCAAGGCAAAGACGAACAGGCCGGAAGAGATGAAATACCCCACCGTCCGGAAGGCCATAATATAGACGAATATGGCCGCAATCACCCAGAGATGGGTGTAGACTCGCGGTGCGTCGGATGCGGTTTTTCCGGATGTTTCCCGTCGGTTCTGCACGATGAGAATGGTGGAAAAAAGGATTGCCGCCGCCCCTACGAGAATGGGAAAGAACGAAGGGGTCAAACCGCTTTCTGCGACGGGTGCGCCGAGGCTCATGGCCGAGACAAGATATCCGACAGACACGGCAAGAATGAGAAAGAGAAAGGAGTTTTGCCTGTTTAAGAACATCGTTTTCTCCCGATGTGGGGTGGGGCTTGAGCAAACGCACGGCGTCTGCGAGTCAACTGCGGCTTTTACGGAGCCTTTGAGAGGTCATGCCCCCGACGCGGCATGGAACACCGGCCGGAGACATGTGTAGCCTGACAGATTACAGGTTCAGGTCGTCCATCAGGGAGAAGGTTTTCTCCTGAAGCGCATCCACCCAGCCGTTCACCTCGTCAGAGCCGAGCCAATCGGGGGTCACGCCAACCTGAGCGAGCCAGCTTTGGAACTCTTCGCTGTCATAGGCGGTTTTGAAGGCGCTTTCGATCACTTCAACGGCCTCGTCGGGCGTGCCCTTAGGTGCGGCCAGAACGATGAAGCTGCCGGTTTGCAGATCATAGCCCTTAGAGCTGATCGTCGGCACATCGGTGTAGGTCATGTTCTGCACGGAAGTCAGTTCGATCACGCCTTTGGCGTCGCCGGACTCGATGATGCCGCTGAAATCGCCGAGGCTGGAAATCGCCGCATCCAGTTCACCGGAGAGAAGCGCTTCGGCTTCGGCGCTGGACGAACCGGCATAGGTGATCACGTTGAAGTCGACATCCAGCAGACTTTCAAGCTGGTAAGCCGAAAGATAGGGGCCGGAGCCCTTCGGAGCCACGCCGACGCGCACTTTGCCGGGGTTGGCTTTGGCCTTTTCGACCAGCTCTTCAAAGGTGTTGATGCCGGAATGTTTCGAGACGACAATGGCATCGGCTTCGCTGGTTATGCGGGCGATCAGCTTCATGTTTTCCAGACCATAGCCCGGAACCATTTGGCCGCGCGGCAAGGTGATGACACTGTCATAGGTCAGAACACCGAGCGTGTGCCCATCGGGGCGCGCGCTTGTCATCTGGACCAGACCTGTTGCCGTCACCGCGCCTGCGATGTTTTCGACATAGATCGATTTGGGCAGGTCCTGCTCGGCAATGTTGCTGATCTTGCGCGAAATCGCATCAGCGCCGCCGCCAGCGGGCCACGGCACGATCAGGCGAATGTCGCGGGTCGGGAAATCGGCCGCAGCAACGGATGTTCCGACAATACAGGCGCCGAGCGCCAGCTTGAGTGTGTTTTTCAGGCCTTTGGAAAACATATATCTGTTCCTCCTATCACAGATGATGCCGACGCGATGCGTCTGGCGGGTGACCTGATCCGGCGGCGGCAGAGTGGCGTATCGCGCCAGTCATTTGCATATGGGATCAGGGTGGTCATGTTGCGCAGATGCAAAGTCTGAAACCGTTTCGACCTCACATGAGCTTTAGAAATTGGACGGGATATGGCGTTGAACTGCGCCGGTCTCCTGTCAGATGCATGCAACCGTGGTGCACCTCATGCCCGCGCAGGCGCGAGCACTCAAATCCTCCCTCTTTTCGAGCCGAAGCTCTCCCTCTTAACACATGCGCCCGAAGGTGCCTGTGAACCTTGATTTACTCTACAAGACTGATTTTACAAATCAACGAAAAAGTTTACCTATTTTTACGAATTTGCCACATTCGAAGCGTATTTATTTACGAAAATCCCTTAAATTTGGTGAATTAGGCGATCTTCGCGGTTTAGTTGCAAAAATATGTAAATGGCCTTTGGTGCGATTCTCGCGATCTTGATGCGCTCGTGAGTTGCCCTCTTATGCGCGGTCAGCGGCCTGTAAGGAAGCCTTGGCGCAATAAAGAGGTCCGCCATCACGATAGAGTGTAACGGCGGACCGGAGGCGGGATGCTCTGATGGTTAGACCGACAGAAGATCCTTCGGGAGAAGCGCCTCGGGGAGGTTCTGGTAGCACACGGGGCGCAGGAAGCGGCGGATCGACAATGTGCCGACCGAGGTTGCGCCGAAATTCGTGCTGGCCGGATAGGGGCCGCCGTGAACCATCGTGTCGCAGACTTCGACACCTGTCGGGAAGCCGTTGGCCAGCACCCGTCCGGCCATGCGCTCAAGGATCGGCAAAAGGTCACGGGCGAGGTCGATGTCGCCGTCATCCATTTGCAGCGTCGCGGTGAGCTGCCCTTTGAAGCTTTCGGCAATTTCCAGCATCTGTGCGGCGTCTTTCACGCGGATCACCAGACCGAGCGGGCCGAAGACCTCTTCGGCCAGAACTTCGTCCGCGAGCCAGTCGGCGGCGGAGACTTCAAAGAGATAGGGCGCAGCATCGCGGCCTTCGCAAGATGTGGTCAACAGGGATTTGACCCCTGCCCCTTCGGCCACGCGGCGAGCGCCGTTGCGATAAGCCTCCGCCATGCCATCAGTTAGCATGGTCTGTGCGCTCACAGCTTCGAGACCTGCTTTCGCAGCGGTCACAAACTGATCCGCGTCGGAGCCTTCCACCACAAGCGCAATTCCGGGGTTGGTGCAGAACTGACCAACGCCCATCGTGAGGCTTCCGGCCCAGTCCGCGCCGAGTTTTTCACCACGGTTGGCCGCCGCTTCCGGCAGGACAAACATCGGGTTGACGCTGCCAAGCTCGCCGAAGAACGGGATCGGCTCGGGCCGCGCTGCGCACAGGTTGAAGAGCGCCCGTCCGCCGCCGAGGCTGCCGGTGAAGCCCACAGCCTTGATCCGTGGATCGGTGACAAGCGCTTCGCCCACGGCACGGCTTCCGCCCTGCACAAGGCTGAAAATACCGGCGTCCATTCCGCAGGCTTTAACCGCAGCGGTGATGGCATCGGCCACGATCTCGCCCGTGCCGGGGTGCGCGCCGTGGCCTTTGACCACAACCGGACAACCTGCAGCCAGAGCCGCCGCCGTATCGCCACCGGCCACAGAGAAGGCCAAGGGGAAGTTGGACGCGCCAAACACAGCCACAGGCCCGATAGGACGCTGCATCATGCGCAGATCGGGACGCGGGAGCGGCTGGCGCTCCGGCAGGGCTTCGTCATGGCGACGGTCGAGATAGTCACCATTGCGGATATGCGTTGCAAAAAGGCGCAACTGGCCGGTCGTGCGACCGCGCTCGCCGACAAGGCGGCCTTCCGGCAGACCGGTTTCCGCGCTGCCGATTTCGGTGATCGCGTCACCACGCGCGTCGATCTCGTCGGCAATGGTCTCCAGAAGCACAGCGCGCGCTTCGCGTGTCGTGGCGGCAAATCCAGCGAATGCCTTGTGGGCTGCCACACAGGCTTGTGCCACAAGTTCTGGCGTTCCGGCCGAAAATTCAAAGGCCTGACCTGTGGCCGGAGCAGAGGAAAACTGTGTGTCGGTTGTGATTTTCTCACCTGCGATCAGGTGACATCCATGCGGTGTATAGCTCATTGTTCAGCGTCCTTCACGTTCGCGCCATGCGTTGTATTTTTCGAGATTTTCTTCATCCGTGCCCGGATAAAGCCCGATGATACCGGCGCCTTGATTGACTTGTTCCAGAACGAAATCCTCATAGGACTCCATGCCGGTACACTCTTCTGCGATCTCGTCGGCCAGATACGCGGGGATCACCATCACACCGTCACCATCGCCGAGCATCACATCTCCCGGAAACACAGCCGCGTCACCGCAGGAGATCGGCACGTTGATGTCGATCGCCTCATGCAGCGTCAGGTTGGTTGGCGCCGAGGGGCGGGCGAAATAGGCGGGCATGTCGAGTGCGGCGATGCCAGCGGCGTCACGCACCCCACCGTCGGAGACCACACCGGCCGCGCCGCGGATCTGCAGACGTGTGACAAGGATCGAACCGGCGGTGGCCGCGCGGCTATCCTTGCGCGCATCCATCACCAGCACATGACCTTCAGGGCAGGTTTCGACAGCGACGCGCTGTTTGTGGTCGCGCTCGCGGAAGACGGTGATCGGGTTGCGATCCTCGCGTGCCGGAATGTAGCGCAGGGTGAAGGCCTGACCGACCATCGTCACCGGCTTGTCCCCGATGGGCACCACGCCTTGCACAAACTGGTTGCGCAGCCCGCGTTTATAGAGCGCTGTGGCGACGGAGGCGGTGGAGACTTTCATCAGCTTCTCGCGCGTCTCGTCAGATAAAATGTAATCACTCATGATTTCTTCCCTCAGGTGCGGCCCTGCTCGGCCGGATGTGTCCTTTTCCGAGCCCGCAGGGGACTCGCATCAAAGCAATTCAATGCCGGTCTATGTCAGAGGGTCCGTTGATGATCCGCAGAAGGGCGCAGGACGCCCGTCGCACGGTTCAACACATCAGCTCCTCCCAAACTCCATCGCTGGTGTTGAGGCTATGAGTAGCCCGATTTGTTATATTTGTCCATAGTTGTTAACTTATTGGCGCGATAATTTACAATTTTTCGGGAAATTTCCCGTTATTATGATACAGAAATTACAAATATGTTGTGAAAATTCGTTGTGAAAACATGTGCAAAGCACAGGCTCGAAAGCCGTGCTTTTCACATCAGAATCAGTCTGGGAGAATGGCTGTGTCTTGCTCTGACGACAGGGCGGTGGTCAGGTTAGAAACAAGACCAGACCGGGGATCGCTGTCACCAGCGCGATGCGCAGGATGTCCATGACAACAAAAGGCAGGAGACCGCTAAAGATCGTGCCCAGTTTCACGTCGGGAACGACAGAGCGCAGCACGAAGGCGTTCATCCCTATGGGCGGTGTGATGTAAGAGATTTCCGTCACCATGACGACAAAGATGCCGAACCAGATCAGATCAATCCCGTGGGCCGCCGCAATCGGGAAAAACACCGGCACGGTCAGCATGATCATCGACAGGCTCTCCAGTACGCAGCCTAGCACCAGATAGATGCACAGGATAATCAGGATGAAGGTGAGCCGGCTTTCTCCGAAGACGGAGAGGAAATTCTGAATATCCCCCGTCATGCCCGACATATTAACGTAATTGGAAAAGGTCAGTGCGCCAAAGAGGATGAAGAACATCATCGCTGTGGTTTTCATCGTGTCATAGAGCACGCTGAGAAAGCTGGCCCATGTGAACTTGCCGGAGAGGACGACAAGCAGGAAGGCGCCCCCTGCCCCCATGCCGGCGCTTTCGGTCGGGGTGAAGACGCCGAAATAGATCCCGCCCATGACAAAGGCGAACAGGACAATCGCCCCCGCTGTGCCCTTGAGTGCGCGGATGCGGTCGAGCAGCGGCAGTTTTGGTTCTGTCGGCAGGTCGATCTTGCGCAAATGCAGCGAGAGACGCACGGCCATGGCATAGCCGATGATGCCGATCAGCCCGGGGATGAGACCGGCCAGAAAGAGTTTGCCGATGTCCTGCTGCGCCATGATGCCGTAAAACACGAGAATGACCGAGGGCGGGATGAGAATGCCGAGTGTGCCGCCCGCTGCAATCGAAGCGGTGGAAAGCTGGTCCGGATAGCCGAACTTGCGCATCGAGGGCAAAGCGATCCGCGTCATTGTTGCCGCCGTGGCCATAGACGAGCCGCAGACCGAGGAAAACGCGCCGCAGGCCACCACGGTTGCCGTGGCCAATCCTCCCTTGCGGTGCCGCAACCACGCATAGGCGGAGGTGTATAGTTCGGAGGCGATGCCCGATTGCACAACGAAATTCCCCATCAGAAGGAACAGTGGCAGAACCGAGAGGGAATAATCGCGCCCGTTGTCAAAAAACACGGACCCCAGAAGCGATAGCGCAGGCGTCCAGCCGATAATTGCTGCGACGCCGACAAGCCCCACACCCGTCAGGGCAAAGGAGATCGGCACACCGAGAAACAACATAAGGGCAAGCACCGCCATGCCAAACGGCCAGTTTTCCATCGTCTATCCTTCGGGTGTGCTTTTGTCGTGTGTGCTCTGCGCGCGATCTGTGCGCCGCCGTCCGAACAGGGCAAGCACAGGCATAATGCCGGAGACAATCGCGGTGATGATCCCGCCCGCAAAGGCACAAATTGCGCAGAAATAACCCAGCGGAGCAATCGGAATGCCCAGATTGGTGGTGGTCCCGCCATAGCCGCCGATCTGGCCCGCATAGATCCAGACCCGCCATGCCACCACGAACAGCACCACGGCAGAGAACAGACCAATCGCGAATTTGCGATAGGGCTGGATCGCATCGGGCAGTCTGTCGGTGACGAGATCAACGACCACATGATCGTCGGACAGGGACACAGCCCCCAGTCCGAGAAAGATCGTCGCGCAGAGCAGCACTTCGGTCATTTCGGCGGCCCCCTTGATCGGGGCGTTGAACAGGTAGCGGCCGATCACATCCGCGACGGTCAGTCCCATCATCGCCGTCAAAAGCAGCCCGCCGAGCGCGGCCAGCACCATCCCACCGCGTCCGAGCGCCTTGAGAGAGGCCACCGGTTCGACAGAAGAGGTGACAGGAGGTGACATGCCTGCCGCCTCCTGTGTGGTCTCGGGCCGCAGGTCTGCGGGGTGGCTCATTTGGAGATGTCCACCTTCGCGGCTTCTGCCTTGAGAGCTTCGAAAATGGCGGGGCCGTCGAGACCGGTTTCCGAGACTTCGGCAAGTTTCGCGTCAAACACGGGCTGGAGCGCCTCGGTCCACGCGGCCATTTGTTCCTCGGTCGCAGGCGTTATGGTCGTCTGACCTTCCATCGCGGCAAGACCCGCAGCATCGGCACGGTCCCACATTTCACCGGCCATCCGCGCAAGCGCTTCGCCGGTCACACTGTCAATCGCCGCTTGGTTTTCGGGGCTCAGGCTTTCCCATTTCGCCTTGTTCATGACGATATAGAAAGAGGTGTTATACAGCCCGCCCGGCACAGAGACGCCAATGGGCAGTTCGGGGATGAGTTTGAAAAAGCTCACGGATTCATAGGGGAAAAGGATACCGTCCGCGACGCCTTGGCTCAAAAGCTCGTAGGATTTCGACGATGGCCCTTCGACTGGCACGGCCCCTAAAGCGGAGACGATCTCATGAACGATCCCGCCGCCCACGCGCAATTTGGTGCCCTGCATCAGGTCCGGCGAGGTCGGGTCGGCGTCTTTGAAAAAGACTTCGCCCGGCCCGTGGCTGAAAACCGCCAGAACCTTCACATCATCATATTCGCCCGCCTCGCGCAGGGTCTCGTCAAAGATGCGCCAGTAGGCGACAGAAAGCGCCTCGGCACTGTCGGAGAGGAAGGGCAATTCGACGAGGCTGGTGGTCTTGAACCGCCCCGGATTGTAGCCCTGCACGCCAAAGGTGATGTCGGCCACACCGTTCACGGCAAAATCGAAATGCGCCGCGGGCGGTCCCAAGGGGGCGGGCAGGATGTTGGCCACCACGTCCCCACCGGTTGCTTCTTTGATCTGTTCGGTCATCGGCACGATCAACTCGGAGACCAGCGGATGTGACGGCGGAAGCCAGTTGGCCACGGTCAGAGTCGTTTCAGCCAGAGCAGAAGTGCTGAGGGCGAGCGTCAGAGCTGCGCTGTGGAGGAAATATTTCATAGACTTGGCTTTCCTGTTGTGGCCGCAAGGGGGGTGCAGAGGTCTTGCCCTGAAATGCCGGTGGAATTCCAGCATTCCGACGGAAGACAAAAGCATTTTTGCATGACCGGCCTCGCAAAGGGCAAAGTTTAGGCATTCTGCCAATGGGTGTCTCAAGAGACCGTTTCGTTAATCGCGCCTTGGGTGACGGGAAAACGACCTCTTGAGACTTCTTAGCAGCGCATAAATGAAAGATGCAACGTGTCTTGAGTTTTGTCTTGCGGTGGGAGCCCGAGGGAAAGCACCGCAAAGTTGCGCGCAGAAAGAAGAATGTTCTCCCCTGTCCCCGCGAATCTTCCCGCCTTTGGCGCGACCGTTTCGGGCGCATCGGAACAGGTGTTTCGCATTTTTCCCGTCTTTTGGGACAGGCGCGGCGCGCACAGGGGCGTTAAAGTGGCAAAGGCACCTTGAACCTTCCGGATCATTCATGTCTATCGCAGCTTTGAACAGAACCTGTGAATTGGGCCTTTGGGATCAGAACCATGACGTCACATGACGGCCAAGCCGCCTCCATCATTTTCGACCGTGTCGGGAAGTCCTTTGCCAAGCCGGGCGGAGGGACGGTTTCCGCGATCAGCGATGTGTCCCTGACGGTCGAGGCCGGCACGATCACCGGCATTATCGGGCGCTCCGGCGCGGGCAAGTCCACGCTGCTGCGGATGGTCAACGGGCTGGAACGTCCGACGTCGGGCAAGGTTCTCGTGGGTGATCAGGACGTGGGCGCGGCCCAAGGCGTGAAACTGCGCACTATTCGCCGTGACGTTGGCATGATCTTCCAGCATTTCAACCTGTTATCCTCGCGCACCGTGTCGGAGAACATTGCCCTGCCCTTGGAAATCGCGGGCATGGCCGCATCCGACATCAAGGCACGGGTGGCCGATCTGGTCGAGCGCGTGGGGCTTTCCGCACAGGCGGACCGCTATCCGTCCGAACTATCCGGCGGCCAGAAACAGCGTGTCGGCATTGCGCGGGCCTTGGCCACAGAGCCGAAAATCCTGCTCTCGGACGAGGCCACATCGGCGCTGGACCCTGAGACGACGCAAACGGTTCTGTCGCTTTTGAAAGACATCAACCGCGAGCTGGGGCTAACCATCCTGTTGATCACCCATGAAATGGCCGTGGTCCGTGACATCGCAAGCCATGTGGCGGTGATCGAAGGCGGCAATATTGTCGAGGCAGGCACAACCTATGATGTGTTCACCGCCCCGCAACATCCGACGACGCGTTCGTTCCTCTCCGGTGTCACAGGCGTGACGCTTCCGGCCTTTATCAAGGACAAGATCACACAGCAGCGCCCCGAAACCGGTGGCGAGGAAGTGATCCGTGTGACCTTTGCGGGCAAACATGCCACCGACCCGATGCTCGCACTGTTGACCCGCGATCTTGGGATCGAGGTCAATATTCTCGCTGGTGCCGTTGAAGAGATCGGAACGCGGCCGTTTGGCAATCTGCTTGTGTCGCTTGATGCCCAAAGAGGCAAAGAGGCGCGGGCCTATCTCGAACGCCACGGGCTTTTGACGGAGGTGCTTGGCTATGTCGGCTAATCTCATCAACCTTTTGATTCAGGCCACAGGGCAGACGCTCTACATGGTCGCGATCTCCACCTTTCTCGGCACGCTTTTTGGCCTGCCTCTGGGTGTGTTCCTTGCCATTTCCCAACGCGGCGAGTTGCTCTCCGCGCCTTGGGTGAACAAGGTTCTGGGCCTCGTTGTCAATGCCACCCGCTCCGTGCCCTTTATCATTCTGGTCGTGGCGATCATCCCGTTCACCCGCGCCATTGCGGGCACCTCGATCGGGACAACAGCGGCCATAGTGCCCCTGACCATCGCTGCCGTGCCCTTCATCGCGCGTCTGGTGGAAAACGCCATTCGCGAAGTTGATGGCGGGTTGATCGAAGCGGCCCGCGCGATGGGGGCTACCCCGTTCCAGATCATCCGCAAAGTCCTGATCCCGGAGGCCCTGCCCGCGATCACCCTCGGCCTGACCCTCGCCGTGGTGAGCCTCATCGGTTACTCGGCAATGGTCGGCGCCGTGGGCGGCGAAGGTCTCGGTGATCTCGGGATCCGCTACGGTTATCAACGGTTTATGCCGGATGTCATGGCCGTTGTGGTCGTGATCCTCATTGTTCTCGTCCAGCTTGTGCAATCCATCGGTGAATGGATCGCCACCCGCGTGGACAAACGCGCCCCCAAAGGGCGTGGCCAATAATTCCCCATTCATAACCGCATCGTAAGGAGATTACACATGCTGCGCGTTGCAACCCTTTCCGCCTCTCTGGCCTCCGCTCTGGCGCTGATGGCCTCTGCTGCCATGGCCGAAGAAATCAAGGTCGGTGTTTCCCCCGGCGAACATGCTGAAATCATGGAAGAAGTCGCCAAAGTCGCAGCACCCATGGGGCTCGACATCGATGTAGTGGAATTCTCCGACTATGTGATCCCGAACACCGCGCTGGCGGATGGGGACATCGAGGCCAACTCCTTCCAGCATGTTCCCTATCTGGAAAACCAGATGAAGGACCGCGGGTTTGAACTGGTTGTTGTCGGCAACACCATCACCACGCCGATGGGGATTTACTCCGACAAGATTGACGATCTGGCCAATCTCGAAGACGGTGCCAAAGTCGCCATCCCGAACGACCCGACCAACGGTGGTCGCGCCTTGTTGCTTTTGCAGGATTTGGGTCTCATCACGCTGGCCGAAGGCACGGGTCTCGTGCCCAGCCCGCTCGACATCGAGGACAACCCCAAGGGGCTGAAATTCCTCGAACTTGATGCCGCGCAACTGCCGCGCACGCTTGCGGATGCAGAGATCGCGATCATCAACACCAATTACGCCATCGCCTCGGGCCTCAGCCCGAAAGACGATTCCATCGCGATGGAAAAAGCCGACAGCCCCTATGTGAACGTCATCGTTGTGCGCAAAGGCGACGAGGATCAACCGTGGGTCAAGACGCTGGTCGAGGCCTATCACTCCGATGAGGTCAAAGCTTTTATCGACGACAGCTACCACGGTGCTGTGATCACCTCCTGGTAATCTCCGGCGTTTTGTGAAGATTTTACGCTCCGCCGGATTTGGCGGGGCGTTTTTTATGCGCTTTGGTTTATGCGCTTTGACCCTGTTCCGGCCAAGAATCGTCGCCCTTCCGGTCCTGTGCCGTGACTCGCATCAACTGGCGCCTGTGCGTCGGATTCGTCTCTAATCCAGCCGAACAGGACTTTCAGGGCAGGTTTTTCGTTGTAGCCCGCAGTTCTGTGGTCACTACATGTAGAATCTTCTTGCGCGACTCCCCCTCTTTTGGCAATAGTCACGGAAAAGAAGCGATAAACGCCATCTTCCGTGAACACGGTTCGACTGTAAGGCGCAAAAGCAGGCAAAGACGCAGGGACAGACAAGGCACACCGAGAGACATGTGCCACGATCTGCGGAGATAGAGAGAGCAGATGACGAGCAATTCTACGCATGAAGATCTGAATGCGGTGATCCGTCAACACTCCGAGTGGTTGGCCAACCAGCTGCATTCGCAGCGCGAAAGCCTGTTTCCGCCGGATGCCTCTAAAACCATGCGCAAATTCATGTCCGGCGAGGCGGCCGCGCTTTTGGGAGTAAATGACTCCTATCTGCGCAAGCTGCATCTCGACGGCAAAGGCCCCTCCCCCGAACTGACACCGGGCAACCGGCGGCTCTATTCCGCGCAGGACATTCAGGACCTGCGGGTTCTGCTGGAGAAAACCGCGCGCAAACCGGGGGATTACCTGCCCGGTCGTCGTGACGGCGATCATATGCAGATCATCGGCGTGATGAATTTCAAAGGCGGCTCCGGCAAGACCACCACCGCCGCGCATCTGGCCCAACGGCTCGCACTTCTGGGCTACCGCGTCCTTGCGATCGATCTCGATCCGCAGGCCTCGCTGACAGCCCTGCATGGCGTGCAGCCGGAGTTCGATCTCGTTGACGGCGGAACGCTTTACGATGCGATCCGCTATGACGATCCGGAACCGATCCGCAACGTCATCCGCCCGACCTATATTCCCAATCTCGATCTGATCCCCGGCAACCTCGAATTGATGGAATTCGAACACGAAACCCCGCGCGCGCTGGCGCAGGGCAATGCGGGTCTGTTCTTCTTCCGCGTGAAAGAGGCGCTGGCGCAGGTGGACGGGGATTATGATGTGGTGGTCATCGACTGTCCGCCGCAACTGGGCTTTCTGACCATGTCGGCGCTGTCGGCCTCGACCGGTGTTCTGGTGACGATCCACCCCGAGATGCTGGATGTCATGTCCATGTCGCAATTCCTGCGCATGACCGCCGATCTGATGGATGTGATTGCCGAAAGTGGCGCGGATATGTCCCATGACTGGATGCGCTATGTGCTCACCCGTTACGAGCCTTCGGACGCGCCGCAAAACCGGATCGTGGCCTTTCTGCGCACCATGTATGGCGAGACGGTGCTCAACGCGCCGATGCTCAAATCCACCGCGATTTCGGATGCGGGTCTGACCAAACAGACACTTTACGAGGTGGAACGCTCCGCCTTCACCCGCTCGACCTATGACCGCGCGATTGAAAGCCTCAATGCGGTCAATGACGAGATCGCAGCCTTGATTCAGAAAACATGGGGGCGCTCATGACCAGCAGCAAGAAAAAGCGGATGTCCATGCTCGACAGTCTCGCGGCGGCGGGCACGCCGGCGCCAACTGCGGCGACCTCGATGATGTCGAGCAACCGTGCGCTGCGCTCGGCTCGTGATGCGGTTGACAGCCACCGCGTCTGGGAACTGGATCCGGCGCTGGTCATTGACGAGCGCGTGTCGGACCGGCTTGATCCCGATGACGTGGCCGATCTGCGCGATGCCATCGAGGCCAACGGCCAGACCGTGCCGATCCTTGTGCGGCGTCACCCCGAAATTCCCGATCACTACCTTCTCGTCTACGGGCGGCGGCGGCTTGAGGCCATCCGCTCTTCCGAGAAGGTCGAAAAGATCCGTGCCCTTGTGGCCAATCTCGACGATGATGCCGCCGTGCGCGCGCAAATCTCCGAGAACATGGCGCGGCGCGATCTGTCCTATATCGAAAAAGCCCTGTTTGCCAAAGAACTGGTCGAACAGGGCTTCGGCACCCAGGCCCATGTGGCCGAGGTGCTGACGGTGACGAAATCTTCGATCTCCATGGCACTGACCATTGTCGAAATGGTCGGCCCCGATCTCATCCGTGCGATCGGACCTGCCCACGGCATCGGGCGGCCCCGTTGGGATGCGCTCGGGCGCGGGATTGAAGAGACCGGCGCGGATCGTGAGGCGCTCATTGGCATTGCCGATGATGTCTATACCTCCGCGAATGTGGCTGTGGTCGTCGATGATGTCACCATCGACAATAACGAACTGTCTGTTGCAGCGTTTGAAGCCGTGTCAAAGGCGGTCACAACACAGCAGAAGGCGGCGCAGGCCGTCACCAAAGCCCCCGATCCCGCCCGTCCGAAACCGCGTGTCCTCACCGTTGATGGCGCGCGCGGCGGTGTGGTGAAGCGCACGTCGAAAGGCGTGGCGATCACGCTTGAGAGCGGGGAATTCGCAGATTGGGTCGAGGCGGAAGCCGAAGACCTCATACAAGAGCTTCACCGGCGCTGGAAAACGCGTCGGGAAGAACCAACAGAGCAGTAAAGGAGGCACGGCACGACAAAAGATAAGGCCCCGTAAAGACACGCTCTACGAGACCCTAACTTGTTTCTAGCACTCTCAAGGTAGTGGCCAGAGCTCTCATCCGCAAGTCAAAAGTGATTCGCGGAACGGGATATTTTTGTCTTCGTGAAAAATATATGGACTACACACCTGTCTCGCCGTTCCGGCGGACCATTGATGCTGTCTTGTTGAAGCATCAATCACGTCAGCCCTCAGCGCTGCCGCCAAGCGGCGTGAACAAATGGGAAGCCCTGCGCGAACTCTCTGCGGCGCGAGAACATTTCGGCCTCACCGATCGTGATATGACGGTGCTTCAGGCCCTGGTCAGCTTCTATCAGAACACCATTCTGGGCGGGAACGAGACCGATATGGTCGTTCATCCGTCCAACAAGTCGATCTGCGAGCGCCTGAACGGGATGCCTGCGTCGACCATGCGCCGTCATCTCGGCCATCTGGTCCTCGCCGGTGTGATCATCCGCCGCGACAGCCCGAACGGGAAACGGTATGCGCGTCGTTTTGGGGAGGACAAGATCGTCTACGGTTTCGATCTCTCGCCACTAGCTTTGCGCTATACAGAGTTCTGCGAGGCCGCCGAAGAGGTGAGGGCAGAAGCCGAGCGTTTCAAGCGTCTGCGCGAGGCTGTGAGCCTGATGCGGCGTGATCTGGCAGCTCTGAGCGTCTATGGCTACGAGATGCGGCCTGATCTGTCTATCTGGGACCAGTTCTCCGACCTGGCGGCTCTGACTGCCCGTGATCTTCGTCGCAAGCTGACCTGTGATGATCTGGACAAGATGTATGACATGCTGCGTGGGGCTTTGGACCGTGCAAGATCCATTCTCGAACCTTCTGAAACAGAGAATATGAGCACCAAAGAGTCTCAAAGTGAGCATCACTATCATAATTCAACTAAAGACTCATATGATTCTGAACTTCCCCAAGAATTGGGAAAAAGCGCAGCGGCTGAGCCGGAACAGACAGAACCGGAAACAGAAGAGGTGCCTGTAAGTGAGGACAAGACCCCTTCCCTTCCAAACCTGCCGCTTGGTCTCGTGCTCAGATCCTGTCGGGAGATCCTGACCTATGCCGATGGCAGCGTGCGACACTGGCATGAATTTGTAGGGCTGGCAGAACGGGTGCGTCCAATGATGGGGATTTCCCCGTCTGCGTGGGAAGAGGCCAAACAAAATATGGGACCGGCGGAAGCTTCTGTCGTTCTGGCGGCGATGCTTGAGAAAATTTCCGACATCCGCTCCCCCGGTGGTTATCTGCGCAGCCTGTCTGCCAAGGCCGCGGTGGGCGAGTTCTCGTCCGGTCCGATGGTTATGGCCCTAATGCGTCGTGAGGCGGCATGATTTGCGCGGTTCCGTTCCGTGCGGGAATGCTCTCACAGAGGACGTGGAGTTCGAGGTTGCCTACGAGGGATTTGTTCCGATACGGGCATTTCTCAAGCTGCGACACAAAAAAGACCCCGCCGATACATTCGGCAGGGCAAGTCTTTGAAACCTGTTGTCCGGATTGGACCAAGGGCGTGAACCGTCCGGCGCGCGCCCTTACCGTAACGCTAGGCCGCGTCGGAATTCTTCGCGGCAATCATATCCGCCAGCAGCGACAGAGAATGATTGGAAAGCGGAAGGTCCACGGGATCACCGGTCTCTGCCGAAATGTCGGCGGCCAGATAGCTTTCCATCACCATGCGGGCATGTTCGGGCGAAACGACCGGATCATTGTCGAGCAACACGCTTTCGAGGAAATGGATCGTTTCCGGCCCCATCTGGCCCGCATACATGTGATCCACATGTTCGCCTGGCATGGTGGACATGGGAAACTGCGTGCCGCCTTCGACCGAGTTGAACCAGTTGTCGCGTGAGGTGTCATCCAGAACCAGAGAGCCTTCGGTGCCGGTAATTTCGATCCATGTAGCGCAATAATTGGGATAGCTCGGCGGAAGGTTCCAACCGCCCCCGATCACGACCAAAGTGCCATTGTCCATATTTACCGTGTTCCACATACAGTCATAGGAGCCGTTGAGTTTGTCCATGTAGCCGTAGGCACCTTGCGAATAGACTTTGACCGGTTTCGCATCGAGAAGCCAAAAGACGAAGTCGAGATCATGGGTGGATTCCATCGCCGCAGGCGACAGCTTTACCCGTCCTGCGATCCGCGACCCGAGGCTGCGCGACAGATGACGGCTGACCATCACGTTGACGACCTTGCCAAGTTTGCCTTCCTTGATGGCTTTCTTGGCCCAGGCGATTTTCGGATTGAACCTTTGGGAATAGCCGATGGTAAATTTCACGCCCTTCTCACGGGCAATGTTGATCAGATCATCGGCTTCGGCCAGTTCCATCGCGATAGGTTTTTCCAGCAAGACATGCTTGCCCGCCTTCAGACAATCTCGCGCAATCGGGTAATGGGTCGGCTCCGGCGTGGTGGAGATATAGACCACCTCGATGGCAGGATTGGACACGATGTCCTGATAGTCGGAGGTCGCGCTCGCCGGATTGGTCAGCGCCTTCATCTCGGCCAGTCGCTCCGGCCGGATTTCGCAAATATGGAGCTTGTCGACGAGTGCGGATTTGGCCAAGGATTCCGCACGCATACCGCCACACCAGCCCGTTCCGATTACGGCCACTTCTACTTGTCTCATCAATGCTCCAATCCTTTATAAGGGGTTGATCATTTTTACGAATTACCGGAATTTCCAGCAAACAAGCTTTGCTGATAGAGGCTATGCGATCTGCTGAAGCCGCGCTTTTTTCCGCACGTTTGTAACCCGCGAAAATCCTTGAACCGCGTTGTTTGAAAGCAAAAAAACGCCGCGATTGCTCGCGGCGTCGGGTCTTTGGAATATGTGCTTTGATCTGTGGTGTGACCTTATTGCGAGGTCAGTTTCTCCACTAGCTCTTTATAGGCCTTGCTTTGTCCGGCCCGCATCGCGTCATATTCTTCGGCGCCAAGAACCTCAATGTTCTCGCCAAGGCGTCCCATCATATTGGCAAAGGTCTGGTCTTCCGCCAGTTTGGAGAAGGCATCGCGCAAAATGGTCAGCGCATTTTCGGGCGTGTCTGCCGGAGCGAGAACGACGCGGTGCATAAAGCCGATGTCGCCTTCAACGCCCACTTCGGCAAATGTCGGGACATCGTCGAACATCCGCTCTTCACCCGCCGTTGCCAGAATCCGGACAGTGCCGGCTTCGACATGGCTTGCAAGCGATGAGGGGAAACCCATCGTCACATCGGCATCTCCACTGAGCAATGCCTGCAAAGCGGGGCCGCCTCCTTGGTAGGGCACGAGATTCCACTGCATATCCAAGGCGGTCATCATCTGCGCCGCCGGAACAAAGAACGCGCCCCAGTTGCCGGAATGGGCCATTCGAATTTTGCCCGGATTGGCCTTGGACGCCTCGACCAGATCTTCGAATGTTTGATAGGGGCTGTCGGCTTGCACCGCGACGGCCGCAGGGGCGTAGTTCACACGCGCAACGGTCACGAAATCCTCAAGCGGATCATAGGGCAGCTTGTCCACATATTGCTGAAGCTGGTCGGCGTAGTTGTGTGTGAAAAGAAGCGTATAGCCATCCGCCGGTGCATTCGCGACTTCCTGCGCCCCTTTTTGAGCTCCGGCCCCCGGTGTCAGACGCACAATCACGGCCTGATTCAGATAGGACGGCAGGATAGAGGTGATGACACGCCCGTTCAGATCATGCGATCCGCCCGCGCTAAACGGGATCACCATTGTGATGGGTTTTTCGGGATAGTCCGCAGCGGCAGGTGCCACTGTGCCCGTGAGGGCGGCGGCGGCAACCGCCATCGCGGCCATGGTTTTCTTGGTCAGTTTCGTCAACATGTCTCTCTCCCTTGTTGATTTTTTGGTGATGAGGTGCCTCCTCGCACCCCATCTGTGATATTTTATTGTTTTTGTTGTATTGTTTTGCTCAGTGCCGAGGTTCCGTAGAGCCGTTTCCAGAGGAAATATCCAAGGACCGGTGCAGCAATCAGGACACAGAGCGCGCCCAGTCTTTCTGTGGCAAAGAAGACAAGCGCATTGCCATTCGCCATCGCGGCGGTCTGTCCGAAGGCGTATTCCATTGATGGCCCCAGGATAAAGCCCATCACCATCGGCATGACATCGAACCGTGCGGCTTTGGCGACAATCCCGAAGGCCCCGAAGGCCACGAGGATCAGAAGATCGGTCGGATCGGAGCGGTATACATAAGTGCCCGCAAAGGCGAACATGATCACAAGCGGGATCAGGATCGAGGTCTTGATCGTCACGATTTTCGAGAAGAACGGGATCGACAGATAGCCGATCAAAAGGAACAGCAGGTTTGCAATGACCATTGCGATCAGAATGGCAAAGACCGTGGCCCCCTGTTCTTCAAACAGTTGCGGACCGGGGCGCAGACCTTGGGCCACGAAAGCGCCCAGAAGGATAGCGGTTACGTTGTCGCCCGGAATCCCCAGCGTCAGAAGCGGCACCATCGTCGGCCCGTTCACCGCATTGTTGGCGGCTTCGGCGGCGGCGACCCCTTCGATTTCTCCCTCGCCGAAGGTTTCGGGATGTTTCGAGGCATTTTTTGCTGCCGTATACCCCATCATCGCGGCGACGATCTGGCCAAGACCCGGCACAATGCCGATCCCCGTGCCGATCACCGTGGAACGGGCAATCGTCGGCATACAACGCCGGAACTCGGCGCGGGTCAGACGTTCCCCGACCAGAGCCGCCAGTTTGCGACCCTTTTCCTGACGCATGATGACATTTGCCACCTCGGGCAGGGCGAACACACCGATCAGCATGGGCAAAAGCGGAATTCCGGAACGCAGATCAAACAGACCAAAGGTAAAGCGTTCCGCACCGGCAAGTGGATCGGTGCCGACAAAGGACAGCCATAGACCCAACATCATCATGATCAGGCTCTTGAGCGGGTTG
Organism: Celeribacter halophilus; assembly: GCF_900114135.1. Classification (GTDB taxonomy): domain Bacteria; phylum Pseudomonadota; class Alphaproteobacteria; order Rhodobacterales; family Rhodobacteraceae; genus Celeribacter; species Celeribacter halophilus. The sequence continues at coordinate 68,088 of NZ_FORY01000014.1, forward strand.
GCACCGGAGGTTGCGGCAATGATAATCAGGCTCAAAAGCAGTACGGCAAAGAGTTCCGGCGGCCCGAACTGCATCACCATATAGGCGATGGGGAACATCATGAAGATGGTGAAAATATCGCTGAACGTGTCCCCCGTGACCGAAGAAAACAACGCCATATCAAGGGCTTTTCTGGATTTCCCCTGCTGTGTCAGCTTGTAGCCGTCACGCGATGTTGCCACCGCCGCACCGGTTCCGGGCATGGAAATCAGGATCGCGGGCACCGAGCCGCCAAAGATACCGCCCTTGTAGATGCCCAGCAGAAAGGGAATCCCCACGATCGGTTCGAGGAAAAACGAGATCGGCAAAAGGATCGCCATGGCCATGAGGGTCGTGAACCCCGGCAAGGAACCTACAAGCATGCCGGAAAACAGGCCGACACACATAAGGGCCATGGTGTCGAAGCGCATTGCCATAGCAAAGCCTTCGGTGAATAGGTCAAACATTTTGGCCTCTTGAGTTGGACATTCTGAGGGTCTGGTTCAGGCGTGGCGATCAGAACAGTTTTGCGTAAAACAGTTCGATCACGTTGAGTTCCGGCAAGGACACAGCGAGCAATCGCGTCGCCGAGAGATAGAGGGCGACAGGACCGACCAGAGACACAAGTCCAATCTGGATCGGCGAACGCGCCCCCATTTGGAGTGAAATCAGGATCAGGCTGATGGCAGTCGAGATCAGAAACCCGAAACTCTGCATCGTCAGGCTGTAGAGGATCATGATGCCGAAAAAGATTCCCGCGCGGATCCATTCATCGCGATAAAGCCCTTTGGTCGGCGTTTCCGCCAGGTCGCTGCGCAACAGAAAGAGGGCGGCGATGCACATCAGCGCGAGCAGGGTCAGCACGATCATCGGAAAGGCGGATGGCGAGATGGCCGAAAGCGATTGACCGAAGAGTGCTTTGGGTTTGGCCACCAGACTGTTGATGAAGATCAGCGACATGACAGAACAGGTCAGCAACGCGCCAAGGGTCAGAACTTCGGGTGTCGGGGAAAGTTTGCGAAACATCTCTGTCCTCCCCTAGTGGTGCACGACACAGGCAGAATGCGTGCTGCGCTGTGTTTCGGCGGTCCGCATGTAACGGATACAGAACGAAATTCCGGATACACTCCGGGTGTGCGTGGTCTTCATATTTCCTCCCTTGCGCCTCGACAGTGTCCGGGAATGTTGCATCCCCTCCGTCGCGGCACCTCTCCTTTGCCACTTTGCTGTGGCATTTTATTCTTCACCTGACCGGCTCACGTCGGTTCAGGGAGTGTGTGTTTGCCTATCCCTTTGTGGCGGGGCGGGTATCGACAACCTGCGGCATGGGCCGAAGTTGCGTGATCTCATCCCCGTTTGCCGCGATTTTCAGTCCTCCCCAGACCAGAAGCGGCAGACAGACAAGCGTCATAACCGTCGATACGACGACCGTACCGGCGACCTGTTTTGCGTTGCGCTGATAGCGATCCGCGAAAACGAACATTAATACGGCGGTGGGCATGGTTGCCATAAGAAAGACGATCCCCGCCACGGTCCCGCTCAGCCCGAGCAGGCTGATGACAATGGTCGCTGTGACCAGCCCGATGGACAAACGCCCGACCGAGACGATCAACGCCGGACGCAGATCGGCCACCTGAAGCGTGGCCAGCGAGGCGCCGAGAAGCAAAAGCATCGACGGTACCATCATGCCCCCGAGAATTTCGGTTGTGCTGGAAACAACGGCGGGCACGGTCAGCCCCGTCCATGTGACGAAAAGCACCGCAAGCACGGCATAGATCAGCGGTTGCTTGAGCAGGGATTTGGCCGAGAAACTTCCCGAATAAATCGCAAGCCCCAAGGTGTTCTGAACGATAGCGACGACGAAGAAATAGGCCACGGCGAGCGCCAATGCGCTGTCTCCGAAAGTCAGAACGACCAGCGGAATGCCCATATTGCCCGAATTCGGCATCATGAGTGTCGGAAGATAGCTGCGCACAGGTGATTGCGTGAGGGTGAGGGCCAGAAGTCCCAAAGCGCCAGCCACCCCGATACAAAGTAGCGCCGCGCTCGCCATTTCGCGCAAGGTGTCGAAGGTCACATGCAGCGCCGTCAAACTGCTGAAGATCAGACAGGGCGTTGCGACCAGCAACACGGCGTTGCTCAGGGTGCGGGTTTGGAATTCCACCGAAGATCGGCCCAGAAGATAGCCAATCGCCGTAATCGCCATAATCGGCCCGACAATGTCGAAAAGCTCTATCAACATCCTTTGCCCCTATGGAATATGTTGCGATCATTGCGTTTCTCGGCCTCTTGGACAGATTGCATTGTGGAAGGGGAAAAGCGCGACGCACCATTCGGTTTTGTGGTTTCAACTGAAATTTGGTGCATAATTTCCGTTCTCCTCCCCAGGTGTTCGGCTGTGTCTGTTCAGAATGCCGCCAATGCCCGAAGACAGGAAATGGTGTTTTTGCCTAGCAGCCTTCAGAAATCCTGATAGTTAAGAAATCTTAAATTTCTGTTTAATGCAGGACGGGATTTTTACGGTTTTTGCCCGTGGTTTCGGGCGTTTCCACGAGATGCACCTTTTCTATAGACAGGTATAAGATAGTTTGACAGGGCACATCAGATTACATTGTTTGAGCCGTGCCGAACTCCCCCGTTATCGTGTGAGAATATGTCCTCGAATGTGCACACCCGCGTGTTGATCACTTGTGAAAGAGCATTCGAGGATCAAATAAAAACAATGACTTACGGGAGAGATACGCATGTCCGGAACCACTCAACCCTTCACTGTCGCCATCGCGGGTTTCGGATGGTGGGGCCGCCATATTGCGACCCGTTTACAAGACCATCCCTGGCTGAAAGTTGCAGGGGTGATCGAACCTGTCACCGCCAATCATGACGGCATCATCGCGATGGGGCTGAGCGCATGGTCGGATTTTGACGCGCCTCTGGCCCGTGCCGATGTGGATGCGGTGATCCTGACCACGCCGAACCCGCTGCACGAGGCGCAGATTGCGCAGGTCACAGCCGCCGGAAAGCATGTGTTTTGCGAGAAACCTCTGGGCCTGACCGCCGACAGTGCTCGCCGCTCCGTGAAAGCATGCGAAGCCGCCGGTGTGCAGCTGGGCATCGGTCATGAACGCCGCTTTGAACCGGCGATGCTGGCGCTTAAAGCGGCTCTTGAGGCCGAAGAACTTGGCACGATCATGCATGCCGAAGCCGCGTTCAGCCACGACAAGCTCATCGGAGTGCCCGCCAATGACTGGCGCACACGAAAGGATGTGTCGCCTGCGGCGGGGATGACGGCGATGGGGATCCACCTCAGCGATCTGTTGATCTCGTTCTTCGGCCCGATCAAGACGCTGCACGCCTTTACGGCAGACCGTTCGCTCGGTTGGGAAACCGGTGATGTGGTGACGGTCCAGATGAAATTCGAAGCCGGCATGACCGCAACCTTTAGCGCCGTGCTGCACACGCCGCATTTCATCCGGATGCATGTTTTCGGCACAGAGAAATGGGTCGAAATTCTCAACGACAGCCATCCCGACACGCCGGACGGCATCGTGCGTGTGCTCACGGGCACCAGCGGCGCGCCGGTTTCTCAAAAAGACTACAACTGGGAAGATGCGGTGACCGCCAATCTCGAAGCTTTCGCACGCGCGGCCAAGGGCGAGGCCCCCTACCCTTTTACCAATGAGGAGATGGTTCACAACATTCAGGTGCTTGAAGCCATCGCGCGTTCTGCGGAAACGGGTCAGGCGGTCGATCTGGCGGATGTCTGACTGCGACAGCGGGTTTCAACCAAGCTGAGTAAAGCAAAAGGGCGCAGTCAAACCGCGCCCTTTCTTCTGTGGTAATTTCCTGTGGTGATGTTCGGCCTATGCGTCGAGATCGAGAAAACTCAGGATGGCGAGCATAAAGCCCTCCGGATTGTCGATGTTGATGATGTGTTTGGCATCCTTGACCTCGACATATTTTGCCTCGGGACAGGTCTGGGCAATGGCGCGCATCGCGTCCGGCGGTGCGGCCATGTCGTTCTCCCCGGCCACGAACAGCACCGGCACGCGCATCTCACCGAGATGACGCAGGTAATCCAGTCCCATCAACGCATGGGCGCAGCCGCGATATCCCTCGGCGGTGGTCTGCAAAAAGCTCTCGCGCAGGGCTGCTTCCGCTTCGGGCCGTGTGCTGCGCGTCTCATCGCTCAGCCACATACCCACAGTGGCTTCCCAGACCCCTTCAATCCCCTTGTCTTCCAAAATCGCCATGCGGTTGTGCCAGTTCTGAACAAAGGGCGGCGGCGCATCGGCGCGGGCGGCGCAGCAGATGATTTGGCTGATCCGCTCCGGTGCGGCCAATCCCAGCCCCAGCGCCGTCATCCCGCCCAGAGACAGGCCCATAACCGTCGCCGTTTCGACCTCATGCGCGTCGAGAACCGCCAGCACATCGGCGACAATATCGTCAAAACCATAGGGCGATGGCGGCGTCGGGCTTTGGCCGTGACCACGGGTGTCGCAGCGGATCACGCGGTAATGGCTTTCCAGAAACGGCATTTGCGGGTCCCACATCGCCTGTGTGGCACCGAGGCTGTTGAGCAGCAATAGAACAGGGGCGTCCTGACGACCGGAAACGATGGAGTGAAGGAGGGCAGATGTCATGCGTAGTCAGCTTTCCAGACTTGCCGCGCAAGGCACGGGCTTTGGTCACATGCCACGGCTCTGCCCTCTTTTCCTGCTCAAAAAGACTCTAATCCAGCCCAATTCGGGTCTGAATATCTTGCGAGCGGAAGATCGGGGCCAAAGCGCTGCGGCGGTGATCCTGTTTACAATTCAACGACCAGTGTCGCCTGTCCTCAAATCTACGAGGGCAGGTGCTATGAGGAGAAACAATATGTGGTCAAGCCTCGCATCAGGAAAGCTGATGGCGCGGGCATTGGGCGCTATCCCCTCACCCACCGTTCATCATCGGGCAAATGCGACGCGGGATTGATTTCCAAGGCGGAATTCAATTCTTCCTGCAGCACATCGGCAAAGAGCTGTGCCACCGGACTGAGCGCACGTTTTCGGGTCTCGATCCGCATGTAATCCACCGTCAGCGGCGGATCGACCAGAGGCGCAACAGTGCGGCGGGCGCCATCCCGATCCGGCAGACACAAAATCCCCGGCAGGATCGTGACCCAGTCCGATTTGGCTACAAGGTTCAACGTGCCATGCATCGTGTCGAGTTCGAGGATTCGGGCCACTTTCACATCATTGAGCGCAAGATAACTGTCGATCAAGTTGCGCCGCGCGTTGCCGCGTCCGGGAAGCACCAGTCGCAGAGGCTCCATCTCGCGCAGCAGGACGCCTTCGCCACGAATGGGGATCTCGCGGCCCGCTGCACAGACCAGACATTCGCGGTCTTCGCCCAGAGGTTTCGAGGATAGCGCCTCATTGATCGCAAAGGACGCAGGCACAACAGCAAAATCCAGCCGTCCCTCAATCACCTCTTTGGCGAGACTGGCCGAGTAGCCTTCGGACACAGAGAGCCGCACCTCCGGATATTCGTCTGAAAACCGCAGCAAGGCCTCCGACAACACCGCGCGCGTGAAGGTCGGCATCAGCCCGACATGCACATGGCCCACCACGGATTTCGCGAGGGTTTTGAGCCGCTCTTGTGCGTGATCCGAAGCGGCCAGAACCTTGACCGCTTCCTGATAAAAGGCCCGACCGGCTTCTGTGGGGGTGACGCCGGATGAACTGCGGTGAAACAGTTGCACATCATAGCGTTTTTCCATCTGGCTGACATGCATCGACAGACCCGATTGCGTGGCATTCACGCGTTCCGCCGCTGCTGAGAACGAGCCCTGCTCATAGACTGCCGCGAAATATTTCAGTTGTTGAAGCTTCATTGTGCCATCCGTTTTCCTAATAGCAATTAGGCATTTTTATTCTTATTTGTGAAGGCTAAAGCTCTGCTAATTTTCGCGTTGAAAGGCCGTGTGGCGAAGGGATAGGATTGCGTGCTTGCCGTTTGCTGCACCCGATCCGACAGTTCGCGCAACGGTCCGCATTGCATTTGCAGGAGAACGCCAATGACCCCCCTCCCCCGTTTGATGGTTGCCCCCAATGGCGCACGGCGTGTCAAAGCCGACCATCCGATGATCCCTGTCACCGACGCAGAGCTGATCGCCACCGCGAAGGCCTGTTTCGACGCCGGTGCTGACGGGATACATTTTCACATTCGTGATGCGGCACAACGCCATATCCTCGACGCCGGACGGTATCAGGCGGTGCTCGATGTTTTGGCCGAGACTGTGCCGGAGATGTATCTTCAAGTCACGTCGGAGACTGCGGGCTTTTATGAGGCGCAGGAACAACAGGAGATGGTGCGGGTTTTGAAACCGGCGCATGTGTCTGTCGGGATGCGTGAAATGGTGCGCAAGCCCGAGGATTGGGATGCGGCGCGTGATTTTTATCATTGGGCGGCGGATCATGGTGTGGAGATCCAGCACATTCTCTATTCCCCCGATGAGGTCCGCAGCTTTGTGGCGGCCTGTGAAGACGGGCGTATTCCCGGCGCGCATCAGCTTGTGCTGTTCGTGCAGGGCAGCTACGCGAAAGGGTCCGAGGGCGCGATCCCGCTTGAGGATTATCTCGCTCCGCTGATGCAGGCGGAGGGGCTGAGTTACGACTGGATGATCTGTGCCTTCGGGGCTGACGAGACCGCCAGCCTTACCCGCGCAGCAGAGCTTGGCGGCAAGGCCCGTGTTGGTTTCGAGAATTCGCTTTGGAACGCCGATGGCAGCCTTGCCTCCGATAACGCCGCCCGCGTGCGCGAAGTCAGCCACGCGATTGCCGCGCTGAATGGGTGAGGATTGAATTCCCCCCGCAGACTCTGTGATTTGCGGGGGTATTCTATTGTTTTCAGTATGTTGTTATCAGTTTTTCCGCAATAATCTTAAGGTTTGGGTCATTGAGACAGGGCTTTCAGCATGGCGGAGAATTGCTTCACCTCCGCATCATCGAAGCCCTTAAAAGTTTCTTTTGCGTGGGCGTCCGCCAGTGACCAGCATTGTTCGGCCTTGTTGCGCCCTTGCTCGGTAAGGGAAAACTGACCTTCATTTTCCGACAGCAATCCGCGATCCTTGAGATTGGTGAGCGCGGCGCGTGCCTCGATGATCGGGCAATGCAATTCCAGCACGAGCGCCTCGGCATCCAGCGCCGCAATGTCATTGAGCAGCAACAGTGTCCGCGCCTCGATCACGCTCAGGCCCAGCCCTTCCAGCTTGGGCTGATAGCGGTCTTGATAGTTGCGCACGGCCTTGAGCATCTGGAAAAAGATGTGGTTGCCCGAGCGGCTGTCTTCCGGCATCGGCTGGCTGTCTTGCGTTGTGTTCGCAAAGCTTTCGGGGTGGCTGAAAACCATTGAGTATGACCCTTGGTGAAAGCACAGTGGCGGGCGACCATAGTCATCAAAGGCCACGACCTTGCCCACGAAAATCCAGTGATCTCCCCCGTCGAGTTTGTCATAGCTCTCGCATTGGAATCGTCCCGCCGTGTTCGGGAACAAGGGTGCGCCGCCAAGACCCGGCTCCCATGCGATGCCGTCGAACTTGTCCTTTTGCTGGCGGGCAAAATGGTTGGACATCTCCATCTGGTCCGAGGCCAGAATGTTCACCGCAAAATGGCTCGACGCTTCGAACAGTTTGCAACTCGGCGTGTCTTTCATGCTGCTCCACAAAATCAGCGGCGGGTCCATCGACAGGGAATTGAAGCTGCTGGCCGTGACGCCGACATGGGTGCCATCCGGCGCGCGGGCTGTGATGATTGTCACCCCTGTTGCAAAATTCCCGAGGGCGCGGCGGAACGCTTTGGGGTCAATCTCGGTGTGGGATGTGGAAAGCTGTGTCGCGGTGGTCATGGGATGTCCTTTCATCGACGTGCTGTGCGCCACCCTCATGAGGTCGCGCACAATCGGGTCGTCAGCTGGCGGAATAAGGCGTCTCGGATTTGGTGGCCTCGTCGAGAATAGGCATGACCTTTTCGCCCATCAGGATCATCGAGTTGCGGCCCAAATCGTAATCGGTCCAGTCGTGCCCTGCATAAACGAGGTGATCGAACCGCCCTGTCTGTTCACGGAGGGCCAAAATCTGATCCGCCACAGATTGCGGGTCGCCGTGGATCACGAGACGGTCCAGTACATAGTCCAGCGTCACGTCATCGTCGGGCATGCTCTGGTCATTCTTGAACAGGTTCAGGCGCCCGCCCTCCCGCAGTTTGGTTAGTAGCTGGGAGTAGTAATGCACATAGGGACTACCCGGATCGCGGGCATAAGCGCGGGCGGTGTCCATGTCTTCGGCGACGCAGATGTTCTTGGCCACGCGCCAGTCGGCGTAGTCCGGTGTGTAGCCGCCCTGTTTGCAGCCTTCGACATAGTTCGGCCAATGGGTCGCGGCCCATTTCGGCATCAGGAAGTTGGCGGAGATCGGCTGCCACCCGCGCGCGGCCATTGCGGTGACACCTTTTGAAAATGGCGCAACGGCAGTGCCGACAATGGGAGGGTGCGGAGCCTGAAACGGCTTGATGATTTCACCCTGCCCGATTTCCGGCATCATGGTGCGTTCGGTAGAGATGTCCCAGAATTCGCCTTTGAGATTGTAGGGTGCTTCGCCAGCCCAGATTTCAAGCACCATGTTGATACACTCAAGGAACATGGCGTTGCGGTCTTTGTCCATTGAGCCAAATATCTCGGCATCCGACATAAGGCCGCCCGGAGAAATGCCGAAGTTCAAGCGGCCCTCCAGCATGTGATCAAGCATGGCAACTTCGGCGGCAACGCGGGCGGGGTGCGAGTTGGGCAGGTTCACCGTCCCCGTGCCAAGCCGGATGTTCTTTGTCTCATAGGCGAGGCTGGCCAGAAAGGCGACGCAAGAGGTGATGATCTCGGCTTTATCTGTGGTGTGCTCGCCGCAATATGCCTCTGCAAATCCCAGCTTGTCCGCGAGCAGAAAGGCTTCGCGGTCTTCTGCGAAACTCTGCGCATAGGGTTTCCCGAGCGGGTGGATCGGCATGGTGAAAAATGACAGCTTCATTGGCGGCTCCTTGATTTTCAATCAGTGTGGAGCAATGGCAAATCTTCAAAAACCGATAGTTTCTTATGCTGTCTATCTTGTTTTTTGATGGCCTTGTTTTACGGTTTTTGCGGACCTTCACGCGATGGCCCTGTGATGGTTCACAGCTGTGAACTCTAGACCGGAAAGGTAAACGCATTCCGACCGCGGCGTGCGTTGCGTTTGGGGTTTCCGGCGAGAGGATATGTCGCCGCCACTGTTGTTAGGTTGGCTCCGTAACGATCACGGCGTCAATGTCGGGATCAACCTGCCGCACGGCAGACAGGCAGAGCGCATTCAGGTGGGTGGCAACGTAATGCGCGTGAAACCGGCTCGGGGCGGTGAGATACAGTCGCCGTCCGCGCCTTTCCTGCCGCGTCAGTGTTGCGATCCACGTCGCAAAACGGGCGGGATCTTCGGCATGGATCAGGCTGCGTGCAAGGCCCCATTCACTAGAACCATCCACCTCTGGCGCGAGGCTGGGCCTTTGAGCGTTATGTAGCGGAACAACCTTGGCGCTGGTGTTTTCGGGCTGGGCCCCCTGCCCTATCAGCCGTTGTTCAAAATCCGGTCCGACTGCGGACCAAACCGGCTGTGTGTCTTTGAGGATCTGTTCCAGCGCCAGCGCATATTGCGTTACCCTGCCCCGCGCGCCCTGTCGTTTGACGATGAGCCATGACATCGCTCGCAGCTTTGCCATCTCGCGTTTGACGGTGCGCTCGTCGACATTCCACATGCGCGCGATTTCCCGTTGCCCGACGGCAAGCTCGTTGCGCGCCCAGTTATACCGCGCCGTAATCAGCGTCATCAAACGCAGGCAAAGAACCTGTTTCCCTTTAGGCTGGTTCAATGCAAATGTCCCCACTGCGGTGAGCACATCATATTTGATAACGGAAGCCTGCTGGCCTACCGGTTTTCTGGACAGCATAGATCGCTTTCCTTGCAGAGAGTTCTGCTCTGTCGCCTTTACGGCGTTTGCCTCATTTTGCTCGGTGAGGTTTGTTCCAGGCGGCTGTTTTCTCCGAACAGCGCTTTCTCGGCGTTTTTCCTCATCTTTCCCTGATTAGCGATGAGTTCTTCGATTCTGTCAAGCGCGAGAACGATCCGTATATCTTTCAAATTCCATCAAAAAATGAAAAGAAAGGTATTTCTGGTATAGGGGGACATCCAGCGTGTCCCCTAATCGGAGGGGTTTTGTCCCCCAATATGTCGTAGGCCTACCAAAACTGTCCCCTAATATAGGGTGGTTTGGTCGATATCATGGCCGCTTTCGGACCTGCGGAGGCGACTCGGCGAGCGTCTCAACGCCCTTTGTTTTCAAGGCGTTTCCCGATCTGTCAGAGTATAGAACGCTTTTTGCGGAAAATCACGCATTTACGTTTTTCCGTTTTGTATTTTTCCGGATTCCGCGTAAATAAGAAGAATAATAAAATTTACGTCCCCGCGGGGACAGGAGGCACAATGTTCACTCACGAGGACTTGTCGCGATTGCAGGCCCAGTCGCTCAAGATGCAGAGCTACATCCGCAAACAGACCTATTCCCCCGAGCGGGAAAAGTCTCTGCGGCGATTTTCAAGCTGGGAGGTCGCCGAGCTGATCTTCAAAGTCAACCAGTCGACCCTGCGCGGGCGGCTGGCGTCGGACCCCAGCCTGCCGCAAGGCCATGTCGAGGCGGACGGGCGTCAACGCTGGTATTCTCTGGAAGAGATTAACGAGATCCGGCGGCGCCTCAAGGTGAGCCGCAAGTCTCTTATGCCCAAGAGGCCTCAGGGCAAACGGGCGATCCGCGCAGCCGTGGCGAACTTCAAAGGTGGTGCAGGCAAGTCCACCGTGGCGCTGCATTTCGCCCATGCGGCGGCCCTTGACGGGTATCGCGTGCTCTGTGTCGATTTCGATCCGCAGGCGACGCTGTCCCACTCTATGGGGCTCACGGATGTGGCGGAGGAATACACAGTCTGGGGCATCATGGCCCGCGATCTGATCCATGAGACGGAGCGGATGAACGCGGTTTCGCGTGGCGCGGAAAGTGGCACGGCCCTGCCCCAACGCCGTATTCCGTCCCAGATCACCGACATGGGTTTGGACAATCTGCGGGTGACGGATTTCATCAAGCCGACGAACTGGCCGACGATTGACATTGTGCCGTCTTGCGCCAATGCGGCGTTTGTGGAATTTGCCTCGGCCCAGTATCGGCACCTCAATCCCGAATGGTCTTTCTTTGCGGCGGTGAGCCGTTATCTCGATACGCTGCCTGCGGATGCCTATGACATGATCATCTTCGACTGTCCGCCTGCCATCGGCTATCAGTCGATGAATGCGGTGTTTGCGGCGGATGTGCTCTATATCCCCTCGGGTCCGGGCTATTGGGAATACGATTCCACCACGTCTTTCATCGGTCAGCTTGCCGAGGCGCTTGAAGATCTTTCCGCTTTCAACGGGGTTGTCCCCGCGGGGACAAGCGGTTTGCCGAAGATGTTTCAGGACATCCGCTTCCTCATCACGCGCTATGAGGCGGGCAATGATTTGCACCGTGCGATGCGTGAAGCCTTTTATAAGGTTTTCGGGGACAGGATGACGGAAAGCCCGATCGAGATGACGCGCGCTGTGGAGCAATCCGGACGTTTCCTGTCGTCAATCTACGAGACGGATTACCGTGATATGACCCGCGAGACGTGGCGGCGGGCGCGGTCGTCCTTTGATAGGGCTTATGAAGAGTTTCGGGAGCATATGCTCACGGCGTGGGAGAAGCTGGAGGATGAGGCATGAAAAAGCGTCGGGTCTTTGATATCGACTTTCCGGATGAGGTTGAGGCCGTCCCTGAGCCCTCTGTCCCCGCGGGGACAGAGGAGGCGCGTCGGGGGCCGATGGCCAGCGCAATTCAGGAAAATGCCACGGCACTGCGGGAGCGGCAAGCGGCCGAAGCGCAGATCAGGGCGGAGAATGACCGGCTTGCCCATGAGTTTGTGCGGATGAAGAAAGAGGGTCTGATCGTTGACCTGATCCCGATTGACGCCGTGCAGACAGAGAAACTCTCCCGCGACCGCAGTGCACAGCGTGATCCTGATCTGGATGAACTCAAGGCGTCGATCCGTGACATTGGTCTGTCGAACCCGATTCAGGTCGAGGTGATCGGTGACACTTACGAGTTGGTGCAGGGCTTCCGCCGTCTGGCCGCGTTCCGCGAGATTTACGCGGAAACGGGCGACGAGAAATATGTGCGGATTCCGGCGGGGTTGATGGCGGCGGGTGAGACGCTTGAGGGGCTGTATCGCCGGATGGTCGATGAAAACCTTGTCCGCCGTGATATTTCTTTTGCGGAAATGGCCGAACTTGCGCGGGCCTATGCCGCCGATCCAAAGACGGAATGTGCCACGGTGGAGGAGGCGGTTGCGATGCTCTACGCCTCGGCCGGTCGCCAGAAGCGCAGCTATATCCGGCGTTTTGCCACGGTGCTGGAAGGTATCGGTTCAGCGCTGAAATTTCCGGAAGCCATCCCGCGCGCGCTGGGGCTTGAGCTTGAAAAACTGATCTCGAAAGAGGATGGGGCCGCATCACGGATCAAGGCAAGGCTGGCCGCCGCCATGTCGACGAGCGCCGAGGCCGAACTTGATGTGCTGCGGGCGGTGTTGGCGGCCAAGCCGGCGCCGACAACCAAAAGCGCAACACCCGCGAAGGTAAAAACGACTTTCCGCATGGCTGTCCCCGCGGGGACAGTGCGCTGCGCGGTGCAGAATGGTCGGCTGGAAATCCGCTCGGAGCAGGACTTCAGTGCGATTGACCAGCGCAAACTGGAAGCCGCTCTGGAGAGTTTTTTCAAAGAGCTGGAATGAGAGAGGCGGGGCGGCGGGCCGAGGCTTCGCCGCCTTTTTGTGAAAGGGTAGGGGGGGGGCTATGACCTCGTTTCCCCCTGCCTCATTGACCGCTGCCGCCTGGCCCTCTAACATCTGTCTCACACCTGTTTGCGATCTGTCTGGCTACGAGGATGGAGAGGGCAGGGCGGAAAATCAAAACCCATCAGCAATAGAACAAAATAACATTTTTCGTTCCGTTGTGAGCGATAGTTCGTTGAATTTGCTTGAACTATAAAATGTAACCGTGTGATTGGGGGCGGCGTTGGTTTACGCCATCTTCTATCAGATGCCTGCGCATCTTGTCCGGTTCAAGCTTTTGATATCCCATGCCCGTCTCAGCAGGCTTCATGCTGATCAAGCGTGTCGGGGTCGGTCAAAATTGGGGTAGTACCGCCAGAGCCAAAGACCGAACCCCGCAGCCCAGAATATAGACGCGCTTACGTGGCTCGCTATGGCTGAGAGCTCTGCCAACTCGGGTAATATGCGTAAGAAGACGGAAATCAGACGAAGAAAGATTGCCACATTGACCTCGTACCCAACCGGAAGTGTCAATCCGGCATGCAACAGCCCCGCGATGGAGAGCTCTGCCAAAACAGCCGTCCCGATCCCGCCCATGAGTGCCAGATGCCATCCGTCTGCGGGCAATACAGGGACCCGAGAGACCCTGCGCCGAGCCAGATCAGTCCGGCTCCAGACAGGAGGCAGGGTAGGGTGAGCATGATGATTTCCGCACGAAGGGCTTCGCGTCCGATGAACCCTTCGCCAGCAGGGTCGAAGAATCCGGCCCCCGCCGCGATCATCAGCCAAGCCACAACCGTGTCGCTGAGACCAAAGAGTTTCCCCAAAAGCACAAGCGCGACAAGTTCGGAGGCGAGGTTCTTGCGCCACGGATGTGGACGGTAGGGCGATGTCTTCTTGCTGGGGTCGAGCACAAGGTTGGTCACGGGCACAGTGATCCGTGCGTGGGCCAGCCCCAAAATACCTAAAAAGACGATGCCACCGTATTTCATCGCCTCGCCTGCCAGATAGCTGTCGCCGATGATCATGAAATAGCGTGTCATGGCCTCGGCCATGAAAAAAACCGCAAGCCAGGGCAGAAAGACCAAAAGCCGGTCTGTGCGTTTGCGCTAAGTGATTGCGCTCCCGTAGAGGACTAGTCCTGCCATCCAGGCAAGTGCCTGTGTTTCATCCATATATTGACGTGCTTTGGCCAATTCGTTGCCAATCCCGCTCACAAAGGAGAGGACTTCGATCATTACGGCGGCCTTGCTCATTGAGGGCAACCCCAAGAGCAAGGCTGGAAATAGGTGGGCAAGAATTTGGCGAAATCCGACGCTCCAGAACCGGCGCAGACGCGAGGCGCCAAACACCAGCGGTACGGCTCCCACAAGGATGGCGATGATCACCATGCCATCTGTTGCGCCGAACCAGATCAGTGCCAGCACCAGCCACGCAATCGGCGGCACGCCAAGGATGACGGTCAGAAGGGCGCGCGCAAGCCGCATGGTCGCCGGAGAATAGCCCGCTATCAAACCGGTAAATCCGCCGATACAGGCCGAGAGCGTAAACCCGATGAGGGCGCGTCGCATGGTTGCGATAAAAATGGCCCAATTTTTGGGGCTGCTGAGGATGTTGATTGCCCCCGAAATGGTCACAGAGGCGCGGGAAGAATGAAATCGCCATAGGCCTCATGTCCAGCTTGCCAAAGAGCGGCAAAAAGCGTGAGTGCTGCCAGACCAGACCACCCGCCCCATATAAACCGCCCCGTGGCGCCGAGCCTGTCAAGAACATCGGTCATAAGCGGTAGAAGCCCTCATCGGGCAGCTTGCCACCAATGGCGCGAGGCTCGACATCGGCAACGGCTATATACATCGCTTGAAACTGCGGGCGCAGGCTGGCAGCGCGATCTGCAGACAGGGCGGAATGCGGGATGGATTTCGCCAGCACCGGCGCGGGCATGCCAAGCGGGTCAGAGGCGGCTTGGGCAGCCTCCATCGGTTGGGCCATGACCTTGGGCCGTGTCGTTTCAATGGCGGTTTGAATGGCCACAACCAAATCTGGATTGGCCTCGTCGAAATCACGCATCACGGCCAGACCGGCCTGCGGCACAACGGGGCCAAGACCTGTGATCTTGCCCCATTCGTCCTGAATGTTGATGGCGCGGTAGACCTTTTGACCGGCTTGCAGCGCGCGCATCTCCGCCATGGTGGTAGCGGGCTCGGGCAAGACTGCCGTCTCTGCGCGCCCGGACAGCAAAAGCTGCACCGCCTCGATAGGGGGGGGCGGAATTGATGATGTATTAGAAAATCATCCAATAGTTTGCTAATTTCTCCATTAACCTATTGATATTACTTGGTGCGAGAAAATTTGGTGACAAGATGGTTCCAAAAGTTGATAGTTTAATAGCCAAAATTTTAGACAGTTAAACCACCCCAATGTCCCCGAACACGCGTATGATTTCCGCGGATTTATTGGCTCCGCATCCTGATATTCATGATCCTTTGCGCCTTTGGTTGCGTGTCCCGCGGCGCAGGCCTGTCGTGCCGGTTCATGCAATCAAATCGGGACGCCAGTACCTTTGGTTTGCGGGATTTTCAGGGCTTGGGGCGCTCCGGAGCGGTCATGCCGAGGTTCGTGTTTTTCGACAGCTCCCCAATGACTATCTCGACAGAGCTTGGTCCGAAGCGGCCTGTGCTGATTGGGTTCAGGACTTCCGGGCCTGGTATAGAGCACTCTCCGACTTGCTGCCTGAAGAGCAGGCGATCCGGCTGATTGGTCCTCGGGGCATCACCAAATACGGCGCGGCCCGTTTTGCAGGGATCTCGCGTCAAACGCTTTATAACGGCTTGCGGGAAGCTCGATGATGGACCTTCTGGCAGGCCTTTCCCGTGAACAGCGTAGGCAGGTCGTGGGTGAGGCTGTGCGGTTGTTAAATCTGGTGTCGACGACGAAAGGCGTCAGAGAGGCGGAGGCCGCCCGTAGAGAGTTGCTGCCGGAGAGGGGGCCTGAGGTTAAGAAGCAACGCCTGTACATATGCAAAAATCCTCTTGCTGCGATGCTGATGACGCGCCCCGACACGTCACGACCTCGGGTTACCGATCTGGATATTCTGCGGGGGTGGGCTCTGGTTGGGGCGCTGCGATTTTGTAAGACGTATAAACAGACGGATACGTACAGTCGTGTCGATCAAGGTCTCAGGGCTGTGCGTCACCTTGTGGGTAAGAGTTATTCATTCGACCTTATGCTGGAGTTGCCGCCTTTCGGACCGGATCTTGAGAGCTTGATTGCTGCGTTGAGGGCGCTGGAGAAAACGCTACATGTGCGCGGCGCTGATGAATATGCGAGAGTGGTCGAGCTTTCCCGTCTGATTACAAATGCGGTCTATCCGCAAGGTCCGGTTTATCGGAAAGATGCACAACGCGGGCCTTATGATGACCGGACGCCCGATCTTGTGATCGAAGATGATGGAGCGCGTGAAGTTGTTTTCGAACATGTCGGGGAAGATGCGGAGGCCCCATCGGAGGAATTGATCGAAGATCGTGAGCTTCTGTATTACCGGTTTCCCGATCTGGTGGCACCCGAGCGCAGAGATGTTTACCTCGCAGAACAACAATTGAACCTGTTTGAAGAGGAACAGGCCGAACTCGGATGGACCGGCGATTTTGCCTCGCTCTCGAACCTGGAAACCTGTGCGATCTGGCGTGCGGCATGGGCGGAGAAGGACACGGATATCGGCGCTGTATGGGCTCTGGCCTATCTTCTGTTCGGACGGGAGGTCAGCGGTTTGGGGCGGAGGCCTCGCATTGGGGAAAGCTGGTGGAACAATGGCGGGATCGCTTTTGTACCTGATGTCGCGCATCAGACGGAAAAGACGGCTCCGGACACTGTCTTTACGCTACAGCCACCCAAGGACCTTGCGGCTTTGTTCGAACAGCTTCCTGATCGGCACAGTGCTCATGAGGATGTGCGGGCCTGGCTTAAGAAACAGAATCTCGAGCGCCCTGTCGGGCCGAGCCATCTGATCCGGGCGTTGCGCGATGCTATGCCGAATAAGGACCGTGCGATTGTAGGGCTGCTCACCGGCCGCAAGGTCGGGGATGTGGTGCAGATGCATTACACGAAGGTCAAAACAAAGAGGCTTGCCTCGGCGTGGCGAGAGGCGCTGAAGGACAGGTTTGAGACTGATATTGCGGTGGAGGTAACGAGTCCGGCTTCTGTGGTCGGTACGCTCAAATCCCCGTCCCGACAGCAGGTACGGCGCTATTTTCGGGGATTGGTGGATGACGCGAGGACGGCAGGTCCCGATCAGGACGATGTGCAGACCTTTGCCGGGTTGACGAACCTCTTTGGTGCTGTGTTGAACTTCCTGACGGCGCGCCGGCCAAACGGGGCGGCATTCGAGCCGTTTGCGCGTATCGTCGGGGACCATCGCCCGAGAATTCTCCTGACCGGGAAAGGCGGGCGGTTGGTCAATGATGACAGGTGGGTGCCGCTGTGCCCCACGGCACATGCCGTTATTCTGCATTGGCGCGAGATTTGTGCAGATATGTCCCATCGCCTCTTTATGTTGCCGCATGTGCGCGACAGTTTGTCGGCCATCGCAGAAGGGCAGGGTGTCCCGTTTTTGAAATGGAGCACACTCATGGAGGAGCCGACCCCGCTATCCGCTCCGGAGTTGTGGCGGCGGGCGGGAACTCCGGCGAAGCGGGGCCCCGCAAAGGCAACCAATTGGGCCAGACATTACGTCCGTTCTGCACTGGTGGAGCTTGATGTTCCCGGACCGCTCATCGACGGCTTTATGGGTCATGGCGGGCATATGTTCGACCCGTTAACCCCGACCAGTGCTTCAAGCATCGCCGATCAGGACAGGTTGCGACACGCGCTTGAGCAGATCTGGTGTGACCTGGAGGTTGAATTGCCGGGGCTGGGCCGATGAAACATGTGAGAGATCATGTGAAAGCCCGGCTTGAACGGGTTGGTGTTGAGGCGCTTCGCACGCCTTCTGTGGCTGAGCGCTTTGTGAGCGAGGCACTGGCGCTGGCCGCAGAGGCGGGTGACACGGTGAGGGAGACCGAGAAGGCACGGGACAGGGTTCTCAGCCTGTTGCGCGCCATTGAGCGGGCCTATGATTTGCGTCTCGGCTTGGCTGTCAAATACACTCCACCACCCCCAAAGTCGCCTCTGCGCCGCTCAAACTGGGCTGTTGCTGCGCATCGGGCCTGCGCCATCTACAGGCAATTGGAAGACCGGTTGCGCAGTCGAAGGCATAAAGGGGAGGCGCTTGCGGCTCTGATTGTTCTGAGCGCTATCATGCGCGGGGGCTTGTTGCGATCTGAGGCCTGGATGTCTTTGTGGGCGGGGCTGTCATACGGCAAGCCGGAAATCAAACGTCACAAGCTGCTAGGAAAACATGTCTGGATTGACCTGAAGATCAATCAGCATACCGAGGTGCGGTTTTATCCCGATGTTGTGACTCTCGGCCTTTTGGCGCGTTGGTCTCCGGTATCCTTGCCGCGGCTCCCAAGTCCGGACCGTCTCTTGCGCAGGATACAGGAGGTACTCGTGCTTCCCGAGTTTCCCAAGGCCGATGCGTTTGCCGAGGCAGCTTTTGCGCCCCTCGAAGACCAGTATGCCGCGGGTATACCCTCTGTGCTGTTTGAAGCGGCCCGCGGGTCATTCAGGGCGGGATCCGTGCCTTCGGAACACTGGGAGGGAAGCCTGTGCGGGGAGGTGTTGGATGTCCCTGCGGCCCTTCGGCGTCGAAAGCCGGTAAAGAGCGCGGAGGCAGCGCTTTCTTTGGAAGAGAGCAACAGGGAGCTCCGCCAGATCCTCACAACGAGGCGGAAAGGGGCCCATAAGATAACGCGTGCGCCGGTGCGCGCGGGGTTGGAGGAACTGATCGCCCAAGCCCCGCCTCCTATTGTTCGTGCACGTGCGCTCTGGTGTTCGTCCTTACTGAAGAAGGGTTGCAAAGTCTCAACACTGCAGCGCTACGAGTCCGCAGTCGGCAAGACCCTCTCGCTGGCATTTGGAGAGGCCGATCCGGCACGCATGAGCGTTGAGGAGATCGAAGCCCGTCTTTATGCCGTCTTGGAAATCCCGGGCGCGTTGCAGGACAAGATGACGGGGACGTGTCTCTGCCAGTTCTTTCGTTTTACCTTTTATGACCCGAGGCTCTATTGGCCGGAGCCCGATCTGCGGTTCCCTCAGATGTCTCGTAAGGGGCCGCCGCGCCGTGCTGTTATTACCGGACCGCAAATCAGGCAGGCTTTGAAGGGGTTGAAAGATGAGGGGCCACACAGGGTTGCGTTTCTATTGGCCGCGCGGGGCGGGCTGCGGCTCTCGGATATGGAAGCGCTGCGGATATGTGATGTTGATTATAGCAGAAAAGGGGTGGTTCGGCTGCATCCGACCACAGAGGGAGATATCAAAACCGGAGCGGGGCGTCGGCAGGTGCCGGTGGCGCAGTTCCTCAGACCTCAAGAGTTGTCGTCATGGGAAAGGTTTGTCGCGCATCGTCGGCAGACCAGTTCAAACCACAGGGTGGCGTTTCTCTCGGAAGACAGATCGCTTCTGGAGGCGCCCCGGTTTGACCGGATAGGCTTTGCCCGGCTTTTGGGGGAACAGCTCGGATTACGTCCGCATGATCTGCGTCACGGGGCACTCTCGAATATCGCCCTCGCGCTGTTGGCGCCTGAAGCCGACAAGGTCGTGTGTAACCTCACAGGTTGGAATGCCGACTGTATCAGGTGGATGCGTGAGGAATATTCCGGACGGGATCCACTGAATGGTACCCATCAAATCGCGCGGCTTGCGGGGCACCGGCAGGCGGAGACGACATTTGACACCTATATTCACCTGACGGATCTCGCGCTTGGTTTACATATTGCCGCTGTCAGGGACGAGAGGCCCGCCGCTGAGGCGGCCAGCATGACGGGTTTGAACCGGCGCAGTGTGGGAAGAAAGAGATCGGTTGTTCTGGAGGATTTGCGCCTGAAGGTTTTGAAGAAGCTGCCCGTCACAGAGATCAAGCCGGGTAGTCAGGCTGTTCCTGTAACTCCTGAGCCTCAAGACAAAACCCCAAAAGTCACAAACATAGCTCCGAATTTTGTGGTTATTCTGTCTCTGGCCGTGAAAAGCGGCCTGAACTCACTGGAGATCGCGGAGAAATATGCGGTGCCTCTGCGGGCTGTGAACTGGCTGATGGAGTGTGAGGCGCGTGCCCCTCTCGGGGCCATCCCACGCCGCAAGACGGACAGGCACTGGGTGGTCCGCCAGGCTGACAAAGCTATGGGACTTGAAGACCCGAGGGGCTTTGTCTCGGAGATACGCGCCATGCCGCACAGGAAACTGACCTATTCGGCGCCTTGGCCTGCCAAGCGCTGGTTGTCCGGAATGGGGCGCGGTGTCAGGACAGAGGCGACACTCTACCTCGCTTCAAAGGATAATCCAGAGCTTTGGAAGGGGATCAAGGCCGAGCGTGTATCCGGTCCTCGTACACGTTTGGAGTTGGTCCCCATGACACCGGCAGGGACCAATGCCATGCCGTTTTTGCGTCTTGTGGCGGATATTGTCGAGCGTACGCTGAAACTGCGCGAGATTGTGGTAGAGGTGGAGAGAGACGTGAGGAGACTTAACCTGAATAATTCAGGAGCCCTGCGCGCTTTTCTATAAGCGTGTGTTTTGACCGTGGATGCATAATGAGAGCGCCCGAAATCGATGTCCGTGGATTTTTTTGAAATTTCTTCAAAGAATCGCTTGCAGGATTTGTTTGGTAGTCTTAGAACCCCCTTCACCGGCGGCGCAGACAGCGCGGACGGGACGCCAGATGGCGCAGACGGAACGGGGTGACTGAGGTTACTGAGGGAAGTTTGAGTGATCTGACGGAGAAAATTTTGAGGTAGATCTGGGCGGGCGCGCCGCAAGTTAGGGCGCACTGGTCTGGTTTTTGTCTCGTGCTCTTTGAAATTGATAGATGAACGAAGAGATATGTGGGCGGTTTGGTCTTAACGACAAGAACGTCTGTATATCGCGCTCTTAGGGATTTCGGTCCTGATTATAGAGTGTCAGCTTCACTGTTTGTCGGCTTTCGGTGTCTTTGGATACTGATGCAGATAAACGGTAATTCATCTGGCCTTATGGTTGGATGATTGATGTGCAGAGGTTCGACGTCAAGGTTATGATGGTAACATCATTTCAACTTGAGAGTTTGATCCTGGCTCAGAACGAACGCTGGCGGCACGCCTAACACATGCAAGTCGAAC
>NZ_FORY01000022.1 GCF_900114135.1 Celeribacter halophilus
TTTGATGATCGTATAGCCGCCAGTGAACTCGTGCTCCGCCTTGAGCCGCTCGTGGATCCGCTTCGCCGTGTGGCGCTGCTTGCGGGGCACATTCTTGTCCCCTTCAAGCCAGCCGTCGATGATCTCCGTAAATCCATCAAGCTTCGGACGCTTGATCTCCTTCGTGCGCCGGTATCCAGGCGGCGTTGAGAACGCCAACATCTTGCGAACGCTGTCGCGCGATATGTTGAAATGACGCGCCAGCTCCCGCTGGCTCATACCCTCGCTGCGCGCCAGCCTGACCTTCCTGTAAAGTTCCACGGTGTAAATCTCCTCGCCCTCCCTGCGGCCGCAAGAAGGGAAAAAGTGGACGACTTTTACGCCGCCCGCACCGCCAATTTGGCGGCGCTACCGTGGTCTAATTTTGCACCGCCGTTCTCAATATTCTGAGACGGCCTAAATGCAGTGCAATTTATCGCCGCAAAGAAGCTGAGGAGGTTTTGGATCATCTCTGACATATGTGACTTTTCCTATGATATTCTAAAAATTCGAATCTGATAAAAAAGGGCGGCCTTTGGCCGCCGTGATTAGTTATGCTTGTGTGATTTCGCACACACGAAAAGCACTACTTTTGAAAGGAAATATTTCCTGAATCAAGAGGAAATTTTCTTGGAGTCTGGATTTATTTCCCATTACCTTTCAACGCCCTAACATTTGGTCAAAGGTAAAATTATCTGACGCGTTACACAATTTTCAGAGTTCATAGAACTTTGCCTTTATGGCGTTGAATATTTCTTTTTCGGGAGAGTTAATCATGAACTTTCCGGCTCTCAAAGCGCCTGCGATAGAAGTCTCTGAAAAATTGTCGATTTAACACGCCATTAATTTGCTTGTGCCATGATCGTGTTCGGAATTGATTTCGAGGACTTCTTTTTGGCTATCGCTCAAAAAACACACTCGTCTCTGCCTGAGAATACGTCAGAGGGCGCGGTTCGCTCTGTTCTGGTTGTGGATGATTCCCGTGCGCAAAGGCGTATACTCTCCTCTTATCTGGGGCGTTGGGGGTATGTTGTGTTTGAGGCGGGTTCCGGTCGTGAAGCTTTAGAGCTTTGCCGCTCCGAAGTGATTGATCTCGTTGTGTCCGACTGGATGATGCCGGAGATGAGCGGGTTGGAGTTTTGTCAGGAGTTTCGGCGACTTGACCGCGAGCATTACGGATATTTCATCCTTCTGACATCGAAATCCGATAAGGCGGAGGTGGCTCAGGGGCTTGATGTCGGAGCGGATGACTTCGTGACGAAACCTGTCGCAGGGGACGAGCTTTTGGCGCGTATTCGTGCCGGAGAGCGTATCTTGCGAATGGAGCGTGAGTTGACTGAAAAGAACCGGCTGGTCAGCTCGACTCTGGCTGAGCTTTCGACACTGTATGATGCTCTTGATCGTGATTTGATTGAGGCGCGTAAATTGCAGCAGTCGCTCGTGCGGGAACGTTTTCGGGACTTTTCTACGGCGCAGGTGTCGCTTCTGCTGCGCCCTTGTGGCCATGTTGGCGGTGATCTGGTTGGGTTTTTCCCGATAAACGACCGCCAGTTCGGGATATTTTCGATAGATGTTTCGGGTCACGGGGTCGCATCGGCTCTTATGACGGCGCGTTTGGCGGCGTATCTGACGGGCTCAGATCCTGAGCAAAATCTGGCGATATGTCTTGGAGGTGATGGCGAGTTTATGGCTCGTCGCCCGTCCTGTGTTGCGGCGGATCTCAATCGCCTGATGCTGGAGGAGATGGATACAGATTTCTATTTTACCATGGTTTTAGGTCATTTTGACCGGCTCACGGGTGAATTTGTCATGACACAATGCGGGCATCCGAATCCGGTTCGTCAGAAGCAGGACGGGAGCGCGCGGTATTTTGGTGAAAGCGGGTTGCCGATAGGGCTTTTGCCTGACGCAACATTCAACGATGTACAGATTACGTTGGCACCGGGTGACAGGATTTTCGTATTCTCGGATGGTGTCACGGAATGCCCTGACGGAGGTGACGGGATGCTTGGGGATGAGAGCTTGCTGGATATGTGTCGTAAATCAGCGAAAGAGACTGGCACGACATTTTTCGACACGTTTTTGTGGGATCTTAGCGCCTTCAACAACGACAAGGACTTCCCCGATGACATCTCGGCGGTCTTGTTGGAGTTTCCAGATCATAAGAGGAACTGAAGAAAGGCACGATCTCCCGGGTTTCCAAGAGTATCTATGGCCAACTCCGGACCTACCCAATGCACGGAATGGTCCGGCTCGATGGGATCGCCCAGTTTGCGCACAGGAAGGGCGTGATAAATGTGACATATTTTCTCCGCCCAGAGATTATACTCGGGCATAAAGACAAAACGTCGGAACGCGCCCAGAAAACGGGGCTTGGCGATGCGCCAGCCGGTTTCCTCGTAGACTTCGCGGTGCAGGGCGTGGATCGGGCTTTCTCCGGGATCAATTCCGCCACCGGGCAATTGGAATTCGTGGTGTATTCCTGCCTGATACGTCAGAAGCACCCGACCGCCGCGCGGAAGGATTGCATAGGCCCCCGGACGCGCTCGATATGGTTTCCCTGAAATCCGTGGTTCTCCATATCGCCGCATGATACTGGCCTTTCTTCTGTGGTTGTTCCGCCTATATGAACAGGATATGCCAGCGCCGAACGTCAGGGAAAGCAAAAATGCTCGGATCAAAAATCGCATGGGATGACACAGTTCTTCCCTTCCAACTGGATGCTTCCGATATTCGCGGTCGCGTTGTGCGCCTGGATGGTGTGTTGGACCAAATCCTGTCTCAACACGCGTATCCGGATGAAATCGAGGCGTTGGTCGCAGAAATGGCTTTGTTGACCGCCATGATCGGCCAGACAATGAAACTACGATGGAAGTTGTCATTGCAGGTGCGTGGCGACGGTCCGGTTCGGCTGATTGCCACAGATTACTATGCGCCGACGAAAGAGGGCACTCCGGGCAGAATCCGCGCCTATGCGTCTTATGATTCCTCGCGTCTTATGCCGCGGGTCGATCCGTTTTCCCAAATCGGCAAAGGGTATTTTGCCATTTTGATTGATCAGGGGCAGGGCAACGTGCCGTATCAGGGAATTACACCCATTTCGGGCGGTTCTCTTTCGGCGTGTGCAGAAACATATTTTGCTCAATCCGAGCAACTTCCGAGCCGGTTTGTCGCGAGCTTTGGCAAATCACAGTTGCCGGGGGAAGAGGCCGAATGGCGTGCCGGTGGCGTTATGCTACAAAAAATGCCGAAGGCATCGCCTTTCGTGGCGCAACCAGAGAATGCTGAAGAAAACCGCGTGCTGCGAGCGGATGACATTCTGAGCGAAGATGATTTCGAAGACTGGAACCGCGCGAATATCCTGCTCGATACGGTCGAAGACATGGAACTGGTTGGTCCGCATGTGCAGCCGACCGAGCTTCTTGTGCGCCTTTTCCACGAAGACAAACCGCGCGTGTTTGATCCGCAACCCGTTGAATTCGGCTGTCAGTGTTCCGAAGACCGTGTGCGTGAGAGCCTTTCGATATATTCTGCGAAAGACATTGCACATATGACCACCGAAGAGGGTGTTGTAACGGCAGATTGTCAGTTCTGCGGCGCGCATTATGTCCTTGATCCAGAGACGCTTGGTTTCAAGGCGGAGGATAAACAGGATGGTGACGGCGACTGATCGGGCACGCATATCGGCCCTTTTGCAATATCGTGGTGAACCGTCCTCGGATTTTGATCTGAACAAGGATTTGGAACCTGCGATAAAACAGCCGCTTCGGCCCGCAGGCGTTCTGGTGCCGATCAGGGAAGCGGCGGATGGTTTGCGGTTGATCCTCACCAAACGGTCCTCGGCGCTTAAACACCATCCCGGTCAAATTGCGTTTCCGGGGGGGCGGGTCGAACCAACCGATGTGAGCCCTGTTGAGGCTGCCCTTCGTGAAGCGCATGAGGAGATTGGCCTGCCGCCATCAGTGGTTGAAGTTTTGGGTCAGCTTCCGACGCATCAAACCGTGACCCAGTTCGAAATGTATCCCGTTCTGGGCTGGATTCGAGATGA
Organism: Celeribacter halophilus; assembly: GCF_900114135.1. Taxonomy (GTDB): domain Bacteria; phylum Pseudomonadota; class Alphaproteobacteria; order Rhodobacterales; family Rhodobacteraceae; genus Celeribacter; species Celeribacter halophilus. The sequence continues at coordinate 4,067 of NZ_FORY01000022.1, forward strand.
TTTTGAACTTACGCCTGAGGCCGGAGAGGTCTCTGAAATCTTTGAAGTGCCCCTGTCTCATGTGTTGAACCCCGCCAATTTCACCATTCAATCACGGCGTTGGCGCGGGCATATGCGATCATTTTATACCGTGCCATATGGCCCCTATTACATTTGGGGCGCGACGGCGCGGATTCTGCGGGTCTTGGCGGATCGGGTGGCGCAATGAAAGTGACGTCTCCTTGGATCACGGCGCCAGCGGCCCAGCGTGTTATGAGCATGTTCTCGGATGCGGAGGAAGAGGCCTATTTTGTCGGCGGATGTGTTCGCAACAGTCTTTTGAATGTGGCGGTCAGTGATCTGGATGTCTCGACGCCTGTGCGCCCTGACCGCGTGATGGACCTCGCGAAAGCGCAAGGGTCCAAAGCGATCCCGACCGGCCTTGAACATGGCACGGTGACGGTGGTCGTTGAGGGTGAAGCCTTCGAAATCACCACTTTTCGCAAAGATGTGGAAACCGACGGGCGCAGAGCTGTTGTCGCGTTTGCCGACACGCTTGAAGACGATGCGCGCAGGCGGGATTTCACGATGAATGCGCTCTATGCGCGGGCGGATGGTTCTATCATTGACCCTCTGGGCGGGCTGGCCGATCTCGAAGCGAGACGGGTCCGGTTTATTGATGATCCGGACCAACGCATCCGCGAGGATTACCTGCGCATCCTGCGGTTCTTCCGGTTTCATGCGTGGTATGGAGATGATGAGGCGGGACTGGATGCGGAGGGGCTTGCGGCCTGCGCCCAGAATGTCGAGGGTCTGTCCAACCTGTCTAAAGAGCGCATCGGCGCGGAGATGATGAAATTTCTGTCGGCACCCGCGCCGGATCGAGCCATTGCGGCTATGGATCACGCTGGTGTCCTCAATGCCTTGTTGCCCGGTGCATCGACGAAAGCGTTCTTTCTTTTGACGTCGTTTGAAAAGGCTGTTGATCCCGTGGTGCGCCTTGCCGCACTGGGAGCGTTCGATGTGGTGGCGTTGTTGCGTTTGTCAAAAGCGCAGACACGGCAATATGACATGCTACGGTCCTATAGCGCAGGCGCGCAAACGATCCGTGAAATCGCTTATCGAGAGGGCGAAAAGACAGCTTGGGATGTGGCCGCCTTGCGCGCAGCGTTTTTCGAGCAGCCGTTGCCAGCGTCTTTGTCGGATGACATTGCCCGCGCGACGAATGCGCAGTTCCCCGTATCTGCGCAGGATTTGATGCCTGATCTGTCGGGGGCTGCGCTTGGAGCGATGTTGCGGGAATTGGAGCAAACATGGATCGAGAGTGGATTTGCGCTCTCCCATGAAGACCTCATGCAAAGGGTTAGACCAAATGGACCAGTTTGAAATCATGCGTCTGGGGCACATAGGCGATGGGATTACGGCGCAGGGTCTGTTTGTGCCGAACACCTTGCCCGGAGAGATTGTCGAAGGCACCGAGGAAAATGGCAGGGTTCAGGGCGCACGGATCGTCACTCCTTCGGCTGATCGTGTGCGTCCAGCGTGTCGACATGCCAAATCCTGTGGCGGATGTGCGATGCAGCACGCGTCGGATGATTTCGTGGCGCGATGGAAGGCGGGATTTGTCGAGGCGGCTTTGAAAAATCAGGGGATTTCCGTTGATTTGGGCCCAATTTCCACGTCACCGGAGCGCAGTCGAAGACGCGCTGTTTTTCACGGGCGACGCACCAAAAAGGGCACAATGGTGGGCTTACATGCTCGTGCTTCGGACAGTCTTGTCGAGGTGCCGGATTGTATTCTGATGGTGCCGGAAATCATGGAGGCCTACGCCGGGTTGAACCGGCTGGTCGAGATCGGTGGATCGCGACGCGGTGAGATGGATATTACCGTGATTTCCACGGATACAGGACTGGATATTTCTGTGGCAAACGGGAAGCCTCTTGATCTGGATATGCAGGTCGAATTGGGGCGTTTTGTGCGGGATTTGAGCCTTTCCAGACTGTCGTGGAATGGTGAGGCACTGGCAGGCGAAGCGCAGCCCTATCTCACGTTTGGCAAGGCGCGTGTTGTACCCTCGCCCGGCGCGTTCCTTCAAGCCACGGCGGAGGGGCAGGCGGTATTGATTGCCCTGATGCGCAAGGCGGTAGCGGGCGCTGATCGTGTGATTGATCTGTTTTCTGGAAGCGGGACGTTTTCTTTACCCATTTCCGAACATGCAGAAGTCCACGCTGTCGAAGGGGTTTCGGATATGCTTGAGGCCTTGATGAAAGGGTGGCGGCAGGCACCGGGGTTGAAGGCCGTCACTGTGGAGACCCGTGACTTGTATCGGCAACCGGTTCGGGACGATGAATTGAACGCGTTCGATGCGGCTATTATCGACCCGCCGCGCCCCGGAGCCTTGGCGCAATGTGGAGAGATTGCGAAAAGTCACCTGAAGACGGTGGGTTTCGTGTCCTGTAACCCTATCACTTTTGCGAGGGATGCAAAGCTTTTGATCGAGGCCGGTTTTGAAATCGACTGGATTGTGCCGGTGGATCAGTTCCGCTGGTCTCCGCATGTGGAAATCGCTGCGTGTTTCAAGCGGGCTTGAGGTCAGAAAATATTGTTCTGACACCGGAAACGCGTGTATTCCTCTAAAAAAACAAATCGGGCAGAGATCATGGATAGACGGGCTTTCATCACCACGGCTGCGGCCGCGTTATTGTTCTCGACGAGCGCATTCGCACGCAATCTAAAGCCTTATACAGGGCCGGAAATTACGCGTGTGGTTATCTATAAGGGGCGCCGCAAACTCTATCTCTTGCACAATGATGAGGTCGTGAAATCGTTCAAGATCGGCTTGGGGGGCAATCCGATTGGCCCCAAGCGATTCGAAGGCGATGGAAAGACGCCGGAAGGCAGCTATATCATCGACCGGAGAAACCCGAATTCGTCCTTTCACTTGTCCTTGGGGGTCTCATATCCGAACGAAAAGGACAGGGCCTATGCGGAATCGATGGGGCGTCGTCCGGGGGGAGATATATTCATCCACGGGCGCGCCGGAGAGAATTGGGGCAAGGGAAAAGACTGGACGGCAGGGTGTATTGCCGTGCGCGACCGTCATATCGAAAAGATTTATATGATGGTGAAAAACGGCACACAGGTCGATATCTACCCGTAATGCCGTTTGTCGTTTTACAGGCCTGACGCCAGACTGGTGGACGCGGACTGGGCCCCAATCAGGAGAGTCCACCAGAGCTTGCCATTGTCTTCCTGATACCACGCAAAGCCGATGTCGGTCGCTTGCGGATCAAGAATGATGTCGCGCGTATCGCTTTGTTCCATCCATGCAGAGAGGGTTTCAAGCTCGGTCTCATAGGTTTCCGAGATGTTTTCACCCAGCATGATTCCCGGATAGCCGGAGCGTGCCACGCGATCGAGCGGGGAGGAGCCGTCAGAGCCGAAATGCCAAGGCCGGTTCTGAACATGCATATCGCGGGAATGGGTTGCCGCGGCGGCATTCAGGTTTGCATTGAGCACAACCGGCGATACCCCCGCGGCAGAACGCAATGCGTTGATCGAATCGAGCATCCGGTATTGGATCTTGGCCTCATCTCTGGCGTGGATGCGATAGAGGCGGGGAAGCGGCTTACCGTCCGGACCGAGTTGATCGGTGGGCGCATCACACGCGGTCAGCCCGACCAGAGCCACGAAAAGAATAGCAATAATCCGGGACATTCCAGATACTCCATAAAAGTTACCGGGACGAGTTAAACGCTTTGTCAGGCAGGATCAAATCATGATCGCGCTATTTTGTTGTGAACAATGGTTTGATTTGCGACCGCGACCATCGCGCCATATAAGTTAATATAGAGACATCACATCATGACTGGCTATCTTCAATGAGTAAGACAACTGTTTCCAAGGTTTCCCGCCGCGCCTTTATGGCAGGCTCTACGGCGCTGCTCGCGCAGCCGGTTTTGGCACAAACGGAAGGCACAACAGAGTTGGAGAGTGATATTTCGACGATGGTGCGTCGGAATATTTCGAGTTTTCGCTCGCTGAACTGGCAGCCCTATTTCAGCAATCTGAAAAACGGCGCGATTCTGGTCGACACCACATCGCGCGCGCTACATTTCTGGAGCGAGGACGAGAGCATCTATAAACTCTACCCCACATCGGTGCCTTTGTCCGAAGACCTTACCCGTCGCGGCAGAACCTCTGTCATACGCAAGGTTGAGGGGCCGAGCTGGGCGCCGACGCCATCCATGAAGAAACGTAATCCCGAGTGGCCTGATTTTGTCGGGCCCGGTCCGAATAACCCGCTGGGCACCCATGCGCTTTATCTCTCGTGGCAATATTATCGAATCCACGGCACCCATGACACGCGTAAAATCGGGCGGCGCTCATCGAACGGCTGCATCGGTCTTTACAATGAACATATTGCAGAACTGTTCAAACTGGCTAAGGTCGGCACCCAAGTGTTGCTAATTTGACGACAAACCCTAAGAAAACCGTTTCCCCTAAGCAGGGTAATTGATTTTATAACGGTTTAGATTCTATAGCTTCACTGTGTAACAAACCTGCCCTCGTTGTGGGGTTCAAGGAGGATTAAAATGAAAAAACTCGCTGCTGCTGCCGTATTCGCTCTTGCTGGCACCGCTTCTTTTGCTGGTGGCTACTCTGAGCCGGTCATCGAAGCTCCGGTTATCGTTGAAGAAACTTCTTCTTCTTCTGCCGGTGGTTACGTTGTACCGCTTCTGATCCTGGCACTCGTTGCTGCGGCTGTTGCTGCTGACTAATTGTCAGTTTGACAACATAGAATTAAAAAGGGCGGCTCTTGGGCCGCCCTTTTCATTTGGATGAAGGGATTTCAAACCCAGCCGGAAAGATTCCTTTTGATCTGACCGAGCAGAGCCTCGATATGCAGAGGGTCGGCATTGAGGCAGGGAATGTAGAGGAAGTCCTCGCCGCCTGCGTGTTCAAAACTCTCTTTGATCTCTTCATTGATCTCTTCGAGTGTTTCGATGCAATCCGCCGAAAAAGCAGGCGCGCAAACTGCGATGCTTTTGTTTCCCTTCTCCGCCTGACGCGCAACTTCCTCAACAGTGTAGGGCTGAAGCCATTCTTCCGGCCCGAATTTCGACTGGAAGGTTGTCATGATCTGCGTGTCATCCCAGCCCAACCGTTCCTTGAGCAGGCGTGTCGTTTTCTGACATTGGCAATGATAGGGATCGCCGCCCTCTTTGAGGTAGCGTTCCGGCAGGCCGTGGTAGGAGCAAATCAGAATATCCGGCTTTTTCCCGGCGGCGGCATAGGCGCGTTCGACGGACTGCGCGAGCGCTTCGACATAGGTCGGATCATCGAAATAGGGCGGAACGGTCCGGCTTGCCGGCTGCCAGTTTTCGTCCATGAGAGCACGGAAAAATTCGTCATTCGCGGTGGCGGTCGTCGCTCCGGCGTATTGCGGATAAAGCGGGAAGAACAGGATTTTTGTGCACCCTTCCGCGACCAGTTTTTCGACTTTCGATTTTGTCGAGGGATTCCCGTAGCGCATACAGTAATCGACCATGATCCGATCCCCGAATTCGGCTTTCAGACCTTTCTCAATCGCGGCGACCTGATCCTTGGTGATGGTCATCAAGGGGCTTTCATTGGCCTCATTGTTCCAAATGGTCTTGTAGGCCGCACCGGATTTGAACGGACGAATCGACAAGACGATCCCTTGCAGAATCGGTTGCCATTTCCATCGCGGATAGTCGATGACGCGTTTGTCGGAGAGAAATTCGCTCAAATAGCGGCGCATGGACCAATAGTCCGTTGCATCAGGTGTCCCGAGGTTCGAGAGAAGCACACCGATTTTTTCGCTTGGAATCTTTGCGTGGTCTTTTGGCGCATGTGCCGGACATGTTGCGTCTGCGGCGTCTGTGTTCAGACGCGAGGGCTTCATTTGTCCCATGTTTTCATCCTTATTATATCTGGCTTTAGGCTTAGAGCGCTTTCGTTGCGGGTCAAGCTGTCACTCGGGGAGTTTGATTTCCTTGGTCCGCAGCGCATCGGCCAGACTCATCTTGGCCGACCCCGGCATAAGAGGTTTCGGTTGGCTGGCATCCGGTGCCCAACCGGTCAGGAACACCAGATCAAAAGAGGCGATCAGGCGGTCGTTCTCGGAGAAGTGTTCCCTGTAAAGTTGTTCAGTGGCCTCAAACAGAGCTTTTCCGCTGTAATCCTTTTTGCGAGCGGAGAGGGCATTACTTTCTCCCATAGCGCGTAGGTCGGCGGCCATGCGTGCAAGAGACGGATAGGCTACTTTGCGCTGGCTTTTGTCTGCCACAGGCAATGCAAAGGAGGCGCGTTGCAACAGCGTCCCAAGCTCGCGCAATTCCCCCATCGGCAAGACTCTGGGAGAGAGCCCGCCAGTTACCATGCTTTCCGCCTGACCAAGACATGCACGCAATTCGTTGAGTGTCTGATCCCCCAGAAAGACCGCCAGCATCAGGCCGTCCGGCTTCAATGCGCGGTTGCATTGGATCAACTGACCGACCGGATCATTGGCCCAGTGAAGGCTCATCGCATGGATCACCAGATCGTGCGCCCCTTCTTTCAGATTTAACAGATCATCATCGGGCACAATCGTGGCGTCGGGAAACCACTTGGCCCAGATTTCCGGAAAACCGGTGACAATGGCGGGAGCCGTAAACGATTTATTAACCATGGAGAGCCGATCTTCGATCTCGAAACGGGCTTCATCATGCAAAAAGAAATCTCCGGCCATTTGAACGGCACGACGGCGATTTCGGGCCAATTGATCCCGATCGACCAAAGGGGCAGTGTTCGACATGGCTGGTTGTCCTGAAATGGCTGTGAACGTAGGCGCAATGTAGGAAGTTGAGCGGAGAATGCAAAGGCTAGGCAAGCTGATATACCCTGCACAATGTCTCACCTGCGACGAAATGATCGAGGTGACGCGGGGTTTATGTCCGACGTGCTGGTCGGACACGCCGTTTATCGTCGATCACCCGTGTGAGGCTTGCGGGCGGCCTTTGATCGGCGAGGCGCAGGAGGGCGATCTCTGCGACGATTGTCGGGCGCATCCGCGTGTGTGGGATCGGGGACGGGCGGTGATGCTCTATTCCGGCAATGCGCGTTCTATCGTGCTGCGTTTCAAACATGGTGACCGGACGGATCTGGCCTATTCGGCGGGGGTTTGGCTGGCAAATGCAGCGGCACCACTGATTGTGCCGGAGATGGTGATCGCGCCTGTGCCCTTGCATTGGTTCCGTCTTTTGAGGCGGCGGTATAATCAGGCAGCCTTGCTCGCCGCGCGTGTGGCGAAAATCCATAAGCTGACCTATGTGCCAGGCCTCCTCAAACGCCCAAGTGCAACGCGCACCCTTGATGGCATGACTGCGGAACAGAGGCGCGAAACCGTGGCGGGAAGTATTCGTCTGACAGAGAAACGCGCCGTTAAAGTCCAAGGAAAAAGGGTTCTTTTGATCGACGACGTGATGACCACTGGGGCGACACTTACGCAATGTGCGCAGGCCTGTCTCGACGCAGGCGCACAGGGTGTTGATGTTGCTGTGCTGGCGCGCGTGGACAGAGAGGGTTAAATCCTTATAGTCGCCGAAAGATCAAAGGAATTCCCATGCAACTCGTCACGCTCTACACCACTCCGATTTGTCCCTTTTGTATTGCCGCCAAACGGCTGCTCGATTCAAAAGGTGTTTCTTACACCGATATTGATGTCATGCGCGATCCGTCGCGTCGCAAGGAAATGATGCAAAAGGCCAATGGCGGCCATACTGTGCCACAGATTTTCATCGGTGAGACCCATGTTGGCGGTTGCGATGAGCTTCATGCATTGGAGCGTGCGGGCAAGCTTGACGCTTTGTTGGCAGGTTAAGCCATGACCCGAGTTGGCCTTGTTACCCTGAATTCAAGCGATGATCCGTTGGCGAATTTGCCTGTGACGCTGGACTATGTGAACGCAGCGGCAGATGCGGGCGCAGAGATTGTCATGACACCGGAAGTCACGAATTGCGTCTCCTCTTCCCGTGCGCATCAGGAAGAGGTCTTGTGCCACGAGGCCGATGATCCGACGCTGAAAGCGCTGCGAGAGGCGGCGCGTTTGCGTGGTGTCTGGATTTTGATTGGGTCTGTGGGGCTGAAAACGGATGATCCTGACGGGCGCTTTGCCAACCGGTCTTTTCTGATCGACCCTCAAGGCGAGATCAAAGCGCGATATGACAAGATTCACATGTTCGATGTGGATGTCAGCGAGACGGAGCGCTACCGCGAGTCGGATGGTTACAGGCCAGGGAAAAAGGCGGTTGTTGCCGCGACGCCTTTCGGCAAGATCGGGATGACGATCTGTTACGACCTGCGTTTCCCGCATTTGCATCGGACACTGGCCAAGGCCGGTGCCGAAATTATCACACAGCCGGCGGCTTTTACGGCCGTGACCGGTGAAGCGCATTGGCATAGCCTGCTGCGCGCGCGTGCGATTGAAACCGGATGCTTTGTGCTGGCGCCTGCCCAGACGGGCCATCATCGTGAAAAGGTGGACACCGACCGCCGGACCTATGGCCATTCTCTGGCCGTCTCCCCTTGGGGGGAGGTTCTGTATGATGGCGGTGTCGAGCCGGGTTGGGGTCTTGTCGAGCTTGATCTGGGTGAGGTTGAAAAGGCACGAAAACGCATTCCGGCTCTGTTGCATGACCGCGACTTCGAGGTTCTCTCATGATGGAGAAAGCCAATAACGATGCTTTGTCCGTCGCCCTGTTTTCCGAGATTTTCATGGCGGATCAGTTGGCGCGGAACCGGTTGACCAAAGCTTTGCCAAAGGGCATGGAAATCAGCCATTTTTCCGTACTCAACCATTTGGCGCGGGCAAATGACGAGCGTTCTCCGGCACAGCTTGCGCGTGCGTTTCATGTGACACGCGGCGCTATGACCAACACGTTGAACAAGTTGGAATGGGCAGGCCATGTCCATATCCGTCCTGACTGGGACGATGCGCGGCGCAAGTTTGTCTCGATCTCGCCTTCGGGCCGCGCAGCGCGGGATGCGGCTTTAGCTGCGATCGCACCGATTCTCTCCGAGATTGTCGAGGCCATCGGCATCGAGCGCGTGAAGGCGGCTTTGCCTGTCTTGCGCGAAATGCGCATCCGCCTTGAGGACGAAAATTAACTTTCCAAATTAACCCGCCTAGAGCGCCCGTGTGATGCGCCAGCTATTTATTCCGGTTTCACCGACGCGGTCACATAGTTCACCGACAGATCACGCGCAGAGGTCGACCATGTCCAAAGCACGGGATTGAAGACAAACCCTTTGCGATCCACTGGCGTCAGGCCAGCCTTTGAAATCAGGTCAAACAGCTCATCCGGAGTAATGAATTTTTTCCATTCATGTGTTCCGCGCGGTAGCCAGCGCATCACGACCTCGGCCCCAAGAATCGCCATCGCATAGCTCTTCGGATTGCGGTTGATCGTGGAGCAGAGCATGAGCCCGCCCAGTTTCAGAAGCTGCTGACAGGCGGTCAGATAGGCTTGTGGATCGGCGACATGCTCGACCACTTCCATGTTGAGCACCACGTCGAATTGCTCGCCCGCTTCGGCCAGCGCCTCGGCGGTGGTGTGGCGGTAGTCGATGTCGAGGCCGGATTTTTCGGCATGGATTCGTGCGACGGGCAGGTTGCCTTCGGCAGCATCGGCCCCCACGACCGTCGCACCAAGCCGTGCCATCGGTTCGGACAGCAATCCGCCACCACAGCCGATGTCCAGAAGACGCAGCCCTTTGAACGGCAATTCGGAGGCCAGATCCCGTCCGAATTCAGCGGCGATTTGTGTTGTGATATAGTCGAGTCGCACCGGATTCATCATGTGCAACGGCTTGAACTTTCCGGTCGGATCCCACCATTCGGCTGCCATTGCTTCAAACTTTGCGACCTCTTGGGGGTCAATGGTGGTTTGCATGATCGCCTCCTTCATGTTCAAATCCGTCCGCCGGGACTAACTTCTAGTCCGCTCTATATAGGATTTCCATGGACAAGGTCTCAGGCCAAAAGAGCGCATATTCGTATCTCTACCCCCAAATCGCGGTCTATGACCACCAGATGTTGGAGGTTGGAGACGGCCATCAATTGTATGTCGAGCAAAGTGGCAACCCCGGAGGGATTCCTGTCGTCGTGCTGCACGGTGGTCCCGGTGGCGGGTCGAGCCCCTTTATGCGGCGGTATTTCGATCCGTCCAAATTCCGTATCATCCTGTTTGACCAACGCGGCTGCGGAAGATCGCGTCCCTTTGCTTCGGTTGAAGCGAACACGACACAGCACCTCATTGCGGATATCGAGAAAATCAGACGAGAGCTCGGGATTGAACGCTGGGTGGTTTTTGGCGGCAGTTGGGGGGCGACCTTGGGGCTGGCCTATACGCAAAGCTATCCCGAACGGGTGCTGCATTTGGTCCTGCGTGGCGTGTTCGCGGCGCGTCAAAGCGAACTGGATTGGTTCTATGCGGGAGGCGCGGGGCAATTCTGGCCCGATCTCTGGGCGGAATTTCGCGATGCGATTCCACATGAAGAGCAGGATGATTTGATAAGCGCCTATCATCGGCGTTTGTTCAGCGGCAATCATCGTGAGGAAATCGCCTTCGGGCGTATATGGTCGCGCTGGGAAAATGCTTTGGCATCGATTTCATCGGATGGTGCTGTGGGGGAGCCTGCGCCGGAATATGCGCGGACCTTTGCGCGGATAGAGAATCACTATTTCTTCAATAAGGCGTTTCTGGCGCATGACGGTCAGCTTTTGTCGGATGTGCCGCGGATGAAGGATGTGTCCGGCACCATTGTGCAGGGGCGATTCGATATGATCTGTCCTCCGACGACGGCCTATGAGTTGCACCGGCTATGGCCGAAATCGCAGCTGGTCATGGTGGGGCGCGCGGGCCATGCGCTGTCCGAGCCCGGAATTACGCAGGCTTTGGTCATGACAATGGACCGGATTGCGCGCGAAGCCGGATAGGGCTTGCGCCTCTTGGGTTTCGGGCGTATATGCCTTGACAACAGCGGCGCTGTCGGGAGTTCCCGAAGCTCCACCGAGAAAGATCGACGGGCCGCGCGCCCGTTTTTTTGTGCCCTGATGCAGGGTGCCCGTGAATCTTACCGAAAGAGGCCCTTCAATGTCGGACCTGATTGCAAAAACCGCGATCGACCGCCGCATGGCGGAAATCGTCGGCCCTGTCATCGAAGGGATGGGGTTTGAACTCGTGCGTATCCGTCTCATGACGTCGACAAAGTCGAAGACGTTGCAGATCATGGCCGAACGTCCCGCAGGCGGGATCGAGGTTGACGAATGTGCCGAGATTTCTACGGCTGTTTCTGCTATTCTGGATGTCGAAGACCCGATCGAAGACGAATATACGCTCGAAGTATCCAGCCCGGGTATCGACCGGCCCCTGACCCGTCTGAAGGATTTCCAAACCTTCGAGGGCCATGAGGTCAAGATCGAGACAACAGAGATGATCGACGGTCGCCGTCGCTTCAAAGGCCAGTTGGCCGGTGTTGAGGGTGATGATGTTCTGATCACGATAGAAGAAGGTGGTGAGGACGTGACCATCGGACTGAATTTTGACTGGCTGTCAGACGCCAAACTTGTGCTGACCGACGAGCTGATCCGCGAAATGCTGCGCCAGAGGAAAACCGATGGTGCAATTGACGAAAACCAATTTGACGAAATCCAGACCGACGACGGGTCTTCAGAGGATTGAGAGAGGACTGAGTAATGGCAATCACCTCTGCAAACCAGCTTGAGCTGTTGCAAACCGCCGAGGCCGTGGCCCGCGAGAAAATGATCGACCCCGAACTGGTGGTCGAGGCGATGGAAGAATCGCTGGCCCGCGCGGCAAAGTCGCGCTACGGGGCGGAAATGGACATTCGTGTCTCTATCGACCGCAAGACCGGACGGGCAACATTTACCCGTGTGCGCACTGTGGTCGAGGATGAAGAGCTTGAAAATTATCAGGCCGAGCTGACCGTGGAGCAGGCCAAGCAATATCTGGCAGACCCGCAAATCGGCGACGAGATCAAGGACGAGGTTCCCCCTGTGGAGCTTGGCCGGATCGCTGCGCAATCCGCGAAGCAGGTGATTTTGCAGAAGGTGCGCGAAGCCGAACGTGATCGTCAGTTCGAAGAATTCAAAGACCGCGTTGGCACAATCATCAACGGTGTTGTGAAGCGCGAGGAATATGGCAACGTGATCGTCGATATCGGTCGTGGCGAAGGTATCCTGCGCCGCAACGAGAAGATCGGACGCGAAGCTTATCGCCCGAATGATCGCATCCGCTGCTTTATCAAGGACGTGCGCCGCGAAGCCCGTGGTCCGCAGGTATTCCTGTCCCGCACCGCGCCGGAGTTCATGGCCGAGCTGTTCAAAATGGAAGTGCCGGAAATCTATGACGGCATTATCGAGATCAAGGCCGTGGCCCGTGATCCGGGATCGCGCGCAAAGATCGCTGTAATTTCCTATGACGGTTCCATCGACCCTGTCGGGGCCTGTGTCGGTATGCGTGGTTCGCGTGTGCAGGCTGTGGTCAACGAATTGCAGGGTGAGAAAATCGACATCATTCCGTGGAATGATGACCAGCCGACATTCCTTGTGAATGCGCTGCAACCTGCCGAGGTCACGAAAGTGGTGCTCGACGAGGATGCAGGTAAAATCGAGGTTGTGGTGCCGGACGAGCAACTGTCGCTCGCCATCGGTCGTCGTGGTCAGAACGTGCGTCTGGCCAGCCAGTTGACTGGTCTCGACATCGACATTCTCACCGAGGCCGAAGAATCCGAGCGTCGTCAGAAAGAATTTGCGGCTCGCACGCAACTCTTCATGGACAGCCTTGATCTGGATGAATTCTTTGCCCAGCTTCTGGTCTCCGAAGGCTTCACCAATCTCGAAGAGGTGGCCTATGTCGATGTGGACGAGCTTCTGGTCATTGACGGTGTTGACGAAGGCACTGCCACCGAGTTGCAGGCCCGTGCCCGCGATGTGCTCGAAGCGGCGCAACGTAAGGCGCTTGAGCATGCCCGCGAGTTGGGTGTGGAAGATAGCCTGGTTGACTTTGAAGGCCTGACACCCCAGATGATTGAGGCACTGGCCGAGGACGGTGTGAAATCGCTCGAAGATTTCGCAACCTGTGCCGACTGGGAACTTGCCGGTGGCTGGACAACGGTGAATGGCGAACGTGTTAAGGACGATGGTGTCCTCGAAAAGTTCGACATGTCCCTCGAAGAAGCTCAGAATCTGGTGATGACAGCGCGTATTCAGCTTGGCTGGGTTGACCCGTCCGATCTTGAAACGAAAGAAGAAGCCACGGAAGCTGATGTGGCTGTAGAAGGAAGCGAGGCCTGATTTTCAGGCCTTGCCCAAAAGGTGATTGATGACCCGAGGTGGTATGGTGAAAACAAAGGATGAAGCGGAGCGGCGCTGTATTGTGTCGCGCGAGGCCGAGCCCAAGCGCGGTCTCATCCGTTTTGTTGTTTCGCCCGACGGTCTTTTGGTTCCTGATCTGGCAGAAAAACTGCCGGGTCGTGGAATCTGGGTCAGTGCAGATCGTGCTGTTTTGGAAGAGGCTTTGAAGAAAAAGCTCTTTTCCAAGGCCGCGCGCACTCAGGTGACTGTGCCTGACGATTTTGTAAACCTGATTGAGGCCGGTCTGGCTGATCGGGTTGTGCATCTCATATCTATGGCACGAAAAGCCGGACATGCGGTGTGTGGATTTGAAAAGGTCAAGAGCTGGCTGTCTGATGGACGTGCTAAAGTCCTGCTTCAGGCATCCGATGGCTCTGAACGCGGTAAAGGCAAACTCTGGACACCCGAGGGGGGCCGTTGGTTCGGTCATCTGACGAGTTCCGAATTGGGTTTGGCTTTTGGCCGCGAAAGTGTGATACATGGCGCGCTCGCTGGTGGCGGACTCTCAACACGTGTTGTAGATGATGCCAACCGCCTTATGGGCGTGCGTGAGACAATCGGTGGAGAGGGCTCCACCGGGAAGGGTAAGACGACGAAATGAGCGATACAGACGGCAAAAAAACCCTCGGCCTTCGTGGTGGTTCCGGTTCGGTGAAGCAAAGCTTCTCCCACGGACGCACGAAGAATGTCGTGGTTGAAACCAAACGCAAACGTGTTGTGGTGCCGAAGCCGGGTGGCGCGAAATCGTCTTCCGGCGGCAACGCGGCGCTGGGCAATCCATCAAGACGTCCCGCAGGCATTTCCGATGCCGAGATGGAGCGTCGGATGAAAGCTCTGGCGGCAGCGAAAGCAGCCGAGGCAGATGAAGCGAAAAAACGTGCGGCTGAGGAAAAGGCGCGCGAAGAAGAGCGGCAACGCCGTCGTCGCGAAATCGAAGAAAAAGCGCGCGAAGAAGCCGAGCGTGTAGCTGCCTTGAAAGCCAAGGAAGAAGAAGAGGCGCGCGCGAAGAAAGAAGCCGAAGAGGCGAAAAAGCGCGAAGCCGAAGCTCGGAAGAAACCTGCGGCGGCTCCGGCTCCTGCGGCGCAAAAGGTTGACGATGATCCTGCGGCTGCTCAGGCGGCGTTGCAAAAGCAACAGGAACGCGGTGGCCGCACGGCAACCCCGTCCCGCGGGCGTGAACGTGAAAACGAAAACCGCACAGCGCGCAGCAAGGGTGGTGACAACCGCCGTTCCGGCAAGCTGACGGTAAATCAGGCGCTGACAGGCGGCGAAGGCGGGCGTCATCGCTCCATGGCCGCAATGAAGCGTAAACAAGAGCGCATGCGCCAAAAGGCGATGGGCGGCAATGAGCAACGCGAAAAGGTTGTGCGCGACGTTCAGGTTCCGGAAACCATCGTTGTTTCCGAACTGGCGAACCGTATGGCCGAACGTGTGGCTGATGTGGTCAAATCACTCATGAAAATGGGCATGATGGTCACGCAGAACCAGTCCATTGATGCCGATACTGCCGAACTGATCGTCGAAGAATTCGGCCACCGCATTCAGCGTGTGTCTGATTCCGACGTTGAGGATGTGATCCAGCAGGTCGAAGATGCGCCGGAAACGATGCAACCGCGTCCGCCGGTAGTCACGATCATGGGCCACGTTGACCACGGTAAAACCTCTTTGCTTGATGCGATTCGCCACGCGAATGTGACCTCTGGCGAAGCGGGCGGGATCACGCAGCACATCGGTGCCTATCAGGTGAAAACGGAATCCGGTGCGGTTCTGTCCTTCCTCGATACACCCGGCCACGCGGCCTTCACTTCCATGCGGTCTCGCGGGGCTCAGGTGACGGACATTGTGGTGCTGGTTGTGGCTGCCGACGACTCGGTCATGCCGCAAACGATCGAAGCGATTCACCACGCCAAAGCGGCGGATGTTCCGATGATCGTCGCGATCAACAAATGTGACAAGCCGGACGCGGACCCGATGAAGGTGCGCACGGAGTTGTTGCAGCATGAAGTGATCGTCGAGGAAATGTCTGGTGATGTGCAGGACGTCGAAGTGTCTGCCAAAACCGGTATGGGGCTTGATTCCCTGCTCGAATCCATTGCGCTTCAGGCTGAAATTCTCGAACTGAAGGCGAACCCGGATCGGGCCGCCGAAGGTGCCGTGATTGAAGCCCAGCTTGATGTCGGGCGTGGGCCGGTTGCGACCGTTCTTGTTCAGAAGGGGACGCTCAAGCGTGGCGATATCTTTGTTGTGGGCGAGCAGTGGGGTAAGGTCCGTGCGCTTGTGAACGACAAGGGGGATCGCGTCGAAGAAGCTGGTCCTTCCGTTCCTGTCGAAGTTCTGGGTCTCAACGGGACACCGGAAGCAGGCGACGTTCTGAACGTGGTCGAGACAGAGGCGCAAGCTCGCGAGATTGCCGAATACCGTGAACAGGCAGCGAAAGACAAACGCGCTGCTGCCGGTGCTGCGACAACGCTGGATCAGCTTCTGGCGAAGGCCAAAGCCGACGAAACCGTTGCCGAGCTTCCGATCCTCGTGAAAGCGGATGTGCAAGGTTCTGCCGAAGCCATCGTTCAGGCGATGGAGAAAATCGGCAACGACGAAGTCCGCGTGCGGGTCCTTCACTACGGTGTGGGTGCCATCACGGAATCCGATATTGGTCTGGCCGAAGCTTCGGGCGCGCCTGTGATCGGCTTTAACGTGCGTGCAAATGCACCGGCTCGGAACTCTGCGAACCAGAAGGGCGTCGAAATTCGCTACTACTCCGTGATCTACGATCTCGTGGATGATGTGAAAGCGGCGGCTTCGGGTCTTCTCTCTGCGGAAATCCGCGAAAACTTCATCGGTTACGCCGAGATCCGCGAAGTCTTCAAAGTATCGGGTGTTGGTAAAGTCGCCGGTTGTCTCGTTACCGAAGGCGTTGCCCGCCGTTCTGCCGGAGTTCGCCTCCTGCGTGACGATGTGGTGATCCACGAAGGCACACTGAAAACGCTCAAGCGCTTCAAAGACGAAGTCAAAGAGGTTCAGTCCGGTCAGGAATGCGGTATGGCATTCGAGAACTATGACGATATCCGTCCGGGCGATGTGATCGAGATTTTCGAACGCGAAGAAGTGGAACGTCAACTCGACTGAGTTTGATCGTTTTGACAAATACAGAAAAGGCGGGCCAAAGAGCCCGCCTTTTTTATGTGAATTTGCTGCGCTGTCTTAAAGAAGATCGCGAAGAATCGGGATCAAGGGAATGTCTGCCGGTGGCATGGGATAGTCTCGCAGATCGCGCGCTTTCACCCATTTCAGCACTTGCCCTTCGCGAGGGACAGGGACGCCATTCCATTTGCGACAGGCAAACAGGGGCATCATGAGGTGGAAGTCATCGTAGCTGTGCGAGGCAAAGGTCAGCGGCGCAAGACAGGAATCCCATGTCTCGATCCCCAGCTCTTCATGCAATTCGCGGACCAAAGCGGCCTCGGGCGTTTCACCAGCTTCCAGCTTGCCTCCGGGAAATTCCCAGAGGCCAGCCATAGATTTTCCTTCAGGACGCTGCGCGAGAAGCACACGCCCCTCCACATCAATCAGCGCAATCGCAGAGACGAGAACGAGCTTCACGAGCGGTAGTCCGCGTTGATGGCGATATAGCCGTGGGTGAGATCACAGGACCAGACGGTTGCTGTGCCGTTATCCAGCCCCAAATCTACGCGAATGACGATCTCGTCATTCTTCATATAAGCGGCTCCGGCCTCTTCCGTATAGGACGGGGCGACCCAGCCATTTTCGGCGACAAGAATATCTCCGAACCAGATCGTGAGCCGGTCGCGTTCTGCGCGCTCACCGGATTTCCCCACCGCCATAACAACACGGCCCCAGTTTGGATCTTCGCCTGCCACGGCAGTTTTCACCAGCGGCGAATTGGCAATAGCCATCGCTACGCGATGCGCGGGCCCATCTGCATTGGCGCCAGTCACCTGCACTTCAATCAGTTTGGTTGCACCTTCACCATCTCGTGCGATCTGGATCGCGAGGTCTTTCATGACGGCATGCAGCGCGTCGCGGAAGGGGCGCACACGCGGATCGGCGAAATCGGTGATCGGGGCCATATCGGCCTTGCCCGTCGCGGCAACCAACACCGTATCGGAGGTGGAGGTGTCGCCATCAACGGTCACACAGTTGAAGGTCTTTGCGTTGTCGAGCCAGAGGCACTGTTGCAGCACATCGCGAGAAATCGCGGCATCCGTGAAAATATAGGAGAGCATGGTCGCCATATCAGGAGCAATCATGCCGGAGCCTTTGGCGAAACCGGCGATTTTGATCGTGGTCCCGTCAAGGTCGATGGTTCTGGTGGAGCCTTTGGGAAAGGTGTCCGTGGTCATAATCGCACGCGCCGCCATCTCCATGGCATCGGGCGTGAGTGCGGATTTCAGATCAGGGACTTTAGCGGTGATGCGCTCCCATTTGATGGGCTCGCCAATCACACCGGTGGAGGCGGTGAAGACGCGATTCACATCGATCTCCAACTCGTCCGCCACGGCCTGAGTGATCTTTGCGACCGAGTCAAAACCGCTCTTGCCGGTAAAGGCGTTGGAGTTCCCCGAGTTCACGAGAATGGCGGCCTTGCCGGGCAGATCTTGTGTGATCTTGTCCTGACAATCCAGAACCGCAGCAGACCGTGTAGAGGAGCGGGTAAAGACGCCCGCGATGGCAGAGCCTTCGCAAAGCTCGGCCAACATGACATCCGTGCGCCCCGAATAGCGCACCCCTGCTTCCAGCGCGGCAAAGCGCACGCCGTCGATCACAGGTAGATCGGGAAAGCCCTCTTTCGGAGCGAGCGGAGAAACATGTTCGATTTTAGCCATCGTTGGCGTCCTTACATTGGCTGTGATTAATCGGCGAGAAGGTCGTCCATCCGCAGAGCGGCAGGATCAATATCTTCGACCAATTCGACGTTACCATCGGTCTTGAGGGCTTCAAGAGCTTCGGTGATTGCTGCGTCCTGAATTTCAGCGGTCAGTTCATCACGCACTTCTTCAAGTTCCGGCGCAGAAGACAGGCGGGTTTCCATCAGCTTGATCACATGCCAGCCGAATTGCGTCTGCACGGGGGCGGACACGGTGCCTTCTTCCATCCCGACAACGGCTTCTTCAAAAGGCGCGACCATCATGCCGACGCCGAACCAGCCGAGATCACCACCATTCGGGCCGGACGGACCTGTGGATTTTTCGCGTGCAAGCTCTGCGAAGTCGGCACCTTCGTCGAGTTCTTTGATGATCTCGTTTGCTTCCTCTTCGGTTTCGACGAGAATATGCGCGGCATGATATTCGCGGCCAGGCTCGAATTCCGCATATTTGGCGTCATAGGCGGCTTTCAGGCTGTCGTCCGTCACTGCTTCCGTTGCGATGGTTTCGAGTTGATGACCCGCGATGAGCACGCGTTTTTCGTTGTCGAGCTGGAGTTCCAGCGCCTTGGTGACATCACCGGCGGCCTGTTTGAGCAGTTCCTGCTGCACAATCTGGTTCACAATCCCGTCATAAAGCTGCTCGTCAGGCAGGCTTTGATACTGCGCGGGCAGGGATTGGCGCGCTGCGATCAGGTGGCCGAGGGTGATTTCCGTGCCGTTCACCGTCGCAACAACGGTTTCAGAGGACATATCCTCTGCGAATACGGGGGATGTGGTCGCAAATGCGAGGGAAACCAGCATAGCAGTTGCGGAAAAACGGTATTTCATGGAGAAAATCCTTCCT
Source organism: Celeribacter halophilus (assembly GCF_900114135.1). Classification (GTDB taxonomy): domain Bacteria; phylum Pseudomonadota; class Alphaproteobacteria; order Rhodobacterales; family Rhodobacteraceae; genus Celeribacter; species Celeribacter halophilus. Next base: position 23,216 of record NZ_FORY01000022.1, read on the forward strand.
GTCGGCACCATTCCGAGGCGCGACGTTGACACTTATGGTATGGCCCCTTACATCGCCTTAGGTCACTGAAGAGGAGCCTTCATGCCCGTTTCTATGGGGAGAGAGGCAGCGGGGCAATCCCTCCTCTCACACGATCCTGTCAGGACGCATCGAGCGGAGAAAATATGCTGGGCATCGGTAAACTCGCGAAAAAGGTTTTCGGGACACCTAACGATCGTAAGATCAAGTCGACCCGACCTCTTGTGGCAAAGATCAACGCGCTGGAGCCGGAGTTTCAAAAGCTCGACGATGCCGGCCTGATTGCCAAGACCGAAGAGTTCAGAAAACGTATCGCAGATGGCGAAAGCCTCGACGCGCTGTTGCCGGAGGCCTTTGCCAACTGTCGCGAAGCGGCCCGCCGTGCGCTTGGACTTCGGGCATTTGATACACAGCTTATGGGCGGCATTTTCCTGCATCAGGGCAATATTGCCGAGATGAAAACAGGTGAGGGCAAGACCCTTGTGGCGACCTTCCCCTCCTATCTCAATGCGCTGTCGGGCAAGGGTGTTCACGTTGTGACCGTGAACGAATATCTGGCCAAGCGTGATGCGGAATGGATGGCGAAAGTCTTTGAGGCGCTCGGCATGACCTGTTCGTCGATTTACAGCCAGCAGCCCGAAGACGAAAAACGCGCGGCCTATGCCTGTGACGTGACCTATGCGACGAATAACGAGCTGGGCTTCGATTACCTGCGCGACAATATGAAGTCCGAGTTGAAAGACATGGTTCAGCGCGGGCACAATTACGCGATTGTAGATGAGGTCGATTCGATTCTCATCGACGAGGCCCGCACACCGCTGATTATTTCCGGTCCTTCTGATGACCGCTCCGAGCTTTATCAGACCATCGACAAGCTGATCCCTCGCCTCACGGAAGAGCATTATGAGCTCGACGAGAAAACGCGTCAGGTGACATTTACCGAAGAGGGCAACGAGTTCCTCGAACAGATTCTGCATGAAGCCGGTTTCCTGCCGGAGGGCCAGACGCTCTATGATCCGGAAAGCACCACCATCGTGCATCACGTCAATCAGGGTCTGCGCGCGCACAAGCTGTTCCAGAACGGCGTGCATTACATCGTGCGCAACGGTGAAGTGGCGCTGATCGACGAGTTTACCGGTCGCATGATGTCCGGTCGCCGTCTGTCCGACGGGCTGCACCAGGCGATTGAGGCCAAAGAAGGCGTCGAGATCAAGCCAGAGAACATCACCTTGGCCTCTGTGACCTTCCAGAACTATTTCCGCCTCTATGACAAACTCTCCGGCATGACCGGCACCGCGGCCACCGAGGCCGAGGAATTCATGGAGATTTACAAACTCGGCGTGGTCGAAGTGCCGACCAACCGCCCGATCCAGCGGATTGACGAACATGACCGTGTCTATCGCAGCGAGGTTGAAAAGCTGGCCGCTGTGGTGGAATCCATCCGCGAAGCCAATGCCAAAGGTCAGCCTGTTCTGGTAGGCACGACCTCTATCGACAAATCCGAGGAACTGTCGAATTTCCTGACGAAAGAGGGCATCCCCCACAATGTGCTGAACGCCAAACAGCACGAGCGGGAGGCCGAAATTGTTGCCGATGCCGGTAAATTCGGTGCGGTGACCATCGCGACGAACATGGCCGGTCGCGGCACGGACATCAAACTCGGCGGCAATGTCGAGATGAAAGTCATGGAAGCCATCGCGGCCAATCCGGAGGCCAACCCGGACGAGATTCGTGCGCGGATCGAGGCTGAACATGCGGAAGAAGAAAAGCGTGTGCTTGAGGCTGGTGGTCTCTATGTGCTTGCCACCGAGCGCCACGAAAGCCGTCGCATCGACAACCAGCTGCGCGGCCGTTCCGGTCGTCAGGGGGACCCGGGCCGCTCTTTGTTCTTCCTGTCGCTTGATGATGATCTCATGCGGATTTTCGGTTCCGAACGGCTGGACAAAATGCTGTCGTCGCTTGGCATGAAAGAGGGCGAGGCTATCGTTCACCCTTGGGTCAACAAGTCGCTTGAGAAAGCACAGGCGAAGGTCGAGGGGCGCAACTTCGACATACGCAAACAGCTTTTGAAATTTGACGATGTGATGAACGACCAGCGTAAAGTGGTATTCTCCCAACGCCGCGACATCATGGAATCCGAGAACGTCAACGAGATCGTCGAGGACATGCGCCACGAGGTGATCGAAGACCTTGTGGGCGAGGCGATCCCGCCGAAATCCTATCCGGATCAGTGGGATGTCGAACGGCTTCACACCTCTCTTATCGAAGCACTGAACATGGACCTGCCGATCAAGGATTGGGCCGACGAAGAGGGCGTGGATGACGAGGTGATCATCGAACGGGTTTCCGAAGCTTCTGATCGCATGATGGCGGAAAAGGAAGAGGCGTTTGGCGCTGAACAGATGCGTCAGATCGAGAAGCAGTTCCTGCTCAACACGATCGACGCCAAATGGCGCGAGCACCTTTTGACGCTCGAACATCTGCGCTCTGTGGTGGGCTTCCGTGGCTATGCGCAACGTGATCCGCTCAACGAGTATAAGAACGAGAGCTTCCAGCTTTTTGAAACCATGCTCGACAGCCTGCGCAGCGAGGTGACGCAGAAACTGTCACGCGTGCGCCCGATGACCGAAGAAGAGCGCCAAGCCATGCTGCAACAGCTTGTGGAGCAGCAGGCGGCGGCAACGGCGGGGGCGCAAGCGCATCCTGTCGGTGAACCCGAAGACGGGCATCCCAACGCGGTTCCGGGCTTTGATGAAAACGACCCGTCAACTTGGGGCAATCCGGGGCGCAATGACCTCTGTCCCTGCGGGTCGGGCAAAAAATTCAAACATTGCCACGGCGCCGTATAAGTCAGACATTTTCGACCCGTGCCCGATATTCGGCGCGGGTCGTTTTCTTTGCTCTGTGCGGTTGAAAATCCGCGCGCCAAAGCCGACACTCCAGCAACGTTTCACATTCCACAAGGGCGCTGCGCCATGCTGAAATCTGTGGCGGCTTTCGCCGTAACCCTTCTGTTGTTTTTTGCTCCGGTTGCTGCGACGGCCCAAGATGTCAATCTGTTGTCGCGGGACGGGTCTATTGCGATCAGCGGAAATTTCCTGAGTTTTGATGGCGAGTTTTACCGTGTGGAAACGGATCTCGGGGTTCTGACGGTGGACAGCTCCGGCGTGCGATGCGAAGGACCGGGGTGCCCCAATCTGGACGGGTATTACGCCCAAATCCGTATCTCAGGTGACGCGAAGGGAACACGCACGCTCATGCCCGCGTTGATCTCTGCCTTTGCGCTCAGAAACGGCTATACAGTCGCGACCAGCCCGTTGAGCGAAAACCAGCGCTCCATGGTGCTCACGGATGCGGAGAATGATCTCACGGTTGGCGAGTTTCTTTTGTCGGACACCTCCGCGTCAGAGGGCTTTGCCGATCTGGTTTCGGAGAACACCGACCTCGTCCTATCCATGCGCAAGGTCGCGCCGAAAGAGCTTGAATTGGCGCGTCAGGCAAGTGTCGGCGATTTGTCGGACCCGCGTCGGGCACGTGTTGTCGCGCTTGACGGGTTGGTGCCGGTTGTCTCGCGCTCGAATCTGGTGGAGTCGCTTTCGCTTTCGGAGTTGGCGGACATCTATACGGGACATGTGGAGAACTGGGAAGCGGTCGGCGGAGCGGACGCGCCGGTGGCAGCCCATCTGATGCGAGACGATCTTGAGGAAGGTAGCGAGTTTCGCCGCATGATTCTGGGTCGTGCTCAGCTTGATGAGGACCGCGTGACGCTTCATGATCATTACGAGGCACTTGTCGCGGCGATCGAGCAGGACCCCTATGCGATTGGTCTCGGGCGGATGTCCGAGGGCGGCGCGGTCAAACCCGTGGGGCTGAGCGGGGCCTGCGGGTTCGAGGCGCGGGCTATGGGCGCGGATGTAAAGAGCGAGGACTACCCGTTAACCCGACCGGTTTTTCTCTACACGCCAGCGCGGCGGCTGCCGAAACTCGCGCGGGAATTTCTTGCCTATGCAGTCTCACCTGCGGCACAGATCGTGGTTGCGCGGACGGACTTTGTCGATCAGGGCGTGGATGAATTGTCATTCCGCGATCAGGGACGCCGGTTTGCCAATGCGATTGCCCATGCGGGCGGTGAGATCTCACTTGAGGATTTGCAAGGTGTGACCTCGGCGCTGCAAGGGGCCAAGCGGCTGACGTTGGGGTTTCGGTTCGAGGATGGATCGACAAAACTGGATGCGCAGTCGCGCTCGAATGTGCATCTTTTGGCCGAACTTCTGGAAGCGGGCGTCTATGATGGTCATGCCCTGACATTCGCGGGGTTCTCGGATGGGCAAGGCGAGGCCGCGATCAATAAGACCCTCTCCAAACGGCGGGCACAGACCGTGATGAAGGCAGTTCAACAGGCGATGGGGGAAGCCTTTGAAGCGGATCGCGTGAGTTTGCGTGCAGAGGGCTTCGGGGAGGCGATGCCTCTGGCCTGTGATGATATTGCATGGGGACGCTCACTCAATCGTCGTGTCGAGGTTTGGCTCAAACCGCGTCGTTGAGATGTGCGAACGGCTTTAGAGATAGCCGGAGCCTCGAAAACTTAATTCAGTCGATTTCCCGATGATGAGATGATCGTGAAGCTGGATGTCCAGAGCCTCCGCAGCATTCCTGATCTGGTTGGTCATCATAATGTCCGCGTCCGATGGAGTCGGGTCTCCTGACGGGTGATTGTGGACTAGGATCAGGGCAGAGGCGTTGAATTCCAACGCACGTTTGACGACCTCGCGGGGATAGACCGGCACATGATCGACGGTGCCGCGCGCTTGTTCCTCATCCGCGATGAGAATGTTTTTCCGGTCAAGGTAGAGGACGCGAAACTGTTCGGTTTCGAGATGCGACATGGTCGTGTGGCAGTAGTTCAGAACCGCATCCCAACTGGAAATGACGGGCCGCTGCATCACGCGGGCACGGGCGAGGCGATGTGCTGCGGCCTCGACAATTTTGAGGTCTTGTGCGGCGGCAGTGGTCATTCCATCGACCTCTAACAGCCGCGGAAGAGGGGCGGAGATAACGCGATTGTAGTCCCCGAATGCGTCGATCAGGGCCGCAGCAATGGGTTGGACATCGGCACGGGGTAGAGCGCGATAGAGAATGAGTTCGAGCAACTCATAATCCGGCATCGCCTGTGCGCCGCCTTCAAAGAATCGTTCCTGAAGCTGCTTGCGATGGTTGCGCAGGTAACTGGGCGGACGTGAGGGAAGCGCGACGGGGCAGGCCTCTTCAAGATCGAAGAGCCAGTCGGGCATTTCCCGAAATGCGGAAGGGTGTGTGATCGTGGTCATGGACTAATCCATTGACCGATTCGATAAAAAAGCAGTTAACAGGCATAAAAAAGGGCGCCGGAGCGCCCTTTGATCTATCTGTCAGGAATGTGTCATCCCATCCCAGAAGCTTTTGACTTTCTTGAAGAAAGAGGAGCTTTCCGGATTGTTTTTGTCTTCGCCAAGGTTATCGAACTCGCGCAAAAGCTCTTTTTGCTTTGCGGTCAGGTTCACCGGTGTTTCCACCGCCAGTTCGATGAACATGTCGCCATGTCCACCGCCGCGCAGTGCGGGCATACCCTTGGAGCGCAGACGCATCTGGCGACCGGATTGGCTGCCGGCGGGGATTTTCACCCGTGAGCGTCCACCGTCGATGGTCGGAACTTCGATGTCGCCGCCGAGTGCTGCCGTCACCATCGAGACCGGAACGGAGCAGTGCAGATGCACCCCGTCGCGTTCGAAAATGGCGTGAGGACGGACTTCGATGAAGATATACAAATCTCCCGTCGGACCGCCGCGTAGACCGGCTTCGCCTTCGCCAGCGAGGCGGATGCGCGTGCCTGTTTCGACACCTGCGGGGATGTTGACCGAGAGCGCACGCTCTTTCTCAACACGGCCCGCACCGTGACAATCCGGGCAGGGGTCTTTGATGATCTGCCCGAGCCCGCCACAGGCCGGACAGGTCCGTTCGACCGTGAAGAAGCCCTGTTGCGCGCGCACCTTGCCCATGCCGGAGCAAGAGGGGCAGGTTTGCGGTTCGGCACCGTTGGCCGCACCTGTGCCGCTACAGCTTGTGCAGGACACGGATGTGGGCACATTGATGGTCTTCTGCGCGCCTGTGTAGGCTTCCTCAAGGGGGACACGCATGTCGTAACGCAGGTCCGAGCCGCGTTGGGCACGAGACCGTCCGCCGCCACCACGCTGGCCGCCCATGAAGTCGCCGAAAAGGTCGTCGAACACATCCGAGAAGGCCGAGCCGAAATCGCCGTGGCCCGCGCCACCATAGCCGCCACCCGGACGACCACCCATGCCACCCTGTTCGAAAGCGGCATGACCAAAGCGGTCATAGGCGGCTTTCTTGTCGGGGTCTTTGAGCGTGTCGTAAGCCTCGTTCACTTCTTTGAACTGGGCTTCCGCATCGGGGTTGTCCTTGTTGCGGTCGGGGTGAAATTCCATCGCTTTCTTGCGATAGGCTTTCTTGAGCTCCGACGCGTCGGCACCTTTGCTGACGCCAAGCACCTCGTAATAATCGCGTTTTGCCATGGATTTTACTCCTTCTGGAACGCGACGACCGGCCCGGAGATCCGGACCGGTCGATCGTGTCCGCGATTACATTTACGAACGCTTGTCGTTGTCGAGGTCTTCGAAATCGGCATCGACAATATCGTCATCGACCGAAGACGGGCCATCGGCAGCATCCACGTCCGGATCGGCGTTGCCGGATTTCTCCTGCTCGGCCTTGTAGATGGCCTCGCCGAGTTTCATGGCCGCGTCGGTCACGTTCTGGATGCCCGAACGGATTTTGTCCGGATCTTCGGTTTCCAGTTGATCCTTGAGCGCAGCGATGGCCAGTTCGATGGCTTCGATCGTGGTCGGATCGACTTTGTCGCCATGCTCTTCCATTGATTTCTCGGTCGAGTGGATGAGGCTTTCGGCCTGGTTCTTCGCTTCGACAAGATCTTTGCGTTTCTTGTCGGCTTCGGCGTTTTCTTCGGCGTCCTTGACCATCTTTTCGATGTCGTCGTCGGAGAGACCGCCGGAGGCCTGGATCGTGATTTTCTGCTCTTTGCCGGTGCCTTTGTCTTTGGCGCCCACTTCAACGATACCGTCGGCGTTGATGTCAAAGGTTACTTCGATTTGCGGCATGCCGCGCGGTGCGGGCGGGATACCTTCGAGGTTGAACTGGCCGAGCATCTTGTTGTCGGCGGCCATTTCGCGTTCCCCTTGGAAGACGCGGAGCGTCACAGCGGACTGGTTGTCCTCTGCGGTGGAGAAAATCTGCGACTTCTTGGTCGGGATCGTGGTGTTGCGGTCGATCAGGCGGGTGAACACACCGCCCAGAGTTTCGATCCCCAGCGACAGCGGGGTCACGTCAAGAAGCAGAACGTCTTTGACGTCACCTTGCAGAACGCCGGCCTGAATGGCAGCACCCATAGCGACAACCTCATCGGGGTTCACACCCTTATGCGGTTCCTTACCGAAGAATTTGGTCACTTCGGCAATGACTTTCGGCATACGGGTCATACCGCCGACGAGCACGACTTCGTCGATGTCGGAGGTGGAAAGACCAGCGTCTTTCAGAGCCGCTTTACACGGGTCCATGGAGCGTTTGATGAGATCCGACACAAGGCTTTCGAGTTTTGCACGGGTCAGTTTGACCACGAGGTGCAAAGGCGTGCCGGAGGACGGGTCCATCGAGATGAACGGCTGGTTGATTTCGGTTTGCGTCGAGGACGACAGTTCGATTTTCGCTTTTTCAGCGGCCTCTTTAAGGCGCTGCAATGCCATTTTGTCTTGGGTGAGATCGACGCCGTGTTCTTTTTTGAACTCGTCGGCAAGGTAATGCACGATGCGCATGTCGAAGTCTTCACCACCCAAGAAGGTGTCACCATTGGTGGCCTGCACTTCAAACACGCCGTCACCCAGTTCGAGGATGGTCACGTCGAAAGTCCCGCCGCCGAGGTCATAAACCGCGATGGTTTTGGTGTCTTCCTTGTCGAGCCCGTAGGCCAGAGCCGCAGCTGTCGGCTCGTTGATGATCCGCAGCACTTCGAGACCGGCGATCTTGCCGGCGTCTTTGGTGGCCTGACGCTGGGCGTCGTTGAAGTAGGCCGGAACGGTGATCACCGCTTGGGTTACTTCTTCGCCGAGGTAGGATTCGGCAGTTTCTTTCATCTTGCCCAGAATGAAGGCGGAGATTTGCGAGGGCGAATATTTGTCGCCACGCACCTCAACCCACGCATCACCATTGCCACCATCCACGATGGCGTAGGGCACGAGTTTCTTGTCTTTTTCAACGGCTGCGTCGCCCATGCGACGACCGATCAGACGTTTCACGGCGAAAACCGTGTTCTCGGGGTTGGTCACAGCCTGACGTTTGGCTGCCTGACCCACGAGGCGTTCGTTGTCGGTGAAACCGACGATGGAGGGCGTGGTACGCGCCCCTTCGGAGTTCTCGATCACACGCGGCTGCGAACCATCCATGATGGCAACACAGGAGTTGGTGGTCCCGAGGTCGATACCGATGACTTTGGCCATGCTCAAAATCCTCTCTTAGGCGATGTTGTGACGATGGACCCATTGCGGCGTCCGCCGTCGATCCCAATGTAATTGACCGAACTGAATAACAACCCGATCAAGGCTTCTCGGCGTATATAAGGACGGGTTCTGGCCCCTGCAAGTTGTGCGAGGGGGTCTAAGCATGGAAAAATAGAGTCATTTCCGCAAGAAAGCGTCAGGGATGGTAAAAATGCAGGAAATTTCGCCGCTGAAGTTGCGGGGTATGCAGGTGTTCAAGGGATTGCTGACACCGGAAGAACAGGGGCGATTGGTCGATGATTTGCGCGATGTGGTGCGCGAGGTGCCTTTGTTCCATCCGGTGACGCCGTCGGGAAAGCCGATGTCCGTGCGTATGACGTCCGCTGGTCGGTTTGGCTGGATTTCCGATGCGACAGGCTATCGCTACAGCAAGGCGCACCCGTCAGGGCAGGGCTGGACAGCCATTCCCGACATGGCGTTGAAAGTCTGGTCCACAGTGTCGGGGGCCACGCGGGCGCCTGAGGCCTGTTTGATCAATTTCTATGACGCAGGGGCGAAGATGGGATTGCATCAGGATCGTGACGAACAGGATTTCACGCAACCGGTGGTGTCGATTTCTTTGGGCGACGAGGCCTTGTTTCGGGTTGGCAATGAAACGCGGGGCGGCAAGACGGAGAGCCTCTGGCTGACCTCCGGAGATGTTGTGGTGATGGGCGGCGCGTCACGGCTTTTGTATCACGGTATTGATCGTGTGAAGCCGCAGAGCAGCACCTTGTTGCCGAAAGGGGGGCGGATCAACCTCACCTTGCGGGTGGTGACATAAGGCGAACCTGCGGTGAAAGCGTTTCGTGAAGAACGAGTGAAAGGTTTTAGCGCGCGCCCCAGCTGAGCGACACGCGCCGGCGGGTGAAAAACTCTGCCAGAAGGCCGATAGTCAGGCATACCAGCGTGAAGACGACCGGATACATTATCGAGCTGTTGTGCGGGTTGTAATTGACAAAGGTAAAGCCGCGGGCCTGATCAATCGTGTGAAACAAAGGGTTCCATGAAAACATCGCCAGCATATAGGCGGGCGTCTGGTTTGCGACGAACATTTTGCCGGAGGTGAACATGTTGGCGCGGGTGTAGAGTTGTTGCAGGATGCCGACCAATCCCGGTGCCCACGGTTTGGCAGCCAGAAACAACATGCCAATCGCAGCGCCGGAGGCCCAGGCCAAGAGCAGCATCGCGAAAGCTCCCGCCATATTCTGGAAATGCACCGTGCCCCAGCCCAGAGAATAGCCGAACAGGATCACGGTGACGGAGAGGACTTGGATATAGAGCGAACTCAAGGCTGCAGAGGTGATGGCGATGGCGGTGTTCATCGGCGCATGCTGCATCATGGGGGATGTGGCGCTTTCAGAGCCGGACACAGCAGCGACAGCTTTGTTGTGCGTTAAGAACAGGAAAATGCCGGACATGATATAGAGGATGAAGTCACCGCGAATGGCGGCACCACGTACGCCGAGAATCGAATACATGAAAACGAAAACCGCCACGAGAATCAGCGTCTGGGTTATGCTGATGATCAAGCCGATGAGCGGGTTGCCATGCGTCTTGCGCACATGGCGCACCGTGTTGACGAAAATCAGTCTCAGAACCGTGAGGGCCGCGGAAAAGCCGCTTTGACTTCTGGTGTAGTGGAACATGCCAAGTGGTCCTGTCCTGAGAATATTGCCCGGTGTCGAGGGTTTTCTTGTTGTTCCCCGTGCGCCATAGCATAAGGTTAGTGAGGTTTTCTTTCAATGGAAACGCAAGGGTATGGCGATTTAGGAGCTTTTGTAATGGATTTTGACCAACTCGTTCCGGTGATGCGACGTCTCGCAATCGAAGCCGGAGAGAAAATCCTGGAAATATATAATTCAGAGGATTTCGAGGTGAAGACCAAATCCGATGAAAGCCCGGTGACCGAAGCGGATGAGGCGGCAGATGCGTTGATTTCCGCAGGTTTGCGTGCGGCTTTTCCGGATGTCGTCCTGATTACAGAAGAACAGGCGGAGTCGCATGATCTGAAATCCGACACGTTTCTGATTGTGGATCCGTTGGATGGCACCAAGGAATTCGTGAAGCGTCGCGGTGATTTCACTGTGAACATCGCCTATGTCGAAAAGGGCGTGCCGCTGCGCGGCGTGGTCTATGCGCCGGCGAAGGATCGTCTGTTCATCACCGATGCCGAGGGCCAGTCTTACGAAGAGTTCGGGCCTTTCGATCTTGAAAAGCCGGGCGAGATGAAGAAAATCTCTGTGTCCACGCCGGATAATGAGGCGTTGATGATTGTGGCGTCGAAATCCCACCGCGATCAGGCGACCGAGGATTATCTGGCGAAATACAAAGCGAAAGACAGCAAGTCGGCGGGCTCGTCGCTCAAATTCTGTCTGGTTGCGACCGGCGAGGCCGATCTTTATCCGCGCGTAGGGCGCACGATGGAGTGGGATACGGCGGCAGGTCATGCTGTTTTGCTGGGCGCCGGTGGCGATGTTGTGCGGTTTGACGACCATACACCGCTGACCTATGGCAAAGAGGATTACGCCAATCCGTTCTTTATCGCCTATGCGCCGGGTGTGGAGCTGAAAGAAGCCTGATGTCTGTTCTGATTGTTATCCCCGCACGGTTTGCGTCGACCCGCTATCCGGGTAAGCCGCTTGTGGAATTGACCGGTGCCTCCGGTGAGAAAAAGTCCCTGATCCGGCGCAGTTGGGAAGCTGCTGTTGCCGTTGAAGGGGTGGACCGTGTTGTGGTTGCGACTGATGATGACCGTATCCGCTTGGCGGCGGAGGCTTTCGGGGCAGAGGTGGTTATGACTTCGGAATCCTGTGCAAACGGGACCGAACGTTGCGCCGAGGCATTGGAAAACCTTGGTGGCGGATATGACATTATCGTCAACCTGCAAGGCGACGCGCCGCTGACGCCTGCGTGGTTTGTCGAGGACCTCGTTGCGGGACTTCGTGCACATCCGACGGCCGAGGTGGCAACACCGGTTCTGCGTTGCGATGGGCGTGCGCTGAACGGCTTTCTCGAAGACCGCAAGGCAGGACGTGTCGGCGGGACAACGGCGGTGTTTGGCTCGGATCACAAGGCGCTTTATTTCTCCAAAGAGGTGATTCCCTACACGTCGGAAACATATGAGGATGACGCGCAGACGCCGGTGTTCCACCATGTCGGTGTCTATGCCTACCGCCCCTCTGCTCTTGGTGCCTATCCCAAATGGGAGATGGGCCCGCTCGAAGGTCTGGAAGGGTTGGAGCAGTTGCGTTTTCTGGAGCAGGAGCGCCCCGTTCTCTGTGTTGAGGTTGAAGCACGCGGGCGTCAGTTCTGGGAATTGAACAACCCCGAAGATGTGCCGCGCATAGAAACCATGTTGGCGGAAATGCGCGTAAACTGAAGAAACATTCTTCAACTTTGATTGTTTTTTGTGCGAATGTCAGGAAAGGCGTGGCGAAGTTGTAAAACTGTGCCTTTCCTGTGTGATTAGACAGGGCAGAAGCTGACCTTAGGGCATATTCTCCATAAGGTCGGCATCAGCGTATGCAAATAAATGGCTCATGAGTGCGAGCCGAAGGAGTAGAGATGAAAAAAGTGACCAAAGCGATTTTTCCTGTGGCTGGTCTTGGAACGCGGTTTCTTCCCGCAACCAAATCCATTCCGAAAGAAATCATGACCTTGGTCGACCGTCCGCTGATCCAGTATGCCATTGACGAGGCACGGGCTGCGGGCATCAAGGAATTCATCTTTGTAACTTCGCGCGGCAAGGGCGCGCTTGAGGACTATTTCGACCACTCTCCGGTTCTTGAGCAAGAGCTGCGCAAAAAGGGCAAAGGCAAGCTGCTTGAGGTGCTGAAAGGCACGAATATGGACAGCGGTGCCATCGCTTATATTCGCCAGCATA
>NZ_FORY01000001.1:0-180568 GCF_900114135.1 Celeribacter halophilus
TTCTTTCCCAGCAAATCCTTCAGAACGACGTTGTCCAGCATCGTATCAGCCAGCAGGCGCTTGAGTTTGGCATTCTCGTCCTCCAGCGTTTTCAGCCTGGCAGCATCCGAGACTTCCATGCCTCCATACTTAGACTTGAACTTGTAGAACGTCGCAGGGCTGAGGCCGTGTCTACGACACACCTCAGCCGTCGGCATGCCAGCCTCTTGCTCCTTGATCATCCCGATTATCTGCGCCTCGGTAAAACGGCTCTTTCGCATTCGTCTGCTCCTTCAAGATTGGGCAGACTCTACATTAAAATGAGGGATTTTGTGGGGGGCAGGTCACCATCATTTATCAACTGACCTTCAAATAGATCCAGTCTCTTTCCATTGAAGAAGTCGAACACTTGAACGTCTGCTATAGAGCCTCCAATGTTTATACGGCCTTGGAGCAACAATCCTTTATGTGGGACGCCGAAGTCACATGACTTATTCCACCAAACCCTTCCATCGATACCGTTCCCGTTATGGCTTTCTATTTTCAATGTGACTTCAGCAGGAACTAAAATTCCCAGATCATTTATGTCGGTGATACCTTCGGGGAAAGCATCGAAAACGCCAGACCAATTCGCGGGACGGTAAGCTAATCGGTAAGCATAGTCTTTCGCACCTCCAAGGTAGTGCTCGAAGTCTACAATTGCTTTGGGAATGCTTAGTGCATCAGCCATAAGGCCGAGTGCAAAGCCAATAACAAAGTAGATAGAGCGGGATAGTTTGAAGAATCTCGCGGTTAAATTTTTTTGATTTTGCAATTTGGCCGCATTTTGACGCGCTTTTTTATCTGCAATTCTTTTGTGAGCAATGCGTAAATTTAATCTTTTCAATTATACCCCCTTGATCCTCCTTACCTATCATTTTCAATCCAATGTTAGTTGACTATTGCCTGTTCACAAGTCGGGATGTGATCGGGTTCGCTTTCTCCAGTCAGGCAGCCACAAAAAAACGGCGAGGCTTTCGCCCCGCCGCTCTTCATCTGGTAATGTCGTCGTTTCTTAATTCTCCGACAACGCAACTTTCATATCTTTGACCTGATAGATGACTTCACCGTCGGCTTCGACGACCCCGTCCGCGACGCCCATGGTCAGGCGGCGGGTCTGGATCGCTTTGGTGAAATCGATCTTGTAGGTAAGCATTTTGCGATCGGGGCGGACCATGCCGGTCAGTTTCACTTCGCCAACGCCAAGCGCATAGCCGCGGCCTTTCCAGCCGCGCCAGCCGAGGTTGAAGCCTGTGAGCTGCCACAGACCGTCAAGGCCGAGACAGCCGGGCATGATCGGGTTGCCGGGGAAGTGGCATTCAAAGAACCACAGGTCGGGTGTGATGTCGAATTCTGCGACCACATGGCCTTTGCCATGGGCCCCGCCGTCGCCGGAAATCTCGGTGATGCGGTCCATCATCAGCATCGGCGGCGCCGGAAGCTGGGCATTGCCCTCGCCGAACAACTCGCCTGCGGCACATTTCAAAAGGTCTTCTTTCGTGAAGCTCGTCGGATATTCGGTCATGTGGTAACGCCCTGCTTCCCATCTAACTTTTAGGTCGCACTCCCTCTATCACCCGGCATAAGGCGCGTGCAAGGCGCAAGGCAGGAGAAGAAATCATGCAGTTCTTCCCGCAATATAAGGGGTTTGAACCGGCTTGTCAGGGATTTACGATTGAATTTCCTCTGCTTCCCCCCCTATATTATGCTCTGTAGCCAGGAAAATGAACGCACATGACCCAGATTGCAGACATCGAAATTCGCCGTGGAGAGGCTTGGTTGGCCGAGGGCGGCGTGCGCCCGACCCGTCAGCGGGTTGCGCTTGCGAAGCTTCTGGTCGGGGACGGGCAAGACCGGCATGTGACCGCCGAGAGCCTGTTCGAAGCCGCGCGCGAAGCCGGAGAAAAGGTGTCGCTGGCCACGGTTTACAACACGTTGAAAGCCTTCTGCGACGCCGGTTTGATGCAAGAGGTGACAGTCGATGGCTCGCGCAGCTATTTCGACACCAATATGGACGAGCACCCGCATTTCTTCTGGGAAGGTGCAGGGGAGCTGACCGATGCGCCCTCCAGCGAGCTGAAGATCGAACGCCTGCCTGCCGCCCCTGAGGGGACGGAGATTGCCTCTGTCGATGTGGTGATCCGCCTGCGTCCGAAAGCCAAAGCCACCCGCGATTAACAGCCCATTTCCTGCGCCCGAAACTTGCGGCACGTGCGATGGGCTTTTGCGTTCACACGTTACACGGCGCGTCCCGAAGTTCTTTCGGGCACCTGTCTCTGGAGGTCTCGATGGATCAACTTTTCACCGCAGAGGACGGGTTAAACCGCTGTGCGTGGTGTGCGCGCGATCCGGAATATATCCGATACCATGACGAGGAATGGGGATATCCGGTCGCGGATGACCGTCGTTTGTTCGAGAAAATCTGCCTGGAAGGCTTCCAGTCCGGCCTGTCGTGGTGGACCATCCTGCGAAAGCGCGAAAATTTCCGCGCGGCGTTCAAGGACTTCGATTTTCACACGGTGGCCCAGTTCGATCAGGCGGATATAGCGCGCCTGTTGCAAGACAAGGGCATCGTGCGCCATCGTGGCAAGATCGCCGCAGTCATCAACAACGCGGCCCGTGCGCGGGAGATGGAGCAGGAGTTCGGCAGTCTTGCGCGGTTTTTCTGGACCTATGAGGGGCGCGAGGAAGCGCGGCATATCGAAGGCGTGCCCGCGACGACAGAAACCTCGAAACGCCTGTCGAAGGATTTGAAAAAGCGGGGTTGGAAATTCGTCGGCCCGACCACCTGTTATGCCTTTATGCAGGCGATGGGTCTGGTCAATGACCACCATCCCGATTGTGCACATTACGCCAAAGCAGAAACGGCGTGGGCGGCGTTTGTGCCGCCACGCTGAACGCCGCGTTTTAGTAGTCCCGTTCGAAGAACACCCCGATGCCCGTATCCCCGTCCGAGGAGGCGGAGCCTTTGAGGGTGATGTTGTCCGTGGCGTCGTAATTCAGATTGATCTCGGATTTGCCTTCATTGTCGATGGAGACATCGGTGTAGAGTGAATCCGAGATATACTTGCCGACTTTGAGGGAGCTGTCGCCTTCTTCTGTGGTTTCAAGGTCCAGATCGTCCAGCCCGAAACTGTCACGGATCGAGCCGACAAGCCCGCTTCCGCCACCGGCGAGTGTGGCTACGGCATCGGCCATTTGCGCGGCTTGAAGCGCGGACATCTCGCTGAGGTCTTTGCCGAAAAGAAGCTGCGCGAGGATCTCGTCATCGGGTAGCTCCGGCGAGGAGGACAGGGTCAGTTCCGGTGCGCTGAGCGGACCTTCGGTGATCAGTTGCACGGTGAGCGTATCGGTCTCGGTTTCGGCTACCAGATAGAGGATCGGGTCGAGTTCTCCTTGCAGGGTGATCGAGCCTTCTTCCATCGTGATGCGCTTGCCCAAAAGCGACAGCCGCCCGCGGATCAAAGAGAATTGCCCGACAGGGATCACATCCGCCGTGGTGCCGCGCACGCGGATGCGGCCCCCGAGTTCGGCATCCAGCCCTCGCCCGCGCACATAGATCTGGTTCGGCGCGGACACCCTCACATCCAACCCGTAGACTGCAGAAGATCCGCCGTCGCTCTCGGTTTGAATGAGGCCTGCACGGTCACGGGTTTGGGTCACGCCGGATCGGGCGCCGAGATGGGTGATGTCGGGAATGTCGCCCCCGCCGCCAATGCCTGCAGATGCGACCGTGATATTGGTCTCTCCAAGGGTCAAATTGCCGGAAATATTAGCCGCACCGGTGAGTGAGCCAGCGATGCTCAGGTCCCCGTCAATCGAGGTTTCATAAAGCTGCGGATCACTGAGGCCGAGCGTGTTGAGACCCACTGTGAGATCGACGGGCAGTGCGCCACCCAGGCCGACCTGACCGGAGGCGGTGATTGAGCCGCCCGTGTCGGCGCTGGCGTCAAAGTCCAGTTGCGCCTGTTCGCCGTTGAGCGTGGCCACGGCGCGATTGACGGTGAGCGCCAGTCCTGCCGACGAGATCACGATGCGCCCGCCGGGGGTAACCTGCACCTGCCCGCTGACGGAGGAGAGTGCCAGAGGGCCATTGATCCCGAGGTTGAACGTGGTGGTGCCCTGCGTGAGCGCGGCGCTGGTCAGCCGGTTGGACAGACCCAAAGGGGCGGAGCCTGTCAGGTCGAGATCGGCCTGCGCCATGTCTTGCGCCAGCGTGCCGGACAGCGTGGCGGTTGAACCGCCCGGACCGTTCATCACAGCGCGGGCGCTCCAAGGGCTATCTGCCCCGCTATGCGCCATCTCGGCATCCAGCGTCAAAGGCCCGCTCAGGGCAACGCCTAGGCGGGCAACATCATCAAGGCGTGCGCTCAGGTTGAGCGCGCCCGTATCAGTGCCTAGCGCCCCGTTGGCACTGACGTCCAAAGCGGCGGTTTTGAGCGTGCTCGGGCGCAGGGTCACGCCGGTCTCGTCGCGCTTGGCGGAGAGGCGGATATCGCTGCTGCCACCGGTGAGCGTGTCGAGCTGTTCAATGCCGGTGCGCAGATCGGTGCCTGTGGCCTCGGCCTCAATGTCGAACGTGCCGTTCAGGGGAGAAATGTTGACCTTGGCCGTGGCGCTTGTGGCCCCAGCTAGATCGAGACCGGACAAGGCGGCAAAGCGGCTCAGGTCTGGCGTGTCGAGGCCGAGCGTGCCGGTGAATTCAAATCCGGTGTCAAAGCCGCTGATCTGACCGGAGGCACTGGCGCGGGTCGCGTCGGTGCGAGCCTCAAGGCTCTGGATGATAAAGGGTTCACCCTCGCGCCAGTAGACATCACCGGTAATCGCAGGCGCATAGCCAATAGCCGCTTGTAGGGCAGGATCATCAGAGGCAAGCCCCTGAACCGTCAGGCCGAAGCGGGCCTTGATTGCGCCCAGAGCCGTGCTTGTGGCTGTGCTTTGCTGAGTGATCGTCCCTTGTGCGCCGATGCGGGCGGAGGCGATGGCCAGCCCGTCCTGTGTGTAGTCGCTGACATCGATATTCGCGGACCAGCTTTGCCCGCGTGTCACATCGTATTTGGCGATAATATCGGCCTGCTGCACCATGGAGCGGCTTTCGCCGAAGGGCAAAAGAACAGGGCGGTCGTCGGGGCTTTCCAGCGTGCCGGAAACGGAGAAGGCACTGGGCCAGCCATCCGCGCCGATGGTGGTGGAGCCGACCAGCGACAGGGTGCGGGTGGACAGGGCAAAACGATCAAGATCAAAACCGCCCTCGGGATAGGACACGCCTGCTGCGGTGAGCGTGGAGGAGGGGCCGAAGAATTGCGCATAATCCGCGCTGAAGAGCGGGGTGAGATCACCGGAGAGATCGGCGGAGAACCGGCGCGGGGCGGCTGCGTCGGCGGGCGCGTCGGGGTCAGGATCGGCTCTGAGCGCGATCTGGCCCGTCAGGCGGTCTTCGCCGTGGGTCGCCAGCGCAATGTCGGCGGTGAAGTCGTCAAGCGGCCCTGCGCCTTGGGCGGTCAGGGCCAGTGGCGGAGAGCCGGGCAGGTTGCCCAGCGTCGAGATCAGCCCGCCCGCGCCCTCGTTCAGCGAGATGTCGAGGTCCAGCACGTCGGTTTCGTTGTCATAAGAGACCGCGACGGCGAATTGTCCCTCTTTGGAGTCGATCCGTTCGATCTGGAGATTGGTTGCGCCAGAGCCGTCGGCCAGTTTGGCAGAGCCGGTGAGGGAAAGCTCGACCGCCTCGCCAAGTTTTAAAACCGGTGCGCCAAGACGGACGCGCTCGGCCTCAATCGCGCCGATGTCGATGGAAACCGGCAGGTCCGGCAGGGCAAAGGGCGTGGCCTCCGGATCGGGCACGTCGATGCCTTCGTCAGTGGTTTCCGGCAGACGCTCGAACAGGATTTCTTCGGCGGCAATCCGTGTGACCTCGACCCGACCGGCCAGAAGCGCGGTGCGGCTCCAGTCCAGTTCGGCATTGCGCAAGGTGAACCAGACGCCGGTCTCGTCGGCGATGGTCAGTTCCTCCATCGTGGCGGTGGAGGAGAGCAGGCCCTTGAAGCCTTCAATGCGGATGTCGCGGCCTGCGCCCGAGAGGTTGTCCTCAAGAAACCCGACGATCATGGAGCGGTCGCGGTCGGTGCTTTCTGTGTCCTGTGCAATCAGCGCGACAGGCAGCAAAAGACCGGCGGTAAGTGGAAAAACGCGTTTCATCAAAAGGCCTGCCCGATTCCGATATAGATTTGCAGCCCGTCACCCGTGTCGCCGGAAACAGGGCCGGCGAGGTCGAGACGGATCGGGCCGAAGCCTGTGTTGTAGCGCAGGCCCAGACCGGCGCCCGCATGCCATTCCGCATCTTCGCCGGGCAGGGCGGTGGTGCCGATCCCGCCGAGATCGTAGAACCCGACAGCGGAAATATTGCCCTTCACCTTGGCGCGCAATTCGCCGGAGAGGCCCAGAAAACTGGATCCGCCGATCTCGTCGCCGCTGCCCAGATCAACGCCCAAGGATTGATAGGGTTGCCCGCGCACGGTGCCGCCGCCGCCGGAGAAAAACAGCATATCGGTGGAGACATCGGTGTAATCCGCGCCAGAAATCGAGCCCAGTTGCACCCGTCCGGCAAGGATAAACCGGTCGTCACCGCCAAAGGAGATATAGCTCCGCCCGTCGGCAAAAATACGGACGCCGCTGGAGGCTTCGTTCAGGCTGAGAAACGGGGTGATGTCGGCTTCGAAATAGGTGCCTCTGGTCGGGTTCAGAGAGTTGTCCCGCGTGTCCCGAGAGCCTTCGATTGGCAGGATGATATAGGAGAAATCGCGTGAGCCGAGATCGTCCTCAACCTGGGAATAGCGATAGCCGAGACCTGCATAGAAGGTTGAATTGGGCGAGGTTTCCACATCGAACCCGAAGGTGAATTCCCCGATGTCGGAGGTGTAATCCGGCTCGTTAAGATGTTCGAGTTCGGCGGCCAGCACCAGCGTAGTCTTGCGCGTCACCGTTGCCGGACGGCGGTAGCTTGCGGACAGGGTGGCGTCGATCTCGTTGGTGCCGCCGATGCCGGAAATCTCAGCATCAAACCGCAGCCTGTCGGCATTGTTGGTAATGTTGCGATGCATCCAGTAGGCGCTCAGCGTGCCGCCTTCGAGCGAGGACAGTTCTGCACCGAAACCGAGGCGGCGCGGCTTGTCATCAATCAGCGTGGCGGTGATGTCGAGGGTGCCGTCGGCGTTCAACTCTTCGGCTTCGCGCAGGGTGATCGAGCGGAAGGTGCCGGTTTTCTGCAGGCGTTTGGTCACAAGGTCGAGCTTCTCCGGATGGTAGGAGGAGCCGGTGGGCAGGTTGGCGATCCGTGACAGGCGGCCATCGCGCACGGTGGTCCTTCCGGAGAATTGCAGCTTGCCGAATTTCACCGCCGGACCGGGGTCAATCTCGACATCGACGTCCAGAGTCTTTTCTGGGTGATCCGCGATGATGCTCTGATCTTTGAGTACGGCTTTTGCGTGCGACGCTTCGCGCCAGCTTTCGATCGCCGCCTCTGTCGCATCGCCGACGAGATAGGAATGCGCAACCTCGCCGCGTTTGAAATCCGCCGGCAACTCTGTGCCCCTGGCCAGCGGCGCAACCGTGGTCTCGCCAAAGACAAAGCGCTGGCCGGGGGTGACTTCGATCACCACGGACTGAACTTGGGAGGGTAGGGAAATCAGGGACATAGATGCGCCTTCACGGCCATCCACCCGAATGGAAATGCGTGGCCCGTAATAGCCCTCGCGGTAGAGCGTCCCGATCAGCGTGCGATAGTCGGATTGCACCGCCGCGATGATCTCTTCGGGGGCCGTGACCTCCGTATCCGCCGCTTCAATCACGGCTGACGCCGCCCGCAACCGCTTGGCCAGATCGTCGTCGGCTGTGGTTTCGAGCCGGGCTTCAAAGGCATGCGCTGCAGAACTACAGATCGCGAGCGCAGTGGCCAATTTCATAACATTCCGCACAGTCGGCCTTTCCCTCAGACGGTTCCCCCCCGTCTTGAACACGACCCAACTATGCTGTGTTCCACCGCGAGATTAAAGAGGATTTTCTACGACAGTTTTCTGACGCGAAATCGTAGCGGCGGTTTGTCGCTTGTCCCTACGGGGACTGGGCCTTAAATCCTTTCGGATAACAATCAGGAGGACGATATGGCGCAATGTGAAATATGTGGGGCCGAAGGGGATTTGACCGAGGTGACGGCGCAGCCGCGCACCGATGTGGTCAGTCTGTGCGGGACCTGTGCGAGCGGGCTCAAGGGCGAAGCCGTGCCCGAAGGCCATTGGGAAGCACTGACCACCTCCATGTGGTCGGAGAGTGATGCGGTCAAGGTCATCTCGTGGCGCTTGCTCAACCGTTTCCGCGAAGAAGGCTGGGCGGCAGATGCGCTTGATATGCTGTATCTGGAGCCGGAAGTCGAAGAATGGGCCAAGGCGGCCGGTCCCGACGTGATCCACCGCGACAGTCTCGGGGCGGTTCTGAGTTCTGGCGATACAGTGGTGCTGATCAAGGATCTGCCGGTCAAAGGCGGAGGCTTTACCGCAAAGCGCGGCACGGCTGTGCGGGGTATTTCGCTCGTGCAGGACAATGAAAATCACATCGAAGGCCGTGTTGAAGGCCAGCGGATCGTGATTTTGACCGAATTTGTGAAGAAACGCTGATTTCTAAAAAACGTATTTAACGCATTCAAAACAAACAAAAACGCCCACGAAATCGTGGGCGTTTTCTCTATCATGGCTCGGCCCTGAGGCCGAAGAGTGGTTTAGACCAGCTCGAGGTTCACTGCGGACTCACGACCGTCGCGACCAGCTTCGATGTCGAAAGTAACTTTCGCGCCATCAGCAAGGCCGGTGAGGCCGGAACGCTCAACAGCGGAGATGTGAACGAACACGTCTTTGCTGCCGCCTTCAGGCTGAATGAAGCCGAAGCCTTTAGTTGAGTTGAACCATTTCACGGTGCCATTAGCCATCGTGTATCTCCTAATTTTATGCCCCTCACACTATTGCAGGGACCCGGCTAGTCAGTGGTCGATCGAAGACTGTAGCCGATGAAGGAGAACAGAAGGGTCGATAGAGGTAACGTCGCAAGAAGGCTTATCGCATGATTCCGTGCAGAAAGATAGAAGTATTTTCAGAGGGTCGGAAAATCGTCTGTTTTGCGTCGGACTTCTGTCGGACCCTCGCGTGCGCTGCTCTCAGGCGATGTTAACCGCCCGATGGCAGGGTGGCCCCATACCCGAGAGTGCCATGACGGAGAGTGCCATGACCCGTATCCCGCCCAGACAGTCCGCGCCGCGCCCGCCGCGCCTGACCAAAACCCAGCGGCTGGCCCGCGAGCGGTTGCAGCGCCACGCGACCGAACTGGGGCGGCTCGATCCCTATGACTGGGACGTGGCGCAGATCGTGCCGGAAGCATGGGCGACGCTGGAGCAGGACATCGACGTGCGGGAGAAGAAGGTGAAGGTGACGCTGCGCCTTGACGAGAGCGTGGCGAAATTCTTTCGGGCGCAGGGGCAGGGCTATCAGGCGCGGATCAACCATGTGCTTGGCACCTATGCCCAAATGAAGATCGCGGAACTGGCGATCACCGAACGCAAATTCGATGCGTTAATGGCCGCACGCAAAGCGGGCCTGAGCGAGGAAGCGCAGATGGCGGCGTGGCGGGATACGGAGTGAGGGGGGATACAAAGATGCTGCGGTGCAACCGTTTGCTTCGCTCTCTGATAGAGGAATACGCAGGGCTTTTTGAAGTGCGCCGGTTGCGGGCTATTCAAAGATGCAACGCATCTTTGACGCGCCTGCCCCGCCCCCACGGGCGGGCGCGTTTCACGCTCCCTCCCTCGGGTCAGGCTCGGGGGTTGAGAATATCAAAAGCCGTAGTAATGTTTGGAATACTTAATAGATATTACGGTGCAATATGTCCAAAGACGAAAGTTCCAGTAAAAAGGTTTGCGGTATTGTAATGCCCATATCCGAGATTGATGGCTGCCCAAGTTCTCACTGGGCGGACGTGCGATCAATCATCGAGGAGGCAGCGGAGAATGCCGGTTTCGAGGCGAAGCTCGTTAGCCAATCTGATGATATCGGGGTGATACAAGCACGCATTGTGCAGAATATATACGACGCAGATATTATCGTGTGTGATGTTAGTGCCAAGAATGCAAATGTGATGTTTGAGCTTGGATTACGTTTGGCATTTGATAAGCCTGCGATTGTATTAAAGGATGATCAGACTTCATATAGCTTTGACACCTCTCCAATCGAACATCTCGAATATCCGCGAGGGCTTCGATACAATGAAATCGTCGATTTAAAAGAAAACTTAGCGGCCAAACTCACTGCAACATTGGAGGCGAGTAAGAAGCCAAATTATCAGTCGTTTTTGAAGCACTTTGGTAAGTTTAAGGTAACAGGCCTTGAAACGAAAGAAGTTGATAAAGAAGACTATTTATTAAGAGAATTGCAAACACTTAAGGCAATAGCTCTTGATATAAAAAGAGACGCGATCAACTCACAGAACTTGCCTTCTCGAAATCACTCGTTTCAACCTTTAAAGGGCAATAAAGGTAAGGTTCGAGATATTTTCATGCAGGAAGTCGTAAATTCGGCGCTCACTGACAACAAATTTAAAAATGGATTTAGTTCGGTTGAGAAAGAAAAGTTTGCAACAAAGCTGATAAATGAAAACCCTAGTTTAGTGAACCTTTATGGTGGAGTAGACATGGCAAAAAAAGCTGTTTCGGAAGTGCTTCGAGAAATAGAAGCATTCGGGTGAAGTTGATTAAACTCGCTTTTCCCAATATCTCCATGTCCTATCTAAAAACCAAAGGCGCCCGAAGGCGCCTTTGCATGTTCTTACCGTGAAAACTTCTTATACTTCAACCGTTTAGGCTCAAGCGCATCCGGTCCCAGACGCCGCTTTTTGTCCTCTTCATAGGCCGTAAAGTCGCCTTCGAACCATTCCACATGCGCGTCACCCTCAAAGGCCAGAATATGCGTACAGATCCGGTCGAGGAAGAAACGGTCGTGGGAGATCACCACCGCACAGCCTGCAAAGTCGGTCAGCGCATCTTCGAGTGCGCGTAGCGTCTCCACGTCGAGGTCGTTGGTCGGCTCATCGAGCAGCAGCACGTTGCCGCCGGATTTCAGCAGCCGCGCCATGTGGACACGGTTGCGTTCCCCGCCTGACAGCACGCCGACCTTCTTCTGCTGGTCGCCGCCTTTGAAGTTGAAGGTCGAGCAATAGGCCCGCCCGTTCACTTCCGCATCGCCAAGCTGGATGATCTGTTGCCCGTCGGAGATGGCTTCGAACACGGTGGCGTTGGGGTCGAGGTCGTCGCGGCTCTGGTCCACGTAGCTCAGTTTGACCGTGTCGCCATAGTCCACCGTGCCCGCATCAGGGGTTTCCTGACCGGTGAGCATTTTGAACAGGGTCGATTTACCGGCACCGTTGGGGCCGATCACGCCGACGATCCCGCCCGGCGGCAGGGAGAAGGACAGGTCTTCGATCAGAAGCTTGTCGCCCATCGCTTTCTTGAGACCTTCGACCTCGATCACCTTGGAGCCGAGACGCGGGCCGTTGGGGATAACGATCTGGGCGCGGGAGATTTTCTCGCGCTCGGATTGCGAGGCCAGTTCGTTATAGGCGTTGATCCGCGCTTTCTGTTTCGCCTGACGCGCCTTTTGCCCCTGACGCATCCATTCGAGTTCGCGTTCGAGGGTTTTCTGGCGACCCTTGTCCTCGCGGGCTTCGCGCTCAAGGCGTTTGGCCTTTTGTTCGAGCCATGAGGAATAGTTGCCCTCGTAGGGGATGCCCGCGCCGCGGTCGAGTTCGAGAATCCAGCCGGTGATGTCATCGAGGAAATAGCGGTCGTGGGTGACGATCAGGATCGTGCCCTTGTAGTCGATGAGGTGCTGTTGCAGCCACGCGATGGTCTCGGCATCGAGGTGGTTGGTCGGTTCGTCGAGGAGCAGCATGTCGGGGGCTTCGAGCAGCAGTTTGCACAGCGCGACACGGCGTTTCTCACCGCCCGAAAGCGTGGTGACATCGGCATCATCCGGCGGGCAGCGCAGGGCCTCCATCGACACGTCGATCTGGCTGTCGAGATCCCAGAGGTTCTCGGCGTCGATCTTGTCTTGAAGCTGGGCCATTTCCTCGGCGGTCTCGTCCGAGTAGTTCATCGCCAACTCGTTGTAGCGGTCGAGGATGGCCTTTTTCTCCGCCACGCCAAGCATGACATTGCCGCGCACGTCAAGCGACGGGTCAAGCTCGGGCTCCTGCGGAAGATAGCCGACGCGCGCCCCTTCGGCGGCCCAGGCCTCGCCCTGGAAGTCCTTGTCCTGACCAGCCATGATCCGCATGAGCGTGGATTTACCGGTGCCGTTGACACCGACCACACCGATCTTCACGCCGGGCAGGAAGTTGAGGCGGATGTTCTCGAACACTTTCTTGCCGCCGGGGTAGGTCTTGGACACGCCGTCCATGAAGTAGACGAATTGATTGGCTGCCATTGTCGGCTCCTTGGGATCACAGGTTTGGCGGGAGGTTTAACGTGTGAGAGGGGGGGATGGGAAGGGGGGTTATCTTCCTGAGCGCGCCACGTATTGTATAAGTTGTTGAATGTCGCCTAACCTGAATTTCAGGCCCTGAACGAATTTTGAGAACGAAATGCCCCGACTTTCTTTTGAACTGACTGAGGCGCCCTTTTTCAGCCGAAGACAATATTTTGGAAATGTCGGCTCAATTCTGCCTTATCCTTGCCTATTTTTCCTGTTTTTTCGTGCCCAACGATAGAACTGGAGGCAGAAATCATGTCTATGCAGACAGAACATTCGCGCAGCTTTTTTTGGGTTTGGCCGCAGTGCCTTATAAGGAATCGCCTATTGATCGCCTGTGTGCTGGTGACTGTGGTGGCGGCTACCTATGTCAGCGGCTTGATTGGCGTGCCGTTCGAGACGGGCACGTTCAGTTCGCTGATGGTGCTGTTTACGGTGCTGTTGCCGCTCTACCTCATCTTGCTGTTGGTGGGGCGGTTTATGTATCTCGCCTTCGTACTGCGCCCTGAGCGCCCGATCCACCAGATGGTCGCGGATGTGGTGCGGGTCTTCCTTGATTTCGAGCGGATGAGCATCGGGATGGTGTCTCTGGCGGCCTTCATTGTTTTCATGGGGACGTTCTCATATCTCAAATTTGCGATTCCCTACATTCATCCGTTTTCCTGGGATGCAACCTTTGCCGAATGGGATCGTGTGCTGCATTTCGGTACCGAGCCTTACAAGATTATACTGGGTCTGATCGGGACACCGATGGTTGCAACCGGGGTCAATGCGGCCTATCATGGCTGGCTTTTTCTGATATATTTCTCGGTGCTCCTGGCCTGTTTCTCTAAGGAGAACCGGGCCACGCATTACCGCTACCTGATTGCCTTCGTACTGGTCTGGTTCGGAGGGGGCAATGTGATTGCGACGCTGCTGTCTTCGGCGGGGCCGGTTTACTATGAGCGCCTTGGTTTTGGGACGGATTTCGTGGCCCTGACCGAGACACTCAAAGGGTATGACGCGATTGGCCGTATCTGGTCGCTCAATGTGCATGAGATGCTTTGGGATGGCTATATGGCTGAGGGGCGGGGGGGTGGCATTTCGGCAATGCCGAGCATGCATGTCGCATCAAGCGTGCTCATGATGCTCTATGCCTATACCTATGGCCGCTGGGCGGGGCGGGTTATGGCCGTGTTTGCAGGTATTATTATGGTTGGGTCCGTCATGCTTGCATGGCACTACGCGATCGACGGATACTTCGGTGCGCTGATCTCGGTGCTTGGCTGGAAGCTCGCTGGGTGGATGGTGCGCAAGGATGGTATGGCTTGAGCCGCAACGCGGAGAGAAGCTTGTATGATATCGAGCCATTTGCTCGGGACGCGGGGTAAAAATGGTGAACACGGATCACAAGCTGAGCGTGCACCATCAATCTCAGGTTTCGGGATGGTCAGGCGCTGGGCGGTCATGGGAAATGCTCCGATACTAAAATATCGAAGCCAGTCTATGAGCGCCGGTGCCGCGAGGTCCAACCCTCCGTCGGAGGCACTCTGTGGTCCCGTGCGCCACGCCGCACCCTAACCACCCCATCAGGCTTTCTGATGGCCAAAATACTCACATCCTCCATGCCTGCCCAAAGGGCTGCCCTCCGCAGGTTTCGCGCAGGGCTTTCCCCTTGCAAGACAACAGGATCCCGCGCTTGTCCCCGGCCGACCGTGACAGGTTAAGGCGTTTTTCGGTTAATCTGAATCAGATTGAGCGAAAAGCGTGTCCACACTGCATTGATGTTGCTGCGCTTCTCAAAAATTGAGGGTCTCAAGGTTTTTGAGAAACGCTTTAGTGTGCGAATTCGCTTTCCTTGACGAACATGTTCGCCCAAGCGCGTTCCACCAGTTCCGGCGTCATCTGGTAGGGGATGCCTTCGAACTCGCAGATGGAGATCATTTGGTCGATGAGGAACACCGGCTGGTAGTTGGCGTAGACATTGTCGATGGTCGGGTATTTCTCTTTGAGCAGATACACCAAGGCGTCCTCGTCCAGCGGCATTTTCTTTTTGCGCGCGACCATGGCGAAGATTTTCAGGAAGCCCGCCTGATCCGGCCCGTCGATCTTGATCTTGTAGAAAATCCGGCGCAGGGCGGCGGTATCGAAGATCTTGTTCGGGTGGAAGTTGGTGGAGAAAATCACCAGCGTGTCAAAGGGCACCTCGAATTTCTCGCCGGACTGGAGCGCGAGAATATCCTTGCTTTCCTCAAGCGGCACGATCCAGCGGTTGACGAGTTTTTGCGGCGGTTCCTCTTGGCGACCAAGGTCGTCCACGATGAAGATGCCGCCGGTGGATTTGAGCTGCAACGGAGCCTGATAGGTCCGTGCGGTCGGGTTGTAGACCAGATCGAGCATGTCGAGCGACAGTTCGCCCCCCGTCACAACCGAGGGTCGTTCGCAGCGCACATAGCGGCGGTCAAACCGGTTCGCGGTTTTGCGCAGCGCGTTGACATCGTCTTCGGGGTCTTCGCGTTTGACGTGCATCAGCGGGTCATAGACGGTGATCACCGAGCCGTTGTATTCGATCGCCCGCGGCACATAGATCAGATCGCCAAGCGCGTCGCGAATGCCGTTGGAGATGGAGGATTTCCCGTTCCCCGGCGGGCCATACATCAGGATCGAGCGCCCAGCGCCCACCGCAGGTCCAAGCTGGTCGAGCAGGTCGGGCGGCAGGATCAGGTGCCCCATCGCGCCCAAGAGCGCGTCACGGGTTACTTTCATATTGCGCACCGACTGGCGTTTGACCTGTTCGGCGTAGTCTTCCAGCGGGACGGGCATGGCGCCGTAATATTCGGACTGGCTCAAGGCATCGAGCGCGCGGGATTTTCCGGTGTCGGAGAGGCGAAAGCCCATTTCCGAACCGGCCCCTGCGTGCAACGTGCCTGTGGCTTCGACGAGCCCCTGTTCGCGGGCCTTGTCGATCAGGTCCTGTGTGACGGAGACCGGAAGTGCCAAGGCGACGGACAGGCTGGAGACCTGTTCGAGATTGGTTCTGAACATTGTTTTCAACACGATATCGCGCATCATGACGGGGGAGAGCCCCGTGTCTTCTGCACGTTTCGGTGCAACAGGCGCGATCACATTCGGGGTAGTGTCCATCTGTTCTGCTCTTTCTTTTCCCGTATCGTCTTTTCCCGGACCGGCTTCTGGCGTGCCGTATGTCCCGACGGCTTTGTGCCGCGTTCACGAATCTCCTCGGTTAAAGCGAAGAAATCCGGCAATATTTCGACATTTCCGGAGCAATATGAAGGGCATGTGGCGCGAGCAGGGCAGGGGGCCTACGTCGCGCATGGCAGGAATCAGAGGAATGCAGCCAGAGCCAGATAGCAGACCATTGTGCCTGAAAGTGCCAGCCCCATAGGGAATTTCTTGTGCTCCCACGAAATCCAGTCGGGGGTGGCGCGTCGGATGGCGGGCACGGCGCGTGCGCCGCGATGGGCAATGAAGGCGCCGAGCAGGAAGGCGGCAAACAGGGTCAGCACCGTTCCGAGGTCCGCAAACGGGATGAACATGGACATGGCTGCCGCGAATTTGCCGTCGCCCGCGCCGACGTCGAGATAGGCATAGGCGAAGAGGGCCACGACATACATCACTGCAGCATGGGCAAAGCCCCAGAGGTATTGTTCGAAGGGCAGAAGGAACGGCCCCATGACGACATAGATCGCCGCCAGAGTGAGGACGACCACATTGGGCAGTTTCATCCGTTTCAAATCATTGAAAGCGGCGATGAAGGAGACCACCGTGACCGGCAGGAGAAACCACAGGGCGGCGTGCGCGGGAAGAGAGATCATGACAGGTCAGCCGTTCGAGACATTCGCTTCAAGCGCGCGCAACGAGCGCACAGCGGCTTCGAAATGTTGCGGATGGGTGTCGATGGCTTCCTTGATCAAGCCCTTGCCGATGGCGACATCGCCGGATTTCACAGCCGTCAGCCCCAGCGTGTAGAGCAGCTGGGCGCGTTCGGTCTGGGTCATTTCCATGACGGGCAGATCGTATTGGCCTTGGGCGCCACGGGCCAGAACGAGGTTGTTCTTGGCGGTGAACAGCGTCGGGTCATAGGTGATGGCTTTGGCAAAGAGTTTTTCGGCCTCTTTGTATTCGCCGCGTGTCATTTTCGAGTAGCCCCAGTTGTTGAGCACGCCGGAGGGGCGCGTCGTCAGGCCCACGGCGGTCTGGTAGAAACTGTCGGCGTTTTTCCATTCCTGATTGCTGTCGGCAATCATCGCCTCAAGGCGGTAGCGCTTGTAGGTCTCATGGGTGGGCGGCACGCTGTCGAGCTGGGCTTCGGCCTCGTCCCATGCGCCGGTGCGGATGAGCGCGTCGGCGTAGTCCACCTTGTCATCATTGGTGGAGTCTTCGTGTTCAACCACGGATTTCCAAGCTTCGACAGCGGCGTCGTTCTCGCCCGCGCGGATCAGGGATTTGGCCAGCCCGCGGCGCAGGTCGATCCGGTCGGGGTTTTCGCCCACGGATCGTGAGAAATAGGACACGGCTTCAGCCGGATCGGCGGCATTGAGCATGACATCCGAAATGCCGGTGCCGTCGATGGCATTCACGGAGGTGTCGGCGCGGCGCACATCCCCGCCAAAGGGTTTCTGGCAGGCCGTAAGCGCCACCGTCCCCGCAATCGCGAGGGTGAAAATAGGAAATTTGCGCACGAAAATACTGCTCATGGTGCCTGCCACCTCTTGTCTGCTCTGGTCCTTGGGGTTGTTCCCCGTGGCTTTCGTGCCTTTTGGACCCTGTTGCCTCAATCTCGTTTGTTTTGCCCTGTTATCGACCTCCGGCCCGTTTTCGGGTCTCAGGCGGTCTCAGCGTGCAAGGATAAGATATTCTCCCGTCCCGCGGCGCACCAAGGTAAAATTGCTCTCGTAGACGTCACTATACTCAGGATTTTCCATTTTAGCGAGGGCCAAGCGCAAATTGTCACGGATTTCGGCAGATTCGCCACTGTCCAAGGCAAAGGCGGTGCGGAATACGCGCTCGGCCTCGCCATATTTGCCCTGTTCCATCAGCGCGACGCCAAGGTTGTTCCACGCGGGCACAAAAGTTTCATCCAGTTCGATGGCCTGCCGCAGATCCCGCTCCGCCTGTCCCATCCGCCCGAGCCGCAGCTTGGCCGAGCCGATGGCGGACAGGGTGTCGACCGTCATGCCCTGGTGAAGGGCGGCGCGGTAATAGGCTTTGAGTGCGAGTTCATATTCGCCCGCGGCCATAAGGCGGTGACCGACGGTGAGACCGTCCACGGCTTGCTCCGTTGTATCCACGCCCACAGGCGCGTAGTCCCCCGCATCAGCAAGCGGTTTGAGACCGCCGGATTGGCAGGCGGCCAGAAGAGAGAGGAAAAGCGCGGCCCCGAGAGGCGCGCGCATATGTCGGTGAGGCATGATGTCCCCTGTTTTGCCCTGAACCAGTTGCCCGTGAAAGGGGTCAGAAATTGGTTTCGTTGAGCAATGTATAGATGTCATAGACCGAGGGGCCAATCAGAATGATCAAAAGCGGCGGCACGGTCAGCATCATTGTGGCAAGGGTCATCTTGGTCGGCAACTTGTTGGCGGCTTCCTCGGCGCGCATCACGCGTTTGTCGCGCATCTCGGCCGCGTAAATCCGCAGGGCATCGGCAATCGAGGTCCCGAACTGTTGCGACTGGATCAACACGGTGACGAAAGAGGCCACATCCGGCACGCCGCACCGCTCCGCCATGTCTTTGAGCACCACGCTCTTGTCCTTACCGGCCTTGATCTCGTGGGAGACGATTTCATATTCATCCGCCAGAGCCGGAAAGCCGGCCCGGATTTCAACGGCCACACGGATGATGGCCTGATCGAGAGACTGACCGGCTTCGACACACACGAGCATCAAATCGAGCGAGTCGGGAAAGCCGTTGACGATCTCTTCTTTGCGGGCCTCGATCCTACGGGTTACCCAGTATTTGGGCGCCATATAGCCGATCACGCCGGGCAGCAGAACGGTCAGGACCAGAGATTTCGGGCTCATGTCCTGTTGCGCCGATTTCAGCAGTGCATAGATTAGCCCAAGCGCCAAAGCGCCGAGTCCCATCGCGAACTGGGCAAAGTGGAACATGCGCACCGCGTTCTTGGAGCGATACCCTGCCTGAATCATTTTGAGCTGGGCGGCGGAATATTCTTCCTCGTCCTGCGGCTCAAGAAACGCGGAGTATTTTTCGAGCCTCGCGCCTTTTTGGTTGTCATAGCGCAGTCTGGCGGGGGCTTTCCCGTTGGCGACATCCTTGCTTGTCTTGATCTGGTCGCGCAGGCGGTCCAGCGGGTCCTGTTTCTTTTTCAACAACACAGGCAGGGTGAAGAGGATCAGCACCGCGCCCAATGTGCCCATGAGGATCAGCGGTCCGAAAGGCCCGAGTTGATCGCCCAGAATGGCAGAAAATATCTCTTGCATCGGGATTGTCCTTTCCGTCTCAGACCTTGATGTTCACAAGGCTTTTCATGACGAAGATGTTCACAGTCAGGAAGCCGGCGACCACCAGACAGGCGGGGATGAAGGCGGGGGTGTCTTTGACTGAATCGTAGTAATCGGGTTTGATCAACGTAATTGTCAGCAGCGCCAGAAGCGGGAAGCCGGAGAGGAATTTGCCGGACCATTGCGCCTCGGCGGTGATGGCTTTCACCCGACGGAAGAGTTTGAAGCGCGAACGGATCACTTTCGAGAGGCCTTCGAGCACTTCGGCGAGGTTCCCGCCCGATTGCTGTTGGATGGAGACGGCGACCGCGAGAAAGCGCAAGTCCTGCATGTCGAGCCGTTCGGCCATGTCTTTGAGGGCTTCGCCTACCTCGCGTCCGTAGGCGCTTTCATCCGCGATCACGCCCATTTCGGTGCCCAGCGGATCGGGTACTTCCTTGGCGACGATGTTGAGCGCGTTGGAAAACGGGTGGCCGACACGCAGGCTGCGTACCATGAGTTCCACGGCGTCGGGCAGTTGCTCTTCGATCAGCGCGAGGCGTTTTTTGGCTTTGGACTGGATCCAGACATAGACTGCGCCGATCCCCATGAGCACGGAGACGGCCACACGGATCGGCATCGAGGCCGACGTGCCGATGGAGAGACCCACAAAGGCCACCATGCCCAAAAGCACCATGATCATCAGAAGCTGTTTGGGCGAGAAGGCGATATTGGCCTTTTGCGCCTTTTCGGCCAGCACGGAATAGAGCGGAATTTTCCGTGACTGGAGGTGCTGGCTCATCTCCTTGCGGAGCTGGTTGAGCACTTCTTCGCGGTTGCCCGAACCTTTTTCCAAAAGCTCGTAGCGCCGGTTGACCCGCGAATTCAGCGAGATCGACTTGCCGAATACCGTTAGGTAAATGCCCTCGACGAGGAGCAGAACGGCGACAAAAATCACGCCGTAAATGATCGGTTCCATTGAAATGATCATGGTCTTCGGGCTCCTTAGCGCGGATTGGTCGGTTCAAACAGGGATGGCGGCAGGTCATAGCCCCACATGCGGAACCGTTCGGAGAAGTGGCTGCGCACACCGGTTGCGGTGAAGTGACCGATGATCTTGTTGTCCGGGGTGAGGCCCGTGCGCTGGAAGCGGAACACTTCCTGCATGGAGATCACATCGCCCTCCATCCCGGTGATTTCGGTGATGGAGACCATGCGGCGCGACCCGTCTTGCAGGCGCGAGGCCTGCACGATGAGGTTCACAGCCGAGGAAATTTGCGAGCGCACGGCCTTGAGCGGCATCTCAATCCCGGCCATGGCGATCATGTTTTCCAGACGCGACACACCATCGCGGGCGGAGTTGGCGTGGATCGTGGTCATTGACCCGTCGTGGCCGGTGTTCATGGCCTGCAACATGTCGATCACCTCTTCGCCGCGCGTCTCGCCGACGATGATCCGGTCCGGACGCATCCGCAGTGCGTTGCGCAAACAGTCGCGCTGGGTCACGGCGCCCTTGCCCTCGACGTTGGCGGGGCGACTTTCCATGCGGCCCACATGGGTCTGCTGGAGTTGAAGTTCCGCCGTATCCTCGATGGTCAGGATGCGTTCGGAGTTGTCGATGAAACTCGACAGGGCGTTGAGCGTGGTGGTTTTACCGGAACCTGTCCCGCCCGAGACGATGACATTGAGGCGGGTGGAGACGGCGGCCTGAAGATAGGCGGCCATTTCTTCGGTAAACGCGCCGAAACGCACCAGATCGTCGACCCCGAGCTTTTCCTTTTTGAATTTCCGGATGGAGACGAGCGAGCCGTCCACGGCGACCGGAGGCACCATCGCGTTGAAACGTGACCCGTCCGCAAGACGGGCGTCAACATAGGGGTTAGATTCGTCCACGCGACGACCGACGGCGGAGACGATCTTGTCGATGATGCGCAGCAGGTGCTTTTCGTCTTTGAACGTGATGTCGGAAAGTTCGAGTTTCCCCGCGCGCTCGACGAAAATCTGTTGCGGGCCGTTCACCAGAATATCGTTCACGCTTTCATCTTGCAAAAGCGGTTCCAGCGGACCGAGACCACGCACCTCGTCATAGAGGTTCTGGTTCAGCATGATCCGCTCTTCGCGGTTCAGGACAAGGCCCTGATCGGCGAGGAACTCGGCGGTGATATCGGAAATTTCAGCCTTGAGGTCTTTTTCGGAGGCGGTTTCGAGAGCGGACAGGTTCAGATCCTCAAGGAGACGCTTGTGCATCTCGACCTTGATTTCACTCAGGCGTTCCTTGCGGCGGCGCTCTTTGTCCACGGGCGCGGCCTGGGCCGAGCGGCGGGCCGGTTTGGGCGCGGGTGCTTTCGGCTTGGGCGGTGCCGCGCGTTTGGGTTCTTCTGGCGCGGCGCTGGTGGGTTGCGCTTTTACCGGAGCGGCCTTCTGGGTCTCGTTTTTCTTATATCTCGAAAACATTTCTGTTCTACCTCATACGGGGATGTACCCCTTATTGTGCGGCTTCAAGCTGTTCCGTCTGGCGCGCATGAATCGAGGCGGCAAGTTTGTGGATTTCCTTGCGCAACGGGTTCTTGGTGGCTTCGATTCCCAGAGGCACGCCCTGATCGCAGGCCTCGCGCACCGGACGACCGCCGTCCGGAAACTGCACATCAATGGCAATTTCGAGATTTTCGGCCATACGTTTGATGCGTGCCTTGGCGGACATATCGATGCCTTTGGGCGCGAAATTCAGCAGGAAGCGTAGTTTTTCGAACGGCAATTCCTCGGCCTTGAGCGTGTTGCGCAGGCGCAGGATGTTCTGTGCGGAGCGCAGGTCCAGTGTGATGGGCGCGAAATAGAACTCCGCCGCGTTCAAAACCGTCTCGGTCCACGACACCAGAGTGGCGGGCATATCGACGATCACATAATCGAAATGGCTACGTGCTTTCTCCAGCAGTCGCTCCACGTCCTGCGCCTCGATGAAATCGAGCGGCAGAATTTCCGCAGGCGAGGTCAGGACCGACATTTTGTCGTTGAAATTCAACAATGCACCTTTGAACAGGTCGTCATCGATCTCGTCGCTCGGGGACAGCAATTCATAGACGGCTTCACGCCGCGGCAGATCGAGATAGGTCGATACGGACCCGAATTGCAGGTTGAAATCGATCAGAAGTACACGCGGTTGCGGACCTTTCTTTTCGATCGTGGCCAGTTCCCACGCGAGGTTCACGGCGATGGTCGTCGCCCCCGCGCCGCCGGCCATGGATTGCACCGGTAGGATGATACCGTTTGCACCGGACTGAAGCTGGGCCTGCGGGGCGGCGGTGGCTTCGACAAAGTCGACAGCGGCCACTTTTTGCGGGGCATCCAGCCGTTCGATGGCGTCATGCAGCGCATCTTCGGGAAGAGGGTAGGGGATGAAGTCCTCGGCACCGAGTTGTAGCAACTGGTGCAAGGCCATAGGCGAGACCTCATCGGCAATCAGGATGACCTTGACGTCCTGCGCCTTGGCCGATTTGACCAGATCGGCGATCAGGGCCAGTTGGCTCTCGTCCTCATGATCAAGGGCGATGGCGACAAACTTGAGGGCCCCGCTCTCCGGTTGGCGGAAAAATTGCCGTGCGTCTTCAAAAGAGAGATCTCCCCAGGCTTCGCCCAATTCGGTCTCCATATCTTCGATCAGAAGATCAAAATTCTGCACATCCCGACTGATCGTACAGGCGATCAGCGGGGTCGGGTCGTCTTCCAATAGAGCTTCACTCGACATTGCTCAAAGCGTCCTTTTTACTCGAACGCCAGGCTTATGAGGATCGCGGTCTTTCAAAGAAAAGACCGGCCCTTATTCCCCTGGCGCGTTTATCCGACTCGGAGGACGGATATACTGCTCCCAATGGGGATAAGGTGCCGGTCAACTAGGGCAACAATAGGGCCAAAATCGCGTAATAATTCGCTATTCTGGAACGATGTTACTACTCGTCGATAGAGCCTGTCGTTTCTATACTCGTTGTCGAGACGGCGCTTTCGACATAATCGCGGTGAATGATCTCCGCATAGCGGCTGTCCATCACCAGCTTTTCGTTTTCCACGAAACCGGAAACTTCGGTGACCGTGCGGCGGTTCTTGCGTTCCGGATGCTGGGTCACGATGAGCGGCTGGGTTTCGCCATACGAGACCATCGCTTCGAGACGCGAGCGCGAGATGCCGTTGCGGGCAAGCTCTGCGACCACGGCTTTTGCGCGGCGCAGGCCAAGCGCCTTGTT
Organism: Celeribacter halophilus; assembly: GCF_900114135.1. Classification (GTDB taxonomy): domain Bacteria; phylum Pseudomonadota; class Alphaproteobacteria; order Rhodobacterales; family Rhodobacteraceae; genus Celeribacter; species Celeribacter halophilus. Next base: position 23,255 of record NZ_FORY01000001.1, read on the forward strand.
ATAGGCGTTGGAGCCGACGAGGTCGGTGTGCCCGTAAACGCGGAAGCGCACTTCGGGGAATTGCGCCATGAAATGCGCCTGTTTGCGGATGGCATCACGGGCGACACCGTCGAGAATGGCCGAGTTGAACTCGAAATTCACGGTGGTCGGCACCTGGGCCGCGAAGCGTTCGTTCAGATCAATCACATAATTCAGTTGACCGGTCTGGACGAGCGTATTGTTCATCGTCGCATTGCCAAATGTCCCGTTGTCGAGCGTGGAGCCCGCAGGTTGTTCGGAGCAGGCGCCAAGAGCCAGGAGGGCCGTGGCCGCGAATGTCAGTTTCAAAGTCCCGCGCATGTCCTTACTCCATCACATAGCCATAGGACCCGGAGAAGTCCTGTTTCGCCACTTCTGCCGCACCACCGGATTTCGGCGCGGATGTGCCGCCCAGTGTTTTCCCGAAAAGGAACATCTCTTTTTCGCTCGGGATTTTCACACGGTCGGTCGGCAAGGAAAGCGCCAGACCATTTGTCGGGGTGACAAGGTGCGGGGTGACGATGATCACGAGCTCGGATTGGCTGCGTGAATAGTCGGTGGAGCGGAACAGGGCGCCCAGAACCGGAATATCGCCCAGCCACGGAACCTGACCGATGAGATCTTCGAAATCGTCTTCCAGAAGTCCGGCAATGGCAAAGCTTTGCCCGTCACGCAGTTCCACCGTGGTGGAGGTTTCACGGCGTTTGAACGAATTTACGGTAAAGCCGTTCGCGGTGTAGTTCACCGAAGAATCAACGCCGGAGACCGCTGCGCGCATTTCAAGGTTGATCTGGTCGCCATTGATGACGCGCGGGATGAATTCAAGCTCAACGCCGAACGGTTTGTATTCGATGGAGATGCCGTCATCGTCGGACACAGGAATCGGATATTCACCACCGGCGAGGAATTTCGCCTGCTGGCCGGAAAGCGCGGTCAGGTTGGGCTCGGCCAATGTGCGCGACACGCCTTTTTCTTCCATCGCTTCGAGCAGGATGGAAAGCTCGGTGTCGCCGATTGTACCGCCGATCGAGAATTGTCCCTGACCATCGCCGCTTGCGGTGCCGCCAAGCAATGCGCTGCTGGTGGCATCGTTGCCGCCATATTCGACGCCAAGCGAGGCGGTGAGGTTTTTCGATACAGAGCGCGACATTTCGGCAAAGCGCACTTTCAGCATCACCTGTTGGGTGCCGCCGATGTTCAACAGGTTGGACACACGACCCGGCGCATAGCGCTCGGCCAGTTCCACCGCGCGATCCATCATGGTGACGGAAGAAATCATGCCGGACAGGACAATACCGTCATTGGCAGTGCGCACTTCGATGCTCTCATTGGGCATAATCTGGCGCAGGCGCTCTTTGAATTCGGTCAGATCTGGTGTGACCTGCACCTGCACATTGGTGATCAGCGACCCGTCAGGGGCCAGAAGCGTCATGGTCGTCATGCCGGGGGTTCGCCCGAGCACATAGATCGAGCGTTCCGACAATGTGGAAATATCCGCAATTTCCGCGTTTGCGACCGAGACTTCCGTGAAGGGTTCGTCGCTTTCGACCACCACTGCGCGGTTCATCGGCACGTTCAGCACGCCAGATGGCGAGCCGGTCATAACGCGAAGTTTCTCTGCAAAAGCCCCTTGGGGCGTTGAGCTCATAACGGCAAACCCGATGAGAGCCGCCTTAAATATATTAAATGCTTTCATGTGATCCTGCCTCTATTCGACCACGCCTCAAAAACGGACTCTATCGGCCCAATTGCGCCGAGAATGCGTTAATTCGGTTTTTTTTGCAAGAATCAATCTCTTGGCGGCGTTTGGTGATGTGGATAAGCCACAAGCCACTGATCCGGATGCGTCCAAACGAAACGATATGGATGTGGATATATTGTTGAATTTCCACAAAAAAGAGCGACCCTTTCGAGTCACTCCTTGCAGTCATGATCCTGCGTCTCAGTTGGAGCAGGGGATCTGGGTTGTAACCATATTACCACCTTTGCGTGTGCGGATGGTGCAGGTCTCTTTTTGCGGGGCTTCGACGACGACTTGTTCTTCGACACCCAAAAGCGTGTTTTTATCGATCTCGACCCTGCCGACCACCGTGTCGTCATTGAGCCCCACAAGCGCCAGTGACAGGCGGCCTGTGCTTTGGGCCGTGGCCAGTGCGGCGACTTCCGTTGGGCTGGCTTCGACCGTGACGGTGCGGGCAATCACGTTGGACTGGCGTTCCTCGTCAGCGGATTGGTCGACGGCCACGAGAGGCATCGAGGACTGGATGAGTTTTGTTGTTTCGGTCTGCGAGCCGGACAATGTCCCCGTCCAGTAGATGTCGACCCGATCTCCGGGGCGCAACAGACCGGCGACGCCGCTGGTTACGTCCACGCGAATCGCAAAGGCGCGCATGCCTTTGGACAGACGTGCCGCAACACCTGCTTTCTCGCCCGGACGGGTGAGCTTGGCGGCCATAAGTGGTTCCATCGGCTCGATCGTCCGCAATGCGGAGCGCACGACACCGGTGCCTTCGGGGAAGAGCTGTTCTTCGGTTTGGAACGGCTCTTTCGGGAAGGCGTTCACCGGCCATTTCACGATTTTCACCTTGTCCGGCGTGATTTCTTCCCCATAGGAAATCTGTTCGAGGGCCACATAAATATCTTCGGTCTGAACCGTCTGGGAGCGTAAGGCTTTCTCACGGTTCAACTCCGCCTGATAGGTCGACAAATAGCCGCGGGTCATGTGAACGGCAAACCCGGCCAGAGCGACCCCGATGACGAGGACCAATCCAAAAATAATACGCATAACTCTTCGTCCCTTTGCATGTGGGGAACCCGTCCCCTCTCGCGATATGCGGTTAACCTGTCAATGAAATGAGGCAATTCGGTGATTTTGCCGTGGCGCTCTCGTGAATTTTTGCGACTTTACGAACAAAGCGCGGGAAATCGCGGGGTTGTTGTTTTGTGGGGAGTGGAGCCATAGATAAAACAGGAAGGCCGCGCTTCATGTTAGAAGCGCGGCCTTCTTTTCGTGTTTTGTCTTAATTCAACTGTGTAGCGTTTGTCTTAAGACCAGGTGTAAAGCTAGCTTTCATCTATGAGCGTAGAGTAATCTACTATACCACGTTCATCGATGTCGTCGGCGATTTTGTCGCCCACGTCAATAATTTCGCCAGAAACAGCATACAGTACACCAACGCCAAGTCCTACAATCGCTGCGGTTAAGACGACCCAGTCGACGGTCACCGCACCATCTTCATCTTGATTGAAGAGTTTTTTTAGACCCAAGAGTTCCATATGCGTTCTCCGGAAAACGTGTTGTGCCGTTTGCTTGGCCATTACTATACGCTTAAGAATGTAGTTAGCTGTCACCGCCTGTGAGTGCGCCCCAATCAGTCGTGTTAGTTGTCGAGAGGTCGGAGCCAATTGCATTGCCAAGATCCATCACGCCACCGCCAACGGTCGTCAGAACAGCAATGCCGAGGCCCACGATAGCTGCGGTCAGAACAACCCAGTCAACGGTCACAGCACCTTCTTCGTCACGGGAGAAGGTTTTTGCGAATTTGAAAAGTTTCATAATGTATCCCTCCAAGGATGTTGTAACATTTGGTTTCCACGTCTCGGCGCTTCGAGCTTCGGCGTTTCCCTTGCCGGTGTGTCTCGTTGCGCTTTCGATGAGGCTATATGGCCCTCGAACTGGGGCGAGAGTTGGGCAGCATTAGTACGATTTTGGCGCAAAGAATTTTTCGCGTAAATTTTCTATTAACACACTGTTTTTAAATAAAAATAAATTTAACCATTTTTCGGGAAAAGTCTCTTGCGGCAAATAATCCGTGAAACCTTGCATTCTATTTATTCGGAATCGACCCAAATCCCTCGCTTAAACCGGTGATTTTTGCGAAAATGGAGCCAATCATAAAGAAGTCCGGCCCCGTGAGGCTGGAAAAGAGAGTCGTTCGAGCATGTTTTTTCCTTTCCCGATCCTGTCGCGGGGGCGAGTCGCCCGATGTTGCGCTGTAATTTGTCTGGGTCTGACGGCTGTGAGCCCGATTCAGGCCCAAGACAACGCGCAGCAGGAGGTCAAAGAGGCCGAGTCGCCGCCGCCCTGGCCCGAAGTCCACTCCAAGCGAGTCGCTGTGCCGCAAGGCGGGGCGGGGAATCTGATCTCTGTGCAAATCCGCCCCGGTGCCAAAACGGTCAAGGCCCCTCCGGCGGCCAAGCCCGAGGCAGATGCCGCTCCGGCCGATCTACTGGATTGGTATTGGGACGCCGTGCCACATGATCTAGCTGGCGCGGGGGCGTCGCGGTTCGAGGCGGCTCTGGCAGCGCTGGATCGTGACCCCGGTGGTGCGATCCCGCGCCCGTCCTTCCAGCATGTCACCGATCTGGCCAATCGCTACGGAACGGCGCTCTTGCTTCATTCCATCGGAACCAAGGTCAGCCCCGCACTGGCGCTGGCGGTGATTGCGGTCGAATCTTCCGGCGACGAGACGGCTGTGAGCGGGGCAGGGGCGGAAGGCTTGATGCAGCTTATTCCGGCGACGGCGGCGCGTTTCGGTGTCGATGCGACAGATCCGGAACAGAACATCAAGGGCGGGATCGCCTATCTCGATTGGCTTCTGTCCGAGTTCAACGGTGATCTGGCGCTGGCGCTTGCGGGATATAATGCGGGCGAGAATGCGGTGAAAGCCGCCGGAGGCCCGCCGCCCTATGCGGAAACGCGCGCCTATGTGCCGAAAGTGCTGGCGGCGTGGCAGGTGGCAAAACGGCTCTGTGTGACGCCGCCGGACCTGTATTCTGACGGCTGTGTGTTTGCGACCAACGCCATTCGCGCGCAGAAGTGACGCGGACCCAATCGCCCGCGTCCGGTTTCCTTTGTGCTAAAAATACTCAATCGACGATGGTCGCCTCAGTCGCCGCGCGCAGCTCGTCTTCGCTGACGCCATCGGCAAGCTCGACGATCTTCAGCCCGCCCTCGACCACATCCAGCACGCCGAGATTGGTGATGACGCGATCTACCACGCCCTGACCCGTCAGCGGCAGGGTGCATTTATGCAAGAGTTTCGAATCGCCGTGTTTGTTGGTGTGATCCATCACCACCACCACGCGGCCCACACCGGCGACGAGATCCATCGCGCCGCCCATGCCTTTGACGAGCTTGCCAGGGATCATCCAGTTCGCCAGATCGCCCTTTTCGTCCACTTCCATCGCGCCGAGGATGGCCATGGCGATTTTGCCGCCACGGATCATGCCAAATGAAAAGGCGCTGTCGAAATAGGCGGTGTTGGGCAGTTCCGTGATGGTTTGCTTGCCAGCGTTGATCAGGTCGGGGTCCTCTTCGCCCTCATAGGGGAAAGGGCCCATGCCCAACATGCCGTTTTCCGATTGCAGTGTCACGGTGACGCCTTCGGGGATGAAATTCGGCACCAGTGTAGGGATGCCGATCCCGAGGTTCACATAGGTGCCGTCTTCAAGCTCTTGTGCGGCGCGCGCCGCCATCTGGTTACGATCCCAAGCCATGTTTTCTCTCCTCCATTTGCCGGTGTTGCGTCCGGCTAACCTGTCTTTAACTGTTGCGCCGGAGCGGTGATGCCGCTTTCCGGTGTCTGTCCGAGGCAGCGTTGCGCGAAGGCGCAAAACACCTGCCATCCATAATCTGCATTCATGTGTCGGTGGTCGACCTTGTCAGGGGGGGCGGACTGGTCCGTGTCGGCGCGGGCAAAGTGGTCGGCGGTCATGAACTGGCCCGCACGGGTTTGCCGGGGTTGCAAAAGCACGTTCAGACCGGCCTTGTGCATTTCCTCTTCGATGATCTGCTCGTAGAGCGCCATCCACTTCGCCCCGTGGGCGCGTTTGCCGAGTGCGGCGAGGGCATATTCATGTCCGGCACCGAGACGGGTGGAGCGTGCAAGCGGGTAGGGGGCGGGCAGAAAGCAGGCGCGGCTGTCCCGCCCGAACCGTTCCAGCAGGCGCTCGGCGCGTCTGGCAACCGTGCCGCGTATCAGATCCGCGAGTGCTGCGCTGGAGATAAAGGCACGTCCCGTGCGTTCCGGCTCTTCAAGCACATCATGGAACACCATAAGCCGCATGACATGGTTGAGCGCATAGCGTTCTCCGACATGCAGGATATGGGAGAAGGGCGCGAAATCGATCTCGCGGCGGTCCATCCACGCCAGTTGTCGCGGCATGCTCTCGGGGGCACGGAACACACCGCCTTCGTAGATCGCGCTGCTATAGACGCGCCCCGGCAGACCGAAATAGCTGACATCCAGATCGGGGAAGCCCGCCGCGATGGCGTCGCGGGCGGTATAGAAGGCTCCTGTGTGCGAGGTGCCGATGATGAGGATTTTCTCTCTCATGAGCGTGCCGCCTCGATCAGGGCCTCTTCGCAGATCAGATCGGCCTCGTCCGCATCATCCTCGAAACGGTCTTGCGTTGGCCCGTCCGTTGCAGAGGCATCGGGCGCATGGGCCTGAAAGAACATCCGCATGGCGGCTGTGACGCCTTCTTCGGTCACGCTGCGCAGGTTGTTCTTGTAGAACCGGCCTCCTGCGGCGGGGTTGGTGATGAGCTCAAATGAGGGGAAATAATCGACGTCTTCATATTTCGCGGCCATTTCCCCCGCCGCCCCGCGGAGCACGGCTTTGGAATAGCTGGTGGAGACCAGCACATGCTTGTCTGTCGCCGTGGCGGTGAGCGGCACGGGAGATACGGTGAGCAACATCTTGAGGTCGGGGCGCAGGGCTTTGAGCCGCGTGCGCAGGGCCTCAAGGTCTTTGCGCACCTCCGGCAGGGTGAAGTTGTGAAAGCCGTAGACCTCCGGATCGAAATGACCGGCGAGCGTGCCGGGGGCGGTCGGGTAGACCGTGCCGCTTTCCTTGTGACGCCAGACCTCGGTCAGTCCGAGGGTGAAGACGAACACCTCCGCCCGTTTGACGGCGCGCAGGACGCGGCGCAAATGGACGGAACGGGCCTCCATGACATGCTCTGCGCTTTCCAGCCCGAGCGGTTCGGCATTCGGGCGCTGGGCGTCGAAATACCGCCCGTCGCGGGTCCAGATCGGTTCTGCGGGGCGGATCTCTCCCAGTGCCTCGCGCAAAAGCTGGAGCATCTGCCGTGCGGTGTAGATGTTGCCATAGCGCGCGGAATAGAGCCCGTAGCCGTAACGGTTGAGCACCGCACGCGGGATCGGACCTTGCGGGGTTTCCACGTCAATCACCGCCCAGTTGCGCGCCGCAAGCGCACGGTGGACATGCTGGGCGAAACAGCTTCCCGCCGTCATGATTTTGGTGTCGGGGGTAACCGGAAATTTGGGCAGATAAACCCCGTCAATCGCCAAAGGGTCAACTTCGGCGACACCGCTCCGCCAGAGGGCGGAGGCAGACAGGGTATCATAGGGGCTGCCCAAACCGTGTTTTCCTTACGCTGCCGGACGCGGGCGCGTGGTGCGTTGCTCGATGCGCTTTTCGTGTTCGCCCTGAATGAGGCGATGGACATAGACGCCGGGCATATGGATGTGATCGGGGTCGAGCGAGCCTGTGGGCACGATCTCCTCGACTTCCATCACGCAGATTTTGCCACACATGGCGGCGGGCGGATTGAAGTTGCGCGCGGTCTTGCGGAAAATCGCGTTGCCGGTCTCGTCGGCCTTCCATGCTTTCACGATGGAGAGATCGGCAAAAATGCCTTCCTCCATGATATAGGTCTCTCCGTTAAACTCGCGGTGGTCCTTGCCCTCGGCAATCACGGTGCCAACGCCGGTCTTGGTGTAGAAACCGGGGATGCCCGCGCCACCTGCACGCATACGCTCGGCCAAGGTGCCCTGCGGGTTGAACTCAAGCTCCAGCTCGCCTGAAAGATACTGGCGCATGAATTCGGCATTTTCGCCCACATAGGAGGACATCATCTTTTTGATCTGGCGGGTTTCCAGAAGCTTGCCGAGGCCAAACCCGTCCACGCCCGCATTGTTCGAGGCCACGGTGAGGTCTTTGACCCCGCTTTCGACAATGGCTTCGATCAGAAGCTCGGGGATGCCGCACAGGCCAAAACCGCCCGCAGCAATCAGCATCCCGTCCTGCAATACCCCGTCGAGGGCCTCTTTGGCCGATCCGTATACTTTATTCATGTCTCTCCTCCACGAAATCCGTTTGCCCGATTAATGGGATTATTGGGGCCCAAGTCAATTCTTTGCTGCGCCGCAACACTAGCTCTGCGCCTGTGGCGGCGCGAAATAAGAAAAGCTGTGTCCTGCTATCATAATATATTATTTTTGTCGGACTTGATTCCGAAACAGGTCACATCATATGCAAAAGTAAGAATATGAAATGACGCGCAAAGGATATTAGACATGCAGGTTTTCCCAAGTTCCGGTGCCGCCGGAAGCCCCGATGTTGCCGCCTTCTACGAGGAGGCCAGTGGTTCCTGGCAATATATCGTCTCGGACCCGGCAACCAAATCCGCCGCAATTATTGATCCGGTTCTCGATTTTGATCCGGCCTCAGGTGCGACATGGACCGCCAGCGCCGACGTGCTGCTCGACTATGTGAAGCAAGAAGGGCTGAAGGTCGTCTGGGTGCTGGACACGCATCCCCATGCGGACCATTTTTCCTCCGCGCCCTATCTGGCGGAAAAACTCGGTGCGCCGCAGGCGATTGGCAAGAAGGTTCTCGATGTGCAGAACATCTGGGCCGATCTCTATGCCAATGACAGCCTCAAGAACCGTCCGGACTACTGGGATCGACTGTTCGAAGCGGGTGACACGTTCGGGATCGGCAATCTGAAGGGCGAGGTGATTCTGTCTACTGGACACACGCTGGCCTCCATCACCTATGTCATAGGAGATGCGGTCTTTGCCCATGACACATTCATGGTGCCCGACAGCGGGACCTCTCGCGCTGACTTTCCCGGCGGCTCGTCAGAGGAACTCTGGAACAGTTTGCAAACCATTCTGGCCATGCCTGACAACACGCGTATCTTTGTGGGGCATGACTACCGCAAAGGCGGGCGTGAGGAGGCCTGTATGGCCACTGTGGCGGAGCACAAAGCCTCGAATATCCATGTGAAAGACGGGATTTCGAAAGAGGAATTTATCCGGACGCGTGATGCGCGTGATGCGACCCTGCCTTTGCCGGCGCGGATGCTCTATGCGCTTCAGGTCAATATTCGGGGCGGGCGTTTGCCGGAGCCGGATGACAAGGGCAGGGCGGTGTTCTCCATTCCCGTCAACCGGTTCAAACCAAAGTTCTGAATGAAACAGGGCGCCTTTGAGGGCGCCCTTTAATCATTCTGTGGCGATTATTCGACGATATCACCATCATCATTTGAAGAGGCTGTTGTCTTCTTAGCCGCAGCTTTCTTTTTCGCCGGAGCTTTCTTCGCCGCCGGCTTTTTCTTCGGCGCGGCTTTTTTCTTGGCGGGGGCTTTCTTTTTGCCGCCCTTGGCCGCCTTCTCCGCGATCAGTTCTACCGCCTGCTCCATGGTCAGGTCTTCCGGTTTGATGTCTTTGGGCAGGGTCGCATTGACCTTTTCCCATTTCACATAGGGGCCATAGCGCCCCTCCATCACATTCACCGGCCCGCCGCCATCGGGATGCTCGCCCAGTTCTTTCAACGGCTTCGCCGCCGCCGAGCGCCCGCGTCCCGGATTGTTGCGCTTCTCGGTGATCAGCTCCACCGCGCGGTTCATACCGCATTCGAACACGTCATTCGGGTCTTTGAGGTTGGCGTAGACGGGCTTGGCCTCATCGGGCAGCTGGTGCATCAGATAGGGGCCGAACCGTCCGAAATTGGCCTTGATCATGCCGCCTTCGGGATGTTCGCCGATCTCGCGGGGCAGAGACAGAAGCGTGAGTGCTTTCTCAAGGTCCATGTCGTCTTTCGACCAGCCCTTGGGCAGGGAGGCGCGTGGCGGTTTCTTGTTTTCGGGTGTTGGCTCCCCGCGTTGCACATAGGGGCCGAACCGTCCGGATTTGAGCCAGATTTCGTCGCCGTTGTCCTCGCCCAGAAGACGTTCATCCCCTTCGGCACCTTCGCCCGCAATCGGACGTGTGTAGGTGCATTCGGGATAGTTGGAACAACCGACAAACCCGCCCGTGCGCGAGGTTTTCAGATGGAGCGAGCCTTGACCGCATTTCGGACAGACGCGCGGATCGGAGCCATCCTCGCGCGGCGGGTAAAGCTGCGGGGCGAGCGCGTCGTCGAGCTTGTCGAGCACTTCGGAGATGCGCAGGTCGGAGGTTTCCGCAATGGCCGCATGGAAGTCGCGCCAGAATTTCGCCAGAACCTCTTTGTAATCGAGTTCGCCCGCCGAGATTTCGTCAAGCTCCTCTTCGAGATTCGCGGTGAATTCATAGCCCACATATTTGCGGAAGAAATTCATCAGGAAGATCGTGACGATCCGGCCCTTGTCCTCGGGAATCAGGCGGTTCTGTTCCTTGCGCACATATTCGCGGTCGACAATCGTCGTCAGCACGGAGGCATAGGTGGACGGGCGCCCGATGCCCAGTTCTTCCATGCGCTTGACCAAGGTGGCCTCGGTGTAGCGCGGCGGCGGGTTGGTGTGGTGCTGAAGCCCCATAACGGCGTCTTCCGCGCCCAGAATCGCCTCTTTTTCGGCGGCTTGGGCCTTGAGCCCGCCCGCCACTTTTTTCAGAGCCTCACCCTGCGTGATCTGCGGCAGGCGGCCCTCGTCGTCCTCCTCCACATCATCGCGGCCTTCGGTATAGACCGCCATGAACCCGTCAAAGACAACGACCTGACCGGTGGCACGCAGCACAACCTCATGGTCGTCTGAGGCGATGTCCACGGTGGTGCGTTCGAGTTTCGCGCCTTCCATCTGGGCGGCGATGGTGCGTTTCCAGATCAGGTCGTAGAGCTTGCGCTGGTCGGCGTCGCTCAGATTGACCTTGTCGGGGGCGGCGAACATATCCGTCGGGCGGATACATTCGTGGGCCTCTTGGGCGTTTTTGGCTTTGTTCTTATAAATCCGCGGGCTTTGGGGCACATATTGATCGCCATAGCGGTCTTTGATGGCCTCACGGGCCTGCGCGACCGCTTCGGGGGCCATGTCGATGCCGTCGGTCCGCATATAGGTGATGAGACCCGCCTCATAGAGCCGCTGCGCCGAATTCATCGTCTGGCGTGCACCCATGCCGAATTTACGGCTGGCTTCCTGTTGCAGCGTCGAGGTCATGAAAGGCGCGGATGGGTTGCGCGAGCCGGGTTTGGCTTCGACAGAAGCGACTTTGAGCGCCCGCGAACTGACCGCCTGAACGGCCATTTCTGCGCTCATCCGGTCTTTCAGGTCGAATTTGTCGAGCTTCTTGCCGGAAAGCTGGGTCAGGCGTGCTTCGAAACTCTGCCCGCGCGGCGTTTCCAGAAGCGCCTTGACGGTCCAGTATTCCTGCGGGTTGAAGGCTTCGATCTCCTGCTCACGCTCGACGATCAGGCGCAGACAGACCGACTGCACCCGCCCTGCGGAGCGCGCACCGGGCAGTTTGCGCCACAGAACGGGGGAGAGGTTGAAGCCCACAAGATAATCCAGAGCGCGGCGCGCCAGATAGGCGTCGACCAGCGGCACATCGACCTGACGCGGGTGCTTCATGGCCTCCAGAATGGCGGGCTTGGTGATGGCGTTGAAGGTCACGCGCGACACGGCGGTGGATTTCTTGATCGCGCGACGTTTGGTCAGAGCCTCCTGCAAGTGCCACGAAATCGCCTCCCCTTCGCGATCGGGGTCAGTCGCGAGGATCAGTTCGTCGTCGTCTTTGAGCGCATCTGCGATGGCTTTGACGTGTTTGCGACTGTCCGCGCCGATCTCCCATTTCATCTCGAATTCATGGTCCGGATCGACAGAGCCATCTTTCGGCGGCAGGTCGCGAACGTGGCCGTAGGAGGCCAGCACCGTGTAATCCTTGCCCAGATACTTGTTGATCGTTTTGGCCTTGGCCGGGGATTCGACAACAACAACTGGCATGGACGGTCCTTAAGATTCTCGTGTGAATGGGGCTTATGGCGGCGGAAAATGGTCTGAGCCTGTGGGGAATGTCAATGCAAAGCGTTGATTATTGTGTCGCAGCCTTCTGCTTTTCTTTTTTGTCCCGACGAAACTGTGACCTTAGGGATCGGCGTAAAGAGACGCGAGGCGAGGCTGTTATGGGTGAGGCCGGAGGTGGCTGTGGCGCGCTTCCGGCCCCTATCCCAGCGCCAGCATGCCACCGGGTTTGCGTGCGATCCGGCCATCGAGTTCAAGGTTGAGAATCTCCGCACTGGCACGTTCGGGCGCCACGCCGAGGTCGCGGATGAGGTCGTCCTCGGGCAGGGGAGCGCCGGACAGGCGGGAGAGAATCTCCCGATGGAGGGCGGCGTGATCGGCCAGAGTACGGGTCTCTGCGGGGGCCGCAGGCACGGGGATGGCCTCTTGCGGGGTCGTCATGGCGGTCTGGGCCAGCGGCGAGGCGGCGGCCAGTGTGTCGATCACATCGCGGGCGCTGCGAATGAGGGTGGCCCCGTCGCGCAACAGGATGTTGCAGCCCGCCGAGCGTGCATCAAACGGATGCCCCGGCACGGCCATGACCTCCCGCCCCTGATCCAGCGCATTGCCTGCGGTGAGAAGCGAGCCGGAGCGTGCGGCGGCCTCGACGACGATGGTGGCGCGGGCCAGACCGGAGACGATCCGGTTGCGCATCGGAAAGTGGCGGGCAAAGGGTTTCATGCCGAACGGTTGCTCGGACAACAGCAGGCCCGACTCGGCCATGCTATGATAAAGCGCGGTGTTTTCTGCGGGGTAGATCTGGTCCAGACCACCGGCCAGCACAGCGAGCGTGCCGGTGTCCAAGGCCGCCTCATGTGCGCTTGCGTCGATCCCCCGGGCAAGGCCGGAGGCGATAGCAAATCCTTCAGCACCAAGATCGCGGCTGAGTGTGCGGGCGAAGCGATGGCCCAGAGAGGAGGCATTGCGCGCGCCTACGATGGCCAGCGCGGGACGTTCGAGCAGGGAAAGATCGCCCTTGACCCAGAGCGCGGGCGGCGCGTCGTCGATCTGTGCCAGAAGTGCGGGATAGTCGGGATCGCCACGCAGCAGGAGCCGCGCACCCTGTTTGCGCCCCGCCCGCAGTTCCGCGTCGATCACGCCTTGAGGGCAAATCTGATAATCGGAAACACCGGCCTGACGGGCGATTTCGGGCAGGGCCTCAAGGGCTGCGGCCGCATCGCCGTGTTCTTTCATCAGTCGGTAAAAGGTGCTCACGCCAACGCGGCGAGAGCGCAAGAGGCGAAGCCAGATGGCCCGATCTTCCTCGGTGTGGGGTGGGGTGAGGGGGTGGTGGGAAGGGATGAAATCCAAGGAACCAACTCTCTCCGTCTCTTGCCCCTTCACATTCACTCAAAATGGTTAATGAGCAGTTACCAAAAACAGGAAAATTTGGCTTTTTTCGCAAACAAACGAAGTTTTTCGCTTCGGTCATGCCAGATACGGACAGGCCTGAGACGGGACACCCAAGGCGGTTGTGAGCCCCGCCTTGGGGCTAGAGCAATCTGGAGGAGGGCGCTTATGCGGCAGAGCCGCCGACTGTCAGCCCGCCGATCAGCAGGGTCGGCTGGCCGACACCCACAGGCACCCATTGCCCCTGTTTGCCACAGTTCCCAACGCCGGGATCAAGCGCCATGTCATTGCCGATGGCACGCACATGTTTCATGGCGGTGGCCCCGTCTCCGATCAACGTGGCCCCTTTGACCGGTGCGCCGATCCGGCCGTTCTCGACCCGATAGGCTTCGGTGCAGTTGAAGACGAATTTGCCGTTGGTGATGTCGACCTGACCGCCGGAGAAGCCCACGGCATAGATGCCGTCTTTCATGTCGGAGATGATCTCGTCTGGAGCGGCATCTCCGCCCAGCATATAGGTGTTGGTCATCCGCGGCATCGGGGCGTGGGCGTAGCTTTCGCGCCGACCGTTGCCGGTGGGGGTGACGCCCATGAGACGTGCGTTCTGGCGGTCCTGCATGTAGCCAACAAGAACACCGTCCTCGATGAGCGTGGTTTTCTCCGAGGGGGTGCCTTCGTCATCGACAGAGATCGACCCGCGCCGGTCGGGGATGGTGCCATCGTCCAGCACGGTGACGCCCTTTGCGGCGACCTGTTGGCCCATAAGCCCTGCGAAGGCAGAAGTTTTCTTGCGGTTGAAATCACCCTCAAGCCCGTGCCCGACCGCTTCGTGCAGCAATACGCCGGGCCAGCCCGGTCCGAGCACCACATCCATGACACCGGCGGGGGCGGGGACGGCTTCGAGGTTCACAACGGCAATGCGTAGGGCCTCGCGGGCTACACCCTGCCAGTGATCCGGTGCGATGAGACCGGTCAGGCCAAACCGTCCGCCACCGCCCGCAGAGCCGCTTTCACGACGGCCATTCTGTTCGACAATGACGGAAATGGAGAGTCGCGCCATAGGGCGGATGTCGGAGGTCAGCCCGCCTTCGGGGCGCAGGATGTAGACCTCCTGATGGGAGGCGGCGAGCGAGGCGGTGACCTGCACCACACGGGTATCAAGGTCGCGCAGGTAGTCGTCGATCTCTTTGAGCGTCTCGATTTTCACATCAAAGGCGGCGCCGTCGAGCGGGTTTTCGTCGGTGTAGAGATGGACGTTGGTCAGGCGCGGGGCATCGGCCAATGTGCCGCCGCCTTCGCCCACGGCGAGACGTGCGGTTTCGGCGGCGCGCCGGATGGCCTGTTCGGTGATCTCTGTGGAATGGGCATATCCGGTGGTTTCGCCCCGCACGGCGCGCAGTCCGAACCCTTCGGACGCATCATAGGATGCGGTGCGAATACGGCCATCATCAAGGACCAGACCTTCGGAGGTGCGCCGTTCGAGAAAAAGCTCGCCATCATCGGCTCCCGCGATGGCCTCACGGAGAATCGCAAGGGAGTTTTCAAGTTCGATCGCATTTGTAAATGGGTCAAAACGGCTCGAAGTCATGGATTTTCTCCCTTTAGACTTGATCTAGATCAAAAAAACAGCTGAATGCGGATAGGAATTCTTGTCCCGTCACGCCTAATATGGTCTTTGATAGGGCAGACTCAAACGAAAACGCACCCGGAATACCGGGGCAGCCGTCGGGGAAACAACCCTGATTGCAACCTAGGGAAGAGACAATGCGCACAAAATCTTTTGGGTCCGCTGCGGCGGCCGCTCTTTTTGCAACGCTGACCACGACCGGTATGGCGACCGGGGCATGGGCCCAGGACGGTGAACTTCTGGGCGCGCCCGTGTCGGGCAAGACAGGGTTCCAGCCCGCCGCGACGGAACTGGCGCGTGATCTGCAATCGCTTGATCATATGCTTCTGGTGGTCATTGCCCTGATCGTCGGGTTTGTCTGTGCGCTGATCCTCTGGGTCATCGTGCGTTACAACCGCAAGGTCAACAAAACGCCGGCGAGCTTTACCCATCACACGCCAATCGAGGTGGCCTGGACCATCGTGCCGATCCTGATCCTCGTGGTCATTGGTGCGTTTTCCCTTCCGGTGCTGTTCAAGCAGCAGGAAATTCCGGAGGGCGACATCTATATCAAGGTGACGGGCTACCAATGGTATTGGGGCTATGAATATGTGGACGAAGACATTGCCTTCGACAGCTATCTTCTGGGTCACCCTGCCAATATGACGGATGAGGATTACGACGCCGGTGCGCGCAACTATGTGCTGAACGATGCGATGCGCGACAAGCTGGTGCGGGCGGGCTATTCCGAGGACCAGTTCCTGTTGGCCACCGATACAAAGGTTGTTGTGCCTGTGGGTAAGACAATCGTGATGGGTGTGACCGGTGCGGATGTGATCCACAGCTGGACAATCCCTGCCTTTGGCGTGAAACAGGATGCCGTTCCGGGCCGTGTGGCCGAGCTTTGGTTCAAGGCCGAGAAAACCGGCACCTTCTTTGGCCAATGTTCCGAGCTTTGCGGCAAGGACCACGCCTATATGCCGATCACGGTGCAGGTGGTGGAGCAGGACGAATATGACGCTTGGCTGGCGCAGGCCAAAGAGCTTTACGCCGCCAACGACACCGCTCCGAGCGCAATCAAACTGGCATCTGCCAACTAAGATTTCGGGTGAGGGCGGATCAACCGCCCCGCCATATAAAAGAACAAGACCCACGCACGAAAGCGCCCCCCATAAGAGGTCAAAGCCCGTCGGGGGGCATCTTCACAACTGGCAAAACGCACTGGACAATATGCGATGACTGACGCGACGATCATTTTGGACGACAAACACGAGGCGGAATTCGGCGACTATTTTGCGCTGCTCAAGCCGCGTGTGATGTCTCTGGTCGTGTTCACGGCCTTTGCCGGTCTGATCGTGGCTCCGGGCGGGATTCATCCGTTTCTGGGGTTTTTCGCGATTCTTTGCATTGCCATCGGCGGCGGAGCCTCCGGCGCACTGAACATGTGGTATGACAGCGACATTGACATGGTGATGAAACGCACCAAGTCGCGCCCGATTCCGGCGGGGAAAGTCACGCGCGAAGAAGCGCTGGGCCTTGGCCTGACTCTCTCGGCCTTTTCGGTCGTCATGCTGTATCTTGCGACAAACTGGGTCGCAGCGGCGCTTTTGGCCTTCACCATCTTTTTCTATGCGGTGGTCTACACCATGTGGCTCAAACGCGCGACGCCGCAGAACATCGTGATCGGCGGGGCGTCGGGGGCATTTCCTCCGATGATCGGCTGGGCTGCGGTGACGGGGGACATCACGCTGTCTTCGGTTCTGATGTTCATGCTGGTCTTTATGTGGACGCCGCCGCATTTCTGGTCTCTGGCGCTGTTCATGAACGCGGATTACGACAAGGCGAAAGTGCCGATGCTGACCGTCACCCACGGCAAGCGTGCGACGCGCAACCATATCCTTGTCTACACCGTGCTGCTGGCAGGATTCGCCGCAGCAATGTTTGCCACACCCTTGGCAGGGTGGAGCTATCTGGTCGTTGCAGTGGTGATGAACGCTCTGTTCCTGCGCGGGGCTGTGGTGCTCTGGCGGCGCGATGAAGTCGTGGCGGAAGCTGACGGCTACAAGGCCGAGCGCGCGTTTTTCAAACTGTCGCTGGCCTATACTTTCCTGCATTTCATGGCGCTTATGGCTGACAAGGTGCTCTTTTCCTTTGGCATCGGAGGGCCGTTCTAAGATGGCAATCACCAAGCTGCACGACATTCACACCCGCCGCCGCTCCCGCAATGTGGGGCTGGGGCTGGCTTTGGCGGCCTTTGTCGTGCTGCTGATCGGGTTGACCGTGGTCAAGGTGACCGTGCTTGATCCCTCCATTGCAACGCAGGAGACACAATACTGATGGCACTCCAAGGTCCGCAAAAGACAGTGCTGCAACTCGTGGGGGTGGTGACCCTCATGGGCGCGCTGGCGTGGGCCTCTGTGCCGTTTTACAGCTGGTTCTGTCGGGTGACGGGCTTTGGTGGCACCACGGATGTGGCCGAGAGCGCCTCGGATGTCATTCTGGACGAGACCATTAAGATCCGCTTTGACGCGAACACGGATCCGTCGATGGCATGGGAGTTCAAGCCCGTTGAAAACGTGATGGAATTGCGCATCGGGGAGACGGGGCTGGCGTTTTACGAGGCTTACAACCCGACCGATCGTGTGATCGCGGGCACGGCGTCTTACAATGTCGCGCCCTTCGAGGCGGGCAATTTCTTTACCAAGATCGACTGTTTCTGCTTTACCGAACAGATACTCAAGCCCGGTGAGCGGGTACTGATGCCCGTGACCTTCTATGTCGATCCGGAAATCACGACCGACAGGGATGCGAAATATGTGCATCGGATCACACTGTCTTATACATTTCACGAAACAGATCTGCCTGAGGATTATGCCGCGCTGGATAGCGGCAGCCCTGTGCAGACCACTGTGAACTAAGCCCGAACGGGCACTCTAAGGGAGAGGGACGCACGCAATGGCGCACGAAAAGAACCACGACTACCACATCCTTCCACCGTCGCCCTGGCCGCTGATGGGGGCAATGGCTGCCTTTGTCATGCTATTTGGCGCGGTGATGTGGATGGCCAAGGACAACCCTTATATCTTCCTGATCGGTTTCATCGGTGTGCTCTATGTGATGTGGAGCTGGTGGGGCGAGACGATCAAGGAGAACAAGGCGGGGGATCACACGCCGGTGGTGCGGATCGGTCTGCGCTATGGTTTCATCATGTTCATCATGTCCGAGGCGATGTTCTTTGCCGCATGGTTCTGGGCGTTTTTCAAGAATGCGCTCTATCCGATGTGGAGCTATCCGGGCACGGAATATGTGAAGCCCGAATTCATTCCGGTGGATGCCTTCCACCTGCCGCTGATGAATACACTGATCCTGTTGCTGTCCGGCTGTGCCGTGACTTGGGCGCACCATGCTCTGGTGCATGGCAATATCCGCAAGGACCTCGTTGCCGGTCTTGCGATTGGTGTGGGCTTCGGCGCGGTGTTCACACTGTTTCAGGCCTATGAATACTACGAGCTGCTTGTGCATGAAGGCTGGACCTTCGGGGGCGACTTCTTCTTTGGCTCCTTCTTTATGGCCACAGGATTCCACGGTTTCCATGTGATCATCGGCACGATTTTCCTGACCATCTGTCTGGTTCGTGCGATGCGCGGTGACTTTACGCCGGAGGATCACATCGGGTTCGAGGCCGCCGCATGGTATTGGCACTTTGTGGATGTCGTCTGGCTGTTCCTGTTCGTGGCGGTTTACATCTGGGGCCAGTGAGTGCCCTGAGTATTTCCCGCCATCAGAAAACCGGTTAGAAGGGCGCGGGGATCGCGCCCTTTTCCATTGGAGAGCCTCTATGGAGAAAAGATGCACAAACGGATGATTTTCCCCATCGTGATCGGTGTCCTCGGCTGTGGCATTCTGATCTGGTTGGGCACATGGCAGCTGTCGCGTATGGCGTGGAAAGAGGGGATTCTGGCCGAGATTCGTGCGGAGATCCGCGCCGATCCCGTGCCGCTGCCGGCTGTGGTTGATCCGTCCATGAAATACCTGCCGGTGGTGGTCGAGGGGAAGATCGGGGATGCGGAGCTGCATGTTCTGGTCTCGCGCAAGCAGATCGGCGCGGGCTATCTGATCGTCGCGCCGCTGACGTTGGACGACGGGCGGCGGGTGTTGCTGGATCGCGGATTTGTGTCGGACGAGGCGAAAGAGGCGGCGCGTCCCAAGGGGGCTGTCACGGTGATCGGCAATCTGCATTGGCCGGATGATATGAACGCCTCGACCCCTGAGCCGGACATGGCGCGCAACATCTGGTTCGGGCGGGACATTCCGGCGATGGCGGCGGCTTTGGACACAGAGCCGGTCCTGATCGTGGCACGAGAAAGCACGGGAGAGGGGATCGAGCCGATGCCCGTGGGCGTCGCGGGCATTCCGAATGACCATCTTGAATATGCGATTACGTGGTTTTCGCTCTGTCTTGTCTGGTTAGGGATGACTCTTTTCCTTCTCTGGCGTATCAGGACGCGAACAATCTGACGAGCGGAGCACATGCGTTATATCTCGACCCGCGGCGATGCGCCGGTTTTGAACTTTGAAGAGGCCATGTTGACGGGCCTTGCTTCTGATGGCGGGCTCTATGTGCCCGAGACCATTCCGACCCTGAGCGAAGGCGAGATTGCCGCGCTGGCGGGGCTGTCTTATGAGGAGGCCGCCTTCAAGGTGATGAAGCCTTTCATCGGCGACACCTTCACTGATGCCGAGTTTCAGGAGATTATTGCGAAGGCTTATGCAGGCTTCAAACATGACGCCCGTGCGCCTTTGGTGCAGTTGGGGCCGAACCACTTCCTGCTGGAGCTGTTTCACGGGCCGACGCTGGCGTTCAAAGATTTCGCCATGCAGCTTATCGGGCAACTGTTTCAGGCCGCACTGACGCGGCGCGGGGAACATGTGACCATTGTCGGTGCGACTTCGGGGGACACCGGTTCTGCCGCCATCGAAGCCTTCAAGGGCCTGTCGAATGTGGATGTGTTCATCCTCTTTCCGCATGGCCGCGTCTCCGATGTGCAGCGCCGCCAGATGACGACACCGTCCGAGTCCAATGTCCACGCGCTTGCGGTTGAGGGCGACTTTGACGATTGTCAGGCAGCGCTCAAGGATATGTTTGCCGATATCGACTTCCGCGATCACGTCAAACTTGCGGCGGTCAATTCGATCAACTGGGCGCGGGTGCTGGCGCAGGTCGTGTATTACTTCACCTCGGCCGTCTCTCTGGGGGCGCCGCATCGCAAGGTTTCCTTTACCGTGCCGACCGGCAATTTCGGGGACATCTTTGCGGGCTATATCGCCAAGCGCATGGGTCTTCCGATCGAGACGCTGGTAATTGCCACGAACCAGAACGACATTCTGCACCGGACGATGGAAACAGGGGCCTGCACGAAAGAAGGCGTGGTCCCCTCGATCAGCCCGTCGATGGACATTCAGGTGTCGTCGAATTTCGAACGTGCGCTTTTCGATGTCTATGACCGCGAAGGTGCGGCGATTGCGCAGCTTATGGACGAGTTCAAATCCGGCGCGTTCAAGATTTCCCAAGGGGCGATGGACCGTCTGCGGGACACGTTCCAATCGGGCCGCGCCTCTGAAGAAGAAACCACTGCCACGATTGCTGACATGCACAAACGCACGGGCGAAGTTCTCTGCCCGCATACGGCTGTGGCTGTGAAAGTGGCGGAGGAGCATTTGGGCGATGTGCCGATGGTCTCGCTTTCGACCGCGCATCCGGCGAAATTCCCCGCAGCGGTCGAAGCGGCCTGCGGTATTCATCCGGACCTGCCGGAGCATATGGCCGATCTGTTCGAGCGCGACGAGCGGTTCACAGTGGTGCCCAATGACCTCGACGGTCTTAAATCCCTCATCAAGGAGCGTCTCGCTTGAGTCCACGTATCCACACCCTTCCTAACGGTTTTCGGATTGTCACCGAACTTCAGCCGTCGATGCAAAGCGCGTCGATCGGGGTCTGGGTGCTGGCAGGTGGGCGGCACGAGCGCATCGAACAGAACGGCATTGCGCATTTTCTCGAACATATGGCGTTCAAGGGCACCAAGCGCCGCACGCCTTTGCAAATCGCGGAAGTGCTGGAAAATGTCGGCGGCTATCTCAACGCCTATACCACGCGGGAAACCACGGCCTATTATGCGCGGGTGCTCAAAGATGATGTGTCTCTGGCGCTGGACGTGATCGGGGACATCGTTCTGAACCCGATTTTCGATCCGCATGAGCTGGAAGTCGAACGCGGCGTGATCCTCTCCGAGATCGGTCAGGCGCTTGATACGCCCGATGATGTGATTTTCGACTGGCTGCAAGAGGCCACCTTCCCGAAACAGGCGCTGGGCCGGACGATCCTTGGCCCCGCCGAACGGGTGCGGAATTTTACCCGCGACGATCTCGCAGGGTTTGTGGAAGAGCATTACAGCCCCGAACGCATGGTCCTGTCTGCGGCGGGGAATATCGATCACGACCGGATCGTGGCTGAGGCCGAGGCGATCTTTGGCGATCTTAAACCGCACGGTCGCGATTATGCCGATCCGGCACGGTTCGAGGGTGGCGAGTTTCGCAAGGTCAAATCCTTGGAACAGGCGCATTTCACGCTGGCTTTCGAAGGGCCGGCCTATCGTGACGAGAACATCTATATCGCCCAGACCGCGACCACGGCTTTGGGCGGCGGCATGTCTTCGCGTCTGTTTCAGGAACTGCGCGAAAAACGCGGGCTGTGTTACACGATTTATGCGCAGTCGGGGGCCTATTCCGACACCGGTCTGACCACGATTTACGCGGGCACCTCCGGCGAGCAGATCGCGGAACTGGCCGAGGTGACCGTGGACGAGATGAAACGCGCCGCCTCCGAGATGACGATGGTCGAAGTGGACCGTGCGCGGGCGCAGATCAAGGCGGGGCTGTTGATGGGGCTGGAAAGCCCGTCCTCGCGCTCCGAGCGCAATGCACGGATGCTGGGCATCTGGGGGCGTATTCCGGCGCTTGAGGAAACGGTCGAGCGGATCGACGCGGTCAGCCTTGAAAGTGTGCGGGAGTTTCTGGCGCAGACCGGATTGGGCAAGGCCTCTATGGCGCTTTATGGTCCGGTGAAAGCCGCGCCGGAGCTTGAAGATCTGCGTGAGAGGTTTGCTGCCTGATGCTGATGCGACGGCCGAAGGTAAGGATCGAGACGGAGCGTATGACGCTGCGCCTTCCCCAGCATTCGGACTATCGCGCTTGGGCGGCTTTGCGCTCTGAAAGCATGGAGTTCCTGCAGCCGTGGGAGCCCACTTGGTCCGAGGACCATCTGACGCGCAAATCCTTTACCAACCGTGTGATCTGGGCCGAGCGCAGTTACAAAAGCGACACAGGGCTTCCGGTGTTTCTGTTCCGGCGCGAGGACAATGCGCTTTTGGGCGCGTTGACGCTCGACAATATCCGCCGTGGTCCGGCGCAGGCGGGCACTATCGGCTACTGGATCGGGGCGCGTTATGCCCGCCACGGTTATATGAAAGAGGCGATTGCTGCCGTCACCCACCACGCTTTTACCCGTATGCGCCTGAGCAGGCTTGAAGCGGCCTGCCTGCCGGAAAATGTCGCCTCGCGTGGAGCGCTGGAAAAGGCCGGTTTCAAATATGAAGGCGTGGCGCAGGCCTATCTCCAGATCAACGGGCGCTGGCGCAACCATGTGCTCTATTCGGCTTTGCATCCTGACCGGCGAGGACCGACGACAATCGGTCAGGCCTGAGAACTCGGCCAGAGGTTTCGGCCTGATTTTTGGGACTGAGATTTCGGATTGAGGCGACGGGCGTCGTTGGCTACATCTGTGACGAAGGAGCCGCCCATGATACACCCTGCTACCCCTGAATTTCTGGCCCGCCTTGAAGCGGCCTTGCCTGCCGGCACGTTGCGAGAGCGGCGTTCTGGGGAGTTGGAAGACCCGCGTGGGCGTTATCAGGGGCAAGCGGCCACCATTGCCTGTCCGGCGACGGTGGAGGAGGTTTCGACCATCGTGCAGTTGTGCAATGCGGCCTGTGTCAGCATTGTTCCCTTGGGTGGCGGAACGGGTCTGGTGCTCGGGCAGATCGCCCATGACGGGCCTGCGCCTGTGGCGCTCTCGCTTGAGAAAATGACAAAAATCCGTGGGGTCTATCCGCAGGAAAATGTCATCGTGGCCGAAGCCGGTGCGATCCTTGCCGATGTGCAGACTGCCGCAGAGGAGCAGGACCGCCTGTTTCCGCTGTCCTTGGGGGCTGAGGGCTCCTGTCGGATCGGGGGCAACCTTTCGACCAATGCCGGCGGGCTCAACGTGTTGCGCTACGGTAATGCGCGGGAATTGTGTCTCGGGATTGAGGCGGTGCTGCCGGACGGGCATATTTTCCACGGGCTGAAACGGCTGCGCAAGGACAACACGGGCTATGACCTCCGCAATCTTCTGATCGGGGCCGAGGGCACGCTGGGTGTAATCACGGCGGCGGCGCTGCGGCTTTTCCCGCGACCGGAGCGGACGGCGGCGGCGATTCTGATCGTGCCCTCACCTGCGGCGGCGCTGGAGCTGTTGAACTTGGCGCAGGGCATCGCGGGGGAGGGGATTTCGGCGTTTGAACTGATCTCCGGCATGGGGCTGGATTTCCTGTCGGATACCATGCCCGACCTGCGCCAGCCATTCGAGGACCATCCCGAGTGGAGCGTGCTGATTGATCTCGGCGTGTCTGGCGCGTCCGATCCGGAGGAGATGCTGGCAACACTGTTCGAGCAGGGGTTCGAGGCGGGGCTGGTCTCCGACGGGGTCATTGCTCAAAGCGAGGCGCAGCGGCAGGACTTCTGGACCCTGCGCGAGACGATTCCAGAGGGCAACAAACGGGTCGGGTCGATTTCCTCCCATGACATTTCCATCCCGCTCTCGAAGATCGCCGCCTTCATCCCCGAAGGGATCAAGCGGCTTGAGGCCTTGGGCGATGTGCGAGTGAATTGTTTCGGGCATCTGGGCGACGGCAACCTGCATTACAACGTGTTTCCGGCGCGCGGGCGGGACCGGTCGGAGTATGAGAATATCCGGCTTGAGGTGAAGCGCGTGGTGCATGATCTGGTGGCGGAATATGACGGGTCGTTTTCAGCCGAACACGGGGTCGGGCGTCTCAAATCCGAGGATCTGGAGCGCTATGGTGATCCGGCGAAACTGTCGGCGATGCGGGCGATCAAGGCGGCACTTGATCCGAATGGCATCATGAATCCGGGTGCCGTTTTGCGCCTGCGCGCAGACTGAGTATTTGAGCCATCAGAAAGCAGGGCGGTTTGCCCGATAGCGCCCTGAACGGTGGCGATCAGGGCGCGGGGTGTTCGTGTTTGCTTATGGAGCGGGTGTGGTCACGCGCCGTCGAACTGGCATAGGGCGTGAATGTCGTAGCCGAGGTCTTCCAGACGTTTGCGGCCACCAAGCTCCGGCAGGTCGATGATAAAGGCGCAGCCGACGATCTCGCCGCCGAGACGTTCCACGAGTTTGGTTCCCGCCTCTGCGGTGCCGCCCGTGGCCAGAAGGTCGTCCACGACAAGGATTTTCTCGCCGGGCTGAATGGCGTCGTCATGCACTTCGACCACGGCCTCGCCATATTCGAGCTTGTAATCTTCCGAAATCACTGCGCCGGGCAGTTTGCCTTTCTTGCGGATGGGCACAAAGCCGATGGACAGCTGGTGCGCGATGGCGCCGCCGATGATGAAGCCGCGTGCCTCCAGCCCTACGACCTTGTCGATATGCTGGCCGACATAGGGGGCGAGCAACTGGTCGATGGCCAGCCGCATTCCGCGCGGGTCGGCAAAGAGTGTTGTGACATCGCGGAACATGATCCCTTCATGCGGGAAGTCGACGATGGTGCGGATGTAATCCTTGACGGTTTTCATGCCTTATCCTTTCAGAACGCGGCCCGCGACGGTCGCGAGTTTTTCGATCATCTCCGGTGCGCGTTTGTCCGGCGCGGTCATGATCGCATGTTCCAGCGCACGGTCGCAGCCATAGGGGCAGGGCGTGTAATGCGGTCCCAGTCGCCCGGGCAGCGCGGCGACAAGGGATTTTGCATGGGCGGTATTGGCTTTGAGCGTCGCGAGGATGTCGGTGATCTGCACCGCGCCGTGATCCGGATGCCAGCTGTCATAATCGGTGACCATCGCGACGGAGGCGTAACAGATCTCCGCCTCGCGGGCGAGTTTCGCCTCCGGCATATTGGTCATGCCGATGACATCGCAGCCCCAGCTTTCGCGATACATCCGACTTTCCGCGATAGATGAGAACTGCGGGCCTTCCATAGCCAGATAGGTGCCGCCTTTATGCACCGTGACGCCGGTTGCGCGTGCGGCCTCATAGGCAAGGCCGGAGAGCCGTTCGCAGACCGGATGGGCCACGGAGACATGCGCCACGCAGCCCGTGCCGAAAAAGGACTTTTCCCGCGCAAAGGTTCGGTCGATGAACTGGTCGATGATTACGAAATCCCCCGGAGCCATTTCTTCGCGAAATGATCCCACGGCGGAGACGGAGACAAGGTCGGTGACCCCCATCTGTTTCATCGAGTCGATATTGGCGCGGTAATTTACCGTGGAAGGGGAATGGACATGGCCGCGCCCGTGACGCGGGAGGAAAACCATTTTGATGCCGTCCAGCCTGCCGGTGAGCAAGGCATCCGAGGGCGCTCCCCAAGGTGTTGTGACCTCCTGCCAAGTGGCATCTTCCAGCCCGTCAATCTCATAGACGCCCGAGCCGCCCATCACACCGATCACACGTTGCCTGTCTGCCATGCCTGTCTCCTTGCTGGTCGGGCGGAGTTTGCGGCGATGCAGAACAGGGTGCAAGGGGCAAAGCGCAACAGATGACGGCTGTTCTTGCACAGTGTATGGCGATGGGCTTTCGCAATGCGACAAAACGCGCTATGGGGGCGTCAAGGCCCCGTGAACGGGCAAAGAAACCTCAAAATACCAAGGGATGACCCCGTGATACAATCCGCACTCGCAAGTTTTGCGAAAAACCTCTCCATTTCCGGAACGACATCGACCAAGCTCACGCCGACACAGGCCAAGACCGATGTCCTCTCCGGCCTCACCGTGGCTTTGGCGCTTGTGCCCGAAGCCGTTGCCTTTTCTTTTGTGGCGCAAGTCCACCCGCTGGTCGGGCTTTACGCGGCCTTCATTATGGGGCTTGTCACCGCCGTGTTCGGCGGGCGTCCGGGGATGATCTCCGGCGCGACGGGGGCGATTGCGGTCGTGTTCGTCTCTCTCGTCATCGAGCATGGTGTCGAATATCTCTTTGCCACCGTGGTCCTCATGGGGATTTTGCAAATCCTTGCGGGCATCTTCCGGTTGGGCAAATTCATCCGGCTTGTGCCGCACCCGGTGATGCTGGGCTTTGTAAACGGTCTGGCTATCGTGATTTTCCTCGCCCAGCTGACGCAGTTCAAGGTGCCAGGCACGGACAGCTTCATGACCGGCATGCCGCTCGTGATCATGCTGGCGCTGGTCGCCTTGACGATGGCGGTGGTATATTTCCTGCCGAAAGTGACCAATATCATCCCCGCACCCCTGGCCGGCATCCTGATCACGGCCGTGGTTGTGATTGCCTTTGGCATCAACGTGCCGCGCGTGGGTGACATGGCGCAGATCAAAGGCGGGCTTCCGACCTTCCACATCCCTGCCGTGCCGATGTTCGAAAGCATGGAGAGCTTCCTCTCCACGATGCACATCATTTTCCCCTATGCGCTGATCGCGGCGGCTGTGGGCTTGATCGAGAGCCTGTTGACGCTCAACCTCGTGGGCGAGATCAAGGGTGAGCGCGGTGGCGTGTCGCAGGAATGTCTGGCCCAAGGTGCAGGCAATGTGATCTCCGGTTTCTTCGGTTCAATGGGCGGCTGTGCGATGATCGGGCAGTCGATGATCAACGTGAAATCCGGCGGGCGTACGCGTCTGGCAGGGATTGCCGCAGCGCTGTTCCTTCTGGCCTTCATCATGGTCGCCAGCCCGCTGATCGAACAAATCCCGCTCGCAGCACTTGTCGGCGTGATGTTCATGGTGGTGATCGGCACGTTTGCATGGAACTCGTTCAACGTGATGCGCAAAGTGCCGCGCGTGGATGCGTTTGTCATCGTTCTGGTGACCGTTGTGACCGTCCTCGAAGACCTCGCAATCGCTGTTGTCGTCGGCGTGATCGTCTCGGCGCTGGCCTATGCGTGGCAGAATGCCTCGCGCATCCATGCCAAAACCTATGAGACACCCGAAGGCGCCAAGGTCTATCAAATTCAGGGCCCGCTGTTTTTTGGTTCCGCCGAAGGATTTCTTGAAATGTTCGATCCGGCAAATGATCCGTCTATGGTGATCGTCGATTTCGCCGATAGCCGTGTGGCCGACCAATCGGCGCTGAATGCGATCGAAAGTCTGGCGGCGAAATACGAGGCGCGGGGCAAGGAAATCCAGCTGCGCCATCTGAGCCGCGACTGTCACCGCCTGCTGTCGAAAGCGGGTCACTTGATGGTCGATAGCGATGACGATCCTGATTATCAGGTCGCTACGGACTATGTCGTGCGCACCGGTGTTCTCGGCAGCGGGCACTAGGCGAAAATGTTTGAATGAGACAAGAAAAGGGGCCCGCGCGGCCCCTTTTTACGTTTCCTTTGTGCGAAAAATACTCAGTCCGGATCAAGCCTTCGGGCGCGTAAGCTCGAATACTTTGGTGATTTCGGCATAATCCCGATAGCCGAGACGCGACAACAGACGCGCCTTGACCACATCGAAGCGGCCCTCGACGATCAGATCGGGACGAATGTGGATACCGACAACTTCGCCGAACACGGCGGTGTTCTCCGCCCCCACAAGCTCCACAATCTGCGTGACCCTGCATTCCAGAGAGGCGGGGGCATCTTCGACGCGGGAGCAGGCAATCTCGCGACAGGGGGCGCGCAACGTGCCCGAGTGGGTGAACTCGTCTTCCTCAAAGGCCAGCGCTTCTGAGGAGGCGTTCATCATCGCGATTTGCTCCGCGCCAACCAGATTGACGCAGAACTCGCCTGTCTCGCGCAGGTTTTGCATCGTGTCTTTCGCGCCGACAGAGCCGAACATCACCTGCGGCGGCGCATAGGCGACCGCGTTGAAAAAGGAATAGGGCGCGAGATTCTCGTGTCCCGAAGCGGACCGCGTCGAAATCCAGCCGATGGGGCGGGGCGAGACAATGGCGCTGAACGGATTGTGCGGCAGGTCATGCCCGTCGCTGGGGCGATAATACATTTTCGGAACGGTCCTTTCGCGTTTCGACGCGTTGCCCCCCATTTAACGCTGTGTTAGCAGAATTTCGAGCCAAAACCGCAGCAAGCGGGCGGAGCGAAAGGGGCAGGCGTGTATCAGCTCGAAACCGAGTCACCGGATGATCTATGGGAGGTCGAAGCCCTCTATGACACCTGCTTCGCGCCTGGGCGCGAGCTTTTGTCCTCCTACCGGTTGCGCGAGGGGGTCGAGAAGGTGTCCGATCTTTGTCTGATTGCGCGTGATGAGGGCGGCGTTTTGGCCGCTGCGATCCGCTTCTGGCCCATTCGCATCGGGGAGGACAGGCATCGCGCACTTTTGCTTGGACCTATTGCGGTCCACCCGACCCGTCAGGGTGAGGGGCTGGGCGGGATGTTGATGACAGAGGCCATGGCCGAAGCCGTCAAACTCGGTTGGGAGCGGGTGATGCTGGTGGGGGACGAGCCCTATTATTCCCGTTTCGGTTTTGAAAAACTCCACCATGTGGAAATGCCGCCGCCCACGAATCCGGACCGTGTGCTGGGCGTGGCCTTGCATCCCGGCGCGTGGGATGGGGTTGCGGGTCTTGTTCACAAGGACGACTGACCCCAAATAGAGGCAATGACCAAGAAATTGCCGCCTTTGAATGCTGGCCCCCATGCCGTTTTGCAAGCCCCCACACCGGAGGCGATCCGTGCGCTTGCGCGTCGGTTGAAACGCGCCAATCATCCCGGCATGCAGATTTTGAACATGGTGGGCGGCAAGGCGGACGGCTTGTTTGATAAACTGCCTGCCCCCGTGCGCGGACAGTTGGAGGCCGCGACGCTCTCGGCGCTTGAACTGGCGTTTGAAGGGGCTGCGC
This sequence comes from Celeribacter halophilus, assembly GCF_900114135.1. Lineage (GTDB taxonomy): Bacteria > Pseudomonadota > Alphaproteobacteria > Rhodobacterales > Rhodobacteraceae > Celeribacter > Celeribacter halophilus. The sequence continues at coordinate 52,363 of NZ_FORY01000001.1, forward strand.
GGGGACGACGGACGGTGAAGGTCAACACATGGCTGTCGCGGGCGGTGACGTCGGGGCTGGGGGCGGCTGGCGGTGCCGGAGGGTTGCCGACCGCTTTGGCCGAACTGCCGGTGACCACAACTGTGCTGCTTCATGCCATTCAAGGCGTTGCTGAAGATCACGGGTTTGATCCTGCGCGGGATGATGTGCGCAAAGCCTGTATTCAGGTCTTTGCAGCCGCCGGTCCTTTGGCTGATGATGACGGGGCCGATCTCGGGTTTCTGGCCGCGCGGACGACTCTGACAGGGGCGACGCTGAACGGGATCATCGCCAAGGTTGCGCCGCGTCTGTCTGTGGTTCTGGGGCAAAAGCTGGCGACACAAACCGTGCCTGTGTTGGGAGCGGTGGCGGGGGCCGCGACGAATTACGCCTACACGGCCTATTATCAGGATATGGCGCATGTGAGCTTTGCCATGTTACGCATGGCTGAGGATAGTGACCTGCCGTTTGAGACGCTCAAGGAGATGTTGAGCGAGGAAATGAGCCGTTAACGCATTCTCGCGCAATGTATTGAAAGTTCGGTCCCTGTCAGACGCAACCAGATGCATACAGAGGTCAGTTGCAAACGACGTTTGCTGTGGGCTTTCATGCGTTAACCTTAATCAGATTAACCTTAATGCGTGAGTGGATGCGAGGCACCGCAATACGCTTCTGCATCTAGACGCAGGGAGGGGCGGCAGAAGAGAAGCCGCTTCAGAGCATGAAACCCTGCTTGCTTAGATAGGCGGTGAGATCTTCGCGCACCGATTGGGCACCATTTGCTGCCGCCTGATCAATCACCTGCGCCACCTCATCAAGGTCAAGTCGCCGGAGCATGGCTTTCACCGGGCCGATGGAGGCCGGACGCATGGAGAGCGTGCGCACACCCATAGCTGCCAGCGCCACAGCTTCGATCGGACGGCCTGCATCCTCGCCACAAAAAGACACAGGTGTGTCGAACTGGTCGCAGCGTTGCACGATCTGGCGGATGAAGTTCAGGAAGGAATAGTTCAGCGTATCATACCGGCGCCGGACCCGTTCGTTCTCCCGATCTGCGGCGAAGAAGAACTGTTTCAAATCATTGCCGCCGATGGAAATGAAATCGGTTTGTTCAAAGAACAGATCGGGTGCGAAGGCCAAAGACGGGGTTTCGAGCATCGCGCCGACTTCAATGGAGGAGGGCGGAACATATCCGAGTTTGCGTTCGGAAATCAGCACATCATCCAAAAGGGCTCGCGCCTCGCGAAACTCGTCGAACTGTGCCACGAAAGGGAACATGATCGTCAGAGGGCGCCCAGCTGCGGCGCGGGTGAGGGCTTGCAACTGCATCCGCATGACGCCGGGCTTGTCCAGCCCCACTCGAATCGCGCGCCAGCCCATTGCGGGGTTCGGCTCGTCTTGCGGCTTCATGTAGGGCAGAACTTTATCCGACCCGATGTCGAGTGTGCGAAACACCACACGTTTGCCACGTGCCGCATCCATGACGCGGGCATAGAGCGTGGCAAGCTCGCCGCGACGGGGCACCTTGTTGCGGATCAGGAATTGCAATTCCGTGCGAAACAGCCCCACACCTTCTGCGCCAGAAGAGGCCAGAGAGGGCAGGTCGGCCATCAGGCCCGCGTTCATATGCATGGCGATATGTTTGCCGCAGAGCGTCTCCGCAGGCAGACCCACAAGGCCGGCATAGCGTTGTTGCGCCTCGGCCTGCATCGCGATCTTGTCCCGAAACGCGGTGGCGACGGTATCTTCGGGCCTGAGATGCACAATGCCCTGATCGCCATCGACCAGAATCGCATTGCCATTGAGGGCCTCTGTCGTGATGCCTTCGGCATGGATTACCAAGGGAATTGCCCAAGCGCGGGCCACCACGGCGGCATGGGAGCCGACGGAGCCTTGTTCCAACACGATGCCCTTGAGCGTTTTGCCATATTCCAGCAATTCGCCGGGGCCGATGTTGCGAGCGACAAGGATGGGGTTTTCCGGCATTTCCGCGCCGGTCTCATGGCCTTGGCCGGTGAGAATCCGCAGCAGCCGGTTTGACAGGTCGTCAAGATCATGGAGCCGTTCACGCATGTAGGGGTCGGGCACCTTCGCCAGACGGGTGCGTGCGGCGCCCTGTTCTTTCTCCACGGCGGCTTCGGCCGAGAGACCGCGCCCGATGTCTTCTTCCATCCGGCGCATCCAGCCACGGGAATTGGCGAACATCCGGTAAGCTTCGAGCACCTCGCGTTGGTCTTTCTCCGAAGGTTCGACATTGGCCAGCATACTGTCCACAGAGAGACGTAGTTGATCGACCGCTTTGCGCAGGCGTTCGGTTTCCGCCTCGGGGTCGTCCGCGACAGGGTTGGTAACGACCACACGGGGCTCGTGCAGGAAGACATTGCCCTCGGCCACGCCCTCCTGACCGGTTGCGCCGCGAAACATCACCGGATGCTGATGCAGCGCTGTCATGCCGCCCTCGTCGCTGACAAAGGCACCCAGTTCGGTCATTTCGGCCAGCACCATCGCCACCACTTCGAGAGCATAGACCTCATCGTCGGTGAAGGCGCGGGCATCTTTGGACTGGACGACCAGAACGCCGAGAATCTCGCCCAGCCGTTGAATCGGCAGGCCCAGAAAGCTGGAGAAAAGTTCTTCGCCGGTTTCGGGCATATAGCGGAAACCGCGCTCGGAGGGGGCATCGGCGGCATTGACCATAGAGCGGGTGCGAGCAACCCGTCCGACAAGCCCCTCGCCAATCCGCAGCCGTGTCTGGTGGACGGCTTCGGCTTTCAGCCCTTCGGTTGCACAGAGTTCCAGCGTGTCGGAATCGCGGAAGAGATAGATCGAGCAGACTTCTGTCTGCATACTGTCGGCGATTAGGCTGGTGATGCGGTCAAGACGTTCCTGACCTGCGCTGTCCTCGGCCAACGTGTCCCTGAGCCGGCCCAACAGCTTCCGGCTTTCGCTCTCCATATTGTTTGGCATGTCCCCGCCGGTCCTCTCGCGCGCCTTACCTCTGGCGTCGTCTTCTTTAGAGCACAGATGTGGGTCTTGCCCAGAGAAAAACAAGCGGGATCAGAGCGATCAGCTATAATTTGCTTGGAAAAAGTGCAGAAAATTCCGTGGCTTGATGATGCAGGTGCAGAAAGATTGTGCTGTGGGGCGCTGGTTGCAAAGGCGTTTTGCGGTCGCATCGTGCCAAAGGTGCTCGGGAAACGCTGTATGGCCTGAAAATCAGGGAAACGGGAATAAGAAAAGCCCCCGCAAGGGCGGAGGCTTTCATAAGGCGGTCAAAAGTTTCCGCTACTGGATCAGCTTTTGTCGAGTTCAAAGGCGTCGTGGAGTGCCTGAACCGCAAGCTCGGTGTATTTGCGATCCACCAGAACGGAGATCTTGATTTCCGAAGTGGCGATGACCTTGATGTTGATGCCTTCGTCGGAGAGCACCTTGAACATCTTGGCCGCGACCCCTGATTGCGAACGCATACCGATGCCGACGAGCGAAATCTTCGCTACCTCGGTGTCGGAGACCAACTCGCCAAAGTTGAACTCGCCACGGTCTCTGGCCGCACCTAGCGCGGCTTTGGCGCGGTTTACCTGATCGACAGGGCAAGAGAAGGTCATGTCGGTGCGACCTTCTTCGGAAATGTTCTGGATGATCATATCGACATTGACGCCCGCTTCGGCCAGAGGTCCGAAAATAGAGGCGGCGATGCCGGGGCGGTCCGCCACAGACAGGAGCGTCATTTTGGCTTCTTCGCGGGAGGCGGCAATGCCCGAGACTGGTTTGTTTTCCACGATATCCTCCTCGGCACAGATCAGCGTGCCGGCATTGGGGTCATATTCCTCGAAAGACGACAGCACGCGCAAGCGCACGCCGTAGCGCATGGCCAGTTCGACAGAGCGGGTCTGAAGCACCTTCGCCCCCAAAGAAGCCAGTTCCAGCATCTCTTCGAACGCGATTTTTTCCAGCTTGCTGGCCTTGCTCTCGATCCGCGGGTCGGTGGTATAGACCCCGTCCACATCGGTGTAGATGTCACAGCGGTCGGCGTCGAAGGCGGCTGCGAAAGCCACAGCGGTGGTGTCCGAGCCGCCGCGCCCCAGCGTGGTGATCCGGCCTTCGGGGGAAATGCCCTGAAAACCTGCAACCACGGCGACTTTCATGCCTTCACCGAATTTGGCGAGGATGTTGTCGGTCGGGATTTCTTCGATCCGCGCTGCGCCGTGAGAGGAGTTGGTCTTGAGCGGCACTTGCCAGCCCTGCCAGCTGCGTGCCGGCACATCCATTTCCTGAAGCGTCAAGGCCATGAGGCCCGCAGTCACGTTCTCGCCCGAGGAGACCACGGCGTCATATTCGCGCGCGTCATACATCGGTGAGGTCTCGTTGACATAGCCCACGAGCTTGTTGGTCTCGCCGGACATGGCCGAAACCACGACGATCACGTCGTAGCCATTGGCCACTTCGCGACCGACGCGCTTTGCAGCGCGTTTGATCTTGTCGAGCGTGGCGACGGATGTTCCGCCGAATTTCATTACGAGAATTGGCATCTCTTGCCCTATCCCCCGTCCTCGTCAGTGGTCACGGTTCTCTAAGTGGCTTCCGGCGTGAGCGCAAGAGTTGCGGCCATTGCGAATGAGTATTTTTGCCACAAAGGAGGCTCAATAAGCGTGTGGACGCCCGTCCCATGTCTCGAAACAGCCGGTAGAGGAGAGCGAAAGCTCTGCGAAACGATCCGCCAGACCGGTGGCGGCTTCTGTCGCGGTGATGTCTGCTGCGCCGCCGCCCATGTCGGTCTGGACCCAGCCGGGGTGATAGATGCCGACGGGAATCCCGTCTGTTTTCAGGTCGCTGGCAAGGTTGCGACCAAGGTTCAGCGCGGCGGCTTTCGAGGCGCGATAGATATAGGCACCGCCCGGAGCGCGGGTGTGGGAGGCCATCTGCGACGAAATGATCGCGATCTTGCCCCGTGCGGCACGTAGCGCGGGCAAGAACGCCTGCACCATGAGAAAGACGCCGGTGACATTGACTGCAAATTCCTCGGCCCACATCTCGGGCGGGTAGCCTGTGTCGAGGGGCTGGCCCTTGTCGAGATAGAGTCCGGCGTTGCACACCAGCAGCCCGATAGAGCGATCTTTCAGCGTATCGGCCAATGCGGTGACAGAGCGCTGGTCCGTGATGTCGAGCGCATGAAGCCCGTTGCCGCCTTTGGTCGATGTGCCGATCACGTCATAGGTGCGGTCTGTGAGTTCGGAGGCAAGCGCTGCGCCGATGCCGCGCGATGCGCCTGTGATGAGGGCTGTGTCCATGTCCGGTGCCTTTGATGAGGTCAGTTCATTTTGCGTTTGGGCGCAAAGGGCAGGGGCACAACTGGCACGCCATCTTCCAGAAGGGCCTTGGCGTCATCGAGTTTGGCTTCGCCATAGATGGGCCGTGCGGGGGCCTCTCCCTCGTGAATTTTGCGGGCTTCCGTGGCAAATTCGACGCCGACGTAATCGGATTTGGTCTCGACCTCGGCGCGCAGCCGCGCGATGGCTTGCTCGACCTCTTCGGGGGAGGGGCGCGGTGGTTCCATTGGTGTGGCCTGCGGTGGGGCCGACGCGACGGGCGGAGCCTCGGGCGCGACATCGACGGGGCCTGTGTCACTTTTGCGGGCCGTGCTCACGCGCGGGGCCATCATGGCTTTGTGTACACCGGCAGAGCCGCAGACCGGACAGGTCAACTGTCCACCGGCACGCAGGGTCTCAAAGGCTTCGGCGGAGCGAAACCAGCTTTCGAACTGATGGTCTTCGGAGCATTTGAGCGTGTAGCGGATCATGATGCGCGCATTTCCAAGGAACAGGCTCTCTACAATAGGCATTGCCCCCGCATTTTGCAATCTCGGGGGCTGTGTTCAAATGCATCGTCTGGCCTGCGCCGGATTGTTCAGAGGCGGAAGTGACGCGGATTGAAGTGGCGGATGATCTGGGCGAGTTCTGCATCCTCGACCATCGCGGCGGCTTTTTTCGGGGAAACCCATTTGCGTTTGCGCTCGGAGGCTTCCGGATATTTGTCGAACTCCCAACGCGCTTTGAGCGGGAAAACGGCCACCACGCAGGGCATCGGCATTTCGCCGTTGCGTGGATATTTCTGGTAGGAGTAGAGCCCGATGCAGATGGGCGCGGGGCGGCCCTTGATCCCGGCCTCTTCCCAGGCTTCGGTGGCGGCGGCCTGCACAGGGGTTTGCCCGTCCATCGGCCAGCCCTTCGGGATGATCCAGCGTTTGCCGCCGCGTGTTTTGATCAGCAAGACTTGCAGTTTGTCCTTGCGCCAGCGCCACACCAATGCGCCAAACTGTGTGCGCACGCTGTCTTTGGCGTTGCGACCGAGTTTGACCGGATGTTGTCTGGGCCTCATGGCTGACACCTGTTTGTCCTTTGGCTGAATGCGGAAAGGGGACGGCATCGTGTAAAGCGCGTCCGCCTGTTTCGTCGCATCAGGCTGACAGAGGACTATCAAATCTGCATGACGGCTGGAAAGGGAATTTTGCACCTTCTCCATCTGACGCGGGGGCGCAGGCCAGTGTGATCTATTTCAGCGCGGGCAGCTTGGTCAGCTCGGCTAGAGCGGACCAGAAGGCCTCTTGCCGGAGATGGGCTTCGCGCAGAGGGCTCAGGGCGGTGTGGGCTTTTGCTGTCATGTCTTTGGCGTGTTGCGGATTGGACATGAGGACGCTGGCCGCTTCATAGAGCGCGTGCGCGTCGGAGACAATGCGTGCGCCGCCGGACTGATCGAGCGCCTCATATGCGGCAACATGATTCGAGACATGAGGGCCATGTAGGATGGCAGTGTTGAACTGGACAGGTTCATAGGGCGTGTGCCCGCCGTGATGCGTCAGGGAGCCGCCGATGAAAGACATGCCTGCAAGGTGATACCACAGCGCCATTTCGCCCAGTGTATCGGCCAGATAAATCTGTGATTGCGCGGGGTCGTCACCTTTGGAGCGTTGCGCGAAATCCAGCCCTGCACGGGTCAGCTCTGCCGCAAGGGCATCTGCCCGCGACGGGTGGCGCGGGGCGAGGATTAGACGTGCGTCAGGGTGGTCCTTTTGCAGGTCATGGAAGGCTTCAAGCACCAGACGTTCCTCGCCCGCATGGGTGGAGGCTGCGAGCAGTGTTTTGTCGCGGGGGAAAACCTGCTCAAGGGCGGCGAGTTCTGCGGCGGGCGCAGGCGCGAGGGCGACTGTGCTTTTGAGGTTCATGCGCGGCAGTAGGGCGGACGCGGGCAGGCCGAGCTGGAGCAGGCGTTGCTCCGAGGCCGTGTCTTGCGCGGCCAGTTTGGAGATCGCGGCGATGGTCGGGCTGATGATGCCGCGCAGCAGGAATTGCATCTTTTCCCACCGGCAGGCCGTGCGCTCTGACATGCGCGCTCCGGCCACGACAACGGGGATGCCGCGTTGAGCGAGAAGGGTGAAGCGGTTGGGCCAGATTTCGTTTTCCAAGGACACCAGCGCGACAGGCCGGATGGCAGCAAGAAAGCGTTTGAGCACCGGTCGAAAATCCATCGGGGCAAGCCGGACCTCGACGCGGGGAAGGCCCCAGTCCGCTACCATCTTGCGGGCGCTGACCGTGTTGACCGTTACGAGAATGTCCAGATCATTTGCACGAGACAGTGCCTCTTCGACCAAGACACGTGCGGCGGTCATTTCTCCGTTCGAGGCCCCGTGGACCCAGAGCCGCGGAGATGTGGACACGCGCGCAGATGTCAGCCCGGCACCGAAGCGTTCGGCCAGATCGGACAAGCTCTCGCGTCCGCGCAAAACTTGCCGCAGTAGCGCAAGCGCAAACAGCGGGCTCAGGATGGTCAAAAGGAAACGATAGAAAAACAAGACATGCGCCTCGCAGGTTCAGACTTGCCCATCGGCTTACGCGCTCTGCCGGTCTGTTGGCAAGAGGGGGTAGATCAAGCGGGGTTTTAGAATTGGAATTGATCTAGGTCATAGCTGTTTCTTAGAGGGATTCTAATTTTTGTCATGCGCGCGATCTACTGAATGCATCACGAGATGCTAGGGAGAAAAATATGAAACTTGCACCGCGTTTGGCATTGATGACCAGTGCTTTTGTTTTGGGGGCCTCGGCGGCTTCTGCAAACGAGCTCAGGGAATATGCCCTTGAGTTCTTCAAACCGCTTCCTTCAACGGTTCCTGCCGTGCAGGACAATAAAATCACCGAAGAGAAAATCGAGTTGGGCAAAGCGCTGTTCTTTGATCCGCGTCTGTCGGCATCGGGCGTTTTCTCATGCTATTCCTGTCACAACCTGACCACAGGCGGGGATGACAACATGGAAACATCCGTTGGTCATGGCTGGCAAAAAGGCCCGCGGAACTCGCCAACCGTTTTGAACGCCGTCTTCAACGCTGCCCAGTTCTGGGACGGTCGTGCCGATGACCTGAAAGCTCAAGCAAAAGGTCCGATTCAGGCCGGTGTCGAAATGGCCAACACGCCTGACAATGTGGTCGCGACCCTGTCATCTATGGGGCAATATGTGGAATGGTTCGAAGAGTCTTTTCCCGATGAAGACGAACCGGTCACCTTTGACAATATGGCCAAGGCCATCGAAGCCTTCGAAGCTACGCTGTTGACCCCTGCGCCGTTTGATTCATGGCTAAACGGGGATGACGATGCGCTTTCTGCCGAAGAGCTTGCTGGTCTTGAACTGTTCATGGACAAGGGCTGTATCGCCTGTCACTCCGGTATCAACATCGGCGGCGAGGACTATTATCCCTTTGGTCTGATCGAAAAGCCCGGCTCCGATATTCTGCCTGAGGGCGACCGTGGCCGCTTTGCTGTGACGGATACTGTGGATGACGAATATGTCTTCCGCGCAGGTCCGCTACGCAACATCGCATTGACCGCGCCTTATTTTCACTCCGGCAAGGTTTGGGATCTCAAGGTCGCTGTGCAGATCATGGCCGAAAGCCAACTGGGCGAAGACCTGTCCGAGGATGAAGCCGACAAGATCGTGGCTTTCCTTGGCTCTTTGACCGGTGAAATGCCGGAAGTCACTCTGCCGGTGCTGCCGACGGAAACAATGACCACTCCGCGTCCGGTGGCGGAAATTATCCCGAACTGATTTTGGTCCTTCTGTGCCCCTTGTTCGGGGGCACAGTCCTTTGAAAGCCCTCGTATGGCTGCGGAAGCGAAAGTTTGTCCCTACTTCTCTTGTGCAGCTTGTTCGGGGGCTTTTTCCTCTCTATGGCGTGGAAGGTTTACGTGCTGCGGGGATCATCTTTCTTGCGGGTCATAAAGGACTGCATCAGGTTCATGCCAATCCGATCGACCAGATCGGAAAGCTGGGTTTCCCCTGCTTGTTGGTATTGGGTGCAGGCCTCCAGCAGCTTATCAATCAACTCTGTCTCCCCCGTGGTCAGGGGCGTAGATACGGCTTGGGGTGACGCGCAGGGGGCGTGCATGGAGTTGCTGATAGGCTTTTTGTACATATCAGAGGATAGCGATATCCGCCCAGCGCTTGCGGGCAGGACAATAGATATGTGACGTGCGATTCGGGTGGGCATGGGTTCAAACTCTTGAAGGGCCGCGATTGGGGCGGCTCGGGTAAAGGGTATCAGGCGCGGAGGTGTTCTTAAAGGGCCAGTAAGTCCTGAATATGTGTGCGAATCTCATCAGGCCGCACGGACAGAAAGGAAAAGGCGGCGGCGCTGGGCGTGTAGCGCAGCATGTCGAGACATTCCTGCGTTGCGCGTTTGAAGATGATGAGCGCTGTTGCATCGCCTTGCGGAATAAGGCGTTGAATCTCGATGGCGCTTTGGACCAGATCGCAATGTTCGGGGTTACATTCAACGACGACTAACTTGAAGCGCTCGGCATCAAAATGTGCGCTGACTTCTTCCAAAGAGCGGGCAATGCGCGGATTGAGGGATTTCGTCGTCCCGCGCATGAGGCTGTCCGCCTGCGCTACGCGGCTCAGAATGATCAGGTTGTGGCACGGCAGATTGGTGCGTTGTGCGTCGTGGCCGATCTCGGAAGTAAACTGCGTATATGGCTTGGTGTCATTTGCGGCCCGGAGGTTCCTGCTGGTGCGCTCTTCTTTGGCGGGTGTCCTGATAAAGGGCATGCGCAAGGCGTTCAGAACGCGGGACATATGGTGCAAAGGGGCAGGGCGCATGAAACACAACTCTCGGGAAATCGTTACTGGAGAGAGCCTTATTGCGGATTTAGAACCGCTTTTTCAGAAACAAATGGTTTCAGAAAGTTGCATAAGGTGGCCTTTGTTTCAAAGCGCTTGCGTAACAATATGTAACACGCGGCAGGTGAGCCGAGTTTGAAACACCAGATTCTCGGATTTTGTGAAGTTTTAAGGGGAATTTTTTCTTTTCCCCTATCTGAAACATGTTACCGTTCTGTCATGACAACAGATTGGTCTGGGGGGGGGGCTGCATGTTGCCGGACGGGCAAAAACTGGAAGTTTTACAGCGGGAAGTTACGCTCATTCTCGAAAGTGAGGCTTTCGCACGTTCAAAGGCAAACCGTGCATTGCTCGAATATTTGGCGAAAGAGTGTTTGGCCGGACGAGGTGACGAGATCACCGAATACGGCATTGCGCATGGGCTGCTCGGCAGAGGGGATGAGTTCGATCCCTCGACCGATCCGATTGTGCGGGTCCGGATGCGGCGGCTTCGGGAGGCCATCAATGGCTACTATGCGCAACATGGCGATCGCGTCGATCGCCTGATCATCCCGCGTGGTAGCTATGCCCTGTCGGTGCTACGTGTCGAGAAACCATCGACCGCTGAGCAACAGAACGAAGAGGCGGTGGTTGATAAGGTCGCGCGGGATGATGTGGCGGGCACAGAGGGTTCTGCACAACCGCCTTCTGACGCGCAGGCCCCCGATAGGCCGAAGATGCGCAAGGTGTTTGGTTTGCGCTTTGTCCTGTTCCTAATTGTGGTTTTTGCGGCGGGTGTTTTAGGACATGGCATTTGGCATGTTGTCTTTCCGTCAAGTCCGATTGAAACGGCAAGCACCGAGCCGGGCTATCCGGTCGTTGCCATCGCGCCGTTCGACAATCTGACGGATCGGGCGGAGAACGACACTTATGAAAAAGATGTGCAGAGACAACTGGCCGGAGACCTCGAACGTTTTGGGCGCGTGAATGTGCGGGTCTTGAACGCCGATCTCAATAGTGAGCTTGAAGGGGCCGATTATGTCTTGCGCGGTTCGATTCTGAGCCTCGTGGGGCATCTTGATCTGTCCGTTGCGCTGGTGGATGTCGAGACCGGCGAGGAACTGTTTCAAACCCGAATGTCCGATCCTGTTGATGCGCAGGGGATTTATGCAAGCCTGCGTGCCGTGTCCCATCGCATGAGCAGTTATCTCGCGGCACAAGGTGGTGTGATCAGTGCGCTTGGCCGACCGGATACGGGCGCGGCGGGGGCACCGGACAGCGTCTTTTCCTGTGTTCTTAAGACCGATGCGTTTCTGAGCGATTATAGTCCCGAAAAGTTCCAAACGGCCTATCGGTGTTTCGAGCCTTTCTCGGATATACTGGAGACCGATGCGGTTGGCTCTACCTCCTTCGGGACTTTGATGTTGCATTCGGTCCCTGACTTTCAGTTCATGGATACGTCCGGTTTGCCCGAAGCGATGCAGTCCTCACCCGAGAAGCTCACAGAATATGCGGAAGGTTTTGCGGATCGTTTCCCCGGTTCCGATGTTGTGTTCATCCTTCTGGGCGCGGTTTACAATGTCGAAGGCAAAACCGATCTAGCCATCCGTGCCTTGCGTCAGGCGGTAGAGTTGAATCCGGCGAATCCGACTGCTTACGGTGTGCTCTCCTATGCATATTTGTCAGCAGACTTGCTTTATGAAGCCCGCGATGCGGCGTTGAGGGCTATTGATCTGGGCGCCAATGCCTCGGCCTATATGTATCTGCCGGTTCTGGTGTCCGGCATTGTGCATAAGAACGCGCGCATGGTTGATATGGCCCGCAAGGGCTATGCCGATCAGGTCGGCCCCTCGCGCAATATGCTTTTGCTGGCCGCGGCATCCATGATCGGAGATCGCGACGAAGTGGAGCGTTTACTCGCAGTGGTAGGCACGCCGGAGGATCCTTTGGCCGAAATCCGGATGTTTGTGCAGGGCGAGATCGCCCTATCGGCCATCGCGGGGTATCTTGAAAGGGCGGGGCTTGACGTGCCTGAGCCGGATTGCCTGCCTTCCGAGACAGCCAGCGACCCGCAGGGTTCGCCCTGTGCGCCGTGAAGGGTCGGATTTTGCTAGCAGATTTCGAATTAGAATAACTTATAGCAATCCATAAGTAATACAATTATTGTTTATCGATCAAACCTGTTACCTCTTTACGAGACGGAACGGGAGCAGCGAGATTCAGGCCACAAGCCACATAGATCGCCGCCGCGCCCCCGCCACGAAACACGTAGCATACCGGAGGAACAGATGGACGGTAATGATCTGAAAATGTCGGGCAAATGCCCAGTCATGCATGGCAGCAACACCGAGATGGGCAAGGATGTCATGGAGTGGTGGCCGAATGCGCTTAACCTCGACATTCTGCACCAGCACGACACCAAGACAAACCCGCTGGGCAAGGATTTCAACTATCGCGAAGAAGTCAAAAAGCTCGATTTTGAAGCTTTGAAAAACGACTTGCGCGCATTGATCAATGACAGTCAAGACTGGTGGCCGGGTGACTGGGGCAGCTACATCGGTATGATGGGGCGCGTCTCATGGCACACTGCCGGCTCCTACCGGAATACGGACGGTCGCGGCGGGGGCAACACGGGGAACCAGCGCTTTGCGCCGTTGAACTCCTGGCCGGATAACGTCAACACCGACAAGGGCCGTCGTCTGCTCTGGCCGATCAAAAAGAAATACGGCAACAAGATCAGCTGGGCCGACCTGTTGATGCTGGCCGGAACGATTGCCTATGAGCAAGCCGGCTTGCCGGTCTACGGTTTCGCCTTTGGTCGCGAAGATATCTGGCACCCCGAAAAAGACATCTACTGGGGCGAGGAAAAAGAATGGCTCGCGCCATCCGACACCCGCTATGGCGATGTGAAAGACGCGCATACGCTGGAAAACCCGCTGGCGGCTGTTCAGATGGGGCTGATCTATGTGAACCCTGAAGGGGTGAACGGCAAACCCGATCCGCTCGCAACCGCGCAGCATATGCGGGAAACCTTTGCCCGTATGGGGATGAATGACGAAGAAACCGTTGCTCTGACGGCAGGTGGCCACACGGTCGGCAAATGTCACGGGAACGGCGATGTCGATGACCTCAGCCCGGATCCCGAAACCGCCGGCCCCGAATTTCAGGGCCTTGGTTGGATGAACACCAAGGGCCGCGGTATCGGTCGCGACACAATGGTCAGCGGTCTGGAAGGCGCATGGACGACCAACCCGACGAAATGGGACAACGGTTTCTTCGAGATGCTGTTCAACCATGAGTGGGAATTGCGCAAATCCCCCGCCGGTGCATGGCAATGGGAGCCGGTCGAGATCGCAGAGGCGGACAAGCCCGCTGATGTCGAAGACCCGTCGATCCGTCACAACCCGATGATGACGGATGCCGATATGGCGCTGAAAATGGACCCGATCTATCGCGAAATCTCGCTGCGGTTCAAAGAGGACTTTGACGCCTTCACCGATGCCTTTGCCCGTGCATGGTTCAAACTGACCCACCGCGACATGGGGCCGAAATCGGTCTTTCTCGGCCCGGATGTGCCGGAAGAAGATCTGATCTGGCAGGATCCGATCCCCGAAGGCACCACCGATTATGACATCGGTGCACTCAAGCGCAAGATCGCGGCCTCCGGCCTTTCGATCTCCGAGATGGTATCGACCGCATGGGACAGTGCGCGGACCTTCCGTGGTTCTGATCGTCGCGGCGGCGCGAATGGTGCCCGCATCCGTCTGGCCCCGCAAAAAGACTGGGTCGGTAACGAACCGGAACGTCTGGCAAAAGTGCTCTCCGTGCTGGAGCCTCTGGCCGCAGAAGCCGGTGCCAGCGTGGCAGACACCATTGTTCTGGCCGGCAATGTCGGTGTGGAACTGTCCGCAAAAGCCGCTGGTTTTGACGTCGAAGTGCCCTTCGCGCCGGGTCGTGGTGATGCGACGCAGGAAATGACCGATGTGGAAGGTTTCGAGGTCTTGGAACCGATCCATGACGGCTACCGCAACTGGGTCAAAAAGGACTATGTGGTCTCGACCGAGGAGCTAATGCTCGACCGGACCCAACTCATGGGGCTGACCGCGCCCGAGATGACTGTTCTGGTTGGCGGGATGCGCGTTATGGGCACCAACTATGGCGAAGCGAAACACGGGGTCTTCACCCGGCGCGAAGGTGCTTTGACCACCGATTTCTTCACGACCCTGACCGATATGGGCTACAAGTGGCTGCCGAAGGAAAACGGTCTTTACGACATCGTTGATCGCAAAACCGGCGAGACAAGCTACACAGCGACACGTGTTGATCTGGTCTTCGGCTCGAACTCGATCCTGCGGGCCTATTCCGAAGTCTATGCGCAAGACGACAACGCGGAGAAATTCGTGAATGACTTTGTTGCAGCTTGGGTCAAGGTGATGAACGCCGACCGCTTCGATCTGTCCTGATCCGGCATTGCTCCGCTGGATCACGCGCGCCCCTGCTTTTGCGGGGGCGCTTTTTTGTGTCAGGGCCGCCAAGGTTCTCTTGTCTGTTCAGTTTTGCGATGTGAGCGTGCGAATGTTTTTGCCAATCGCGCCACTGACGGGTTTGCCTATCGTTTTGAGTGAAAGGCTTTATGATCCCTGTGAACTGCGGGGGCCTGTCAATTGGATCAGGGAGGCAGGCAAGCTGTGACAGAGGAGGCGGCGAAGGGGCATGGTGCGAAGAAAAGGGCTGGTTGCGGCCTGTATTGCTTTGGTGGCGCTGGTCTTACTGTTTCAGGGAGCGAGCGTTTATTTCTCCACACAGGAACAATCCAAGGCGGCAGGGCGTCTGTCGCTCTATCGCTCCACGGTGATTGCCGAGTTGGAGCGGTTTTCGCATCTGCCCTATGTGCTGGCCCGCGATCCTTTCGTGCAGGCAACAGCAGAAGGAGGAGATCGCGGCGCGCTGAACATCCGTTTGCGGGGGTTTGCCGCCCAATCAGGCGTGGATGCGATCTACCTTATGACCACGCAGGGGGAGACCATCTCCGCCTCGAATGCGGGCACGTCTTTGAGTTTCGTCGGGCATAACTATGCTTTCCGCCCCTATGTGCGCGATGCGCTTGAAGGGCGACAGGGACGATTCTACGGGATCGGCACGACGACGGGCTTGCCGGGCTATTTCATCTCCGAACCCGTGCGCGATGCGGCGGGGCGTGTGATCGGGGTGATTGCGATCAAGCTTGACCTGACCGATCTTGAGGCCGCGTGGCGTGACGGCGGCGAACAGGTGCTTCTGGCCAATGACGAGGGCGTAGTGCTGCTGGCGTCGGATGAGGCATGGCGCTACCGGCTCTTGCGGGAGCTGTCCGAGGCCGAACGCGCGCGGATCGAACGCGACCGTCAGTTCAGCGGGGCGGATTTGCGGCCTCTGGACTGGGAGCAGCGCGGCGAACGTTCCGCACGGATCGGGGGCGTGGATGTGGTGCATATGGCAAGCTCCGATCTGCCGCATGGCTGGAGCCTGCATTATTTCGCCAGCCGTGAACGGATTGTGACCTTGAGTTGGCTGGTCACGGCGCTGGCGCTTGGCGTGGCGGCTGTGGCGGTGATCCTCTACCAACTCAAACGCACGGAGCGGATCGGTGCCGCGCTTAGGCGCTCAGAAGCCGAAGAGGCGGAATTGCGTCTGGCCAACGAGCGCCTTGCCGTCGAGATAGAAGAGCGCCGCGCGGCGGAGCGGCGGCTGCAACGCACGCAAAAGGAACTTGAACGCGCGTCCCGACTGGCCGCTCTTGGGGAGCTGTCGGCCTCGGTGACACATGAATTGGGCCAGCCCATTGCGGCGCTGAAAAACCACATCGCTGCGGCGGAGATCAGTGGTCGATCTGATCCGGCATTGCTGGCGCATCTGTCAGGCCTGACCGAGCGGATAGAAGGGCTGACACGGCAATTGCGTTTTTTCGCCCGTCCCGGACAGCGCGGACTGGAGCCTGTCGATCTTGATGTGGCGATGGACGAGGCGCTGGCGCTTGTTGCGCCCAATCTGGAGCGCGCCCATGTGACCTTGTCGCGACGCCGCGCAGATCCGCCGGTTGTGGTGCAAGGGTCCAAGCTGCGGATCGAGCAGGTCATGACCAATCTCCTGCGCAACGCGATTGATGCGATGGAGGAGGAAAGCGCCGCGCAGCTTGACGTGTCGGTGGGCACAGAGCAGGAGGGCGAGGGTGCCGCGATCGGGTGGTTCGAGGTGCGTGACACCGGTCACGGGCTGGGAGCGGCCACGCTGGACGAGCTTCAGGAGCCTTTCGTCACCCGCCGCGCCTCTGGCGAAGGCATGGGGCTTGGCCTTGCGATTTCGGCCAGTATTGTGCGCGAACACGGCGGACGGCTCGTGGCGCAGAATGCAGATGAGACAAAAGACGGGGCGGGCGGCGCTGTGTTTCGGGTCGAATTGCCGCTGGTCGGGGATGACGGGGAGGATAAGATATGAAAGAGGCCGCATTGCGGGTCTTGGTGGTCGATGACGACAAGGCCATGCGCAGTTCCCTGATGGATCTTCTCAAAGCCGCAGGGCACGAGGTCGAAGCCTTGCCGCGTGCCGATCAGGTGGTGGCAACACTGCCGGAGATGTTGCCTGATGTCATCCTGTCTGATGTGCGGATGCCGGGCATGTCGGGGCTGGACCTTCTGGCCGCATTGCCGCCGGACTCGCCGCCGCTGGTGTTGATTTCGGCCCATGGCGATATTGCGACTGCGGTGCAGGCGATGCAGGACGGGGCCTATTCTTTTGTCGAAAAGCCCTATGAACCACGTCGCCTTCTGACGATTCTCTCCCATGCGGGCGGGCAGCACCGGCTGCATCAGCGCACCGAGCGGCTCAAGGCACGGCTCCGCGATCTCTCGGGGCTCGACAAGCAATTTCTGGGGCAGTCGTCGGCAACGCGTGCCGTGCGGGAAGAGGTGCTGACGGTTTCGGAAAGTCCGGCCTCTGTGCTTTTGGTCGGGGAGACCGGCACAGGAAAGGATGTGATCGCCCGTGCGTTGCATGATCTCGGCCCTGACGCGGATGGCCCTTTTGTTGCGCTCAATTGTGCGACCCTGAGCGCCGAAGGGTTCGAGCGCGAGATGTTTGGCGCGGAAGGTGCGGGGCAAGGGCGGCTTGCGGCAGCGGATGGGGGCACCTTGTTCCTCGACGAGGTCTGCGCCTGTCTCTTGCCTGTGCAGACCATGCTTTTGCGGGTGTTGGAGCAGCGCGAGATAACGCCCGTCGGGGCCAGTCAGCCGCGCAAGCTGACCTTTCGGGTGATCTCTGCCACCAACGAGGACCCCGAAGCAGCCGTGGAAGCGGGGCAACTCCGGCGCGATGTGCTGCACCGGCTGAACACCATACGGCTGGACTTGCCGACCTTGCGCGCGCGGCGGGACGATATCCTGATGTTGTTCACCCGTTTCACCGGAGAGTTTGCCCGCGTCTACGAGGTGAGCCTGCCGGATTTGGGGGCGGAAGATATGGCCGCGCTGATGGGCCATGACTGGCCCGGAAATGTGCGCGAGCTGCGCAACGTGGCGGAGCGGTTTGTCCTCATGGCGCGGCGAGGTCAGGCCTCGGTCGCGGCGGCGTTGCAGGCGGATCACGCCACGCAGGTGCCTGATACGTTGCGCGAAGCGGTTGCGGCGTTCGAGCGGGAACTCATCGCGCGTGCCTTGCGGGCGCAAAACGGTCGGATGGATGCGGTGGCCGAGGCTCTGGGGATCGGGCGGCGCACGCTCAACGAGAAGATTGTGAAACTGGGGCTCGACAAAGATGCCCTGTTGTAGCTCTGCGGAAATCCGCAGGGCGCGGCGGAGAGTGCGCGCAGATTCCCTCATAGCGGAATTGTGAAGACCGCCGCATACTCCCTGACAGACGGTAATTTATGTCTTGGGAGGACATCATGAACAAGTTTTTGGGACGTGCGGCTGTGGCCGCGCTTTGCGTCGGGTTTGCGGGCGAGGCGATTGCGACGGAATGGAACGTGTCGCTGTGGGGCAAGCGCCGTGCTTTCACCGAGAATGTCGAAAAGCTCGCCGAGCTGGTCGCGGAAAAGACCAATGGTGAATTCACCATGAACATTTCCTATGGCGGTCTGTCGAAAAACACCGAGAACCTTGACGGCATTTCCATCGGCGCCTTCGAGATGGCGCAGTTCTGTGCGGGCTATCACCCTGACAAGAACCCCTCGATCACCGTGCTGGAGCTGCCGTTTCTGGGCGTAGACAATCTCGAACTGGAACGCGACGTGGCAATGGCGGTGTATAACCATCCGGCTACGGTCAAGGATCTGGCACGCTGGAACGCCAGACTGCTGATGCCGACCCCGCTGCCGCAGTATAACCTTGCAGGTGTGGGCGATGCGCCGCATTCCATCGAAGACTTCAAAGGTCTGACCGTGCGCGCCACCGGCGGGATCGGCGCGGCCATGTCGGCTTCCGGTGCTGTGCCGACCTCCATGTCCGCCACGGAAGTGCGTCAGGCGATGGACAGCGGCGTGATCCGCGCGGCAGCTTTTGCTCCTCACGCGCATATGTCCTTCGGCACGGCGGATATCGCGACATGGTGGACCACCAACCTCAACCCCGGCGCGGTGAACTGTCCGGTCGTGGTCAATATCGACGCTTACGAGATGCTGACCGATGAAGAGCGCGAAGCTCTGGACAGCTCCGTGGACGAGGCGCTCGACTATTACATCGACTACTATAACGAGCAGACCATGGCCAAATGGGGTCCGCTGATCGAGGAAAAGGGCATCGAACAGGTGACCTTCTCGGATGAAGACCTCGAAGCCTTCAAAGAGGCCGCAGCGGCGCCTGCTGCGACGGCCTGGATCACGGAGAACACCAAGCGCGGCCTACCTGCGCAGGAGCTCTATGATCTTGTCATCGAAACGGTGGCCGCCTCGAAATAAGAGACGCGCTTGAGTGCTGGCCCGTCCTGCGTGTTGCGGGGCGGGTCTTTTCGGATTTTCGGACATAAGGGGATAAAGGATGGCGGGAACGGCCACGGTCCTGACAGATGACAGCCGGCTGAGCCGGTTGGATCAGGGACTACACAAACTGGAACTGGTGCTGGCGTTCTTGAGCGGCCTGACGGTGTTCGCGCTGATGCTTCTGGCGGTGTTTTCCGTCGGCGGGCGCAATTTCTTCAATCAGCCGCTGCCGGGCTATGTGGACTGGATCCAACAGGCCATGCCGCTCATCGCCTTCATGGGGATTTCCTACACCCAGCGCAACGGCGGTCATGTGCGGATGGACATGCTGGTGGGTGCGCTGAAAGGCCGTCCGCTCTATATCGCGGAACTGATCACCACCTTTGCGATGTTCGTCTTCATGGTGCTGATGGTCTGGGGCACATGGGCACATTTCCAGCGCAGTTTTGATTTCTCCATGCCGATGTGGAGTCGTGACAGTTCGATGGATATCAGCTTGCCGCTCTGGCCTGCCAAGCTTCTGGCCCCTGTGGCTTTCGGGGTGCTGACGGTGCGTCTGATGCTTCAGATCGCGGCCTATATTCGGGCGATCATTCTGGGCACTGAACATCCGGTGGCGGTGCCGTTGGTGCTTGATATGGCCACACAGGCCGCGATGGAGGCTGAACACGTCTCCGGCAAAGACGATTGAGGGAATGGATATGGATCCTATTGAAATCGGTCTGATCGTCTCCGGCGGTCTTCTTGTTATGGTGGTTCTCGGCATGCGGGTGGCCTTTGCTGCCGGTCTTGCAGGGATGGTGGGCCTCATCTGGATTTTCTGGTCGAAGAAAGGCTACGATCCCGAGGCCTTCGGCTGGGCCTTGACGGTGGCGGCCAAGACGGCGGGGCAGGTGCCCCATTCGAAAGTGTCGTCTCAGGCACTCTCGCTCATCCCGACCTTTATCCTGATCGGCTATCTCGCCTATTACGCGGGGCTGACCAAGGCGCTGTTCACGGCGGCCAAGCGGTGGATCGCGTGGGTTCCGGGTGGTCTGGCTGTGGCGACCGTGTTTGCGACAGCGGGCTTTTCCGCCGTGTCGGGCGCGTCGATTGCGACCTCTGCCGTGTTTGCCCGCATCGCCATCCCCGAGATGATCGAAGCCGGCTATAACAAGAAATTCGCCGCAGGTGTTGTTGCCGCAGGGGGCACATTGGCCTCGCTGATCCCTCCGTCGACGATCTTGGTGATCTACGCCATCATCGTGGAGCAGGACGTGGGCAAGCTCTTGCTGGCGGGCTTTCTGCCGGGCATGTTCTCGGCCTTTGTCTATGCCGCGCTGATTGTGGGTATGTCCGTGGCGATCAAGGGCTTTGGTCCGGCGGTTGGCGGCTTTACATGGAAGGAACGCTTTAAGTCCCTGCCTCCGGCTGCGCCGATCATGATCGTTGTGCTGACCATCGTGCTGTTCGTCTACAACCCGTTCGGCGGAGAGGCTTGGGGAACGCCGACCGAAGGCGGTGCGATTGGCGCTTTCGTGGTCTTCCTGATGGCGGTCTATAAAGGCATGCGTTGGGGCCAGTTCCGTGACGCGCTTTTGGAGACGGCGAAGCTTTCGGTGATGATTTTCACCATCATCTGGGGCGTGTTGATCTATGTGCGGTTTCTGGGCTTTGCCGACCTGCCGGGCGCGTTTGCGGACTGGCTGACCTCGCTGACCATGTCGCCCATGCTGATCCTTGTGTGCATCCTTCTGGCCTATGCCGTGTTGGGGATGTTCATGGATGCCATCGGGATGCTGCTCCTGACCTTGCCTGTGGTTTATCCGGCGGTGATGGCGCTCAATGGTGGCGAAACCGTTGCGGCGGCGGATGCGGCCTTTGGCATGTCAGGGCCGATGTGTGCGATCTGGTTCGGTATTCTTGTGGTGAAAATGGCAGAGTTCTGTCTGATCACCCCGCCGATCGGTCTCAACTGTTTCGTGGTTGCGGGCGTGCGTGACGATCTGTCCGTGCAGGATGTGTTCAAAGGCGTGACGCCGTTCTTCATCGCGGATGCGATTACCATCGCGCTTCTGGTGAGTTTCCCGATGATCGTGCTCTGGCTGCCAATGCAGGCTTGAGCAGGCGTCCAAATATGAAAAAGGCGGCGAGTGGAAACACTGCGCCGCCTTTTGTCGTCAGATCGTTTGGCTTTGGCGTTTGACCTGCCGCATCCTGCGCACAAAGGCGACGAGGAAAATCGCGGTCTGCAACAGCACGATGGTAGGCGCTGGGGCGCTGTCGAGCCAGAAGCTGAGGTAAACCCCTGTGATCATAGCACAGAAGTTGATGATCACAGCGACCACCAGCATCTTTGAGAACCGCCGGACCAGAAGAAAGGCGATGGCGCCCGGTGCGATCAGAAGCGCGACGGCAAGGATCAGGCCCGTTGCGGTCAGGGTCGACACGATGGTGAGCGAGAGCACCGTCAAAAGCCCGTAGTGCAAGACCTGAACCGGCAGACCGGAGGCCCGCGCCTGCGCCGGATCGAAGGCGTGGAGCATCAGGTCTTTCCACTTGAGCAGCAAGGCGGCAGAGACGATGAGAGCGATGGAGCCTGCGGTCCAGAGGTCATGGGGCTCCACACCCAGCATATTGCCGTAGAGGATGTGGTCGAGATGGACATCCGAAGGCGTCGCCACGAACATCACAATGCCGAGGCCGAACATGCCGGAGAAGACCACCCCCATGATGGTGTCCTGTTTGATCCGGCTGTTTTCCGACAGGTAGCCGGTGGCCAGTGCGGTCACCATGCCTGCGACGAAGGCTCCGAAAATGAGCGGCAGACCGAGGATATAGGCCAGCACCACGCCGGGCAGGATCGCATGGCTGATTGCATCGCCCATGAGCGCCCAGCCTTTGAGCACCAGAAAACAGGACAGAATGGCCGTGGGCACCGCCACAATGGCCGAGATCAGAAAGGCGTTCTGCATAAAGCCGAACTGGAAGGGCATCAAAATCGTGTCGATCATTCCGGCGCTCCTTCGGTGAGAGCGGCGCGCGCCTTGGCGCGGGCGGCCCGAAGCCCGTGTTTCGGGGCCCAGACAAAAGTCACAAGGAAGATCAGCGTTTGCAGACAGACGATGATCCCGCCGGTTGCGCCATCAAGGAAATAGCTGATGTAGGCGCCGGTGAAACTGGTCACCGTGCCGATCAGCACAGAGGTTATGATCAGGCGCGGGAAGCGGTCGCACAAGAGATAGGCCGTTGCCCCCGGTGTCACCACCATGGCGATCACGAGAAACGCCCCCACGGTCTGCATCGCCGCGACGACAGAGGCCGAGAGCAGCACAAAGAACACCGCTTTCAAGAGTCGGGGTTTGAGGCCGATGGAGCGGGCGTGGCTTTCGTCGAAAAACACCACCATCAGGTCTTTCCATTTCAACAAAAGCACAACGAGTGACACGACCCCGATCAGCACCAGTTGCAGCGTGTCTTCGGGCGTGATGGCGAGAATATTGCCCATAGTGATGGTCTGGACCGAAATGGCCATCGGATTGAGCGAGACCATGAAAAGGCCGAGCCCGAAGAAAGAGGTGAAGATCAACCCGATGATCACGTCGATCTTGAGGCCGGAGCGCTCCGAGAGAAACAGCATCGCCGCCGCCGCCAGCCCGCCCGAGATAAACGCGCCAAGCGCGAAGGGCAGGCCCAGCATATAGGCTCCCGCCACACCGGGCACGACCGAATGCGAGAGCGCATCGCCAATGAGCGACCAACCCTTGAGCATCAGGTAGGAGGACAGAAAGGCACAGACCCCGCCCACGAGGGCGGAGACCCACATGGCGTTGGTCATGTAATTGTAGGAAAACGGTTCGAGCAGGACGTTCATGCATCGCCCTCCCGTGCTTTGTCGGGCGCGGTTTCGGGCTGTGGCGGCTCGCCCAGAACGTGGGTCTTGTCGCCATAATGGACCAGAGGCCGCTCGTCATCCGTGAGGATGGTGACATGGCGCGGATCGTCGTCGTCGTGAAGATCGGCCCCGCCCAGCGTGAATTGCCGCAGAACGCCGCCGAAGGCTTCTTCGAGATTGTCGCGGGTGAATGTCGTCTCTGTCGGGCCATAGCCCAGAACCGTGCCCTTGATGAGCACCGTGCGATCACAGAACTCCGGCACCGATCCAAGGTTGTGGGTGGAGACCAACATCACGCGCCCCTCGTCGCGCAAATCGCGCAGCAGGGCGATGATCTGGTCTTCGGTTTTCACGTCAACGCCGGTGAACGGCTCGTCGAGAAGGATCACCTGACCCTCTTGGGCCAGTGCGCGGGCGAGGAACACGCGTTTCTTTTGCCCGCCGGAGAGCTCACCGATCTGCCTGTGCCGGAAGTCGAGCATATTGACCCGCCTCAAAGCCTCTTCGACAGCGGCGTGGTCGGCCTTGGACGGGCGGCGCAGAAAGCCCATATGGCCATAACGCCCCATCATCACCACATCCTCGACGAGGACGGGGAAGGACCAGTCGACCTCTTCGGCCTGCGGCACATAGGCCACAAGGTTCTTGCGCAGGGCGTCGTTCACGGACATGCCCAAAAGGCGGATGTCGCCTTGCGCCACGGGAACAAACCCCATGATAGCCTTGAATAGAGTGGATTTGCCGGACCCGTTGACACCGACAAGCGCGGTCACCGTGCCGCGCGGAATTTCAAAACTGGCGTGACGTAACGCGGTATGGCCGTTGCGATAGGTGACCGTGACATCTTGCGCCCAAATGCCGCCACCCGTTTTTGACCGAGGGCCTTGGGTCTGGGGCTTCGAACTGTCCTGTCTCATATGCGTCTTTCTATCTGTTGGAGTGCGGGGATCGCCACAAAAGCTCTGTGACAAAAACCCGTGTCACGCAGGCCGCACAAGCCCGCGTGACAGGATACTGTCGTATGTAAACTGCGCCTAGTTCAAGCCGGCTTCAAGCCCATTGGCCACTGTCTCCGAGGTGACGCGCAACAAATCGAGATATGTCGGCACTGGACCGTCCGGCTCGGAGAGGCTGTCGACATAGAGCACCCCGCCATATTCAGCGCCGGTTTCGCGGGCGACCTGTTCGGCAGGAGCGGTGTTGACCGTGCTTTCGCAGAACACAACGGGAATGTCATTTTCTCGCACCCCGTCAATCACATTGCGCACTTGTTTGGGGGAGCCCATCTGGTCAGAATTCATAGGCCAGAGGTAAAGCTCTTTCATGTCGAAATCCCGAGCCAGATAGGAAAACGCCCCCTCGCAGGTCACAAGCCAGCGCTTGTCTTCGGGCACTTCGGCAATCTCGGCCCGCAAAGGTTCCAGCGTTTCGCGCAGTTCCTCTTTGTAGGCGGCCGCATTTGCAGCGTAAACGTCCGCATTCTCGGGGTCGTGTTCGACAAAGGCTTTCTCGATATTGTCAATGTAGATCAAGGCATTGTCGAGCCCCATCCATGCGTGGGGGTTCGGTTTGCCCTCATAGGCCCCGCCCGAAATCGAGATCGGGTCGATCCCCTCGGTCAGCGTCACAGAAGGCACATTTTTCAGGTTGGACAGGAATTGTTCGAACCACAGTTCGAGGTTCAACCCGTTCCACAAGATCAAATCCGCGTCCTGCGCACGCACAATATCACGCGGGGTCGGCTCGTAACCGTGGATTTCCGCACCCGGTTTGGTCACCGACACCACCTCTGCGGCGTCACCGGCAACATGGCGGGCCATATCGGCAAGCACGGTGAATGTCGTCACAACTTTCATCTTCTCGTCTGCCTGCGCGGCACCAGTAAGGGCCAGCGCGGCGATGCTGCTGAGAAATATGCTTCGCTTCAAACTCATGGGGCGTCCTTCAGGATTTAGGTTGTCTCTGCTGCTGATATGTAAATGATAATCATTCGCAACTGTCAAATGAAATATTGAGAATTATTCGCAACTAGAGCCAATTCGTTGTGGGTGCTTACAAACTGTGCAGGTGTTTAGGCGGGCGTGATTGCATCAGTTTGCTGGTGGTAGAGGGTGGTCGCAAAGTATGACGGGCAGCGCACGGAGTAATCGGGCGCGAGAACGGAGGCGAGATCCGAGCGGCAAGATGCTATTATGTCTTTGAGAATAAATGGAGGCGAGTACCGGAATCGAACCGGTGTACACGGATTTGCAATCCCTCACTTTCATTAATAATAACAATATATTAGGTGTTTTTTGGTATCAGGACATATGTCGAACGAGAGGAGAACCTGATACCCTAGTGCTTTGGGTGTTGAGAGGAGGCTGCCGTCGGCTGGAGAGCCTGCTCCCGCATCGAAGTGTCCATTGGGAAAAGAAAGTCGCCGGAAGGGTTGCAGCCCTGTCCGACGACACACAAAAGTTCATTGCTCTATTTGGATACCAGAAATCGCGGTATTTCGCAAGTTCGGGGCAGGAGGTGTGGTCATGACACAGCACCTCACACATGGCGGTTTGCCGGATGGGATTTCCCCCTTCCGATTGAAACTCTTGCTACAGCAAGCAAAGACCTCTCTCGGGCTGTCGAGCGGCGCGCTTAAGTATCTCGAATTTGCGATAGACAACTGCCAGCCGTCTGATTTCCAGCAGGACAGAATTTGCGCCATTTGGCATTCTCTAGAACGGCTTGCTCATCTCTTTGGACTATCAAAACGTCAGATTGCGAGGATCGAAGCTGAACTGGTTGATGCGGGGTTGATCAAGCGGACGTACCCAGAGCGCAAGAGCCGCTCCGGTGATCGTGTCGCGGGTGTCATTAAACGGGCAGCGGGCATCAATCTGGCCCCGCTGATCGAGCAGGCGGAGTACATTCGCGCCTTGGCCAGTCGCCAGATGCAGGCCGATGAAGAAAGCAAACGGTTACGAGAGCATATTCAGGGCCTCTTTAGGCAGATACGGGATTTGGAAAGCGTTGATGCTGATGAGGCGGCGACCAGTATCTTGCCGCGTCGTCGCCCTGCCGAGCTAAGCGACATCAAGAAAATGAAAGAGGTTGCTGAAGCGCTAGAAGCAGTGCTCGCAGACTTTTCAAAAATGGACAGTCAGCCAGAGTTGTCCGTCGAGTCAGACGAAAATGTCCGACTCAATACGAATGAAGAAAAGAAAAATAAAATTCGTATTGCAGGGAAACCGAAGGGGGAGGGGCGGTTGACCACCAGCCCGGCCCATGCTCGGCTTTTGGCAGGAACACAGATGGGGGAATACATTGATCTGTATGCCTGCGGTTGTCCGACGGACTGGACCGCAGTCATACGGGCCGCGCACGAGCGCGCCTACGAACTGGGTATTTCCAGTCGGTTGTGGCGAGAGAGGTGCACGCAGATTGGCGAGGCGAGGACCGCACTTTGTCTGATTGTGGCTGATCGAAATTCTCAGAGGGACGGCCCTTATGGCACAAAAAACGCAGCAGCTTCTTTTGTAGGGATGGCTCGAAAAGAAGCCAGACAGATTGCCGTTCTCGACGGTTTGGTTGGAGAGCTGACACATGCGTTGCTCCGGACGGGAGGCAACCCATGAATTGCCTGCGTAGGCCCTCCGAGGATGAGAAGAGAACGGTAACGCGACATGCACAGTGCGCGGAAATGGACAAGCTCTCTCGTTTTGATCTCACCAGTTCTCTCATGGGGGTTGCTGTGTGATGATCAAGGCTCAGAAATTCCATGAAAAACAATCAGTGTCGCTGAACACTCGAATAAAAATTCAAACCTATCGTGTGTGTCTGTGGTTTGGCGGATTTGGATCGAGGAACGGATTTAATTGCCTGATGCGAACAGTAGTTTTGGTGATGCTGATAACCGTTCTCGTTGTGTGCGTCTGGCTGGTACTTCACTGGCGGGACATGCTGAGTTGCGGTTCCCCATCAGACCTTTGCCTTTCGCGGACACGTTGAGTATTTCCCACGAATTAACAGCACATGCGCGCCAGTCAGCGGGAACGGCGGCACTCGTGGTTGCTGACCTCTATTCGCGAGAGGGTGCAGAGGTTCAGGCCCGTTTATGGCGGGTACATTCGGTCAGCCCCTCACCACGCAAATAAGCTACTTAAGGAGAAAAGCATGAAAAACCTACTATCAGCATCTGTCGTCTTCGGATGTTTCATGGCTCATTCCGGGTTTGCTCAAGGCGTTCCTGTAATAGATGCCACAAGTCTCGCGAACCAGAAGCAGCAGTTCGCCCAAGAGATTGCCCAGCTTGTCAAAGAATATGAGCAGGCTGTTCATCTCTATGAATCGATCAATGGCATGACCGATATGGACGATATCGTAAGCCTTTTGAACGATAGTGAAGTGAGAGAAATTCTCGGCACAGACGCCCAAGAGGTCGCAACCGCGTTTGACCTCAATCTGAATGATCTCACGGGCGACCTATCCTCAACGGCTCAAAAATTTGAAGACTTCTCCACTATGGTTGACGACGACATTTCAGCAGAGGATTTCTATGCGCAGGAAGTCGCCCGCATACGCAACAGCACCAGTCGTAAAGGCGCTGTAGCGGAGCGTATTGTTGCCGTTTCTGATCAGCGCCTTGAGGGACTGGACAAGCTGCGTCAGCAAATCGGATCAGCTTCGACCCAAAAAGAAATTGATGCCCTGAACGCTCGCATCGCTGTGGAGCAAGCCATGCTTCAGAACGATGCCGTGCGCATCCAGGGTATGACGATGCTTCAGGAGGCCCAGCTTGAAGCCGAGGAGCGACGGGCCACAGAAGCTTTACTCCAAGTCAGTGAAAAAGACCTTTCAGACCTCGACACCTATTTCGGAGACTAATTCATGAAACAAATCAGCATTATATTGGCTGCTATGATCACTCTAAGCGCCTGCAAAGACGATGTGAAATCCCCTCAGACTGTTCAGTATTACATGGAACACCCAGATGCGCGGCAAGCGATGCTCGATGAATGTGAAGTGAAAAACGGATCGGATCTCGATGCAGACTGCATCAACGCCAGAGACGCCCTGTCACAGGCGACCAGCGCAAAGGATCTTGAAGACTTGGATAAATATTTTGGCGACACATCCAGCGAGGATTGAGCATGTGGCAAAGCATCTATAGCGGCTTCATTGACAACACGACAGAGGTAGCCGCAGAAATTGCTAGCTCAATGTCTGGAACACTAGCCGCACCGCTGTCAGCGGCCATGACCCTTTACATCATCCTCTATGGCTGGGCCGTCATGAGGGGCTCGATCCAAGAGCCTGTGATGGATTTTACATTCCGAGCCATGAAATTGCTTGTGATTTGGACCCTCGTCGTGAAGGCGGGGGACTATACTTCATGGGTCGGTAGCACGATTACCTCTGGCGTTCCTGAGTTTATTGATCAGTTGGCTGGCGGGGAGGCAGGCAATACGCTTCCTGCGGATGCCATCTTTCGCGAAACAGCTCGTATCGCCGACGAAATACAAAAGTTCTATGTTTCTCAGGGCGTGAGCGGGAAAATCACAGGTGCGCTTTACTATGCAGTCATGATGGTGACTGGTGGTGTGGTCGCAGCGATTGTGTTTGCAGTTTCGCTTCTAATCACCCTGGGTTTGACCATGATGGCGGCTGTTGGTCCTTTGTTTATTGCGTTCGCGCTGTTTGATTTTTCGAGAGGGTGGTTCTTTTCATGGCTGGCGCAAATCCTGAACTTCGGTGTTTTGAAGTTGTTGACCTATGTTCTGGGCCTTATCCTGATCGCAATGCTGCAAGACGCGGTATCGGAAACTGCGACGTTATCTGCCCGGCTGAGAATGTTCTTTTTCTTTGGTATGCTGGCTGCTTCGTTTGTGATGTTCTTCTTGCTGCCTTCTATTGCCGCCGCCCTTTCTGCCGGCGCACAAGCGTCTACGGGTATGGCGCAGCGCTGGACTGAACGAAAGCTTGGCCTTCTGTCCAACAAAAATGGAGGCGACGGTCCCAGTGGAATTAGTGCAGGGAGTGCGTCGAGAAGATAGCGCTTCAGAAGTTTCATTTGGGGCTCTGGGTTGAAGGCTCGGGTCGAGAAATTCTAATTCAAATTAAAGTTTGCAGGAGCAAAGGAAGCGTTAATGAAAGTTTTTTCTTCCACATACTTGGCCAGACATAGGTTGGAGGTATTGTCATGCGCCAGCGAAGAACCCGTCGGGATCACGCGCTATGGAGTTTTGAGCTTCGTGCTTGTGAGCGCTACCGAATATGAACGCCTGAGTGGGGTGCGTATTTCCCGGAATCTGGAGTGCGAAGAAAGGAGAGGGTGACCTTGGTCGTGCGTAGCGAGGGTGACGCATGATGATAATGAAATTGACGCCACCCACACCCATGGTTACTTCACCGAAACATAAATCAGTCTGACAGCATATCTAATCTAAACCCTATGGGGCTCACGGTCCTGCGCACACGTTGGCGGGAACAAGCGTTTCGGCGTCGAGCGTATCAACTACGTGGTAGGAGATTTGCGCCGCTGTTAGCGTGATAACCCCATAATTTGGCACACCCGCTACCCAATCAGGGGCAGGGTTGTTGAAGTCTTGCCGAAACTGATGTGTACAGCCGCGCCCTGCAGTAAAGCCGATTCCGTCATGGGTGGTCCCTGTCAAGGGGATGTGGATATGGCCGAAGAAGATATGGCGCACACCGCCTACATGGGCGCGCAAAATTTCCATCAATGTCTCTGTGTCATGCAGTCCGATGTTGTTGAAATGTGCCATGCCATGGGCCACGGGCGGATGGTGGATAAACACCATCAGCGGGCTGTCAGGGCAGGTGGAGAGCGTATCACGCAGCCATGCCGCGCGCTGGCCGCAAAATCGCCCGCCAACCTCACATGCACTGTTGCTATCGAGAAACAAGAGGCGGTCTTGGGCTTCTGGAACCGCCATCATCGATTGTACAAACCCGTGGCTGTCGACGGGATGGGCGGGAAAGGCCGCGTGGAAATTGGCGCGATCGTCGTGATTGCCGAGCAACAGACGCACAGGAAACGGCATATCGGTCAAGAGCGTCTCGAGAAGCCTGTAGGCGGCGGGGTTGCCATCTTGGGTCAAATCGCCCGTGAGGACCAGCAAATCCGCATCCGCATGGCGCAGCTTGACGTCATCAAGAACCCGTTTGAGCCGTGCGGCAGGGTCAAGCGTGTAGAGGGTTTCGCCCGCAGGCATCAGATGGGTGTCGGTGATGTGAATGATTTTCATAAGTACGCTCCTTGTTGGGGCGGCTCTTAGGGCAGTTGTGTGACAGGCACACGACACAGGCATTGCGCATAGATTACGTCTCCATTTCCCCGCGCCGCGCCCTGAGGCGAGGGTCATCAAACTGCCATCGACCCGTTACGCAAGCTTAGAAAAACTGTCGTCATAGCGTCGCACCTGTACCGCTAGACCGTCGACGGTAGTCTCTGGCCTGATGAAGCAGAGACGTTTCCCGAGAGGTCCTCCATGATGGGGGCTGATATGCGCAAAGGAAGACCCATGACGTCGAAATTCACCTTGGCCATTTTGGCCACACTTGCTCTGACAGGTGCGGCACAGGCCAAAACCCAGATCACGTGCTTGACCAACGCAGGTCATCTCAGCCGCCAGCACCAACCCTTGGCCGAGATGTTCAACCAGATGCAAGACGAGATCGAAGTGATCTACGCTGCACCCGCTCAAAACTATGCCGACACGCATCTCAAACTAATGCGCGGCTCAGCCACCGACACTTTGCCTGATTGCGCTTTCGAGGCCTACAACCAGTTGCCTTCGTTGGCGCGTGCCTTGTCCGCGCGTGGCCAAATCGTCGATCTGTCGACCATGATGGCGACCGAAGGTGAAGGTTGGAAAGACGCCAACTACACTGCGCAAATGCTGAAATTGGGGCAGGTTGACGGCGTGCAGTACGGTATGCCGTTCAACGCTTCTGTGATTCAGTGGTACGTTAACGCCGACCTGCTCGACCAAGTGGGTGTCGCGATCGAGGACTTCCCCACAGATTGGGATGGCGTTCTAGCCCTTGCTGCCAAAATCGACGCGCTTGGGGATGACATCGACGGCATGTCTTACGCTGTTGATCAATGGGGCGATGACTGGCCGTTTCAGGTGTTGATCGCACAGCAGGGCGGTGAAATGCTCAATGGGGCGGGCGATACAGTGACCTTCGACGAAGGCGGACGCAGCCTTGCCGCGATGGAATTGGCGCGCCGTATCGTCACCGAGGGTGGCTATGATCCTAGCACCGACATCGACACGCAATTGACCGCTTTCACCTCTGGCAAGGTTGGGTTCTACGCCAACTCGCCGGCCTCCGCTAAACTGATGCAAGAGCGCGTCGGCGAAGGGTTTGATCTGCACTCGATCAAATTCACCGTTTGGGATGACGCCAATGGCACTCTGCCCACAGGGGGCAATGCGGGGATTATCACCACACAAGACCCTGAAAAACAGGCCGCCGTTTGGGAATACCTGACCTTCCTCACCGGCCCAAAAGGTCAAGAGTTGACTGCAAAGAACACAGGCTACTTGCCAACCAACCTTATGTCTCTCGAAGATGAATATCTCGGCGAGTACTACGCCGCAGAGCCATACTTTGCGACGCCATCGAGCCAGTATGAGCGCGCTGGCGCATGGTACGGCTACCCCGGCACGCAGTCCGAGAAAATTTGGCGCGAACAGCGGTCGATTATCCGTGCGGTGATGCTCGGTGAAACTGCGCCGCAAGAAGGCGCGGACGCGCTCAAGGCCGTGGCTGAAAAGCTGATGCAACGCTGAGTGCGCTCACATCCCAAAGGGTGGGGGCCTCACGCGGCCCCCACCACCATTAAATAGGTTTAGAACATGGCGCGGCTCACTCTTACCGATATTACGAAATCCTTTGGCGACACGCAGGTCCTCAAGGGGATCTCCCTTGATGTTCATGACGGCGAATTTTTGTCGTTGGTTGGCGCGTCGGGATGCGGGAAATCTACTTTGCTACGGATCATCTCGGGTCTGGAAACTGCAGATACAGGGCGAATCGAGATCGACGGTGTTGGGGTCGACGAGGCTGCCCCCAAGGCGCGCAATGTGGCTTTGGTGTTCCAGGATTACGCGCTGTACCCCCACATGAGCGTGGCACAAAACATGGCAATGCCGCTGGTGATGGGGCGGTTGCCCATGTATGCCCGCTTGCCGGGGGCGCGGTTTTTAACCCCCAACCACACAAGCACACGGCGTGAGATTACGTCCAAGGTCGAACAGGTCGCCGAACAGCTGCGCATCGCGCATCTCTTGGCGCGTCGTCCTGCCGCGTTGTCGGGCGGTCAACGGCAACGGGTGGCTTTGGGTCGTGCGCTCGTGCGCGACCCAAGCCTGTTTTTGATGGACGAGCCGCTATCCAACCTAGACGCCAAACTGCGCGTGGAGGTGCGCCGAGAGATTGTTGAGCTGCACCGCAAATCGGGCCTGACCTTCGTCTATGTCACTCATGATCAGGTGGAAGCCATGACCATGTCCGATCGAGTCGCCATGCTCCAAGAGGGGCGGCTGCTTCAGGTCGGAGCGCCTTCAACGCTCTATGGCGATCCCGCGTCGGTGGATGTGGCGCGGTTCATCGGGTCGCCTGAGGTGAACCTGATGCCCGTGCGTACCGTCGCGGGGGGGCTTGATCTAGCAGGGCAGGTGCTCCCGCTCGCGACCCGTCAGCCCGAGGGCGCAACTCTGTTTCTGGGCGTACGTCCCGAAGCCCTGCGCCTTGTCGAGGCAGGGGCTGCCGGTGCGGAACCGGCCACGACTCTTACCGTCACACGCCACAGCGTTGAGGATTTGGGCGGCGAGTTGGTGGTTCATGCCGCATTGCTCCACGCTCCCGATATTGCGCTGCGCTTGCGGGTACAAAAAGGCTCCGATGCTCGCGCTCCGCTTATGGTGCCTTCAACCTTTCGCGTGGGGGTGCCGGAAGGGGCGTTGATGCTGTTTGGAGCAGACGGGCAACGGATTTCAGACCCTGTTCTCTCACTGTCGGAGGTCATGGCATGAGCGCCACTGCCTCTTTGCATCGCCGACAATCCCGTCTCGCCTATGCGATGATTGCCCCTGCAGCCCTATTGATTCTGCTGATTTATATCGGCCCGATGATCTCTGTGGTTTTGGCGAGTGCAACGGATTACTCCTTGATCAGCGACTATTGGGAATGGGTTGGACTCGATAATTATCGCCAGATGTTTGCAGACGCACAGTTCGGCAATGCCCTGCGCAACACAGCGATCTATGCGGCGGTCTTTTTGCCCTGCGCCTTCGTCATCCCGCTGACACTGGCCATCTCTATTCAGAACCGCAAACAGTTCCGATCCCTGTTCGAAATCCTCTATTTCATGCCTGTGACTTCAACCCTGACGGCAATGGCACTGGTTTGGTCCGCATTAATGGACAGCCGCCAAGGGATATTGAACCAATGGCTTTCCACCATCGGAATTGGCCCCGTGAATTTCCTCGGCTCCCCTGAGGCGGTGCTGTTTTCGCTGGCTGGGATTTCGCTTTGGGCCATTATCGGGTTCAATATGGTTTTGTTCATGGCTGGGCTGACGGCGATCCCGCGCAGCCTCTATGATGCGGCGAAAATTGACGGCGCAGACCATCCCGTCGATGAGTTTTTGCGGGTCACCTGGCCCGCATTGGCGCCGACCTCCGTCTTTGTCGCGGTGACCTCCTCCATTACCGCGTTCAAGCTGTTCGATACCGTCGCCGTCTTGACCCAAGGCCAACCCGACCATGCCTCCGAAGTATTCCTCTACCTCACCTTTCTCGAAGGGTTCGAGTATTTCAACATGGGCTATGCGGCGGCACTTTCCGTTTTTTTCCTCGGGGTGATCTTTGTCTTTGCACTGATCCAAACCCTTCTGGCCGATAGAACAGCCCACTGAGCGAGCCATAGAAAGGCATTCAATGACCGATATGATCATCCCGCCACCTGCCGTTGGACTTCGCCGCCTGCGCGCGGCATTCAAGGACCTCACCCTTGGCCGAGTGTGTCTCACGATCGTGCTGTTGCTCGGGGCATGTTTGATGGTGTTTCCTTTTGTGTGGATGCTCTCGTCGAGCCTTAAGCCCACGTCAGAGGTCTTTGATGCCGACTTCAGGTTTTGGCCGCGTACATTTGCCGGGGTGCAAAACTACTACGATGTGCTCGTCACCCAACCCTATCTACGCTACCTGTTGAACAGCTTGATTGTCTGCTGCGGGATCCTTGCGGTGCAGCTTATAACGGCGGTGCCTGCGGCCTACGCCTTGGCGAAGCTCAAATTTCGCGGGTCGACCATTTTTCTTGGCACGGTGATCGCCTGTCTGACAGTGCCCATCAATGTAACCTCGATCCCGATTTACCTCGGCTTGGTCAAAATGGGGCTGCTCGACACCTATTTTTCGATGATGTTTCCCTTCTTTGTCTCGGTCTTCGCCATTTTCCTGTTTCGACAGTTTTTCCACAGCTATCCCGACTCAATTATCGAGGC
The DNA here is from genome assembly GCF_900114135.1 of Celeribacter halophilus. GTDB lineage: Bacteria > Pseudomonadota > Alphaproteobacteria > Rhodobacterales > Rhodobacteraceae > Celeribacter > Celeribacter halophilus. The sequence goes on from NZ_FORY01000001.1 coordinate 86,866, forward strand.
GGCGCGGGTCGATGGGTTTACCGAAATCGAGATCGTCTTGCGGCTGATCTTGCCCGCTGTTGTGCCAGCGGCTGCGGCCTTTTCCGTCTTCTCTTTTGTGGCGCATTGGAATGACCTCTACTGGCCGCTTATAGTGGTGCAAAGCCAAGAGAAAATGACCGCCACCCTGTCGATGATGCAGTACCGGTCCACTTTTGATATCAACTATGGTCGTACCTTTGCCGCGGCGACAATCGTGACCCTGCCGATGATGCTGGTTTTTCTCTTTGCGCGACGCGCCTTTGTGCGCGGGATCACTATGTCGGGCATCAAGGGGTAAATCGGGATCACAGACCCGCTCGACCTAGGGGGTCAGCCAATGACGCATATGAGATAAACCGACTGCATAAAGCCGATGCGCAACGGTGACTGTTGTCCGTAGAAAGAGGTCCAGTCAGTGAGGCATATGTGGGTTGGCTAACGCAACGGATTAAGACGCGCAATATCGCCAATGTTACTGCGGAAGAGTAGGCTTAGGTGATCTGTGATTGGCCATGGACCCCATACTCAGGGCTTCGGGCTCTCTCTTTATGCTGTTCATGCGGCCGAGGAAATGTTTACAAAGTTTTTTGTGAGTACACGAGCATTATCTGTTTCGCGTATGAAGCCTCAATTGTTCCGTGCCGGCCAAGAGGTTGCTCATCGGGCGCGGGCAACCAGCCTCGGAAGTTCTTCAATTTGCGAACGAAGCGGTGCTTGCATTTACGTTTGTTTCGTTTATTTTGATTATTGCGAATGGGGCGTAGGGTCCCGTCGCGTGAAAAGGAGAGAACCCATGATGATGCAAGCAAAAGAAGCGTTCGCAGAACGTTTGCCGGATCAGGTTGAAATTGATAATGCTGACAGTCTTCGCCGCATCCTTGCCTCTCAAGTGAACGGTGATGAGGCAGTTGAGCTGAGCCTGGCACTAGGTGAGAAGCAGATCGAACCAGTGACGTTGGCTCCAGCCCTCGCGGCATCCTTGATGGAGTTGTTGCGGTTGGTTTCAAGCGGCAGAGGGTTCCGGATGATCCCTGTGGATGCAGAGCTGACCACCCAGCAAGCGGCCGATTTGTTGAATGTGTCGCGTCCACACCTCGTGAAACTTCTAGAAGAAGGGGAAATCGCCTTCTTCAAAACAGGTCGGCATCGCCGTGTGAAAGCAGCAGATCTGTTTGAATACAAAAAGAAACGCGACACTGATCGCTCTGAAGCACTGTCTGACCTTGCCGCAATGGACATGGAGAACGATCTTTTATGAGTGACTATGCTGACCGTTTCACGGCACTGATTGACGCAAATGTCCTGGCGTGCGCGATGCGCAGAAATATAATCTTGTCGCTGGCCGAGGCCGGATTTTTCCGGCCCCGGTGGAGCGATAGAATTATGGATGAAACTGCCGGTGCAATAGCCAAGATTACGAAGGGCGGGGCTGACACTAACAAGCAGCGTTCCGCTATGGAACGCGCTTTCCCCGAAGCATGCGTTTCTGGGTATGCTGGGCTTGAAGCCGGTCTGGATTTGCCTGATCCTGATGACCGCCATGTTCTTGCTGCGGCGATCACAACATCCGCTCAGGTAATTGTGACGGAAAACCTTAAGGATTTCCCAAGCGAAGCACTCGTCCCTTTTGACATTGATGCAATCTCGGCCGACGAGTTTATTTCTGATGCAATCGAACTTGACCCACTCGCAGCTGTAGTTGCATTGCGGAAAATGCGTGAGCGGTTCAAACACCCTGATATGGATGCCGAAGTATTATTACAGCGGATCAAGGCTCGAAAACTATTCCAAACCGCTGAAATTTTGTACCAATACGAAGAGCTTCTGTAGCCTGAAACGGGCGAACTCCTTGTCAGAAAATATGGTATGTTTTCAGAAAACCAATGGACCATGAAGGCCCCCTGGGTAGGTGCAGCTGGCATCGCGCGAAAAGTAGTACTGTGCGAAATTTACGCTACAGCGCTAATTCTGGGAAATTACGCTGTAGCGTAATTTGTCGTGGGTTATGTCCACATCAAGCAGGTTTAGCGTTGGGTTTGCTCTAGGCGTTCTTGACCCTCTCTCTGCGTCGATAGTTGTGGTCTGGGGTTGGGCGATAGCGTCGGCCGAGCATGAAAAAATCAAGCGGTTTACTGTGTTATACTCGGAGTCATTGAGGATCCGAGTTTTAAAGAATTGACGTCTGATGCTGGAACGATTCAGGTAGGGGCATGATCTATCCAGGCTTTTTATCCCGCTCCGAGCGCCGTGAGCTTGTTGCTTGCGTACGTAGTCATCGAGAGGACCACGGTGAATTTCCTGCCGTCATTGGTGCGATGCAAGAACAAGAGTTCCGTGTGATTGCAGAGATGTCACAATACACAGCAACACGCATCATTCACGGCGGCGACCCAGAAATCGACACGATTGCCGAACTGGACGGGATGAAAGTCGGTCTGACACAGGGTACGAACGTTCATTACATGTTCGAAAAGGAAGTCGCGGCTGCAGATATCACTGTAGAAATCTTAGCAGTCGGTCCACCTGACATCGTTCCGGCTTTGGCTCGCGGTGATGTGGACGCAGGGGTTATGTTCCCGTCGTTCTATGCTGGGGCCAAAGAGGTTTTGGGCGACGCCTACCAAGAAGTTCCCGTCGACAGCTACGGCACGCATTTCATTCTCGTCGCCACGCAAAAGATGATCGACGAAAACCCCGACGTGGTGACCGCCGTCCTTGCATCACTTTATGCGGGGGAGCAAGTCGTGAACTCCGACCCTGTCGCTTCGCACCAATCCGTGTCGAACGTTCTAAGTGGCACGTTAACGCCCGAAGAGGTGGCTGCGGCGTCATCTAACTACAATTTCAACATGCAACTCGATCAAGAAATGTTGGAGTTGATGGTTGATGAAGGAGCGTGGATTATCGAGCGCGGCTCTATAGAAGGTGAGCCACCGACCGTAGAGTCGATTGCACCGTTCATTGACGGTTCTTTCCTATCAGGAATTGATGCCAACCGGGTGACGCTAAAATAAGGGATGTCCTCAAATACCAAGGGCCGGTGCGTTTCACGCGCTCCGGACTTTTTTGCTTTTGCTGGTCCCCGCTGGCTTGATCAGTCTGTTTGTGGTGCAAACAAAAGTGGAATCTTTCATCTTTAAGCGATCCATCCCAATCCAGACGTTCATACATGCTGCGGCATCTGGTAAAATGGGCTCGAAGCCGACCTCGGATGCGTCGCAGCATCCTGTGATATGATGTTTTGTCAATGTCGGGTTCACATCTCGACCCGCCAGTGCGCGCGGATTGTGCGAGAATGGGTGATATCCATTGGCCTAGCAGCCATCGTCTATGTACCAGACATTAGCGATCTCACGTCCGGACGAGTTGGGACAAAATCAAATTCATCGCTCCAAAAATTCTTTTTGTGCAGACTGATTGGTTAAGTTTGGCTCTCATTATCTGCGCATTGCTGCCCTTGATGCAGGGCACGGCAAAAGCTGCCGCGCAGGCCGGAGGAACACTGATTTTTGAGAATGTGGCGGGCCGCCACACTTGTGCTCTTAGCAAGGACTAATGCAGGATAGGCTAGCCGCCGACAAATGGGACCATATTGATTATGTCGAAGGAAAAGAAACAGCTTGTGAAAGCCTATGTTCCGCCGCACCAAGCTGACCGCTTTGCGGCCTTTTGTGCGGGGGAAGGGCTTTCAGCTTCGTTTGTTGTCCGACTATTGATTGATGATTTGCTTGGAAGAGAAGAGGTGGAGTGAATAACCCCTTCTGTATCGGAAATTTGTTATCGTTATCCCGATCCTGCGTTTTGCAAGATACCGGATCGGGAAGGTGTAGGCCGTTAGGCTGAATGCAAAACGCGATACCCTCGGGGGAGCGACAGAAAAGACGCAGCGGCGGGAGACTTCCTGAAACGCTGGTTTTTAGGCAAACGTGGCGGCCCGCCACATTTGTACTCTCAACTAGGACTAATGCAGGATAGGCTAACCGCCGACAACATTAAAGGGATGACTCCAAAGTCTGTTGAGAGCCGTCTGCCATATGCTGCGGGCGCCCTAGTTGCTTTGGAAGCTCAGTTTTTAAAGCTCCGGTAGGGGCTAAAGCCTTGGCGCCATTTTTCAAAATTCCCCCATGAGAGCATCAGGAAAAGCGCGGGGCAGGTCACAGGCAGTTTCCGCAACGCAGATTTTGAACGAACGTGGCGGCCCGCCACACATGTGCTCGCGGTAAGGGCTAATGCAGGATAGGCTAGCCGCCGACAAGTAAATTACTTTTTGATTGATATGCCGACAAACAAGAAAGCCGCCATGACATATTTGACCCCTGAGCGTCATGCGCAGCTAAAGGCTGTTGCTGCGGCAGAGGGGCAAACCGTGTCGGCTTTCTTGGTCGGCTAATTGATCTTGTTCTTGAAGCTGAGGACACGCCCGAGCCTTTCAAGCCCCACTCACAGTCGCGGCGCGATGGGAAAGTGACTGCGCGTTTGCCGTTGGGTGTCAGAGGGAAGTTGGAAGGATAAGCGAAAGCGCACAGGGCGTCCCAGTTTCAACGTGGGTGGCTACGATGTTGAAGGCGCATTATCGACGGTCCGCGCAACCGTTGCGACCAGATCGCCGCAAGTTCATGCGAGCTTTCCGAAAAATTAGTGGTGTACTCTAACTTAAAGTGATCCAATTTCCAGGGCGCAGAGCACTGCCTTCATCTCTGGCGCGACAGCTAGGGAAAATTGACATACGGACTGGACAGAATTTGATTTCGCCGTGAATAAGCGCATGGCCGATTTCATCGCACCAGAACGTCTCCTCTTAAAGAGTTAATTTCCAGCATTTTGGGGCAAACTTCTTGCACGAGGTCAAGTTCCAGGACAAATTCGTTTTTATTGTTGTAATAATAATTCAACGGATGCCCTTGTATGGATATTTCCGCGTCTCAAGAAATTGAGCTTCCACCTCATGCCGCGAGCCTGATTGAGGGGCTTCGGGATTTTGGGTATAGCCTCGATACGTCTCTGGCAGATATTGTAGATAACTCGATTACTGCATGTGCAAAGCGAATTGATATTTACGCCGATACAGTCTCAGATGACCCATGGATTGCTATTGCAGACAATGGTCACGGCATGACGAGGACAGAGTTGCTGGAGGCTCTTAGGCCCGGCACGAAAAACCCTCGGGATGAACGCGATGCGAAAGATCTAGGCCGTTTTGGCCTAGGCCTAAAAAGTGCGAGCTTTTCTCAATGCCGGCAATTAACTGTTCTGACGCGAAAGGATGGAGAAACGACTGCTGCGGTTTGGGACCTAGATCGAGTTGGCGAAACAAACCGGTGGTCAGCTGCCATCCTTGATGATCCAGGCACTGTTCCTTCAGCGGAGCACCTCGGAGATTCCGGTACTATTGTAGTTTGGAAAAAACTAGATCGCCTCGATGGCGGCTACAAGAACGATGATGCCAAACGAACCCAAACGCTCAATGCAGCCCTTAGCAGGGCTGAACGCCACCTCAGGCTGGTCTTCCACCGTTATCTGAGCGGCTCTCCTGCGCGAATTTCTCTCTATCTAAACCACGTAAAACTCGACCCGATTGACCCTTTCGCCGAAGGACATCCTGCACGCCAATTGGACTCCGAAGAGTTCATGAAATTGTCGAATGGAGTCGTGAGTTTCAAATGTGTTACTCTCCCCCACCATAAGAAAATGTCCAAACAGGAATGGGATGACATTGGCGGACCAGAGGGGCACCAAAGATCGCAAGGGCTTTATGTCTATCGGGCCGACCGTTTGATTATAGCAGGTGGTTGGCTTGGATTGGCAAGGCAAGCTGAGTCCACAAAACTCTGCCGCGTTGCGGTAGACATTCCTAATTCCATGGATGCCGACTGGAAAATCGACGTTAAAAAGGCATCGGCGCAACTTCCACCTATCGTGAAAAACAAGCTAAAGACCATCGTTGAACGTTTTGTTTCCACATCGAAAAGAACCTACACGCGCCGAGGGCGAAAACTGATTGCAGACGATCAGCTGCCCGTTTGGAACCGTGTTTTGCAAGATGACAAAATCATCTTCAAACCGGATCTTTCTCACCCCGTCTTCCAGGACTTTCGTGACCGACTAGGAGATGATCTGAAAAGCGATTTCGATGCCTGCATCCGTTTGATTGGATCATCCCTCCCGGTGGAGACCATTCATGCCGACATTATCGGCGGGGCGGAGAAAGTGGCTAGCGATCACCTTGATGACGAAGCGCTGAGCCTTCAGGTAGGGGCCCTGATCACGAGCTTACTTGAAGGGGGCATCTCAGCCGATGTCATTCCGGACCTTTTGAAAAACAACGTTGTACTCCGCTCCCACTGGGACCGGACGCAGAAAATTATAAACAAATACCTAGAGGAAGATGCCTGAAATGAGCGAAGTGAGCAATTACGAATTTCTGGATGCCCAGGTTTCGCAAGCCATTGTCGGTTCTGATAAAAAAACAGCAGATGAACTGCGTGCTCTGATTAAGACGCTGAACTCGGTCATGCCTGCAATGGGATACGAGTCGGTGTCGTCCGAACAGGAGGAATTTCTGGCGCGGGAGTTCGAGGAACGTAACGGCATCAGCATGGGCCTCGGGGCGGTTGTGACCAGCGATGATTTCGAACCTTGGCTAGACGAAGCCAAACAGAACATCGATCCGTTCTATTGGAAACGTTACCGCGAGCATCTGATCCGGACCGGTTTGCCGAAGGATGTCGTAATTAAGCTCGACGATATCACCGACAAAACACTCGGCAGGATGGGTAATCCGCGACAAGACAGCCCCTTTGACTCAAAGGGGATGGTTGTCGGCCACGTTCAGAGCGGGAAAACCGCAAACTACACCGGTCTGATCTGCAAGGCTGCAGACGCCGGATACAGACTGATCATCGTGATCGCAGGTATTCACAACAATCTTCGTAACCAGACACAACAACGTATCGACGAGGGCTTCATTGGTCGTGATACGGGCAGAATGTCCAAAGCCGGTAAGAGCAACAAGCGTGTCGGCGTCGGCTTGTCAGATGATCGCAATGTACCTGTCAGCCTTACTACGACGATCGACGACTTCAAAAAAGCCGTCGCGACAACCAACAAGAGCCAGATTGACTCTTACAAAGTTCCAGTCGTCCTGGTGATCAAAAAGAACTACAGCACTTTGGGGAACCTGATCGATTGGCTAAAAGAGAACAGCTCACACGGCGATGAGGAAATGATTAGTCAGCCGATGCTACTTATTGATGATGAAGCAGACAACGCATCGATCAACACGAAGTACGGAAAGGAAGAAGTCACGAGAATCAATCGCCAGATCCGCGAATTGCTCGGCCTGTTCCACCGTAGCAGCTATGTGGGCTACACGGCCACTCCGTTCGCAAACATTTTCATCGACCCCGATCAGGAAGACGACATGTGGGGCGAAGATCTTTTCCCTCGTGATTTTATTATCGGACTGGACGCACCATCGAACTACTTCGGAGGCAAGCGAGTTTTCATAGAGGGCATTCCGGATGACGACACCGAACCGAAATTTATCCGCTACATCGACGATAACGAAGACATCCTGCCGCTAAAGCACAAGATCGACCACGAGCTCAACGAGTTGCCACCATCTCTGAATGACGCACTCCGCGCGTTTCTGATTGCGAGGGCGATCCGTAACTTGCGAGGTCAAGCTGACAAGCATGCCTCCATGCTAGTTAATGCGAGCCGGTTTACACGCGTGCAAGGGCTTTTGCGCATTCGCCTTCATGACGTGCTCGACAGTATCCAGAATTCGCTTCGTGTAAACGGCGCAAACGGAGACGCGGCGGACCGCGACCCAGAGATCGCGGCGCTCAAAAGGGTCTGGAATGATGAATTTTCATTCAGCGGCTTTGATTGGTCTGCAGTGCGCGCAGCCCTTCATAGCGCTGTCGCATCGGCGAAGGTTGTTGAAGTCAACAGCGCACGAAACGACCTCGACTATTCCTCGTCCGGCAAGCAGGGCGTCACGGTGATTGCTGTTGGAGGCTTCTCACTTTCCCGAGGCCTCACTCTTGAAGGGCTGACAACCACTTGGTTCCTCCGTAACACCATGATGTACGACACGCTTATGCAAATGGGCCGCTGGTTCGGATACCGCATGGGCTATGATGATTTGTGCCGAATCTGGATGCCCCGTGAAGCTGTGTCTTGGTACGCCCACATCGCGGATGCAACGGAGGAACTGCATCAGGAGCTGCGTCTCATGGAGAGCGCAAAGGCAACACCAAAGCAGTTCGGTTTGGCCGTCAAAAGCCACCCTTCGGCACTAATGGTCACCGCGCGGAACAAGCTAGGATCCGGTAAAAAGACGGTGGCGGTAGGCCTGTCCTCCAACTTTGTTGAGACAGCGAGATTGACCTCGAATGGCGAGGATCTCCAAAAAAACAGGAATGCTGCGGGCGCATTCATCACACGGCTTCAAGAGGAAGGTTATTCTCCAGAAAAGGCTGAAACCGTTAGGGGCGGATACTTGTTAAAGGCTGTTCCTGTCGAGATCATCGACGATTTCCTTCTCGCATGGGTAAATGCGGAGGAGAGCATCACAACCCAGATCGACCCGATAAGGCAATACATTCGCAAACGTAAGGATGATGAACTCGCTGAATGGGATGTTCATATCGCCTCTTTGAAAAAGGGCGATTTGGACACCTCACTCGGTTGGCCAATTATCCCAATTACACGGAAAATCGGTGCTTTTGATCTGGAGCGTGGATTTATGTCAATTGGCGGCTCCAAGATGCGCGTTTCCTCCCGAGGCGTTGAAAGGCTCGGCCTATCGGAGGAAATGGCACTACAGGTTGAAGCTGACTACCGCAAGCATAAGAATATTCCTGTAGGTTCGAAGGTTAACTATCCCGGTAAGATATACCGACTTGCAGAGCGCCGCCCCCTGATTGCTCTCTATTTGGTCGAGATAAAGGAACCGGAGAACAAGCACATCGCAAGCCACAAGGACTTCCCTGACAAACCCGTTGTTGCCTGGGCCATCAGCTTTCCCAGCTCCGCGACTGCGGACGAAAAGGTTGAATACATCATAAACACCACCAAACAGCGTGAGCTCTTTGGCGAGCCTGATATCGATGAGGACGAGGAGGACGCTGATGAGCGATGACCCGTGGAAAGGCCTCAGAGAAGGAAACATGAGGCGCGTAAATGCGCACGGAAAGCATGACTTCTTCTGGGCGACGGTCGAGAATAAGGCCCCTGCACTGTTGATGGGCCTCAAGCCCGAAACAGAGATGGCCTCCGATCTTCCTGCGCTCAAGAACATCGAAGTGCGTTTCAGAACAATCAATGGGAGAGCCCTTGTCATATCGCTTCTCGATAGTGCGCACCGCGAGATTTTTGAAACCCTTTGCCGCGATATTGTCGAAGCGGCTGAAAGTGCGCCAGACCAGTCAGCCGCGCTGGACCGTGTCGTCAGGCGAACGCGCCGATGGCATTTTCTGCTCAAAGGAGGATCTTCTCAGGGTCTCAGCAAAGAGGAGCAGCGCGGGCTGGTTGGCGAGCTGGCGTTCCTTCGTGAAGTCGCAACACACGTTTCGCCAGAGACTGCGATAGAGGGTTGGACCGGACCGGAGGGCGCAGCAAAGGACTTCGAGTTTCCCGCAGCCTGCATAGAGGTGAAAGCGCGAAGAGGCGCAGCCAAGCCATATGTCAGGATCTCCTCGGAGGACCAGCTCTCTGATGTAACCGGACGACAGCTATTCCTTCGGGTGTATGACGTGGATAGCGCCGTTATTCCGGAAGGCGACAATCTACATGGCCATGTAGAAAATACTGTTGCACTGTTCGAGGACTATCCGGACTGCCTCAACGTTCTCGAGGAGCGCCTTGAAGCTGTCGGGTATGAACGCGTCCACGACTACGAGAAGCGTCGCTGGATTGTCGGTACCTGCCGAACTTTCGTAGTTGCCGACGGCTTCCCGCGCATCACTCCCCCCCTTACCAGCGGCGTCCACAACGTCACCTATGCAATCGACTTGGCAGAATGCGCACATTTTAACACAGAATTGGAACCGGATATTTTAGCGGGGAAGACCTGATATGGATGGACTTGAGGAATTCCACCAACAGTTCCAGACCGACATTATGGGAACTGCGACATCAGAAGGGGCTCTTCAGGAGGAGAGCTTTTTCGAACTGGTCGGCGACATGCTGAACGAGGCTGGCGAAATCGATACGCCATCTTGGAGCAGGCACGAGGGGGAGTGGAAGCGCCGTCGCAAAGAGGATGCCAAAACGCTCACCAAATCGATAGCTGTTACCGGCTACAGTATCGGGACCGAGAACGAAGACAGCACCTTGAGCCTGATCCTAGTGGATTTCCGATATAGTGACACGGTCCGCTCTATGGGCGTGGCTGACATTAAGATCTTGTTCGGGAAGCTTGTAGAATTCTTGCGTGCGGCAAGAAGCGAAGAGTTCCGCGACGCGATCGAGGAGACCAGTGACGGTGCGATCCTGTGTGACCTTATTTGGCGCAAGTGGTCGCAAATCGAAAAAATAAAATTGATCATAGCCACGACTGCGTCCACCACGACAAAGGCTGATGCCTATTCCGCGGGGGAGGTCGACGGCAAGAGTGTCACTTACAACGTTTGGGACTTGAAGCGGCTTCGGAAATATGTGGAACAGGGCCAAGCCCGAGAGGATCTGGTAATCGACCTCGAAAAGGACTTTGGCGGTAGCATCCCTATCCTGAAGGCATTTGGTGGCGATGCCGCTCTGGAAAGCTATTTAGCTGTCATCAATGGCGACCAGCTGGCAAACATCTACAATAAATGGGGTGCTCGCCTTCTTGAATCGAATGTGCGCTCTTTCCTTCAGGCGCGGGGCAATGTGAACCGAGGCATCCGAGACACGATCGTCAAGGAACCGCACATGTTCCTACCTTACAACAATGGGATCACCGCGACAGCAGATGCTGTGACCATTTCCAAGACAGATGACGGCCTTGTTCTGTCAAGCGTTGAAAACCTGCAGATCGTAAACGGTGGCCAGACGACGGCCTCCCTCCACGCCGCGATGAAGACAGCGTCCGAGCAGCTGAAAAACGTCTACGTCCAGATGAAACTCAACATCGTTCCGAAGGAGGTAGCTGAAGACGTTGTCCCCAAGATTTCAGAATACGCCAACACCCAGAATAAGGTGAATGCCGCTGATTTCTTTTCTAACCACCCGTTCCATATCCGAATGGAGGAGTTCTCTCGCAAAATCTATGCGCCAGCTGGGGAAAACGGGTTCCAGGATACAAAGTGGTTCTATGAACGAGCCCGTGGCCAATATGCGGACGCGCGAGGAAACAAGACTCCTGCTGAGCGGAAGAAATTTGACGGGACCTACCCGCGTTCAGGGTTCTTCACTAAGACAGATCTCGCAAAATACGAAAACTCGTTCCGGTGCGAACCCCATATTGTCAGCCTTGGCGCACAGAAGAACTTTGCGAACTTCGCCAAGAGTATTGGGACAAGATGGGGCAAGGACGGAGTTTCCTTTGATGAAACCTGGTACAAACGTCTAGTTTCAAAGGCAATTGTCTTCCGTGCCACAGAAAAACTTGTCTCCGCTGCCGCCGAAACGTGGTACGAGGGCGGCTACCGCGCGAACATTGTTACATACGGCATTGCGAAAGTGGTTTCAGATGTAACTGAGATGAACAAGGCGATCGATCTCGATCGTGTCTGGAGACTGCAACGAAATCTGGCTAGCCTCGAAGCAGCGCTTGATATCGCGTGTTGCGAGGCACAGGAGGTGATCCTGAACCCGGTGGCAGGCATGCGGCACATCGGAGAATGGGCAAAGAAAGAGGCCTGTTGGAAGGCTCTCAAAGAGCGTGAGCTAGAGTATCCCGAAGAGTTTCTGGACGCGCTCGTGGATCCTGAATATGTCCGTTCGGTAGCGCAGGAGGCGCGGGCGGACAGTGACTTGACGAAGGATTTGATCGGCGAAAGCTGGGTAATCGAAGTCGGCGCTGATTTCTGGCAGGACGTTCTGAACTGGGGGGCCAACAAAAAGGCCCTTTCGCCCATGGATGACAGGGTTCTGTCGATCTGCGCCGCGATCCCATCGAAAATTCCGTCTGCGCACCAGGCAAAAACGGCGCTGAGGTGCCTTGAGAAACTTAAGGGGTTGGGCTACACGCACATGGCCCTAGAGGCGGGCGAATAGGCCTTAAGCGCGCTCGAGCATGGCAATAGCCTGCCGCACGGCATTCGGCTCTAGGTTGATCGTCTTGAACGATCTGGGGCCGGAACTGTTAGAGTAGTGGATCACTTTTGCTAGAACCTCGAAAAGTGGCAGCGTCTGCACGGCTCCCATGGTTCGCGCCACATCTTCGGTCAGATGGGCCTTGAACAACTCCCTCCACAACTTTTCCTCATAAATAGCCGGGAAAGCGCCCAAGTCCTCAAGCATGTCTTCAAGGCAGCCTCTTAGCTGATCTGTTGTCATGGCAAACCAGTTCCGTTTGCCGCCCCTTCCACTGTTGCTGAAGGTAATAACCTTGGCATCCGTCGGAACGGTCACAAGAATCCGATCGTTGTCCGCCAGCATGTCCTCGAAAACGGTCCCCATGTCTGTCTCCTCTACTGATGCGTTCCACGCAGTTCGTAAAACGGGCTGTCTCTGCGAATAAACTCTTCAAGGCATCTCAAAATGCTATCGTGATCTAATGCGTTTTTGCCTTTCAATGCGCACTCCCAGACGACACCAACCCGCCAGCCGAGTTCAATGAGTTCTATTTGTTTTCGGTGGTCCCGTGCCCGATTGTCGAAAATTTTCTTTTCCCAGAATTCCGGGCGCGATTTCGGGAGGCGGAAAAGATTGCAGTCCTCGTGCCCATGCCAGAAACAACCATTTACGAATAGCACTGCGTTGTAGCGAGTTAGGACAATATCTGGTCGACCAGGGAGGTCTTTCCGATGAAGCCTGAATCTGTAGCCGGCACGATGTAATAGTTGTCTTATCAGGATTTCCGGCTTCGTGTCCTTGCCTTTTATGCCTGACATCATTCGACTACGCACCTCTGAAGAGACGATGTCGACCATCAGGTTTTCCTTGTCCGTATGTTGGCCTCTTTAAGCATCTCGCTTGCTATCGCTCGGATCACAGGAACCGCAACAGAATTCCCGAACTGCTTGTAAAGTTGAGGTTTTCCGACTTGGTCGATCACGAATTCTTCGGGGAATCCTTGCAAGGCGCGTGCTTCTTCGGGAAGGAGTTTGCGTGGATTGCGCCCCAAGTCTGACTGATCAATGAGGATTTCGCTGCCGTCCTTGTAGTAGCGAGCACTCATTGTGCTGCAATACTCAGACCTGTGGTCAAAAAGGCTGTAACCGAACCCTTTGCCATTAGCTCGGTTTCGCTTTTTGCGCTCTTTGTGTCCAGTCCAGAGCTTGTCCGAGATGGTGAAGTCCAGAGTGCGTTCGGGATCATCAATAAGAATATCTTTTAGAGGTACCTTCGAGCGGTAATTTTCATTGACCCTGTGGAACATCTCCTTGATCCGCACGTGATTGGACGGTGCGTCCTTGTCGCGACGGATACCCACGATGTAAATGCGCTCACGGATCTGGGGCACCCCAAAATCACGCGCCCTGAGCACTTCAAAATCGACATCGTAGTTGAGTTTTGTTCCCAGACTTGCGCGAGCCTCCTTGGACAAATGAACGTCCTCAGGAATTTCGACAGAAGCCTCGCCACGAAGGATTGCCATAATCGTTTTTAGGGTGCGCTGCTTGTCATGTCCCTTCAGTTGTTTGACGTTCTCAAGTAAAAACGCTTTCGGGTGATGCATAGCCAAAATGCGTTGGATCTCGAAAAACATCGTGCCACGGGTGTCGAAAAAACCCTGCTTTTTCCCAGCCTGTGAAAAAGCCTGACAGGGAAAACCTGCGAGAAGCACATCGTGCCTTGGGATTTCCGAAGAGGCGAACTTGGTTATGTCGCCATCTTTTTCGGGCACTTCCCCGAAATTGGCTGCGTAGGTGATCTTGCTATGCTTGTCGATTTCGGCGGTGAAGACACACCTTCCGCCAGCTTCTTGGAACGGGAGACGTATCCCCCCTATCCCGGCAAAGAGATCAATGAACCTGAACGCAGGTTTCTTGCAGGTATCCTTGTAGGGTATTTTGATAGGCAGGCCTTCAATAGCCTTTTGCTTGGTGGGGGTGATTTTCCCTCCTTTGCCGTGCTCCCACAGCTTCACCTTTTCCGCTCCTTCAGGCCCAAGGCCCAAAAGCGTCGCCATCACGTGATGGTCTACACCCAGCCTTTTACGCGCCTCAGCGAGTTTACGGTTTATCTCGGGGATGACTTTCAATAGTTAGCTCAATCGTTTTTGGCCTTTGGGTCGGTGTATAGAGGAGACTCCGAAGAACTCACAATCTAATTGCTTCGCAACGCTGATTTTTGGCAAACGTGGCGGTCCGCCATACTTGTGCTCTTAACAAGGACTAATGCAGGATAGGCTTGCCGCCGACAAGTAGGCCCCTCTAGCCGCCGACAACATTAAATGATTATTCTATTGGCGACCAAGACAAAGCTAGCCGGAACGATCAACGGCCTGTTCAAAGCCGAGGTCATTCTCCGTCGTGGCCCATGGCGCAGCTTTGAAGCCGTCGAATATGCCACCCTAGAGTGGGTCGATTGGTTCAACAACCGCCGTCTGCTAGAGCCCATCGGGAATATCCCGCCAGCCGAAGCAGAGGCAAACTTCTATGCAGCTCTGGAAAGATCAGACATGGCCGCGTAACTAAGACAAATCAGCCTCCGGCAAACCCGGCGCGGTTCAGGTCGACGTAACTGCAACGTATGAGGGCGACAATGAGTGGACACAATCGAATAAGACTTGTGAGGAATTCAGTCAATGAAGCTTCAAGAGTTTGCGGCTGAGTGCGTCTAAGGTAAGACTAAAGGCCAAAAGAGTGCAGACGCTTGTAAATGCAGCGATTTGATATTCTGGGAACAAGGTGTCGGACACAAAAAACATTGCGCAAACCATGGCGAAGAGGAAAGCTACATTGCCAAATCTAATCGCTAGGCGTCGGACCGGGAGTGTCTTTTTAGTAAGCCATTTTTCCACAGCCTGTTCGGGTTGGAAAAGGTCGAAATCTCTAGGCGCAATTTTCATGGTGTCACTTTGGGGGGTCATTTGTTGTCTCCTATTTTCAGGATTTCTTTCGCGTCCTCAACGCTAATGCTGTGGTCATGGTCGAGAGTAAGCTTGACCAAGAGTGTCAGGTAGTTTGTCCAGGTTTCTGATGATCGATCATCTGCTGAAGTGCGCAACAACTCGATACCTGCATCAAGAGAGTCTCGGACGGCCTCAATAGTGGAAGAGAGTGGTCGGTCAGTTTGCCCAAGCAAGATCCAACTAGGGCTCACCGCACTTATTTCACAGAGACGCAGTACGATGGACGTTGGTACCTCTCGACTGCCCTTTTCATAGGCCTTGTATGAGCGTGGAGATGTGCCAAGGGTCTCGGCAAACTCGTGTTGTGTTTGTCCTGCTTGGTTTCTTATGCGTCGCATACGGTCGCCTATTTCGCTCCAATCGCTTGACATTGGCCCTCTTTTTTGCTCAAAAGTGCAATATATGACACAAGTATAGGGTTTTCGGCATATTTTGCCGTATTTTGCCCTTATGCTATAGAAGATAACACATTGGAGCAAGATATGTCTCAAGACCTGTTGAGCCCGAAAGAGGCGGCTGCACGCATGTCGCTGTCTGTGCGGCGTGTCCGCCAGTTAATCGCTGCGCATGAGCTTAGGCATGTGCGGATTTTTAATCGTAATCTGGTTCCAGCAGAAGCCATCACGGAATTTTTTGAGCGCAATACTGTGGCGCCCAAATCGGAGGATAGTGCTGATGTCTCCAAGTATTGACATCTTTTCGGGGCAAGTGCTGGCCGTGAAGTCCGGTTGGGGGCGGAGGATAAGCGAAAAATGAAACGTCTCAATCCACTTTTTGCCAGTGATAGAAAGGCCGCAGCGCTTCTGGATTTGAAGCCTTCTGAGTTTAGAGGGTTGGTGGAGGAGGGCGTCCTGCCCAGGCCCACGAAAATCGGCGGCTATGAGCGTTGGGATGTGGAACAATTACAGGCCATCGCGCGCGGTGAAGCTGCGCGCGGCATGGAGGGGGTGAGCTGGTGACGATGCGCAAGAAATACCTCTGGCGGCACCCCTCTGGGCGCTGGTACGTTCGGATCAAGGGCAAATACTTCCGGATAATGGCACAAGAGGGAACGGCGGATTTTGACCGCGAGTATTGGGAAATTCGGAGCGGCAAACGAGCTGTGACCAAAACTTCTTGGGCCGCTCTGATCGACGCCTTTAAAAGGACAGATAAATGGGCCGGTTTCGCTCCACGATACAGAGATGATCTTGAGGCGGTATTTGAATACCTCAAGAAAAAGATCGGTCATGTGGACGTTTCAAAGCTGACCCAAGCCGATATCTATGACGCGATGGAAAAACACCGTCACAACGTGAATTTCGCAAACTACATCCCGATCGCAATCAGAATGCTGTCGAAGTTGGCGATCCGCAAGCGCTGGCGCATTGACAATCCCGCAATCGGCATTGAGCCCTTCAAGGTCCCCGATGACCGCAAGAAACCTCACATACCTTGGCCTGATTGGGCTGTCGATAAGATGCGCGAAGAGGGTAAGCCCTTGCCCCGCCTTATCTTTGAGATCGGTCTGGGAAGTGTTCAAAGGCCGGGCGATTGGGTGGGCTTTACGTGGGGCGACTATGACGGGGAAATGCTCAAATTGACGCAGAACAAAACGGGCAAGGTTTTGCAGCTTCCATGCACGGACAATCTCAAGGCGGCCCTTGACCAAGCTAGGGCGTCTCTGGGCTTTGAGCCTGACCCGTCTAGGCACATTCTGACCCGTCCCGATGGTTCCGCCATGAGCTATTATTCAATGGCAAGGATCATGCTGGCCGAACGCAAGCGCCTTGGCCTTGTGGACTTTGACCAGCATGCTTTGCGTTATCGCGGGGTGATGGATTTGGCATGGGCGGGCTGCACCGATGATGAAATTGCGAGCTATAGTGGGCACACTACTAAAGCAATGATTGCGAAATATGCGGGGGAAGCTCGGCAAATCATGCAAGCCCGTCAAGCGGCGGCGAAGCGCAAATGAACAGAACGAGAACAGAACGCGAATCTGATACTGAAGGTGATACCCTATGAGCGCGAAAAATGATAAGTCGTTGATTTTATTGGAGGCGAGTACCGGAATCGAACCGGTGTACACGGATTTGCAATCCGCTGCGTCACCACTCCGCCAACTCGCCTGAAATGGTGTGCCGCTATCTATACCAAGCTTGAAAGCGGTGCAACCCGCCTTTTGTGCGAATTCGCAGATGCATTGATATATTGCTCCTGCCGCAGGCTTATGGCAAAACGACGCGAGAGATGCCCTTGAACGAAAGAGTTCAGCCCATGCCAGACTTCACCCAGCTCCGCACCACAATGGTCGATACACAGGTTCGTCCATCCGATGTGACCAAATTCCCCATTATCGAAGCCATGTTGACCGTGCCGCGCGAGAATTTCGTGCCGGAAGAAAAACGTGCGGCGGCTTATGTCGGGGATCATGTCGATCTCGGCAATGGCCGCGTGGTGCTGGATCCCCGGATTTTGGCGAAGATGTTGGATGTGCTCAACATCGAGAATGACGAGCTTGTGCTCGATCTGGGATGCGGGCTTGGATATTCTTCGGCGGTGATCGCGCGCATGGCGCAGGCGGTTGTGGCGGTTGAAGAAGACGAGGCACTGGCCGAAGAGGCCGCCAAGGCTCTGGTCGCCAACGGTTCGGACAATGTGATCCTCGAAACAGGACCGATTGCCAAGGGAGAGCCGCAGCACGGCCCCTATGATGTCGTGATCCTGCAAGGCGGTGTTGAGGAAATGCCTGAGGACATTCTGTCGCAAGTGAAGGAAAAAGGCCGCATCTGCGCTATTTTTATCGACGGAGCCCTTGGCATCGTGCGTATTGGCTACAAGATAGATGGCGAAATTACCTGGCGCATGGCGTTCAATGCGACTGCGCCAGTTCTTCCGGGATTTGAAAAACGCGCGGAATTCGCGCTTTAAGAACGCGAACGTGAGACAGGCCGGGCAGGCCCCGGCGTTCGAAGAAAACAAAGGGGCATACGGCCAATGAGCAAGAGCAACTCAATCAAGAAAACGCTGTTCGCCGGTGTGGCGGCGCTGGGGATCGGCGCGGTGCCTATGGCGTCTTGGGCGGAAACGCTCGGCGATGCGCTGGCGTCGGCCTATAAGACCTCCGGCCTTCTGGAGCAGAACCGTGCGACTTTGCGGGCCACGGACGAGGGTGTGTCGCAGGCGATGGCTGCTTTGCGTCCGAGCCTGTCTTATAGCTATTCCGGTGGCAAAACGATTTATGATGCAGATACCTATGGCGAATGGTCAAATACGCTGAGCCTCGTGGCCTCTGCGGACCTGTATACCTTCGGGCGCAACAAGCTCGCGGTTGATGTGCAAAAGGAATTTGTGCTCGCCACCCGCGCCGCTTTGGTAAATATCGAACAGACTGTTCTGGCCGATGCCGTGGATGCCTACATGGGTGTGCGCGAGGCTCAAGCGGTTCTCAACCTGCGCCAGAGTGCGGTGCGGCTGAACCAGCAAAACCTGCGTGCGGCGCAAGACCGGTTTGAAGTCGGGGAAATCACCCGCACCGAAGTGTCGCAATATGAGGCGCAACTGGCCTCCACGCGTGCTGAACTGGCCGCGGCACAAGGGGAGTTGGCGGCAGCCCGCGAGACCTACAAGGTCGCGATTGGCCACTATCCCGAAAAACTGTCCAGCCCGCCAAATATCAAACTTCCGGTGTCCGGTGTCGAAGCGGCTGTGACCTTGGCCAAGCAGAAACATCCGGGCATTGTCGCCTTGCAGCATGAAGTGCGTGCCCATGATATCACGGTCGAAGTGGCCGAGCGCAGCATCTTGCCGACGGTGGATGCTTCGATTTCGCATTCTGTGACGGATAACACAAACAGTTCGGCTTATGAGGATAATTACACCTCCCTGAGCGTCGGCGTGTCCGGCACGATCTACAGCGGCGGCAGCATTGCGTCTCAAGTGCGCGAAGCCATCGCGGATCGGGATGCAAGTCGTGCGGAGCTTTTGCAAACCACGCGTGAGGTCGAGCAGTCCGTGCGCACCAACTGGTCCTTGCTGTCGGTCTATGCGGCGTCTGAAGAGGCCTCCAACGCCTATGTGAAAGCGCAGCGCGTGGCCTATGACGGGGTGAAGGAAGAAGCCGATCTCGGTGCGGCCACCACTCTTGATGTGCTGGATGCGGAACAAGACCTGCTGGACGCGCAAGTGTCGGCTATTCAGGCGCGGATCGCCCGCGAGACACAGGCTTTCTCTGTGCTGCAATCCATGGGACTCTTGACCGTCGACCAGCTCAAACTGGACGTGCCGGTTTATGATCCGAGCGCCTACTACAATGCGGTCAAAAATGCGCCGACCACCTATGTCAGCCCGCAAGGTGAGAAGCTGGATCGGGTTCTCAAAGGCTTGATGAAAGACTGAGCTTGGCTCTCAGCCTGTTCTGTTTGCCCCGTGGGCCGCTCTGTCGGTCTGCGGGGTTTTCATTTTACACAAAACACTTTGTTGTATGTGAGGCCGAAGCTGGCTACCATCACGAGTGTTGAGGAACGCGTTTCGCAGGAGACTCGGATCACAGGGTTGCGAGACGCGCAGAGCAAAGTATTTATGTAGGGAGCCTTTCGCAAACCACTTGGACTCAAGTTTTTCGCGAAAGGCTTTAGGGAGTCGGGATGTCTGATCCGATGACAAATCTTGATACGGACGATGTATTGGCGTCGATCCGTCGTTTGGTGGCCGAGACCCATTCTCAGCCGCATGACCCAGTGCGCGCATGTCGCGAGCAAGCACCGCTGACACTCAAATGGCCGCTGAACAAGGAGGCCTTGTCCGAAGAGGCCGCTGCGCCAGCCCCTGAAGCCGAACCCGAAGCCGACGCGCCCGCTGCTCTTGTTCTGACCCCTGATTTTCGGGTGGAGAAACCGGAAGTAGCTACATCAGAAGCCGAGCCGGAGGCCCCTCGTGCGGACGCCTCTCCCGTGCCACCTCTCGTGTTGTCGCCGGAACAGGCTGTGCATCTGCCGAAAGATGAGCCTGCGTCTGTTAAGACTGTGAGCGTTGAGGCTTTGGTCTCCGAGGAACTGCACTCTGCCGTGACCGAGTCGAGCGATGTTGCGCAGGAGGCCCCGAAGACCGAGAGCTGGAACGCGGCACTTGATGACACGCCGGACGAGGTCGCCGCCGCCCATGTGGCACGCCTGTCTCTGGAACAGCGCATCGCCGAACTTGAGGCTGCCGTTGGCGCGCAAGCCGCCGAGTGGGAGCCGGACGGGTCGGAAGATCTGGAGGCCGAAATCCCGCGCGTCATGCCGCGTGCCTTTGCTGAAACCGGCGCCCGTGTATTCCATTTTCAGGGGATGCCCGAGGCCACGTCCGAAGAGACGCGTGAAGAGGCCGCGCAAGCCCCTTTTGATGCAGATGGAGTTGAGATGACACAGGCGCGCGACAATTCGGACCAGATTGATGATGCCGAAGTGATTGAAGAAACCTCTTTCGAGGCCGCGCAGGAGGCAGCGGCGGCTGATGTCGAGACCGACACTGTGATCGCGCAAGCTGATGTGGCTGAGGCGGATGACGCTGAGCTGAGCGAGGCAACAGAGGCCGAAGGCGTGGCACCCGATCCAGACCCCAGCCTTGAAGAGGAACTGGCGCTCGCGGGCTATGCCGAAGAGGACATCCTCGACGAAGAGGCGCTGCGCGAGCTTGTGGCGCAAGTGATCCGCGAAGAATTGCAGGGCGAATTAGGTCAGCGCATCACGCGCAATGTCCGACGCCTTGTACGCCGCGAAGTGCAACGCGCCCTGACCCTGCGCGAATTCGAGTAGTCACCCCGCAGATCGGGCTGCCACAGATATGTCTGACGAGAGCGCATAGAGGCGGTCGAGGTCCAGATGGGCCGCGATATGATCCGCAAGCTGGTCCAGCGTGTCCACAACGCTGGCCTCGAAACGTAGCGTAGAAGGCCCCGCCCCAAAGCGTGACAGATAGGCGGCGCGGAAGGCATCTGCGGAGAACAGCCCGTGCAGGTAACAGCCCATAATGCGCCCGTCCGGAGAGGCGGCCCCCTCAGGTCGGCCTTCGACGCTCAACCATGCCCGCGCCATATCCGGCCCTTCGGTGCGGCCGATATGGATTTCATAGGCCGTGACTGTGTGCCCCGAACCGTGATCCGTCGCCCGCACTTGCGCGAGCCTTTTGTCGCCGCCCATGACGGTTTCGACATCCAGATAGCCAAGGCCACGGTGCCGCCCCGCGGGGCCTTCGATCCCTTGCGGGTCGTCAATCCATTGGCCAAGCATCTGATACCCGCCGCAAATGCCCTGAACATGCCCGCCCCGCCGGACATGGGCGTGAAGGTCAATGTCCCATCCCTGCGCACGGAAAAAGGCCAGATCGCCAATGGTCGATTTCGTGCCGGGGATCAGCACCAGATCGGCGTCACCGGGGAGGGGCTGCCCCGGCTCGATAATTTGAACGGTTACGTCGGGTTCTGCGGCCAGAGGGTCGAGATCATCGAAATTCGCAATTCGGGAGAGTCTCGGCACGGCGATCTTGATTGCACCGGAACCACGCGAGGCGATGTCCATCACATCTTCTGCGGGTAGGAGATGTGCTTGGGAAAACCACGGCAAGGTGCCCAGATCGGCCCAACCCGTGCGTGCTTCGATCTCTTTCGAACCCTCTGTGAACAGGCTGGGATCACCGCGAAATTTGTTGACCGCAAAGCCGCGAATGCGCGCGCGATCCGCAGGTGACAATACGGTGTGCGAGCCGACGATCTGGGCAATCACGCCGCCGCGGTCAATGTCCCCGACAAGGATCACAGGCACATCAGCCGCTTCGGCAAAGCCCATATTGGCAATGTCGCCCTGTCGCAAATTGGTCTCCGCCGGACTGCCAGCGCCCTCGATCACCACAAGATCGGCTCGGGTCGCGAGGCGATGAAAACTTTCCAGAACTTTCGGCAGAAGGTTGGGCTTCTCGCGCCCGTAATCGCGGGCCTTCAACGTGCCCATGCGCTTGCCCTGCACCACGACCTGCGCACCTTGATCGCTTTCGGGTTTGAGCAGCACAGGGTTCATATCCGTATGCGCCGAAAGCCCACAGGCCCGCGCCTGTAGCGCCTGCGCCCGCCCGATCTCGCCGCCATCTTGGGTGACAGCGGCATTGTTCGACATGTTCTGCGGCTTGAAGGGCGCAACCCGTAGCCCTCGCTTGGTAAAAGCGCGGCAAATACCAGCGACCAGCATGGACTTTCCGACGTTGGACCCAGTGCCTTGTATCATGATCGCTTTGGTCATGCGCATCCTCCTGTGTGTCATGAGTATTTGAGGCACAAAGGAGAGGGAAGGGGTTTTCTGATGGTGAAAATACTCACATCGGAACGTGTCAATCTTCGCCGGGGCCTCGTCTGTGAAGATCGGGGTAGGGTGTGCCGTCGAGGTGGAAGTAGAGGTCCGCTTTTGCGGTATCTACCATGAGGTCCAGTCCGGGATAGAAAGCACGCTCCCCATTTTTGCGCGATCCGATTTCGAGCAGCACAACATCGCAATCCGTATCGTTGCGCAGACAGTGGCCGATTTCTTCTCCCGCTTTGAAGCCCGCGCAGTCACCCGGGGCAAGGCGTTCTTCCGTCGCGCCATAGACCAGGGCGGGATGTCCCGAGATGATATAGACGAACTCGTCTTCTTTCTCGTGCCAGTGGGGCAGGGCGGAGGAACAATCCGGTGGCAGGACGGTCAGGTTCACGCCGAATTGCGTCAACCCAGCCTGATCTCCCAGTGCCTTTTTGATGCGGGCGCGTGTGGCGGTGTGATGCGGCGGGGGATACAGCGTGCCGATTTTTGCGGGGACGGTGTCTGTGTCGATCTTTTTGCTCATGCAGTATCTCCTTCACTGTGAACTGTGCTTGAGATCGTGCATTCGCGCAAAAGAAAAGACGCGCCAGCAGCTTGGCGCGTCTTGTTCAATACAAAGCAGGGGCGGGTGTTATGCCGCTTCTGCCGCTTCCTGTGCATGACGGCGTTCGCTTTCTTCGCGCGAGAGTGCGACAGAGGTACGAATACCTTTGGAGACGAATTCCATCAGGCCATCGACAACGCGTTCACACGGGTCGATACCGGCACAGGACAAAACTTCGCGGCCATCACGAGACCGCGCCCAACGGGCGATCTGTTCCGGGCCATTGCCATATTTTTTGTCATCGGCGATCGCATCATCAAGAGCCGCCAACACAACAGCCGCAAACAGCTTGCGGGCACGTGTTCCTTGCTCATGATTAAAAGCGGTGCCGTCCACGAACTCAGCCATGGGTGATCCTTGTATTATTGCTCTTGTCTTTTCGGCGTGCGGGCCCTTATGGCAGGTTTGTAACGATTCGGATACAACGCAATCGCATACCTTTTATGCGCCTGGCGCATAGCTGGGAGCGTGCGTGTCCTGTTCCCAACCGCTTCAGAGCGCCTTGCCAGCCCACACCTGTCAAGATATAGGGGTCTGGAAGACGAATTCAACCAAACGCCACGGTTTAGTAAAATGCCCAAAATCAACGGAAACGAAATTCGCCCCGGCAATGTGCTGGAGCATGACGGGGGCCTCTGGGCCGCTGTGAAAGTCGATCACGTCAAACCCGGCAAGGGGGGGGCTTTTGCTCAGGTCGAGCTGAAAAACCTGCGTGACGGCCGCAAACTCAACGAACGTTTCCGCTCTGCCGACAAGGTCGAGCGTGTGCGTCTCGAACAAAAAGACATGCAGTTTCTCTACGAGAGCGACGGCCTGTTGAACATCATGGACACGGAGACCTTCGATCAGGTCACGATTCCGGCGGATATTCTGGGCGAGCGTCGTCCTTTCCTTCAGGACGGTATGACCATCGTGGTCGAGTTCTACGAAGAAGAGGCGCTGAACGCGACCCTGCCGCAGAAGGTGATCTGCAAGATTGTGGAGACCGAGCCGGTCGTCAAAGGTCAGACGGCTGCCAACTCTTTCAAGCCTGCCGTGCTCGACAACGGTGTGCGCGTGATGGTGCCGCCGTTTGTCGGAACCGACGAGGACATCGTGGTGAACACAGAGACTATGGAATATTCAGAGCGGGCTTGATCTCCTGTCTCAGCGCCAAATTTGGAAAGCCGTCCTCTTGGGGGCGGCTTTTTCTTTGCTTGCGGGGCTCAGGAGGCCGCGACGTGGATGCGGGCCTCTCCGGCGGTGAGCGGCCCTTTGGTGCGATCAAACCGCAGATAGGCGATGGCGTTGTCGCCTGACTGGGTGAAAAGCGTGCCTGCGGTTTTGCCGTCTTCGGTGACAATCTCGGTGCCGACGGGGGCCGCGCCTTCAATGTTCACAGTCGCCAAGCCTTTGCGCAGTTCGGTCTTGTGTTTCATCCGTGCGGTGATCTCCTGACCGACGTAGCAGCCCTTTTTGAAATCGACCCCGTGGAGGCGCTCGAATCCGGCTTCAAGGATGAAGGTGTCGGGCGTCAGTTCCACGCCGAATTCCGGCACGCAATGCGCGACGCGGATTGCGTCCCAATCCGCCGCCTCAGAAGGCCGCTCGTCATAGGCACGCCAGCCCATCTCCGCCGTGCGCGGGTCCTGGAACGCGCCTTCGGGAGCAGGGCCGGGGCCGCGCGAGACCGTGCGCTTCGTCAGCGCCAGCGTGACTTTCGAGCGCAGCTTATACATGGTGAGGCGTTTGAGGAGGGCCTCAGCCTGAGATGCGGGCAGGTCCATCAGGATCACATCCCCCTCGGGGACGAGAAAGAAATCGACCATGAACTTGCCCTGCGGCGTCAGGAGTGCGGCATAGACCGCGCCCGCCTCCAGCCCTTTGACATCATTGGTGATCAACCCTTGCAGGAAGTGCAGCCGGTCTTCACCGGATATTTCGATCACTTTGCGCGCATCATAGGTCATCTGAACCCTTTCCCCTTTTGTCCCCCTTCATATAGGAAGGAGAGGAGCCAAGAGAAGCTGTAAACCTGCCGGAGCCCCTATGCGCGCGCCTATTTCCGTCATCATACCGACGCTGAACACGACGCCTTTGCTGCGCGACACGATGCTGTCGCTCATGGAGGGGCTGGATGCGGGGCTGGTGCGCGAGTTGATCCTGAGCGACGGCGGCTCCACCGACGGGGTGGAGAAGATGGCAGATTTCGTAGGCGCAGAGCTTGTCACCGGTCCGGCCGGACGTGGCAGGCAGCTTGGTCGCGGGGCAGAGGCCGCGCAGGGCGACTGGCTTTTGTTTCTTCATGCCGACACATGGATGCCGGAGGGATGGGCAGAAGCGACAGTGCAGCATCTCGCGCAGTCCTATGACCGCGCTTTGGTCTATTCGCTGTCCTTTCGCGAGGCCAAAGGGCTTGCGCCGAAAGTCTTTGCAGGCTGGGCCAATCTGCGCACGAAGCTGTTCGGCCTGCCCTATGGCCATCAGGCCTTTCTCATCTCGCGCGAGCTTTATGACGGGATCGGTGGCTTTCCCGACATGCCCGAGATGGAGGATGTCGAGATCGCGCGGCGGCTCAAGGGTCGGATCGACCTTAGTCCTTTGTGCGTCCGAACAGACCCAACATGTTTCCAAACATCCGGCTGGTGGCGGCAAGCAGGCCGGTCTCTTTGGCCTCTTCTCCGGTTTCGCCTTGGGGGCGGTGCGGCCCGGATTTCGAAAGACTCCCGTCTATAACCGTGCGCCCGTCCGAATATTGGAGCCTGTAGAGATCGGCATAGAGACCGCCACGGGCCAGCAATTCGTCATGGGTGCCTTCGTCCACCACGCGGCCCTTGTCCATCACCACGATCTTGTCGGCGTTGCGGATGGTCGAGAGCCGGTGGGCGATGACCAGTGTCGTGCGGCCTTTGGACAAGGATTCCAGCGCGTTTTGCACGATCTTTTCCGACTGCGCATCAAGGGCGGAGGTTGCCTCGTCCAGCAACAGGATCGGACGGTTGCGCAACACGGCGCGGGCAATGGCCACACGTTGGCGCTGACCACCTGACAGACCGGAGCCGCGCGGGCCGACAGGGGTGTCCAGCCCGTGATCAAGTGTGGAGATGAAGTCCTCGACATGGGCGGCCTTGAGCGCGGCATGGAGTTGGGCCTCGTCCACCTCGGCCCCCATCAGGACGTTGTCGCGCAGGCTTTCGTCAAACAAAAGCGCATCTTGCGAGACCACGGAGTAGAGGCCACGCAACTCGGCGAGCGCCAGTCGTGTGGTGGCCAGACCGCCGATTGTGATTTGTCCTTTGACGGGATCGGCCAGTCGGGTCATCAGGTGAAACAGCGTCGACTTGCCCGCACCGGAGGCCCCGACCAGAGCCGTGGTCTTGCCGGCTTCGGCGGTGAAACTCGTGCCGCGCAGAACCGGCGCATCGGCATAGGCGAACTCGACATTCTCGAACCGGATGTCGGCGGAGGCGGCAGGCACGGGGAGCGGAGCGGGCTTGGCGGGGCTGGTGATGGCGGGGCGCTCTGCAAAAATGGCGTAGAGCCGTTCCAGAGAGGCCCGCGCTGCCTGCCATGCGCCGGAGACATTGCCGAGGCGGCGCAGCGGTTCAAAGACAAGCGCCATCGCGGTGAAGAACGACATGAACTCCCCGACGGTCTTCGTGCCCTCGATGATCTGCTGGCCACCATAGAGCAGCACACCGAAGAAGCCGAGACCGGCGACAAGGTCCATAAGCGCCGGAATACCGGCCTGACCGGCGACCGATTTGATCTGTTCGTCGACAAATTCGTTGATTTCTCCCTCGAACCGATCCGCTTCGCGACGTTCTGTGCCCGAAAGCTTGATCGTCGTGGCCCCGTGGAAGATCTCGTCGAGACGGGTGGAAACGCGGGCCGAGGCTGCGCGCGCGCGTCGGGATGTGCGCCGGACGATGTTTTGCAGCACATGGATCGGCAAGGCCAGAAGTGGGGCCCCCGCCACGGCGATCAGGGTCCAGCGCCAGTCTACGGAAATGGCGACGACGAGAAGCGAGACCAGCGAGACCATATCGCGTGCAGCCACCGAAAGCACCGTGGCCCAGACCGTGGCCGCGGCGCTGCTGTCGCCGCGTGTGCGTTCGATCAATGTGCCCGGCGGGTTGTCCTGAAAAAAACGCCCGTCCAGCGTGAGCATATGGGCGACCAGATCGCCTTGTAGTTTGGCGGAGACCTTTTGCCCGACGCGGGACATGATCACCCTTTGCCCGAAAGACGCGATGGCGCGAAGCGAAAATACCCCGAAGACGGCCAGAGCTACCCACATAAGCGCATCGGAGTGTCCCGCGACCAGAACCTTGTCGAACATCGGCTTGATGAGATAGGACAGCGCCCCGAGCATCGCGCCTTCGAGCGACATCAGAACAAGTGCGATGACGACATAGCCCAGATGCGCCTGCAGATAGTCGTGCCAGAGCCAGCGGATCAGCACGCGCGACTGCGTGTCGGGGATCACCTGTAGCCTGCCTGCGACGGGGGCCGAACTTTCGCCTTTGGCTTTGGTCTTGTCGGTTTTCTGCGGTTTTTCGTGTGTCATGGGAACGACCGGAATTTCTTGAACTGACTTGCACGCTTCCGATCATATCGGGTCTCGAACCACTCGCGGATCGGAATTGGGCCGTGGGCCTCGATATCCTGTTCATAGAGTCGCAGGATATAGTCGAGAATACCGGTCTTCGTGCTTTTGAGATGCATGAAGCGCCACGAGAGCATCTTCTTGGCCTCTTTGATCGAGGCCCCTTCACAATGCAGAAGATAGAGCGCGGAGGCCAGCCCCGCCCTGTCCGCGCCGGATTTGCAATGGATGAGGAAAGGCTTTTCAAGCGAGGCCAGAATGTCGATCAGCGCGACATAATCCGCGCCACTCAACGCTCCGCGTGCGGCGGCTTTCTTGGTCGTGACCAGTTTGATGCCATGCGCTTCACAGGCCTGACGCTCCAATAGGGTAAAGGACACGTCCTTATCACCGCGCAGGGAAAGGATCGTCTTGATCCCCATGTTTGCGTAGCGTTCAATCCGTTTCGGAGAAGGCTGGTTCGAGCGCCAGACGCCGGGGGCGATCTCGTAGAGATTGGTCCAGAGCCCGCGCAAAAAGGCATGGTCGAACAGGTGGAAATGCCACATGGCCAGATGCCGGGTGCGCCGGGTCGAGACGTCATTGCCGAATTGGCCGACCTCTGCGCGTTCAAGTTTCTTGAACCCTTTTTTCAACAGCTTGAACATATGGTCCATTCCCAAAGATGATCGCGTCTCTTTAGCCCTCTTTACAATACGGGGCAAGCGAGGCGGGCGCACGCGTCTGTCCCCGCATCTGCGCAAGTCCGATGTGAGAGCGCGAGGAATTGACCTAAGTGTGCACCGGCGTTAATCCAAGGGGCTTATGAATTTTGAGGTCTCCTATGTCACTTGCCAACGGTCGTCATTACCTAGCTATTCCCGGTCCGTCCGTGATCCCCGATCCCGTGTTGCAGGCCATGCACCGCCCCGCACCGAATATCTACACCGGTGAACTGGTGGACCTGACCCATGCGCTTATTCCCGATCTGAAAACCATCGCGGGCACCTCCGGTCATGTCGCGCTCTATATCACCAACGGTCACGGGCTTTGGGAAGCCTCGCTCACCAATATGATCTCGCGCGGCGACAAGGTGCTGGTCTGTGTGACGGGCAATTTCGGCCACGGCTGGGCCGATGTCGCAAACCGCCTTGGTGCGAATGTCGAGATTCTCGATTTCGGCAAGCAATCTCCGGTCGACCCTGACCGCCTCGAAGCGGCGCTCAAAGCGGATCAGTCCCATGAAATCAAAGCCGTGCTGAGCGTGCATGTGGATACGGCCACCTCTGTGCGCAACGACATTGCGGCCATGCGCAAGGCGATTGATGCGGCGGGGCACCCTGCGGTGTTTGCGGTCGATTGCATCGCCTCTCTGGGCTGTGACCGGTTTGAAATGGACAAATGGGGCGTCGATGTGATGATCGCCGCGTCGCAAAAAGGCCTGATGACACCGCCGGGTATGGGCTTTGTCTGGTTCTCGGAAAAGGCCCGTCAGGCGGGGCAGGGCAATGACATGCGCACGCCCTATTGGGATTGGGAAACCCGCGCCAATCCTGTGCATCTCTATGAATATTTCGACGGCACCCCGCCGACGCATCATCTCTACGGGCTGCGTCAGGCGGTCTCGATGATTCTCGACGAAGGGCTGGAGAATGTCTGGGCCCGTCACGAAACCCTCGCGCGCGCCTATTGGGCGGCGGTGGATGCATGGGGGCAGGGCGGCAAGCTGAGCTTCAACATTGCCGATCCGGCGCATCGTTCTCATGCGGTTACAACCTTGAGCCTCGGTGAGGGAGACGGAACGCGTCTGCGCAACTGGCTCACCGAACATATGGGAATCACCTTGGGCATTTCCTTGGGCTTCGGCGCGATCGGTTCGGTTGAGGCGGACAATTATTTCCGTATCGGTCACATGGGCCATATCAACGCGCATATGGTTCTTGGGATCATCGGTGCGGTGGAGACGGCTTTTGCTGCGCTGGACATTCCGCACGGCGAAGGCGGTTCTGTCGCGGCGGCAAAGCTTTTGGCCAGCCGCGTGTAAGACAGCAGGCGTCTGCTAGAGGCGGATTATATGAGACAGAGAGGGGGCTTTCGGCCCCCTTTTTTGCGCCTGACGAGAGGGACGAGACGGTGGCGGGGGATCGGGCCGATTAAAGGGTCACCTTCCCCTCGCATTAACCTTAACGAGATTAACCTTAACGCCGCGTGAAAGCGCCAGCCCCTCGCACCAAACGGATCGGCCAGCGAGTGTTTAGCCCAGTTCCGCCAAAGCCAGAGGCAACCGTTCCGCGAAAATTTCGATCTCTTCGGGGAGGCCGACGGAGACACGGATACAGCGGTCCAGCGGCGCGACGCCGGGCATCCGGACAAAGATGCCATGTTTGTCGAGTGCCTTCACGAGCGCGCGGGCATAGTCCCCGTCACGGCCACAATCCATTGTCACAAAATTGGCAGCCGAGGGCAGAGGCTCCAGCCCCGCCTTTTGTGCGATTTGTGCAAGTCGCGCACGCCCTGCAGCAACCTTTGACAGGGTTTCCGTCAGGTAGTCCTGATCCTTGAGCGCAGCCAGAGCACCGGCCTGCGCCACGCGGTTGACGCCGAAATGGTTGCGGATCTTGTCAAATCCCGTCGCAATCTCCCGATGCGCGATGCCGTAGCCGATACGCGCCCCCGCCATGCCGTAAGCCTTTGAGAATGTGCGAAAACGGATCACACGCTTGTCCGAGGTGTCGAGCCGCGGGCGGGTCTCGTCAGGGGCAAACTCCGTATAGGCCTCGTCAAGTACCATCAAACAGCCTTCGGGCACGGCCTCGATCATGGTCTGAACGGTCTTTGCCGAATGGACCGTTCCCATGGGATTGTTCGGATTGGACAAATAGACAAGTTTGGCCCCGACCTCTTTCGCCTTGGCAATCAGGGCCTCGGGGTCTTCGCGGTCATTCTTGTAGGGCACCGTATGCAACACGCCGCCAAAGCCTGCGACATGGTAGTTGAATGTCGGATAAGACCCTGCCGAGGTCACAACCGCATCGCCCGGATTCACATACAACCGCACCAGAACGCCAAGCAGCCCGTCAATGCCTTCGCCGACGGTGATCTCCTCCGGCTGGATGCCGTGAAGCGCGGCCAGAGCCTGTCGCAAATCGCGGTTCTCCGGCTCACCATATTTCCAGATGCCGCCAAGACTGTCGGCCATCGCGGCCAGCGCCTTGGGCGAGGGACCAAAGGACAGTTCGTTGGCACCCAGCCGCGCCTCGAACGCCGCGCCGCGTATCTCTTCCATCCGTTCCGGAGCCACAAAGGGCACGGTAGCGGGGAGGGACTGGGCGAGCGGGGTTTGGCGTTGGTCTGTCATGGGACGCTTCCTGCCCCAAGTTTTCGCCCTGCGCAAGCGCCGTAACGTCAGACATGACCGATTTGCCCTCGCGCTGATAGGGTGGGCGCAGGAGGAGCCATTATGACCGTTACTTTAGAGATCAAAGACCACATTGCCCATCTGACACTGAACCGCCCCGACAAGATGAACGCCGTGTCCGAAGCCCTGCTGGCCGATGTTCTGGCCGCAGTCGAACAGATCGCCGCTTCCAAGGTGCGCGTCGTGCTTCTGTCCGGCGCGGGCAAGGCCTTTTGCGCCGGTCTGGATACGTCGAATTTCCAGCGGTTCCTGAGCGAAGACCTCGACGAACTTGTGATGACCCGCACCCATGGCGACTGCAACGCGTTTCAGGCCTTCTCACTCGCGCTTCACGACCTGCCTGTGCCGGTGGTGGCCGCAATTCAGGGACCATGTTTCGGCGCGGGGATGCAACTGGCCATCGCCGCCGATATTCGTGTGGCAGGGCCCGAGGCGCAATTCTCGATCATGGAGATGAAATGGGGCCTCATTCCCGATATGGGCGGCATGGTGCTTTTCCCGCGCGTGTTGCGCTCCGACGTGCTGCGCTATCTCACCTATACCCATGAGGTCGTGTCGGCAGACAAGGCGCTGGGCTATGGTCTGGCCACGGAACTGGCCGAAGACGCCCATGCCCGCGCGCTGGAAATCGCTACCGATATTGCGGGCAAATCCCCCTCCGCCATCCGCGCCGCGAAACGGTTGATCGGAACGGTTGAAAGCACGACGGAGCGTGCGGACATCCTGATGGAAGAAAGCCGCGAACAGCGGGCATTGATAGGCACCAAGGACCAGATGGAAACCGTCATGGCTCGGATGCAGAAACGCGCCGCTGTTTATGACTGAGCCCGTGTTTCCTTTGTTGCCATAAATACTCAAAGCAAAAGGCCCGCATCTCTGCGGGCCTTTTCAATCTGTCTCCAAACCGGCGGGGAGAACTCAGGCGATCTCGGCCAGACGCGCAAGTGCGGCCTTGAGCTTGCCTTCTTCTTCTTCGCGGGCGGCAAGGTTTTCCTGTGC
The DNA here is from genome assembly GCF_900114135.1 of Celeribacter halophilus. GTDB lineage: Bacteria > Pseudomonadota > Alphaproteobacteria > Rhodobacterales > Rhodobacteraceae > Celeribacter > Celeribacter halophilus. Next base: position 119,020 of record NZ_FORY01000001.1, read on the forward strand.
CTCGGCGACCACCTCTTCGGGCGCGGAGGCCACGAATTTCGGGTTGTTCAACCGGCCACGCAAACCGCCCAGTTCTTTCGCCAGCTTGCCAAGGGCTTTCTCCAGACGGGCCTTTTCCTCGGCAATGTCGATCACACCTTCGAGCGGCAGGGCAAAGGTGCCGCCTGCGACCGAAATCGTGATCGCACCTTTGGGCATCGGCCCCTCCGAGAGGCTGTCGAGCCGCGCGAGTTTCATGATCATCGCTTCGTTGTTGGCCCAAGCGGTCTTGCCCGCTTCGTCCAGCTCGACCTGCACCATCGGGATTTTCAGCCCCGCAGGCACATGCACCTCGGCACGCGAGGAGCGGATGGCTTCGATCAGATCGATCACCCAGTTCATTTCCGCATCGGCAGCGGGGTCAACGAGATCGTCGGAAAGCTCCGGCCAATCCGCCAGCGCCAGTAGCCCGCGTCCCGGTTTGATCGTGCCCCAAAGCTCTTCGGTGATGAAGGGCATGATCGGGTGCAGCATGACCAGCGCCTGATCCAGCACCCAGCCCATCGTCTGACGGGTCTCGGCCTTGGCCGCATCATCGCCGTCGTAGAACAGCGGTTTCGACAGTTCCACATACCAGTCGCAGAACTTGCCCCAGACAAAGGCGTAAAGCGCATTGGCCGCGTCGTTGAACCGGTATTCCTCAAAGGCCGTATCGACCTCTTTGAGCACCTTCACGGTTTCGCCCACGATCCATTTGTTCACCGTCGCCGTGGGCGTCGGGATCACACCGGGTTCATAGGCGTCGAACACTTCGTTCATCTCGGCAAAGCGCGCGGCGTTCCAGATTTTCGTGGTGAAGTTCCGGTAGCCTTTGATGCGATCCACGGAGAGTTTGAGCACACCACCAATGGAGGCCATCGACGCATTGGTAAACCGCAGCGCGTCGGCACCGTATTCGTCGATGATTTCCAGCGGGTCGATCACATTGCCCGTGGTCTTCGACATCTTCTTGCCCTTCTCGTCGCGGACGAGCTGGTGCAGGTAGATGGTGTGGAAGGGCACTTCATTCACGACCGCAAGCTGCATCATCATCATGCGTGCGACCCAGAAGAACAGAATGTCGAACCCTGTGACCAGTACATCGGTCGGGAAGTATTTCGACGTGCTTTCATCCCAGTTGGGCCAGCCCAGCGTGCCGATCGGCCACAGGCCCGAGGAGAACCATGTGTCGAGCACATCGGGGTCGCGCCAGACCGGATAGACCAGTTTGGTCGGGTCTTGCGTGACGTTGTATTGGGCGAGCCCTTCGGCAAAGGCTTCGATACCGGCCTGACGGTCGGCCACTTCGACCACGCGGCAGTGGTTGAGCGGGGTGGGCAGGTCGGCCATCTCGGTAAAGAACTTGTCATGCACCGCGTCGAAATCCGCCGCGCAGTGATGCACGGAGCCGGCGTGCAGCATCCCGCCTTCGGTCAGAAGCCGGATCAGTTCCACCTCGTCGAGCGCGCCATCGCCCTCATCGTCTTTGAAATTCGGGGCGGAGAGGTCAAGGCCATACCACACGGGGATCTGGTGCCCCCACCAAAGCTGACGCGAGATGCACCACGGTTCGATGTTTTCAAGCCAGTGGTAATAGGTCTTCTCGCCCGATTCCGGCATGATCTTGGTCTTGCCGGAGCGCACAGCGTCGAGCGCAGGGCCGACGACCTTCTCGGCATCCACATACCACTGATCGGTCAGCATCGGCTCGATCACGACCTTGGAACGGTCGCCAAAGGGCTGCATGATCGGCTTGTCTTCGACGTAAGGTACGGTCTCGGTCACATCGGACTCGTTGCCATCCTCGTCTTTGACCTTGCGTGTCACGGTGGTCATGACGGCGAGACCTTCGGTGTTGATCTCATTGATCACGGCCTTGCGGGCCTCGAAACGGTCCAGCCCGCGCAGGTGATCCGGCACGAGGTTGATCGTGTCGACTTCCTGTTCGGTGAATGGCTTGCCCGCGAGAATTTCAGCGGCCAGCAGTGCGCTGTCTTCATAGGACAACCCGTCGCTGCGCATCGCGCCTTTGGTGTCCATCAACCGATACATCGGCAGGCCCGCACGTTTGGCGACCTGATAGTCGTTGAAATCATGCGCGCCAGTGATCTTCACCGCACCGGAGCCGAAATTCATATCCGGATATTCATCCGTGATGATCGGGATCAACCGGCGGTGCTCTTTCGGCCCGACGGGGATTTCACAGAGCTTGCCGACAATCGGCGCATAGCGTTCGTCATCGGGGTGAACCGCTACAGCGCCGTCGCCCAGCATGGTTTCAGGCCGCGTGGTGGCGATGGAGATGTAATCGCGTTCCTCTTCGAACACGACATTGCCGTCCTCGTCTTTCTCGACATAGGTGTAGGTCTCGCCACCGGCCAGCGGGTATTTGAAATGCCACATATGGCCCGCGACTTCGATATTCTCCACTTCGAGATCCGAGATTGCCGTCTCGAAATGCGGGTCCCAGTTCACAAGCCGTTTGCCGCGATAGATCAGACCCTTGTCATACATATCGACAAAGACCTTGATCACAGCATCATGGAAATTCGGGCTATTCTCGTGACCGATGCGCGGGTCTCCCGGTGCGCCGGCCATGGTGAAGGCATTGCGCGACCAGTCGCAGGAGGAGCCGAGGCGCTTGAGCTGGTTGATGATGGTGGCGCCGTATTTGCCCTTCCATTCCCAGACCTTCTCGATAAACGCCTCGCGGCCCAGTTCGGCACGCGACGGCTGGCCGGTCTTGGCCAGTTCCTTTTCGACCATCAACTGCGTGGCAATGCCCGCATGGTCCTGACCCGGCTGCCAGAGTGTGTCAAAGCCACGCATCCGGTGCCAGCGCACCAGAATGTCCTGAATCGTATTGTTGAAGGCGTGGCCCACATGCAAAGCGCCGGTCACGTTGGGCGGCGGGATCATGATGGTGAAGGTCTCATCACGGCGCTTGTTGGCCCCGGCTTTGAAAGCCCCCGCCTTTTCCCAAGCCGCGTAAATCCGCGCTTCCGCCTCAGTTGCGTCGAAAGTCTTTTCCATAGCCATCTTGTGTCTCGGTCGCTTTTTTCGGTTTGGACTTGTGTAGCCTGTGCTGGGCGCGAGTTAAAGCGTTTCTGGAGAAAGCCGGAGCACTGTTTTTTGGCAGGCCGGAGACGAGAGCCGCGACATGGCGTAGCTTTCACGCCCCGCCTGTCAAAAAGCGAATGGCGACAGGGTGTTGAGAAGGGCGCAAAGCGGCTAGATCGCGCGGTCGAACTTGGTCGAGAGGTGGATCAGGCTCTCGATGTCCTGCACGCCCGTGATCGCATTGATCTGGTCCAGCGTCTGGTCGATCTCTTCGGTGGTCTCACAGGCGATCTGCGCAATCAGGTCCACGCGCCCCGTTGCGGTGGCGACCATTTCCACCTCGTGAATCGCCTTGAGCTTGCTCACCACAGAGGCCGATGTGCGCGGCTCTACCTGTATCAGCACGGTCGCCTTGATCCGGCGGGCCAGCGCCACATCGCCCAGCTTGATCGTATAGCCCGCGATGGTGCCGTTGGTCTCCATCTTTTCCAGCCGCGCTTGCACGGTGGACCGCGCCACTTTGAACCGACGCGCAAGCCGCGACACGGAGGTGGAAGAATCGGCGGCCAGCGCCATCAGAATCTTGTGGTCGAGATCGTCCATAATCCGCTCCGTGGCTCTTGCCGTAGCCTACGCCGTTGTGCTCGCCGTTTTCCTCTTCGCCTCCTGCGCGGGGGCTTCGTCAGGGCGCAGGAAAAGCCTCATGTTAATTTAACCGATTATTTCGTTAAAATGACCGGCATAATGCATGACTTTACCCTTTTTAACGGCAAAATCAACACGCATATAGCGGCTATTGATTTTCAGGATCAAAGGGCGGTCAACGCACCCGAAAAGACGGGATGACCTGCACCTGGCCTGGTTCGGATTAACCGCGTAAGCGCAATCCCAACCGGACTTCTCCCGGGCAAGATGTGGCTGCGCTCTATTGGTAAAGGACGACACCAATGGGGCTCTCAAAAACCATCTGGGCAACGCCCAGCGACTATCTGCGCACACATGCTCCTGAGCATCCCGTGCTGTTCTTCTCTCCCTCGACGCTGCAATCCACTGCGCGCCGGTTTATCAAAGGGTTTCCGGGGCTTGTGACCTATGCGGTCAAGTCGAATCCGGATGAAGCCGTGCTGGCCAATCTCGTGGCGGCAGGCGTCAAAGGCTTTGATGTTGCCTCGCCCGTCGAGATGGACACCATCGCCCGTATCGCGCCCGGAGCGGCCATGCATTACAACAACCCCGTGCGGTCGCGCACCGAGATTCTCCATGCCGTGAAAACGGGTGTGAAATCCTATTCCGTGGACAGCCATTCCGAGCTTGTGAAACTGGGCGAACTGGTGCCCGCGGACGGGGTGGAGATTTCCGTGCGCTTCAAACTGCCCGTCGAAGGGGCCGCCTATAATTTCGGAGCCAAATTCGGCGCGACGGAGGAACTGGCCGCCGAGCTTTTGACGCTTGCCGCACAGCTTGGTTTCACACCATCGCTGACCTTCCATCCGGGCACGCAATGCACCGATCCCCATGCGTGGGACAAATACATCCGTGCGGCCGCCGGAATTGCCCGCAAGGCCGATGTCAAAATCGCACGGCTGAACGTGGGCGGCGGCTTCCCGTCGCACCGTCTGAACGAGGAAATGCCGCAGCTTGAAACCACCTTCGATCTGATCGGGCGTGTGGCGCGGGAGGCCTTTGGCGATGACATGCCCGCTCTGGTCTGCGAGCCGGGCCGCGGCCTTGTGGCGGAGAGCTATTCGCTCGTCACCCGCGTCAAAGCGATTCGCGACGACGCCCATGTGTTCCTTAACGATGGCATCTATGGCGGCTTGTCCGAATTGCACCTTGTTGGCGTGATCGACCGCATCGCTGTGTTCGGCCCCGAAGGGATCAAACGCGAAGGCCCGACGGTCTCGCGTACGGTTTTCGGTCCGACCTGTGACAGTGTCGACAAACTGCCCTCCGATCTGGCTTTTCCCGAGACGATGGAAGAGGAAGATCATGTGATTTTCTACGGTCTCGGCGCCTATTCTCTGGCCACCGCGACCCAGTTCAACGGCTTCGGCCAGATCACCGTGGAAACCGTGCACCGCCACCTCTGAGGCGGCAGATCCGAGACACGCCTGAGAGTCGTTCCTTATGCGTTATGCGTTGCCCCTCCTCGCGCAATCGGGGAGGGGACTTTGCGATTTTCTGTGCTAAATCTCTGGAATGGATCAGAGAACGTCATTCTTCAGCCGCCTCGGCCCGCTGTTCAAATTCCGCAAGCGGGTGCGGACCTCCGGCGGGCATCATTCGCGCGGGCCGCTGACCCATGTGATCCTGATGGACGGAACGCTGTCCTCTTTGCAGTCGGGGTTCGAGACCAACACGGGGCTGACCTACAAGCTTTGTTCTGAAAGCGCGCAAGGGGCCAATATGCTGGTGCGCTACGAGGCCGGTATCCAGTGGGCCAACTGGCGCGATACGATGGATGTGATCGAGGGGCGCGGCATCAACCAACAGATCCAGCGCGTCTATGGGGCGCTGGCCTCGCGGTATCGCACGGGCGACCGGATTTTCCTGTTCGGCTATTCGCGCGGCGCCTATGCGGTGCGCTCTCTTTCAGGGCTGATCGACATGATCGGTTTGTTGCGTCCAGAAGCAGCGACGGAGCGCAACACCCGCGTGGCCTTTCGCCATTACCAGATGGCCCCGCACAGCACCGCCGCGCAGGCGTTTTCCAAGGCCCATTGTCATGACAAGGTGGCCATCGAGTTTCTGGGCGTCTGGGATACGGTGGCGGCGGTCGGGCTGCATATGCCGCTGCTTTGGCGCTATTCTTCGGTATTTCACGAATTTCATACGCTGCGCCCTGCGCCTTGCATAAAACACGTCTACCACGCGCTTGCCTATCACGAACGCCGCCGTGCCTATGCGCCTGTGATGTTCGAAACCAACCCCGACGCGCCGGATCAGGTGCTGCAACAGATGTGGTTTCCGGGCACGCATGGCGATGTGGGCGGGCAGTTGTCGGGCTACAATCCCGAACGCCGCCTGTCCAATGCCGCGCTGGTCTGGATGCTCGATAAGGCGGAGCAGGCGGGGCTGGACCTGCCCGAGGGCTGGCGGATGCGCTACCTTGCCGACCCGCATGGTCCGTCCATCGGGCTCAATCGCGGTTGGGGAAAGTTCTTCTGGCTGCGCGAGCGGCGCGTGGTGGGGCGGGACCCGTCAGAGATCCTGCACCCCGCGTTGAAAGCCTAGACCACACCCAGATTGGCACAGACCGCACGGGTCAGGGTCGGGCGGTTCAGCGTGTAGAAATGCAGGTTTTCGACCCCTTCCTTGATCAGTTTCTCGCACAGTTTGGTGCACAGATCGACCGAGAGCTTGTGGTGGTCTTGCGAATGTTCAAAGGCCGCCTCGTAGCTGATCGGGATCGGCGTGCCACAGGCCGAAGCGAATCGCTGGATGCCTTTCCAGCTTGTGATCGGCAGGATGCCGGGGATGATCTCGCCCTTGATGCCTGCGCGCGCGCAGCGGTCACGGAAGCGGAAGAAATTCTCCGGCTCGAAGAAAAACTGCGTGATGGCAGAATCAGCGCCCGCTTCGAATTTCTGTTTCAGCCATGTGATGTCGGAGGTCTCGTCCTCTGCATCGGGATGCGGGTCGGGATAGGCCCCGACGCGGATTTTGAAATCTCCGGTCTCCTTGAGCGCCGCGATCAGTTCGACGGAATTGGCAAACCCGCCTTCCGCGGGGGTGAACTTGCCCGCGTCCTTGGGCGGGTCTCCCCGAAGCGCGACGATCTCGTTCACGCCGACTTCCTTGTAACTGTTTGCAATGGCAAGGGTTTCTTCTTCCGTCGCATTCACGCAGGTCAGGTGTGCCGCGACGTTCCAGCCGTATTTGCGCGTCAGCAAGGCCACCGCGTCATGGGTCAGCTCCCGCGTGGTGCCGCCCGCGCCATAGGTGACGGAGACAAACCCGGGCTGCATGTCCCGAAGCGCCTGAACCGTTTCGAACAGGCTGAAACAGGCTGCGATATTCTTCGGCGGGAAGAATTCGAAAGAGATATTGGGCGCTTTGGTCATGGTGTCGTCCTCACTGTCTGGAGCGGTCTTGTGTCACGGCTTGGCATGTGAGACAAATTCATAATTCTCAAGATAAACATGAGAGCCATTCACTATGCACCTCGAATTCCGCCATTTGCGCACGATCAAGGCCATCTATGAAGAGGGCGGGCTGGCCCGTGCCGCCGACCGTCTCAACATCACCCAATCCGCGCTCAGCCATCAGGTCAAAGGGCTTGAAGCGCAAGCGGGGGTGGAGCTTTTCGTGCGCCGCTCGAAACCGCTGAAGCTCTCGCCTGCGGGGATGCGGCTTCTGGCGCTGGCCGAAGATGTTCTGCCCAAGGTCGAGACGCTCGAAGACGAATTTCGCGGCATCGAGGCGGGCACATCGGGGCGGCTGCATATCGCAATGGAATGTCACGCCTGCTTCGACTGGCTCTTTCCGGTGTTGCACCAGTTCCGCGAAGCATGGCCCGATGTGGATATCGACATCCGCCAACGCCTTGCTTTCGGTGCACTTCCGGCGCTCGAACGCGAGGAGGTGGACTTCGTGATCTCGTCTGACCCCGACAAGATCAACGGCGTCACCTTTGTGCCGCTGTTCAACTACGCGCCCATGTGCGCCATGTCCTCCAAATCCCCGCTGACGCAAAAGGCCTATGTCGAGGCGGAGGATTTTCGGGACCAGACCCTGATCACCTATCCGATGGAGCGCACGCGTCTGGATGTGTTCAAAGACCTCCTGATCCCCGCAGGGATCGAACCCGCGCAACAGCGCAAGGTCGAGTTGACGGATGTGATCCTGATGCTTGTCGCTGCCGGTCGCGGGGTGGCGGTTCTGCCCAACTGGGTGATGCGCGACATTCGCAACCTGCCGGATTACGCCGTGCGCCCGCTGACCGCGAACGGCGTCACGCGGACCATGTATGCCGCCGTGCGGGACGCCGATCTCGACAAACCCTACATGACGCATGTGCTGAAGATCGCGAAATCCGAGGCGGTAAAGCTCCAGCGCGGCTGAGAGACAGGCGGAAAATGCGGGGCAGGGAGGTTTTCTTGCCGCGCACCCTTGGCAGGACGGGCTTGTCGGCGTATACGCGCGGTCTGAACATCTTACACATTTTACGCCCCGGAGCCTCCCATGCAAGGCAGTGCCAATCTTAACGTCATGATCAAAGCCGCGCGCGCCGCAGGCCGCTCGCTGGTGAAAGACTTCCGCGAGGTCGAAAACCTTCAGGTGTCGACGAAAGGCGCAGGGGACTTTGTCTCCAAAGCCGACATCCGCGCCGAAGAGATCATCCGCGAGGCTCTGATGGAGGCGCGCCCCAACTACGGCTGGGTTGGCGAGGAAAGTAAACCTGTCGAGGGCAAGGACCCGACACGCCGCTGGATCGTCGATCCGCTGGATGGCACCACCAACTTCCTGCACGGTCTGCCGCATTGGGCCGTTTCCATCGCTCTGGAACATCGCAACGAAATCGTCTCCGCCGTGGTCTTCGATCCGGCCAAGGGCGAATTGTTCTGGGCCGAGAAGGGCGCAGGCGCGTGGATGAACGACATGCGCATTCGTGTTTCGGGCCGCACCAAGATGATCGAAGGCATTTTCGCCACGGGTCTGCCCTTTGGCGGTCGCGGCGATCTGCCCGACACCCTGCGCGATCTGGCGCGGCTTTTGCCCGCCACCGCCGGTGTGCGTCGCTGGGGCGCGGCATCGCTTGATCTCGCCTATGTGGCCACGGGCCGCTATGACGGGTACTGGGAACGCCGCCTCAACTCTTGGGATATGGCGGCCGGTGTGCTTCTGGTGAAAGAGGCCGGAGGTCTGGTCCAAGGGCTGAACCCTGAGGACAACCCCGTGGAAAGCGGCGAAGTGATTTGCGGCAATGAAGCAATGTTTGACCGTTTCGCCTCGGTGATCCGCTCCGCTTGAGTTGCTGCTCGGCCCCCTGTGGGTGTGCTTGCGGCTTGGCGCAGGCACGATGCCGGAATTGATATAAATAGAAATGCCTGTCGCTGATGCGGCGGGCATTTTTTATGGTCTGTTCTCTGATTGCGTCATGACCAAGGTCTTGTAACGCACCCCTTAGCGGCGGCGTCTGCGCACTACCGGAACAGAGCTTCGGGCAAAGCGGTATTGGGCCTGCGCGTGGGTCGGGTGGCCGTGGGTCCGTGCCCAATAGGCCGTGCCGCCCAGTTTTTTCCACACCGGATAGGCCGCGATCACACCGGCGACAAACCCGCCGATATGCGCCAGATGGGCCACCCCACCCGCATCCGCTGTCGATCCCATTTCCGCGAAAAGCTGCAAGCCGAACCAGACCCCCAGCATGATCCATGCGGGCATTGGGAAAACCTTGAAAAAGATGATGAAAATGAAAAGCACATCCACGCGTGCCTTGGGAAAGAGCAAGAGATAACCGCCCATCACCCCCGCAATCGCGCCTGAGGCCCCGACCATGGGAATCTGCGAGAAGGGCGCGGCGATATATTGGGCGAATCCGGCGGCCAGACCGCAGAAGAGATAGAAACCGAGATAGCGTAGATGCCCCATCTCGTCTTCGAGATTGTCCCCGAAAATCCAGAGAAACAGCATGTTCCCCGCGATATGCAACAGCCCGCCATGCATGAACATGGAGGTGAAAAACGTGTAATACCCCTCGCCATAACTGATCCGCGCGGGCAGCAGCGCATAGTCGGAATAAATCTGCAAAAGCGCACGGTCATCGCCATAGCTGGGCAGCATGGCCATAAAGACCGCGATGTTGAGCGCGATCAGCACATAGGTGACCAAAGCAGGCCGGCGGGAGGGATTATGGTCACGTATCGGAAACATGCGCCCAATGTGGCGGGCATTTAGACAAGGTCAAGTCAAACTCGACTTTACACCGCCACTTTGATGGCTATTGTCTGCGCACCGCGTGCCCGCGTGGTGGAATGGTAGACACAGAGGACTTAAAATCCTTAGGCCGTAACAGGCCGTGCCGGTTCGAGTCCGGCCGCGGGTACCAGTGATTTCTAGGGGGTAGTCTTCCCCTATGATGCGCCCATCCGCACTGCCTAGTTCACATTACAGCACCCGTAGAGCGTTTCCGTTTGCCCGCCGCTGATGGCACGGTTCAGGATCAGGGACATGGAATAGGTAATGTCGGACATGCCATCGGAACAGGACGTCTGATCGAGCGTGCCCGAATAGCGTTGTGCGCCGAAGGTGTAGGGATAGCCGCCACCTATGGCGGGTGTGGTTTGGGTGAGCGAGGTGATCGGGTCCGCTCCGTTTATGAGCGAGGTATATTCCACCGAGCGATCCTGGGCGATGGTCAAGGTCCAGAACGGCTCCGTTCCGCGACAGGTCAGCCCCAGTGGAAAGCCGTTCACGGTCGTGGTGCCACCGCTCTCGGCGGCGCGGGTGAGGTAGCCCATATGGACGTAACCGATCTGGCCGTTGAGCGTGATCTGGCCCCAGTCCTCGGACGCCCGCGCGTTGAGGCTGACCACCGAATTTGGGGTGAGCCCGCCGAGCCGTGCGCCCGTCACGCTTGGCGCATCGCGGACCCAGAGCATGTCATCCGCCGCCACACCCGTCACGGTAAACACCGCAGGCAGGGGGCCGCCATCGGGGGCGATATTCGGATCAACCCCGTCGCTCGGCGCGGGCAGGGTGTTGGCTGCTGTCAGATAGGCTGTGCTGACCCAGCCCACATTGCCACCGAAACCGATCATCGCCCATGTGCCGCCCTCGGCCATCTGGATGACATGCACCAAGGTCTCGTTGCGCAGCGCACCGATGGCGGCAAATTCTGTGCCTGCACCACCGCGCACCACCAGCCCGCCGTCGGGATCGTCTGCGGCAATGCCGGTGACAACATTGGCGCCGATCACCGCAGGAGGCGGTGTGGAGGAGGCGAGATAGGCCGTCGAGACCCAGCCCAACTGGTCGCCATATTGGATCTGCGCCCATGTCTGCGCAAAGTTCCGCCCCAGAACCTCGACCATCGTATGCTCCTCCAGATCGCCAATATCGGCGGAGGACGCATTCGGGCCTTGGCGGACGTTCAACGTGTCGCCATCCGCAATGCCGACAACCTCCATCATCTCGGCTGAGGCTCCCAAGGCGGAGACGGTCAGACCAAGAGCGAAAAGCGACATATGCGCAGCGGGGAAGAGACGGGACATGCGGAAAACCTCGAATTGAAAAGAATTAGGGCGACCCGCTCTGAGCGGCGGGTCGCGCCCTGTCATGTTATTTGTAGCAGCTTGCCGCGATCTTTTCGGCAGGGACTCTCTCTTTGATCATCTCGATGATCTCGCCGGTTTTGCAAACCTGAACATGTTTGACGGTCTTGGCTTGTGCTTGGCGTGCCTGAGCCTCACCGATGACCGGGGAAATTTTCATGGCTTGCGCATTCTTCTCGATCACCTCGCCTTTGACCGGATCGAGTTTCATGTATCCCTCTGCTCTGAGGGTTTGCACCTCGGCACTTTCTTCAGGCGTATCGGGGTCGCCGAAGTGGATATAATCCCCGCCGAGTTTTTCCGAGAGCCAGCAGCCGATCGCATCTTTGTTCTCGGCATAGCACACGTCATAGGGGCGTGCCTGTGCAGACAGCGGCAGGATGAGGCCAAGCGTGGCTGCGGCGAGAAGGTTCTTTGTCGTGAAAAGGGTCATAGTGTTGTCCTTGTTGGAAATATTGAGGTGGTCAGAAGCCGGTCGAGGATCAATCGCGCTTCATAGCGTCGGAGAGTGATTTGGACGGTGCGGAACCTTTTCCGTGAATGTGCAGATCCAGCATGTAGGTGGCTTCACCAACGGGGAATTTCACCGAGATGTCGTTGACCATCTTGCACGGACCGCACCAGATATCGCCAAGCGCCTTCATTCCGGAGGCCACGAACTCTCCATCCTCACCGATGTGTTTGGCGACGGTTTTCAAAACAAAGGCCGGACGATCCGCGCCCTTGAGGCCGTTGAGCATTTTGATCTCGCTGCCCGTGAGGGAATACGGGTTGATCGGCTTACTGCCGGGATTTTTCTTGATGATAATATCGACGCCCGGAATCGGATCATCGCCGCCAATGGCCAGCGCGGGAGAAAGCCCCGCCATCATGCTCACCCCGATGGCGGCTGCGCCGAGTAAAAATCTGCGTCTTGAAGTCATGAGTTTATCTTTCGAACTTGGAGAGTAGAAAGGGGCGCGGAGGTCATGGGGACCGCCTGCGCCTTTAGCAGCGGTTCATTCGCAAAGCGCAGAATTATTTCATTTCGCTAACCGCCCAATCATTGGCCAGTCTGCCGCGCGAGGTCACGTCGGATTTCAACACCTGATCCCCCTGAGTTTCAGCGCGCATCTTTGTGGGGAGTTTTTCGATCGAGAGTTTGGAAATCTGCTCTTTCGTGGGGACGAGAATCTCATTGATCCCGCCGTTATCAACCGCCGCAATGCCGCCGCGACATCCAAGCTGGCCATTCTCATAAACGCCAGTTGTGCCGCCCCTGCTATGACAGTCTTTGACAAACGCGTAATACTCACCCACCGACATGGAAAATGCGGGGGACATTGCACCAACGAGCGTGCCAAATGCGATGGTGCCAGTCAGTGCGACTTTGCGAAAATTCAGGGTCATGATTGTATCTTTCATAAAGTTGAATTGAAGCGCCTCAAATGCGGCCACTCACTGATGACAAACCCGTGAGAGATAAGCGATATCGACCCCGTGCTATCCAATAACACGGGGTCAACGAATTGTTATTTAATGCAAATTCCATTCAGCTTGATTTTGCATTTCTCCCCGTCCACCGCATCTTCCGACGGGGCGGATGGCGTGATCTGGATGGCGAGACATTTGCCGTTGATCATCGGTAGGCCGTTGGTGCAACCGCATTGCGTGGCCGAGATGTTCTTGGCGTTTTCTTGGTCGATACAGGCGCAGATGTCACCGCGTTCATAGGTCGAGCGCAGGTCACATTGCAGCGCGGGCGTGGGCTCAGGCACGGGCGCAGGTGTTTCCGCGATGACTTCGACGCAGCCCTTGCCTTTGATCAACTCAAACCCTTTGACGCATTGGCAGGAAGTGGCGCTGCTCTGGGTCATGTTGGCGTAGCGACAGGCACAGCTTTCGCCCTGTTGCACCGTGCTCACCGCATCGCAGCGAAGGGGCGGCGCGGGCATTGCGGGCAGCGTGGCCGTGACGCAAGAGCTCGCGCCCTTGTCTTGCAGGGGCAAGCCGAGCGCCTCGAACAGCGCATCGTCAAACTCGCGGCTCTCCGGCAGGCCAAGATCGCTGCGCAGTTTGGCCAGGGCGGTGTAAGTCTTTTGCCCCGGTTTGCCATCAACAGGCCCCGCGTTGAGGCCGCGATCATTCATGAGTTTCTGGATCAGGGCCACGCGCTCCGTGCGGTTGGCCGGAACCCCGACTGCCGCACAGTTCTGGAACGAGCCACCTTTGCGCAGGGCGCTGACCGTCATGCGCAGGTCGATATAGGTTGAGGCACCTGGCGCAAGGTTGAGCGCGGGATTGGAACATGACAGCGCCGCGTTCACCACCGCGCCGCAAGTCCAGCCATTGCCCGACACCACCTGCGCCGCCACCATCCCCGGTGCGCCGCTCGTATCGGTCAGCACCAGCGGCCCGAGATAGGCCCCGTCGCCTGTATTGGTAACACGCAAGCGGAAGCCACAGTCATAGGTCTGGCTGATGCGATCGGGATCACAGCTTCCTGTTTGTTCCTTCACCATTGTCAAAACGGGACGCGGCACAGCGGGCACGGGTGTCGGCGTTTCGGGGCGCGGGAGCACGATGTCGGGTCGGGTTGATCCGATGCTGTCCGTGACGACGATGGGGCCAACGGGTGTATCGGGCAGGGCGGGATCAAGGATCACCCCCGTATTGCCCACGGCGCTTACGGGGAAGGTGATCGGCGTGCAGACCTTTTCGTCCCCGACCGGTCCCGCAGGCGCACGCATGGACAGCGTCGGGATCGTGACCCAAGCGCAGTTCGTGATCGGCCCGCCGTTGATCAACTGCCCCCCAGGACCGGAGAAGGTCGCGGTGTAGGGCTGCGTGATTGTGGCGCTGCCATCGGCTTGCAGATAGTTCAGAAGCATTCCGGTGGCGTTGTTGAACCCTGCGGGCGTGCCTGTTGTTGGCCCCCAGCCGCCTGCGCCCATTGCATTGAAGGGCATCAGCGAGGTCAGCGGCGTTTGTGGGCCATGACCGCCCAATTCGTCATAGATGTAGAACTGACGGTTGGTCGTCGTGTCGAAGTTCTCGAAATAGACGTTGATCTCACATTCCGCCGTCCAGATCCCGTCACCGCCACGCACAGCGGGGGCGCAGGTCTTGGTGATGTCGAGGCTCGGCTCGGGCGCAGGCGGCGGGGCGATTTCAAAGCAATCGCTGGCGAGCGGCTCGCCCTCTCCGACCACTTTGCCCAGACCGATCGAGACGCAGTTCTCCGCGCCGAAGAGGTCCATCGCGCCGTTCATCATCAGATCAACGGTCAGGGTCGAATAGCCCGAGGCGGGGAATTGTGCGCCGTCGATGCTGCACTCTGGTGTCGTGCCTTGGCCTGCGGGCGCATAGGGCGGGCTGGTGCAGGTCCACGGATCGGCGGAGGTGATGTTCAGGATCGACCCCGCGCCGGAGTTCTGCCCGAAGGACAGGTTTTCCGAAAGCCACAGCGGCCCCGTGAAAGGCGCGTTGGTCGCGACCGTGAGCGTGCATTGATAGGGCTGGAACCAGACGGAGGAACCGAATGTCTGACGCGGGCCTGCCTCTTTGCACTGTTTCGAGACGTCAAAGACGGTTTCGACGGGCGGCTGCTCGACCTCGACACACTCCGCCGCGCCGACGACCTGATCCCCGATCCGCACCTGCGCGCAGTTCTCGAAGCCTTCATCGCCAAAGGCGCTCGTCGGGATCGACAGATAGGCATCAATCCGATGGCTCGGGTTGGCGTTGAAATCGGCGGCGGCAATCGTGCAGCTTGCGCCATTGGTGTAGGGCGGCTGCTGGCAATCCCATCCGTTCGGCATGGCGGGAGTGCCCTGCATGTTCAGCATATATTGCGTCGCGGGGCTGCCTGATGTGGTCGAGAACAGCTCGTCAAATGTCAGCGGATCGGTGATCGGCGCGCCGCTGCTCTGGGTGATGTAGATCGTGCAGGCATAAAAGGCATTTCCATCCTGCACCCCGCCCAGACGACAGGCTTTTTTCAAGGCAAATTCGGGCGGCTCGACCGACACGGGCAGGTCCAGAACCACGCAGTTGTCGGGCAGGCCCGCAATCGTATCGGTTTGCGGCGCGTCCACGGCGGGCGCGGCGCTGCGCTGGCCCGCGGCACCGATAAAGGAGGCGGGCAGAATGTCAGTCATGGGACAGTTGACCACCTGACCCTCTGACTCGCTTGCGGTGAAATCGAAGCTGACGTTGATCGTCGACGCCCCACCTGCGGCCAGCATATCGGCGGCGGTGAGTTCACAAAAGCCAGTCGATCCGGGGTTGTTGATCTGCTCCACACAGGACCACGGCTCGGTCGATGTGACATTCATCATCGTGCCCGCAATCGTCGTGGTCATGGGCGGCAAAGAGCCGAACATATCGGCGGCGAGGACATAGCTCCCCGTCGCAAGGTCCGTGCCTGTCACCTCGATCTGACAGTTCATCGTCATCAACCCCGATGCGCCCGCCTCAAGAGGATCGCAGCTTTTGTCGATAGAGCTACGCGGAATCCATTGCGCATTCACACAGTTGCCCGCGACAGGCGTGACCGCCCCCGCCCCGTTGTCAAAGCTGCCCTCGACGCAATTCTGCATCGGATATGTATCCTGCAACTCGGTGCTGGTGACAAAGATGGCAAAGTAAAGCGTATCTGTGCCGTTGGTATCAAAATCCGTCCCGTCGATGGTGCAAGTCGTCCCCGCCGTGCAGTCGAAACCACCCGAAGAGGACGTGGCGGAGACCACTTCGCTCGCGGTTGTCGAAATCGGGGTGTAGAGGTCCGTGACGCTCAAACTGCCCGCAAAAGGCGCGCTCGGCACGGAGACATCCACGGAACATTCCCACATCTGACCAACCTGACCGTTGTGCTGGGCCGAAGTCGTAGGCGTGCAGGATTTGGTGAGGGAAATATCGCTGGCCTCCAATGTGGGAATTGGCGGCGTCCAGCCTGCAACACATTGCTCCTCAGGCACAAATTCGGCAGACATGTTATCCATTGCAACGCCTGGATAGGATATAGCGCTGAATAAATAGGTTTTGTTTGCCTCAACCGTCATCCAAATTGCTTGTGCGTGCCATCTGCCGTCGGTTGCTATCCATTTTTGTTCCCAGTTATGTGCGGGACCGTAGGCGTTCGAATTGTTCGGTATGGTGGACTGCGACGCTTCCAATTCGCTCGGCGTAAACTCACGGATCATCATCTGAACCATTGGCGTCAGGGTTAACGAAGGAATTAACTGGGCATTCGCCGTAGCAAATTCTGCACCGAATTTGATGCAGCCGTCTTGCTCCATATGTATCGACTGACCAAATTGCGGGGTGCCGAACCACCGCATATATTGTCCTTCGGGGGTGTTGGAAGCATCCGTTTGCGGCAGGGCTTGGATCAGCGCGTCGCCACCATACAAATTGGGCGCAGCCGTGCTTGTGGCCCCGTTCGGACCGTCAACCCGTACCAGCGACGCGGGCATGGTGCCATTCATGTCGTGTGAGGCAAGCCACGGCGCAGGCAAAACCAGAAGATTGTCCCCGTAATTCGGCACGACAGGAGACTCGAAGTCTCCATTGACGATCAGGTTCTGCGCCACCGCCATTGTGGGCACACCGCCGCCCAACACCAGTGTCATCAAAATACAGCGCAAGGAGGCAGTCGCGAAACGTCGGGTCATGGGGGGTCCTATCGTAGAAAAACGAACACCCCCGCGCGCGGGGGTAAGACTTGGGTATGTTGCAAAAAAACCGAAGCGAACTACCAAACGGGAGTTGTCGGGCCATATGGGCGAGAAAAATTTTCCAAATGGTCCAGGACCGCCCTAGAGTTCATCCAAAGACGTGTTGTCCTTTCTTCGGGCCTTCCGTTTTGAGGGAGGTAGGCAAGCCACTGTAATTCTCTCTTTTGTTTGTGCGGTTTATCTGCCCGGTTCGGGGCGTCACGATGATAAGGACATACGTTGAACACCCTGTTTCAAGAGCTTGAAGACACGCTGGATCGAGCAACCGAAGACGCCCAATACTGGGACGCAGCACTCAAAATCGTTGTCGATATTCTGGGAGGCACGGGGGCGCTCATTCCCGCCACCAACCCGTTCTTTCGCGGCACATGGATGGCGGGCACCAAGGAGATGAAAGAGGCATTGCCCAGCTACATTAATGAGGGCTGGGTGCGCAACGACCCGCGCGAGGCGGTGTTGGGGCTGATGATGGAGCGCGGCTATGCCTGCGATCATGACGTGTTTGCGGATCGTGCGGAGCGGGACGCGATCCCGATCTACCGCGACTATCTCTATCCGCTGAATTTCGGGGTGCATTACTCCATCCGTATTCTGACGCCCAACGGCTATTGGGCGATGACGGTGCATTTCGACAATGACCACCCGCCGATCAGCGCCTGTGACGTGGTTCTGATCGAGCGGATTCAGGCGATGTTTGCCAAGGCCACCGCACAGGCCGACGAGACCGCCCACAAACGCATTGCCGCCTTCGCGCAGTTTTTCAAAGGCACGGAGTCCGAGGTCTTTGTGCTCGATGTCGATGGCAAGGAATGTTTCAGCATCAACAGCAGCGGCAAGATCCAGACCCGCGCGAGGTTGGGCGACGTGATCCCCGACGAGATGAGCGCAGCACTCGGGGCCGAGATCAGAGAGCTGTGTTCCAGTGATCCGACCCTTTCGATGAGCCGCGCCTATCAGTTCAACATTGCTGCCAAGAGCAGCAGCGTGTTGATCATCCAGATCCCGCCGAATTTGCGGCATTTCTTCATGCACTTCAAAGTCTGCGCGATCCGCACCGAATGCAGCGACACCACCGCGCTCAAGCAAAGTTGCTTGCGCGAGACCTACGGGCTGTCCGCCGCCGAGATCACCACGGTCGAGCTTCTGGTCGCGGGCAAGACGCCCAACATGATCGCGGAGTTGCTCAGCGTTAAAGCCTCCACCGTGCGCCAGAGGCTCAAGCAGATTTTCGAGAAGACGCAGGTGAACAGTCAGGTGGAGCTGATCGGGATGCACAACCGGCTATAGACCGCGTGCGGCCAAGCCCGACAAAGGTCCGACGCATGTCCGACAAAAGTCCGACGGTTTGCCGACCACAAAACAGCCCTCCGTCGGGAGGGCTTTTTGCATTTTTCGAACATTTCGTGTTGCGGTGTCGGGCAGGGCCTAGTCGCGTTTACCTGCGAATTTTTCCTGCCATTCCTCGCGTTGCTCATCGGCGATCTTGGCGAAGAGGTTATCCGGCACTGTAAAGCTATGACCCGGTTTCAACACATCAAGCGTCGCCGCCACATCTTCCGGCCAGTCGAGATCGGGCAGCGCCAGAGCGGTCTGCAGCTTGCCTGCCGTGTCAGGGATGAACGGTGCGGAGAGGCGGGCGTAGAGCCCGATGAGGTTGAGGCCCAGACGCACTTGCGCGGCGGCCTTTTCGGGGTCTTCCTTGAAGGTGGACCAAGGAGCCGCCGATTGCAGGTATTCGTTGCCCGCCACCCAGATCGCGCGGAGCGCATTGGCCCCTTTGCGCACTTCGATAGCGTCCATATGGCTCTGATATTCTTTGACTTTTTCGGTCAGTTCGGCAATCAGCGCTTGTTCCTGTTCGCCATATGCGCCGCCTTCGGGCACGGCTTCGGAGAATTTGGACCGGCAGAATTTGGTGATGCGGGAAACGAAATTTCCGAGCACATCCGCGAGGTCTTTGTTCACCGATTGCTGGAAGTTTTCCCATGTGAATTCGCTGTCGGAGCTTTCCGGTGCATGGGAGAGAAGCCACCAGCGCCAGTAATCCGCCGGCAGGATCGAAAGCGCCTGATCCATGAATACACCACGCCCGCGCGAGGTGGAGAACTGCCCGCCGTCATAGTTCAGGTAGTTGAAGGATTTGATGTAGTCGACCATCTTCCACGGCTCGTTGGAGCCGAGCATGGTGACAGGGAAGGACAGGGTGTGGAACGGGACGTTGTCCTTACCCATGAATTGCACATAGCGCACATCCTCGGCGCCTTTGTCCGTGCGCCACCACCGTTCCCAAGCTCCGTCCTCAAGCCCTTGTTTCGCCGCCCATTCCGCCCCGCAAGCGAGGTATTCGATGGGGGCGTCAAACCAGACGTAAAAGACCTTTCCGTCCATCCCCGACCACGGCGCGCCATCGAATTGCACGGGCACACCCCAGTTCAGATCACGGGTGATGCCGCGGTCTTGCAAGCCGTCACCATCGTTTAGCCATTTCTTGGCGATCGAGGTGGTAAGCACGGGCCAGTCGGCCTTGTTGTCAATCCAGTCGTTCAAAGCATCGCGCATTTGCGACTGTTTAAGGTAAAGATGTTTCGTAATCCTTTCCTCAAGGTCCGTTGCGCCCGAGATGGTCGAACGCGGGTTGATGAGGTCGGTCGGGTCGAGCTGTTTTGTGCAGTTGTCGCACTGGTCGCCCCGTGCACTTTCATAACCGCAGTTCGGGCAGGTGCCTTCGATATAGCGGTCCGGTAGGAAGCGCCCGTCGGTCTCGGAATAGATCTGGGTTTCTTCCACAAGTTCGATCAGCCCCGCCTCATAGAGGCGCGTGGCAAGATGTTGTGTCAGCTTGTGGTTCTGCGCACTGGATGAGCGCCCGAAATGGTCAAAGGACAGGCGAAACCCTGCGGCGATCTCGGCCTGAATATCGTGCAGTTCGGCGCAATATTCGGCGACCGGTTTGCCCGCTTTCTGGGCGGCGATCTCTGCGGGGGTGCCGTGTTCGTCAGTGGCGCAGAGGAACAGAACCTCGTCGCCACGGGCCCTGCGGTAGCGGGCGTAGAGATCGGCAGGGAGCTGTGAGCCGACAAGATTGCCGAGGTGCTTGATGCCGTTGATATAGGGCAGGGCGGAGGTGATGAGCGTGCGTGCCATGTGGGTCGTCCGGTCCGTTACATATGTCTTGTGGGCTTTCCTATCGCGCTTGGACGCAAAGAGCCAGAGCCCAGCGGCTTTCGACAAAAAAAGGCGCGCAAACCGGGGGAATGCGCGCCAAGTCCAACAGGGAGAAGGAGGCACGGGAGAGTCTCCCTTGCTTCCTCATCTGCTCATTTAAACCTTGGATGCACTTTTGCGAGGCGTAATTTTGCACCATTGCTTTGCAGGAACGAACCGCTGCGGCTTTTTCGGCCCTGTGCAGGGGTGCATCGGCTTGCCCTGCGGCAGTGCGGCGCTAATGTGTGCGCAAACATCAAGATGACGAAGGACGTAACATCTATGAAAATGCGCAAAATCGGCCGTAGCGATCTTTTGGTTTCCGAGATTTGCTTGGGGTCCATGACGTGGGGCACGCAAAATACAGAGGCTGAGGGCCATGCGCAGATCGACCGCGCAAAAGAAGTGGGGATCAATTTCATCGACACCGCCGAGATGTATCCGGTGAACCCCGTGCGCAAGGAGACGGCGGGTGATACCGAAGAAATCATCGGCCAGTATTTCGCCGCGCGTGGCGGGCGTGAGGAATGGGTGATCGCCAGCAAGATCGCAGGGGTCGGCAATATCAACGAAGAGGGGATTCTCGCGTCCAACCTCGAAGCGCGGCTGGATGCGAGTCTCAAGCGGCTTCAGACGGATTACATTGACCTCTATCAGTTCCACTGGCCCAACCGCGGCTCTTATGCCTTCCGCCAGAACTGGAAATTCGATCCGTCGAAACAGCCCTCCAAAGCCGAGATCGAAGACAATATGCGCAGCGTGCTCGAAGTCATGGGAGCGCTTCAGAAAAAGGGCAAGGTGCGCGAATTCGGCACGTCCAACGAAAGCACATGGGGCATGGCGCAATGGCTGCGTCTGGCCGAAGAGATGAACGCGCCGCGGATGCAGTCGATCCAGAACGAATACTCGCTGATGTTCCGCATGTATGACACCGATCTCGCGGAACTGGCGGTGCATGAAGATATCACGCTTCTGGCCTATTCGCCGCTGGCGGCGGGTATTCTGTCGGGCAAATACGAGGGCGGCACGGTGGTGCCCAAAGGCTCGCGCATGGATATCAACGGCAATCTGGGCGGGCGCGTGGCCGAGCGCACATGGCCGGCAGAGCGGGCTTATGTGGCGCTGGCCAAGAAGCACGGTCTGGACCCGACGACGATGGCGGTGGCATGGACGCTCACGCGGCCTTTCGACACCATGCCGATCATCGGCGCGACCTCTGTGGAGCAGCTTGAGAAATCTCTCGATGCGCGCGACGTGACCTTGTCGGAAGAACTGTTGAAAGATATCGAAAAACTGCACAAACTCCACCCGATGCCATATTGAGGACGGGGTAAGGTGAGGACAGGGTTGGGAATGCGTCGGATTCTGTTGTGTGTGCTGGCCTGTGTCAGCCTCGCTGCCTGTCAGGGAGAAGAACAGGAGACCTCCGCCGGCTACGGGCTGGCGGGGTTTGACCCTCATGCGTCGGAGACCCAGAAAGCCGCCTGCGAAGCGCGCGGAGGGACGTTCAAGACGGGGGGGCTTGGCGGTATCATGACCTGTTTCGAGGTGCCAAAGGACGCGGGCAAGCGGTGCTCCAAGTCCAGCGATTGCTCAACCGGCATGTGTCTGGCGCGGTCACAGAGCTGCACGCCGGTCATGCCGCTCTTCGGGTGTAACGATGTTTTGGACGCCGAAGGGCGGAAGGTGAGCTTGTGCGTGGATTGAAAACTTTTGCAACGGATGCGGGACACAAGCTGGTTGTGAAAGGCAGTCCGCGTATCGGTGGCACCGGTGGTGCGAGACAGGCTTTCGTCGCGCTTGCCTCTGTCGCGGCCCTGTCAGGCTGTATGTCTACGCCACTGGCAACTGGCCCCCGCGATCCCGAAGTGTCCATGTCCTCTATCGCAGCACTTGATCCGGTCACCTTTTCGGGCCGCTGGTATGAAGTGGCGGCTTTCGTGCCGGAGGGCAAAAGTTGCGTCATCGGGGCGGTGACATTTACGGCGCAAAAATCCGGTGATTTGATGGTCACCGAAGGGCCTTGCGCCGATGGTCAGCCGACACGTGGCCTTGCGCGCAAGGTCGGGCCGGGGCGCTATGCGTTCAAAGGCGGGGAGTTCTGGGTGCTTTGGGTTGATGCCGAATACCACACGGCGGTGATCGGCTATCCGTCAGGTCAGGCTCATGTTCTGTCGCGCGATCTGACCCTGCCGCCGGACCGGAAACAGGCGGTGGAAGGTATTCTGGACTGGAACGGTTATGACACCAGCCTCTTGCGACCGGCGCGTCGCAAATAGGCACGTCATCGCTGTCGGACCGCTGCTGCACCAAAACTCATGCCCCTGTGCAAGATTTTTGACTAGGCGGTTTTGGAAAACCCGCCTATAGGCCGACTCATGACGATGGAACGCACATATTTCGAGCACGCAAAAAAGACACTCGCCTTGGGGCTTCCCCTGGCGGGCAGTCAGATTGCGCAATTCGCGGTTCACATGACCGATGTGGTCATGATGGGCTGGTACGGGCTGGATGAACTGGCCGCTTTGGTTCTGGCCTCCGGCTTCTGGTTTATCCTGTTTATTCTCTTGGCCGGCTTTGCCTTTGCCGTGGTGCCTTTGGTGGCCACTGCCGCAGGGCAGGGCGATACGACCACGGTGCGTCGCGCCACGCGGATGGCGATCTGGCTGTCTGTGCTGTCCGCAATCGCGATCTATCCGATCTTCGGCTTCTCCGACGATATTCTCGTGTTGTTGGGGCAGGAGCCCCATATCGCCGCCCAAGCCCGCCCCTATCTGGCCGTGGCAGGGTTCGAGATGGTGCCTGCCCTGATCGTCGCGGTGTTCCGCAGCTATTTCTCCGCACTGGAACGCACGCGTGTGGTGCTGTTCGTGGTGATCGGCGCGGTGATCCTGAATTCGGGGCTGAATTACATCCTCATCTTCGGCAATTTCGGCGCGCCGGAACTGGGGGTCTTGGGCTCCGCGATTGCCTCGCTGATCGTGAGCAGTGCGATGCTTGTGGCGCTGGTGATCTATGCGGCCAAGTCCACGCCGGAAAACGATCTCTTCCGCAATCCGTTCAAGCCGGACTGGGGGATGTTTGCCACTGTGTTCCGCATGGGTGTGCCTATCGGTATCACGTCCCTGTCCGAAGTCGGCCTGTTCAACGCCGCCGCGATCATGATGGGCTGGATCGGCACAGAGACTCTGGCCGCCCACGGCATTGTGCTTCAGCTGACCGCCATCGCCTTCATGACCCAGATCGGCCTGTCACAGGCGGGTACGATTCGCGTCGGCAATGCGATGGGGCGTGGAGACGAGGCAGACCTGCGCAAAGGCGCGCTGGTCGTTGTGGTGCTCTCGCTTTGCATGGCGGCGCTGGCCTCGGCGATCTTCCTTCTGGCGCCGGATTTCCTGATCGGGCTGTTCATCGCGCCGGACGAACCGGCCCGCGACGAGGTGCTTGCGATTGGTGGCGTGTTGATCCTGTTCGCGGCGGGGATGCAGTTCTCTGACGGTGGGCAGGTCGTGGCCCTGTCCCTGCTCAGAGGTCTGCATGACACAGCTGTGCCGATGTGGCTTGCTGCGCTCAGCTATTGGGTGCTGGGGATGCCTGCAGGGTATATCTTCGGCTTCGTCTTCGACTGGGGCGCGCCGGGGGTCTGGATGGGCTTCCTTGTCGGACTGTCTATGGCATGGTTGACCATGAGCTACCGGTTCTGGGCGCAAAAGTCGCGGATTTCGCGTTAAGGCGTTAGCCCTTCTTCAAAATCCGGTCGGCTTTTTTGCGCACCAGAACCGTGCGCAGATCATGCATGGCCAGCAAGAGCGCATCGGTGACACTGTCCAATTGTTCATCCGTGGCCCGCGTCTGCGCCCAATGGGCGGTCAGGTTCAGGTAGTCCACGGCGCGGTGGATGTCGTCGATGTCGCGCTGGGCCAGAACCGCCACGCGCTCGGACATCCACTCTTCGATCACCTTCATGTCTTCGGGCGTCAGGTCACGCCCGCCACGGGGTTTGACCTCGCCGTTCTTGATGTTGACCACAGCGATCTGGTCCATCTCGATCCGACGCTGGCGGTTTTCCGTGTCCACGCGGAACACAAAGGCCCCGTTTTCGCGCACACGGAAATAATATTCCGGAAGATTGACGCTCATTTCAGCCCTGCGCAGAAGGTTTGGATACGGGTGCAGGCCTCTTTGAGAGCTTCGTCCGAGGTCGCATAGGACACACGGAAGTTCGGAGACAGGCCGAAGGCTGCGCCAAAGACCACGGCGACGCCGGTCTCTTCGAGCAGGGCGGTGGCGAAATCCTCGTCCGTTGCAATCGTGGCTCCGCCTGCGGAGGTCTTGCCGAGACAGCCGGAGATGTCCGGATAGACGTAGAACGCGCCTTCCGGCGTGGGGCAGGTGATGCCTTCGGCAGCGTTGAGCATTTCCACCACCATGTTCCGGCGGCGCAGGAAGGCCGTGTTGTTCTCGGCAATGAACTCCTGCGGCCCGCTGAGTGCCTCGACAGCGGCATATTGCGAGATCGAACAGGGGTTGGAGGTCGATTGCGACTGCACCTTGCGCATGGCTGCGATCAACTCGACCGGACCTGCCGCATAGCCGATCCGCCAACCGGTCATCGCATAGGCTTTCGAGACGCCGTTCACGGTCAGGGTGCGATCATAAAGCCCCGGTTCGACTTCGGCAGGGGTGCAGAACTGGAACCCGTCAAAGGCCAGATGCTCATACATATCATCCGACATCACCCAGACATGCGGATGTTTCATCAGAACATCGGTGAGCGCCTTCAATTCGTCCCGGGAATAGCCCGCGCCCGTCGGGTTGGAGGGGGAGTTGAAGATGAACCATTTGGTCTTCGGCGTGATGGCGGCGTCAAGCTGCTCTGCGGTGATTTTGAAGCTGTTTTCGAGCTTGCCTTCGATCGCGACGGGCGTGCCGCCGCCGAGCAGGACCATATCGGGGTAGGACACCCAGTAGGGCGCGGGGATGATGACCTCGTCGCCCGGATTGAGCGTGGCCACCAGCGCATTGTAGAGCACCTGTTTGCCGCCGCCGGAGACAGAGACCTGCGCCGGCGTGTAGTCCAGCCCGTTGTCGCGTTTGAATTTGGCGCAGATCGCCTCTTTCAGCTCGGGGATGCCATCGACGGCGGTGTATTTCGTCTTGCCCTCTTCAATGGCACGAATCCCTGCGGTCTTGATGTTCTCCGGCGTGTCGAAATCCGGTTCCCCCGCACCCAGCCCGATCACATCCTTGCCCGTGGCTTTCAACTCGCGTGCCTTGTTGGTCACGGCGATGGTGGGAGACGGTTTCACACGGGAGAGCGTTTCTGACAGGAAAGACATGGGAGGGCGTCCGTTTTGATTATGTTCGCCGTAGTGATAACGTCAAAAACGGCCCCGCGCCAAGACCGCCCTTGCGATAAACCGGTGTTGGGTGCAAAAAGCACGCGATCACGAGGGAGTGCCACATGTCAGAGACCATCGAAATCCGCCGCAAGCGTCTGAAAATCCGCGCATGGCGTCGCGGGATCAAGGAGATGGACCTTTTGATCGGCGGCTATGCCGACGCGCATCTGGAGAGTATGAACGAGGCCGAGCTTGACGAGTTCGAGATGCTGATGGACGAGCATGATCAGGATTTGCTGTCCTATGCGACAGGGCTCAAACCCGTGCCCGAAGCGATCAAGCCGATGCTGGAAAAACTGATTGCCGATGCCGATCAGACGTCTTGGGGCGTGAAGGGCTAAACCTGCGCCCGCGTTTGCGCTGCGCGGAGGCTTTGTGATCTGTCGATTGCAAAATTCCGCGCAGTTTAACCGAATTTTGGGAAATATCGATCAATCTGTCCCCCAACTGGCCATTGGCGGAGTGACAGATGAGTATGCATTCAACATTCGTAAAACCGACGGATAGCCCCTTTATGTCTCAATATCTTGAGGCATTGTCTCTTGTTGAACGGCTGCATCGTCTGCTTCTTGATGTGATCAAAGACGAGTTCGAGCGGGTCGGCATTCTGGAGATCAACGCGGTTCAGGCGCTTTTGCTGTTCAACGTCGGCGAGAACGAGGTGACTGCGGGGGAATTGAAGTCGCGCGGCTATTATCAGGGCTCGAATGTCTCCTATAATCTCAAGAAACTCGTGGATATGGGCTATATGCACCATCAGCGCTGTGAAATTGACCGCCGGTCCGTGCGGGTCAAGCTCACGGAAAAGGGCAACCATGTGCGCAAGACCGTGGCCGACCTGTTTTCGCGCCACGCGGACGGGTTGCAGAACAAAGGGGTGATATCCTCGGAAGGGATTGAGGATATCAACACCGCCTTGCGGCGGGTCGAACGGTATTGGGCGGACCAGATTCGCTATATCTACTGATTATATACGAGCCGAAAAAACGCCGCCCGGTGGGGCGACGTCTTTACTTTTCGGGATGGAATCAAAGGCATCTGGATAAATGCCTGAGAGCGGCCTCACCAATGGCCGGTGTTTTCCATAGAGGCCCAAGGCTCTTGCGGCGGCAGGCTGTCGCCTTTTTGCAAAAGCTCGATCGAGATATTGTCGGGCGAGCGCACAAAGGCCATATGCCCGTCACGCGGCGGGCGGTTGATCACCACGCCTGCATCCATCAGCTTTTGACAAAGCGCATAAATGTCCTCCACCTCATAGGCCAGATGGCCGAAATGGCGACTGTCAGAAGGCAATCCCTCGTCCCCGTCCCAGTTATAGGTGAGTTCCAACGGACATTCTGGCTGACCTTCGGGGGCCATGAAAATCAGGGAAAACCGTCCGGATTCGCTGTCGCGGCGTTTGATTTCTTTGAGCCCGAGCAATTCATAGAACGTCATGGACTTTTCCAGATCCTTGACCCGAACCATCGTGTGCAGATAGCGCATGTCGCTTCCTCCTGTAGGTGTTTGCGGCAACATTAGCGCGTCTTGCGCGGAATTCTATTTTTTCTACCTTCCTGCTTGGCGAACCCCCTTTGCATTTGTATGACTGGACTCTCCGAGGCCACAACATCTTGGGGGATGTCCCGTGCAGCAATACCACAATCAGCTTAAAACCATTCTCGCTCACGGGGTCGACACCACAGACCGCACAGGCACAGGCACGCGGTCCTATTTCGGGCTGCAAGCACGCTATCCTCTGGCGGACGGATTCCCGCTTGTGACGACGAAGAAACTGCACCTGCGCTCCATCATTCATGAGCTTTTGTGGTTCCTGTCCGGTGACACCAACATCCGCTATCTGAAAGAGAACGGCGTCTCGATCTGGGACGAATGGGCAGATGAGAACGGCGATCTCGGGCCGGTTTACGGGGCACAATGGCGCAAATGGCCGGGGCATGAGCGCGGTCCGATCGACCAGATCGAGAACCTGCTCCATGCGATCAAGACCTCACCCGATTCTCGCCGACTGATCGTGTCCGCATGGAACCCTGCGGAGGTGGACAACATGGCGCTGCCGCCCTGTCATACGTTGTGGCAGGTGAAAATCCTTGGCGGCAAGTTGCACCTCCAGCTCTATCAACGCTCTGCCGATATGTTCCTCGGCGTGCCCTTCAACATCGCGTCTTATGCGCTTTTGTTGCAAATGCTGGCACAAGTCACAGGCTACGAGCCGGGGGATTTCGTCCATTCCATCGGGGACGCGCATATCTATTCCAACCATATGGATCAGGTGGCGCTACAACTGTCGCGCACGCCCAAGGCCCTGCCGAAGCTGCGGCTCAATCCGGATGTGAAGAATTTGTTCGACTTCACCTTCGACGATATCGAGATCGTGGATTACGACCCCGATCCTGCAATCAAAGCGCCGGTTGCCGTATAAGGAGGTCCCATGATTACGCTCATCGCCGCCCGTGACCGCAACGGGGCCATTGGTAAAGACAATACGATCCCGTGGGACGCGCCGGAGGATTTGAAATTCTTCATGCGCGAAACCATGGGCGGTGCCGTCATCATGGGGCGCAACACATGGGAAAGCCTGCCGTTCAAGCCTCTGAAAAATCGTCTGAATATCGTGGTGTCCAGTCAGGGCGTCGATCATGAGCATGTCTTTGCGACGGTCGAGGACGCCATCACTTTCGCCCGTTCGGAAGGGCGCGCGCGGATCTACGGCATGGGGGGCTTCGGCATCTACAAGGCCATGCTGCCTCTGGCGGACCGTCTGGTGATCACCGAGGTGGACACAGAGGTCGAAGGCGCCGACACATGGTTTCCCGCGTTCGATCCGGCCGAGTGGCGGGAGGTTTCGCGCATGGTGCTGCGCGCGGAGGCTCCGCGGTGCGAGGTCGTGGAATGGGTACGCTGACTGTCAATTTGGCGAATTTAGGCTGATTGTTTCCTTTGGGGGAACATTATTTGTGGGTCATCACCATTTCTTGCCCGCGTCCCTCGCGTGATGTAATCTTCTGATAACAGAGCTTTGTCGGGAGTTTGAGTTATGATGAAAACAGCAATTGCCGTTCTGGCTGTCACGTTGGGCGCAGGTCCGGTTCTGGCGGCAGAGACCCAGCCCTATGATCCGTCGGTCAAACTTTATGCCTATGAAGGTCAGGTCGAGAATTTCTGCCCTGCGGGCACACAGCCGGTCCGCTACGAT
The DNA here is from genome assembly GCF_900114135.1 of Celeribacter halophilus. Taxonomy (GTDB): domain Bacteria; phylum Pseudomonadota; class Alphaproteobacteria; order Rhodobacterales; family Rhodobacteraceae; genus Celeribacter; species Celeribacter halophilus. Next base: position 147,893 of record NZ_FORY01000001.1, read on the forward strand.
GGCATGATCTCCTGCGGCGTGCCGGATGCGACGGGCTATGTCGATGCCCCCGTGGTGCGGCGCACCTATGCGGCACCGGCGGCGGTGAATACGACCAGCCCGAAGTCCCCGAGTTATCAGCCCGAGACAATTTCCATGTCCGGCAGCTAAGACCTGTTGCCTGAGCCATTCAGGCCCAGCCACAAATAGGAAAGCCCCGCCTTTGCGCGGGGATTTTTGCTGCGATCTGATGTGGCTCTTGCGGGTTAGTCCTCGACAATCTCGGAGCGGATGAAGTCTGCAACCGCTTTGCCCAATGTGTCGTGAACGTCTTCGCTAAAATGCACGCCATCCACATCGGAAACGGAGATCACCGTATTGGCATCGAATACAGCCACATCGCGGGCCTCTGCCTCGGCGCGCATGGCGTCTAGCGTGGCTTGGGCCTTGTCCTCTGAACCCGCGTAGAACTCCGCCAGACAGCCCGCCGCGTGGGGACGGGGCGGCAGGATGAGGAAGGGTTCAAAGCCGCCGTGACGCATCTGCATCTCTTCGGAGAGGGCAACGTCAAGATGGAAGGCACAGGACTGTGCAATCTCCTCCGGCGCGGCCTCGAAATGGGCCTTGAGATCATTGGTCCCGAGCATGATCGTCATGGCATCAATCGGCCCATGGCTTTCGAGCGCGATGAAAAGTCCGATCCGCCCGTCCATATGCGGCCCCATCTCCGGATCAGGCGAGGCAAATGTGCGTCCCGGCAACCCCTCTTCAATCACATCCCAGCCCAGAGCCTCGCCCATAACCACAGGCCAGCGCCGTTCGAAACGCGGCAGGTCGGAAGGGCGGGAATGCATGGGCTGCGTGCCGTGGGTGTTGCTGTCGCCGAAAGTCAGGATCGTGGGCATAGGGCCTCCATATAGAAAACGGCCCCGAACTTGCGCCCGGAACCGCCGACTTTCAAGGTGTAAATGGCTTAAAGCGCCACAAGATCGGATGCGGATGCGCGTCCGTCGCGGCCTTCACGAAGCTCGTAGCCGATCTTCATGTCATCCGCGAGGCCGGTCATACCAGCGCGCTCGACAGCGGAAATGTGCACGAACACATCCTTGCCGCCGTCATCAGGTGCAATAAAGCCGTAGCCTTTGGTGGTGTTGAACCATTTTACGGTGCCGGTGGGCATATCCCGTCTCTCCTTTAGTTTCATCCGCCGCAACGTGCGACGGGCCGGTGCAGCCAGGTCTTCCAAGTCTTCCTGCTGCCCCGTAAAGAAGGAGCGGTCGTTCGAAAGTCAGCAGTCACGCTTTCGAGTGTGCAACACATCTGTATAAAGGCAAGCGACAAAATCGTAACAGGTGGGGCTGGGCGCGAAAAATGGGCAAAATGCCACCGAATGCGCCACTTAAATGCCTGCTAGGAGGGCAAAATGACGGTTATTTACGGGATCAAAACCTGTGACACATGCCGCAAAGCGGCGAAAGCGCTGGCGGTCGATCTGCATGACATTCGGGCCAACCCGCTTTCAAGAGAACAGCTTGAGCGATTCTATCAGAGCTTCGGGGCCGCCCTTGTGAACACGCGCTCGACCACATGGCGCGGCCTGTCCGAGGCGGAGCGGGGGCGTGAGCCGCTTGATCTTCTGACCGACCACCCGACGCTGATGAAACGTCCGGTGATCGAGAAGGACGGCACGCTCTATCTCGGTTGGGGCAAGGATGTTCAGGCCGCTGTCTTGGGCTGACACCGTTTCGAAATCAGCCGGTCGAGGGAGAAAACTCCGCCACCAAGCCCCGCGAGGGTGAGCAGCCCCAGCACCCAAAAGGCGCGTTGGTCGAGGATCAGTGCGTCGGAATGTCGGTCAAACAGCGCGCCGACCGTTTCCGCGCCAAGCCCGTGGCCGATCACATCGGTGAGGCTTTGCACAATGATAAACCCGATCATCCCGAGCGCGGCCAGTCGGGTGGCCAGCCCCAGAACGATCAATGCGGGCAGCAGGAATTCGGCATAGGTTCCGGCCATGATTGTGAGCCATTCAAAGGCCCCGAAACCGGAAATGTCATAGCCTGCGGCTTCCATCTTGCGCGGAAAAATCTGGGCATAGGCGTTGAACGAGAGGGTGAACGGGCCCTCAAGCTTGGTGAGCGCAGAGGCCCAAAAATAGCGCAGGAGCACGGCGGCGAAGGTCAGACGTGCCAGAAGCGGCAAGGTCAGCACCGCGCCCGCGTTGATCTGTGTGGTGGCGCGGTGGAGGCGGGCGGTCAGGGGATGGGGGAGCATGTCACACCTCTTGAATGTCGATGATGGCGCCGCCGGACAGAAGCGTGCCGAGAAATTTGGTCAGATCAAGCGTTTTCGGGGCCAGCTCTGCCGCTTCACCCAAGGCGATACCGTCGCGTAGAGCCTCTAGGACAGCGATTGTGCCGGTGGGAAAAGCCGTGGCGAGCGGGTCGAACTCGGGCCGTGTAATCAGAACGTCTTCGCCCCCGCCTGCGGGTTTCTCGCCGCCCGAGGCAAAGCCGTGCAGCTGGGTGACGGGATAGCGGCTTGCGAGCCAGAACACCGTCGGAGCGAGAACAACCTTTCGGGTGAAGAGCAGCGGGTCGGATAATTCCGCAGGCGGCACTGGGCGCGAATCTGCGGCGTGGTAACTGTTGCGCAAGCTCACTTCGAGATGCGCCACGTCTGCGAGATAAGGCAGGTTTCCGGCAGGTTCGAAGCGTGCGATGAACTGCGGGAAATCCGCGCCATACAGCGGCAGGATCGGAGATTTCGGCGGGTGCGCGCGAATGTATTTGCCCGCCATGGCGGCGAAAAATGCGTCTCCGACCAGCGTCTGTATCGCGGGAAAAGCCGCGCTGAGGGCGTCTTTCAGGCTCACGACGATGTTGTTGCGATAGACGTTGAACCGACGCTCCGCCGGTTGCCCCGTTGGGGTCACAAGCCCTGCGGGCACGGGCGCATCAGGGGTGAGAGCGGCGCGGAGAAACTCTTGCTCTCTCATGCCAGAACCTGTTCCAGTCGCAGGGCCGCACGACCGGCTTCGGCGGCGAGAATGTCCCATTCCGGCACATCGGTGTCCCATTCGATCAGGGTCGGTTTCGGGCCGCCCGTGGCCAGCGTGTAGGTGTAGAGATGCCAGACCGGATCGGCGACCTCGCGCCCGTGGCTGTCGATCAACAGCGGTGCGCCGTCTTCGTCATGGTCCTCGTCATGCCCGCCGAGATGGATCTCCCCGACCGCCTCATGGGGAAAGCTGTCGATATACTCATGCGGATCAAGGCTCAGGTTGTTGGCGGAGACAAACACATTGTTTACGTCCAGCAAAAGCCCGCAGCCGGTGCGTTGGACCACCTGCCGCAGAAATGCGACCTCGCCCATCGTGCTTTCCGCGAAGGCCAGATAGGAGGAGGGATTCTCCAACAACATCTGACGCCCGAGCGTGTCCTGCACCTCGTCGATATGGTCGCAGACGCGGGTGAGGGTGTCTTCGGTATAGGGCAGGGGCAACAGATCGTTGAAATAGCCTGCGTCATGGGTGGACCATGCGAGATGTTCGGAGAAGGAGGCGGGGTCAAGCGCATCGGTCAGATGCTTGAGACGCGCAAGGTGCTCCGCATCCAGTCTCCCTTCGCCGCCGATAGACAGGCCGACCCCATGCACGGAGATCGGAAAACGGTCTGAGAGTGCGCGCAGTTGCGCCAGAGGGCGGCCACCGGCACCCATGTAGTTTTCTGCATGGATTTCGAGCCATTTTACAGGGTGGTCCTCCTGTAGAATGTTCGAAAAGTGCTTGGATTTATATCCGACACCGACACCGGCCGGCAGGTGTTTCGTCTGGTCCAACATCTGGTTCTCCTTGAGGTCTCGGCTTGAGGATCGGCTTGGAAAAAGGTGATCCGGCGCGGGTCCGTTGCGCCGGATCGGGGAGGGATCACATGTCCATCGGGAGGTCGCGATCAAGTGCTTCGAGCGAGCCCATGCGAGCGGTGCCGTCTTCCATGGCCGGAAGTTCGATCTCTGCGCAAGTGCCAGCAGGAACGAGGGTCCATGCGTTGCCTTGGTAGTCGACTTTGGAAGTGCCTGCGCAAGTTGTGCCCGGACCTGCCGCACAGCCGTTTTCACCAGCCATGGAAACGCCGAAGCATTTTTCCTGATCAGCGGCGGAGGCTGCGCCTGCGACGGAGAGGGCGGCGGTCATGGCGCCGAGAAGGGCGAGGGTTTTGGATTGAGTGCTCATTGGGTTGTGTCTCCCGGTTGTGTCAAATCCGCCGTCAGTGGCGGTGAGGACAGATTGACAGAGCCGGAGGGTCACAGGCCACTCACGGGCGCGTCAGCTGACGCGGGTGTCAGGGACTGAAACAAACGCTTTCGTGAGTTGTGTTCGAACGGCTTTCGGGCGGCTGCCCTGCGCATGAGTCCGGGGTTGGCTTGGTCTAGGGAGATTGTCGTATGTTCCCAGTGCGCTACTGCGCAGTGACCGGTTGAAACAATCTTCACGGAAAAGCCGGACGTGCGTGTGCCGCAGTGCAACAGGGGATGCGCGTGCAACTCATATATGTCAGATCTTTCTGAATTATTTCAGTTTCAAGCAACTCCGGCATGACCAGACGGCATGACACATGCCGTAAATCGCCGGTTTTGGCCGTTATATTTCAAAAACCAGCGGCACCAGAAGCAGGCTGGCGAGGAAGACCACAAGCGTGCTGATGATGTTGAGGGCAAAACCGGCCTTAATCATATGTCTCAGGGTCAGTTTTTCGTAGGAAAAGATGATCGAGTTCGGCGGTGTGGCGGCGGGCATCATAAAGGCCATAGATGCGCCCAAGGCCACCGGCACGGTCAGCCAGAGCACGCTGACATCCAGACCCAGCGCGACCGCCCCGAGCACAGGCAGGAAGGTCGCGGTCGAGGCGGTGTTGGATGTGACTTCGGTCAGGAACTTGATCGCAACGGCGACAATCAGGATTAATACCCAAAGCGGCACATCCCCTGCGCGTCCGACCTGTTCTCCGATCCATCGGGCCAGCCCGCTGGCTTCAAAACCTCCAGCTATCGCCAGCCCGCCGCCAAAGAGCAGCAGCACGCCCCACGGCAGGTTGCGCGAAGCAGACCAGTCGAGCAGGGGAGGTCCCTCGCGCTCGGACGGCAGGGCGAAAAGCGCGATCGCTGCGAGAATGGCAACGCCGGAATCGTTGATCGGCAGGCCCAGAAAGCTCCGCGTGATCCAGAGAAAGGCCGCCAGCGCAAAAATAACCGCCACCCGACGCTCCGGCGTTTTCATCGGCCCGTGCCGCGCGCGCTCTTCGGCAATCACACGGCGTACAGAATCAAGCTCAAGATTCTGCACAGGGAAAAAGACCCGCGTCAAAAGCAGATAGGCGGGCGGCAACATGACGATGACCACGGGAATACCGATCAGCATCCAAGTGAAAAAGTCGATCGTGATATTGTAGTTTTCCGACAGGAGACTGGCCAGCAGCGCGTTGGGCGGCGTGCCGATCAAGGTGCCCACACCGCCGATGGAGGCGGAATAGGCAATGGACAGCATCAAGCCGATGCCGAAATGCTCCACCTGTTTTTTGTCCGGCACGCGCTCGTCGATAAAATCAATGATCGACGTGCCCACCGCGAACATCATGACAGCGGTGGCGGTGTTGGAAATCCACATCGATAAAAAGGCGGTGGCGAGCATGAACCCCATGATGATGCGGCTCGGGCTTGATCCGATTGCGGCCACGATGGCCAGTGCGATCCGGCGATGTAGCCCCCATGTCTGCATCCCTGCGGCAAGAATAAATCCGCCGAGGAACAGAAAGATCAGATGGTTGCCGTAATGGTGGCTGACCTCGTTGGCGGGTTGGATGCCAAGCGCGGGGAAAAGCACGATGGGCAGAAGTGCGGTGACCGGAAGGGGCATGGCCTCCAGCAGCCACCAGATCACCATCCAGAGCGTCACCGCGATGAGACGCCATGCTTCCGGCGTCATGGTCTCCGGTGCGGGCAGAAGCAAAAGCAAAGCCGCCGACACGGGGCCGGCAATCAGCGCCGCGATGCGGGTGTTGGAGCGGCCCTCACCGGTTTCGGAGGGCGCTGGAGCTGTGCGCTCATCCTGCGGCTCGTGGTCCTGATTGTTGAGTTGGCTGCGCATTTCCGTCCCCCTGATGCCACTTCATATAAAACATTTCACGGAAAATCTCAGCCTCAGATTATCGGGAAACACGGTGCCGCGCGTTGATGTCGCAGGCGGCTGGCAAACAGTAGGCGCCTCAAGGCAGGCGTTGATCATTCAGACAAGCGTGTGGGAGAGGAAAAAAAGAACCGCGCGCCCCCGAGGGAACGCGCGGCAAATTGTTTGACCGAAGTCGGGCCTCCCGTCGGATCAGGCGAGATCGGGCGGGGTGGCCTCTTTCGACAGCTCGGCGACGATCTCGTCCAGCGCCATGACGGCGGTCTGTTTCTGCCCCAGACGACGCACGGAGACGGTCTTTTCCTCGACCTCGCGGGCGCCCACGGCGAGAATGACCGGCACTTTGCCAAGGCTGTGCTCGCGCACCTTGTAGTTGATCTTCTCGTTGCGGATATCGGCCTCGGCGCGCACACCGGCGGCTTTGAGCGTTGCGACGACCTCTTGTGCGTAGTCGTCGGCCTCCGAGATGATCGTGGTGACAACCACTTGGCGCGGCGCAAGCCAGAAGGGCAGATGCCCCGCCGAGTTCTCGATCAGGATGCCGATAAACCGCTCGAAAGAACCGAGCGTGGCGCGGTGCAGCATGACAGGACGGTGTTTGTTGCCGTCCGCCCCGATGTAGCTTGCGCCGAGGCGTTCAGGCAGGTTGCTGTCCACCTGAAGGGTGCCGCATTGCCATGTGCGCCCAATGGCATCCGTCAGAGTGAATTCAAGTTTCGGGCCGTAGAACGCGCCTTCGCCTTCCAGCACTTCAAACTCATATCCTGCCGCATGGCAGGCATCACCCAACGATTGTTCAAGCTTGTCCCATGTTTCATCCGACCCGATCCGTTTTTCGGGCCGTGTCGAAAGCTTGATGGTCCAGTCGTGGAAGCCCAGATCATCATAAATCTTCGCAAGGAAGGAAATGAATTTCTTGGTTTCCGATTCAATCTGGTCTTCCGTGCAGAAGATGTGACCATCGTCTTGGGTGAAACCGCGCACCCGCATGATGCCGTGCAAGGCCCCCGAGGGTTCATAGCGGTTGCAGGACCCGAACTCGGCAAGGCGCAGCGGCAGGTCGCGATAGGATTTGAGCCCCTGATTAAAGACCTGCACATGGCCCGGACAGTTCATGGGCTTGAGCGCGTTGATGCTTTTCTCGCGGGCATGTTCCTCGTCTACTTCAACGATGAACATGTTTTCCTGATATTTGTCCCAGTGGCCGGAAGCCTCCCAGAGCTTGCGGTCGATTACTTGCGGCGTATTCACCTCGACATAGCCGTCGCGTTCCTGCTGGCGGCGCATGTAGTCTTGCAGGGTGGTGTAGATTTTCCAACCGTTCGGATGCCAGAAAATCTGCCCCGGAGCCTCTTCCTGCATGTGGAACAGGTCCATCTCGCGGCCCAGCTTGCGGTGGTCACGCTTGGCGGCCTCTTCCATCATCACTTCCCACGCCTTCAGATCCTTGCGGTTCTTGAAGGCCACGCCGTAAATGCGTTGCAGCATCGGACGCGTGCTGTCACCCAGCCAGTAGGCACCGGCCACATGGGTCAGTTTGAAAGCATCCGCCGGAACCTGTCCCGTGTGCTGGAGGTGCGGCCCGCGGCAGAGGTCCTGCCAGTCGCCGTGCCAATACATGCGCAGGTCTTCGCCCTCGGGAATGCGGTTGACCAGTTCGACTTTGAACGGTTCGTTGCGGGCCTTGTAATATTCGATTGCCTCGTCACGGCCCCAAATTTCGGTTTTCACCGGCTCGCGGGCGTTGATGATGTCTTTCATCTTCGCTTCGATCTGGCCCAGGTCTTCGGGCGTGAACGGCTCTTCGCGGTCGAAGTCATAGAACCAGCCATTGTCACGCACCGGACCGATGGTCACTTTGACATCGGGCCAAAGCTCCTGAACCGCACGCGCCATGATATGCGCGAGATCGTGCCGGATCAGCTCCAGCGCGGGTTCGTCGTCCTTCATTGTGTGAATCGCGATGCTTGCGTCCTCATTGATCGGCCACTGGAGGTCCCAGTGCTGACCGTTGACGGACGCGGAGATCGCTTTCTTTGCAAGGCTGTTCGAGATGCTTGCGGCCACATCGGCAGGGGTTACGCCAGCGTCAAACTCGCGCGAATTGCCATCGGGAAATGTGAGAGAAATCGGTGCCATGTTAAGGCTCTCCTCGTCGGTTTGGCGCCCACGGAACGCCCGGTTGCGGGTATATATGTGTGCGCCTTATTTGCGTCCGCAGACAGGTGAAGTCAATGTGAAACCGCATTTGCATCCACGGGAATTGCAAACTTTGCGTATGAAGGATAGCTCTTTGGAAAAGAGGAGCCTGACATGACCGACTATCTCGACACCACATCCGGACGCCGTATTGCCTATAACCGCCTTGAGGGCGAGGGCACGGGGATTGTGTTTCTGGGCGGGTTCATGTCGGACATGTCCGGGACCAAGGCCGTGGCGCTCGAACAATGGGCGGCGGCTCAGGGGCGGCCTTTCCTGCGGTTCGATTATTCCGGCCACGGTGTCAGTTCGGGTGCCTTTGTCGATGGCTGCATCGGGGATTGGGCCGAAGACGCGCAATCGGCGATCGAGACCCTGACCGAAGGCCCGCAAGTTCTGGTGGGTTCGTCCATGGGCGGCTGGATTTCGCTGTTGATGTGCAAGCGCATACCTGCGCGTGTGGCCGGTCTCGTGACCATCGCCGCCGCGCCGGATTTCACCGAGGACGGGTTCTGGGCGGGGTTCGATGAGGCTCAGCGCAAGGCATTGGAGGAGGAGGGCGTTGTCCATGTGCCTTCCGGTTATGACGACCCCTATCCGATCACACGGCGGCTCATCGAGGACGGGCGCGACCATCTGGTCCTGCGCAGCCCGTTGTCGCTGCCGTTTCCGGTGCGGTTTTTGCAAGGCACGGTGGATGCCTCCGTGTCGGTCGAAACCGCGATGCAGTTGTTCGACCATGCGCAGGGCGAGGACATTCGTCTGACGCTTGTCAAAGGGGCGGATCATTCCTTCTCGACTGTCGAATGTCTGAAAACCATCGAAGCCGCGATCTTCGAAATTCTGGCGCGGAAGTGACCTGCGCCCCGCTTGACCTGATCCGCGCCGCGCCCCATGTGAAGAGGAACGCGCGGCGTGCATGTATTGATGTAGAAGACCTTTCACCATCGACTTGTCTGGCAAGTCTGTCGCGAAAGGCTGTAGGATGATCTATGACTGAGAGCCTTGTTCTGCTCCCCGGATTTCTGGCCGACGGTCGGGTCTTTGCCGACCAGATCAGCGACCTCAGCCGCAGCCATGCTGTGATGGTGGCCCCTTTGATCGGGGAAAGCCTGACGGAAATGGCTGATGCGGTTCTGGCGGTTGCCCCGCCGAAATTCGCCGTGGCAGGCCATGACCTCGGCGCGTCTGTTGCCACCGAAATCCTGCGCCGCGCACCGGGACGGGTGACGCGTATCGCGCTGCTCTCGGCCTCGGCTCAGGCCGAGCCGCCCAATGCCGCCGCCGCACGGGAGCCGCGCATGATCAAGGCCAAAACCGGCCGCTATGGCGAGGTTCTGCTGGAGGAATTGCCCTCCACCGCTCTGTGCGAAGGGCCTTACCGCAATGCCATTCGGGATCATTGGCTTGATATGGCGATGGAGGCGGGGCTTGAGATCTATCTTAAACAGTCGCGCATCCTGCAACGCCGTCCGGACCATCAAAACGTGCTGCGCCGCGCGCGTATTCCGGCGCTCGTCATCGGAGGTATGGCGGATACGATCTGTCCTCCGCGACGTCAGGAGTTTATCGCACAGCTCATGCCGCGTGCGGATCTGGTTTTGATCGAGAAAGCCGGACACCTGCCCATGCTGGAAGCCCCGACCACGGTTTCGCGTGCGCTCCAGACATGGCTGGAAGCCGAAGCCCCCTTCGTCCTACGCTAAAGCGGTCTGCGATGCGCCAGCACCGGAGCGCACGCAAACAGGCGCGCGTCTCCTTTGCTGCCGGAAATACTCAAAGAGAATCGTTCACAGCCGCGCCAACGACAGAATGTCGGGCGCCGCCGTATGGCCTCTTAGCCCGCTTTCGCCTGCGTATCCTTGCCCGCCACAACGCGCGGTCCGGAATTGGCGTCGATGAACTCAAGCACCAGAGGCCGGATGTTGTTGCGCCAGCCCTTGCCGGCAAAGATGCCATAGTGACCGGCGCCGGGTTCAAGATGCGAGGCTTTCAGGCTGTCGGGCAGCCCCGTGCAGAGATCAAGAGCCGCAACACATTGGCCGGGGGCGGAAATGTCGTCATTCTCGCCTTCGACCGTTTTGACCGCCACATCGGTGATCTTGCCGATATCGACCTGTTTTCCGGCGACGGTGAATTTGTTTTGGGCAATTTCCAGCCCTTTGAAAATCCGTTCGACGGTCGAGAGGTAGAACTCGGCGGTCATATCCATCACGGCGAGATATTCGTCGTAGAATTTGTTGTGTTTGTCATGATCCGAGGCTTCGCCCTTGGCCACGCGGGAAATCTGGTCGGTGAAGGCTTTCGTGTGGTTGTCGACATTCATCGCGATGAAGGAGGACAGTTGCAAAAGCCCCGGATAGACCTTGCGGCCAACGCCTTTGTATTTGAAGCCGACGCGCTGGATCATGGAATGTTCTAGCTGGCCCATGGTGACGCGATTGCCGAAATCCGTGACTTCGGTAGGGGTCGCGTCGGGGTCGATCGGTCCGCCGATCAGTGTCAGGGAGCGGGGCTGCGCCTGCGGGTCTTCTTCGGCGAGATAGGCGGTGGCAGCCAGCGCCAGAGGGGCGGGCTGGCAGACGGCAATCACATGGGTGTTCGGGCCGAGGTGTTTCATGAAATCGACGAGGTAGAGCGTGTAGTCCTCCACATCGAATTTCCCTTCGGAGACCGGAATGTCGCGCGCATTGTGCCAGTCGGTGACATAGAGTTCGCAATCCGGCAGCAGCGAAACAACGGTCGAACGCAAAAGCGTCGCGTAGTGGCCGGACATCGGCGCGACCAAAAGCACCTTGCGCGGCATTTCCTTGCGGCCTTGCACATTGAAGTGGATGAGATCGCCGAAGGGCTTGGCCAGTTCGACATCAACATCGACCAGATGATCGCGCCCGTCTTCGCCGACGACAGAGCCGATGCCCCAGTCGGGTTTGGTGTCCATACGCGAAAACGCCCGCTCCGTGACCTCGCCCCACGCGGCGAGCCATTGGAAGGCGGGGTTGGGGACCATGGCGACCGCGGGATAGGAGCCAAGCGCCTGCGCCGTTGCCCCAAGCCACTGGTTCGTGTTGCGGACCGTGTCCATCAGATCATAGGTTGCCATGAAACGCATAGGTTCCTCCAGAACGCTGCAGCCATGTGGGGAGTATTTGATCGCGTCTCGGTTGTAATCGACTTCCCACAGGCCAAGTCTATCGCTATCGTGTTTAACATAGTCTTACAGCACTTAGCGATGCTGCAAGTGCAAAATGTCGGGAGGTGTTGCAATGGCACGGGACGGAGAGGTTAAGGCGCAGGAAAAGCAGCAGGATTTGAAAAAGCTTCAAGAGAATATTGTCAAGATCGAAGAGCTTTCTGCCCGTCTGGTGGCCGCACTTGCAGAAAAAAAGCCGGTTCCACCCGCCTTGCAGGGCCCCAGTCAGGAGCTCTTTCTCAAGGCCGCCAGCGCATATATGGCCGAGATGATGAACAATCCGGCCCGCGTGATCGAGCATCAGGTGAGCCATTGGGGCAAGACGCTCAAACACTATGTCGAGGCGCAGCACCGGCTCAGCCACGGTGACCTGACCCCGCCGCCCGACGAGACACCCAAGGATCGCCGTTTCCAGAACCCGCTTTGGGAAACCAACCCCTATTTCAACTTCCTCAAACAGCAATACCTCCTGAACGCCGAGGCAATCGAGACCGCCGTGACGGATATGGAAGGGCTGGACGAGCGCGAGCGCAAGCGGATCGACTACTTCACCCGCCAGATCGTCGACATGATGTCGCCCACGAATTTTCTCGCTACCAACCCCGATGCCTTGCAACAGGCGGTGGAGACGGACGGGGAGAGCCTTGTGAAAGGGCTGGAGAACCTTGTGCACGATCTGGAGGACCACCACGGTGAAATGATCGTCAATCTGGCGGATAAAGAAGCCTTCGAGGTGGGAGAGAACCTTGGCACGTCGAAAGGGTCCGTGGTGTTTCGCAACCGGATGTTCGAACTGATCCAGTATGCCCCCCTGACTGACGAGGTGCACAAGACCCCGCTTCTGATCTTTCCGCCGTGGATCAACAAATTCTACATTCTCGACCTGCGGGAACAGAACTCTCTCATCAAATGGATCGTGGAACAGGGCTATACCGTGTTCGTCGTCTCCTGGGTGAACCCGAACGAGGGCTATGCCGATGTCGGTATGGACGAGTATGTCGAAGAGGGCTTCCTGACCGCCATTGAACAGGTGAAACAGATCACCTCCGAGCCGAAGATCAATGTCATCGGCTATTGTATCGCGGGGACGACATTGGCGATCACCCTGTCCCTGATGAAACAGCGTAAGGACAAGTCGGTCAAATCCGCGACCTTCTTTACCACGCTGACGGATTTCTCCGATCAGGGGGAAGTGGGCGTCTTTCTCGACGATGACTTCGTTGACGGGATCGAGGCGGAGGCCAAGCGCACAGGGATGATGAAATCCCTCTATATGAACCGCACCTTTTCCTACCTGCGTGCCAATGACCTGATCTACAGACCCGCAATCCGCTCCTATATGATGGGAGAGGCGCCGCCCGCCTTTGATCTGCTCTATTGGAACGGGGATGCCACGGACCTTCCGGGCAAGATGGCCGTGCAATACCTGCGGGGCCTGTGTCAGCGCGACGAACTGGCGACCACTGGCTTTTCGGTGTGTGGCACGAAGGCGCATTTGTCCGAGGTCGATGTGCCGCTCTTTGCCATCGGGTGCGAGACCGATCACATCGCCGCGTGGGACAGCTCTTACAACGGTGTGCGCCAGATGGGGTCGAAGAACAAAACCTTCGTCCTCTCCGAGTCCGGCCATATCGCGGGCATTGTGAACCCGCCCTCGAAAAAGAAATACGGCCATTACACCAATCCCGACCTGACATTGTCGCCCGAAGACTGGCGGGAAGGGGCAAGTTTTCACGAAGGCTCATGGTGGCCGCGCTGGGAAAAATGGCTGCGTGCGCGTTCCGGCAAAAAGATACCGGCGCGGGTTCCCGGTGATTCGGGCGTGAAAATCCTCGGACCGGCACCGGGCAACTACGTGAAGGCGAAGGCAACGCTCTGATATCCCGAGACTTCTTCGAAAATGCTGCGCCGCAGCACAAATGTCTTGATTTTCTGCGGTGCAGCGTGCATATTAATTGTGCAAACGCAGCAACGGCAATCCTGTCAGAGCGCGTGATGCCAGCGAGAACCCGGAACGGGCCGCTTTCGCACCTCAAAGCCAGAAGGATATGTGACATGGCCAAGACCGATGATATCACCAAGATGATGAAAGACATGATGGGCTCTTTCCCGCTCGATATGTCTGCAATGCAGGAAAGCTTCAAAACGCAAGCTGCACTTGCCGAGAAAATGTCCAAAGTGGCCATCGAAGCCGCCGAGAAATCCACCGAGATTTCCTCGAAATGGACCAAAGAGACCCTGACCAAAGTCTCCGACATCACCGCCGTGAAAGAAGAGCCGACAGATTACACCAAGGCGATCACCGATTTCGCCTCTGCCCAAGCCGAGCTGGCCGCCGAAAACATGGCCGCTTTTGCCGAGGTGGCCAAGAAAGTTCAGATGGAAACCGTTGAACTGATGCTGGCCGCTGGCAAGGACATGGGCGAGGACATGACCGCCGCTGCGAAAAAAGCGACGGATGAAATGACCAAAGTCGCGAAAAAGACGCCTGCGAAGTAAAACTGACCTCCCACCGCGTTTTTCTCCTCCCAGGAAACGTGGATCGCGAAACGGGCCCTCTTTGAGGGTCCGTTTTTTGTTGGCGGGGCAGGGTCTTGTCGACAGGATGCAAAGCGTGCGCAGGCGGAATTTCTTTTGCTTTTGCAATATCGCTCGCTTAGGCTTGCTGCATCGCCAATAAAGGGAGGGGAGCCCAATATTATGGCCACCGATAAAAAAAACATAGATAAAACCGGTCCTTTGCTGATCAAGCGTTATGCCTCTCGCCGTCTCTATAATACGGAGACCTCCGATTATGTGACGCTGGAAGACATTGCGGGATTTATCCGTGAAGGGCGCGATGTGCAGATCGTCGATTTGAAATCCGGCGACGATCTCACGCGGCAGTATCTTTTGCAGATCATCGCCGAACATGAAAGCCGCGGCGAAAGCGTGTTGCCGCTTGAGGTTCTGACCGATCTGGTGCGTAGCTACACGACCGACATTCAATCCGTCGTGCCGCAGTTTCTGGCGCAAAGCTTTGAAATGCTGCGTCAGGGACAGGAACAGATGATGCAGAACCTCGGCACGCAAATTCCGGGCTTCGAAGCCTTGCAGGCCCAGCAGGAAGCCTTTCTCAAGGCGATGACCGGCGGCATCGGGCAGAATTGGCCCACGCCAACGCCTGCGCCGCAGGACAGCAAAGAGGATCTGGGGGAGATCAAAAAGCAGCTTGCCGAGCTTCAGGACAAACTGTCAAAGCTGCAATAGGCGGCACAACATGACGGTGTAACAGAACTCCGGTCCGCAAAGGCCGGAGTTTTCTTTTTCCCGGCGCTCATTTGAGTATTTATAGCAGCAAAGGAAACAGGGGATCAGTGATGAGTGACAAGGTCGGGCGGTTGACCCTTTGGGGTGTCGAAGTGTTTCTTGCGGTTGCAGAGGACGGTTCTGTCTCCGCCGCCGCGAAACGACTGGGCGCATCCCCGTCGGCTGTGTCGCAACAAATCTCTAATCTGGAAACCGCGCTGGGCACGGAGTTGATCAACCGGCGCGAACGTCCGATGAGCCTGACACCGGCTGGACGGGTGCTGCGCAGGCGGGCGCAAAGCATCCTGCTGGAGGCGGCGCGGGCGCGTTCGGAGATTGCGGGGCTCGATCTCAGCCATCTTGGCCAGTTACGGCTTGGGATGGTGGAGGATTTCGAGGCCTCCGTGACGCCGCTTCTGATCACGCAGATGGCGGACCGTCTGACCGAGACGCGGTTCGAGCTGGAGACCGGCCCCTCGCACCGACTGGTGGACCAGTTGGAGAACCGTGCGCTTGATGTGATCGTGGCGGCGGAATTGAGCGAGGGGGCCGAGTGGTGCGATCATCACCCGTTGCTTCAGGATCCCTTTGTCGCCGTGGTGCCGAAAGGGCAGAGGGACGCGCCGCAACGCTTGCCGCTCATCCAATACACGCGCCGTCACGCGATGGGGCGCACCTTGGCGGAGCATTTGATTTCCGAGGGTGTGACGCTGACCCACCGGTTCGAGCTCGACAGTTACCGTGCCATTCAGGCGATGGTGGCGGGTGGCACAGGCTGGACCATCCTGTCGTCTCTTGGGGTGTTGAACGCCGGACGTTATGCGGCGGAGATCGAGGCCATTCCCCTGCCGATTGCGCCTTTGTCCCGCAAGATTTCCCTGACCGTGCGGCGCGATGGCATGTCGGAAATGGCAAGCGAGCTGGCGGGTCACTTGGGGCCTTTGTTGCAGGATCAGGTGGTTGATCCTCTGGTGGCGACCTATCCGTGGCTCGGCGGCTATCTCAAGCTTTTGTAATCACAGGTCTCCCACAGACTTTGTGTAACAGGACGCAAAACGCCTCCCGTTGAGGGGAGGCGTTCTGTGTTTTTGCGCTGACTGCTTACTCGGCGGCGAGTTTGGAGGCTTTGGCCTCGGCGGCTGCGGCGATGAGCGCATCGGCGATGAAGTCGCAATCCGCTTCGGTCAGCCGCGCCGGCAGACGTGTGTCGCAGGCTTTGGACAGCATTTCGCGGGTTTTCGGAAGCTCCGGCAGATCGCCCAAGAATTGCCAGTTCCAGAAGGCCCGCGCATTGTCGGTCGAGAGGCCGAAGACCTGCACCGAGACACCGCGCGTTTTGGCGGCGGCCTGAAAGGCAATGGCTTCCTCGCGGCTGAAATCCACAAGGTTGAATTGCAGACTGTCGGGCGCGCGGACTTCTTTTTCCAGCTTGGCAGGCACGGTCAGGTGCGGCGAGCTTTCCAGACGTGCGGCGGTGTAGTCGTGGTTGCGCCGACCATCGGCCACACGGCGCGGCACTTCCTTGAGCTGCGGGCGGACCAGCGTGGCGGACATATTCGACAGCCGCGTGTTGTAGAGCGGAAGCTGGTTCTGCCACTTGCCAAAGGCCTCGGCCAGCGCATTGTCGCGTTGCGGGTTATGCTTGCCCCAGTTGTGCTCATAGGCGCCGGACATGATGACGGCGCGGGCCATGATTTCGGGATCATCGGTGATCATGATGCCACCTTCGCCCGCGTTGAGCAGCTTGTAGGACTGGAAGGAAAAACACCCGATCCTGCCGATGGTGCCGATATTCTGCCCGTCCCAGACCGTGCCCAGCGAATGTGCGGCGTCCTCGATCAGCGGGATGCCCTTGGCATCGCAGGCGGCCTTGATCGCATCCATGTCGGAGGTGTGGCCCCGCATGTGCGAAATCATCACCGCATCGGCCTCTTCGATCTTGGCATGGAAGTCGTCGAGATCAATCCGGTAGTTGTCGCCACATTCCACCAGCACCGGTTTGCAATCGGCATGGACGATGGCGGAGGGCACAGCGGCGAAGGTAAAGGCGGGGATCAGCACACGCGCATCGCGGGGCAGGTCGAGCGCCTTGAGTGAGAGGAACAACGCGGCAGAGCAGGAGGCCACAGCCAGCGCATATTTCGCGCCCAGCATCTCGGCAAATTCCTGTTCGAGCAGGGTCACAGGCGCGTCTTTCGGCGCGGTGTAGCGGAACAGGTCGCCGGATTTCAGAAGCTGCTCGACGATGTCGCGCGCTTCTTCGGGGATCGGTTCTGCATCATAGACATTGGGCCCGAGACTCATAGTTTTACCTTTTCGAAATTCTTCTTTCATAAATACTGTAAGTGATGGGCGGTCAAAATGCCAGCGTCCGGCCGGAGGACCGGCGGGTTTTCGCAAAACCTTCATATGCGGGACAGACAGAAAAGAGACAGAAAAAGGGGAGCCGGAGCTCCCCTAGAAACCTGTGTATTTCATTTTGCGCGTTCAGACGTTGAGCAAGAGGTGCTCGCGTTCCCACGGGCTGATGACCTGAAGGTAGGCGTCATTCTCGGCGCGTTTGACCTGAAGATAGACTCGCACGAAGTCCGGCCCCAATACCTCCTGCATCTGGGTGGCGTTCTCCAGTAGGTCCAGCGCACGGGACAGGGTTTCGGGGATGCCATCGGCGGAGGCATAGGCATCGCCCACATATTCGTCCCGTGGTTCGCGGCGCTCCATAAGACCGAGATAGCCACAGGCCAGAGAGGCGGCAATCGACAGGTAGGGATTCACATCCATCCCCGGCAGGCGGTTCTCGATCCGGCGTGCTTCCGGTCCGGAGATCGGCACGCGCAGACCTGTGGTGCGGTTGTCGCGGCCCCATTCGAGGTTGATGGGGGCGGCAAAGTCGCGGACGTAGCGGCGGTAGCTGTTCACATAGGGGGCGTGAATGGCGATGGTGGAGGCGAGATGGTTTTGCAGCCCCGCGATGAAATGCAAAAACGCCTCGGTTTCCGAGCCGTCGGGGTTGGAAAAGATGTTCTCGCCCGTGTTGCTGTCCACGACAGAGTGGTGAATGTGCATAGCCGATCCCGGTTCGTCCTGAATGGGCTTGGCCATGAAGGTCGCAAAACAGTCGTGCCGCAGGGCGGCCTCGCGGATGAGGCGTTTGAAATAGAACATTTCATCGGCCAGTTTCACCGGATCGCCGTGGCGCAGGTTCATCTCGATCTGACCGGCGCCGCCTTCTTGCAGGATGCCGTCGATCTCAAGACCTTGCGCCTCTGCAAAGTCGTAAATGTCGTCAATGATCGGTCCGTATTCGTCCACGGCCGACATGGAATAGGCCTGACGCTGGGCGGCGCGACGGCCAGAGCGTCCGATGGGGGGCACGACCGGCTGGTTCGGGTCCACGTTGCGGGCCACGAGAAAGAATTCCATCTCGGGGGCAACAATCGGCTCCCAACCTTGGGCGCGGTAGAGATCAACCACACGTTTGAGCACGTTGCGCGGGGCGGTGGGGATCATCTCGCCTTGCTGATCCACCACATCGTGGATGACTTGCAAGGTCCAGTCGCCGGTCCACGGCGCGGCTGTGGCGGTGGAATAGTCCGGCACCAGAACCATATCGGGTTCGGTGAAGGGCGCTTCTGCATCTTCGACCCAGTCGCCGTTGATGGTTTGCAGAAAGATCGAATTGGGCAGGTAGAAATGTTTCTGTTTGGCGAATTTCGCGGCGGGCATGGCCTTGCCACGAGCGATGCCGGAGAGATCGGCGACGATACATTCCACCTCGTCGAGCTTGCGCCCTTCGAGATAGTCCAGCGCGGCTTCGGGCAGTTGGTCGAGAAACTCCATTACGTCAGGGCCTCCCGCCCGTGTTCCAGAAACGCCGCCATCAGGTCGGCAAAGCGTCGGTCATCCGTCGGCTTGTCATTTTCCGCGCGGGCCTGTTCCAAAAGCTCGGCAGGGTAGGTCGGATCATCTGCACGCGCGTCGAGATAGGCGGAGATGATATTCGGGCGCAGTTCCGGATGGGGTTGGATGGTCAGGATGCTGTCATCGTAAACCAGCGCGGCGTTTTCGCAAAAATCGTTGCCGCCCAGCACCTCGGCACCTTCGGGGCGCTGTGTCACCTGATCCTGGTGCCATGCGTTGAGATGGATCCGGCCCAAGGGCGCAATGTCATAGCTCTGTCGCCCGAGCGCCCAGCCGCCCTTATATTTCTCCACCGTGCCGCCAAGCGCCTTGGCGATGATCTGGTGGCCGAAACAGATGCCCAGCATCCGGCGACCGGAGGCATGGATGTCGCGGATCAGCTCTTCGAGCGGTTCGATAAAAGGATGATCCTCATAGGCCCCGTGTTTCGAACCGGTCAGAAGCCACGCATCGGCGTCTTCCGGCCCTTTCGGGAAATCCATATGCTCCACATCCCAATATTCATAAGAGAAATCGGGACGGTCAAAGAGCCGTTTGAACATCAGTGGAAAGTCCCCGTGAATTTGCGCGACGGGGTCAGGCGCGTGTCCGCATTGCAGAATGCCGAGTTTCATGAGTCACCAGTTGATTGGACTGATGTGACGGTAGCGGCTCGCCCTGATCCCGACAAGAGGGGAACAGGGGTGAGCGGTGAAATTTGATCAAAAATATGCAGGCAGGCTTAAACCGTGTCCAGATACAGTTCGACCTGCTCTTCGGGGCTGAGTTCCGTCCAGTCGCGAAGCTCCTGACGTTTGGTCAGCGTCAGGTTGCGCACAAGCTCTTCGGGGAAGATCCGCTTCATCAGCGGCGAGGCGGCGAATGTGTCAATCGCGGTGCCCCAGTTGCCCGGCATTTCCGGCAGGGTTTGCGCATAGGCGTTGCCGGTGATGGGCGGCGGGGCTTTCATCTTGTCTTCCATGCCGATGAGCGCTGCGCCGAGAATGGCCGCAATCATCAGATGCGGGTTCACATCCCCGCCGGAGACCCGATGCTCGATCCGGCGTGCCTTGTGCGATCCGCCGGGCACACGCACGGCGGCGGTGCGGTTGTCATAGCCCCAGCAAATCCGCGTCGGCGCATGTGAGCCGGGCACCAGCCGGTCATAGGAATTGCCATGTGGCGCAAAAAGGATCGTCGAATCCGGTATCGCGGCAAGACAGCCCGCAATCGCGTGGCGCATCATGTCGGTGCCTGCGGTGGAGCCGTCGTCAAAGATATTTTCGCCTGTCTCGTCGAGCATCGAGAAATGCGTGTGCATCCCGTTGCCCGCATATTCGTCATAGGGTTTCGCCATGAAGGAGGCGGCAAACCCGTGTTTGCGGGCTAGCCCCTTGACCAGAAGTTTGAACAGCCACGCATCATCGGCGGCTTTCAGGGCATCGGGGGAATAGACCAGATTGATCTCGAATTGACCCAACCCCGCCTCGGAAATCGCGGTGTCGGCGGGAATGTCCATCGCCTCGCAGGCGTCATAGAGATCGGTGAAGAACAGGTCGAACGCATCAAGGGCACGCAGGGCGAGGGTTTCCGCCCCCGGACGCCGCTTGCCCGACCGTGGCGAGCGCGGCACGCGCAACTGGCGCGAGCTGTCGTCGATCAGGTAGAATTCCAGCTCGGTGGCAACCACCGGAGTCAGCCCCTTGGCCTTGTAGCGCTCCAGCACACGGGCCAGAGCCTGACGCGGGTCACCGTCAAAGGGCTGTCCGTCTTCCTTGAACATCCACATCGGCAAGAGCGCGGTGGCGCTTTCCAGCCACGGCATCGGCACAAAGCCCCGCTCCGTCGGCAAAAGCACCCCGTCCTGATCGCCGCTCTCGAACACCAGCGGGCTGTCTTCGATGTCCTCGCCCCAGATGTCGAGGTTCAGCACGGAAAGCGGAAAGCGCGTGCCCTCGGTCTCCACCTTGTCGGCATATCGCGCGGACATTCTCTTGCCTCGCGCTTGCCCGTTCAGATCAGTTGCCGCAACGCGGATGGTTTTGATGTGAGGGTTCTGGGCCAGCCAACCATGGGGGGAGATCATTTTTGCACACTATCTGAATATTTGAGCCATAAACTTCGGTCGTTCATCCCGTGCCTGCGGCAGGTGACGGTTGAGCCGTTTGCCGATCAGACCAAAGACGGTGATGATGCAAAGCGTCACCAACACAAAATAGCCTGCAAGGATCGGGTAGGGAATGAAAGGGTTAAACGTCTTGTCGGCAAAGTAGGAGGCGTAATAGAGCGCATCGCCCTTTTGCTGGATCGCCGGAAAGCCGGAGACGAACACCAGCGTGGTGGAGTGAAAGATAAAGATCGCCTCGTTCGTATAGGCCGGCCATGCGAGCCGGAGCATCGTAGGCCAGACGATCCGGCGAAATCGTGGCCAGCCGGAAAACCCGTAGGCATCGGCGGCCTCCGTGTCGCCCTTGGGCACGGCCATGAGCGCACCGTAGAAAATTTCGGCGGAATAGGCGGTGGTGTTGAGCCACAGGACAATCGCGGCCCCCAGCCATGCGTCGGTCAGGTCGCCGAATGCCGGAACGGATTGCTTGATGGAGAGAAAGACGAAATAGCCGAAGAAAAACTGGATGAAGAGCGGCGAGCCACGGAAGATAAAGATGAACCACTCGGCCGATTTGCGCACGGCCTTGGTGTTTGAGGCTTTGGCCAGCGCGATGGCCTGCGCCGTGAAAAAGCCCAGAACAATGGCGAGCAGCCCGAAATAGATGTTCCACAACATCCCCGAGCCGATCAGGGTGAACTGTTCGCACAGGGTAATGTCGGAGCGCGGCAACAGGCGCTCCCCGATGCCCAGCGAGCGCAGGGCATAGGTCGAGATGGTCTCGGCACAGCTCATGATGTGGCCTCCGCTTTGCGCATGGCTTCACCTGCGGCGGTGGCCTGACCGTGTGACAGTTTGCGGTTGATGCGGGTCAGCACGATTTCGGAGACTTTCGTGAACAACAGATAAAAGACGAGCAGGGCGAAGAAGTAATACATCCGCCAGTCGCCATGCGGATAGTCGGTGAACCGTGCGGTCTTGGTCCCGCCCAGTTCGCGTGCCCAATAGACCACATCCTCGACGCCAAGCAGGAACAACAGTGGGGTGGCCTTGATCAGCACCATCCAGAGGTTCGACAGACCCGGCAGGGCATAGGTCCACATCTGCGGGACCATGATCCGCCAAAACGCCTGACGCTTGGTCATGCCATAGGCTTCTGCGGTTTCGATCTGCCCGTAGGGCACCGCCTTGAACGCACCGGCCAGAACATTGCCTGCAAATGCGCCAAAGACGATGGCAAAGGTCAGCACCGCCAGCGCAAAGCCGTAAATCTGGTGATACATTTCGGGGGCGGAGTTCTGCGGCATCTTGGCGGCCTGACAGACGATGAAATCATTGCCCTGACGGATCGGTTGATCCCAGTCGGGGCAGAGCATCTGGTGGCGCATCCATTCGATGCCCTGATCGAGTGCGATCACGAAGAAGAGGAAAAACGCGATGTCGGGCACGCCGCGCACCACGGCCATATAGATATTGGCGAGCCATCTGACCGGCGTAAAATGCGCGCGTGACCCGCTTGCGGCCATAAAGCCGAAGCCCAGAGCCAGAGGGGCCGTGATTGCCAAAAGCAACAACCCCGTCCCGAAGGAGGTGTAGAAAGCCATGTGCTTTCCGGTTGTCATATAACAACTCAACCACGCAAGGCGGTCCAGCGTGTCGGGATCAGCGCAATAGAAAAAGATGGGACACCTGTTCGCAGGGGGCTTGGTCAAAGGACGGGGCGCGTGAACGCCCCGTCTGTGTTTGAAACTCGGGAAATGATTATTCGAAGACGGGGCTGTCTTCGCCCAGATATTCGAGGATCATTTCGTTGAGCGTGCCGTCTTCTTTCATGGACGCGATGGCGGCATCAAACTTGGCGCGCAGCTCGGGGTCGGATTTGCGGAACCCCATGCCGATGCCGACGGACAGCGCGATGTCTTCGCCGACCCACATGGCAGAGCCTTCGTCAACGACCGGCACAAGCGTGTCCTTGTCTGCAAAAACAGCGTCGGCTTCGCCTGAGACCATTGCGGCAAGGCTGTCTTCGAAGGACGGGTATTCAAGCAGGGTCGCGCCGCTGTCGACAATGTGCTGCGACTGGATGGTGGAGGCCTGAGCCGCGATCACGCCACCTTCAAGATCCGCATCTTCGCTCAGAGCCGCATAGGCGGAGTAGGAGGGTGGGGTGTAGTTTTGGGAAAAGTCGATCTTTTCCTTGCGCTCTTCGGTGATGGACATGCCCGCGATGATGGCATCGTAGTTGCCCGAAAGCAGGTTCGGGATGATCGAATCCCAGTCGTTGGTCACCCATTCGCACTCAAGCTCGGCGCGGGCGCAAAGCTCGTCCCCCAGAACACGTTCGAAACCGGCCACTTCGCCGTTATCGTCGATGTAGTTATACGGAGGGTAGGCGCCCTCGGTGCCCAGACGGACGGTTTCGGCGGAAGCGGCACCTGCCACAAGGGCAAGGGCGGCCGCGGAAAGGATCAGTTTTTTCATGTGAAGTCTCCCGTTGATAGCGCTTTTGTTTAGGCCGGAACAGTCGCGCTGAGGAACTGTTTGAGCCGTTCGGATTTGGGATTGCCGAAGAGATCGGACGGGTGGCCCTCTTCTTCGATCAGCCCTTTGTGAAGGAACACGACATGGTCGGAAATATCCGCCGCCATGCGCATGTCATGGGTCACGATGATCATGGTGCGGCCTTCTTCGGCGAGCGCCTTGATGACCTTGATGACCTCTTGTTCAAGCTCGGGATCAAGCGCCGATGTCGGCTCGTCGAACAAAAGCGCCTGCGGCTCCATGCACAGCGCACGGGCAATCGCGGCGCGTTGTTGCTGGCCACCGGACATCTGCGCCGGATAGACATCGCATTTGTCGCCGATGCCCACCTTGTCGAGATACATCCGTGCCTTTTCCTCGACCTCTGCCTTGTCGCGGCCCATGACCGTGACCGGCGCTTCCATGACATTTTGCAGGATGGTCATATGGGCCCAGAGGTTGAACTGCTGGAACACCATAGAGAGGTTGGTGCGGATGCGTGTCACCTGTTTGCGGTCCGCCGGACGCCGGTCAAGCCCTGCGCCCTTCCACAAAATCGGTTCGCCATTAAAGATGATTTCGCCTTGCTGGCTGTCTTCCAACAGGTTGGCACAGCGCAAAAGCGTGGATTTGCCGGAGCCCGAAGACCCGATGAGCGAGGTGACATGGCCGCGGGGTGCGATCATGGACACGCCTTTGAGCACTTCGAGATCACCGTAGGATTTGTGCAAATCACGAATCTCGATGACGGGTGTTGCGGAATTTGAATCTTTGGTCAGCATCGACAAGAATTAGGGCTAAAGCTTTGGCAGATGCAACAATCATCAGCAGATTGCCCCAGCGTATCGCCATTTTTTTGATCAAACCGCCCCGTATCGCTCAGGGCTTGGGCGCTCCGCGCTTGTGGTTTTCGGTGCAGACAGCGGCGAAACGGGTGCTACCGGTCGCGGAAAACGGCGATTCTCGATGCGCGGGAGATCAGAGATCGGCCTCGACCCGTTGGCGTGCCAGCGCACTGTCCTGATCCTTCACGCCCAGCAGATTGGCCACCAGCCGCAACAGCGCATCCTCGTCCTGATCGCGCACCCCGTCGGCCAGCACCACGGACCAGAGCCCTTCGATCACATGGATGCGCTCCTCATAGGGCACGGCCTCCTTGAGCGCACGGGTGAAGCGCACGGTGTCGGGGGCTTCGGATTCGAGCTGCTCGGCCTCGGCGCGCAAACTCGCGGCCTCGAACGGCCCCAGCCCATAACGCTGCCGCAGCAGTTTTTCGATGCGCTCGGCCTCTTCGGGAGCATAATGCCCGTCAGAGCGCGCCACCCGCACCAAAAGCGCGGCCATCGCGCGGCGGGCGTCTGTGTCTTGCAGGGGCGCGGGCGCCGGTTGCAGCAGGGTTTTGAGAAAATCACCAAACATAGATGCCATATAGGGCAGGGCGGGGCGCAGGGAAAGGGGCGTGCCGCCGACACACCGTTCACGTTCCCGCGTGGCGGATCGCGCATGATGCCCGCCAAAAGAAAACGCCCGCAAACTCTCTGCGGGCGTCGGGGTCTGGATCAAAGCCTCAGGCCGGATCAGTATTTCTTCGGCACATAAAGCTCCGGCGGCAACACCGCACGCTCGTAGTCCTTGTTGTAGACGCGTTCGGGCAGTTGCACCTCTTCATGCGGGATTTCCTCGTAATCGAAGAGCGACAGAAGGTGGTCGATGCAGTTCAGACGCGCACGTTTCTTGTCATTGCCCTCGACGATATACCACGGCGCTTCGGGGATATTGGTGCGGAAGAACGTGTCCTCCTTGGCCTTGGTGTAATCCTCCCAACGGATGCGCGATTGCAGGTCCATCGGGGACAGTTTCCACTGTTTCATCGGGTCGTGGATCCGCATGAGGAATCGCATCTGCTGTTCCTCGTCGGTGATCGAGAACCAGTATTTCACGACCTTGATGCCGGAGCGCACCAACATGCGTTCAAATTCGGGAACGTCCTGAAAAAACTGTTCGACCTGATCTTCGTCGGCAAAGCCCATGACGCGCTCGACGCCGGAACGGTTATACCACGAGCGATCGAACAGCACCATTTCCCCCGCCGCCGGCAGGTGCGGCACATAGCGTTGGAAATACCACTGGCTCTTTTCACGATCCGAAGGCGCAGGCAGCGCGACCACACGCACAACACGCGGGTTGAGACGCTGGGTGATCCGCTTGATCACGCCGCCCTTACCCGCAGAATCGCGGCCTTCGAACAGCACAACGATCTTCTGACCCGTCTGCTCGACCCAGTCGTGCAGCTTGATCAACTCCGCCTGAAGGCGCAACAATTCGCGGAAATACACAGAGCGATCGAGCATGTCGGGATGCTCTTTCATGTAAATCTTCTTGATTTCCCGCGACAGAATGGAGTCCTCAAGCTCGATTTCCCACTCCTCGTCCAGCGTGTCTGCGAGTTCCGCTTCCAGCCAGTCCTGGGCGTCCTTATCAAAGCTCATGATCTGCTCCGTCCTTTCTCTTTGCGTATTGGGCCAGATCGACCGCGCAAACGGCTGATCCGGCCCAAGCGGGCATCGTTGTCTTTTGAAATGCTTTAACCATGCATACATGACGGTTTCTTGATGGAAAAGGAATGCAGCCCTCTGTGCGACCAAATAACCAAGGATGCCGCAATCGCGGGCAGCGGTCGAGAAAACCGGGCGCTCGAAAAGACCGCGAAAACAAGTGCGATGGGGCGGGCGGCATGTTAGGCCTGTCACGCAAAGGCCTATGACATCTGTGACACGGGCACCAGCAAAGTAGGACGCCATGTATAGACCGAACCAATCCGCCATCGACGACCCCGAAACCCTGCGCCATGCGATGGCCGAGATCGGTTTTGCCGCCCTTGTGACGCCCCATGCCGAGGGAATCGAGATCAGCCATCTTCCCGTTGTGCTGCGCGAGGAGGCGGGGCAGACGGTGATCGAGACCCACATGGCCCGCGCCAACGCCCAATGGAAACTGGCCGGTGTGCGCTCTGTCCTGATCTTTCAGGGTCCGCAAGCCTATGTCTCGCCGTCTTTCTATCCGTCCAAACAGGAGCACGGCAAAGTTGTGCCGACATGGTCCTATATCGTGGTCCATGCTCACGGGGCTTTCGAGACGTTTGACGGGGCGGCCGAACTTGGCGGGCATCTCAACGCGCTGACCCATCGCCACGAGGCCGGACGGGCCGAGCCGTGGTCTGTGGCCGATGCGCCCGTGCCCTATATCGCTGCGCTGAAACGGGGCATCATCGGGCTGCGATTTGCCGCCGAGCGGCTGGAAGGCAAGTGGAAGGTCAATCAACACCGCTCCGCCGAGGACCAGAGAGGCACCTATGAGGGGCTTATGGGGGCGGGCGAGCAGGGCGTCGATCTGGCGCAGGCGCTGGCCAGCTTTTCCGTGCGCACATGAGGCAGCGTGCCGCATCCTCCGGCGCGCGTTTGTATTGAACCCGCAAAGCCCTAGAGTCAAAGCTCAAGAGTCGCTCTCCGATTCACACTGCGCGACTCACAATGAACGCGAAATGAACGCGAAAGGTTTACGCCATGCTTCAGGATAAGAAAAACGAGCTTGATTCCGAGAAACAGAAAAAGGTTCTCACCCGTCTCGTGAAAGAGTTGAGCGAGGCGAAGCCGGAATTCTATTACAAATCCACGCCTGAAATCGCGGTCTTGCTCAAGGACCAGATCGAAGCGGGCAAATCGCTTAACGGTGAAGAACGGCATTTGATGCAGCGTCTTTCCCTGCGTGACATCGAAGTGATCTTGAGCCTGCACTAAAGCGTTTCGCAAACACGAATGCCTGCCGCAAGGTTACAGGGTATAAATCAGGCCATAAAAAAGGCGCCCCGAAGAGCGCCTTTCAAACCGTTGCGACAGGCTTTTACACCAGCCGCGAGTTTTCTTTTGCCGCGCGGATGAAATCGCGGAAGAGCGGGGCCGGAGCGAAAGGTTTCGACTTCAGCTCGGGGTGATATTGCACACCAATATACCACGGGTGATCCTTGGCCTCGACGATCTCCGGCAGGCGTCCGTCCGGCGACATGCCGGAGAAGATCAGCCCGCATTCTTCGAGCTTCTCACGATATTTCGTGTCCACCTCGTAGCGGTGACGGTGGCGTTCCTCGATCTTGGTCGAGCCATAGATCTCCGCCACTTTGGAGCCTTCTTTGAGCGTCGCCGTATAGGCACCAAGGCGCATGGTACCGCCCTTGTCGTCGTCGGATTTGCGGCGCACGGTGTGATTGCCCTGCACCCATTCCTTGAGGTGGTAAACCACCGGCTCGAACCGTTTCTTGCCTGCTTCGTGGTCGAATTCTTCGGAGCCTGCGGATTCGATTCCCGCCAGATTGCGTGCCGCTTCGATCACGGCCATCTGCATGCCGAGGCAGATACCCAGATAGGGCACCTTGCGTTCACGGGCGAATTGCGCCGCTTTGATCTTGCCCTCTGTGCCGCGTTCGCCAAAGCCGCCGGGGACCAGAATGGCGTCATAGCCTTCGAGATAGGGGGCGGGGTCTTCGTGTTCGAAGGTTTCCGCATCTACCCAGTCAACTTTGACCTTCACACGGTTGGCCATGCCGCCGTGGGTGAGCGCCTCTGCGATGGATTTATAAGCGTCCTCAAGCTGGACATATTTGCCGACGATGGCGACTTTGACCTCGCCTTCGGGATTGAAAATCCGGTCGGCCACGTCATGCCATGTGGACAGGTCGGGTTTGGGCGCAGGCGCGATGCTGAACGCGTCGAGCACCGCCTGATCCAGCCCCTCGCGGTGATAGGCCAGCGGGGCCTCGTAGATGGATTTCAGATCGGGCGCGGCGATCACATCCTCTTTGCGGACGTTACAGAACAGCGCGATCTTCTCGCGTTCCTTCTCCGGAATCGGATGTTCGGAGCGGCAGACCAGCACGTTCGGCTGCAACCCGATGGTGCGCAGCTCTTTCACGGAGTGCTGGGTCGGCTTGGTCTTCAACTCGCCCGATGCGGCAATATAGGGCAGCAGCGTCAGGTGCATGAAGATACACTGGCCGCGCGGGCGGTCCTGTGCGAACTGGCGGATGGCCTCGAAGAACGGCAGACCTTCGATGTCGCCCACGGTGCCGCCGATCTCGCAGAGCATGAAATCAACCTCGTCATCACCCACGGCGAGGAAGTCCTTGATCTCGTTGGTGACATGCGGGATCACCTGAATCGTTTTGCCCAGATAGTCGCCACGGCGCTCTTTCTCCAGCACATTTGTGTAGACGCGGCCCGAGGAAATCGAATCTGTCGCCCGCGCCGAAACACCGGTGAAGCGTTCGTAATGCCCGAGATCGAGGTCGGTTTCCGCGCCATCGTCGGTGACAAACACCTCGCCATGCTCGAACGGACTCATCGTGCCGGGGTCGACGTTCAGGTAAGGATCGAGCTTGCGCAGGCGGACCGAATAGCCGCGGGCCTGCAACAATGCGCCCAACGCGGCAGAGGCGAGGCCTTTGCCAAGAGAAGAAACCACACCGCCGGTGATGAAAACGTAGCGTGCCATGGGCTGGAGATGCTCCCGTGATAGTCCGAATTCTTGTTTTTACGTTGTTCCAATGGCCATTTACCCGATCTCGTCGACCGGCTGACCCCTGCTCAAAACAACGTGGTTCACGGGATTTAAGAAGTAACAGATTCGGCCATCCCGTGCAACCAAACCGCAACATGTTGAGGGGATTTTCCCCTCAACCCTCAAGGTCTTGTTAAATCTGATGCTTAGATCAGTCGGCGCGCGGCGGAGCGACAGGTGCGTCGGTCGTGCTCGGCGGCAAAAGATCGGAGCCCGACGGCAACGCGGGGCTTCCCTCGTCGGCCGGCAGAACCTCTTCAACCGCAACACCATCCATCACGGAGCTCGATGCCGCTTCCTTGCGGGCCAGAACCGTCAGGGTGATGGACGTGGCAATAAAGCCGATGGCAAAAATCCATGTCATCTTGCCCAATGCGGTCGCAGCCGCACGGCCGGTCATGACGTCGCCGCCACCGCCCATACCAAGGCCGCCACCTTCGGAACGCTGGAGCAACACGATGCCAATGAGGCAGAGCGCGAGGATCAGGTGGACAACGAGAATGACATTTTCCATGGATCAGGCCTTTAGGGGTCGTTCGATGGGGCTACTTAAGTGGTCTATGGGCATCACGCAACCCCGATCTGGTCCCTTCTGTCGGGTTCCGTGCGATTGGTGGCGAAATGCACGCGGGGCGGGGCGTCCCAGATAAGGGTTTCATCACCCCGTCGGGACCGTTATACAGCGACGGGTTTCATCCGTTCATAAGGACTCACTATGGCTAACGTCGTCGTTGTCGGCGCCCAATGGGGTGACGAGGGAAAAGGCAAGATCGTGGACTGGCTCTCCGAGCGCGCAGATGTGATTGCGCGCTTTCAGGGCGGACACAACGCGGGCCACACGCTCGTCATTGATGGAAAAGTATACAAGCTGAACGCATTGCCCTCGGGTGTGGTGCGCGGCGGCAAGCTGTCGGTGATCGGCAACGGGGTCGTGCTCGATCCGTGGCATCTGGTCAACGAGATCGCCAAAATCCGCGAGCAGGGCGTCGAGATCACGCCGGAGACCCTGATGGTCGCCGAAAACACGCCGCTGATCCTGCCGATTCACGGCGAGCTTGATCGCGCCCGCGAAGAAGCCGCCAGCAAAGGCACCAAGATCGGCACCACCGGTCGCGGTATCGGACCGGCCTATGAAGACAAAGTGGGCCGCCGTTCTGTGCGTGTGGCCGATCTGGCCGACGAAGAAACACTCATCGCCCGTGTGGACCGTGCGCTCCAGCATCATGATCCGCTGCGTCGGGGCCTCGGCATTGCGCCGGTGGACCGCGAGCGTCTGATCAATGATCTCAAAGAGATCGCCAAGGAAATCCTGCCCTACGCGGCGCCGGTCTGGAAGGTTCTCAAAGAGAAACGCAAAGCCGGTAAACGCATCCTGTTTGAAGGGGCGCAAGGCGCGCTGCTTGACATTGATTTCGGCACCTATCCCTTTGTGACCTCGTCGAACGTGATCGCCGGTCAAGCCGCGACAGGCGTTGGCATGGGGCCGGGCGCGATTGATTATGTCCTCGGCATTGTGAAAGCCTACACCACCCGCGTGGGCGAAGGGCCGTTCCCGACCGAATTGCAAGACGCCGACGGTCAACGCCTTGGCGAGCGCGGTCACGAGTTCGGCACGGTGACAGGACGTCAGCGCCGCTGTGGCTGGTTCGATGCCGCCCTTGTGCGCCAGACCTGCGCCACCTCCGGCGTGACGGGGATCTCGTTCACCAAGCTCGACGTTCTGGACGGGTTCGAAACGCTGAAAATCTGTGTCGGCTATGAGCTGGACGGCAAAAAGCTCGACTATCTGCCGACCGCAGCCGACGAACAGGCGCGTTGCACACCGATCTATGAGGAAATGCCGGGTTGGTCCGAGTCGACCGAAGGCGCGCGCAGCTGGAACGACCTTCCGGCCAATGCGGTGAAATATGTCCGCCGCGTCGAAGAACTGATCGAATGTCCGGTGGCCTTGCTCTCCACAAGCCCCGAACGCGAGGACACGATCCTTGTAACCGATCCTTTCGCGGATTGATCGCATGGCCCTGAGCTACAAAAACCGGCGTCGTCTGTCGCTTCTGATTCTCGTGTTGGGGCTGCCCGCCTATATCGTGCTGGCCGTGACACTGGTGAACCAGATCGAGCGCCCGACGATCTGGGTCGAGCTTCTGATCTATGTCGGGCTCGGTGTGCTCTGGGCCTTCCCGCTCAAGGCCGTGTTCAAAGGGATTGGCCAAGCCAACCCCGACGCGCCGCAAGATCAGGACGAGCCGCGCTAAACTGCGGATTTGTCAACAGAATACGAAAAAGGCCGCCTCAACGGGCGGCCTCTTTTTTGTGTTTTGAACGGCGTTAGCGCAGTTTGAACCGTGTGTTTTCAGCCACGGCGAATCTGCCACGGCTCAGCTTGCGGATCTTGCCTTGGCGCAGAAGCTGGCCGAAGGAGCGCAGGCGTTCCTCGACCGGCATGTCTTCGGGCATGGCCTCTTGTGCCAGATGCATGATCTGCGGACGGGTCACGGTTTCGCGGCCCTGCACAAAGTTGGAGAATGCGGTTGCGGCTTCGAGCAGTTCGGGCAGGCTCTCGGCCCCGAGCGTTTCGGCAAACTCCGTAAACGTCGTGTCTTTTTCGGGGGCCACCTTGGCGATTGCATCCGCTTCGTCAAAGTTTTCGGCTTCCTGAACGGCCAGAGCAGCACGCGACACACGGCGCGGGCGCACCGGTGTGATGTCTGCGCCGCTGGGCAGGTCCGCCGGCGGGTCGATCCGTTGTTCGGACACAAGCATCAGCGGCGGCAGTTTGCGGCGGGTCTTGTGACCGCCTTCGGGACGGGTCGGACGGACGACGCGGGCGAGGTCTTCTTTATACTCCTGCGCATCGTTTTCGTCGGAGGCGTCCTTCGCGCCGGATTTCTCCGCACGAATAGCCCCCACGGCGGCTTTCAGATGTTCGATCGCATTGCGGCGGCGGGTGTTTTCGCCTTTCGCCATTTCGCGATCCGTCTCGTCCAGAAGACGCGACACAGAGGCGTCGGAAGTGTCGAACACATTGTCCGCATCCTCGTCATCCTCGCTGTCGTCGCTCTCGTCGGTTTCCATAAAGAGGACTTCCGGCGCGTCGTCGTCGTCCAGCGCGTCTTCTTCCGCAGTTTCCGGTTCGGCAGCGATGGCGGCAACCTCTGCGAGTTCGCGCATCAGGTCTTCTTCGGCTTCTTCGTCGAGCGAAGACGCCCCGAGTTCGCGGCGCAGGGTGGAGGTGATGTCGTCATCTTCGGCTTCGTCGGCGTCAAGCACCTCTGCTTCGATGATCTCACCTTCTGCAACGGCCTCTTCCACCTCTTCGGCTTGCGGCATGTTTTCCATACGCGCCCGCACGCGGCTGAGCGGATCGTCGGCCAGATCAGCCGTCTCGTCCTCAATGGCATCCTCTACCGCAGCGGCAGACTCCGCGATGTCGGCGGCCAGATTCGGGTCCATCTCATGGGGCGCGGCGGCGGTGTCTTCGGCCTCTTCGTCTTCCGCGGTCAGCGAGGACAGGATGTTGTCGAGTTTTGCATCGTCCTCGGAAACTTCCTCAATGATATCTTCGGCAACCTCGACCTGACTGTTTTCGTTGGCGATTTCCGCATTCATTTCGGAAATAATCGCCGCAGCCTCTTGAAATGGCGCGGCCGTGCTGGACATTTCTTCGGCTTCGGCTTCGGCTTCGGCTTCGGCTTC
>NZ_FORY01000001.1:180608-353391 GCF_900114135.1 Celeribacter halophilus
GCTTCGGCTTCGGCTTCGGCTTCGGCTTCGGCTTCGGCTTCAACCTCAACTTCAGCAACCGGTTCCGCAATCTCTTCCGCGACCGGCTCGACAACCGTTTCAGCCACAGGCTCGACAACCTCGGCCTCAAAGGCGCGGGGTGCATCTTCCGGCTGGGCCGTCAGCGCCTCGTCCTCCACATCGGCCTCGTCAAAGCTCACATCGTCAAACGTGTCTTCGGCCTCGACTTGCGCGGGCGCCTCTTTGAAGCTCATCGCGACGTTCTGATCTTCGGAGAAATCCGTCTGGTTGCGCTGGGCAACGGCGGCGCGGATGCGTTCGAGCTTGTCTGCAATGGTGCTGCCCGCTGCGGCGGCAGTGACAGAAGCGGCGGCGCGGGTGGCTGGCTGAGCTTGGGCCGCTTTCTTGTCATCTGTCACAGGGGCTGGGTGCGCCTCTTCCGCTTTCGCGGCGGGCTGTTGCGCTTGCGGGGCAGGTGCCGCTTCGGGCGCTTTGGCCGTGGGGGTCATCACCGGCGCTGGCTCGGCCACGGGCTCTGCAACAGGTGCGTCCTGTGTCTCACCCATCTGGCGCAAGACAAGACCATTGTCCTGCACACGGGCTTCGACCCGCCGCTGGATTTCCTTTTCCGCGATCGAATGGAGCATCTGTGGATCCGGAGTCGGGGGTTCGGCTCCGAAATAGCGGTCATCCGCCGCGAGATCGCGGAAATATTCCGCGATTGACCGCATCGTGGAGAAAGGATCGTCGAATCCCTCCAGCGTACAGGAGAAGGTCCCATATGATACGGTCAGAATCTTACTGTCGTTTACCATGCCTAAACTCGCTTTCTGACTTGCTCAGCGGCTTTCTGTTTACCACGAATTGGTTCTCAAATAGGAACAGAACAAGGAAATCGCCGTGATCATTTCCTGTCCAAAATGTGGCAAAGAGGGTAACGCTTTCTTATGAATTCCATTGAACCCGTTATTATTACACGGAAAA
Organism: Celeribacter halophilus; assembly: GCF_900114135.1. GTDB lineage: Bacteria > Pseudomonadota > Alphaproteobacteria > Rhodobacterales > Rhodobacteraceae > Celeribacter > Celeribacter halophilus. Next base: position 181,593 of record NZ_FORY01000001.1, read on the forward strand.
ACGTCACTTTGCTGGGTGGCGGGACGGTGTGCCCCTTAGTGTTGCAGGAAACGATGAAAAAGGCACCTTGCCTCGTGGCGGCCGATGGCGCGGCGGGGCAGGCGTTGGAGATGGGAATCATGCCGGAGCGCGTGATCGGCGACTTCGACAGCCTGACGGAGGCCCACCGCGCGCGTATTCCCGCAGACCGTCTCTGCCATGTGCCCGAACAGGACAGCACGGATTTCGAGAAATGTCTGACCCGTATCGACGCCCCGATGATTTTCGGGGTGGGTTTCACGGGCGCGCGGATTGATCACGAACTGGCGGTTTACGCAACGCTCACCCGCTTTGCCCACCGGCGCTGTGTGATCCTCGGGGCGGAAGATGTGTCCTTCATGGCCCCGCCGGAGCTGACCCTGCCGACCACGGTCGGTCAACGTGTCTCTCTGTTTCCGATGGCGGCGGTGCAGGGGCGCTCTGACGGGCTGCGTTGGCCTATCGACGGGCTGCCTTTTGCCCCCGACGGGCGGATCGGCACATCCAACGAAGCGGTCGGCCCTTCGGTGCATTTGCAATTCGACCAGCCGGGGATGATGGTGATCCTGCCGCGCGCGGCCTGTGACGCCGATCTGGTGTCCCGCCTCATCGCCGCGCCGGTCTGGGCTTGAACGCCTGAGGAGTTACGCCTCCGCACGGTCTGTTCAGGCAGGGCGGTTAGGACGCGGTCGGGTCTCCCGGCACATTCGGTTTCTGGTGGTTGATCCGCTCGCGGTGGATCAGGTAAAGCCCCGCTGCCACGATCACCGCAATGCCGAGCCAGACGATGGGCGAGGGGAAGTCGTGAAAGATCAGCAGTCCCGCAAGGGTGGAGAAGGCCAGTTCCAGATAGGCCAGCGGCGCGATGGTGGCCGAAGGCGCCATGTTGAGCGCCAGCGTCAGCCCCTGATGCGACACGGTGGCCGCCACGCCGACGCCCAGAAGCCAGATCCAGTATTTGCCCTGTGGCAGGCTGGGGTCGAACATCCCGCCGGAGCCGTCGAAAATCATCAACAGCGGCAGCGCGATCACCAGCGTGGCGATGGCGGTGGAGCTTTGCAGCGCGACGGGATGATAGCTGCGCAAGGCGCGGGTCACGAGCATGTAGCAGGCGAAAAAGAACCCCGAGGCCAGCGGCAGGAGTGCGGCTGTGCCAAAGGCCAGAAGGCCGGGGCGCACCACGATCAGCACGCCGATAAATCCCACGAGCGAGGCGAGGATACGGCGCGGGCCGACCTCTTCGCCAAACAGCGCCCAGCCCAGAAACAGGATGATGAAAGGTTCGACAAAGGTGATCGCCAGCGCATTGGCCAGCGGCATGATCGAGACAGCCCAGACAAAGGTGAAGGTGGCGGCCAGTGTGAACACGCCGCGCAGAATGATCAGCCCCGCGTCGCGCCGGTTGCGCACCAGTGGCAGGCGCATTCCCAGCGCCACGGGCAGGAGGATCGCCCCTTGCACCAGAAACCGCGCGGCAGTGATCTGGCCAATCGCATGTTCTTCAGCGGCGAGCTTGGCAAACACGTCAATGAGAGGCGCGATGGCGCAATAGGCCATCATCATGGTCATGCCCAACAGCGGGTGATCAAGGGAGGGGCTTTGTGTCATCCCTTCTTTTTGCCGCCCGTTTCCGATGGCGCAAGCTTTGTGTCTGTGCGGGTTTTGTCGGGCTCTGAGCAGGAGCGCTCAGGCTCTCGGATGCGTGGTTCGTGTGGGGCGGGCGAGGTAGATTATGCGGTATAAAAAGCGGTGTAGAAAAAGCGCCGGTGGTCCGTCCTGATCCTTTGGTTTGATCCAGTGGGGAGGATGATCAAGGACAGTCCACCGGCGCGCTGGGAGCCGAGGGAGGGAGGCGGCTCACATATCGCTTTGCACCTCACGGCTTTCTTGCGACAACGCGTCACCGGCGGTCGAGAGGTCTTGTCCGGCCCCGTCGATGGTCTCGCAAGCGGCCAGCGCCAAAAGGGTCAGTCCCGTCATCATCACACGTTTCATGTCAGTCTCCTTGATATGCAGTCAGGAGGGAAACGCGGGACGGGTGCAGTTGGTTCCCGTTTGTTTTCGCGGAGGGCGCGGAGGGCGCGGAGCCGCGGCGAGGGTGGCGAGGAACCGCTGCGTCAGGCCGGATGCGGCGTCAGATGCGTCAGGAAAACTGCCCGACACAAGTCCGACGGATGTCCGACGGTTTGCCGACACCTGATTTTGCCCCGATCAAAGCGGGGCGGTGGGCTCTTTGTGAGCGGATTTGGGTCGGAGCCGTGGACGGGTGACGCGGCCCGTAGGGAGGGCGCCTGCGGTCAGGTTTTCGCGTCCACAGAGTCCATCCATGCGCGCATGGCCGCCTCGAATTCGCGGGGCTTTTCGGCGTGGAGCCAATGGCCCGTGCCGGGAATGGAGGCGAATTTTGCATTCGGGAACAGGGCTTTGGAGCGCGCGCGGTGGTCGCGCTCGACATAGGTGCTTTCGCCGCCCGACAGGAAGAATGTCGGCCCTTCAAACGTGCCGGACACATCGGGGAATCCGACGATTTTCGGCATTTCCGCCTCCAGAACATCAAGGTTCAAAAGCCAGCGTTTCTCTTTGACAACAAGGCTTTGCAGCAAAAACGCCCGCACGCCCGCATCCAGCACATCCCGCGCCAGTTGCCGGTCCGCATCCGAACGCCGCTCTACTTTTTCAAGGTCGATGTTGCGCATGGCCTCAATGAGCGGCGTGTTGTCGTGGCTGTAGGCGACGGGCGAAATATCCGCAACAATCAAGGACTTGATCAGTTCGGGCCGCGTGAGTGCGAGCACCATCACCGCCTTACCGCCCATAGAGTGCCCCATGACGTGACAGGGACCATGCTCGGCCACAAGAGGCTCCAGAACCTCGGCCAGATCGGCGGCCATATCTTCATAGCTCTGGGTCGGAAAGCGCGGACTGTCCCCGTGGTTACGCTGGTCCACAGTCGCCACAAGTCGCGTGTCGGACAGACGTTTCGAGATCACCCCCCAGTTCCGGGCAGAGCCGAACAGGCCGTGAACGATCAGGAGGGGTGAGGCGTCGGTCGGGTGACCGTGGAATTCCGTGTGCAACATATCCGAGAGATAGCGCCTTGGCGCAGCGCAGCAAACCCATTTTTGCGGGTTGGGTAATTTATCCAGAAACCTGTTCCCACTTTTCGGATCGCGTTCTAAAAGACGGTATGGACCATTCCGTGACCCACAGAGCCCAAGACCTTGCCACGCTGATGCGGGAACGTCTTGGTGTGCGTGCAGGGGAGGGGTTCGAGGCCAAAGTCAAACACGCAGGCCGCCGCCTCCCGCGCTGGGCGCGCAAGCAGGCGGCTGTGATTGTCGAGGCTATGGCTTTGGAAGCGCATCCGAAACTGGCGCAGCAGGTGGCGCACAAGAAGGTCGACAAAGCGTTCAAGGAACTGACCTATTTCCTTGAGCGCCAAGACGTGAAAACCCGCCGCAAGAACCGGTTTCTCGACCTTGTGGCGGTGCTGGCCTTTGTGGTCTTCGTGACCATCGGGCTGGTTCTGGCGGTTATGGTCTGGCGTGGTCTGGTGTAAATTTCTGCGGGTCCAGAGCGTCGCGTTGCACAAGGGTGACGGTGACAAAGCTCACATAGAGCAAGAGATACCACGACCCTATCTTTGAAAACCCGACCATGTCGCCCGCCATCTGGCCGTTGTAGAGCCAGATTTTCGTCGCCGTTCCGATGTTTTCCGCGATCCAGAGGAAGAAGGCGGAAAGCACGCCCGCCACGGGCATGGGCATCCAGTGCCATTGACCGATGCGATACCAGACACGGGTGCGGGCATAGAGGATCAGCGAGGCGGCAAAAAGTCCAAGGCGGATGTCCGGTCCGAAGTGGTGGGTGAAAAAATTCATGTAGATCGCGCCTGCAAACAACAGGCTGGCCCAATAGGGCGGGTAGGGTGCAAAACGCATGTCGAACAGGCGAATGGCGCGGGCCATGAAACTGCCGACGGAGGCATACATGAAGCCGGAAAACAGAGGCACACCGCCGATTTTTATCAGCCCTGCACCGGGGTAATCCCAGCTTCCCATATGCAGTTTGAAAATCTCCATAATGGTGCCTGTGAGGTGGAACAACAGGATCACCTTGGCTTCCGAAAGGGTCTCCATTCGGAAGAACAGAAACAGCATTTGAAGCGCCAGAGCGTAGACCAAAAGCGCGTCATAGCGGGCGATGGGCCAGTCCGCCTGCCAGACGCTGTGGGTGACGAGCATGGCGATCAGGAGCAGCCCGCCGAAAAGCGAGGCCCAGCCCATTTTGACCGTGAACATGACCAGTTCCGTGACCCCGTGCGGCAGGCGGGCGCGTAGCCAGTCGCCAAGACGGCGTTCAAGAGAGGTGGACTGTGCCATGGGCGGGAAACTCCTGAAAGCCGTCACTGACGTGTTTTCTATAGAAAAGGGGCCCGAAGGCCCCTCAATTCTGTCGTCTGTGTGCGAAACTTACAAGTTCGGATAGAGCGGGAATTTCTCGCACAGGGCTTCGACTTCGGCTTTCACCTTGGCCTCGACCTCTGCGTTGCCTTCTTCGCCGTTCTGGGCGAGACCATCGACCACTTCGACAATCCAGTCTGCGATCTGGCGGAACTCAGCTTCGCCAAAGCCGCGCGTGGTGCCTGCAGGGGTGCCGAGACGCACGCCGGAGGTGACCATCGGCGGCTCGGGGTCAAAGGGGATGCCGTTCTTGTTACAGGTGATATGGGCGCGTTCCAGAGCTTTCTCTGTCGCGTTGCCTTTCACACCTTTGGGGCGCAGATCGACGAGCAGCACATGCGTGTCGGTGCCGCCGGTGACGATGTCGAGACCACCCTTCATCAACTGGTCCGAGAGGGCCTGCGCATTCGCGATCACTTGCTTGGCGTAGGTCTTGAACTCGGGACGCAACGCCTCACCGAAGGCCACGGCCTTAGCGGCGATGACATGCATGAGCGGGCCGCCCTGAATGCCGGGGAAGATGGCGGAGTTCACTTTCTTGGCGATCTCCACATCGTTGGTGAGGATCATGCCGCCACGCGGGCCGCGCAGTGTCTTGTGCGTGGTGGTGGTGGCCACATCGGCATAGGGGAAGGGCGAGGGGTGCTCGCCACCTGCTACGAGACCGGCGAAGTGGGCCATGTCGACCATCAGGAGTGCCCCGACCTCGTCGGCAATTTCGCGGAATTTCGCAAAATCGATCTGGCGCGGGATGGCGGACCCACCGGCGACGATCAGCTTGGGCTTGTGCTCCAGAGCCAGTTCGCGGACCTGATCGTAGTCAAGGCGCTGGTCTTGCTGACGCACACCGTATTGCACGGCGTTGAACCATTTGCCGGACTGGTTCACCGACGCGCCGTGGGTCAGGTGACCGCCGGAGGCAAGGTTCATCCCCAGAATGGTGTCACCCGGCTTCAGCAGTGCGTTGAACACACCCTGGTTCGCCTGAGAGCCGGAGTTCGGCTGCACGTTGACATATTTGCAATCGAAAAGCTCTTTGGCCCGATCACGGGCGAGGTTTTCGGTGACGTCAACAAACTCGCACCCGCCATAGTAGCGGCGGCCCGGATAGCCTTCGGCGTATTTGTTGGTCAGAACGGATCCTTGCGCTTCCATTACGGCAGCGGAAACGATGTTCTCGGAAGCGATCAACTCGATTTCATGGCGCTGACGGCCAAGCTCTTTCGTGATGCTGTCGAACAGGTCTGGGTCGCGGGAGGCGAGTGCCTCGGTGAAGAAACCGGAATCGCGGACATTGGCCGTCATGCTTTGCTCCTTGGCAGCGTGGGAGTGTCGCGGCTGTATTAGCCATTATGTGACAGTTGGAAAACCCTTTGCAGGAACATAATGATCATGAATCTTGTTGCGATGGCGCGCGGATGGAATACGCATGTTTCCGATCCGCCTCCTTCGGGGCGCCTTCGGGGCAAAATGCCGTGAAGACGGGCTGGTTCGAAAGAGCAAAAGGGTATGCGCAGGACTGTGCAGGTTTTCGGGTGAAATTCCTGTGCGGCTTTGTTACTGAGGATCGCAGAGACAGAGTTCAAAGAGGGCCCCAGATGGTCAAGATCGCCTTTGCCGCCAGTGAGGCCCAGATTGCGCAACGGGCCTATGAACGGCTGACGGCCCGCTACAAAGCTGTGCCGATGGAAGAGGCCGAGGTGATCGTGGCGCTGGGCGGTGACGGGTTCATGTTGCAGACCTTGCACGGCACGATGCATCTCGACACGCCCGTCTATGGCATGAATTGCGGCACCATCGGGTTTCTGATGAACGAGTTCCGTGAGGATGACCTGATCGAACGTCTGCGCGCCGCCGAGGAAGAGGTGATCAACCCGCTTTCCATGAGGGCTGAGTGCGAAGAGGGCGAAATCCGCAAGGCGCTTGCGATCAACGAGGTTTCCCTGCTGCGCGCAGGGCCGCAGGCCGCCAAGCTGCGCGTCTCCATTGATGGCAGAACCCGTATGGATGAATTGGTGTGCGACGGGGTGCTGGTCTCCACGCCGGCGGGGTCCACGGCCTATAATTATTCCGCGCGCGGCCCGATCCTGCCGATTGGCTCTGATGTGCTGGCGCTCACGGCTATGGCGGCGTTCCGTCCGCGGCGGTGGCGCGGGGCCTTGCTGCCCAGCACCGCGAAGGTGCGCTTCGATGTGCTGGAGCCGGAAAAACGTCCGGTCATGGCCGATGCCGACAGCCGCCATGCGGGCAATGTGCTTTGGGTCGAAATAGCCTCCGAACCCAAGGTGAAGCATCGTATTCTCTTTGATCCGGGGCATGGATTGGAAGAGCGGTTGCTGCGCGAACAGTTCGTGTGATGATCAGCCTTTGCGCGCACCGCGCACGGGTTTGCCCCAGTTTTCCAGTTTGCGGTAGAGCGTCGAAGGCGAAACATCCAGCGCCCGCGCAGCGGCAGGGACAGACCCGTTTGCTGCCTGTATCGCAGCCTCTATGGCTTGTTGCTCGATCTGTGCGAGGGTGCGCCCCTCGAACGGGTCTGTGCGGCCGGGGAAGCGAGGGTTGTCTAGGCCGGATTGGCCAACAGGGCTGGGCCGGATGCCGCGCAAATAGGGCGGCAGGTCGGAAATCTCGATCACCGGCCCGTCATTGAGAAGGGCGGCATTCCAGATCACGTTTATTAACTCGCGGATGTTCCCCGGCCATGTGTGTTCAAGAAATACCGATTTGACGCCGTCTGAAAGCGTGCGGAAGGGGCGTCCCTCTTGGGCACAGAGGCGGTCCAGCTCGGTTTCCGCGATCTCGATCACATCCATGCCACGTTCGCGCAGCGGCGGCAGGTGAACCGGCACTACGTTCAGGCGGTAGAACAGATCGGCGCGGAACCGACCTGCGGCCACTTCGGCGGCCGGATCGGGGGTTGAGGTGCAGACAAAGCGACAGGACATGAGATAGGGCGCACCGCCACCAAGCGGGGTGACGCGACCGGATTGCAATATGTTGAGCAGGCGGGCCTGCATGATCGGTGACAGCGCGCAGACTTCATCCAGCAAAAGCGTGCCATCCTTGGCACGTTCCACGGCACCGGTTTTCTCGGCTTGATCCGCCGTCGCCGCATGGCCCAGAAGCTCCGCCTCGATCCGCTCGGGGTCGGTGGTGGAGCAATCAATTTTCACGAACTGCCCCGTCAGGATACCCGATTGCGCGTGAAGGGTGGCGGCGGCGGTGACCTTGCCGGTGCCGCTTTCTCCGGTGATGAACACAGGCGCCGCAGACCCCGCGACTGCCCGAATGGTCTCGCACACGTCCTTCATCGGCTGCGAGGAACCGGCATCTCCCACGAGTCCGCTGCTGCGCGCCATGGATTCTTCTGACAGTTGACCGACGCTGCGACCGGCCAGCGCGTTGTTGACCACCGAGACCAGTTGGTCGGGGGCAAGCGGCTTGACGAGGAAATCCACCGCCCCATTGCGCATGGCGCTCACCGCACGGTCAACGGAGGCAAAAGCGGTCACAGCGATGGGTTTGAGCGTCGGGACGCATGAGGTCAGTTTTGCAATCAGGCCCACGCCATCCCCGTCGGGTAACACCAGATCAACTAATGCGATGTCCGGTGAGTGGCGCTGCGCCAGTTCCAAAGCCTCTTGGCAGCTGCGCGCGGTGATGACGTCATGTCCCTCGGCTTCCAGTGTGGCCGAGAAGATGGTCAGGTGGGTGGTGACATCATCAACGATGAGGATCGGTGGCGGGGACATTTGCGTCCTTTAGGATGACAGGATGGAATGAATTGTTGTCTGAATATCCGAGGCATATTGCCGCAGTTGTTTCAGCGTTTCAATGATTTCCGATTGTGTCATGTGCTGCGATTGTTCCGAAAGAACGCGGGAGAGATGTTGCGCCTCTTTCATGCAAGCGGTGGCGAAGAGCGAAGAGAGAGAATGCATGGCCCGCGCGAGGATGGCGTGGTGCTCAAGAGGCGGGGCGATTGTGGTGGCGGTCGTGGCCGCATCCAGAAAATGGTCGAGATCTTCGGAAAGCTGCGAGAGAATGAGCTTTCCCTTTGAGGGCGGTAAATGCCCGACCAGCTTATACAGGCACCGTTCCAATGCATTTGCGTGGGTGGAAGCCCCTGTCTCCATTTGCGGGGGGGCAGTCCTGGATTGCGGCGGTTTCGCAATCCCGAGAGCGATGGCAATGGCGTCGAGTATATCGCGTTGTGCATTGACGGGTTTGCTGAGGATGGCCTTTGCCCCATAGGACAGGATGGACTGTCGATTGGATTGGAATACATGCGAGGTGATGGCGATGGTCGGGGGGAACTCCCGGCCTTGCGCGCGCAATTTGGACAGAACCTGAACGCCGGAGAGCAGGGGCAGCTCGATGTCGAGGAAAACCAGATCGAACTGCGGTTGTGCAGACATCAGGCGGTCGAGCGCATCGACGCCATCATGGGCCTCGGTCACCTTTAGTCCTAGTGTTTCAAGATCATGACGGAACGCCATGCGCAGGGCCGGACTGTCCTCAACAAGGAGTGCGGTGAGACCTTCCGGCAGTTGGCCGTTATGCTGTTGCGCGTCGAAAACTGTCTGTGCCACCGTCGGGAAGGGCAGGGCGAGACAGGCCTCCGCGCCGCCCTCGGGCGGATTACGCAGGATCAGCTTGCCATTGAGGCGGCGTGTGGCGTCGAAGGCCACATGCAGGCCAAACCCCGAACCGGGCTCGCCTGTGCCGACCGGCGTGGGGTCGGTGTGCGGTCTGTTTAACACAACGGGCGGAAAGCCGGCGCCGGCGTCACGGATGCAAAACAGAAGCTCCTCATGCGGGGCTTGGCCCGAGCGCGAAATCTCGATGGAGATCGGTCCGGAGCCTGCATGATGCAGCGCGTTGGACACAAGGTTGGACAGCACCTGCTCCAGCGCGAGCATGTCGAGATCGGCAACCTCCGGCAGTTGCTCCGTGCCGGTCAGGGTGAGTTCCGTGCCAAGTTTGGCGGTGATTCGCTGCCAGCGCGTGATCAGTCCGGTCACGATCTGGCGCGGAGTGCTGGTGATGCTGGGCAGGTGCCGGTGTTGATAATTGGGAAAGAGCGATTCGGAGACTTCTTCGAGAAGGCGTCCGAGATGTGCGCTTGTATGGGCGAGGCGGGAAAGCTCGCCTTGCAAATCTTCGGTGCTGTCGGGAGATTGCGCGAGGGCTCTGAGCGCACTTTGCAACTCGGCATAGGTCGCACGTATGTCATGGGATAATAGAGAAACACGTCCCGCATCTTCCACCTGAAGCGTTTGGCGCTGTCCGTCACGATGTTTCAAAATATCCCCTTGCGTCCCAAATGACGCGTAACGCGTAGAATGTTTCCCTCCCGCACGGGCGCAATAATTACGGCCAAGGGCCGCCTGTTGGCGGTTCCCCGGCGGGATAGCTGTTGAAACATTAACTAACCTTGCGCCGGAGAACAGATATTTTTTGCTTAAAATTTATTCTTTTGCGTAGCCAAGCTCCTGAAGGGCGGTTCTGATCTCGTCCAGAATGGCAGGATCATCAATCGTCGCGGGCATTTTGAACGGTTGACCATCGGCGATTTTCACCATCGTTCCGCGTAGGACTTTGCCCGAGCGTGTCTTTGGCAGACGGTCCACGACGCAGGCCAGTTTGAAGGCCGCAACCGGTCCGATCTCATTGCGTACATCGCGCACAACTTCTTTGACGATGGTTGCGGGATCCTTGCTGCACCCTGCATTCAGGCACAGGAAGCCGAGCGGCATCTGGCCTTTCAGCTCGTCGCTGACGCCGATCACGGCACATTCGGCCACGTCAGGGTGGTTGGAGAGCACCTCCTCCATCGCGCCAGTGGACAGGCGGTGGCCGGCCACGTTGATCACGTCATCGGTGCGCGCCATGATGTAGAGATAACCATCTTCGTCCTTGATCCCCGCATCGCCGGTTTCATAGTAGCCGGGGAAGGTGGTCAGGTAGCTCTTCTTGTAGCGGTCCTCGGCCTTCCAAAGGGTTTGCAACGTGCCCGGTGGCAGCGGCAGTTTGATCGCAATGGAGCCCAGCTCGCCCGGTTCGACCGGATGGCCCGCCTCGTCGAGAATGTCGATGTCATAGCCCGGCATTGCCACAGAGGGCGAACCGATCTTGACCGGAAGTTCCTCGATCCCGAGCGGGTTCGCGGCAATGGCCCAGCCGGTTTCCGTCTGCCACCAGTGGTCGATCACCGGCACGCCGAATTTCTCCTGCGTCCATTTGATCGTGTCGGGGTCGGCACGTTCGCCTGCGAGGAAGATCGCCTGGAGCTCGTGCAGCTTGTAGCGTTTGATCCAGTCGCCGTTCGGGTCCTCGCGTTTGATCGCACGCAGCGCCGTGGGGGCGGTGAAGAAGGATTTGACGCGGTGGTTCTGGATGATCCGCCAGAATACGCCCGGATGCGGGGTGCCGATGGGTTTGCCTTCAAACACAATGGTTTGCGCCCCTTTGATGAGCGGTGCATAGCAAATGTAGCTGTGCCCGACGACCCAGCCGACATCCGACGCGGCCCAGAATGTGTCGCCCGCCTCGATGTTGTAGATGTTCTTCATCGTCCAGTTGAGCGCCACCAGATGACCGCCCGTGGAGCGCACAACGCCTTTCGGCGCGCCGGTCGTGCCGGAGGTGTAGAGAATATAGGCGGGATGGTTGCCTTCGACCGGCAAGCAGTCCACCGGTTTCACGCCATACTGGAAACCGTGCCAGTTGAAGTCACGACCTTCTTTGAGTTTGGCAACCTCTTGCTCGCGTTGGAAAATCACGCAGAAATCGGGCTTGTGTTCAGCCTCTTCGATGGCCTCGTCCAGCAGCGGCTTGTAATGCACCACGCGGTTCGGCTCCAACCCGCAGGAGGCGGCGATGATCGCTTTGGGGGTGCAGTCATCAATCCGCACGGCCAGCTCATGGGCAGCAAAACCGCCGAAAACCACGGAGTGCACGGCTCCGATGCGGGCACAGGCCAGCATGGCTTCCAGAGCTTCGGGGATCATCGGCATGTAAATGATGACACGATCCCCTTTGCCGACGCCGCGCATCTGGAGCGCACCGGCCAGCGTGGCCACGCGGGTTTGCAAATCTTTGTAGGTGATGCCTTTGGTCGAATGGGTGATCGGGCTTTCATGCATGATCGCCAGCTCATCGCCACGACCGGCCTCAACGTGACGGTCCACGGCGTTGTAGCAGGTGTTGGTCAAGCCGTCCGAGAACCATTCGTAGATCGGAGCATTGTCATCAAAAAGGGCTTTGGAAGGTTTCTTATACCAATGAACCTCCTCTGCAGCCTCCATCCAGAATTTCTCCGGATCCGATTTCCAAGCCTCATAAATGTCTTTGTATGCCACTCTCAGTGTCCTCCTCGCTCAAATGGCGTGGCCGGCGGCGGTAGTGATTCTCTGCAAGGCAGCTATGCCGCTGTGGAATGTCACTAGGGCCAGTCACGTGGGCCCGATGCTAAAATGGCCCGCTCCGGCAATCTTGTTACCAGAGCGCGGGGGAAATGTTTATATAAAATTCGCAAACAACTCAAGAAATGTAGTTTGCAAACTCTCGAAATTATTATGGATGTTGCAAACAAAAACACCCCTGCAAATCTTGCAGAGGCGTTTGAGGTTTGGTTGTCGCAGTGAGGGGCTTGGAGACGCCCTCGCGGGGAAGTGTCAGCCGTAATGCGCCACGGGCGTGCCTGCGATGGCGGACATGTTCAGCAGCCCGCGCGACGTGATCGACGGCGTGACGATATGCGCCTTGTTCGCCATGCCCATCAGGATCGGCCCGACTTCGAGCCCGCCGCCTTTGGTCTTGAGAATGTTCCGCACGCCGGAGGAGGCATCGGCAATCGCAAAGACCAGCGCATTGGCCGGACCTTCCAGACGCGAATGCGGGAAGTTGCGTTGGCGCAGATCCGGGGTCAGGGCGCTGTCGATATGCATTTCGCCTTCATAGGCAAAGTCGCGCGGTTCGGAGTCGAGAATTTCCAAAGCCTCGCGCATATGCCGTCCGGTCATGCAATTGAGGTTGCCGAATTCCGAATGCGAGCAGAGCGCGATATTCGGCTCGATCCCGAAGCGGCGCACATGGCGCGCGGTGGCGATGACGGTTTCTGCGATCTGGGCGGGTGTCGGCTCCGTATGCACATGGGTGTCTGCGATGAACAGGGGGCCGTCTTCCTGAATCATCAAAGAGAGCGCACCCACAGGTTGACGTTCCTTGGTGCCCAGAATTTGCGTCACATAGTTCAGGTGCCACAGGTATTGTCCGAAGGTGCCGCAGATCATGCTGTCGGCGTGGTCCTGTTGCACCATGATGGCGCCAATGGCCGTGGTGTTGGTGCGCAGGATCGCCTTGGCGAGATCCGGCGTAACGCCCTTGCGTGCCATCAACTCGTAATAGGCCTGCCAATATTGTTTGTAGCGGCTGTCGCTTTCCGGATTCACCACTTCGAAATCAATGCCGGGGCGGATTTTCACGCCCGCACGTTCGGCCCGCATGGCGATCACTTCGGGGCGACCGATCAGGATCGGCTTGTCCGTGGTTTCCTCGATCATGCCCTGAGCCGCCCGCAGCACGCGCTCGTCTTCGCCCTCGGAAAAGGCGATGCGGCGTTCGGCATGGCTGGCGGCGGCAAAGACCGGACGCATGATCAGAGCGGATTTGAACACCGACCCGTCGAGCGCCTCTTTATAGGCTTTCATGTCCGGCACAGGCTTGGTCGCTACCCCGCTTTCCATCGCGGCTTTCGCAACGGCGGAGGCGACAACGCCCATGAGGCGCGGGTCGAAAGGTTTCGGGATCAGGTAGTTCGGACCGAAGTCCAGTCGCTCGTCCTGATAGGCCGCCGCAGCTTCGGCGCTGGTGGTGGCGCGGGCCAGTTCCGCAATTCCTTCGATACAGCCAAGCTGCATCGCGTCGTTGATCTCGGTTGCGCCCACATCCAGCGCGCCGCGGAAGATGAAGGGGAAGCAGAGCACGTTGTTGACCTGGTTCGGGTAATCCGAGCGCCCAGTGGCGATGATCGCATCGGGGGCCACTTTTTTCACCTCGTCCGGCATGATCTCCGGCGTCGGGTTGGCCAGCGCGAAAATGATCGGCTGCTTGGTCATCTTCTTGATCATTTCGGGCTTGAGCACCCCCGGACCGGAGAGGCCGAGGAACATATCCGCCCCCTCGATCACATCGTCGAGCGTGCGCAGGTCGCTTTTCTGCGCGAAAGCCGCTTTTTGCGGCGTCATTTCTTCTTCGCGCCCTTCGTAGACGAGACCGGCGATGTCGCAGAGCCAGACGTTTTCGCGTTTCAGGCCCAGTTTCAAAAGCATGTTGAGGCAGGCAATCCCCGCCGCGCCGCCGCCTGTTGAGACGACTTTGAGGTCTTCGATTTTCTTGCCTGCGACCCGTAGTGCGTTCGTGGCAGCCGCCCCGACGACGATGGCTGTGCCGTGCTGGTCATCGTGGAACACCGGAATGTTCATCTTTTCACGACAGAGTTGTTCAACGATAAAACAATCCGGCGCCTTGATGTCCTCAAGGTTGATCGCGCCGAAGGTTGGCTCAAGCGCACAGACGATCTCGGCCAGTTTTTCCGGATCGCTTTCATTCACTTCGATGTCGAAACAGTCGATATTGGCGAATTTCTTGAAGAGCACCGCTTTGCCCTCCATCACCGGCTTGGACGCCGCAGCACCGATGTTGCCCAGCCCCAGAACCGCCGTGCCGTTGGTCACAACCGCAACAAGATTGCCTCGCGAGGTGAAGCGGGTTGCCGTGGCCGGATCCTTCTGGATTTCAAGGCAGGCCTCTGCAACGCCGGGGCTGTAGGCGCGCGCAAGGTCGCGGCCGTTGGCCATGGGTTTCGTGGCGCGGATTTCCAGTTTTCCGGGTTTCGGGAACTCGTGGTAATCGAGTGCGGCCTGCTTCAGGTTGGTGGTACGGCTTTCCGTCGGCATCGGGCTCTATCCTGTCTGTTGCGGTCGTCGGGCGAACTCGGGAAGGGTAGTTTAGCATTGAACTAAATTAAAGACCCCACGTCGCGCTCCGGTTTGCCCAAGGCTCTACGCTTCCCGAGGGGGCTGGTGCAAGAGGGCAATAGAGGCAAAACAACACAGAAAGATGATATTCGGGCAAATCTTCGCCTGTGGATTGTCAAAATGCTGTTTTGAACGGCGATTGTCTTTGTAAGGGCCGCATCATGCTTGCATCCGGAGGACGCCCGACGCAATCTTGACCAAACCGTCAAAAACGAGGTGATCATGTCTCTTCTGGATGAAGCCGCCAAGGCGCAACCGCAGGCCTATGCGCCCTATTCGAACTTTCGTGTTGGTGCCGCGATCCGCACAGCGTCCGGGGCCGTGTATACGGGGGTGAATGTCGAGAATGCGGCCTACCCTGAAGGCACCTGTGCCGAAGCAGGGGCCATCGCGGCGATGGTTCTGGGTGGGGAAACCAAGATTGCCGAAGTGGCTGTGATCGGAGACAGTGACGAGCCTGTGCCGCCCTGTGGCGGGTGCCGCCAGAAAATCCGCGAATTTGCAGATGCGGATGTCAAAGTGTCGATGATGTCGCGCACGGGCAAGGTGCTGACCCTGACCGTAGGGGAATTGCTGCCCGGTGCTTTCACAACGGATCATATGGATTGAGCATGGACGCGCGCCAGATCATCGAAAAACTGCGGGACAAGCGCCCGCTTGAGCCGGCGGAGCTGAACGCCTTTGCGCAAGGGCTGGCCTCCGGAGCGGTGACTGATGCGCAGGCCGGAGCTTTCGCGATGGCGGCGCTTTTGAACGGCATGTCGGACCCGGACCGTGTGGCGTTGACCTTGGCGATGCGCGATAGTGGCGATGTCATGCGCTGGGATTTGCCTGCGCCTGCCATCGACAAACACTCCACCGGCGGCGTTGGTGATTGCGTCTCGCTACTGCTGGCTCCTGCGCTGGCGGCGATGGGGGCTTGCGTGCCGATGGTTTCGGGGCGCGGGCTTGGTCACACAGGCGGGACGCTGGACAAGCTGGAAGCCATTCCGGGGTTGAAAACCGAAGTCAGTGACGCGCGGTTCCACGAGATTGTCGAGCGTGTCGGTTGTGCAATCGTCTCGGCCTCCGGCTCTATTGCGCCTGCGGACAAGCGGCTCTATGCGATCCGCGATGTCACTGGCACGGTCGAGAGCATTGATCTGATTACAGCCTCGATCCTGTCGAAGAAACTGGCCGCGGGGCTTGAGGCGCTGGTGCTGGATGTCAAATGCGGCTCCGGTGCGT
This sequence comes from Celeribacter halophilus, assembly GCF_900114135.1. Classification (GTDB taxonomy): domain Bacteria; phylum Pseudomonadota; class Alphaproteobacteria; order Rhodobacterales; family Rhodobacteraceae; genus Celeribacter; species Celeribacter halophilus. Next base: position 197,344 of record NZ_FORY01000001.1, read on the forward strand.
TCATGACCACGGTGGAGGATGCGCGCGCTTTGGCACAATCGCTTGTGACCACGGCAAACGGGGCGGGTTGTAAAACCTCTGCCCTTATTACCGATATGAACCAGCCCCTGTGCCCGTCTTTGGGCAATGCGCTTGAGGTCATGACGGTGATGGAGGCGCTGACCACGGGGGAGGTGGACAATATCCTCTGCGATGTCACTTGCGCTTTGGGCGGTGAGCTTCTGGTGCTGGCGGGGCTGGCCGAAGATGTAGAGCGCGCCACATGGGCGGTGCGAGACACATTGACGGATGGCTCGGCGGCGGAGCGCTTTGGCCAGATGATTTCCGAGTTGGGCGGGCCTGCGGATTTCGTCGATCATTGGCGGGATCGTTTGCCGTCTGCCCCTGTGGTGCGCGACGTGATGGCAGGGCAACCGGGCTATGTCTGCGCTATGGACGGCCATGCGCTTGGCATGGTTGTGGTGCATCTGGGAGGCGGGCGTCTGAAAGGCGGTGAAAAGATCGATCCGGCTGTCGGGCTTTCCAATTGCTGTATGATCGGGGAATATCTCGATGCGGACAGTCTGGTGGCAACCATTCACGCCAAAACCGCGGAGGATGCCGATCAGGCCGAGGCCGCAATCCGTGCGGCGATCCGACTGGGCGAGACCGCCCCCGACGAGCCGCCATTGATTTACGAAAAGGTAACGGTATGAGCAGGGCATTTTTGATTGTGATGGATTCCGTGGGGCTTGGCGGTGCGCCGGACGCGGACAGGTTTTTCAACGGCGACCGCCCTGACACGGGGGCCAACACGATTGCCCATATTGCGCAGGCCTGTGCCGAAGGTCGCGCTGAAGACGGGCGCAGCGGTCCTTTGCATTTGCCCAATCTGGATGCGCTGGGGCTGGGTGCGGCGATGGCACATGCTACTTCTGATCCGGCACCGGGGTTGGAAGCCATGCCGGAAGGGCTCTACGGGGTCGCCGCCGAGATTTCACGCGGCAAGGACACGCCGTCAGGGCATTGGGAGCTGGCCGGTGTGCCTGTGCCGTGGGACTGGCATTATTTTCCTGATGAACACCCTGCTTTCCCGCAGGACCTGATGGAACAGACTGCCGCATTGTGCGGGGCAGGGGGCACCTTGGCGAATTGTCATGCTTCCGGCACGGAGGTCATCAAGACGTTCGGCGCACAGCATATCGAGACCGGCTGGCCGATTTGCTACACCTCTGCGGACAGTGTGTTCCAGATTGCCGCGCATGAAGAGCATTTCGGGTTGGAGCGGTTGCTGAAACTTTGCGCAGACCTCGCGCCCACTTTGCACGCGATGAAAATCGGCCGTGTGATCGCGCGGCCTTTTGTCGGATCGCCGAAGGAGGGGTTCACACGCACGGGCAACCGCCACGACTATGCGATTGCACCACCAAGCCCGACGATCTGCGACTGGGCGAAAGCGGCTGGGCGCGCGACCTATGCGGTGGGCAAGATTGGCGATATTTTTTCTATGCAAGGCTTGGACGAGGTGCGCAAGGGCACGGACAGGGTGCTTTTCGATCATCTGTGCGATGTGATGGATGAGGCGCCGGACGGGTCTTTCACCTTCGCCAATTTCGTCGAGTTCGACAGCCTCTATGGTCACCGCCGCGATGTCTCCGGATATGCCCGTCATCTTGAATGGTTCGATGCCCAGATGCCGCGCCTGTTCGAGCGAGCACGGGAGGGCGATCTGCTGATTTTCACCGCCGACCATGGCAATGATCCGACATGGACCGGCACAGACCATACCCGCGAGCAGGTGCCAGTGCTGGGCTATGGCCTTGGTCTCAAAGCGATCGGTCCTGTGGCGTTTTCCGATGTGGCGGCGTCTCTGGCCGACCATCTGGGAATTGAAGCCGAAGGTCCGGGAAGGAGTTTTCTGTGAGTATAACCGATCTGCCGAAAATCGAGTTGCACATGCATCTTGAGGGGGCTGCGCCGCCTGCGTTCATTCGTGGCTTGGCGGCCGAGAAAAAAGCCGATCTCTCGGGCATTTTCGACGAGAGGGGCGCATATAAATATAAGGACTTCTGGGATTTTCTGAGGGTCTATGAGGCGGCAACCTCTGTTCTGAAAACGCCGCAGGATTACTATCGCCTGACCCGCGCGGTTCTCGAAGAAAGCGTGGCCTCCAATGTGGTTTATACCGAGAGTTTCCTTGCCCCCGATTTCTGTGGTGGTGGTGATGTGGCGGCGTGGGCGGACTACCTTGCCGCGATCAAGCAGGCCGCCGACGAGATGGAGCGCGAGGCCGGTATCGTGATGCGTGCGATCCCGACCTGCGTGCGCCATTTCGGGCCGGATCAGGCGAAGAAAACCGCCCAATGTGCGCAAGAAACCGTGGGCGATTTCGTTACGGGGTTCGGCATGGGCGGCGACGAGGCTATGGGGAAGCAGGGCGATTTCAAATATGCGTTCGATATGGCACGCGAGGCGGGACTTCGGCTCACCACGCATGCGGGCGAATGGGGCGGGCCGGAGAGTGTGCGCGACGCCATTCGCGATCTGAAAGTCGAGCGTATCGGTCACGGTGTGCGGGCCATTGAGGACCTTGGGCTGGTCGACGAACTTGCCGAGGCCGGTGTTGTTCTGGAGGTCTGCCCCGGCTCCAACGTGGCGCTGGGCGTCTATGCCAAGTGGTCGGACCATCCGATTGCCAAGCTGCGCGAACGCGGTGTGAAAGTCACCGTGTCCACAGACGACCCGCCGTTCTTCCATTCCACCATGCGCTCTGAATTCGACAATCTCGCCGAGACTTTTGGTTGGGAAGAGGCGGATTTTGTGGCATTGAACACAACCGCGCTGGACGCGGCATTTTGCGATAACGCGACGCGCGAGGCGGTCGCAAAGAAACTGGAGACACCTGATGCTTGACCACCTGACCGTTGTGACCCACCCGCTTGTTCAGCATAAGCTGACGATCATGCGCGACAAAGAGACCTCAACCGCAGGCTTCCGTCAGTTGCTGCGCGAAATCTCTCTGCTTCTGGCCTATGAGGTCACGCGCGAACTGGATATGACCGAAAAGACCATCGAAACCCCGATGCAAACCATGCAGGCTCCGACGCTGGACGGGAAGAAAATGGCGCTGATCTCCATTCTGCGTGCGGGCAACGGGTTTCTGGACGGCATTCTCGAACTGGTGCCTTCGGCGCGTGTTGGATTTGTCGGGTTGTATCGCGACGAGGAAACGCTTCAGCCGGTGGAATATTATTTCAAAGTGCCCGAAGACCTTGGAGATCGCCTTGTGATCGCAGTTGACCCGATGCTGGCCACGGGCAATTCCTCGGTTGCGGCCATCGACAAGCTGAAAGAAGCCGGAGCGACCAACATTCGCTTCCTTTGCCTGCTGGCCGCGCCCGAAGGGATCAAGCGTATGAAAGAGGCGCATCCGGATGTTCCGATCGTCACGGCATCCGTGGATGAGAGTCTGAATGCGCAAGGCTACATCATTCCGGGCCTCGGGGATGCGGGGGATCGCATGTTTGGCACAAAATAAGCGATTTGCCTCTTAACAGCGAATCAGTTCTGCGTTAGGCTGAACACTACATCTTGTGTGGGGCCACATAATGCAGGGTTTGAAAACGATTTCCGTCGCAGCCGTAATAGCGACATTGGGCGTGTCTACTGTCGGTTTGTCCGATGCATCGGCGCGCACGCTTTATAATGCAGATCATCCGGCGGAGTTTCCGCCGGTGTCCTTTAACGGGACGCAATATGTTGATAGCCGTGGCTGTGTCTTCGTGCGTGCGGGCACAGATGCCGCTGTGCAGTGGGTGCCGCGGGTGACGCGGGATCGTAAGGTGCTTTGCGGTTTTAAGCCGACATTCGCCAATATCGATGATGCCCTGCCAGTGGTCCCCGACCCTAAGCCAAGTGCGTCTACTCAGGTCACGACCGTTGCAGAGGCGACAAAGCCTGTTGTGACACCTGCTGCGCAGAAAAGATCCACGGTTCAGGCCGCGGCTGTGACGCCTTCGGTTGAGGTTGCTCCGAAACCTGTGGCGCCCAAACCCGCGCCCGCGCCGAAACAGCCCGACTTGCCACCTTTGGAGCAGCTTGCTGGCAAGACCGTCGGGGAGCAGGGCTGTGTGGCCTCTGTCTCTGATGGCCAGTTGCGCTGTGCGACAGAGACGGTGGAATATATCCTGAAACGTCTGCCTGCGGGTGTAACCGTGCGGACCGCTGATGGCGGGCGCATGACCACAACAGAGCCGACGCTCGTGCGGGTTCCGGTCAAACGCGCCGCGCCTGTGCCGGCACCGGAATCTTTGCCGCCAGTTGCGATGCCGGAAACGGTGCGGGTGGCCTCGGTCACGCAAGCAGATGCCATGACGCAATGCGCAGGGCTTTCGGGCAATGCGATGCAATATATGAACACGAACGGGCGCTATGCTGTGCGGTGTGGGCCGCAGGCGGTGCATCCGTCCGAGTATGTGAAACGTCAGGCGCAGAGGCGCTTGTCCAGCCGGAGCACGCATCAGGTGGCTGTTGCACGGGCGGCAGGCATGGATGCAACCGCTTTGCCGCGTCCGGTGGGGATCGGTTTGCCTGAGGGATACAGCCGCGCATGGGATGACGGGCGGCTCAATCCGTATCGAGGCCCTGTGAGCGCGCGCGGTGATCTCCAGATGGCTCAGGTCTGGACCCAGACCTCGCCCGCTTACGGCATCTACGCGCCGCGCAAACGGACCTTCTGGGAATGGCTGTTCGGCACCTCCGTCAAGTCGCGCACCACGGTGACGGCGCATGCGGCTCATGATGCGAACCCTGTCCAGATTTCGACCAAATCCGAGGCTCCACTGCGCACGCCGCTTGCGGCTCAAGTGCGGCCTCAAACGGTGCAGAGTCCCTCTGTGCCAACACAAACGGCGCAGGCTTTGCGCTATGTTCAGGTGGGCACCTTTGGCGTGCCTGAAAATGCCGAGCGCTCGATTTCACGGCTCTCGGCTATGGGGTATCCCGTTTCGTCGCAAATTCTGCACCGTGGCGGGAAACCTTTGAAGATTGTTCTGGCCGGTCCATTTGCCCGGCCCGAGCAAACACTGTCCGCTCTGTCTGCTGTCAAAGGCGCAGGCTACGGGGACGCATTCGCACGCAAATAGCGTTGAGTTAACGAGGCAGACCAATAAAAAAGAAACCCCCGCATACGGCGGGGGTATTCTTGTTTCTAGGGGGTGGTTTTATCCGCCGCATACGCCCTGAAGTGCGACCCAGTCTCCATCTGACAGAACGAGGCGGGTGGTCTCGATCTGGACGCCGTCCGCCTCGATCAGCGGCAGGACCGATGCGCCGGTGATGTCGCGTGCATAGGCATAGGGGGCGCTATGGACCTGTGCCTTGGCGAAGGCGGCGATGAGAGGGGCCTCGGGAACAGGGGGCTGCACCATCGTCAAAAGGCTCTCGGCATGGGCGTCGAGCATTTCGGGCGGGATGTGACCTGTGGTCAAAAGCCGGATCGAACTGGTCAGCCCTGCCTCCCGCAACAACCGCTCAAGCGGGTCTTGCTCCTGCGCCCGCACAAGCTCTGCGAGCACATAGCCTGCGGCCACATCGGGATCTTCGTAATCTTCCACCACAGCGCGATTCAGGAGGATGATTTGGCCGGGGAGATGTTGGGACACCGCCACGCCGCTGGTGAGGACAACGATTTGTCCGCCACTCCCGGGGATGAGGCGGGCCTTCAATTTATTCAGCGCCTGTGCGCCATGCACCGTGTCACAGGGAGCCCCCGACAGCCGTTTGATCCGATCCAGAAGCTCCTGTCCGATTTCGGAGCGTGTGGCGGGGGGGACGATAGAGACCGCTTGCCGGATCAGCGCACCGGGGAGCCAGAAGGCACCCAGTGCCAGCACGGCCGCTGCGCCTAACCCGAAAATCAGCCCGCGCAACCGTCCGGGATGCGGGCGGGCGCGGTCGATGGCACGCCGGATGCGCGTGATGGCGTCAATCATCAACGTATCGTCGATCTCCAGCTCCTCGCTGCTGTCGGGAGCAGGGCGGTAGCGGGCGGGGACTTCCCCTTCGTCGGTGATGCGTTCGATGGCGGGCAGGGACCAATGCGTCAGCGCGCGCCCGTCCGTGCGGGATTCGCTGATCGTCAGGGTGGCCTCGCCCAGAGAGATGATCACGGAGCGACGCTGGCTTTCCCCTTCGGGAAGCCAGAGACCGGTGGCTTCGAGCCGTTCGAATTCCGTGAGCGCGATCATGCGCAGCCTGCTCTTTTCTTTGTTGTTCGGGGCAATCTATCGCGGAACGTGCCGCGCGACAATCGCTCTGGGAAGAGAAGACAAAAGGCTTTACGATTTCTCCATGATCATTTCGCCCGGACGCCGTTATATCTTTGTTCATATCCCCAAAACGGGGGGCACAGCGCTGACGCAAGCGCTGGAATCCCGTGCCATGGCGGATGACATTCTTATTGGCGACACGCCGAAAGCGGTCCGTCGGCGCGCACGGGTCAAAAAGCTCACGGCAGCGGGGCGGTTGTGGAAACATTCACGCCTGTGTGACATCGAAGGGCTGGTTGCGCGGGAGGCCTTCGCGGATCACTTTACCTTCACTTTGGTGCGCAATCCTTGGGACCGGTTTGTATCCTATTACCATTGGCTCAGAGAACAAAGTTTTGATCATTCGGCGGTTCGTTTGGCCAAAGCTACGGAATTTTCGGATTTTCTGAATGACCCGCAGACGGTGAAAAGCCTGTCGATGCCGTCCAGCGCCTATATGCGGGACGGCGCAGGCGTGGAGCGCGCAGACCTCTATCTGCGTCTTGAATCGCTGGACGAAGATCTCGCGCCGCTTTGGGAGCATCTGGGGTTCAACCTGTCACCGATTACACCACTCAATGCATCGCGACGGGCGCGTGATTTTCGCGAATATTACTCCGATGCTGATGCAGAGTTAGTAGCTCGAATCGCGGCAGAGGATATTGCGCGGTTCGACTATCGTTTCGCGTGATTCGACAGCGCAGGGGGAGCGTATAGAGAGAATCGGCGTCTGAGTTACCGTTTTTGTGCGAAGTTTAGGAGGTGAAAGGCGCAGAAATGGCGGCTCGCGGCTGCGGGAAAATGCGATTTGTCTTCTTTGCGGAGACAATTAGGTCAAATTTTCACGATATATTATCATTTGTGGCCAGTGCCTCATTTGAGACCCAATCGCGTCGAACTGTGACCCCATCTTTTACCTTCTTATTATTTGTATTGAACGAAGACCTCGGACTGCTCTCCGAATTTGTGCCTATCAGAATAGGAATGCTGCGATGATAAAGTTACGCGATATGTTTCGCAAAGAGCTGGCCTGCGACGCCAATGAACGGTCGGGCGCTTGGGACGGGGCACTCTCTGACAGCCATACGTTGCTCACCTCCGGTCTTATTGCAGGCACAAAGGTTGCCACGGAAATAGGTTGGCGCGATGTAGAGGCATTGCAGGCCGGAGACAAGGTTCTGACCTTTGATGACGGATTGCAAACCGTGCGCAAGGTGTCTCGTCGCTGGACCTATCAAGAGCCGCATTTGACGCCTGAGGAATTCTGGCCGCTCGATGTGCCGGAGGGAGCTTTGGGGAATCGCACGGGGCTTATTTTGCTGCCGGATCAGCCGGTGATGATGGAGAGCGATTCCAGCGAGGCGACATTTGGAGATCCTTTTACCCTGATCCCAGCGCGGGCGCTTGAGGGCTACAAGGGGATTGATCGTCTCTGTGCTGATATTCCTGTCGAGGTCGTGGCCCTGCATTTTGATACGGAACAGGTTGTGTTCGGCAATATCGGCGCGTTGTTTTATTGTCCTGCCAAGGGAGGCGCGTCTGACGCCTGCGTTGCGCCACGCTATGAGGCGTTGCCGCTGACCCTGTCGCGTATGTTTGTGGCTGCGTTGGCCCAGCAGGGCGCAGATGGTGGTGTGACGATGCGCAGGCCGGAAATGCCATCGCAAACGCAGTCAACTGTCGTCTGAAATTCGTTTAGGCTTTCGGGATGAGGCCGGGAGGGGCCCGCGCATGGGGAGTGCGCGGGTCTTTTCATGTTTGTAGGGGTGTCTTGAAGTTGCCTCCCCTTTAAAACGCATGAAAAAGCCCTCCCGAATGGGAGGGCTTGATCGTGGTGGTGGTGGCCTAGATCAGGCGGCCTTGCTGTCCTTGCCTGTGCCGAAACGCCCGTAGAAGGTCTCGCCACTCTTTGCCAGATCACGCAGCAGCTCCGGTGTCTTGAAACGCGGCCCGTGGGTGGCGGTGAGATTGTCGCAAATCTCCACAGCTTTCGCGGCACCGATGATGTCGAGCCATGCAAACGGTCCGCCGGACCAAGGAGCAAAGCCCCAGCCGAGGATCGCACCCACGTCACCTTCGCGGATGTCGGTCAACACGCCATCCTCAAGCGCACGCACGGCTTCCAGAACCTGTGCCATCATCAGACGATGCTGCACTTCGTCGAGATCGGGTTGGGCGTCGGCGGCAGGGAATTCATCCGTGAAGCCCTTCCAAAGCAGCCCGCGTTTGCCCTTCTCGTCGTAGTCGTAGAAACCGGCGCCCGCTTTTTTACCCAGACGCCCTTGATCGAACATCCAGAAAACCACCTCGTCCACAGCCTCGTCGGGATAGTCGTCGCCCATAGCGGCTTTGGTTGCCTTGGCGATTTTCACGCCGAGATCAATGGAGGTCTCGTCGATCAGCTGAAGCGGCCCGAGCGGGAAGCCCAGAAGTTTCGCGGCATTCTCGATGAGCGGCAGGTCAACACCTTCGGCGGCCATGCGCACCCCTTCGTTGATGTAGGGGATGATGCAGCGGTTGGCATAGAAGAACCGCGCGTCATTGACGACGATCGGGGTTTTGCGGATCTGGCGCACATAGTCGAGCGCCTTGGCCACGGCGACATCACCGGTCTGCTTGCCTTTGATGATCTCGACCAGAAGCATCTTGTCCACCGGACTAAAGAAGTGGATGCCGATGAACTGATCGGGTCGCACGGAAGCTTTGGCCAGCTCCGAGATCGGCAGGGTCGAGGTGTTGGATGCAAAGATGCAGTTCTCGTCCACGATGGCTTCGACCTTTTTGGTCATCTCCGCCTTCACGCCGATGTCCTCAAAGACGGCCTCGATGATCAGGTCACAACCCTTGAGCGCGTCGAGATCGGTGGTCGCAAGGATACGGCCCAAGACCTCTTCTTTCTTCTCCGGCGTCACCTTTTTGCGGGAGATGCCTTTGTCGAGGATGGTTTCGGAATAGGATTTCCCCTTGTCCGCCGCCTCCTGTTTCTGGTCGATCAGCACGACTTCAATGCCTGCATTGGCAGAGACATAGGCAATGCCCGCGCCCATCATGCCCGCGCCGAGAACGCCGACTTTCTTGACCGTCTGGTCATCAACGGCAGGACGGTTCGCGCCTTTTTCCAAGGCTTCCTTGTTGATGAACAGAGAACGGATCATGTTGGAGGAGGACGGGTTCATCAGCACATTTGTGAACCAGCGCGCCTCGATCTTGATTGCAGTATCAAAGGGCACCATCGCGCCTTCATAGACCGCAGACAACAGGGCCTTGGCCGCCGGATAGACGCCTTGGGTGTTGCCGTGGACCATGGCGGAGGCGCCGACAAAAGTCATGAAACCCGCCGGATGATAGGGCGCGCCGCCGGGCATTTTCCAACCCTTCGCGTCCCACGGTTTGACAATATCCGCATCCTTGGCGTTCAAAACCCAGTCTTTGGCCTTGGCCAGAAGCTCGGAGGGTTCCACAACTTCGTGGACGATCCCCGAAGATTTGGCCTTTTTCGGATCCATCAGCTTGCCTTCAAGCAGGATCGGTGCCGCAGCCATAGCGCCCAACAGACGCGAGACGCGGGTGGTGCCGCCCATGCCGGGGAAGATGCCGACCTTGATTTCCGGCAGGCCGATCTTGGCCTTGGGATTGTCGGCCACAAAGATGCGGTGACAGGCCAGCGGGATTTCAAGCCCGATGCCAAGCCCCGTGCCCGGCATGGCGCAGGCCACAGGCTTTCCGCCTTTGTTGGTTTTCGGGTCCATGCCCGCGCGTTCGAGTTTGCGCAGGATCGCATGCATGGACATCAGCCCTTCAAACAACCCCTTGGCTGGCTCGTCTCCGGCCTCTTCTTTCATCCGTGCGATGATGTTGAGGTCCATCCCGCCGGCAAATGTATCCTTGCCGGAGGTGACGATGATGCCTTTGACGGCGTCGTCGCCAAGTGCCTTGTCGATACAGGCGTCAAATTCCTTGATCCCCTCCATCGACAGCACGTTCATGCTTTTGTTCGGGAGATCCCAGGTGATCGTTGCCACGCCATCGGCGTCTACGGAATAGTGAAAATCGGTCATGGTTCTCGTCTCCCTTACACGCGTTCGATGATGGTGGCGGCACCCATGCCGGATGCGATGCACAGCGTGGCAAGACCCACGCCTTTGCCGGTGCGCTCCAACTCGTCAAGCACTGTCCCGATGATCATCGCCCCCGTCGCGCCCAGCGGGTGGCCCATTGCGATAGCCCCGCCGTTGACGTTCACTTTGTTCTCGTCCACGTCAAAGGCCTGCATGAAGCGCATGACCACAGCGGCGAAGGCTTCGTTCACTTCGAACAGGTCGATGTCATTGATGGTCATGCCGTTGTCGGCGAGGATTTTCTGCGTGACCGGAACCGGACCGGTGAGCATGATCGTCGGATCGGTGCCGATTTTCGCGGTGGCGCGAATACGGGCGCGGGGTTTGAGGCCCCATTTCTCCCCGAATTCCTTGTTGCCGATCAGCACAGCCGCCGCCCCGTCCACGATGCCGGAGGAGTTGCCGGCGTGGTGGATGTGGTTGATCTTCTCAAGATGCGGATATTTCATCAACGCAACCTTGTCGAAGCCCGGCATGCTCTCGCCCATATCCTTGAAGGACGCCTTGAGATTGCCGAGTGCTTCAACCGTGGTGCCCGGACGCATGTATTCGTCGCGGTCCAGAATGGTCAGACCGTTCTGATCCGTGATCGGCACGATGGACTTGGCAAAGCGGTTGTCTTTCCACGCGGCTTCGGCGCGGTTTTGCGACTGGACGGCCAGCGCATCGGCTTCTTCGCGGGTGAACCCGTATTGAGTGGCGATGATGTCCGCGGAAATGCCCTGCGGCACGAAATAGGTTTTCATGGCCAGACTCGGGTCCACGGCAATCGCCGCTCCGTCAGAGCCCATCGGCACACGGCCCATCATTTCGACGCCACCGGCAATATAGCCCATGCCCGCGCCACCTTTGATCTGGTTGGCGGCAATGTTCACAGCTTCCATGCCGGATGCGCAAAAGCGGTTGATGGCGAGGCCGGGGATCGACTCGTCAAGGTCGGAGGCCAGAACGGCGGTCCGTGCAAGACAGCCGCCCTGTTCGCCCACCTGTGTGACATTGCCCCAGATCACGTCTTCGACCGCATGACCGTCAAGGCCGTTGCGCTCTTTGACCGCATTCAGAATTTTCGCAGACAGCGCGGCCGAGGTTACCTCATGCAGGCTCCCGTCCTTGCGCCCTTTGCCGCGCGGACTGCGCACGGCGTCATAAATATAGGCTTCAGTCATTCAATCCTCCTCAAGACCCGCTTCGGGCCCGTCCATAGTGCTAACTGTGTCCCACCTGTAAAAGCGTCAAGTGAGACAGTTTGAACCGCTGCCTGTCTGTCCCGTGTCCGGCTTAGCGTTTTCGCTGTGCCAGCTCCGAATTGAACAGTCGCAAACGGTGCGTCAGTTTTTCTTCGTCCGTGACGGAGTTGAAATTCTCGAACAGGAAAGACAGCGCCTCTCCCTCGTCGAGTCCCGCCTCCCTCGCGAAACTTCTAAGTCGACGATACCCGTCTTCCGTCATGGAAACAGGAAAACGCCGCGTCATTCTGAACCGTTTGGGCATGGTTACGCTCCGTCATTTTGCCGCATGGGCGCATAAAAAAGGCCCCCGCCAAGGGCAGGGGCCTCATGTCTCGGGTCGGGTCTAACTTAGAACGCCTCGGCGGGCAAAGTCATCACCGGATCGGCTCCGGATTCGATGCGCTTCAAAAGCGTGCCGGTCATCGGCAGCTGGCGGGCCATGTAATACCGCGCGGTGGTGAGCTTGTTCTGGTGGAACTCGGGATCATCCGTGCCGTTCTCCAGTGCGGCCAGCGACACTTTCGCCATCCGTGCCCACATCAGGCCAAGGCAGACATAGCCGAACAGATGCATGAAGTCATACGATCCGGACAGCGCCGCATTCGGATTTTTCATGCCGTTTTGCATAAAGAACATGCCCGCGCTCTGGAGGTCTTTCGAGGCCGTTTTGAGCGGATCCACGAAGTCTGCCATATCGTCGTTGCTGTTTTCCTTGCAGAAACCTTTGACCATATCGAAGAAGGCCATGACGTATTTGCCGCCGTCCAGCGCCAGTTTGCGGCCCACAAGGTCCAGCGCCTGCACGCCGTTCGCGCCTTCGTAGATCATGGCGATCCGTGCATCACGGGTGAACTGGGACATGCCCCATTCTTCGATATAACCGTGGCCGCCGTAGACCTGTTGTGCGTTGACTGTGGCCTCATAGCCTTTGTCGGTGAGAAAGCCCTTGAGGACCGGAGTCATCAGGGAGATCAGGCCGTCGGCTTCCTTATCGCCGGAGCGGTGCGCCTGATCGATCAGGTTTGCGCCCCAGAGCATGAAGGCGCGTGCGCCCTCGATAAAGCTCTTCTGGTCCATGAGGGTGCGGCGGATGTCCGGATGCACGATCAACGGATCGGCAGGCCCGTCAGGATTGGCCGGTCCGGTCACTGCGCGCCCTTGCAGACGGTCTTTCGCATAGATCACGGCGTTTTGATAGGCGGCTTCGGCCTGTGCCAGCCCTTGCATGCCGACGCCCAGACGGGCCTCGTTCATCATGGTGAACATGGCACGCATACCTTTGTGCATTTCGCCCAAGAGATAGCCGTTGGCTTCGTCATAATTCATCACGCAGGTGGAGTTGCCGTGGATGCCCATTTTCTCTTCGATGGAGCCGACCGAGACGCCATTGCTGGACCCCACGCTACCGTCTGCGTTCACATTGAACTTCGGCACAATGAAAAGCGAGACGCCTTTGATGCCTTCTGGCCCGCCGGGGATTTTCGCCAGAACCAGATGGATCACGTTTTCGGACATGTCGTGGTCACCGGCAGAGATGAAGATTTTCTGTCCCGTGATCTTGTATGACCCGTCGTCTTGTGGCTCGGCCTTGGTGCGCATGAGACCCAGATCGGTGCCGCAATGCGGCTCCGTCAGGTTCATCGTGCCGGTCCATTCACAGGAGGTCATTTTCGGCAGATAGGTGGCTTTTTGCTCTTCTGTGCCATGCACAAGGATCGCCGATGCGGCCCCGTGGGTGAGGCCCTGATACATGGTGAAGGCCTGGTTGGCGGCAGAGAAAAGCTCGCCCACGGCGGTGCTCATAAGATAGGGGAGGCCCTGACCGCCATATTCTTCCGGCAGGTCAAGCCCCGGCCAGCCGCCTTCTTTCACTTGCTCGAACGCTTCTTTGAAGCCGGTCGGTGTGGTGATGACGCCGTTTTCAAAGGTGCAGCCTTCCTGATCGCCAACGGTGTTCAGCGGCGCAATCACATCAGAGGCCAGTTGTCCGGCAGCGTCGAGAATGGCTTCGGTAAATTCCGGCTCAAGATCCGAATATCCCGGAATGTCGGAGCCGGAAATGTTCAGCACCTCGTGCAGCACATATTGAATGTCTTTCGTCGGAGCGGTGTAGCTCGGCATGGCGTGTCTCCCTTTCGTTCAGCGCACGAGGAGACCTTTCGTCACCCGTCGCGTTTCAATCCCTCGATTCGCCTTTCGACAAATCCGATTTCATCCTCCAGTTCGGTCATGAGCTCTGTCAGCGCCTGTTTTTGCGCCTCCATCTCCGCGAGCTTCACATGATACGCTTTCAACGTGTTGCGCATCTGTGCCTCTCCGCCGTCTTCCTCCGAGTAGAGATTCAGCAACTGCCGGATCTCTTCCAGAGAGAAGCCAAATTTTTTGCCGCGCAGGATCAGGATCAAACGTGCCCTGTCCCGTTTGGTGAACAGCCGCTTCTGACCCTCGCGGATCGGGAACAGCAGTTCCTTGGCTTCGTAAAAGCGCAATGTGCGGGGCGTTACATTGAACGCGTCACACATCTCGCGGATTGTCATAACCTCTTTCGTCACGTCGGCGTGCTCCGGTCTCGTCGCTTGGGGTGATCCGGTTGCCCGGAAGTGGTGCCCCTTTTTGCGGCGCGAAGCTTTGCCTTCGCACCACTCTAATCTTATCTGGGAGGCCTCTTTAATCGAAACGTGGCGTCACTTCGTCATGACGTTTGTGGCGCTAGGGGCCTTCTGGACGATCTTGAAAATATTCTTTCGCAAAGGGCATTGCAAACGATTTGGTAAAAGTCGTTAAAATTGCATGTGTTTCTGCTGTTTATAGGCATTAAAGCGCTTTGGTTTTTACGACAAAAAGTGCGCATAATGGTGCGAACTTCGCGGACGTCTGAGTCGTAAACTGGCTTTGTTGTCGGGCATCCGACCTGAGGAACGTAACGTCGCAAACCTGCGCCGCTTAGGATTTGACGTTCTTGGCCGTCTCCGCGCGCAACTCCTTGAGTTCCGCAATCGCCTGTTCCAACTCGCGTTTCTGTTCTTCGAGAGCTGTGAGCTGACGGTCTGCCAGTTCGAGAAAAGCTTGCGATTGAGCCGCGGTGCCCTCTTTCTCGTAGATCAAAAGCCACTGGCGGATTTCTTCCAGAGAAAACCCGTATTTACGCCCGCGCAGGATGAGCTTCATCCGTGCCACTTCGCGGGGCGTGTAAAAGCGGGACCGGCCTTCCTTCTCGGGGGCCAGAAGTTCGATATATTCGTAATACCGCAGGGTGCGTGGAGTCACATCGAACTCCGAACACATTTCTTTGAACGTGAGACGTTGGTCTGACATGGTTTCTCCCTCCCTCACGTCGCATCTAAACCGCTCGGTTCAGTTTCGCAACCTAAATCCGTTCTTCTCATTGACCATAGCCACGGCTGCGGGCGGGGTTCAAGGTGATGTTGCGTCGCGGGTCGCTTTGGAATTGTGCCGCATTTCGTGGCGTCATCGCTGCTTCTGCCTGCCCCCTCGTGCATAATTTGTCCTTGCAGGATCGGCGCCAAGTCACATTATATCAGAGCCTTGATGCAAAGCGCCCGAGACGCCAGACAGGAAAGCCCGATTTATGCAAGCGGATCGCACGAAAATCGCCAGACAGTTTATCGAAGGCCTGCCGCATTGTAATGCGCTCGGCATGTCTCTGAGTTCTATCGGAGAGGGCGAGGCGGAGATTCTCATGCCCTACGCGGAAAAGCTGATCGGTGATCCGGAGACCGGCGTCATTCATGGCGGTGCCGTGTCGGCGCTGATGGATACCTGCGCGGGGGCGGCGGTGATGAGCCATCCCGAAGCGGGTCTTGCCACGGCCACGCTGGATCTCAGGATTGATTACATGCGCGCGGCCAAGCCCGGAGCGACGGTCACAGCCCATGCGATTTGTTATCATATGACGCGGTCCGTCGCTTTTGTGCGGGTCTCTGCGACAGACGGAACCTCCGATGTCCCCGTGGCGGCGGCGACCGGAGCCTTTACTGTGGAAAGGGGCAAATCATGAGCCGACCCAAGCCCGAACCCGTTCAGGTGGTCAAGGAACGCCGCGATGCTGCGTTGGCCGCTTTGGTGGCGCGTGTGCCCTATGTGGCCTTCATGGGGTTTCAGTTTGAACGGCGCGGCGACGAGCTGACGGCGCTGATGCCCTATCGTCCCGATCTGATCGGCAATCCGTCGCTGCCCGCGTTGCATGGCGGGGCGCTGGCCGCCTTTCTGGAAGTCACGGCGCTGATCTCTCTGAGCTGGTCGATGGTCTGGCCGAAGATCGAGGCCGGAAACACGGTTGATGTGCTGCCGGCATTTCCGAAAACCATTGATCTGACCGTGGACTATCTGCGCTCTGGTCTGCCACGGGACGCCTATGCCCGCGCCGAGATTACCCGCGCCGGACGCCGTTATGCCTCCGTGCAGGTCGAAGCATGGCAGGACAACCGCGCCCGTCCGACTGTGCAGGCCATCGGACATTTTCTGATGCCGGAAAGATCCGTCACAGATGGTTGAACCGATCGCGTTGACCCATCGACGGGTTCTTAAAATCGCGGTGCCGATTGTTTTGTCCAATGCCACTGTGCCCATTCTGGGGGCAGTCGATACCGGTGTTGTCGGGCAGTTGGGAGAAGCCGCGCCCATCGGAGCAGTCGGGATCGGCGCAGTCATGCTGGCTTCGCTCTACTGGGTTTTCGGCTTTTTGCGGATGGGCACCACGGGGCTTGTCTCTCAGGCGCGTGGCGCAGGAAATGCGGGAGAGGTGGCGGCACTTTTGACCCGTGCGCTGATGATCGGCGTATTGGGTGGCGGGCTGTTGATCCTGTTTCAAATTCCGGTTCTGTGGGCTGCGTTTCAGGTGTCGCCAGCCTCGCCCGATGTCGAAAGCCTCGCACGCAGCTATATCGGCATCCGCATCTGGTCCGCACCGTTCAACATCGCGCTCTTTGGTCTGACCGGCTGGCTTATTGCCCAAGAACGGACCAAGGCGGTTCTGTTACTACAACTCTGGATGAACGGATTGAACATCCTTTTGGACTTCTGGTTCGTGCTGGGACTTGGTTGGGGCGTTGAAGGTGTCGCGATTGCGACGGTTCTGGCCGAGGTGACGGGGGCGAGTTTCGGGCTGTGGCTCTGCCGCGATGCGTTCAATACGCCGCTTTGGCGTGACTGGGTGCAAGTGTTTGATGCGGCCCGTCTGCTTCATATGCTCAAGGTCAACACGGACATCCTGATCCGTTCGGTTCTGCTTCTGGCAATCATGGTGAGCTTTACCTTTTTCGGGGCAGGTTTTGGCGATTTGACGTTGGCCTCGAACCAGATCCTGATGCAGTTCATCGAGATCACCGCCTATGCGCTCGACGGGTTTGCCTTTGCCGCCGAGGCCATCGTGGGGCTTGCGATGGGGGCGGGGTCCCGAACGTCGCTGCGCCGTGGTGCGATGCTTGCGTCCTTTTGGGGGCTGATCGTGTCGGGATTGCTGGCGTTGGGGTTCGCGGTCTTTGGCGGCGCGATCATTGACGCCATGACCACCGCGCCGGATGTGCGCACCGAAGCGCGGAGGTTTCTGCCGTGGATGGTCGCCGCTCCGCTTTTGGGGCTTGCGGCATGGATGCTCGACGGTGTTTTTATCGGAGCGACGCGCACCCGCGACATGCGCAATATGATGGTGCTGTCCCTTGTGGTCTATCTGGTGGCCGTGACGCTTTTGATCCCGCTCTGGGGCAATCACGGGCTCTGGGCCGCATTGATTATCAGCTACATCGCACGCGGTGTGACTTTGATGTGGAAATATCCGGGTTTGGAACGTGACGCGGCGGGATAATCCCGCCGCTGTTCGCGTCTTTTCACGCGTTACCTCAAAGAATTGATGCGCAAGAGATGTGGCTCAAAGCCAGTCGCTGCGTAGGGTTCCTACCGCTTCGGAGACCGTCTCGAACCCGTCTTTCGCCAACAGGTCTTCGAGACCATGGGCAATGCGCGGGGCAAGGGAAAGCCCCTGATAGACCATCGCTGAATAGAGTTGCACCAGCGAGGCTCCGGCGCGGATTTTCGTGTAGGCATCCAACGGCGAGGCAATGCCGCCAACGCCGATCAAGGGCACGTCCTCGCCCAGTTCGCGCGACAGGATGGCCAGCACGCGCGTGGACTTTTCGAACAAAGGACGGCCCGAAAGACCGCCAGCCTCTGATTTTTCTGCAGATTTCAAACCATCTCGCGACAGGGTGGTGTTGGTGGCGATCACCCCGTCAATGCCGGATTTACGGGCCACTTCGGCAATCTCCGAGAGTTCCGTGGTGTCCAGATCAGGTGCGATTTTCAGGAGAACAGGCACAGCCTGTTTCAACCCTTTGCGCGCGTCCAGCACACCGGCAAGCAGGGCTTCGAGGGCTTCGGGGCCTTGCAGGTCGCGAAGTTTTTCGGTGTTGGGGCTGGAGACGTTGACCGTCGCGAAGTCAATGAAATTCCCGCAATGGGCCAGCACTTTGGCAAAGTCGGCGGCGCGATCATAGCTATCTTTGTTGGCACCAAGGTTGAGGCCGACCGGAATCTCCACCTTGCGATTCGAATGGCGGCAGCGCGCCAGCCGGTTGGCGATGACTTCCATCCCGTCGTTGTTAAAGCCGAACCGGTTGATCACGGCTTGATCTTCGGTGAGCCGGAATAGGCGCGGTTTCGGGTTGCCCGGCTGCGGACGCGGCGTGGCGGCCCCCAGTTCGAGAAAACCGAAGCCCGCGCGGGACAGTTGCGGAATGGCTTCGGCGTTTTTGTCATAGCCTGCGGCCAGACCCACGGGATTCGGCAATTCCATCCCCGCAAATGTGGTTTTCAGGCGCGCTGAGGTGACAGGACCGGGCAGCGGGGCCAGCCCCGCACGCAGGGCGGCAATCGACAGCTTGTGGGATTTCTCCGGATCAAAGCTGCGCAGGACCATCATGCCGAACTGTTCAAAAAGGGTCATGTGCGGCTCCTCAGGCAAGGTCGGGGAAGATGTGGCCGTCGGGGCCAAGGGGCAGGGGCTTGGCCCAGAGAATATCCGCCATGCTCAGAGCGCGATAGAGATGCGGAAACAAAGAGCCGCCGCGTGCAGGTTCCCATTTGAGATGGGGGGCAAGCGTGTCGCTCTCCAGCGCCAGAAGATGCAGGTTGTCTTCATCCGCAAACCACTTGGCGGCGGTGTCCCTGACCTGTGCGGCGGTGGAGAAATGGATATAGCCATCGGCGAGATCCACAGGTGCGCCTCGGGTCTCTCCGGCTGTTTGCATGGCCGCCCATTCGGGGGCGCGGAAAATTTTGTAAATCAGCATGGGTTCCAGATGCCAGTGCGCGCGCGCGTGGTCAATGAGACTCTGTGTCCATTCTCGCGTATCATGGCTAGTGTTGCCTGCGATTGCGGCGCTACACATTCGTCACATGGCGAATGTAAATGAAATGTCGCGTAGGCTTTGACTCTTTGATCAACTTTGGTCAGGCTGGAATTTATCAAGATTAACAGGGGGCAAGATATGCTCAGAACAGTTCTCTCTTCCACCGCATTTCTGGCGCTTATGGCCGGTGCGGCCCATGCCGATTACACGCTGCACGTCATTCATATCAATGATTTGCACAGCCGAATCGAGCCGATCACGAAATACGACAACACATGTTCTGCCGAAGACAACGAGGCGGGCGAGTGTTTTGGTGGCGTGGCCCGCGTGGCGACCATGATCAACCAACTGCGCGAAGAGCTCGCAGGTGAAAATTTCATCGTTCTGGATGCGGGCGACGAATATCAAGGCTCCTTGATGTACACGACCTACAAAGGTGACGTGGAAATCGAGATGATGAACAAGATCAGTTTCGACGCGATGGCTGTCGGCAACCACGAGTTCGACGATGGCGACGAAGGCCTGTTAAAACTGCTTGATGGCGCGGACTTCCCTGTCATCTCCGGCAACCTTGATGTGTCGCAGTCCAACCTGCTCGCTGGAAAACTCAACGATCACCTCGTGCTCGAAGTGGGTGGCGAGAAAATCGGCATTGTCTCGGCACTGGCGACCGATACAGTCGAAACCGCGAGCCCCTCTGCAGCGGTGATTTTCTCCGATGAGATCGAAAATCTTCAGCAGGATGTGGACACTCTAACCGAGGAAGGCGTGACCAAGATCATCGCGCTCAACCATGTCGGTGTGACCAAAGACCTCGAAATTGCCGAGAAGGTCTCCGGTCTTGATGCGGTGGTCGGTGGTCACTCCCACACGCTGTTCTCCAACACCGAAGAGGCCGATTACGCCTATCCGACAATGGTCGGGGACGTGCCTGTGGTGCAGGCCTATGCCTATTCCAAATATGTCGGCCATTTGATCCTGACCTTTGACGACGACGGCAATGTGACCTCTGCGACCGGCGACACGATTCTTCTCGATGCTTCCGTGCCTGAAGACGAAGAGATCAAAGCGCGTGTGGCCGAGCTTGCCGGACCGATCGAAGAGCTGAAAGCCAAGGTTGTGGCTGAAGCCACCGCTGACATCGACGGGTCGCGCGAGACCTGCCGCTCGGTGGAATGTCCGATGGGCAATCTGATTGCGGATGCCATGCTGGACCGTGTGAAGGATCAGGGCATCGAAATCGCGATCCAGAACGGTGGCGGTGTACGTGCGTCTATCCCCGGTGGTCAAGTGACCATGGGCGATGTGCTGACCGTGCTGCCTTTCCAGAACACGCTCTCGACCTTCTTTGTGTCCGGTGCGACCATTGTCGAAGCGCTTGAAAACGGCGCGTCGCAAATGGAAGAGGGCGCAGGACGTTTCGCTCAGGTTGCTGGCATGAGCTACACCGTGGATCCCTCGGCTGAAGTTGGATCCCGCATTTCCGACGTGATGGTTGGCGATGCGCCGATTGATCCCGAAAAGACCTATGGTGTCGTGTCCAACAATTACGTCCGCAATGGCGGGGATGGCTACAAGATGTTTCTTGATGCCGAAAACGTCTACGACTTCGGACCGGATCTGGCCGATGTCACGGCGGAATACATGATGGAACATGCGCCTTACGAACCTTACACGGATGGTCGCATCACTGTGAAATAAAACAGTGAAGTAAATCTGTCTGCCGCGGCGCCGAAATACGCCTGACGGTATAGACAAACGGCAAAGCCCTCGCGATCATGCGGGGGCTTTTTCTTTGATGGCACGGGAGGATTACGATGCATGGACGTTGTACCTGCGGGGAAGTGGAGTTCGAGGTCACGGCAGAGCCGATGATTGTGCATTGTTGCCATTGCACATGGTGCCAGCGGGAAACCGGCTCCGCCTTCGCCTTGAATGCCTATGTGGAGCGCGAGGCCGTGAAACTGACCAAGGGCACACCTGAGCGCGTGGAGACCCCTTCCAATTCCGGCCACGGCCAGTCCGTGTTGCGCTGCCCGTCTTGCAAGGTGGCGCTTTGGTCGCATTACGCTGGCTCAGGTGAGGCGATTGCTTTTCTCCGCTGTGGCACTCTGGAAGAACGTGCGGAGATCGTGCCGGATGTGCATATCTTCACCTCGACCAAACTGCCTTGGGTGGTATTGCCTGAAGGCGCGCAGGCGTTTGAAGGGTTCTATCGTCCCAAAGAGGTCTGGCCGGAAGAGAGTCTTGCACGGTTCAAGGCGGCGCGCGCGAAAGGATAAGGCATGGATCATCCGCTGATTGATTTGATCAACCAGAAGATTGCCGAGGCTGAACGTGACGGAGCCTTTGAGAACCTCTCAGGGGCAGGAAAGCCCTTGCCCAGAGAAGATGATCCGGACAACGCGCTGCTCAATCGACTGGTCAAGGAAAGCGGCGGCGTGCCGGAATTTGTAACACTGTCGCGGGAACTGGCAAAACTGCGCGAGGAATTGCGCGACACGGCAGACCGGACACGACGCGCCGAAATCATGAAAGACATGTCGATGATGGATGCCAGGATCGAACTGGCCCGCAAGGCGCATCGGTGAGCCACGCGATGGTCGGAAGCGTTTTTCCACCGCCTCCGGCTTTCTGATGGCGCAAATACTCATCAGGTCAAAACGCCTCCGCACGATCTGCGCTGGCCCCCGCTGCCTGATCCATTAAACTGGCCGCATGTGTGGACGCTTTGCCCTTTCCCTGCCCGATGATGCCATGGCGCGCCTGTTTGAGGCTGTGCCTGCCAATGATCTACCGCCAATCCCCAACTTCAACATCTGCCCGAGTACGCAAATTCATGTCATCTATCATGAAAACGACCAACGCCGCCTTGTGCCGATGCGCTGGGGTTTTGTGCCGCATTGGTATAAATCCGCCGGCGACGGGCCCTTGCTGATCAATGCCCGCGCCGAGACGATTGCGGAGAAGCCCGCCTTTCGGGAGGCCTGCCGCAGGCGTCGCTGTCTCATTCCCGCAGACGGGTTCTTCGAGTGGCATCGTCCGGAGGGGGGTGAAAAGCTGCCGTGGTATATCCAGCCCGCAGGTGAGGGGTCGATGGTCTTTGCCGGCATTTGGCAGGATTGGGAGCAAGACGGCGTGCGCCGGTCATCCTGTGCCATCGTCACCACCGAGGCCACAGGGCGTATGGCGGAGATTCACCATCGGATCCCCGTGATTTTGCAAGCGGGTGATTGGGGCAAGTGGCTTGGCGAAGAAGGCCATGGTGCCGCGCGTTTGATGCTGCCCGCACCGGACGAGACGTTACGCTTTCACCGAGTGGGCAGGGCGGTAAATTCCAATCGGGCCGCAGGACCCGCGTTGATTGAGGAGATTGATATATGAAGACTTCGCTGTTGGAGGGCCCATCGGCGGCGCTGGCGCATCTGGGTATTGAAATGACAGGATGGGATCACGGCGTTGCGCGGTTCGAGGCGACCGTTGCGCCGTTTCATCTGAACCGTTCGGAGATTCCTCACGGCGGGATTTATGCGACCATGCTCGATACGACGATGGGCTATGCTGGCGCCTATACCGGAGACCCTGATCAGCGCCGTATGACGCTGACCCTGTCTTTGAACATCAGCTATCTGTCGCGTCCGAAGGGCACGCGCCTTATAGCGGTGGGGCGGCGCATCGGGGGCGGTGCCAAGACGTTTTTCACAGACGGGCGCCTGACGGATGAGACCGGCGAATTGATCGCCACGGCGCAGGGGACGTTTCGAGTGCGATCCTAGAACGCGATGCGCAAAGTATACATTCAATATATTGAATTTAATGGGGTGAAATGCTAAATATGGCGTAAATCAATTCATTACGGAGAAACCCCATGTCCATTGATCGCGCTGTTTTCGCCTTTGCCGGCGTCATGATCATCGTCAGCGTGTTGCTGACCCAGTTCGTTCACCCGATGTTCGTCTGGTTCACCCTGTTTATCGGGGCAAACCTGCTTCAGTCGGCCTTCTCCGGCTGGTGTCCTGCGGCCAAGATTTTTGCAAAGCTCGGCCTGCCTGCGGGGTGTGCATTTGGCAAGTGAGCCGCTGAACGCTGAGCGGTACGAATGTGAGTATTTTTGCAATCAGAAAGCCCTTTCCGGTGTTCGTTGCCGGAGGGGGAGAAGTAGATTGGCCAGTTCATAGCCAATCTACCTTGTCTTTAAGACCGCAACTCCGACCGTTTGAGTGGACCTCTTGGTCTGTTGCGACAGTCGTTTCACGACTGTTTCGGGCTTTTGCCCTGAGCGTCCGGCCTTTTGGGCCGACTCTCTGGCCATTCGAGCCATGGATGCCTTTCGTCAGATGGTTATGCCATCGGTAAGGTTAACAGCGCCTTAACTGTCCCGAATTTATTTCAGCGCACGCCAGCCGATGTCGGAGCGGTTGAAGCCTTCGGGCCAGTCGATTCGCTCGATCATTGCATAGGCGCGATCCCGGGCGTCTTGAAGGCTGTCGCCTCGTGCCGTGACATTGAGAACCCGCCCGCCGGTGGCGATGATCTGCCCGTCTTTTTCGGAAGTGCCCGCGTGGAACACCATATTCATGCTGTCCTCGGGAAGCGCGTCGAGCCCTTTGATTGCGGAGCCTTTTTCATACGCATCGGGATAGCCGTTTGCCGCCATGACCACGGTCATCGCGTGATCGTCGGCCCAGTTCACCTTGGCCTGATCCAGCGTGCCGTTGGCGGTCGCCAGCATCAGGTCGAGTGCCTGCGCCCCCAGACGCATCATCAGCACCTGACATTCCGGATCGCCAAAGCGGCAGTTGTATTCCACAAGGCGTGGCTGGCCGTCTTTGATCATGAAGCCCGCGTAGAGCACCCCTTGGTAGGGCATCCCGCGCTTGGCCATTTCCGCCACTGTCGGTTTGATGATCTCGTCCATGGCTTTGGCAATCACGGCATCGGTCATCACAGGGGCAGGGGAATAGGCGCCCATGCCGCCGGTGTTCGGGCCTGTGTCGCCATCGCCTACGCGCTTGTGGTCCTGTGCGGTCCCCACGGGCAGGACGTTTTCGCCGTCGCACAGGATGAACCAAGAGGCCTCTTCGCCGTCCATGAATTCTTCGATCACCACTTCCGCGCCAGCGCCGCCAAAGGCTCCGCCGAACATGTCGTCAATGGCATCAAGCGCGGCCTGTTCGTCCATCGCCACGATCACGCCTTTGCCAGCGGCCAGACCGTCGGCTTTGACCACGATCGGCGCACCTTGCTTGCGGATGTAGGCCTTGGCTTTTTCAGCATCGTCAAAGCGGGCATAGGCTGCGGTCGGTGCGCCTGACGCATCGCAGATTTCTTTAGTAAAGCCTTTGGAAGCCTCAAGCTGGGCTGCCGCTTTCGACGGGCCAAACGTCAGAATGCCCGCTGCGCGCAGATCGTCGGCCACACCTGCGGCAAGGGGGGCTTCGGGTCCGATAATGACGAAATCAATCGCGTTTTGCTCGACGAAAGACACCACGGTTGCCCCGTCATTGATGTCGAAGGACGCGCATTCAGCGATCTTTGCGATCCCCGCATTGCCCGGCGCGACGATCAGTTTGTCGCATTTCGGGTTCTGCATCACCGCCCATGCCAGAGCATGTTCACGTCCGCCGCTGCCCAAGATCAGAATGTTCATCGCGCCTCTCCGCTTCACCTTTGCTTGCGCGCGTTCTAAGGTCAGTCCGAGTTTGACACAAGCACGAGCCGCCTTGGGAGGCATAAGATGTCCGACCTTTTCGAAGATGAAGGCCCTAAAGCCACATCCAACGCCCCGGAATTCTCCGTTTCCGAACTTTCGGGAGCGGTGAAGAAGCTGATCGAGGGTGAATTCGGGTATGTGAGGGTGCGTGCCGAAGTGGGCCGTGTGTCGCGGCCACGTTCCGGCCATCTCTATTTCGATCTGAAAGACGAAAAAGCGGTGATCAACGCGGTGAGCTGGAAAGGGCAGGTCGCGCGGATGGAGGTGCAGCCCGAAGAGGGTATGGAAGTCATCGCCACGGGGCGGATGACGACCTTTCCCGGCGGCTCGCGATACCAGATCATTGTCGACAATGTGGAACCGGCGGGTGCAGGCGCGCTTATGGCGATGCTGGAGAAGCGCAAAAAGGCGCTGGCGGCGGAAGGGCTGTTTGATGCAGCGCGCAAAAAGCCGCTGCCGTGGTTGCCGGAGGTGATCGGCGTGGTGACATCGCCTTCAGGGGCGGTGATCCGCGATATTTTGCACCGGTTGAGCGACCGTTTCCCCCGCCATGTTCTGATCTGGCCTGTTGCTGTGCAAGGCCAGAAAAGCGCGGCGGAAGTGGCCAATGGTATTCGCGGCTTTAACGCCTTGCCCGAAGGCGGTGCAATCCCGCGGCCTGATCTGATTATTGTGGCGCGTGGCGGGGGCTCGGTCGAAGATTTGTGGGGGTTCAACGAGGAGATCGTGGTGCGTGCCGCCGCCGAGTCCGCGATTCCCCTGATCTCTGCCGTGGGTCATGAAACCGACACGACGCTGATTGACTTTGCCTCTGACAAACGCGCGCCAACTCCGACTGCGGCGGCGGAACTGGCCGTGCCGGTGCGGCGGGAACTCTGGGTGACCATTCAGGAATTGCGGGCACGGATGGAGCGGGCGCTGACAGGCGGCGTGGATTATCGTCGCCAGCGCCTCAATGATCTCAGCCGCGCCCTGCCGCCGAAAGAGCGGTTGCTCGACGGGCCGCGTCAGCGCGTGGACCAGATTGATTTGCGTTTGACGCAGGCGCTTGTCAACGGGGTGCGCAACCGGCGGCTGAAACTGTCGGAGGCGGCGACAATCCTGCGGCCCTCGCTTTTACAAGGGCGGATGCAGGGGCATGGGGAGCGTTTGTCTGCCTTGTCGATGCGTCTCGCGCCGGCCCTGTCGCGCGGCACGACGCAGCACCGGCGCGATTTTGACCGGCTGGCGCAGCGCCTTTCCCCGCTGACGGTTTCGCGCAATACGGCGCAGGCCCGACGCGACCTGACGCAGCTTTCGGACCGTTTCGCCCGCGCGGCTATGGGGCAGACCCAACGCTGGCGCGCGGCGCTGGATCAGCGTTCCGGAATGCTGTCGGCGCTGTCCTATGAGGAGACGCTCAAGCGCGGCTATGCGGTGGTGCGCGATGCTGAGGGCGGGGTTGTGACCTCGACCAAAGACGCGGCGCGGATGCATGAGGTGCAATTTGCTGACGGGCGTGTGCAGATCGGGGGCGGTGTTGCCGCCAAGCCTGCGAAATCCGCAAAGCCGAGGGCCAAGACGGGACCGGAGCAGGGGAGCCTGTTCTGACGCGGAGACGCCGTTGCGGATCTGGTCGCCTTTGTGTGTCAGCGCTTATACAGGGCTTTCATGCGTTAACCTTAATCGGATCAACCTTAACGCACGTTCACCTTCGAACCTGTCCTCGTTCATACAGGTGACGTTCTGAACCGGCGCGGAAGCTGGCCGTTCAGAGCGCGTGATGGTTCCCTTATACCCCGACTTGCGGTCCCATGCAGGACAGTGGCCCGTCAGACGCCCAAGCCTCGTAAAGTTCCAACCCGTTGACTCCTTGGAACACGGCTTTGAGCTTGTCGCGCTCCACGAAGAATTGCCAGCATTGCGGGGCCATGCCGTCCTCGTAGATGAAGCAGATGTTCTGGTCCTGCTCGTACCAGATTCCTTCCTTGCATGTGTCCTTGTCAAAGGCCCAACGCACGCGCTTTCCGGGCAGATATTCCTCCGCCCCGTAGGGCTGTCCGCTTTCTGCATAGGTCAGGGTCTTGCCTGTGGCATAGGCATCAAACTCCGCGCCCGTCAGCGGGCCTTGGGTGGTCGGCAGGGTGGCTGTGGAAAATGCGCGAATCTCCGTGCCATCCAGCGGACCGGCCAGCGCGGTGGTTGCACCAAACAGGGCGCAGGCGAGGGGAAACAGATATGTCTTTATCATGCGGTAACCATGTCACAAGCCGCCGAGTCGCTCCACTCACATTCTTAACAGGTGGTTAAAGCTTGTCGCCTTCAGCCTGCTCCGATGTCCCGACAAGCCTCGCAACGCGCGGGTCCATGACCTTGCGCCATAGCGGCGGAATGAGGGCCAGCGTTGCCATAGCCGGAAGCGAACGCGGCAATTGTGGCATGTCTTCGGTGAGTTCCAGCGCGGGATAGGGTTTCATCGGGTGCGCGTGGTGATCCGAGTGTCGTGGCGCGTTGAGCATCAGGAGCGAGGTGAACCATTGCGGACTGTTCCAGCTATGCGCCGGGCCGACAGGTTCATATTTTCCCGGCGCAACCTCGCGGCGGCGAAGCCCGTAATGCTGGACATAATCCGACAGCATGAGCTGGGCGGAGGCATAGCCCGCGAGAAGTATGTATTTGAAAACGCCGAGAAACCCACCGATGACAAATGCGAGGAGCAGGCAGGTAACAGCCCCGCCGATATAGAGCGCATAGGGATGCAGGTCTGTCGATTTCGCCCGTGCGCGCATGGCATTTTCCTCCCGCAGTCCGGCCCTGAACGAGCCGCCCCATGCGCGCGGCAAAAAGCGGTAATAGCTCATGCCCGCGGGGGCGGAGTTGGGGTCTTGCGGGGAGGCGGCATAGCGGTGATGCACCCGCACATGGGCGGTGGCATGGTGGCCGAACAGCAACGTGATATAGACCCATGTGCCAAGGCGGCGCAGCGTCCTGTCGGAGCGGTGGACCAGTTCGTGAGCGTTGGAATTGGAGACCTGCCCAAAGAACAGCCCCATGCCGAGAAACACGAACACGCGTTCCCAGAATGCAAGCTGCCCATTCGAGAGCGCCCAGACCGCCAGTGGCAAAAGCGCAAAATGCGCAAGCGCCAGAACGGTGGAAAGGGCGTTTGCGTCGGGAAATTCGGCTTCAGGGTTTTCAGGATCACAGGCCAGCGCCACAAGTTGATCCAGTGAATAGGCCAGCGCGGTCATATAGAGAAACCCCGCCACGGCCCAAACCCCTCCGAACAGCGCGCCCAAGGCCAGAAGGGCCACAGGCATCAAGGTGCTGACGGCGAAAAAGCGAATGATGTGAGTGGTTTTTCTTGCCATGTGCTGCGCCATAGACGTCCCTTAGAAACTATGCTGACTATAGGTTGCACAGCGGGACCATGCAAAAGCAAAACCTGCGACAAAAGCGGAGGGGATGATGTTGGAACTGGTTTTGCTGACATTGGCGGGACTATCGGCTTTGTCCTATCTGCCGCTGACGGCCTCCGCTCCGTCGATGTGGCGCAGCGGGATCAAGACCCTGCCTTTAAGTCTGTTTGCCTTTGTAGCGTTCTGGGGCGGAGGGCCGGTGTGGTTGATCGTGGGGCTGACCTTTTCTGCGCTGGGAGATTTCGCGCTGTCCTGCACAGGATCAGATACGAGATCAGACACGGCGCTGTCGCGCACGGGATCAGGAAGCGCAGAGCACGCGTTTCTCTTGGGGCTTGTCAGTTTTGCGGCGGCCCATCTTTGCTACGCGATTATGTTTTGGGGATCGGTCGAGACCGTCAGCTGGCCCGCGATCGCAAGTCTGGCAGTTCTGGCGCTGTCGACAGAGGTCTGGCTTGCACCCTATACGGGGGCGCTTCGTGGCCCTGTGCGGGGCTATGTTTTGCTGATCTGTGTGATGACGGGGCTGGCGTTGAGCCTGCCTGCTGGACTGCGTCTGGCCAGTGTCGGTGCGGTGCTGTTCTTGTGCTCCGATCTCGTCTTGTCGCTGCAACTGTTCCGCATGGGGCAAAATACATGGCAGGCGCGGGGTGCGGGCTATCTGCTCTGGGGGCTTTATATTCTCGGGCAGGGTGCGATCCTTTTCGCGTTTTTAGGCCGCTTTGGCGAGGTTTGGGGGCTTTCATAAAAAGACAAGACCGATTAAGTGACGGGAGAACGGAGGCCCCATGTCGCTTTTTTCGAAACTGAAATCCCGTCTGATGAAAACTTCGTCGAAGCTCGACGAGGGTTTGGAAGCTATTGTCGAGGATGGTGGCGAGGAGAGCAACGTTTCGGAGGCCTTGGTTGAAGAGGCAGTGCCCGCAACAGAGACGCCCGAAGCGCCGGAACCTGACGTGACGCCTGAGCCGATGCCGGAGCCTGAGCCGGCACCGGTCCCTGAGCCCGCCGCGCCGGAAGCGGACCCCGTGCCCGCTGATGTGCCGCAGGAAGTGCCGCCCGCGCCAGCGCCGATGGAAACTCCTGTGGAAGCCCCAGTGGAAATGCCCGCAGAAGCGCCGGTTGAGATTCCTGTCGAAAAGGTGGTCGAGGCTCCCGCCGAGACGGTCAAACCCGGATTTCTGGGACGGCTTCTGGGACGCAAGGAAAGCAAAACCGTCACGCGCCGCGCGCTGGATGACGATATGCTGGAGCAGTTGGAAGAGCTGCTGATCTCCGCCGATATGGGCGTGGAGACCTCCATGCGTGTCACCGCGGCCATGGCTGAAGGGCGCTATGGCAAGAAACTTTCTGTCGAAGAGATCAAACGCCTGATGGCGCAAGAAGTGGCGCGCATTATGGAACCGGTCGCCAAGCCCATGCCGCTCTACACCAAAACGCCGCAAGTCGTGCTGGTCGTTGGGGTTAATGGCTCCGGCAAGACGACGACCATTGGTAAGCTGGCCAGCCAGTTCAAAGCTGCGGGGAAATCCGTGGTGATTGCTGCGGGCGATACCTTCCGTGCGGCTGCCGTGGAACAGTTGCAGGTCTGGGGCGAGCGTGCCGGTGTGCCGGTTCTGACCGCGCCGGAGGGCTCCGATCCGGCCTCGCTGGCCTTTGACGCGATGACCAAGGCACAGGAAACCGGCGCCGATCTGTTGATGATCGACACGGCGGGACGGTTGCAAAACCGTGCGGACCTGATGGAGGAGCTTGCCAAGATTGTTCGCGTGATCCGCAAGAAAGACCCGACCGCGCCGCACAACACTTTGCTTGTGCTTGATGCCACGACAGGGCAAAACGCGGTTTCGCAGGTCGAGATTTTCCGGAATATCGCGGATGTTTCCGGCCTTGTTATGACGAAACTTGACGGGACTGCCAAAGGCGGGGTTCTGGTCAGTCTGGCCGACAAGTTCGGTCTGCCGATTCACGCCATTGGCGTCGGCGAACAGATTGACGATCTCGCGCCTTTCGATCCCGAAGAATTTGCCGCGGCCCTGACGGGTCTGGAGGTTTGATGCTCGAAATTCTGCACGCCATTGGCCCGCAATCCTGGGTCTCGGCCGGTGATCCTCTGGAGCGCCGCGAAGCCATGCAGGAACTGTTTTTCGATCATCCGGTCTGTCCGGATGACACGGAGGAAGATTGGCCGGAGGATCGGGAGCTTTACGCTGAGATGGTCGTGGTTCAGGGCGAGCGCCTTGTGGGCACGGCGATGCTTGTGGTCGATCCCGAACGCGAAGACCGTCCGGCCCGAATCTGGGGTATGGGTATTTTGCCAGAGTTCCGCACGGATTTTGTGATCCGCACGCTCGAAGAAGCGCTGATTGCCGCAGGCTATCTTGATCCGGCCTATCCGTTCATCGAGGCAACCGACGGGATGCTGGTCCCCAACCCCTATGCGGAGATGCCGGGGTTCAATCGGGCCGATCCGCGCGCGGCATGAGCTAAGTGCGCAGACGCTGTGCGCTTTCGCGCTCTGGACCTTTCGCAATGTGACAGATAGCACAGGCCCATGAGCGATTTTATTATTTCCCTTGAAGGCACGGAAACGGGTCATCACGCGGCGCTTATTCTGGCGCTGATGGCGGCATTTCTGCATGCTTTGTTCGGTGCCCTGCAAAAGGGCAAACATGATCCGTGGCTGTCGCGCGGCGCTATGGATTTTTTCTATTGTATCATCGCGGCCCCGTTCGCCCTTTTTGTGGTGCCGTGGCCGGAGCCGCATATGTGGCTGATTTTCCTCGGGATGTTTGTGATCCACATGGGCTACAAGGTCGCGCAGGGCTACACATATACCAAAGGTGCCTACACAGTCGTTTACCCTGTGGTGCGTGGGTCCGGGCCCCTGTTTGCCGTCATCGGCGCGGGGTTTGTGTTCGGCGAGCATTTCTCTTTGGTGCAATGGCTGGGCGTGATGGTGCTGCTCTCCGGCATCTTCGGGCTGGCGGTCTATAACCTGCGCACCATCACGGTCGGGCGCGAGACCATGGTGCCAGCCTTGATGCTGGCGGTTCTGACCGGCGCTTTCGTGGCACTCTACACCACCTATGATGCTTACGGCATTCGTGCCACGGCGGACCCCTTCACCTTCCTTGCGTGGTTCTTTTTCCTCGACGGTCTGGTGATGCCTGTGGTGGCCTTGCTGCGCTACCGGAATATGGAATATAAACCCGCGCTTGGCCCTTTGGCGGTCAAAGGTTTTTTCGGCGGGATTGTGGCCTATTTCTCTTTTGGCTGTATCATGCTGGCGACGCGCCTCGACAATGTGGGCGAGGCGGCGGTGCTGCGGGAAACCTCGACGGTTTTCGCAGCGCTGATCGGCTGGATCGTATTGGGCGAAAAGGTCGGACCGAGAAGATTGTCCCTCATGGCCTTGATTGCGGCCGGGGCCGTCATAGTTGAGATGGGCGGCTGAAAGAGGACCGGATGAGCGACACACCTGAAAAACACATCAAACCTGCGGTGAAAACCGCGCTGGAAATGGGGCCGATCTTCGCGTTCTTCGCGGGATATATCGCGCTGCGCGATCATGTCTTTACCATCGCGGGCACGGAGTATTCCGGTTTCATCGTGATGACAGCGCTGTTCATCCCGATCCTTGCTGCCTCGACCTTTGTTCTTTGGCGGCTGACCGGACGGCTGTCCGCGATGCAGATCATGACGCTGGTGCTGGTGGTGGTCTTTGGCGGTCTGACGATCTGGCTCAATGACGAGCGGTTCTTCAAGATGAAGCCGACGATGATCTACCTCATGTTCGGCGGTATTCTGGGCGTCGGGTTGTTGCGCTCGAAAAGCTATCTGTCGCTGGTGCTGGGCGAGGTCATGCCCTTGGATGTGGAAGGCTGGCGCAAGCTTGAATTCCGTATGATGCTGTTTTTCTTCGGCTTGGCGATCGCCAATGAGGCAATCTGGCGGACGATGACGACCGACACTTGGGTGAAGTTCAAAACCTTTGGTCTGCCGATTGCGATGCTGGCGTTTTTCATGGCGCAAAGCGGGCTGATGGCGCGTCACTCGACCGAGGTGGCCGACGAGGACACGCCGGAATAAAGAGAGTTACTGCCCGCTGATCGTGTAGGGCAGATATGCGACGGCCAGAGCGGCGGTGCCGGTCAATGTGAGTCCTTCGACCAGAATGTCCTGACCGGGGGCACCTTCGACAATTTCGGAGAGCAGCGTGCCGGAGGCAATCATCGCCAATAGGGCGGGCGATTGCATCAGTGAGGAATGCCCCAGAGGATCGCCCATCGGTGCGCCGGTGGTGTCGATGACCGTGACACCGAGCTTGCGCAAGTCCTCGATATTCTCCGCCGCTCCCACACGGGGGTGTCCGCCGGTGAGCACCGAGGATATCTTGAGCGCCTGATCGCGGCGGGAGCCAAACACGGCCAGATCTATGTTGTAAGGCTCAAGATCACTCACCTGCCGCCGGAACAGATCCACGTCAATGTCAGGCTGGCTCAAGGCGACCCCTTCCAGACGCGATAACGTCCGGCGGTCTCCTTCGAGCGCCAGTCGCTTGATGGCTTCCATCGCGAGCAGACCACCCATGGAATGCGCCAGAACAAGGACGCTCTCCGCGCGACTGCGTGCCAGAAGTTTCAGTGTGTCCGCCAGAGCCGTGCGCGCATAGAGCACCGAATCCCGATCATACGCATAGCGCGAGATGCGACCGGCGGAGGGCCATGAGAACAGCACCATCGGCTGTTCCAGTGCGAAGTCGGTGGTGATCTGTGCTGTGCGGAACACCGCGCCGGGGTAGGAGACGTTAAAGCCGTGGACAAAGACCACCACGCTGCGCTCGCCCTTGGGCAGGGCGCTGACGCGAGTGTTTACGCGGTCTATGAATGCCTGCTCCGTGTCAAAGGCTTCGCTGTCGGTGACGAAAAACTGGGTGTCCGCATCAAGCGGTTTGCGCGGAAACGAATATTCCCCCGGTTTGCGCTCCGGTGGGATGGAAATGCGGTAGTTGCGGTAGAACGGTGTGTCTGAACGCAATTCCTCAAAGCCGAGTGTCGGGTCGGGAGAAACCTGACGATTGGTCACGACCAGAATGTTTTCCTGTTTCAGGCCGTTGATGTCGGGCACCTCTTGCGGGAGGTTGAGACGGGGGGAGGCGCAGCCGCTGACGCTGAACGTCAGTGCGCTGGCCCCCAAGACCATTTCCCGGCGGGTGAGATTCACCCCTTTTTCTCCTGAGATGCGGCTTTGCCAAACAGCACCTTTTGCGCCTCTTTGTCGCCTGCAATGCCGCCACGCTTTTCGGCAGCCACAGCGCGCCCGCGTTTGACAGCGGAACGCGCACCGATGCGTTCGATCCAGTGTTTGAGATGGGGTTTGTCGTCGAGTGTCTGTTCCTGTTTCTCCCATAGGGAGGCCCAAGGCCAGATCGCCATATCCGCGATAGAATAGAAATCTCCCGCGACGAACTCCTCTTGTGCCAGACGACGGTCCAGCACGCCGTAGAGGCGGGCGACTTCGTTGCGGTAGCGGTCCTTCGCATAGGGTAAATCAACGGGGGGCTCCATATTGGGAGCATAGCTCAGGAAATGATGTGCCTGTCCGGCCATCGGTCCCAGCCCGCCCATCTGCCACATCAACCATTGATCGACCGCCACCTGATCGCGTTCGCCGCCGCCGTAAAACTTGCCGGATTTGCGCGCGAGATATTGCAGGATCGCACCGGATTCGAAGATCGAAATCGGCCGTCCGCCCGGGCCTTCAGGGTCAACGATGGCGGGCATCCGGTTGTTGGGCGAGAGTTTGAGGAACTCGGGATCGAACTGTTCCCCCGCTCCGATATTCACCAGTTTGACTTCATAGGGCAGGTCCATCTCTTCGAGCGCGATGGAGATTTTCCAGCCGTTCGGGGTAGGCCAGTAGTAGAGCGTGATGGGGGTGTCGATCATCTGTTCATGTCCGTGCAATCATCGCCAGAAGGGCTTTCCTCAAGATGACGCTTTGCGCGAAAAGGACAAGGGCGAAACGCGGGGAAGGCACGGCAACAGATGAGAAAAACGGGGAGTTGGCTCGGCGGGCAGCTGATCTTGCAAAAGGCTCAAGGGCAAACGCTCGGGATGGCGTAGCGCACTTCGGTAGAAATCGAACATCCCTTCGCGCAGATAGGGCGACCAGTGACAGACCTTTTTGTTTGCCGCAGGGATGTCATAGCCGCAGCGCAAAAGCATGGCACGGGTGGCGTCATGGTCAATCTGAACGTCACACCATGCGCGATGTGTGGTGCCAAGTCCGGCGCCCAGCGGGCGGGATGGACCATGATCCGGTGAGAGCGCCAGTTCCAGCAGGAGGTCGAAGAGATCGTTTTCCCGCGAGGTGATGTTGAGCACTTCGGCGGTGCGGCCCGCTTCCGTGTCGAGCGCATGTTCTGCGGTGGAGCGGAACTCGGCCGCCGCCAGAAGAATCGCGCGGCGCACCATGCCTTCGGGCAAATGGGGCAGTGCGGTGAGGATCACCCGTGCGCCCAGTGAATGCCCGATGAGGTGAACGGGACGGTCGCATGTCCAGATCAGACGGGCGAGTGCCTCACCGGTGGCGCGTGCTTGTTGGTAGGCCTGCCAAAGGGAGCCGCGCGCCTGCCAGCCCAAGGCGATACAGAGTCCCTCACTTGGATCACCTGTGCCAAAGCCCAAGCCGCGCGGCCAGCTTCGCGCTGTGCGGGAGGGGCTTTGCGGATTAAGCGACAGGATATGTGCATGCGGGTCGTGCTGTGGATCTCTGGGCGAAAACTTGTAGCCGTGGATGCAGATGATCACAGGCGCGTCTTGGGGCAAGGTCGCCAGCGCCTGACGCAGAGCCTGTCGTGTGCCGGAGCGGAGAAAGGGACCGTCGGTATTGATCTTCAAAAGGGGCATGGCGTGCCGCTTCCTGTGACATCATCTGACGCGAGACTGCGCGGGGAATGTCACGATGCTGCGACGGAAAAGTGACTCTTTGATAACGCCTCCGTGCGCGTCTTTCGTTGTCATGTGCTTGACAGAGTGTCGCGGGATTTGTACCCCGCCTGCCATGTGGTGATTTGTTCTCCGGATTGCGGGCCACAGGAAAGATACCGCTAAAGAGGTCAGGACGAGACGCAGGGTTGGATAGACCCGCCGTGCCCCCGCTCTTGATCGAGAGGGGGCTTTTTTGTCGAAAGGGATTGCGACGATGGCGAAAGACAGCTGGAAAACCCAAACGAAACTCATTCATGACGGCGTGCGCCGCTCGCAATATGGCGAGGTGTCCGAAGCGCTCTTCCTGACGCAGGGCTTTGTCTATGACACAGCAGAGGCTGCAGAGGCACGTTTTGTCAATCAGGGCGAAGACGAATTCATCTACGCGCGCTATGGCAACCCGACCACGCGCATGTTCGAGGACCGGATGGCTGCGATCGAGGGCTGCGAAGATGCTTTTGCGACCGCCTCCGGCATGGCGGCTGTTGCGGGGGCGTTGATGTCGGTTCTGAAGGCGGGCGATCATCTTGTGTCGTCCAAGGCCCTGTTCGGCTCCTGCCTTTATATCGTCACCGAAGTGCTGCCGAAATTTGGGATCGAGACCACTTTGGTGGATGGTACCAACCTTAACGAATGGAAAGCGGCGCTTCGCCCCGACACAAAGGCGGTGTTCCTTGAGAGCATTTCCAATCCGACGCTTGAGGTCATCGACCTTAAAGCCGTGTCCGATCTGGCCCATGCGGTCGGCGCGCTGGTCGTGGTGGACAATGCTATGTGCACGCCGATTTTCTCCTATGCAAAAGACTGTGGTGCCGATCTGATCATCTATTCGACCACCAAACATGTGGACGGGCAGGGGCGTTGTCTGGGCGGCATCATCGCAGGGGACAAAGAGCTGATCCGCGGACCTGTCGAGACCTATATCAAACACACGGGCGGCGCGATTTCGCCGTTCAATGCGTGGATTCAGTTGAAGTCTCTCGACACGCTCGACCTGCGCGTGCGGCGTCAGGCGGAGACGGCGATGAAGCTCTGTGAAGCGCTTGACGGCCATCCTGCCCTCAATTCCGTGCGCTACCCGACCTATAAATCGCACCCGCAATACGATCTTGCCAAAGCACAATCCGAGGCGGCAGGCACGGTGATCACGGTTGATCTCAAAGGCGGCAAGGAGGCGGCGTTCAAATTCCTCAATGCGCTTGAGGTCTTTACGCTTTCGAACAATTTCGCCGATGCGAAATCCATCGCGACCCACCCCTGCACCACGACGCACAAGAACGTGCCTGTGGAGAAACGTCCCGAACTGGGGCTTACGGATGGTTTGGTGCGCCTTTCGATGGGACTTGAGGACAGCGCGGATATTGTCGCGGACATTCTCGGCGCGCTTGAGGCGGTCTGAGCGGGCCGGATATGGTCTGCGCAGTGGTCTGTTGCCGAAAACCGTCTATATGAAAGGCGAAAGGGATTTGCCGATGAATATGCAGACAAGTGAGCGCGATCAAAACGACAGGGCGGCCGCAGAGGCGGCCCTGAAGGCCCTGCGCGATTGGGCGGCAAAGGCTACGCCGACGGAAGTGGCGGAGCTTGATCCGGCCATTTCGCGGCTGTTGCCGGAGGCGGATGACTTCGCCAATTATCCGGCGCTGCGTCGTGCTTACCCTGAGGATTTCGAAGTGTCCGAAGGCTACAAAGACAGCTTACCGGACCTACAAAATGGACCGGAGAGCCTGATCAAAGGTGCCAAGCGGCAAATCCAGCATGTTGGCATCTCGAATTTTCGCCTGCCGATCCGGTTCAAGACCCGCGACAATGGAGATCTGACGCTTGAGACCTCTGTGACGGGCACCGTGTCTTTGGAGGCGGAGAAAAAGGGCATCAACATGTCCCGGATCATGCGCTCCTTTTACAAACATGCGGAGCGCAGCTTTTCCTTTGATGTGATCGCGGCGGCTTTGCGCGACTATCAAAGCGATCTCGACAGTTTCGATGCGCGCATCCAGATGCGGTTTTCCTTTCCGGTGAAACGACCGTCCCTGCGGTCGGGTCTTGAGGGGTATCAATATTACGACATTGCTCTGGAGCTTGTAGAGCAGGGCGGGAAAATGACAGAAATCATGCATCTGGACTATGTATATAGCTCCACTTGCCCCTGTTCTCTTGAACTTTCCGAACATGCGCGGCGCACGCGGCATCAACTTGCGACGCCGCATTCGCAACGCTCTGTGGCGCGAATCTCGGTGGAGGTGAAGAACCAGCCGGACACGCTTTGGTTCGAAGATTTGATCGACCTGTGCCGGTCAGTCGTGCCGACAGAGACACAGGTGATGGTCAAGCGCGAGGACGAGCAGGCTTTTGCAGAACTCAACGCGGCCAATCCGATTTTCGTCGAAGACGCGGCGCGGCTCTTTGCCGAGGCGCTGGAATCTGACGGGCGTATCGGGGATTTCCGTGTCATCGCCAGCCATCAGGAAAGCCTGCATTCCCATGATGCGGTTTCCGTGCTGACCGAAGGCGAGACCTTTGCTGCACACAGCCTTGATCCGAAGCTGTTTTCGACCCTTTTCCACGTCGGCTGAACGCGCCTGTGACGGGTGAGGTTTGAGGCTTTCACGAATGCGTGAAAGCAGCTACAAGATCGCCATGTTGGGACGCTCGATCCGCATTCTCCTGCTTCTGGGCGTGATGCTCGGGATCGTGGGGCCGAAGTCTTCGGCCCTGATGGCGCAGCTTGGCCTGATCAATGCCCGAACCATCGTGATCTGTACCGGTGACGGGCTTCAGACCATCACCCTTGATGCCAACGGCAATCCTGTCGAGCATCAGGAGACCCGCTCACAACCCTGTCCGCTGTGTAACGTCACACCCGCTCTAGCGGGGGCGGCCTTGGCGGAGCCTGTTCTGGCGCTCTATGATCTGGCGGATTATCCGAAACCTGCGGATGTCTCGGGACGTGACGCGCCCTATACCCTCAGCTTCCCCCGCGCCCCGCCGCAAGTCTGATCCTTTCTCTGAACCCATTACAGAAATCTATCGCCCGATCCGGCCCGTGAGACCCACGCGGCGGTCGGGTTGTGAAAGGATGTGAGACCATGGTCGCACTCGATCAATCCCCTGCGCAAGAGAGCCAGGGCGCGGCGGATCATACCGCCAAATTCTACCGCGCCGCGTGGCGCTGGCATTTCTATGCCGGACTTTATGTCATTCCGTTTTTCATCATGCTGGCTGTGACAGGTATGCTGATGATGTGGATCGCCTTTATCGACGGGCGCGACGGGGAGAAAACCGCCGTGATCCCGCAAGAGGCACCGCTTGCTGTCTCCGTTCAGGCGCAGGCCGCGCTGGATGCGTTTCCGGATGGCCGCCTTATCCAATATGTTGCCCCGCGTGCCGACGATCTGGCAGCATTGTTTCGCATTGATACGGACGCGGGCGCGATGGTGGCTGTGGTCGATCCCTACACGGCAGATGTGCTCGAAACCTTCCCGCGCCGTTCCGGCCTTTACGATCTCATGGACAACACCCACGGCGAGCTTTTGATCGGTGTCACGGGCGACCGTATGGTCGAGATCGCCGCCTCTTTGGGGGTGATCCTGTTGGTGACAGGGCTTTATCTCTGGTGGCCACGCGAGGCGCGTTTGCGGGAGGCCTTGTTGCCCAACCTGCGGGCACGCGGACGGGCGCTGTGGAAAAACCTGCATTCGGTTGTGGGCATATGGATTTCGGTGATCCTGTTATTCTTCCTCATCTCGGGTCTGTCTTGGGCCGGTGTCTGGGGGGAGAAGGTTGTTCAGGCCTGGTCCAGTTTTCCCGCCGAGAAATGGGGCGCGCCTCTGTCGGATGTGACCCACGGTTCGATGAATGACGGCCCGAAAG
This sequence comes from Celeribacter halophilus, assembly GCF_900114135.1. Taxonomy (GTDB): domain Bacteria; phylum Pseudomonadota; class Alphaproteobacteria; order Rhodobacterales; family Rhodobacteraceae; genus Celeribacter; species Celeribacter halophilus. Next base: position 236,324 of record NZ_FORY01000001.1, read on the forward strand.
AAGTGCCTTGGGCCTTGGAGCAAACGCTCATGCCCGCGTCAGGGTCTCTGTTCGGTGAAGACGGGTTGAAGGCCGGTGTTCCCGTGACCCTCGACACGATGGATGCGTTGGCACGCGAGATCGGGTTTGATGCGCGCTATCAGATGAACTTGCCCAAGGGCGAGACGGGCGTTTTCACCTTTTCGCGCGATAGTATGAACACGGACAGCGTTGATCCTTTGTCGGATCGCACCGTTCATGTGGATCGCTACACGGGGAAAATTCTCGCCGATGTCCGCTATGAGGATTATTCTCTGATGGGCAAGGCGATGGCCGTAGGCATTGCGCTCCACATGGGCACGGCAGGGCTTTGGGTCATTCTGTTGAACACGGTCTTCTGCCTCTCGGAGATCTTCCTGTGTGTGTCCGGTGTGGTCATGTGGTGGAAACGTCGTCCCTCAGGGTCGTTCCGTATCGCGCCTCCGCCGATGCCAAAGAACATGCCGCTTTGGAAAGGGGCTGTGGTGCTCGGGCTGTTGCTGAGCTTTGCGTTCCCGATGGCAGGGCTGACGCTCCTGACTGTGTTGCTTCTGGATTGGCTGGTGATCAGTCGGGTTCCTGCACTCAGACGCGTGCTTCTGTAAGCATGAGCTTTTCTGACATGGCCGGTCTGCGAGGGTCGGCCATGCTTGTTATGCGCTTGACTTGGCCGTGAAGCGCGGCCAAGCCTTGCCCCATGACGGATATGAGACCTGTTGGATATGTGATCGGCACGCTCGTTTCCCTTTTGGGGATGACGATGGTGATCCCCATGATGATCGACCTGTATTTCGGGTCTGGGGATTGGGATGTGTTTTTCACCTCTGGTGTGATCACTTTCGGCTTCGGGGTGGCCTTGATGCTCTCGACCCAGAACGGTCAGCAGCAGGGGCTGTCCATTCAGCAGATGTTCCTGCTGACCACGCTGATCTGGCTCATTTTGCCCTTGTTCGGCGGTATCCCCTTCATTCTTGGCGCGACCGAGGCCAGCCTGACGGATGCGTTTTTCGAAGCCATGTCGGGAGTCACCACCACGGGTGCGACTGTGTTTTCTGGGCTTGATGATCTGCCCGAAGGCATTCTGCTCTGGCGGTCGATGTTGCAATGGTTCGGTGGCGTCGGGATCATTGTGGTCGCTATGGTCTTCCTGCCCGAACTCAAAGTGGGCGGGATGCAGGTGTTTCGCACGGAAGCCTTTGATACGGATGGAAAAGTCCTGCCGCGCGCGGGGGAGATCGCAGCGCGTATTTCGGTCATCTATGTGGCGCTGACGGTCCTGTGCTTTCTGGGCTATTTGCTGGTGGGCATGACAATTTTCGACGCGCTCAACCATGCGCTCACCACGCTGTCCACCGGCGGGTTCTCTACTCATGATGCGTCTTTCGGAGCCTTTCAGGGGCCTGCGGAATATGTATCCGCTTTCTTCATGATACTCGCCAGCCTGCCATTCGTGCGCTATGTGCAGCTCATCGCCGGCACGGCCAAACCTTTCTGGCGTGACACGCAAATCCATGCCTATTTGACGATTATCTTCGGTCTGACGGTCGGGTTCTCAGTCTACCGTCTTGTGGTCAATGCCGACCATTTCGAACATTCCTTCCGCGAAGGTCTGTTCAATGTTACGTCGATCATTTCCGGCACAGGCTATGCCTCGGTGGATTACCAGCTTTGGGGCGCTTTTCCTGCGGTGGCGTTTTTCTTCATTGGTCTGATCGGCGGATGCGCGGGGTCAACCGCCTGTTCGGTCAAGATTTTCCGCTATCAGCTTTTGTGGGCCTCGATGCGGGCGCAAATCCGCAAGATCCACAGCCCCAACGGTGTTTTCACCCCGCGCTATCAAGGGCACCCTGTGACTGAGGATGTGCTGTCCTCTGTTATGGCTTTCTTTTCGTTTTTCATCGTCACACTCGGCGTCACAGCGGTGCTTCTGGCGGCGACAGGGCTGGATTTTATCACGGCAATTTCCGGTGCCGCCACGGCATTGGCCTGTGTGGGGCCGGGGCTGGGAGATATCATCGGACCTGCGGGGAATTTTGCGACATTGAACGAGCCTGCCAAGTGGATTTTGTGCATCGCGATGCTGATCGGGCGGCTGGAGGTCATGTCGGTTTTCGCGCTGTTTACCATTCGTTTCTGGCGCGGTTGAAGGCGTCTTCCCATTGCGCTCAGTCAAAGAAAACCCCGCCGGAGAGGCGGGGTTTTGTGGTTTTGAAGCTTTGCTATATAGCGCCGGAGATCAGTTCCAGCAGCTCACCAGAACCGTCATGTCGCGCCCGATGGAGACCAGATCGGCCTCCGAGGTGTTGCCGTCAGATGCGGCCATAGCCACGCCGTTTTGCGACAGGAAGCCTGCAAGTTTTTCCATGTCATAGGCAAAGGCCACATCTTCGGGAAGGCTGCGTCCTTCCGGCACCACGGCGGAACCGGGGGCAAGCATACCGATCACAGCGCCGGCACTGTTGAGCACCGGACCGCCCGCTTCACCCGGCAGTGCGGTCATGGCGAGGCGCAAGAGGTCTTCTTCACCGGACAGGCCCTTGTGCTCTGCCATCAGCCCGTAGTTGAGCGTGGGCGCACCAAGGCGGCCCTCATAGGCAAAGCCGGAGACCGAGACTTCGGACTGAAGGCGCGGCAGGTGGCTGTCGAAACGGGCCACGGCAAGCGGAGCCAGAGGTTCTGTCGGGGTCAATAGCGCCATGCCATCGGCAGAGGCCGCGACCGTTGCGTCATAGGTTTCGTCCAGCGTGATCTTGGCACAGCTTGCGACCAGTTCGGCGTCGGTCAGTACCGTGCCCTTGTCATCGACGTAAAAACCGCTGCCGGCTTTTTCAGGGCGGCGGATGTCGAGACCGGCCATGAGATCAATGTCCTGCGCGGCCCCGTCTCCGTAAGCATCGGGCAGGACGCCTTCGGTGGGGGCGAAAGAGGCTTGCATGGCCTCCAGCGCCATCTGATGCCGTTTCTCGTCACCCGTCGGCCAGATCAGGGTCCAGCCTTTGACCGTGCCATTTACCAGTCGTGCCTCGGTGTGGGAGGTGATGCGGGTGTTGGTGCCGGTGAGGCTGAAGCTGTTCTTGTCGCGCGAACGCGGGCCGTCCATCGGCACGATCTCAAGCGTCTGCATGATCTCGTAAAGCCCGCCCAAAGTGGCCTCGTCGCCGGTTTGCGAGATCAAAAGCACCTGTGCTTCGGAGCCGTCTTTGGCGGTATATTTCGCAAACGGCGGCGAGTATTCGGCAAATTCCACCATCCCTGCGGGCAGGGTGATCGAGACACCGGCCACCTCGTCCACCACGGGGGTGAGATCAAGGCTGTCGATGACATCCTGGTAGGCTTTAAGAACCTCGGAGCGCTGGCGCGAGGTCAGGACACCCGTGGCCTCATAGCCTTGCATGGCCTGCCACTCGGACATGGCGCGGCGTGTGCCGGGGCCGAAAGCACCGTCGATGCCGGAGTTGTAGACGCCGGCAAAATGGAGCGCCCTTTGCAAGGCTTCGCGTGCCGGACGGTCCAGCTGCCGCTCGGAGGCGCGGGCCTGCGCGGGCGTCTCATCCAGTTCGACCGGAGTGATCGCAGCGTCGATGACTTGTTCGGTGGGCGCCTCTATGGCCTGCTGTGCTTCCACAGGGGCAAGTGTGGAGACATTAACACCTACCGGCCAGAAGGCATCGCGGAAACCGGAGCCGTCGGTCAGGTAGCTGTCACCGGGAATACGTCCCTGAGCACGCAGCGCGCGGCGGGCGGCTTCGGCTTCGGCTTCGGTCTCGTAAGGGCCAAGCGCGATGGCGTGCCAGCGGCCCGGCAGGTTGAACCCCACGACATTGGGCAATTCGCCAGCGTAGCCACGTGCGGCCTCCGTGGCTTGTGTGAGGGAGGGTTGCGCCTCGATCTGAATCCATTGTTCAGCACAAAGCGCCGTGGTGAGAAACAGAGAGGCGGCAACGCCGAGAGGCGCAACTGCAAAAAACCTAGTCATGAAAACCCTTACTTCTTGGCGAACGGGCTGTTGCCCTTGTCCGGTATTCTGTCATCGCGCGTTAAGAAAGCAGGTTTCAGGCCGAGGTCAACATGCACACGGTCCCACATGTGCAGAAATGAAGGAGGTGTGATCTAAATCGGTCGGTTTGCAGTCAATTCGGGCGGCGAAGGCGGGTCTTCTGCATGGCTGACATTGACGCCCCCCTCGGGCTTGCCTATTGAAGAGCCGCGTTTGACGCGCTCAAACCGGCGACGAAAGCCCGGCGTTGAAACTCTGGTGACGAAACTCTGGCGAAAGACCTCCCATGTCCGAGACTGTAGACAAACCGCGTTCCTTTCAGGAAATCATCCTGAGGCTTCAGGCCTATTGGGCCGCGAAAGGCTGTGCCGTGCTCCAGCCCTATGACATGGAAGTGGGGGCGGGGACCTTCCATCCGGCGACGACGCTGCGCTCTCTGGGCTCGACGCCTTGGGCCGCTTCCTATGTGCAGCCCTCGCGCCGTCCGACGGACGGGCGCTATGGTGAAAACCCGAATCGCTTGCAGCACTACTACCAATATCAGGTGCTCATCAAACCCAGCCCGCCGGATTTGCAGGATCTCTATCTCGGTTCCCTGAAGGCCATCGGGATCGATGCCGAATTGCACGACATCCGCTTCGTCGAGGACGACTGGGAAAGCCCGACCTTGGGCGCTTGGGGCCTTGGTTGGGAAGTCTGGTGCGATGGCATGGAAGTGTCGCAGTTCACCTATTTCCAACAGGTCGGCGGCCATGACTGCAGACCCGTTTCCGGCGAATTGACCTACGGGCTGGAACGTCTGGCCATGTATGTGCTGGGCATCGATCACGTTATGGACATGCCCTACAACGATCCGGACGCTCCGATCGCGTTGTCCTATGGCGATGTGTTCAAGCAAACCGAGGAAGAATATTCCCGCCACAACTTTGACGCGGCCAATACCGAGATGCTTTTGAAGCATTTCGAAGAGGCCGAGGCAGAATGTCATGCGCTTCTGGCGCAGCCTGCCGAAGACCCGAAAACCGGCAAGCGCATCATCATGGTCCATCCGGCCTATGATCAATGTATCAAGGCCTCGCACCTCTTCAACCTGCTGGATGCGCGCGGTGTGATCTCGGTGACCGAACGTCAGGCCTATATCGGACGTGTGCGGACACTGGCCAAAGCCTGTGCCGATGCGTTTGTCCAGACCACGGCGGGCGGCTGGACGCCCGAGGTCGAAGAGGCATGAACGGCAAACTGGTCGCAGGTGGTATCGTGATCTCCGCACTCGTTTTCGGCGCTGGCCTCTATTATTCGCAGGTCTACGCCTATTATGACGCGATCCCGGCGGATGCTCCGGCGGCCACGATCCGTGTGACCACGTTTGAAGGCGTGCAAGAAGACATCCTTGCGGAAAATTTCACAGGGATTGATGCGGAGACCTCTCCCATCAAGTTCCGCGCCTGTTTCACCACGCCTTTGTCCCTGTCGATGATGACAGAGACCTTCCAGCCTTACGAAAACGCGGCCCCTTTGGTGGCGCAGAAATGGTTCAAGTGTTTCGACGCGGCAACCATCGGTGCCGATCTTGAGGCCGGACGCGCCATCGCCTTTCTAGGCGCAGAAAACACCCCCTATGGCATTGATCGTGTGGTCGCCATCTATCCCGATGGCCGCGGCTTTGCCTGGAACCAGATCAACCGCTGCGGGAAAGCCGTCTATGATGGCGATCCCGCCCCCGCGGGCTGTCCGCCCGCACCTGAAGGAAACTGACCTATGGCTGACTTGCTGATCGAGCTTTTCTCCGAAGAAATCCCCGCGCGGATGCAGAAACGCGCTTCGGAGGATTTGAAATCTCTGGTGACGAACGGTCTGGTCGAGGCCGGTCTGACCTATGCGAGCGCAGGGGCATTTGCCACACCGCGCCGTTTGGCATTGTCGGTCGAAGGGCTTCTGGACGCGTCGCCCACCACGGTGGAAGAACGCAAAGGTCCGCGTGTCGGTGCGCCGGAAAAAGCCCTCGAAGGCTTCTTGCGCGGGGCAGGGGTAAGCAAGGATGACCTCGAGATCCGCGACGAGAAAAAGGGTCAGGTCTATTTCGCCAAGATCACCAAGCCGGGCCGTCCGGCGGCAGAGATCGTGGCAGAGGTTCTGGAACATGCGATCCGCAACTTTCCGTGGCCGAAATCCATGCGTTGGGGCTCAGGCAGCCTGAAATGGGTGCGCCCGCTGCATTCCATCCTCTGCATCCTCTCGAAAGAGGACGGAGCCGAGGTGGTTGATCTGGAGATCGACGGCATCAAGGCCGGCAACACTGCCTTCGGGCACCGCTTTATGGCGCCCAAGACATTCACGGTTTCGGGCTTTGACGACTATGTGACAAAGCTCAAACAGAATTTTGTCATGCTCGATCCGCAGGAACGCGCCGATCACATCTGGCATGACGCCAACAATCAGGCTTTCGCGCAGGGGCTTGAAGTGGTCGAGGACAAGGGGCTTCTGGCCGAAGTGGCGGGGCTGGTGGAATTGCCGGTTGTGCTCATGGGCGATATTGAAGAGGACTTTCTCGGTCTGCCGCCAGAGGTGCTCCAGACCTCGATGAAAGAGCATCAGAAATTCTTCTCCGTGCGCAACCCTGCCACGGGCCGGATCGAGAAGTTCGTCACCGTTGCCAACCGCGAAACCAAGGACAATGGCGCGACCATTCTGGCGGGGAACCAGAAGGTGCTGGCGGCGCGTCTGTCGGATGCGAAATTTTTCTGGGAAAACGACAATCGCACTGTTGCACGCGATGGTATGGAGGCCATGTCTGCCGCTCTTGCCAATGTCACTTTCCATAACAAACTCGGCAGTCAGGCCGCCCGCATCACCCGCATTGCAAGCCTTGCCCGCGAGATTGCCCCCATTGTCGGGGCCGATGCGGAGGAGGCGGCGCTGGCCGCGACCGTTGCCAAGGCGGATCTCAGTTCCGAAATGGTCTACGAATTCCCCGAGTTGCAAGGCATTATGGGCCGCTATTACGCCAAATCGGCAGGGCTGTCCGATGCCGTGGCCGATGCCTGCCGCGATCACTACAGCCCGCTTGGCCCGTCGGATGATGTGCCGACCGAGCCGGTGACGGTCGCCGTTGCACTGGCCGACAAGCTGGACACGCTCACCGGTTTCTGGGCGATTGACGAAAAGCCCACGGGGTCGAAAGACCCCTTTGCCCTGCGTCGTGCGGCGCTTGGCGTGATCCGTCTGCTGCTTACCAATGATGTTCGCCTGCATCTTGATCGTTTCGTCGATGCGCAGCTTCTGGCGCATCAGATCGCGGTTGCCGATGAAAACGACGGTATTATCGATACGCTCAAGGAAATCCTTGGCGAGATTGCCGAACACGGCGTTTTCGGCGCGGCTTTCGATGCGATCTCCGACAAACTTTCGGATGACGAAAAAGCCGCTGTGAACTCTGCTGCGGGCGGTGTGCCGGACACGTCCGAAGACCTGCTGGCCTTCTTCCATGACCGTCTCAAAGTCTTCCTGCGCGATGAGGGCATCCGTCACGATGTGATTGACGCCTGTCTTGTCATGGACGGCAATGACGACATCACGCTTCTGGTCAAACGTGCTCGCGCGCTGCAACAGATGCTTGATACGGAAGATGGCACCAACCTGATTCAGGGTTTCAAACGCGCCAACAACATCCTCACACAGGCCGAGGAGAAAGATGGCGTTGAATACAGCTATGGTCCCGACCTGAAATTTGCCGAGAGTGATGAGGAAAAAGCACTCTTTGCCGCGCTCGACACGGCAGAGGCTGAAATCAAGCCCGCGATGGAGGCGGAAGACTTTACCGCCGCCATGTCCGCTATGGCCGATATGCGCCCCGCAGTGGATGCGTTTTTCGAGGCGGTGCAGGTCAATGCCGACAATGATGTGGTGCGCCGCAATCGTTTGAACCTCTTGGGGCGTATCCGTGACATCTGTCTTTCGGTGGCCGACCTCACGCATATCGAAAGCTGACACCCCTCGGAGACGCGCGGCGGCAACGGTCGTGCGTCATTTCTCGTGGTCATAGCGGATAACGGTTGCGCTCACAGGGGGCGCGGGCGTAGCTTTCCCTCTATCAGGGAGGTGCCGCAGTGCAGCAAGAAAGCGATATTCTAGGGTTCACCCGTATCCGCCGCGTGGCTCCCATTGCGGTGAACACGCATGGCGGGCGTGCAAAGTGCCTGCAACGGCTTATCCGTCTTGATCTGCCGGTGCCGGAAACTGTGGCGCTATCATTTGATGCGGTTCATCACCTCGCCGAAGGACAGAAGTTTGACAAACAAGCGCTTTTGCGTGTGTTCGGTGATGCGCCCTTGTTGTCCGTGCGCCCGTCTTCCGAAGATCCGGATTGGGGTGGGCCGGGGGCCATTCTCAACATCGGTATGAATGATGCACGCCACGCGGAGTTGACCGCCTCGCACGGGGCTGAGGCAGCAGATGCGCTCTATCTCAGATTTGTGCAATCTTTCGCGGTTCATGTGGAGCGTCTTGATCCTGAATTGTTCGAATTTGATGCGTCCACGCCTGTCTCCGAGGCGCTCAAGTCGGCGCTTGAAGCCCATGAGGACGAGACCGGAGAACCTTTCCCACAAGATGCCGCCGAACAGCTCGGCCAAGTTCTGCGCTCTATGGCGCGCGCGTGGGAGGGCACAACAGCGCGTCTGTTGCGGCAGGCGAAAGGTGCGCCAGCGGATGCGGGGCTGGGTCTGATCGTTCAGGCGATGGCCTTGGGCGTCGGGCCGGGAGAAAGCGGCGCGGGGGTGATCCAGCTTGTCGACTCTGACACGGGCGCGCCTTTGATCAAAGGACGGTATAAGCGCCAGTCGCAGGGACGCGAGGCGGTGAGCGGCGAAGTGGATGCGCTCTATCTGACCCGCGACACCCGCGGCCCCTCGCTCGAAGAGGCCCAGCCTGAGATTTTCGCGACTCTGGTCGAAATTTCCAAAAAATGCCGGACCCGCTTGCGCGAAGAAATGCAGGTGGAATTTACCATCGAGAACGGCAAACTCTCTATTCTTGATGCTGTGCGCGTGCCACGCAGCTCGCGTGCGGCGCTCAGAATTGCGGTGCAGCTGGCCGAGGATGGCATCATCCCGCGCACAGAGGCAATCACCCGTGTGCCAGCGCGCTCCCTGACCGAATTGTTGCACCAACAGGTTGACCCCAGTGCCAAGCGTGATGTGATCGCTCAAGGCATTGCGGCCTCTCCGGGCGGCGCCGTGGGGCGGATCGTGTTCAATTCCAGCGTGGCCCAGAGTTATCAGTCGCGTGGGGATCCTTGCATCCTTGTGCGGCGGGAAACCACGCCCGAGGATATTCGCGGGATGCATTCCTCTGTCGGTATTCTGACCGAACGTGGTGGTGTGACCTCTCATGCGGCTGTGATCGCGCGTGGCATGGGGGTGCCCTGTGTGGTCGGGGCCTCCATGCGGATCAATTCGCGGGAACGGACGCTGGAACTTGCAGATGGCCGAAAGCTTCAGGAAGGCGATCTTCTGACCCTTGACGGGTCTGCGGGTGTGGCGCTTTTGGGGGCGGTGGATATGTTGCCGCCGGTGAAAGACCATTGGTATCTGAAGCTGATGGAATGGGCCGATGCGATCCGCGATATCGGTGTGCGGGCCAATGCCGACACGCCGATGGATGCCGCACTGGCCCGCGATTTCAAGGCGGAAGGCATCGGACTTTGTCGCACGGAGCATATGTTCTTCGAGGGTGACCGTCTGACCGTGATGCGGGAGATGATTTTTGCGTCCCGCCACGAAGACCGCGCCGAGGCCATCGCGCGCCTTTTGCCCATGCAGCGGTCCGACTTCATCGAGTTGTTCCGCATTATGGAAGGGCTGCCGGTCTGTATCCGGCTGTTTGATCCGCCTTTGCATGAATTCCTGCCCTCGGATCGCGAAGGGGCCAAGGAATTGGCCGAGGCGCTCGATTTGCCGCTCTCCGATGTGACGCGCCGGATCGAATGGCTCTCAGAGTTCAACCCGATGCTGGGAATGCGCGGGGTGCGGCTGGGGATTACCTTCCCAGAGATTTACGAAATGCAGGCCCGTGCGATTTTCGAGGCGACGATCGAGGCCAACAAACACGGCGCGCCCGTGGTGCCGGAGATCATGATCCCGCTGGTTTCGGCCAAACGCGAGGTGGAGCTGGTCAAAACCCAGATCGACGGGGTGGCCGCCGCTGTGCGCACGGAAAACGGCGCGGAGTTCACCTATCGTCTCGGCGTGATGGTCGAAACGCCGCGTGCGGCTTTGCGCGCCGGAGACATTGCCCAGAATGCGGCGTTCCTGTCCTTTGGCACCAATGATCTGACGCAGATGGCCTATGGCCTGTCACGTGATGATGCGGGACGGTTTATGAACGCCTATGTGCAGCAGGGTGTGTTCCCCGAAGACCCGTTCCACATGCTCGATTTCGAAGGCGTGGGGGAATTGCTGAAAATCGGAGCCGAGCGGGGGCGTCTGGCGCGACCCGATGTGACGGTTGCGGTTTGTGGTGAACATGGCGGTAACCCCGAATCGATTGCCTTTTGTCGGGAGGCGGGATTCGATTATGTGTCCTGTTCGCCCTTCCGCGTGCCCGTGGCGCGGCTGGCTGCGGCGCAGCTTGTGGTCGCAGATGTAAAATAGTCACAAAAACATGACAAAGCGCTGAAAATAAAGGCGGATGATGGCCTGATTTCTGTGGTCGTCCGGCGGAATTGCGCTTCTCGCTTGACCTGCGCATAACTGCTATTCGGCCCCTAGGGTGGACCTTTGAGGGCATATGACCTATGCCCCGCCTTTGAATTCCACCCGTGAGGTCCCGACTGTTGGGACGCAATGGAGGGGCAACCCTATGCAGATCCCAGCAAAGCTCAAAGCGTTCGCGCTTGCAGTGACGCTCGGCGTAACGACGCTTCCGGCCCAGATGTCTGCCGAAGTGACCGTGAGCCATTCGAACGACCCGAGCCCTGTGCTTGGCCTTGAGTTGAACGCCCTGTTGAAACAGGAGCGCAGCGGGCTTGAGAGCGTCGATGCAGACGCGATTGAACGCCTTCTGTCGAGCTTCAAGCCGAAATCCAAAACGCAGACGATTTCCTACACGCAAGACTTTCTGGCCAGCCAGCCCGCAGCCACAGGCGACGAGCAATGGCAATGCCTGTCCGAAGCGCTGTATTTTGAAGCCCGTGGCGAGAGCGTCAAAGGCCAGTTTGCCGTGGCCGAGGTGATCCTCAACCGTGTGTCCTCGTCCGCCTTCCCTAATACGGTCTGCGGCGTGGTGCATCAGGGCACGGGTAAAAAGTATCAATGCCAGTTTACCTATACCTGCGATGGTCACGCCGATGTCGTGCGTGAGCAAGCGGCATGGGATCAGGTGTCCAAGGTCGCCAAGCTGATGCTGGACGGCGCGCCGCGCACCCTGACCCAAGGGGCCACGCATTACCACACGCGGGCCGTGAACCCGCGTTGGGCACGGGCCTTTGCGAAAACTGCTCAGATCGGTGTGCACCTGTTCTACCGGATGCCGCAGGCCTGATCCGGGCGCAGTCACGGAATTGTTTCAGACCCCGTCGTGAAAACGGCGGGGTTTTGCCATTTGCCGAAGCGGGATGCCGGAGGGCCAGATTGGTCTTGGCCCCGTGCGGGCAACGCTGTAGCAAAGGCCAAATCTCAAGAATGAGGCCCACCGTGTCCGAAATCCGACAGGCATTTGAACATCCCGAAACCCGCGCCGCTGCCACTTCGGGGGCGGCTCCCTTGGACCGGATTTCTCTCAGGGACCATGTGGTCGAGGTGGAAATCGGGGCGTTTCAGGCCGAGCGCGGCGTGCGTCAGCGCATTTCTTTCAACATTGTGGTCGAATTGACGCCGGTGTCCGGTCCGATTGACGATGATGTGGATCGTATCCTGTCCTATGATCGCTTGACTGAGGCTATCCATACAGAACTCGCCGCCGAACGACTCAACCTGCTGGAGACCCTTGCGGAACGGATTGCCGAGCGCATTCTGGCCGAACCGCGCGCCTTTCGGGTCTTTGTGCGGATCGAAAAGCTCGACCGTGGCCCCGGTGCCTTGGGCGTCGAGATCGTGCGGAGCGCCGACCAGGTTGGTCATGCAGAGGTCATGGAGGCCCCCGTGCCCCATCCATTGATCGTGCATTTGACGCCGGAGGCGCTGCAAAGCGCCAATCTATCCGCGTGGATTGATGCCATTGCGGCAGATCCGCGCCCCGCGATCCTGACCGTTGGCCTGCCTGAAGGCGACTGGCCGAAAGCCGGTCATAAGGCCGCGCAACGGCGGATCGACCTGTTGGCAATCGAACAAAACGCATGGACGCTTGCTGCCCGTGATCCGCGCTGTGTCGTGCGTGCGACGCGCACAGAACTGGACTGGGCGATGAAACAGGGGCAGATTTCGGTTTGGGCTCCGTCGAAGCTGGTTCTGGATGCGGTGCATGGCCCGAAAGAGGGGATTGCGGAGATGGTCGCATGGCTCGGGCAGGAGGTATCTGCCGCTGCGATCCTGTGTCTTGGCGATTGCGATATCGAAGGGGCAGAAATACGTGACCCGAATGGGGAGATCTCGCTGCTCTCATGACTGCTGCTCTGATGACTGATGCTGTTTACTACCGTCCGATCCCGCAGGTGGATGCGGCCCGCCCGACAGGGGCGTATAGGCAGGCGGGGGGCTGGTGCTGGTTCACCCATGTCGAGTGTCTCTGTCGTCATGCGTCCCCGGAGATCATTCCCGCGCAAAAGGTGCCCGAACAGGTGCTTCAGCGGCTGACCGCGCCGCGGGCGGCTCTGGCGGGGCTGGATTTGCAGCGTCCCAACCTGATGGGCATTCTCAATGTCACGCCGGACAGTTTTTCGGATGGCGGCAAGTTTGCCCGCCCCGAAGCGGCGCTTGAGCAAGTGCGGCATATGTTGGCGCATGGGGTGGATATCATCGACATCGGCGGAGAAAGCACGCGCCCCGGTGCGCACTATGTGCCCGTGTCAGACGAGATTGCCCGCACCGCTCCCGTGATCCGTTCCATCCGCGCCGAAAGCGCCGTGCCGATCTCGATTGATACGCGCAAGGCCCCCGTGGCCGAAGCCGCTCTTGAGGCCGGTGCGTCTCTGGTGAATGATGTCTATGCCTTTACCCATGACCCCGATCTGGCGCAGGTCGTGGTTACGCAGGGCGCGCCGGTGTGTCTCATGCATGCGCAGGGCGATCCGGAGGTGATGCAGGAGAACCCGCAGTATGACAATGTGCTGCTGGATGTCTTCGATTTTCTGGCAGAACGTGTCGCGGCGGCGGAATCTGCGGGCATCCCGCGCGGGCATATTCTTGTTGATCCGGGGATCGGGTTCGGCAAGACACAGGTGCATAACCTCGCGTTGCTCAACCGTCTGTCGTTGTTTCACAGCCTTGGCTGTGCAGTGCTGTTGGGCGCTTCGCGCAAAGGGTTTATCGGACGGATCGGCAAGGCCGCAGAGGCACAGGCCCGCGCGCCGGGCTCAATAGCGGTGACGCTTGCGGGGGTGGCGCAGGGCGTGCAAATTCACCGCGTTCATGATGTGGCAGAGACACGACAGGCACTGGCGCTCTGGCAGGCGGTTACAGGAGGCAATAATGACACGTAAATTCTTTGGCACGGACGGGGTGCGCGGACGCGCCAACAGTCATCCCATGACCGCAGAGATGGCGCTTAAACTCGGCGCGGCGGCGGGGCGCTATTTCCGGCGTGACGGATCATCTGCGCATCGCGTGGTGATCGGCAAGGACACGCGCCTGTCGGGTTATATGTTTGAAACCGCGATGACGGCGGGGTTCACTTCCACGGGGATGAACGTGTTCCTGCTCGGGCCGGTGCCGACGCCCGCTGTGGGGATGTTGACGACCTCCATGCGGGCCGACGTGGGGGTGATGATCTCTGCCTCGCACAATCCGGCAGAGGACAACGGCATCAAGTTCTTCGGTCCTGACGGGTTCAAACTCTCCGATGAAGCGGAAAGCGAGATCGAGCGTTTGATGGAAGAAGGCGTCGAGCCTGCGCAGGCCAAGAACATCGGTCGCGCAAAACGCATCGACGATGGGCGTTTCCGCTATAACGAGCGGGTGAAATCGACCTTGCCGCGGGGCATGACGCTTGCGGGGCTGAAAGTGGTGATCGACTGCGCCAATGGCGCGGCCTATCGCACAGCGCCCGAAGTCTTGTGGGAGTTGGGGGCTGAGGTGATCCCTGTGGGCACCGCGCCCAACGGCTACAACATCAATGACCAGTGTGGCTCTACCTATGTGCAGACGGCGGCCGAGGCTGTGGTCGCGCATGGGGCGGATGTGGGCATTTGTCTCGACGGTGATGCTGACCGTGTGATGATCCTCGACGAGACCGGACAGGTTGCCGACGGAGATCAGCTCATGGGGTTGATGGCGAAATCCTGGGCCGATCAGGGCAAGCTCGCAGGCGGGGCTCTGGTTGCCACGGTGATGTCGAACCTCGGGCTGGAGCGGTTTCTTGAAGCCGAAGGACTGACACTGGAGCGCACCTCCGTGGGGGACCGCTATGTGGTGGAACGGATGCGGGCAGGGGGCTTTAACCTTGGCGGCGAACAATCCGGCCATATCGTGATGAGCGATTATGCCACGACGGGCGACGGGCTTTTGGCGGGGCTGCAATTCCTCGCGGCGATGGTCGAGACGGGCAAGAAAGCTTCTGAACTGACGCAGGTTTTCGAGCCTGTGCCGCAGCTTTTGCAGAACGTGCGCTACGGCACGGGGCAAAAGCCGCTGGATGAGGCGCATGTCAAAGCGGCGATCACGGATGCGGAGGCGCGGCTGGCGGGCAACGGGCGGTTGTTGATCCGCAAGTCCGGCACGGAGCCTTTGATCCGCGTGATGGCCGAGAGCGTCGATGAAGCTATCCTGAACGCGGCTGTCGCGGATGTTGTGGCGGCGGTCAAAGCGGCGACGCAGTAAGCCGACACTGCACCGTTCAGGTGGTCGGACAAGACAAGCAAAAGCGGCTTTCGAGGCCGCCTTTGCTGTTATCTGCGGGCGAAAGGTTTAGCGTCCGATCGGAATGATGAAGCCTGTTGAGATCACGCCGTAAACCCCGTCGTCGTAGCCTGTGGCGGCGTTGAGGAAGAGATATTTGTAGCTCAACTGAATGGACGGGGCCACGCCGGTGTAGCCATCTCCGAAAGAGTGGAGGTAGGCGCCGACAATCCCGACCTGCGCATACTCGCCGATCTTCCACATTTTCGCAGCGGAGAGGTGCACCGATGTGTCGGATTGACTGTCGCGATAGGCTCCGACGGTGTAGTTCAGATCATAGGCGCGTTCTGCCCATGTGAGCATCAGCCCCGGATTGGTTTCGTTGAAATCGTCATCATCGTCTTCGCCCCAGTCCCCGTAATGGTGCGAGGCCAGCGGGATCATTGCGTAATCCGGCACAAACCCGTCGGCAAAGGCGGGAGAGGCGGTCAGGAGAAGGGCGGTGAGTGCGGGTTTGATCTTCATGGCGCTTCCGTGGTTAAATTCTCCCTCACACCTGCGGGGAAAATCGTGCAGGATTATGGCCACGCCAAGGCAATTCGGAGATCAAACCCCGCCGGTAAATGGCGACATGGTCAGGCACATTGTCGCGTTCATCAGGGTCCATGCCACGCCAAAGATCTTCCAGAACATCTGCTTCCAGCGTGAGGCGGTTTTCAACTTGCCTTTGGGTTGGGCCTTGGCAACGGCACGGGCCACAAACAGCAGGTAGACGCCGAAGGCCGCGAAAAGATACGGGAACAACCCGTAGAGGGGCGGAATGGCCAGAAGCAGCACATAGACCGGAATGAAAAACAGAGCGGCCAGATAATTCCCCGCCCAGAACGTGTCCCCCATGCCCTCATGACCCGCCAGAAGGCTTTTCCAGAAACCGAGAGTGAACATGCGGGCGCGTTCGGCGCGGATATCGTCCATATCGGAGGGGGTGAGGTCTTCGGGGGTGTAGTCGTCCTGCGGATCGGTCATGGGAGGCTCCTTTGCCTGCATATAGCGCAGCATTTTCCCAGCCCCGCAAGGGCTTTGCACGTAAGTCACAGGGACATATAGCCGCCCCTCGCTTTGATGCGGCATGGCATTTTGCCACGAAAAAGGGGACCCGAAGGCCCCCTTTTCCGAGATTGAAAGGTGCGCTTAGTTGCGCTCTTTGTCCACCATTTTACCGGCGGTGATCCACGGCATCATGCCGCGCAGCTTGTTGCCGGTTTCCTCGATGAGGTGTTCGTCATTGGCGCGACGGGACGCTTTGAGGAAGGGCTGGCCAACCTGATTTTCGAGCATGAAGTCACGCACGAATTTACCCGCTTGAATGTCGGAGAGAACCTCTTTCATCGCTTTCTTGGTCTGCTCGTAGGGCAGGATGCGCGGGCCGGTGACGTATTGGCCGTATTCTGCGGTGTTGGAGATGGAGTAATCCATGTTCGCAATGCCGCCTTCGTAGATCAGGTCCACGATGAGCTTCACTTCGTGCAGGCACTCGAAATAGGCCATTTCCGGCGCGTAACCGGCTTCGACCAGCGTTTCGAAACCGCAACGGATCAGCTCGACAAGACCGCCGCAGAGCACAGCCTGCTCGCCGAAGAGGTCGGTTTCACATTCTTCGCGGAAGGTGGTCTCGATGATGCCGGAGCGACCGCCGCCGATGGCGGAGCAGTAGGACAGGCCGATCTCAAGCGCTTTGCCGGTGGCGTCGGTGTCCACAGCCACGAGGCAGGGCACGCCGCCGCCTTTGGTGTATTCGCCGCGCACCGTGTGACCCGGACCTTTCGGGGCCATCATGATCACGTCAACGCCTTCTTTCGGCTCGATGAGACCGAAATGCACGTTCAAACCGTGGGCAAAGGCAATTGCGGAGCCTTCTTTGAGGTTGTCGTGGACGTATTTCTTGTAGGTTTCCGCCTGAAGCTCGTCGGGCATAGTGAACATGATCAGGTCACACCATGCGGCGGCTTCTGCAATGCCCATGACCTGAAGGCCTTCGGCTTCGGCTTTCTTGGCGGAGGGGGAGCCTTCGCGCAGGGCGACGACGAGGTTCTTCGCACCGGAGTCGCGCAGGTTGAGCGCGTGGGCGTGACCTTGCGAGCCGTAGCCGAGGATGGCGACTTTTTTGTCTTTGATGATGTTCACATCGCAATCGCGATCGTAATAAACGCGCATGATGGGCGCTCCCTTTTTTGCTTTCGTCAGTCACAGTGTGCCGGTGTTTATGGCGCTGTGTCTGCGGTCTTTATCGCGCATCAGAAAGGGTTTGTGGCATCAAAATTTGACCTGTATTGCGATTTATGAGAAGAATTCATTCTTAATATTATGGGTTTAGTAAAAAATCATGCAAGTTGACGATACCGACCGCAGAATCCTGCGCCAGATACAGGCCGAGCCGGACGCACAGGCCTCCGAACTGGCGGAACGTGCCGGTGTGACGCCTGCGACATTTGCCCGTCGCCTGGAGCGGATGCGCGATGCGGGCATTGTCAAAGCCATTCGGGAACAGGTGGACTGGCGGGCCTTGGGTTATGCGGTGGAGGTCAGCTTGCGCATCACGTTGGACAAGACCGAACCGCGCGCCTTTGATGAATTCATTCAAGCGGCTCGGGAGGTGCCGGAAGTGATTTCCATCGGCACGTTTCTGGGGCGTGTCGATGCGCGGCTTTTGGTGATCGCTCGGGATATGCCGGAGTATCAGCGGATTTACCGTGAGAAAATCCTGACCCTGCCGCATATGACCGATATCGAGGCATTGATGCAGGTGGCGACGATTAAAGACAGCCAGTCGGTGCCGCTATGATTGATCTTGATGACATCGACCGCCAGTTGATCCGCGCACTTTGCGAGGATGCAACGCAATCGGCGGGGGCGTTGGGGCGGGCTTTCGGTTTGAGCCAGCCCGCGACATGGCGGCGGATCAAGAGGCTGCGTGAGGCAGGCGTGTTCGGTGCGCGACGTGTCGATCTTGACCTTGAGGCTCTGGGCTTTGGCGTGACCGTCTTTCTGGGGGTCAAGCTGGCCACCAAGGGGCGGGTGAGCCTCGACGATTTCGAACGCGCCGTGCGCGCTATTCCCGAGGTGCAGACGGTGCAGCATGTGTTAGGGCTGTTCGACTACCGCCTGCGGGTGGTGGCACAGGATTTGCCGGATTTTGAACGGGTGTTGAGGCGCCGGATCATGACACTGCCCGGTGTGGGCAATGTCGAGGCCAATGTGGTTCTGTCCGAAGAAACCCTCCCCGGTCCCCTGTGAGGGTGGGGTGCAGAGTAAAGAAAAAGGCACCCGTTGGTGCCTTGATCCTATGAGTGATGCGGGATTTTTTCCGGCGGCAACTCCGCATATCCCGTGATCATTGGTGCGACGAGGTTTTCGCCCTTGCGCCGTTTATACCAAAGGATTGCGGCGATATGGGCGATCACCATCGCCAGCAGTAAGAACGACAGCGGCTCATGCAGCGACAGTGCCTTGCGGGAAATGTCACTGGACACATATTGCGCCAGAGGGCCGACGTTGACGTAATCTTCAGGGTCGGACAACAGGCCACTTGTCACCTGCATGGCCAGAACGATCAGCACCCCGACAACAAAGAGCGCGCCCACAGGGTTATGCCCGTAAGATCGCGACGGTTGTTTCGAGGGCAGCGTCCGGGCATAGGCGATCACCTTGCCCGGACCTTTGACGAAACTGGAGAACCGTGCCGTGTAAAAGCCGAAGAACCCCCAGAGCACCCGAAGCACCACAATTGCGGCTACTGTATAGCCTGCGTAGAAATGCAAGGTCATGATATCAGGGCCGAATTTCCCAAGCCCGAAGGCCGTGAAAAACGCGATCACCAAGGCCCAGTGCAGAACCCGTACAACCGGATCCCAGACATAGGTTTTCTCAAGCTGTTCCGACATCGGTCTGCCTCGCTTTCAGATCAGAAATCTTTGGCGCGGAAGTCGTCGTGGCAGGCTTTGCAGGTGCCGCCAACCTTGCCCATGGCCGGTTGCAGTGCCTCAAGACCGTTGCCCGCCACTTCGTTCAGCTCTGCGACGGCCTGATAAAAGGCCATGCCTTTTTCTTGCAGACCTTCCATGTCGTCCCAAATGTCTGATTTTGCACGGGTTTCTCCCGGAATGTCTTCGTTGGAAGACCCCGGTGCGAAATAGTCGGCGGTGTGTAGGCTGGCCAGTGTCATGAGATCGCCTGCGGACTGGCTGGCGAGATCTGCGTCGTAGTCGACCTTGCCCTGTGCCATGCCGCCCAGTGTGGACATTTCGAAGTTCACGAGCGTGTAGAAAGCGCGGCGCGCTTTGGCGACGTCGGAGGCGGATTGGGCAAAAGCGCCGGTGGCGGCGGTGGCCGCGATGACGGTGGAGAGAAGAAGTTTACGCATTGGATAGGGTTTCCCTGTCTGTTCACAAATAAAGTTACGTCGCGCGATGCCCGTAATATGGCATAAGATTTCAGAAATTGAATGTGACATTCTTACATAACGGGATTTGCCAAGTTACGGAAAATCTTCAACTTTTTGTGACGCTGCCCCTGTTTGCGCAAACAGGGGCAGCGGTCGGAGCAGGTCAGGCAGAGAGAATCCGCGTGACCATCTCGGTTGTGTCGCGCGAAAGGTCCGGCGTGGCCAGAATCCGTTCCAGTTCGGTGCGGATCATGCCCTGACGGTCGGCGTCATAACGCTTCCATGTCTCGAAAGCACCGCTCATTCGTGCGGTGGTCTGAGGGTTTATTTTATCAAGCTGAATCAGGTGGGTGGCTAGAAGTTGATAGGCTTTCCCGTCCGCCGCATGGAAGCCCGCGTGGTTGCCTGCCAACGCGCCGAAGACCGCACGGAAGCGATTCGGGTTCTTGATGGTGAAATCCGGATGCTGCGTCAGGGCCAGTGCTGTGCTTGCGGCCTTGTCCGGCGCGGCAAAAGACACCTGCATCATGAACCATTTGTCCATCACGAGACGGTCGTTTTCCCATTGTTTTTCAAAGGCTTTGATTTCGTCTTGACCAAGTCCTGCGGCGAGAAGCGCCTGTAGGCTGGCACCTTGATCGCTCATGTTGTCGGCGCGGGCAAAGAGCGCACGGGCGGCTTTGCCACCGTCAAGAAGCGTCTCCAGCGCCAGCAAGGCATGCCGCAGCGCCCGCTTGCCGGAGCCATCGGCGTCGGGCACGAAAACCGGCGTTTCAAGCTGTCGGCCAAGTGTCGGAAAAACGTCGGACAAATGTATGGCAAGTGTGTGGCGCAGGGATTTGCGCGCCGCATGGATTTTGGCCGGATCAGGGGTCTGACCGGCGTCGAAAATCGTCTGGGCCAGATCGTCTTCGGAGGGTAGCCCCAAGACCAAAGCGCGGAAGGCCGGATCAAGGTTCTCGTCGGTCAACACCGTCTTGATCGCGTCAAGCGCGGTCTCGGCAGGCGCGGCATCGTCGGCGATCATCGCCACCAGCATGTCCTTGGTCAGCATCCGCCCCATTTCCCATTTCTGGAACGGGTCGGTGTCATGGGCCAGAAGGAAGGCGCGGGTGTCGTCATCCATCGCACGATCCAGAATCACCGGCGCGGAGAAGTCGCGCAGCACAGAGGCCACGGGACGCGCACCCAGACCATCAAAGGTGAAACTCTGCTCGGCTTCGGTCATCTCCAACACTGTGGTCGGCACCACCTCGTCCCCGTTCGGGCCGATCAGGCCCACGGCAATCGGAATCACCTGCGGTTTCTTCTCGCTCTGGCCGGGTGTCGGCGGGGTCGATTGCGCGAATGTCAGGGTGAGCGTGCCGTCGTTCCACTCTTCGGACATTTTCAGGCGCGGTGTGCCCGCCTGAGAATACCATTGTTTGAATTGTGCAAGATCGCGGCCTGTGACATCCTCGAAGGCCTTGAGCCAGTCCTCGATGGTGACGGCCTGTCCGTCGTGGCGCTCGAAGTAGAGATCACAGCCCTTGCGATAGGCCTCATCGCCCACAAGGCGGCGCAGCATCCCGATGATTTCCGCGCCTTTTTCGTAGACGGTGGCAGTGTAGAAATTGTTGATCTCGACAAAGCTCTCGGGGCGCACCGGATGGGCGAGCGGGCCGTTGTCCTCGCGGAACTGGCGGGCGCGCAGTTGCAGAACTTCTTCAATCCGTTTCACAGCATGGCTGCGCATGTCGCCGGAGAACATCTGGTCGCGGTAGACGGTCAGGCCCTCTTTCAGGCAAAGCTGGAACCAGTCGCGGCAGGTGATGCGGTTGCCGGTCCAGTTGTGGAAATACTCATGCGCGATGATGCCTTCGATCCGTTCGAAATTGGCATCTGTCGAGGTCTCTTTCGAGGCCAGAACACAAGACGAGTTGAAGACGTTCAGCCCCTTGTTCTCCATCGCGCCCATGTTGAAGTCGTCCACAGCCACAATGTTGAATATGTCCAAGTCATATTCGCGCCCGTAGGTCTTTTCATCCCATGCCATCGCATCTTTGAGCGCCTGCATCCCGAAGGCGCATTTGCCCTCGTCGCCGGGACGGACCCAGATGTTCAACTCGACATCGCGGCCCGATTGTGTGGTGAAGCGGTCGGGGTGGTTGACCAGATTGCCCGCCACGAGGGCAAAGAGATAGGAGGGTTTCGGCCACGGGTCATGCCATTCGACAAAGCCTTCGCCGGCAGTCAGCGGGTTGCCGTTGGAGAGCATGACGGGCTGGTCGCCTTCTATACGCACAGTGAAGGTGGCCATGACATCGGGGCGGTCGGGGTAATAGGTGATCTTGCGGAAACCTTCGGCCTCGCATTGGGTGCAATACATGCCCGACGACATATAGAGCCCTTCAAGTGCGGTGTTCGTTTCCGGCGAGATTTCCACCTCGGCCTCCCACACAAACGGCACCTCGGGCACATCCGCTTCCAGACCACCCTCAACCGGACGCGGGGTGATGGTCTCGCCGTTGATCCTGGCGGAGATCAGTGACAGCTCTTCGCCATGTAGAAAGAAGCGTTTGTCCGTGGCTTCGGGGTTGGGCGCAAAGGCGATTTTCGAGATCACCCGCGTGGCGGTGGGGTGAAGTCGGAAGGTGAGGTGAACGCTTTCGATCTTGTATCCGAAAGGGGTGTAATCTTTCAGATAGATGGTCTCGGGGGCCGCGTCTTTCATGGGAAAACTCTCTTATATATGAGACTCGTTTTGGCGGGGAGGGTATGCCTCGTGCGCGGGGGCTGCAACGGGGCACGCATGAAAACTTGTTTCCGATAGGAAGCTCTATTAATGACGTTTTGGTTTCCAAAACATTTCTGAAAGGTGATTCCCAAATGACGCGCGTGGACCGATCCGGCCTGAAGGTGGCTGAGCTTTTTGCCAATTTCATCGAGGCGGAAGCCCTGCCGGGGACGGGCGTGACGGCGGCGGCGTTCTGGGACGGGCTTGCGGGGATGGTGCGTGATTTCGGGCCGAAGAACCGTGCGCTGCTGGAAAAGCGCGAGGCTTTGCAGTCCAAAATCGATGTGTGGCATCTTGAGCGCAAGGGGCAGGATCATGACGCGGCGGCCTATCGGGCCTTTCTCGAAGAGATCGGTTATCTCGTGCCCGAAGGCCCCGACTTCAAGATCGAGACCACCAAGGTGGATGAGGAATTTGCCACCAAGCCGGGACCGCAGCTTGTGGTGCCGATCACCAATGCACGCTATGCGCTCAATGCGGCGAATGCGCGGTGGGGCTCTTTGTATGATGCGCTTTACGGCACGGATGCGCTGGGCGACCTGCCCTCCGGCAAGGGCTATGACGCCGAGCGCGGCGGGCGTGTGATCGCATGGGCCAAGGCGCATCTGGACCGTGTGGCTCCGCTGGCAGGCGGCTCTTGGGCCGATGTGAGCAAGCTGGATGTTGTGAACGGGATGCTCTTGGTCGAGGGGTCAATGGGGCAGACAGGTCTGGCCGATCCGGCGCAGTTTGCGGGGTCGAGCGCGGGCCATGTCCTGTTGCAGAAGAACGGGCTCTATATCGACATTGTTATTGATCCGTCGACGCCGGTGGGTCAGCAGGACAAGGCGGGGATTTCCGATATTCTGGTCGAGGCGGCGGTGTCCGCAATCATGGATTGCGAGGATTCGGTGGCGGCTGTGGATGCCGAGGAAAAGGTCGGCGCCTATCGCAACTGGCTGGGGCTGATGCGGGGCGATCTGACCGAGGAGGTCAGCAAGGGGGGCAAGACCTTTACCCGTGCGCTGCATCCCGACCGTGTGTTCACCGATGCCGATGGGGCGGAGATCACGCTTCAGGGCCGTGCGATGATGCTGGTGCGCAATGTCGGGCATTTGATGACCAACCCGACGGTGCTTGACGGCGAGGGGCGCGAGATCGGTGAGGGGATCATGGATGCGCTGGTCACGGTGATGATCGCGCTGCATGACCTGCAAAAGACGACAGGGCCGCGCAACTCCCGCGAAGGCTCGGTCTATATCGTCAAGCCGAAGATGCACGGGCCGGAAGAG
This sequence comes from Celeribacter halophilus, assembly GCF_900114135.1. Taxonomy (GTDB): domain Bacteria; phylum Pseudomonadota; class Alphaproteobacteria; order Rhodobacterales; family Rhodobacteraceae; genus Celeribacter; species Celeribacter halophilus. The sequence goes on from NZ_FORY01000001.1 coordinate 259,815, forward strand.
GTCGCCTTTGCCGATGAGATGTTCAGCCGTGTCGAGAAGATTCTGGGCCTTGCGCCGAACACGGTGAAGCTCGGGATCATGGACGAGGAGCGCCGCACTTCGGTGAACCTCAAGGAATGCATCCGTGCCGCGAAACATCGTGTGGCCTTTATCAACACCGGTTTCCTTGATCGCACCGGCGACGAGATTCACACCTCGATGGAAGCGGGGCCGATGATCCGCAAGGGCGAGATGAAGGACCAGCCGTGGATCAAGTCCTATGAGGATCGCAATGTCGATATCGGGCTGGCCTGTGGTCTCAAGGGGCGCGCGCAGATCGGCAAGGGCATGTGGGCCATGCCGGACTTGATGAATGCGATGCTGGAGACCAAGATCGGCCATCCGAAAGCGGGCGCGACCTGCGCTTGGGTGCCCAGCCCCACAGCGGCGACATTGCACGCGACGCATTATCACACGGTGGATGTCTTTGCGGTGCAGGACGCGATTGCCAAGGGCGGACCGCGCGGCACGCTTGAGGATTTGCTCACCATTCCCGTCGCCAAGGGCGTGAACTGGTCGGAGGCGGAAATCCGCGACGAGGTGGAAAACAATGCCCAAGGGATTCTGGGCTACGTGGTGCGCTGGGTCGATCAGGGGGTGGGTTGCTCCAAAGTGCCCGACATTCACGATGTGGGCCTGATGGAAGACCGCGCCACCTGCCGGATTTCGTCGCAAGGGCTGGCCAACTGGCTGCACCACGGCGTTGTCTCCGAGGCGCAAGTCATGGAAGCCATGAAGAAAATGGCCGAAGTGGTGGACCGTCAGAACGCTGGTGATCCTCTCTATACGCCGATGGCCCCGTCCTATGACGGCATCGCGTTCAAGGCCGCCTGCGATCTGGTGTTCAAAGGTCGTGTGCAGCCTTCGGGTTATACCGAACCGGTTTTGCATGCCCGTCGACTTGAACTAAAGGCGCGAAACTAAGCACCACCTGCGATTTGCGCAGAAATTCACAGCTAAGACATGAAATCGCGCGCAGATGCAGAGGCTCTGCGCGCGACTTGGCCTTTTCTCTGATGCGAAAGCGGCTATCTTTGGCAAAAAGGAGAGGCACATCATGACACGACCGGTTGTCGGCATCATTGGCAATTACGACCTACTCAACGACAGCTATCCCGCCTACACCGGTGGGCGCATGAATGCCGAAGCCGTGGCCGAGGTCTCGAATTGCCTGCCGCTTCTGATTCCGGCGCATCCGAACTTTGTCTGCGTGGACGAGTTGATGGAGGTCTGCGACGGGTTTCTCTTCACCGGTGGGCGGCCCAATGTGCATCCGTCGGAATATGGCGAAGAGGAAACCGAAGCGCATGGGGCCTTTGATCGCTGCCGCGATGCGGTAACCCTGCCGCTCATTCGGGCCTGTGTCGAAAAAGGCCAGCCGTTCTTTGGCATTTGCCGTGGGTTTCAGGAGGTGAATGTCGCGATGGGCGGCACGCTTTACCCCGAAATCCGCGACCTTCCGGGGCGGATGAACCACCGGATGCCGCCGGACGGGACGCTGGAAGAGAAATTCGCCCTGCGCCATCCCGTGCGCCTTGCCGAAGGCGGTGTGTTCCACAAGCTTCTGGGCGCGTCCGAAGTGATGACCAACACGCTGCACGGGCAGGGGATCAAGAAACCCGGCGCGCGGATCGTGGTTGAAGGCTACGCACCCGATGGCACGCCGGAGGCGATCTATGTGAAAGATGCGCCGGGGTTCACCTTGGCCGTGCAATGGCATCCGGAATATCGCGCGGGCGAAGATCCGGTCTCGCGGCCCTTGTTCGAGGCGTTCGGCTCTGCAGTTCACAGCTTTTCGCAAACCCGCCGCAAAAAGCCCGCTCTGGCCTGAGTGGCAGAGGGCGGCTCTGCGTAGGGGGTGGGGGCAAGTTCAGGGCGTAAGCTGTTTTTCCATGCGGAAATTCTCGATCCCGACCGAGTCGCGGATCACGGTTTGACGCGCCACCACGGTCCAGCCGCGCCGCTCGAAAAACCGGCGGGCAAGGTGGCTGGCCTCTGTCTCCATATGGTTGAGACCAAGACGGCGGGCCTCGGCCTCGCAAGCCTCATAGAGCCGTCCCGCCGTGCCCTTTCCCATCTCTTCCAAGGCGACATAGGCAAAGTCGATATGCCCGTCATGTCCCATTGTGAAAAAGCCCCTGATCCGGCCCCAGCGCGTGGCGCAGACCGAAAACCCTGCGGTCAGGCGCTCTGCCCAAGTCTCAAGCCATGTCTCGAATCCTGCATCGGAGGAATGGGGCTGGGCGGGCGCCCAAGCAGCGCGTTGGGCTGCGTCATAGAACGCCCCCGTGCCGCCGTGGACGGTGCGGTGGAACAGCGCGTAACAGGCGCGGGCATCTTTGTGGGTCAAAGGGCGCAGTTTCATCGGGAAAGCCTAGCGGTTCGGGCCGTGTGGGGCTAGGGTCTGCGGTATGAAGTATTTTGATTACCCGCCAGTCTGGCTTTTGGCGTTCATGGCGCTCTCTTGGGGATCGGCCCGACTCGGGTTGGAGATGGACCTGCCCGCATGGGTCAAAATCATCGGCGGGCTTTTGATCCTGTTTGGGCTTTTGCTCATGGTTCTGGCGGCATTTGCCATGTGGCGGCACCGCACCACGCTGATCCCGCATCGGGTGCCCGCCGCGATTGTCACAAACGGCATTTACACATTCACTCGCAACCCGATTTATCTGGGCGATGCCTTTACACTTGCGGGGTTTTCTTTACTCTGCGGCAACCCGGCTGGGGTGGCTCTGGTTCCTGTCTTTATGGCGGTGATCCGGAGACGTTTTATTGCCGAGGAAGAAAACTGGCTCAGGACGAAATTTCACGAGGAATTTCAAACCTGGGCAGAAAACACACGACGTTGGCTGTGACCTGCCGTCACATATGTGCTCATGTTTGCGCAATAATGTTGCGCTAAGTGGGGGCAATTGGGTAGGGAAGTGGTCAACAGAGAACTAGGACTGGGGAAAGAGGATCAACACGTGAAATTCGGTGTTCCTAAGGAAGTCTTTGAGGGGGAAGCGCGTGTCGCGCTGACGCCTGAAAGCGCCAAGCAGCTTCAGAAGCTTGGATATGACTGTGCAATCGAGACCGGAGCGGGTGCGCTCGCCGGGTTCTCGGACAAGGATTATGAAGAGGCCGGTGTCGAGATCATCAAGACGCCTGCCGCGCTCTGGAAGGCCTGCGACATTGTCGCCAAGGTGCGCCAGCCCAATGCGACGGAAATGAAACGTCTCAAAAAGGGCCAGACGCTGATCTCCTTCTTCAATCCGGCGGGCAATGAAGCCGGTATGAAGGCGGCGAAAGCCAGAGGCGCCAATGTGATCGCCATGGAAATGGTGCCGCGGATTTCGCGGGCGCAGAAGATGGACGCGCTGTCCTCTATGGCCAATATCGCGGGCTATCGTGCCGTGATCGAGGCGGGCAACAACTTCGGGCGGTTCTTCACCGGTCAGATCACCGCTGCGGGCAAGGTTCCGCCAGCGAAGGTTCTTGTGGTCGGTGCCGGTGTTGCGGGGCTGGCCGCGATTGGCACCTCGACCTCTCTTGGCGCTGTGACCTATGCCTTCGACGTGCGGCCCGAAGTGGCCGAACAGGTCGAGAGCATGGGCGCGCAATTCGTCTATCTCGATTTCGAGGAAGAGCAACAGGACGGTGCGGCGACGGGCGGTTATGCCTCTGTTTCCAGCCCCGAGTTCCGCGAAGCGCAGCTGGCCAAGTTCCGCGAGCTTGCGCCTGAAATGGACATCGTGATCACCACGGCGCTCATTCCGAACCGCGAAGCGCCGGAACTGTGGACCGAGGATATGGTTGCCGCGATGAAGCCGGGGTCGGTGATCGTCGATCTGGCTGCTGAAAAGGGCGGCAACTGCAAACAGACTGTAAAAGACGAGAAGATCGTGACCGAGAATGGCGTGACCATCATCGGCTACACCGATTTCCCGTCGCGCATGGCCACGCAAGCCTCGACGCTTTACGCCACCAACATCCGCCACATGATGACTGACCTGACGCCTGAGAAGGATGGTCAGATTGTGCATGACATGGAAGATGACGTGATCCGCGGTGCGACCGTGGCCTATGAGGGCGAGATCACCTTCCCGCCGCCGCCGCCGAAAGTGGCAGCGATTGCGGCCAAGCCGAAAGAGGAGGTCAAAGAGAAGACCCCCGAGGAGAAACGCGCCGAAGAGGTCGCCGCCTTCAAGGCGCAGACCAAGCAACAGGTGACACTGATCGCCATCGGTGCGGCGCTGCTTCTGGGCGTGGGTCTCGTGGCTCCTGCCAGCTTCATGCAGCACTTCATCGTCTTTGTCCTGTCGGTCTTTGTCGGCTTCCAGGTGATCTGGGGCGTGTCGCACAGCTTGCACACACCGCTCATGGCCGTGACCAACGCGATCTCCTCGATCATCATTCTGGGCGCGCTGTTGCAGATCGGATCGGGCAACTGGCTGGTGATCCTGCTGGCCTCCGTGTCGATCTTCATGGCGGGCATCAACATTTTCGGCGGCTTCCTCGTGACACGGCGTATGCTCGCCATGTTCCAGAAATCGTAAGGAGTAGAGGCAATGGATTTCGGATTTACGACGGCGGCCTATGTGGTCGCGGCTGTTCTCTTCATCCTCTCCCTTGGCGGTTTGTCGGGACAGGAAAGCGCGAAACGTGCGGTGTGGTATGGCATCGTTGGCATGGGCCTTGCGGTCTTTGCCACGCTGATCGGACCGGGCGCGGGGCTGTGGCTCCTGTCGCTCCTGCTGATCGCGGGCGGCGGGACCATCGGCTGGTATGTCGCCAACAAGGTCGAAATGACCGAGATGCCGCAACTGGTCGCGGCGATGCACTCGCTCGTCGGTCTGGCGGCGGTCTTTGTGGGCTATAACGCGCATTTCGTTATGGGCCATGTGGCCGGTCTTCATGGTGGCGAAGAGCTTGGCACATTCGCCGCACTCGTGGCGCACAAGTCTCCGGTCGAGTTGAACATTCTCAAGGTCGAACTGTTTCTGGGCATCTTTATTGGGGCGGTGACCTTCACCGGTTCCGTGATCGCCTATGGCAAACTGGCGGGCAAAGTCTCCTCCACGGCCAAGAAACTGCCCGGCGGTCATGCACTCAACGCAGGTGCTGCGGCCCTCTCGCTGATCTGCCTGTTCTGGTATATGGGCACGGGCGCGTTCTTCCCGCTGTTCATCATGACACTGGCCGCACTCTTCATCGGCTATCACCTGATCATGGGTATCGGCGGCGCGGATATGCCTGTCGTGGTCTCCATGCTCAACTCCTACTCGGGCTGGGCGGCTGCCGCGATCGGCTTCTCGCTCTCCAATGATCTCCTGATCGTTGTGGGGGCTCTGGTCGGCTCCTCGGGCGCGATCCTGTCCTACATCATGTGTAAGGCGATGAACCGCTCCTTTATCTCCGTGATCCTCGGCGGCTTCGGCGGCGCATCCGGTCCGGCGATGGAGGTCGAGGGCGAACAGGTGGCCATCGACGCCGACGGCGTGGCCAATGCTCTGAACGAGGCCGAGAGCGTCATCATCGTTCCGGGCTACGGCATGGCCGTGGCGCAGGCGCAGGCCGCCGTGTCGGAACTGACCAACAAGCTGCGTGCCAAGGGCAAGAATGTGCGTTTCGCCATTCACCCCGTGGCGGGCCGTTTGCCCGGTCACATGAACGTGCTTCTGGCCGAGGCCAAGGTGCCTTATGACATCGTGATGGAAATGGACGAGATCAACGAGGACTTCCCTGACACAGACGTGGTCATCGTGATCGGCTCCAACGACATCGTGAACCCCGCAGCTCAAGAAGACCCGAACTCCCCGATTGCGGGTATGCCGGTTCTTGAAGTCTGGAAAGCGAAGCAGGTCTTCGTCTCCAAACGCGGGCAGGGCACGGGTTATTCGGGTATCGAAAACCCGCTGTTCTACAAAGAGAACACGCGCATGTTCTACGGCGACGCCAAGGACTCGATGAACGCGCTTCTGCCGAAACTCGACTGAGTTTGACGCAACAGATGACGGAAAGGGCGGCCCACGGGTCGCCCTTTTTGCGTTTGGGCCTGAACAGAGCCGGAACGGGAAAATGCCCCGGATCACAAAAAATCCGATACAGTCAAAAAAGAGTGACGGAATATGCGCCCCGCTGCGTATAATCTACTCAACACGAACTGGCGCGCAGGTTTCGCGCAGCACAGGGCAAAGATCATGCCCTCACCGGAGACTATCCCCCATGAGACGGACCGTTCCTCATTTCCTTTCGGCCGCAATCGCGGTGCCAGCCACTTTGGCGCTGGCTCTGCCTGCCACCGCCGACACAACCGAAGCCGAAGCGCAACGCCTCGAAGAGATCGCGGCGTTTTTCTCCGAGGCGGTTGTCGTCTCCGGTCCGGAGGTCGTGGATTGCACGCTCTCCGAGGGCACGCAGACGCGGTGTTTCTCCATCACGGTCAAGCCGGAACCCATCGCCTATACGCCCGGCCCGTGGTGTCCGACCAATATCTCGGATGATGCGAGCAAAGGCGGCAAGTGGTTCGGCGAGAACGAGCTGATTGATGTGGATGGCAGCTTTGTGGAACATCTCGACGAATTTTTCGGGGATGACGAATGGGCGCTCTACAATCCGGAAACCGGCGAGATTCGCGTGACCGATACGCTCGAATCCTGTGACGGGGCGGCGCGTCCCGATGTGGCGGAAGAGTATCAGAACTACTGTGTGCAGTGCCTGCCGGAATATCTCGATGACGGGGTCAGCGTGACCTATGTGATCCCGCTTGAACCGCAAGCGGCTTCCGAGGTCGGTCGTCTCGATCAGGGGGCGGGCGTAGCCTATAACGGTGTGCGTCTGGACGCCTCTGCGCCTCAGGAAGCGATTGTCGCGGCGCATACGATTGCCCCTCTGGATGATTGCGGCGGGCATGTGAACCTGCATGTCGGCTACCATTATCACGCGGTGACGGATTGCCTTCCGGGAGCACCCGTGACGGACGAACAGGAGGCCGAAGAGGTCGCTTCCGCGCAAGACGCGGCGGTGCTGGATGACGCCACGCCCATCGGGATCGCGATGGATGGCTATCTGATCTATAATCGCGCCAATTCCGAAGGCGTGGTGGTTGACGGGCTGGACGACTGTAACGGTCACGCCACCGAGGCGCTGGGCTATCACTACCATGCAGGGGCCGAAGGCTCGAACGCCATTCTGGCCTGTATGACCGCGCAATATGGCTGTGCTCTCGAAGACGGTGACGCAAGCTGTGACGCCTCTGTGCGTCAGGGCCCTCCGGGTGCAGGTCCACGTCCTGACGGTCCGCCGCCGGAAGGTCGCCCTGCGGACTGATTTCAGCCGCCAGAGATGAAGCAAGCCGCCGCGCTGATCCTGTATCGGCGCGGCGTTTTTATGCGTTTGGTCGGGCAGGGGCGGCGTCTGCCCCGCGCACAGCCGATTTGCAAAAGGCAGGCTTTTCAATCCGTTGAACTTCGGGCAGGCTTTTCGACAACAGGAGGCCCTCATGCAGCACACCACCCCCGAAGAGATTACCGCAGACCACGCGTTCATGGAGAAAATGATCGCGATCCGTCACGACATCCATGCCCATCCCGAAACCGCTTTTGAAGAGGTGCGGACCTCTGCGCTTGTGGCGGAGTTTCTCGAAGGGCTGGGGATGGAGGTGCATCGCGGCTTGGGCAAGACCGGTGTCGTGGGCACGCTCAAGGGCAAGCGTCCGGGGCAAAAGGTCATCGCCCTGCGCGCCGATATGGATGCGCTGCATATCACCGAGGACACCGGCGTGCCCTATACATCGCAAGTGCCGGGCAAGATGCATGCCTGCGGCCATGACGGGCACACGACCATGCTTTTGGGTGCGGCGGAGAAACTGGCCGCCAATCCGGATTTTGCGGGCACGGTGCGGTTCATCTTCCAACCTGCCGAAGAGGGCGGTGGCGGGGCCAACGAGATGATCAAGGACGGGTTGTTCGATCTGTTCCCGACCGATGCGATCTATGGCGTGCATAACGGACCGCTGGACCCGCTGGGACAGATGACCACCCGTGTCGGCCCCTATACCTCCGCTTCTGACGATTGGGAGATCGTGTTCGAGGGCACCGGCGGCCACGGTGCATCGCCGGAGAAAGCAACCGATCCGACCGTGGCGGCGGGGCAGTTCATGGCGAGCCTTGGCAATGTGGTGTCGCGCCATGTGGCGCTGACCGATTGGGCCGTGGTCTCCATCGGCCATGTGGCAGGGGGCGAGCGCGAGAGTGCGAATATTATTCCGGCCAAAGTTCTGGTCGCGGGCACCGCACGCAGCTACCGGCCCGAGGTGCGCGACACATTGCAACGCGAGATCACCCGTCTGGCCGAGGGCTGCGCTATGGCCTGCGGCGTTGAGGCGCATGTGGACTATGAGCGGGGCTATCCGCCGCTGGTGAACACGTCAGAGGAGGTCGCCGTAACGGGCAGGGCCCACGCTGCCTCTCTGGGCGCAGAAATGGCCGACACCAAAGCCCCCGCCATCGGCGCCAGCGAGGACTTCGCCTATTTTCTGGAGAAAATCCCCGGTGCCTATGTCTCTATCGGCAATGGCGATGGTCCCGGCGCGGCCTTTGTCCACACGCCGAAATTCGACTTCAACGACAAGCTGATCCCCATCGGCGTGGCCTACTGGATGAATGTCGTGGCCGAGGAATTGGGCGGGGCATGAGTTTTGTATACCGTCGCATTCCGTTAAGTGGCTGATATACATTGAAAAAATGATTTGCCATGAGGCGGGGTGGCAGTCTATAGGCGAAATATGACGCTTGAGACGAGATCGCCTATGGCCCCTTTGACCGACCACCCGCGCCGCTACGAGCTGGCCAATGAATTGCATGCCCGCCCCTTTCCCGAAGTGGGCAGCAATGCCCGCGCCGCCTATCTGGCCATCCGCTCCGCAGGGGATGCGGCCCGGCGCGACCGCGATCTGGATCGGGCGCATCTTCTGGCACTTCTGGACCGGTTCGGCGCAGCCCATCCGGCACCGGGAGCCACGCATTACACCGGACCTTTGGGCAAATACCGCCTGAAATGGGAAAGCCACACGGAATTTGTGACCTACACGATCTTCGCAGACGGGCTTTCCGATCATGCCTTTGACCGGACGACCTTTGAACTCTTCCCCGAAGACTGGCTGAAAGAGGCACCGGGACAGCGGATCACCTCGGCGCTAATTCGGGTCGAGACGGTGGAAGACGACGCGCGGATCATTGCCCTGATGGACGATTGGTTCGAACGCGAAAGCCTCGCCGTGGCGCGTGTGCTGGACGGGGCGATGGTGGTTGCCGGAGATTTCCGGATCGATGCGGCGGGTCACATGCGCTTTGCCATTTTCCCCGATGCGGATTGCGGCCAGCGCCGGATCGGGCGGGTTCTGCAACGTCTGTGCGAGATCGAGACCTATAAGGCCATGTCGATGCTGGGGCTGGTGCAGGCGCGCAAAGTGGTCGCAGACTTGGCGGATATCGAAAAGGAACTCTCCGATCTGATGGTCCGTCTCACCACCAAGTCGGAAGTCTCCACGGAAGACACGCTGGAAGACCTTCTCGGCCTCTCCACACGGATCGAGAGCATCGTGACGCGGACCAACTTCCGCTTTGGCGCGACGGGGGCTTATGAGGCCATCGTCAATCAGCGGATCGAGGTGCTGCGCGAAAGCCGGTTTCAGGGGCGTCAGCTCTTCAGCGAATTTATGATGCGGCGTTTCGATCCGGCCATGCGCACGGTGCAGGCGGCGAAATCACAGCTTGAGAGCCTTGCCGAACGGACCGCGCGGGCGGCGAATCTTTTGCGCACCAAGGTCGATGTCGGGCGTCAGGCCCAGAACCAGAAACTGCTGGAAAGCATGGACAAACGCGCCGATCTGCAACTGCGGTTGCAAGAGACGGTCGAGGGGCTCTCGGTCGTGGCGATCAGCTACTATGCGGTGAGCCTTGCGGGTTATCTGGTCTATCCGGCGCTGGAGCCTCTGGGGCTGTCCAAAGGTCTGGCTCAGTCGATGCTCACGCCGCTGGTTGTGTTGGCCGTCTGGCTTGGTCTGCGCCGGATCAAAAAGCAGCATCTGGAATAAACCCCGTTCAAACACGCAGGAAAAAACGCGCCGGACAGTGGTCTCGGCGCGTTTTGTGTTTTCCGTTTTGTGTTTTGGGGCTGTGCCCTACCGGCCCCTGATCCGCGGGTCGAGCGCATCGCGCAGCCCGTCACCGATGTAATTCACCGCCAGCACCGTGAGCGAGATCGCCAGACCCGGCCAGATGACGCGTTCGGGATATTGCTGGATGAAATCCTTGGCATCAAAGAGCAGGCGGCCCCATGTCGGATAGTCCGGCGGAAAGCCGAGGCCGAGGAAGGACAGCGCGCTTTCCGTGATGATCGCATTGGCGATGCCCAAGGTGGCCGAGACCATGATGGGTGACATGATGTTGGGCAGGATATGGCGCACAACGATCTTGCCCGAAGAGGTGCCGATGGAGCGTGCGGCCAGCACATATTCGCGTTCCTTGAGCGCCAGAACATCGCCGCGCACGATCCGCGCCGCCTGCATCCAGCTTGTGATGCCGATGACAAAGACGATCAGGATGAAGATGCCGGTTTCCAGCCCGAAGACGGAACGCAGCGGGTCGCGGAACAGCATGATGATGACGAGCAGCAGCGGCAGCAGCGGCAGGGCGAGGAACAGGTCGGTGAAGCGCATCAGAAGCCCGTCGAGACCTTTCCAGTAGCCTGCGAGCACACCGATGAACGTGCCCAGCACCAGTGAGAGCGCCATGGCGGTCAGGCCCACGGAGATCGAGACCTGTCCCCCTTGCAGCATCCGCGCCAGCATGTCGCGGCCCAGTTGGTCTGCGCCGAGCGGGTGGGCCAGAGAGGGGCCCGTGTTGCGCGCGCGGATGTCAATGTGCGTCGGGTCGATGGTCCAGAGGAGCGGGCCGAGATAGACCGCCAGAATGATAAAGACGAAAAAGACCAGTCCGGCCATCGCGCCCTTGTGGGTTTTGAACTGGTCCCAGACATCCCACCACTGGTTGCGGGGTTTTTCGGAGGGGATAGCGGCTGCGGTTGTTGTATCGGTCATGGTCAACCTCCCTTAATCGTAGCGGATGCGTGGATCGAGGATACCGTAGAGAATATCCGCGATGAGGTTGAACAGAACGATGAGTACGGCAAAGATGAAGGTCAGCGTCTGCACCATCGGTGCGTCAGAGGCGTAGATCGCGGAGATCAACATCTGTCCCAGACCGTTCACCTGAAACACCTGTTCGGTGATGATCGCGCCGCCGAAGATGTTGGGCACGCCCAGAGCAATCACGGTGACGACAGGGATCATGGAGTTGCGCAGTACATGGACAAGGACGACGACGCGCTCGGAGAGGCCCTTGGCGCGGGCGGTGCGCACATAGTCCTGATTGAGATTGTCGAGCATCGAGGCGCGCATGAACCGGCTGACCTGCGCGGCGTTGTAGAGCGTCAGGACAAAGACCGGCATGGCCATCTGTTTGACCTGAAACCAGAACGATCCCCAGTCGGTGATGGTGTGCGTGGTGTCATAGATCGACGGGAACCAGCCGAGAATGACGGAGAACACCACGATCAGCAGGACGCCGGAGAAGAAGGTCGGGATGGAAAACCCGACCATGGAGATAAACGTGCCCAGCTGATCGAACCAGCTATACTGGCGATAGGCGGAGAAGATGCCGATGGGCACGGCGATCAGCGTGGCGAAGACATAGGACAGGCCCACAACCCACAGTGTCTGCGGCATACGTTCGGCCACGACGGACATGACGGGGGAGCGCGACTGGAAGGAGATGATCCGCTGTTTGCCTTCGGAGAAATCGGTGCCGAAGATATGGTCGAAGGCCACTTGCGGCTCGACGACGAAGAACTGGTAGAGCCAGTTCAGAAACCGGATATGGACAGGTTCGCCAAGGCCCAGAGCCTCGCGCATCTTTTCCTTCACCTCAGGCGGCACGGTCAGCGGGATGGAGGCCATCGGATCGCCCGGAGCCAGATCCAGAAGCAGGAAGATCACCAATGAAATGAAGAGAAGCGTCGGAACGGAGAGGATCAGACGGCGGATCGTGAAATGGAGCATGAAGGGTGCCTTGGTTCAGGTCTTTTGTCATTGGGGAGCGGGCGCCCCGAGGGGTCGGGACGCCCGTAGAGAGATCACTCTTTGATGCGATACCAGTCGGCCGCGTTCCAAAGCTCGGAATCCCAGGTGTTGAGGATCACACCGCCCAGCGTGTTGGAATGTGCGGACAGACGACCACGGTCCACCAGCGGGATGATGACATATTCCTGCATCAGCATGTCGTTCATGGCTTTCGCCAGCTCGGCACGTTTGTTGATGTCACCGGTTTTCGCCATTTCCGCGACCAGCGCGTCATACTCGTCAGAGCAGAAGCGCGGCATGTTGTTGCCCTGCCACTGGGTTTCGGGGCGCGGTGCCTGTTTGCATTCCCAGTTGGCCATATAGGCTTCCGGATCGGTCCCGTCGAAGTTGTTGGCATACATTTCTACGTCTGCATAGAACTTCTGGAAGGTATCCGGCGAACCGGCATCCCCGCCAAAGAACACGGAGGCGTCAATGTTGCGCAATTCGGTTTCAACACCGATCTCGCCCCACCACTGTTTGATGATCGCCTGAAAATCCTGACGGATGGCATTGGTCGAGGATTGGAACAGAAGCGACAGTTTCTTGCCGTCTTTCTCGCGAATGCCGTCGCCATCGCTGTCCACCCAGCCGGCTTCTTCCAGTATGGCTTTCGCGCCTTCGATGTCTTGCGTGAGGCAGGCATCATTGGCGGTGGAGTTGTAGATCGCCGGTGCGGGCAGCACGTTACAGGTCGGACGCCCTGCATCGCCATAACCGATTTCGGTCAGAAGCGCACGGTCGATGGCCATCGACAGCGCCTTGCGCACGGCCAGATCGGAGAGGATCGGGTGCGGATGGGCGGCGGTGGCGCGTTCATCGCCCAAGGCCGGATCGGGGTCGGTCATGTTGACCATGATCCGCTCGACGAGCGTGCCGAAGGCGCTGACAAGCTGGCCCTTGCCCTTGGCAAGCATGGCTTCGAGCAGGTCGGGGGACACCTGTGTGTTCCACGCATAGTCGAATTCGCCGGTCTCCAGCACGGAGCGCGCCGCAGATTGCGCATCGCCGCCGCCTTTCAGCGTTGCGGTCGCAAAGGCCGGTTTGTTCGGGTCACGATAATGCGGGTTCGCGGAGAGCGAGACCACGTCATTGGTTTTGAACTCGTCCACGACGAAAGGCCCTGTGCCAATCGGGCTGAAGTTCTCTTCGGTGCAGGACGCCATCGCTTCGCCGACACAATCAGCGAACTGGGCCTTTTGCACGATCGGAGCCTGAGCGCCGACGAAGGGACCGTAGGGGAAGGGCTTCGGCACGCCGAAATGCACCACAACGGTCAGCTCGTCAGGGGTCTCGACCTCGACCACATCATTGTATTTCTCGGATTGGGAACAACCACCGCCCTCGGTGGTGCAATATTCCCATGTGAATTTCACATCTTCGGAGGTCAGCGGCGTGCCGTCCGACCATTTGAGACCTTCCTTGAGCTTCCATGTGATCGTTTTCAGATCTTCGGACACGCCGCCGTTTTCCACGGTCGGCACAGACTCGGCCAGATAGGGCACAATCGTGCCCGCTTCGTTGTAGCGTGCCAGAGGCTCCAGAACCAATGAGGCAGACTCAAGCTCCTTGGTGCCACCCGAGAGATAGGGGTTCATCGTCGAGGGCGCTTGGTAATAGATGATATTGACATGACCGTCCGCACCGCGCTCGGCGAAAGCGGCAGGAACCAGCGCGAGCGATGCGACAGCACCCATCAGGGCTGTTTTAAACGTCATTGAATGACCTCTCCTTGTTGGACCGGTGACGGGAGATTGCGTAAACCGCAAATTATTGTGACCCCGCACCGGCGTTACTGTGTCGAAACCTGCGTGGTCCTGCTTGCGCAAGGCAAGGCGACTCGCCGGATTCCGGTGATATAAATTTATCGAATGATAAAAACTTAGGCAAAGCAAGGCAGTTTCTTTGATAAAAATGGCGTTAAGCCCATGTCGTGACGTTCTCTTTGCCTGCCGGTTCAGCGTTTGCCCGCTTTTCAGACAAACCGATTTGACAGCCCCCGCGTGGCAGGCTTAGCGTCATGATCGGTCCTTATGCGGCGCGTCCGGCCCGCGGGACGGTCTTGTCACTTATGCGATTCACGGTGTTTTGCGCGGTGATCCGGCACCTGATCTGAAAGGCGATTCATGCTTGATAAAACTCCTGATTCGGCTCCCGATACGTCCGACGGCCAAGCGTTGATCGACGTTTCCCACCTGCGGGTCGAGTTTCCGACACGCGGCGGTCTTGTGGTCGGGGTCAAGGATGTGTCCTTCTCCATCGACGCGGGCGAGACGCTCTGTGTTGTGGGTGAGTCGGGTTCGGGAAAATCCGTGTCTTCTCTGGCAATTATGCGCCTGATCGAGTTCGGCGGCGGGAAGATTGCCGGTGGCGAGATCAAGCTGCGCAAGGAACACGAGATCATTGATCTGACCGCGATGGACCCCGAGAAAATGCGGGCGTTGCGCGGCGACGATATCGGCATGATCTTTCAGGAGCCGATGACCTCGCTCAATCCGGTGTTCACCATCGAGCGCCAGCTTTGCGAGGGACTGCGTCTGCACAAGGGGATGAGCAAGGAACAGGCCCGCGCCCGTGCGCTCGAACTGATGAAAGACGTGCGCATCCCCGAACCGGAGCGGCGTCTGAGCCAGTATCCCCATGAGCTGTCCGGCGGTATGCGCCAGCGTGTGATGATTGCAATGGCGATGGCTTGCGAGCCGAAGCTGCTGATCTGTGACGAGCCGACCACGGCGCTGGACGTGACGATTCAGGCAGAGATTCTGGCGCTGATCGACCGGCTGAAGCGCGAACACAACACGGCGGTGCTGTTCATCACCCATGACATGGCCGTGGTCGCGCAGATGGCGGATCGGGTGTTGGTGATGTTCCGTGGCGACGTGGTCGAAGAGGGCACGGTCGCGGAAATCTTTGATTCTCCGAAAGAAGATTACACCAAGGCGCTTTTGGCCGCGGTGCCGAAGCTGGGCGAGATGACCGGCAAACCGGCGCCCGAACCGATGCGTCTGATCGGCGTGCCGCAAGTGTCCGTGTCGCCGGTGCCCTATGCGCCGGAGGGGACAAAGCCGGTTCTCGAAGTGAACAATCTGGTCACGCGCTTTCCGGTGAAGGCCGGTTTGTTGCGCAAGACTGTGGCGAATGTCCACGCGGTCGAAGATGTCTCCTTTGCGATCAAGCCGGGGGAGACGCTGTCTCTTGTCGGCGAAAGCGGCTGCGGGAAATCGACCTGCGGGCGTTCGATCCTGCGCCTTGTCGATCCGCTCAGCGGCTCTGTGCGTCTGGACGGTAAAGAGGTTCTGGACCAGAACCCGCGCGATTTGCGCCGGTTGCGTCAGGACATGCAGATGATCTTTCAGGACCCGTTTGCCTCGCTCAACCCGCAGGTGCGGCTCATTGATCAGGTGGCCGAACCGCTGCGCAACTACGGGCTGGCGCATGGCTCCGATGTCACCGACCGCGTCGCGGCTCTGTTCGACCGTGTCGAGCTGCCGCGCGCCTTTCTGAAACGTTACCCGCACGAACTGTCGGGTGGCCAACGCCAGCGCGTCGCCATCGCCCGTGCCCTCTCGATCAATCCGAAGCTGGTGATCGCGGACGAGGCGGTTTCCGCCCTTGATGTGAGCGTGCAGGCGCAGGTGGTGAACCTCTTGATGGAGCTTCAGGCCGAACTTGGCATCGCCATGCTCTTTATCAGCCACGACATGGCCGTGGTCGAACGGGTCAGCCACCACACGGCGGTGATGTATCTTGGCCGGATTGTCGAGATCGGCCCGCGTCAGGCGGTGTTCGAGAACCCGCAGCACGAATACACGAAATCTCTCATGCTGGCCGTGCCCATCGCCGACCCGCATAACAAGAAAATCAGGGCGGACCTGTCCTTCAAACCGATTCCGTCCCCGATTTTCCCCGCAGACTATGTGCCTGCAAAATCCACCTACCGCGAAGTGTCCAAAGGGCACTTCGTGCTGGAGCCGATCGAAGGCTTTGGCTGATGCGTTTTGAAAAACGCTTATTTAACCGCCGCTTTGGCGGACCTGTCCAGACGATGAAAAGAGAAGAAAATGCCGATTAAGAACCGCCTTGCCGAGCTATTGCCGGAAATCACCGCATGGCGACGCGATATTCACGAAAACCCCGAATTGATGTTCGACCTGCCGCGCACCTCGAAAAAAGTCGCGGATCTGCTGCGCGAATTCGGCTGTGACGAGGTTGTCGAAGGCATGGCGAAAACCGGCGTCGTGGGCGTGATCAAGGGCAAGACCGACACCAAAGGCCGCACCATCGGGCTGCGCGCCGATATGGATGCCTTGCCGATTCTCGAAGAAACCGGTGCCGAATTTGCCTCGAAAAATCCTGGCGTTATGCATGCCTGCGGCCATGACGGTCACACCGCAATGCTTCTGGGCGCTGCGAAATACCTCTGCGAAACCCGCAATTTCGACGGCACCGCCGTGGTGATCTTCCAACCCGCCGAAGAAGGCGGCGGTGGCGGGCGTGTGATGTGTGAAGAAGGCCTGATGGACCGGTTCGGCATCGACGAAGTCTACGGCATGCACAACTGGCCCAACCTCGAAGCCGGCAAATTCGCCATCCGTCCCGGCCCGTTCTTTGCCGCTGCGGACGAATTCGAGATCGTGGTGCGCGGCAAGGGTGGCCATGCGGCAAAACCCCATGAGGTCGTCGACAGCACCGTGACCGCCGCGCATCTGGTCATCGCCCTGCAAACCATCGCCTCGCGCAATGTTGATCCGACCGAACAGGTCGTGGTCTCCATCTGCACCGTGGAAAGCTCTTCCAAAGCCCATAACGTCCTGCCCGCCACCGTGCTGCTCAAAGGCACCGTGCGCACGCTGGACGCCGATGTGCGCAAACAGGCCCGCGAACGGTTGGAAGCCATCTGTGCCGGTGTCGGCGCGACCTATGGCGCGGAGATCGAAGTGGACTACCACCTCGGCTATCCGGTGATGGTGAACCATGAGCGGGAAACCGAATATGCGATCGAGGCGGCCACCAAAGTCGTGGGCGATTGCGGAGAATACCCGCTGGTGATGGGCGGCGAGGACTTCGCCTATATGCTCGAAGAACGCCCTGGCGCCTATATCATCCTCGGCAACGGTCCGGGCGCGCCTGTGCACCACCCGAAATATATGTTCAACGACGAAGCCCTGCCTGCGGGCTGTTCGTGGTATGCGGAAATGGTGGAAAGCCGTTTGCCCGCAGCCTAACAGACAGCCGCGTGACGGAGGTCTGTGCCCGTGTATTCGGGATTTGAGTATTTGAGGCACAAAGGAAACACGAAGGCGCTCCCATTTGACAGGGGGCGCTTTTCATTTGCGGTGTTGGGATCGTGCGGATCAGCCGCCGGTGTGGCTCATGTGGCGGGAGACCTGACCGTCGGCACGTTGGCGCGAATAGTCGAAATCATGGCCTTTGGGCTTGCGCAGGATTGCGGCCTCAATGGCTTGGATCAGCGGGGTGTCGTCATCGGGCGAGGCGCGCAGGATGTCACGCAGGGAGGCGTTGTCTTCCTGTCCCAGACACATGAACAACTCGCCTGTGCAGGTCATCCGCACGCGATTGCAGCTTTCGCAGAAATTATGGGTCAAAGGCGTGATGAAGCCGATCTTCTGTCCTGTTTCTTCCAGCCGCACATAGCGCGCCGGACCGCCCGTGCTTTCCGGCAGGTCCGTGAGGGTGAACCGCGCAGAGAGATCTGCACGCAGGTCGTCGAGCGACCAGTATTGCCCGACGCGATCCTCGTTGCCCAAGTCACCCATCGGCATGACTTCGATAAAGGTCAGGTCCATATCCTCGCGGGCGCACCAGTCGGTGAGGGTGAAGAGTTCGTCTTCGTTAAAGCCCTTGAGGGCAACCGTGTTGATCTTGACCCGCAGCCCTGCGTTGCGGGCGGCTGCGATCCCGCCGAGAACCTGTTCAAGCCGTCCCCAGCGTGTCACCCGCTGGAATTTTGCCGCGTCCAACGTGTCCAGCGACACGTTAATCCGCCGCACGCCCGCCGCATAGAGGACTTTGGCAAAGCGTGACAGTTGCGAGCCATTGGTGGTGACGGTCAGTTCCTTCAACGCGCCGCTGTCCAGATGCCGTGTCATACCATCGAAAAAGGTCATGATCCCGCGCCGCACCAGAGGTTCGCCGCCGGTGATGCGCAGTTTTTCGACGCCCAGCCCGATGAAGGTGGAACACATGCGGTCCAGTTCTTCGAGGGTCAGCAATTCTTTTTTCGGCAGAAAGGTCATGTTTTCCGCCATGCAATAGACACAGCGGAAATCGCAGCGGTCCGTCACCGACACCCGAAGATAGGTGATCGGTCGGGCAAACGGGTCGATGAGGCGGGGCGTTGCGGATGTCATACGGGGCAATCTAGGGCGCTTTGGCGGTGTCGCCAAGCCTTTCAGGCATCACTTGCGCGAGACTGCACCACACGGCGCACCATGCTGGCGCGTTTGCGGTCATGTTTGCCGAGGCTCTTGAGCCATGTATCGGCCATGCGCGACACGTCCTTGTCACTATCTTCGAGCGCATGGGTGAGCCAGTAGAGCACATCGTCGATGGCGTTGACTTCCGCCTCGGAGGGGTGGGCGAGTTTCGCCAGCGGCAGCGAGAGGCCGAGGGCGGCGCGGCGGTCCAGAACGCGTTCGGATTTGGCAAGCGTATGGACGGTTTCCATCCGCGACAGGTCGGTGACGATCCTGCGCGCACCGGCGGCGGCCAGCGCGTCCAGTTCGGCCCAGTTGGCGGCCTCGGAAATCCATGCGCAAATCTGGTCCCAGATTTCGGCATCGTCCTTGATCCGCGCTTGGGTCAGAAGTTTCGCCGCCATGATGCGGGCTTCGAACGGGCCATCGGCCCAAAGCGCACGCGCCAGTGCGAGGCGTTCGGGTGTGCCGATCTCCTGACGCCAGCTGCGCGCGAGTTCTTCCATCGCCTGCGGGGCCACGCCGAGATAGCTGCCAGCGCCGAAGCGGTTTTCCAATTCGGTCGCGCGGGCCGTATCGGCGTGGGTCATGAGCGCTCCGAGCGCGTCGTCAAACATCATGGGACAGCTTTCCTTCCAGCCGGGTCTTTCCAGCAGACCAATTACAGGCGGTGATAGATGAGAGTGCCGCGCCGCGCAACGTGCCATTGGGCCACAGCGGGCCTGCCCGACAGGTGTCCGACATAAGTCCGACGCGGGGCCGACCGGTCTGGGCGGGGCGAAACGGGCCTGTGTCGCCCGCTCATTCCACCGTCACGGATTTCGCCAGATTGCGCGGTTGGTCCACATCCGTGCCCTTGGCGACCGCCGTGTGATAAGCGATGAGCTGGGCAGGAATGGCGTAGAGCAGGGGGGCGAAAAGGTCGGGCACTTCGGGCATTTGCACCGTTTGCCAGACGCCTTCGGAAGCCACTTCCAGCCCCTTGCGGTCGGAGACCAGAAGCACCTTTCCGCCACGCGCCATGACCTCTTGCATGTTCGACACGGTCTTGTCGAAAAGCGCGTCATGCGGGGCGAAAACGATGACTGGCGTGTGGCTGTCGATCAGGGCAATCGGCCCGTGTTTCAATTCGCCGGATGCATAGCCTTCCGCATGTATGTAGCTGATTTCCTTTAGTTTCAACGCGCCTTCGAGGGCGAGCGGATACATCATGCCGCGACCGAGGAAGAGAATGTCCTTGGCCTCGGAGAGCGTGTTGGAAATGATGTTCAGCGTCTCGTCTAGATCCAGTGCACGGGTCAGAAGGCCGGGCAGGCTGCGCAGTTCCGTCAGCCGTTTCGACAGCGTGTCTCCGTCGATTTCTCCGCGCTGGTGGGCGGCCTCCAAAGCGAGCAGCGCCAGAACGGTCAGCTGGCAGGAGAAGGCCTTGGTGGAGGCCACGCCGACCTCGACACCGGCCAGAATCGGCAGCGCAATGTCGCTTTCGCGTGCGATGGAGCTTTCTGCGACATTGACCACGGAGACGATCGTGTCCGCCTTGTCCGACATATATCTGAGTGCGGCCAAAGTGTCCGCCGTTTCCCCCGACTGACTGACAAAAATCGCGAGAGTTCGGGCACTTACGGGCGGTTCGCGGTAGCGGAATTCGGAGGCCACGTCGATCTCCACAGGGATGCGGGCCACCTGTTCGAACCAGTATTTTGCCGTGAAACAGGCGTAATAGGCCGTGCCGCAAGCCACCATCACGATGCGGTCGAAGGCGGAGAAATCAAGGCCGGGGTCGGGCAGGGTGATGCCCGTTTCATCGGCGTTGAGATAATAGGCCAGCGCTTCGGAAATCACGGTCGGTTGTTCCGCAATTTCCTTGGCCATGAAGTGTTTGTGGCCGGCTTTTTCGATCCGTGCGGCATCCATAGCGATGGTGCGGCGCGGGCGTTGGACCTGTGCGCCGGTTGCGTCGAAAATATCGACCCCGTTACGGGTCAGAATGGCGCGGTCACCCTCGTCGAGATAGGTGATCTGGTCGGTCATTTGTGCCAGAGCGATGGCGTCGGAGCCCACGAACATCTCGCCCTTGCCGTGACCGATGGCCAGCGGCGAGCCCTTGCGTGCGGCGACTAGAAGATCGTCTTCGCCGTCAAAGAGAAAACACAGCGCAAACGCACCTTCGAGCCCGTCAATCGTGGCCATCGCCGCGTCCTCAGGGGCTTTGCCCGCATCCATGTAGCTCTGGCAGAGCAAGGCCACGGTCTCCGTGTCGGTTTCCGTCGCCGCAGGGTAGCCTTTCGCGGCCAGATCGGTGCGCAATTCGCGGAAGTTTTCGATGATCCCGTTATGCACCACGGCGACCGGACCGGCCTTGTGCGGGTGGGCGTTGGTGACCGAGGGCGCGCCGTGGGTGGCCCAGCGGGTGTGCCCGATGCCGGACTTTCCCGCGAGCGGCTCATGCACCAAAAGGTCCGAGAGGTTCACCAGCTTGCCAACGGCGCGACGGCGGTCGAGCTTGCCGTTGGAAACCGTGGCAATCCCCGCGCTGTCATAGCCGCGATATTCCAGCCGTTTGAGCGCCTCAACCAGAATGGGAGCCGCTTCGTGATTGCCCAAAACCCCTACAATACCGCACATTTTACTGACCTTTTTGCTTTTTAGCCTTCAAAGACTTTAACTTTTCGAACATCCGCACGGCGAGCATGGGTTTGTTCACCTGTTTGGCGCGGGCAATCGCGAGAGCACCCGGTTCGATGTCGGAGGTGATGACGGAACCGGAGGCGGTCATCGCTTCGTCGCCCACTGTCACGGGGGCGACCAGCATGGTGTTCGAACCGATGAAGGCGTTGCGCCCGATGGTCGTGCGATGCTTGAACACGCCGTCATAATTGCAGGTGATCGTGCCTGCGCCCACGTTGGTGCCGTCACCGATCTCGGCATCGCCAATATAGGTGAGATGGTTCACCTTGGTGCCTTCGCCGATCTGGGCGTTTTTGACTTCGACGAAATTGCCGATATGGGCATTGTTCGCCAGTTCCGCGCCGGGGCGCAGTCGGGCAAAGGGGCCGACGGTGGCACCCATCGAGACATGACAGCCCTCGAAATGGGAAAAGGCGCGGATGCGGGTGCCGGATTCGACGGTGACACCGGGGCCGAAGATGACATTCGGCTCCACAACCGTGTCCCGCCCGATATAGGTGTCGAGCGAGAAGAACACCGTCTCTGGGGCCATGAGCGTCACGCCGTTCTCCAGCGCCTCTGCGCGTTTGGAAGCTTGGAAAATCGCTTCGGCGCGGGCCAGTTCGGCGCGGGTGTTGACGCCGAGTGTTTCGGCTTCATCGCAGGCCACCGCCGTTGCCGTGCGTCCGGTTTTCCACGCGATTTCAATGATGTCGGGCAGGTAATACTCCCCCGCCGCATTGTCGTTGCCGACCTGTTCCAACAGATCGAACAGCACAGAAGCCTCTGCCGCGATCAGGCCGGAATTGCAAAACGTGATGGCGCGTTCCGCCTCGGAAGCGTCTTTGTATTCGACGATCCGGCGAAGCGTGTCGCCCTCCGTCACCAGCCGTCCGTAGCGGGCCGGATCCGCGGCTTCAAAGCCCAGCACGACCACATCCGCCGTTTTGCGCGCTTCGACCATGCGCAAGATCGTGGCTTCGGAGATAAAGGGCGTGTCGCCATACAACACGATGGCATCGCCTTCAAAACCGGACAGCGCCTCTTTCGCCTTCAATACCGCATGCGCTGTGCCAAGCTGTTCGTTCTGGCGGGCGATGAGGATGTTGTCGTCGATCTTGGCAGCCTCGGCGGCAACCTGATCTGCACCATGACCTACGACGAGCACCGTGCGCTCAGGCGCCAGTGCTGCGCCGGATGCCAGCGCATGGGCAAACATCGGGGCGTTGCCGATCGGGTGTAAAACCTTCGGCAGGTCGGAATTCATCCGTGTTCCCTGTCCTGCGGCCAGAAGAATGAGGGCTGTTGCCATGATTTTCGTCCCGATCTGCTCTTTTCTTTATCTCTGTGCCGTTTTACCCATGATGCGCAAAGCCGCAAGAGTAGTCGCATCACAGTTTCTGACGCCTGATTACAGGTTTGCGCGGGTCTTTGCCAAAGAATACCGCTTTGATGATGTTGCAGGAGACCCGATACGATGAAAACCGTGATTTTCGACCTTGATGGAACGCTGGCGGATACGTCGGCGGATTTGATCGCTGCGGCGAACAGTTGTTTCCGCAATCTGGGCTATGGAGATGTGCTTGATCCTGTGGGCGATGCGCATACGGCCTTTCGCGGGGCGCGAGCGATGCTTGGTCTCGGGTTCTCGAAGGTCAGACCGGGCTTCACAGCGGCGGAGGTGATGGAGCAATACCCGATCCTGCTTGAGGCCTATGCCGAGGAGATCGACACGCATACGCGATTGTATGACGGGGCTGTGGAGGCGGTCGAAGGGCTGCGTACAAGTGGTTATGCCGTGGGGATTTGCACCAACAAGCCGGAGGATCTGGCAGATCGTTTGCTGATGAGGCTGGGGGTGCGTGATCTGTTCGGGTCCATGATCGGGGCCAAGACCGTGGGCGTGTCGAAGCCGGATCCGAAACCCTATGTGGCCGCCGTGGAAGAGGCCGGAGGCGTTCTTGCGCAGTCCTTTCTGGTCGGGGACACCGAGACGGATCGCAATACGGCGAAAGCGGCGGGCGTGCCTTGTGTGCTTGTCACCTTCGGGCCGGATGGAGACGGGGTGAAGAAGCTGGAGCCGGAGGCTTTGCTGGCGCATTACAATGACCTGTCACGGATCACCAAGGAGTTGATCGGATGAACGCGAACGAGAGCACCGAGGTTTTCACCGGAAACTTCACCCAGCAGGAGCCTATCCCCGAAGAGGCCATCGAGGCGGCGGTTGCAGTGATGCGGTCCGGCCGGTTGCATCGGTATAACACCGCAGCTGGCGAAGCGGGGGAGGTCGCCTTACTGGAAAAAGAGTTTGCCGCCTACACGGGGGCGACCTACGCGCTGGCCGTGGCGTCGGGGGGGTATGCCTTGGGGTGTGCCTTGCGCGCCTTGGAGGTTCAGCCGGGAGAGCCAGTTCTGACCAATGCCTTTACGCTTGCGCCTGTGCCCGGCGCGATTGCCTCTGTCGGGGCCAAGCCGGTGTTCGTCGGCGTGACCGAGGGGCTGGTGATCGATCTTGATGACCTACAGGTGAAAATCGCGGAGACGGGCGCGAAGGTTCTGATGCTCTCCCATATGCGAGGGCATATCGTCGATATGGATGCGCTCATGTATATCTGTAACGGCGCAGGCGTCGCTGTGATCGAAGATTGTGCCCACACAATGGGGGCTTCGTGGGAAGGTGTACCGTCGGGCCGGCACGGGCTGATCGGCTGCTATTCGACCCAGACCTACAAGCATATCAATGCGGGGGAGGGGGGATTTCTCGTCACCGATGACGAAGATATCGCCGCGCGGGCCATCATGTTGTCGGGATCGTATATGTTATACCCCAAGCATCTCGCCGGTCCGGCCCCTGAAGTGTTCGAAAAGATCAAATACACCACGCCCAATGTGTCGGGGCGGATGGATCATCTGCGTGCGGCAATTCTGCGGGTGCAGTTGCGGGCGCTCGACAGTCAGGTGGACAAGTGGAACGCGCGGTATCGTGTGCTCGAAGAGGGGCTACGTGGCACGGCGGGGCTGACCCTGATCGAACGGCCCCAGCAAGAGCACTATGTCGGTTCCTCTTTTCAATTCCTGCTGTTGGAATGGCCAGACGCCAAGATCGAAGCTGTGGTTGCGGCCTGTATGAAGCGTGGCGTGGAGCTGAAATGGTTCGGGGCGCCCGAGCCGGTTGCTTTTACCTCGCGTTATGAAAGCTGGCGCTATGCGGAGCCGCAAAGCCTGCCTGAAAGTGACCGCGTGCTGCGCTCGATCATGGATATACGCCTGCCGCTGACCTTCAGCCTTGAGGATTGCGCAACATTGGCGCGGATTATTCGCTCGGAGGTCGAGCGCCTCCACCTCGCTTGACATTGGCTTAATAGCAATGGGTCAGGGGTCCCTTTGACATATCATCGACACGGGCCGTTCTGTTTGAGCGGCCCGTTTTGTTTTGTGTCCCTTCGCAAGTCTGCGGTTGTGATCTGGGATAATTCTGATAAAAAAACTAAGAATTAAGCCGCGAATCAAAACAGGACGTGATTTGTGGCGCACCGGAGAGCAAAACCGGACGGTCGGCGAAAAAAATCTTCTAAAGCCCCTTGTAACAAGGGTCTTTCTCACCTTTGCGTTGGTTGACCACAGTGCCGCAGAGGGATAAACCACGACAAGCTAGCAAAGCAGCGTGCCTGCGATCGCCTGACATCCCGTCCCGCGAAGAGGCGCGCCCATCAAGGAGCCGCTCGTGGAAGACTTGCTTCGGGAATATCTCCCCATCGTCATTTTCCTCGGCCTCGCCATTGCGCTGGGCCTCGTGTTCATCTTCGCAGCCCTCATCCTCGCCGTGCGCAATCCCGACCCTGAAAAAGTGTCGGCCTATGAATGTGGGTTCAACGCATTCGACGACGCGCGGATGAAGTTCGACGTGCGGTTCTACCTCGTGTCGATCCTGTTCATCATTTTCGATCTCGAAATCGCGTTCCTGTTCCCTTGGGCCGTTGCGTTCAAGGATATCGGAATGGTGGGATTCTGGTCGATGATGGTGTTCCTCGGCGTGCTGACCGTGGGCTTTTGCTATGAATGGAAGAAGGGAGCGCTGGAATGGGCGTGACAACCGGAGCCAACACCGCAGGTGTGGACAAGGAGCATTCCACGCAGGTTCTCAACAAGGAACTGCAGGATAAGGGCTTTTTGCTCACCTCCACCGAGGACATCATCAACTGGGCCCGCACGGGGTCTTTGCACTGGATGACCTTTGGTCTGGCCTGTTGCGCTGTCGAGATGATGCACACCTCCATGCCGCGCTATGACATCGAACGCTACGGGACCGCGCCGCGCGCCTCCCCGCGCCAGTCCGATCTGATGATCGTGGCCGGAACGCTCACCAACAAAATGGCCCCCGCTCTGCGCAAGGTTTATGACCAGATGCCGGAGCCGCGCTATGTGATCTCTATGGGGTCCTGCGCCAACGGCGGCGGCTATTATCACTACAGCTATTCTGTCGTGCGCGGCTGTGATCGTATTGTGCCGGTGGATGTCTATGTTCCGGGGTGTCCTCCGACAGCCGAGGCGCTGATGTATGGCATCCTGCAACTGCAACGTAAAATGCGCCGCACCGGCACGATTGTCCGTTAAGGAGAGGATGTGATGAGCGAAGCCCTCCAAGAACTTGCCGCCCATATCGAGATGAAGCGCCCGAATGATGTGCTTTCTTCCGAGCTGGCCTATGGCGAACTGACCCTGCGGGTGACATCTGCGGGGATTGTTGATTTCGTCGAGTTTCTGAAAACCGACGGAACCAGCAATTTCTCCACACTGGTGGATATCACCGCTGTGGACCATCCGAGCCGCGAACAGCGTTTTGACGTCGTTTACCATTTCCTTTCGATGTATCAGAACCAGCGCATCCGCGTGGTGGCTGCGCTGCGCGAAGAGGAAACCATCCCGTCCATCGTCTCCGTGCACCCCTCTGCGGGCTGGTTCGAGCGGGAAGTCTTCGACATGTTCGGGATCATCTTCTCCGGCCATCCGGACCTGCGGCGCTTGCTGACGGATTACGGTTTCCGCGGCCATCCGCTGCGCAAGGATTTTCCGGCCACCGGCTACACCGAAGTGCGTTATGATGAAGAGCTCAAACGCGTCGTCTATGAACCGGTGAGCCTCGTGCAGGAATACCGCCAGTTCGACAACCTTTCCCCGTGGGAAGGGGCAAAATACATCCTCCCCGGCGACGAGAAGGGGGCCTGATGTGAGCGGCGATCCGGCCATCATGATCTGCGTTGGCGCGACTAAAGCGGGCACAAGCTCGCTTTACCGCTATCTGCATGACCATCCGGATTGCCACATGCGCTCCGTCAAGGAGATCCACTATTTCGACACGGTGGAGAACGAGGATTACGCGTTCCAGTTCGATGTGTTCGCGCGTTTGCGTGCGGATCTGGTCCGGCGTCAGGACGTGGCGCGCCAGAACGGAAACCGGTGGAAAGTGGCCAATCTCGACCGCCAGATCAAGGATGTCGACGAGATCGTGCGCATTCTGGAACTGGGCGAAGACGGGGTGTCGGACTATCTGTTCTATCTTCTGGACGGAATCGGGGACAAAAAACTCGCGGGCGACATCACGCCGGGATACGGGCTTTTGTCGGAGGACTGTTTGCGCGACATGGCGCATATGGCCCCTGACGTGCGGTTTGTGTTCCTGATGCGCGACCCTGTGGAGCGTCTTTGGTCCCATGTGCGGATGCAGGCCAAGCGCCAGCGCCGCCCCGGTGAGGAAGTCGAGGTGAAGGCCAAGCGGATCATGAACCGCGTGGTGAACCGTGATCTGGAAAAACATATCGCCCCGCGTGGAGATTACGCGGGGATTATTGAGAAACTGAAGCGGGCGGTGCCCGAAGACAAGCTGCTCGTCGGGTTCACCGAAGATTTGCTGACGGGCGAGGGGCTTGGGACGTTGTGCCGGTTTTTGGGTATCGCGGAGAGACCCGTCGAGAAAGACCCCCATGCCCATGAGGGCGTGAAACTGGAACTGAGTGACAAGCAACGGCATGAGGCGGCGCGCTTTCTGGCCCCGCAATATGCCTATGTGGAAAAGACCTTTGGCAAGCTGCCCGCCGGGTGGCAAGCGAATATGGCGAGGATCTGAATGATGGACGGCGACATCCGGCAAAACACCTATGATGACGGTTCGCACGATGCGGGCAGCGGGGAACAGAAGATCCGCAATTTCAACATCAACTTCGGGCCCCAGCACCCTGCGGCCCACGGTGTGTTGCGGATGGTTCTTGAGCTGGACGGCGAGATCGTGGAACGTGCCGATCCGCATATCGGCCTGTTGCATCGCGGCACCGAAAAGCTGATGGAGAACCGCACCTACCTGCAAAACCTGCCTTATCTGGATCGCCTCGACTATGTGGCGCCGATGAATCAGGAACATGCATGGTGTCTGGCCATCGAACGTCTCGCAGGCGTTGAAATTCCGCGCCGCGCCTCTTTGATCCGTGTGCTCTATTCCGAGATTGGCCGTGTGCTGAACCACCTCCTGAACGTCACCACAGGCGCGATGGACGTGGGGGCGCTGACCCCGCCGCTGTGGGGCTTTGAAGAGCGCGAAAAGCTCATGATTTTCTACGAGCGCGCCTGTGGTGCCCGTTTGCACTCCGCCTATTTCCGTCCCGGTGGTGTCCATCAGGACCTGCCGCCGGATCTGATCGACGACATCGAGACATGGGCCGACGCGTTCCCGAAAGTGCTTGACGACATTCACTACTTGCTGTCGGACAACCGCATTTTCAAACAGCGGACAGTGGATATCGGCGTGATCACGGAACAGGAAGCGCTCGACTGGGGCTTCTCCGGCGTGATGGTGCGCGGTTCCGGCATGGCGTGGGACCTGCGTCGCAGCCAGCCTTACGAATGCTACGACGAGTTCGACTTCCAGATTCCGGTGGGCACCAACGGCGACTGCTATGACCGTTACATGGTTCGGATGCAGGAGATGGCCGAGGCGACCAAGATCATCAAGCAATGTATCGCCAAGCTGCGCGAACCGGAAAATCAGGGTGACGTGCTGGCGCGTGGCAAGCTGACACCGCCGAAGCGCAAGGACATGAAGACCTCGATGGAGGCCCTCATCCACCACTTCAAACTCTACACCGAAGGGTTCAAACTGCCCGAGGGCGAGGTTTATGCCTGCGTCGAAGCGCCCAAGGGCGAGTTCGGCGTCTATCTCTATTCGGACGGCACCAACAAGCCTTACCGCGCCAAGCTGCGTGCGCCGGGCTACCTTCACTTGCAGGCGATGGATCACATGGCGAAAGGTCACCAACTGGCTGACGTTTCCGCTCTCATCGCCACCATGGACATCGTTTTCGGGGAGGTCGACCGCTAATGCTCCGCCGTCTTTATCACGAACAACCCGCGTCTTTCGAATTTACTCCGGCGAACCTCGCCTGGGCCGAAGGACAAATCGCCAAATACCCCGAAGGACGTCAGCAATCTGCCGTGATTCCGCTGTTGTGGCGGGCGCAGGAGCAGGAGGGCTGGCTCACCAAACCGGCGATCGAATATGTAGGTGACATGCTCGGCATGCCCTATATCCGCGTGCTGGAAGTGGCGACGTTCTACTTTATGTTCCAGCTGCAACCGGTCGGGACCGTGGCTCATATTCAGGTCTGCGGCACGACGACCTGCATGATCTGCGGCTCCGGCGACATCATTTCCGTCTGCAAGGAAAAGATCGCCCCCACGCCGCATACGCTTTCTGCGGATGGCAAGTTTTCGTGGGAAGAGGTCGAATGTCTGGGCGCCTGTGCCAACGCACCGATGGCCCAGATCGGTAAGGACTACTACGAAGACCTGAGTGCCGAGAATTTCTCCAAACTGCTGGACGACATGGCTGCGGGCAATGTGCCTGTGCCGGGATCGCAGATCGGGCGGTATTCTTCCGAACCCGCCGGTGGTCCGGTGGTTCTGGCCGAACACAAGGGCACGGGCGCGCAATATAACGGCTCCGTGCAGCGCGCGGTCGATATTGGCGATACGCTCAAGCGGATCGACGGCACCGAAGTGCCGCTTCTGACGCCGTGGATTTCCAAAGGGGCAGGGCATGGCAACACGCCGAAACCCGCGCCGACGCCGAAATCCGCTGTGCAACAGGCGGCGGCCAAGAAAGCCGAACCGAAACCAGCTGCGAACAAATCTGCGTCCAAGTCTGGCGTGACCAAGCAGGAAGCAGATGCCAAGTCGAAGGGCAAACCGGCCTCCAAAGCCGAACCTGCGATGGGCGAGATCGCGGAGAAGAAGCCGCGCACCATGAAAGCTCCGCGCAAGGCGGGGGCGGATGACCTCAAAATGCTCAAAGGCGTCGGGCCGAAACTGGAACAGACGCTCAACGAGCTGGGCTTCTGGCATTTCGATCAGGTGGCCAAGTGGACGCCGGAAGAAGTGGCTTGGGTCGATGCCCGATTGAAGTTCAAAGGCCGGATCGAACGGGATGGCTGGATCGAACAAGCAAAGATTCTTGCCGAAGGTGGCGAGACAGAATTCTCGAAACGCGCGAAATACTGATACTCAAGCTCTAGAGGCCATAAAACAAACGGCCCGCCAGAGTGACCAACAGGGAATTTCAGGAGTAACAGATGACGGAAGCTATGAAGGCAAAGATGCCGAAAATTGGATTGATCGCCGCGATTTGCGGAATTCTCGCCTTTCTGGCGCTGATGTGGATCGCGGGCTATTCAACCGGCGCATCCTTTATTGTCGGCGTTCTGGTGGCGTGCCTTGTCGCAATCCTTTTGTGGATCGGCTGGTATGAAGAAGACGCACCGGAGACGGTGGGCAAACCGGAAGCGGAAGTAAGTTCTGCCGGTCTGATGCAAACGACGGGCATTGGCGACGAGCCGGTATCTGCCGCTGACGAGATCGCACCGGAGCCTCATACGACCGACACCAAAGAGGTGCGTTCGGCGGCTGCGGCAGCGGCACCCGAGGCTGATCCGGTCGAAGAAGATACGGCTGTTGATGTCGCGCCTGTTGACAAGGTTGCGGCTGAACCGGTTGTGACCGAAGAGGTCGAAGACACGGCGGCTGAAGAAGGCATCGTGACGGAGACGGTGGCGGAGGAAGCTGTTGCTCCGGAAGAAACGCCGGCGGTTTCCGCTTCGAAAGCCACAGGCGCACCGGATGATCTCAAGGCGATCAAAGGTGTCGGGCCGAAGATCGAGGCCCAGCTTCACGAGCGCGGGATCACGACCTATGCGCAGGTGGCGGCTTTGGGTAGCGACGACATTGAAACGCTGGGCGAGGCCATCAAAGGTGCGTCGACAGCGCGGCTGACCAAATGGGTCGAACAGGCCAAAATCCTTGCCGCTGGCGGGGAAACGGAATTCTCGAAACGCGTCAAAGACGGTGACGTGTATTGAGGGGAAAGAACATGGGTTCCGATAAGGACCGGCATGTGGCGAGGCAGGCGCGGATGGTCGCGATTGTTATTGCCGCGACAATGCTGGTCTGGATCGGGGTCCAATGGTTGGGCGGGCAACTCGGATTGCCAACGCGATACGCGTTCCTGTTTGACCTTGCGGCGCTCGCCGCCTTCGTGTGGGCGTTTGTGGTGATTTATCAGATTTGGCGCGCAGGGCGTCAGCAGGACTGAAGGGACAAGAGCGATGCTCAAGGATCAGGATCGGATCTTTACCAACCTCTACGGTATGAATGACCGTAGCCTTGCGGGCGCCATGAAGCGCGGGCATTGGGACGGCACGGCAGGTATTCTCGCCAACGGGCGGGACTGGATCATTGACCAGATGAAAGCCTCCGGCCTGCGTGGTCGTGGCGGGGCGGGGTTCCCGACCGGTCTCAAATGGTCCTTCATGCCGAAAGAATCCGACGGGCGTCCGGCCTATCTGGTGATCAACGCCGATGAGTCCGAACCTGCGACCTGTAAAGACCGCGAAATCATGCGCCACGATCCGCACACCTTGATCGAAGGTGCGCTGATCGCCGGTTTCGCTATGGGGGCCTGTGCCGCCTATATCTACATTCGCGGCGAATATATTCGCGAGAGAGAAGCCCTTCAGGCCGCGATTGACGAGGCCTATGACGCCGGTCTCATCGGGCGCAATGCCTGCAAGTCCGGCTATGATTTCGACGTCTATCTGCACCACGGGGCAGGGGCCTATATCTGTGGTGAAGAAACAGCGCTCTTGGAAAGCCTTGAAGGCAAAAAGGGCATGCCGCGGATGAAACCGCCGTTTCCGGCGGGCGCGGGTCTCTATGGTTGCCCGACCACGGTGAACAACGTGGAATCCATTGCTGTTGTGGCGACGATCCTGCGGCGCGGGCCGGAATGGTTCGCCTCCTTCGGACGTCCGAACAACGCGGGCACCAAGCTTATGGCGCTTACCGGTCACGTAAATACGCCCTGTGTTTTCGAGGAAGAAATGTCGCTTTCCGTGCGCGAGATCATCGAGAAACACGGTGGCGGTATCCGCGGTGGCTGGGACAATCTGAAAGCTATCATTCCGGGCGGGGCCTCCTGTCCGGTGCTGCCGAAAGAAAAGCTCGAAGATGCGATCTTCGACTTTGACTGGATGCGGGAGAACCAATCCTCCTTCGGCACGGGCTGTATGATCGTCATGGACAATTCTGTGGACGTGGTCAAAGCCGTGTGGCGTCTGGCCTCGTTTTTCAAACATGAAAGCTGCGGGCAGTGCACGCCGTGCCGTGAAGGCACCGGCTGGATGATGCGTGTGATGGACCGTCTGGTGACGGGGGATGCGGAGATCGAAGAGATCGACATGCTTCTGGACGTCACCAAACAGGTCGAAGGTCATACGATCTGTGCGCTTGGTGATGCGGCAGCCTGGCCGATCCAGGGTCTGATCCGTCACTTCCGCGATGACATCGAAGACCGTATCAAAGCCAAGAAAACCGGCCGTGTGACGGCAGCGTTTGCTGCCGAGTAAATGAGCCTGAGGAGGTTTCTACGTTATGATCCAATGCCACGCCCTCGCGACGGAAAATGCCCTTACTGCGGCCATGAAAATGGGCCGGGGTTCGGACATTACTGGTGCGAGAAATGTGGCAGATGGGTCAATGACGATCCAACGGAAGTCCGGTTTTTTCTCGAAACATGGGGCGAAACGTTTCGGCGCTGGTTCGGCGCCATCCTCATCGCTGCAGTCGTGGTCGGTGTTGCCCTTCTCGTCGACCTCATTTTTAATTTGTAACGGAGCCGAGCTGTCGTGATTTCTACGGACACACATATCGCGGGTTTCAACATCGGGCGTTCAGGCGCTCTGATGGGGCGCGGGCCTGTGTCCGGTTGTATGACGGATAAAAAAGACCGACCGCATGAACGGAAGGTCACGAGACGACATGGGGACAGCAACCTTTCTGCAAAAGGGAACCTGTCAATGAAACTGGTTAAGACGATGCTTTTGAGCCTGTGCCTTGGCACATCAGCTCTGGCCGCTGCGGCAGATTTGCCGCCGCTTCGCGAGGTCAAGGAGATCGACCGGAATATGCTTTGGGCCGGTCTCGCGGTCGAAGTGGCGGATGAATGTCCGACGATTGACGTCAAGAAGCTGAAAGGTCTGTCCTTTCTCTGGGGCCTCAAGAACAAGGCCTCGGAAATGGGCTACAGCGACGACGAAATCCGCGCCTATGTCGAAAGCGACAGGGAAGAGGCGCGCATCCGTCGATTGGGCGAGGACTATGTGCGTCAGGCCGGCTTTGATCCGACCACGGCGGAGGGGCTTTGTGCCTTTGGCGAGGCGGAAATCAAGCGCGGTTCTGTGATCGGGTCTTTTCTGAGGAGCACAAAATGATCCGCCAGATGACATATGCGGGCCTGATGGCCTTGATGGCGAGCCCTGTGATGGCGCAAAGCATCACGGAAGATGCGGAGATCACCTCCGTTCTCGTGGACAATATGATCGTCACAGAACTGACGACGATCTGCCCCTCTTTGTCGGCCCGCACGGCGCGGGTGAACAAACAGGCCAAAGCGATGATGGAAACCATCACCGCCAAGGGCTACGGGGCCGAAGAGATACAAACGCTGCAAGATCCGGCATTTCTTGCCACGCTTGCAGAGAAATCGGAAAGCTTCTTTGCCGCGAACGGCATTGAAAAACGGGATACGGAGGCGATGTGCGCCTTCGGCAAAGCGCAGGTTGCGAAGCGGACCCCGCTGGGCAAGCTCATGAAGAACAGGTGATGCAGAATGGCAGACAAGCGCAAAATCATCATTGACGGGACCGAGATCGAAGTCGATCCGGCTATGACGATCCTTCAGGCCTGTGAAGAGGCCGGGATCGAAGTGCCGCGGTTCTGCTATCACGAACGGCTGTCCATTGCGGGCAACTGCCGCATGTGTCTGGTCGAGGTTGTGGGCGGTCCGCCGAAACCTGCGGCAAGCTGTGCGATGCAGGTCAAGGACATGCGTCCGGGGCCGGAAGGTGCGCCGCCGGTGGTGAAAACCAATTCGCCGATGGTGAAGAAAGCCCGCGAAGGGGTGATGGAGTTCCTGCTCATCAACCACCCGCTCGACTGCCCGATCTGTGATCAGGGGGGCGAATGTGACCTGCAAGATCAGGCGGTGGCTTACGGTGTGGACTTCTCGCGCTACCGTGAACCCAAACGCGCGACCGAGGAGCTGAACCTCGGCCCGCTCGTCAGTACCGCGATGACCCGCTGTATTTCCTGCACCCGCTGCGTGCGCTTCACGACCGAGGTCGCGGGCATCACCCAGATGGGCCAGACAGGCCGTGGCGAGGACAGCGAGATCACCAGCTATCTGAACGAGACGCTGGCCTCCAACCTTCAGGGCAACATCATTGACCTGTGTCCGGTGGGCGCGCTGACCTCGAAACCCTATGCTTTCACCGCGCGTCCTTGGGAATTGACCAAGACCGAGACCATCGACGTGATGGACGCGCTTGGCTCCAACATTCGTGTGGACACCAAGGGCCGTGAAGTGATGCGCATTCTGCCGCGCAACCATGATGGCGTGAACGAGGAATGGATTTCCGACAAGACCCGTTTCATCTGGGACGGTCTCAAACGCCAGCGTATCGACACGCCCTACATCCGTAAGAATGGCAAGTTGACCAAAGCGACATGGGCTGAAGCCCTCGCTGCCGCAGCCAATGCCATGAAGGGCAAGAAAGTCGCGGGCATCGTGGGCGATCTGGCCCCTGTCGAAGCGGTTTACGCTTTGAAAGGTCTCGTCGAAGGGCTTGGCGGCCATGTGGAATGTCGTGTGGACGGTGCGAAACTGCCAATCGGCAACCGTGGCGTTTATGCTGGCACGGCGAAGATCGAAGATATTGATGACGCGAAATTCATCCAGATGATCGGCACCAACCCGCGCGACGAAGCGCCGGTGCTGAATGCACGTATCCGCAAGGCTTGGGTGAAAGGTGCCGAGGTCGGGCTGGTCGGCGAGGCGGTCGATCTGACCTATGGTTACACCCATGTGGGCACGGATCGCGCGGCGCTCGAAAGCCTGTTGAACAAGGACTATGGTGCGGTTGTCGATCAGCCCTCCATCGTCATCGTCGGCGCAGGTGCAATCAACGAGGCCGATGGCGAAGCGGTTCTGGCTGCGGCGCAAAAGCTTTGCGAGGCCACCGGCTCGAAACTCATGGTGCTGCACACCGCAGCAAGCCGTGTCGGGGCGATGGATGTCAATGCTGTGACCGAAGGCGGTCTTGATGCGGCGACGAATGGTGCGGAGGTGATCTACAACCTCGGCGCGGATGAAGTCGAAATCGCTGATGGTCCTTTCGTGATCTACCAAGGCTCGCATGGCGATCTGGGCGCACATCGTGCCGATGTGGTCCTGCCCGGAGCGGCCTATACCGAAGAAACCGGCCTGTTCGTCAATCTCGAAGGGCGTCCGCAACTGGCGCTTCGTGCGGCTTTCCCGCCGGGTGAGGCGAAAGAGAACTGGGCGATCCTGCGTGCTCTTTCGAGCGAAGTGGGCGCAACGCTGCCTTACGACTCGCTGGCGCAACTGCGTAATGCCCTGATCGAAGACGTGCCGCATCTGGCACAGATCGACTCGGTGCCGGAAAACGAGGTGGTGGCACTTCCGGAGAAACCGCTGGGCAAGGCGACTTTCCGCAACGCGGTGAAGGATTTCTATCTGACAAACCCGATTGCGCGTTCCTCCGTGCTGATGGCGGAACTCTCCGCTATGGCCAAGGCGCGCAAAGAGACACCGGTGGCTGCCGAGTGATGACGGGGCGCGCCACATATCCTGCCGGTCTGGTGCTTGGGCTTCTGGCGGCGGTTCAGCTTTCGGGCTGTGCTGTTGCTGCGCCCGAGGCCGAGGCGGGGCGTATGGCGGGGCAAACCGAATATCTCGGTGTGGAGACCCGTCTTCTGGACGGTGATCTGGTGAATTTCTTCGTTTCCGCCAAAGGCGACGAGGCAAAAAAGGACGTGGTGGCCTATGCAGATTGTGCCGCCGCGCAATATGCGCTGATCCGGGGTTTCGGATTTGCGCGACATGTGCGGACAAATGTTGCACATGAGGCTGGAATTTGGCGCGCGGATGCTGTTTACACCATCTCGCCAGCGCTTCCCGAAGGTTTGCGCAAGCTCGACGCAGAAGTCGTCGTCGCAAACTGTCGGGATAACGGAATACCGACGGTGTGAAAGGCTGAAAAATGGTCGAATTTTTCACGACAACTAACTTGGGGATCTTTCTGCTCACGCTCGGGCAGATTTTGCTGGTCCTCGTGCCGCTCTTCGTGGCGCTCGCCTTCCTGATGTATGGCGACCGTAAGATCTGGGCCGCGGTCCAGATGCGTAAAGGCCCCAACATCGTGGGCGTTTTCGGC
Source organism: Celeribacter halophilus (assembly GCF_900114135.1). GTDB lineage: Bacteria > Pseudomonadota > Alphaproteobacteria > Rhodobacterales > Rhodobacteraceae > Celeribacter > Celeribacter halophilus. The sequence continues at coordinate 295,955 of NZ_FORY01000001.1, forward strand.
CTGTTGCAGTCTTTTGCGGACTTCATCAAATACCTCGTGAAAGAGGTGGTCGTACCGGCAGGGGCGGACAAGTTCGTCTTCTACCTCGCGCCGATGATTACCTTTATCACGGCGGCTATCGCATGGGCGGTGATCCCGTGGAATGACGGCTGGGTCATCGCAGACATCAATGTGGCAATCCTCTACATCTTCGCAGTCTCCTCGCTTGAGGTTTACGGCGTCATCATGGGAGGCTGGGCGTCCAACTCGAAATATCCGTTTCTGGGTTCGCTGCGCTCTGCCGCACAGATGATTTCCTACGAGGTCTCCATCGGGCTCATCATCATCGGTGTCGTGCTCTCGTCGGGTTCTATGAACTTCGGTGACATCGTCGCGGCGCAAGATGGGGCAGGGATCTTCAGCTGGTACTGGCTGCCGCACTTCCCGATGGTCTTCTTGTTCTTTGTCTCGGCTCTGGCGGAAACCAACCGCCCGCCGTTCGACTTGCCCGAAGCGGAATCGGAACTCGTTGCTGGCTATCAGGTGGAATATTCCTCCACACCGTTTCTGTTGTTCATGATGGGCGAGTTGATGGCGGTGGTGCTGATGTGTGCCCTCGTGTCGATCCTGTTCTTTGGCGGCTGGAACTCGCCGGTCGAATTCCTGCCCGATGGTATCCTGTGGCTGATCCTCAAGATGCTGATCGCCTTCTTTATCTTCTCGATGGTGAAAGCCATTGTCCCGCGTTACCGCTACGACCAGTTGATGCGCATTGGCTGGAAAGTCTTCCTGCCGCTGTCGCTGGGCTGGGTCGTTCTGGTCGCATTTTTTGCTCAATACGGTGCGTTCTGGGGAACCTATGCGCGCTGGACGGTAGGAGGCTAACCCATGGCTCTCGATTACACCCGCGCCGCCAAGTATTTCCTGATGATGGACATCTGGGCCGGCTTCAAAATCGGACTGCGGTATTTCTTCGCCCCCAAAGCGACGATCAACTACCCGCATGAAAAAGGCCCGCTCAGCCCGCGGTTCCGCGGCGAACATGCGTTGCGCCGCTATCCCAACGGCGAAGAGCGCTGCATCGCGTGTAAATTGTGCGAGGCGATCTGCCCTGCACAGGCCATCACCATTGATGCCGAGCCGCGCGAAGACGGATCACGGCGCACCACGCGCTACGACATCGACATGACCAAATGCATCTACTGCGGTTTCTGTCAGGAAGCCTGCCCTGTGGATGCCATTGTCGAAGGCCCGAATTTCGAATTCTCTACCGAAACCCGTGAAGAACTGTTCTATGACAAGGATAAACTCCTTGAGAACGGTGCGATCTGGGAGGCGGAGATTGCCCGCAACCTCGAACTGGATGCGCCTTACCGCTAAGAGTTGGACCCCTTTATGAACGATTTCACCAAACTTTTCGCTGAGATGATCGAGCAGAGCCAGAAAATGGCGGCGTCGATAAATCCGGCGCTGGAGAATTTCCAGATGCCGGCTCTCGACAAGTTGTTCCCGACCATGTCGCGCGAACAGATTGAGATGTTCTGGGGCAATACGTTCAACAAGGACGGGTTGGACGCGAAAACGCGGTTGTTGGTTGTTCTGGCCGGACAAACGGTTTTGGGGGCACAGGCCGCCGCGCCATTCAAAATGACGGTCCGCCACGCCATAGAGGCGGGGGCCACACAACAAGAGATCGCGGAAGTGATCTATCAAATGTCAATGCTGGGCGGGGTTCCGGCAATGTCGAAGGCACTGGAGCTGGCGCAAGACGTCTTCTCCGAGACGCAGGAGGGCAGTGAATGACTGTCGCAGATTACGCATTTTACCTTTTCGCCATCGTGATGCTGGTGGCCGGGGTGTTCACGGTCGTATCCCGGAACCCCGTGCATTCCGTCCTCTGGCTGATCGTCACATTCCTGACAGCATCGGGGCTTTTCGTGCTTCTGGGCGCGGAATTCGTCGCGATGCTTCTGGTCATTGTTTATGTCGGCGCTGTCATGGTCCTGTTCCTCTTCGTGGTCATGATGCTCGATGTGGATTTTGCCGAGTTGAAAGCGGGGATGGCACAATACCTGCCATTCGGCCTGCTGATCGGTGTGGTTCTGCTGTTGCAGATGGGCTTTGCCTTTGGCGACTGGAGTTCTGCCGAGGGGGCCGAGGCGCTGCGTCGCTCTATCACGCCGGATGCCGCCGAGGTGCATAACACCGCTGCTCTGGGGCAGTTGATGTATGACGACTACCTGATGCTGTTCCAACTGGCGGGGCTGGTGCTTCTGGTCGCGATGATCGGGGCGATTGTCCTGACGCTGCGCCACCGTTCGGATGTCAAACGCCAGAACGTGCTCCAGCAGATGTATCGCAAGCCCGAAGACTCCTTCGAAATGAAGGACGTGAAACCGGGGCAGGGGCTTTAAGCCTTCGAATGAGCGGGGCGCGCAGAGTTTGCCCCGTTACCTAAGGCCGCGACAAGGCGGCGAGAGAGAAAGAACTGAGGGACGACATGGTCGGACTTGAACATTACCTGACAGTGGCCGCGGCGCTGTTTGTCATCGGCATCTTCGGGCTCTTTTTGAACCGGAAGAACATCATCATCATCCTGATGTCGATCGAGATGATCCTGCTGTCGGTCAATATCAACCTTGTCGCCTTCTCCTCCTTTATGGGGGATTTGACGGGACAGATTTTCACGATGCTGGTGCTTACCGTGGCCGCAGCAGAGGCCGCCATCGGGCTGGCCATTCTCGTGAGCTTCTTCCGCAACCGCGGCACGATCGACGTCGAAGACGTCAACGTGATGAAAGGGTAACTGGCTATGGAAACGATCATCCTCTTTGCGCCGCTTGTGGGGGCCCTCATCGCCGGCTTTGGCTGGCGCGTGATCGGCGAGAAGAGCGCGCAATATCTGACCACAGGTCTTTTGTTCCTCGCCGCGATCCTGTCTTGGGTTGTGTTTCTCACTTTTGATGGCGCGACCGAGCATGTTACGGTTCTGCGCTGGATCGAAAGCGGATCACTCTTTGTTGACTGGGGTATCCGGCTCGACCGGCTGACGACGATCATGCTGATCGTGGTCAATACCGTGTCGGCGCTCGTGCATCTCTACTCTCTTGGCTACATGGCCCATGACGAGAACTTCAGTGATGACGAACCCTACCGTGCACGGTTCTTTGCCTATCTTTCTTTCTTTACCTTCACCATGCTGATGCTGGTGACATCGGACAACCTGCTCCAGATGTTCTTCGGCTGGGAAGGCGTGGGGCTGGCCTCCTACCTTCTCATCGGGTTCTATTTCAAGAAACCGTCCGCAGGCGCAGCATCTATGAAAGCCTTTATCGTCAACCGTGTGGGGGACTTCGCGTTCATCCTCGGCATGGCGGGTCTGTTCCTTGTGACGGACAGTGTGCGCTTTGACGATGTGTTCGCCTCGGGACCACTTCTGGCGAATACTTCGCTGCACTTCCTCTGGACGGAATGGAATGCTGCCAATCTCCTGGCCTTCCTGCTCTTCGTCGGAGCGATGGGGAAATCGGCGCAGCTTTTCTTGCACACATGGTTGCCGGACGCGATGGAAGGCCCGACGCCCGTGTCGGCGCTGATCCACGCCGCGACCATGGTGACGGCGGGGGTCTTCCTCGTCTGCCGTATGTCGCCGGTCTTTGAATATGCACCGCAGGCGCAGACCTTCATCGTCTACATCGGGGCCACCACGGCGTTTTTCGCCGCAACGGTGGGTCTTGTGCAGAACGACATCAAACGGGTGATCGCCTATTCGACCTGTTCGCAGCTCGGCTACATGTTCGTGGCCGCAGGTGTGGGCGCTTATGGTCCGGCGATGTTCCACCTTCTGACACACGCGTTCTTCAAAGCGATGCTGTTCCTCGGGGCCGGTTCGGTGATCACCGCGATGCATCACGAACAGGACATGCGGAACTACGGTGCGCTGCGCAAGAAGATCCCGTTCACCTTCTGGATGATGATCATCGGCACGCTGGCCATCACCGGTGTCGGCATTCCGCTGACCACCATCGGCTTTGCGGGCTTCCTGTCGAAAGACGCGATCATCGAGAGCGCCTATGCGTCCGGTGTGGGTTATGCCTTCTGGATGCTGGTCATCGCGGCGCTGTTCACGTCTTTCTACTCGTGGCGCCTCATCTTCCTGACCTTCTTCGGCAAGCCGCGCGGCGACCATCATGCGCATGACCATGCCCATGAAAGCCCGCTTGTGATGCTGATCCCCATTGGCACCTTGTCTCTGGGGGCGATCTTCGGCGGGATGATCTGGTACAACAGCTTCTTTGGCGATCATGACAAGTTCACCGATTTCTTTGGCCTGCCGCATCATGCGGAGGTGGAGATGGTTGAAGGTGACGCAGACACGCATACAGACGCCCATGCAGATGACGCGCATGTCGTGGCTGATACGCATGGTGCCGAACATGCCGAGGGCATGGCTCCGCAGGGTGCGATCTTCTTAGCGGCGGATAACACCATTCTCGACGATGCCCACCACGCGCCGACATGGGTGAAAGTCTCGCCCTTTATCGCCATGGTGCTGGGCTTCCTGATTGCGGTCTGGTTCTACATCTGGAAACCGGAAACGCCCGCGAAGCTGGCAAAAAGCCAGCCCGTCGCCTATCAGTTCCTGCTGAACAAATGGTATTTCGACGAGATCTACGACGCGATCATTGTGCGTCCCCTGTTGGCTCTTGGCCGCTTCCTGTGGAAACGCGGTGACGTGGGCACCATCGACGGGGCCATCAATGGCATCGCACTTGGCATCGTGCCCTTCTTCACCCGCCTTGCCGGGCGTGCGCAGTCGGGCTTCATCTTCACTTACGCTTTTAGCATGGTTCTGGGGATTGTGATCTTGGTAACCTGGATGTCGATCGGCGGGGGGGCTCACTAATGGATAACGTGCTTTCCTTCGTCACCTTCCTTCCGACGGTGGCCGCTCTCGTGCTCGCGCTGTTTTTGCGCGGCGAGGACGAAGTCGCTCAACTGAATGCAAAACGCCTTGCGCTCTTTGCGACGGTGATCACCTTTGTGGTCTCGCTGTTCATTCTTTTCGGGTTCAACCCGCAGGACACAGGGTTCCAGATGGTCGAAGAGGCCGACTGGATCATGGGGCTGAAATACAAAATGGGCGTGGACGGGATTTCTGTCCTGTTCGTGATGCTCACCACGGCGCTGATGCCGCTGGTGATCTGGTCCGCGTGGGATGTGAAAACCCGCGTCAAGGAATACATGATTGCCTTCCTGCTTCTGGAAACGCTCATGCTCGGCGTGTTCTGTGCGCTGGACCTGATGCTCTTCTACCTCTTCTTCGAGGCGGGCCTGATCCCGATGTTCCTGATCATCGGCATCTGGGGCGGTCAGAACCGCATCTATGCCGCGTTCAAATTCTTCCTCTACACCTTCCTCGGCTCCGTGCTGATGCTGGTGGCGATGGTGGCCATGTATATCGACGCGGGCACCACCGACATTGTGCAGCTTATGGCGCATGAGTTCTCTTCCGAGACCATTCAGGTGCTGGGCTTCAACATTGTCGGCGGGTTCCAGACACTGGCTTTCCTCGCTTTCTTCGCCTCTTTCGCGGTGAAGATGCCGATGTGGCCGGTGCACACATGGTTGCCGGACGCGCACGTTCAGGCGCCGACTGCCGGCTCCGTGGTTCTGGCCTCGATCCTGTTGAAGATGGGCGGCTACGGCTTCTTGCGCTTCTCGCTGCCGATGTTCCCTGTGGCGTCGGCTAACCTTGCCGATTTCATCATGGTGCTGTCGGTCATCGCCATCGTCTACGCCTCTGTCGTGGCGCTGGTGCAGGAGGATATGAAAAAGCTGATCGCCTATTCCTCTGTTGCGCACATGGGCTATGTGACCGCAGGGATTTTCACCATGAACCAGCAAGGTCTCGATGGCGCGATCTTTCAGATGATCTCCCACGGTTTTGTCGCGGGCGCGTTGTTCCTCTGCGTCGGTGTGATCTACGACCGGATGCACACCCGTGACATCGCGGCGTTTGGCGGGCTGGTGAACAAGATGCCGGCTTACGCGCTGATCTTCATGTTCTTCACCATGGCCAACATCGGCCTTCCGGGCACCTCCGGCTTTGTCGGCGAGTTCCTGACGATCATCGGCATGTTCCAGGCCAACACATGGATTGCTCTGGTCGCTGCTACGGGCGTGATCTTCTCGGCCTGTTACGCGCTCTGGCTCTACCGCCGCGTTGTGCTGGGTGATCTGATCAAGGAAAGCCTGAAGACGATCAAGGATATGACCGCGCGGGAGAAATGGATCTTTGCGCCTCTGGTGGCCATGACTCTTCTTCTCGGGATCTATCCCTCGCTGGTGCTTGATCTCATCGGGCCGTCGGTCTCCGCCCTTCTTGAAACCTATCACGCCGCTCTGCCGATGGTTGCAGACGTCGCCACACATTAAAGGACACTGGGGATATGACCTCTACTGACTTTTCCATCGTCCTGCCGGAAGTTCTCCTCGCCATCTATGGCATGGCGGCGCTCTTGTTTGCTGTCTACACCGGCAAGGACAAGCTCGCAGGGCTCATCACATGGGTCACCGCTGCGGTCTTTGTTGTCATCGCCTTGATGATCGGGCTGGGTGGCGAAGGGGCGCATACTGCTTTTGGCGGCATGTTCATCGACGATGCGTTTTCGCGGTTCGGCAAGGTGGGCGTTCTGCTCGCGGGCGCGGCTGTACTTGTGATGTCCTACGACTTCCTTGAGAAGCGCGGTTTTGCCAAGTTCGAATATCCGATCCTCGTGCTCTTCTCCACGATCGGCATGATGGTGATGGTTTCCGCAGGCGACCTCATGGCGCTTTATATGGGGCTGGAGCTGATGTCGCTGGCGCTCTACGTTATTGCCTCCTTCCGCCGCGACAGTGTGAAATCCACCGAAGCGGGTCTCAAATATTTCGTTCTGGGCTCCCTGTCCTCGGGGCTTTTGCTCTACGGTGCATCGCTGGTCTACGGGTTTGCGGGCACGACGGCTTTTGCGGGCATCATCTCCGTTGTGCATGATGGCGCGCCGGTGGGTGTGCTCTTCGGCCTCGTCTTCGTGATGACAGGGCTGGCGTTCAAAGTCTCCGCCGTGCCGTTCCACATGTGGACGCCAGATGTCTATGAAGGCTCGCCCACGCCCACGACCGCGTTCTTTGCCACTGCGCCGAAACTCGCCGCTATGGGCCTCTTCGCCCGCGTGCTGCATGATGCTTTCGGCGGTATCGTTGGCGACTGGCAACAGGTGCTCGCTGTGATCGCCGTGGCCTCCATGTTCTTGGGAGCGATTGCCGGTATCGGTCAGAAAAACATCAAACGCCTCATGGCTTATTCCTCGATCTCCCATATGGGCTTCGCGCTCATGGGGCTGGCCGCAGGGAATGCGCAAGGCGTGCAATCCGCTCTGATCTACATGGCGATCTATGTCACGATGAACATCGGCACATTCGCCTTCATCATGACTATGGAACGCGATGGCAAACCGGTCACCGACATTGCCTCGCTGAACCTCTACTGGCGCAATTCCCCGACAAAGGCTCTGGCCGTTTTGGTCCTGATGTTCTCGCTCGCCGGTGTGCCGCCGATGCTCGGCTTCTTCGGAAAACTGGCCGTGCTTCAGGCCGCTTGGGGCGCGGGGCTGGTTTACCTCGCTGTCTTCGGTGTGATCGCCTCCGTGATCGGGGCGTTCTATTACCTGCGCATCGTTTACTATATGTATTTCGGCACAGAGACCGATCCGCTCGACAAGGTGACAAGTCCGGTGGCCTTTGCCTTGTTGACGGTGTCCGCGCTGATCATGCTGGTCGGGATCGTCAACATGTTCGGGGTCGAGGGCATGGCGGCCTTGGCGGCGGATGCTCTGGTCAAGTGACCGACATATATGCCCGATAGTCGCCATATATGGCCCGAGGGGGTAGGGCGGACCGTCCTCCCCACCGTGGACAGCACTATGTCGGAGGCCGCACGCGTAGCGGCCTCTTGCGCATTTCCGCAATGGATTCTCGCACAGGTGCAAACCGCAGGCCACGGGCGACGCGGACGGGCATGGACGATGCCCAAAGGCAACTTTGCCGCCACGCTGCTGATGTTTCCGCAGGAACGTCCGGAGATCATCGCGCTGCGCAGTTTTGTCTCCGCGTTGGCGCTTTATGATGCTTTCGTCGCGGTGACGGGCCGCTCGGACCCGTTCGCTCTCAAGTGGCCCAATGATGTGCTTCTCAACGGTGGCAAGGTCGCGGGCATCCTTTTGGAACGTGGCCCTGCGCATCTGTCTATCGGGATCGGCGTCAATCTGGCCGAAGCGCCTCCCGTCTCTATGGTCGAAGAGGGCGCGCTGCCGCCTGTCTCGCTGGCCCATGAGACCGGCGCATTGGTCGAGCCGGAGGAATTTCTGGACCAGCTTGCCCCCGCCTATGCCCATTGGGAAGCGCAGTTCACGAACTTCGGCTTTGGTCCGGTCCGTGAGGCATGGCTCTCCCGCGCCGCGCGTCTAGGCACAGAAATCCGCGCCCGCACCATACGCGAGACCCATCACGGCATATTCGAAACCGTGGATGCCTTCGGCAATCTTGTTCTTGCGACGCCGAAAGGCAAACTCTCCATTCCAGCCGCAGAGGTCTATTTCTGATGCTTCTCTGTATCGATGCAGGCAATACCAACACCGTCTTTTCCATCTGGAACGGGTCGGATTTCATCGCCACATGGCGCACCTCGACGGAGCATCAACGCACGGCCGACCAGTATTACGTCTGGCTGTCGACGCTGATGAACTTCCAGAAGATCGAGGCGGATATCACTGAAGTGGTTATCTCCTCGACCGTGCCGCGCGTGGTCTTCAACCTGCGCGTGCTCGCCAACCGTTATTTCGATTGTCGCCCCTTGGTGGTCGGCAAACCGGAATGCCTTTTGCCGCATATGGCGCGTGTCGATGAGGGCACCACTGTGGGGCCTGACCGTCTGGTGAATTCCGCAGGCGCATTCGATCTCTATGGCGGAGATCTCATCGTAGTGGATTTCGGCACGGCGACCACATTCGACGTGGTGGCCGAAGACGGGGCCTATGTGGGCGGTGTGATCTCTCCCGGGGTCAACACCTCTCTTGAAAGCCTGCACCACGCTGCAGCCGCCCTTCCGCATGTGGATGTGACCATGCCGCAGAAGGTGATCGGCACAAATACAGTGGCCTGTATGCAATCCGGTGTGTTTTGGGGCTATACTGGTCTTGTGCGCGAGACCTGCAACCGGATCAAAGACGAATATGGCCGCCCGATGCGCGTGATCGCGACCGGAGGGCTTGCGCCTTTGTTCAATCAGGGTCACAAACTCTTTGACGCATTTGACGAATTCCTGACCATTCACGGCCTCGTGGTCATTCACCAATATAATAAGGATCAGGGCACCCTATGAGCGACAGACTTCTCTATCTACCCCTTGGCGGCGCCGGCGAAATCGGCATGAACTGCTATGTTTACGGCTACGGTCCCGCTGGCAACGAACGCTATATCGTGGTCGATCTGGGCGTAACTTTCCCCTCGATGGACGGCACGCCCGGCGTCGATCTGATTTTCGCCGATGTGGCTTGGCTCGAAGAGCGCAAGGACCGGATCGACGGCATCTTTATCACCCACGCGCATGAGGACCATGTCGGCGCTGTTGGCCATCTCTGGCCGCGCCTTCAGGCTCCGATCTATGCCCGCGCCTTCACCGCGCATCTGGCGCGTTTGAAATTCGAAGAACACGGCCATGACGAATTGCAGATCAAGACGGTCTCCGCATGGCCCGAACAGATCAAAGTCGGCCCTTTCACAGTGGGTTTCGTTCCGATCTCCCACTCCATTCCGGAGTCCTCGGCACTTGTGATCGACAGCCCCGCAGGGCGTGTGATCCATAGCGGCGACTTCAAGACAGATGAAAACCCCGTGGTGGGCGAACCCTTTGATCGCGCCTTGTTCGAGGATATCGCGAAAGACGGTGTGAAAGCTCTGGTCTGCGATTCGACCAATGTTTTCTCCCCCAATCCGGGGCGCTCGGAAGCGGATGTTATTGAACCCCTGAGCAATCTCATCGCGTCTCTCGACGGGATGGTGGCTGCGACCACTTTCGCCTCCAACATTGCACGGGTCAAAACGCTGGCAGATGCCGGATCCAAAGCGGGCCGTTCGGTCGTGCTTCTGGGCCGTGCCATGCGCCGCATGATCACCGCCGCGATCGAGACGGGGATCATTTCCGATTTCCCGAAAACCGTGTCGCCCGAAAACGCCGGTGATATTCCGCGCGAGAACCTGATGCTTCTGACGACAGGCTCGCAAGGCGAACATCGCGCGGCCACGGCACAGTTGTCGCGGGGCAAATATCTTGGCCTGAAAATGACCGAGGGCGATACGCTGATCTTTTCCTCTAAAACCATTCCGGGCAACGAGGTCTCTGTCGGTCGTATCCTGAACGCTTTCTCGGAAATGGGGGTCGAGACGATCTCCGGTCGTGACGATATTCACGTCTCCGGCCACGCGAACCGCCCCGATCTGGCGATGATGCATGAGATTGTGAAGCCGCAAGTCGTCGTGCCCATGCACGGGGAGCACCGTCACCTGCGCGAACATGCGAAACTGGCCGAATCCAACGGGTTCAAGGCCATCGTCGCGCCCAATGGTGTTGGCGTGGACCTCTCCGCAGCAACGCCGCGCGTGGTGGAATATGTCGAGACAGGCCGCACCTATCTCGATGGCAAGATCCAGATTGGCGCGATGGACGGTATCGTGCGCGACCGTATTCGCATGGCCCTGAACGGTCTTGTGGTGGCGACGGTGATCGTCGAGGACGACGAACCCTTGGGCGATTGCTGGTGCGAGCTGCGTGGTCTGCCGGAAACCGGCCTGTCGCGCGCACCTCTGAACGAGGTGCTTGAAGAAGACGTGAATCAGTTCCTTATGCGCGCCAAGCCCAAGACGCTCGGGGATGACGATAAACTCGAAGAGGAAATGCGCCGGATCATCCGTCGCACGACACAAGAGGAAGTCGGCAAGAAACCGGAAGTGCAAATCATCATCTCGCGACTGTCGAGCTGATCAGCACCATTAATAAAGCATTTTAGACTTAATGCGGGGGAGGGGTTTCACTCTCCCGCATCGGTTACTCAGCCAAGGTTCGAGACAACTATCCCGTTTCCTTTGTTGCCGAAAATACTCAAAATAAAACCCGCGCTTTTGGCGCGGGTTTTTCAATGTCTGGAAGAGGGCTGTCAGGGGGATCAGCCCGCCTGACGCTCCTCAAAACTCAGTGCAATGAAAGAGGGCAGGTGATCGCCTAGACCGACGACCTTGTTGTCATCCTCCCTGCGACCACGGCCACCACGGCGCGGCTTCGGTTCGGACGGGGCAGGGGCGCTCTGGCGTTCCGGAGCGGCTTCTTTCGGAGCCTCCGGCTCGGCGGCGACCTGACGCGGCTCTTCCTTGGTCTCGACGGGTTTCACCTCGTCAACCTTGTCGGACTTACGCTTGCGCGACCGGCTACGCTTCGGCTTTTCGGCCTTCACTTCTTCCTGCTCCGGCGCATCTTCGGTCGGTGTCCCGAGCGGGTTTTCAAGCCGTGAAATTTCTTTGGCGATGAGCGCTTCGACATCGGCGAAATTCTTTTCGTCACGCGGTTCGCAAATCATGATCGCCTTGCCGTCGCGGCCTGCGCGCCCTGTCCGGCCAATCCGGTGCACATAGTCTTCGGCATGGCCGGGCACGTCGAAGTTGAACACATGGGTCACAGAGGGCACGTCCAGCCCGCGTGCGGCCACATCTGAAGCCACAAGGATTTTAAGCTCGCCGTTGCGGAATTTCTCAAGCGTGGCATTCCGTTGGCTCTGCTCCAGATCGCCGTGGATCGGAGAGGCTTGATAGCCGTATTTGTTGAGGGATTTCGCGACGATATCCACATCCGTCTTGCGGTTGCAGAAGATGATTCCGTTTTGCAGCTTTTCGCCTTCCGCGTCGATCAAAGCGCGCAGAAGTTTGCGTTTTTCGCTGGCGGCACGGTCGCGGCGGGAGCCTTTGAACATCACCACATGCTGTTCGATATTCTCGCCGGATGTCGCCTGACGGGCCACCTCGATCCGCGCAGGGGCGGAGAGGAAGGTGTTGGTGATCCGTTCGATCTCCGGTGCCATCGTGGCCGAGAAAAACAGGGTCTGGCGGGTGAAAGGCGTGAGGCCGAAAATACGTTCGATATCGGGGATGAACCCCATGTCGAGCATCCGGTCGGCTTCGTCCACCACCATGACCTTGACGTCAGAGAGGATCAGCTTGCCACGTTCGAAATGATCAAGAAGACGGCCCGGTGTCGCGATCAGGACATCGACGCCTTTGTCGATCAGCGAATCCTGCTCTTTAAAGCTCACGCCACCGATGAGCAGCGCTTTGGTGAGCTTCATGTATTTGGTGTATTGGTCGAAATTCTCGGCAACCTGTGCGGCGAGTTCGCGCGTCGGGCAGAGCACCAGAGAGCGCGGCATCCGTGCGCGTGCGCGGCCCCGGCCCAGCATGGTGATCATCGGCAGAACGAAAGAGGCGGTCTTGCCGGTCCCTGTTTGCGCGATGCCGAGCACGTCTTTGCCTTCAAGAGCGGGCGGGATGGCGCCGGCCTGAATAGGGGTCGGGCTTTCGTAGCCCGCATCCTCAATGGCTTTGAGAACTTTGGGAGCGAGATTTAGATCGGAGAACTTGGTCAAACTGTGCCTTTCGCGATGTGCGGCTGTAAAAACGGCCGCAAATTCCACGCGGCCCGTCCGGCCATATTGCCGAGACGTCTTTGGCGCGTCTTTTACGCCTGTTGGCGTAAAAGGTCAAGGAAAGGCAAAGGGAAGCGTGATCTTTGGCTGTAGTGGCGGCTCAGCCGCTGACAAGCACCGCATTTTCCAGAATGGCGGCTTGCCATGTTTCCGGATCATGAACAGGCATCATATCGCCGCGAAGCGTGACGCGGGTGCCTTCTTCAAGGCCAACCAGAGGTGTGTCGAGATTGACCTGAACAGAGGCGCCGTGATCTGCACTCCCGCAGAACGGGCACAGACCCATGTCGGAGACGAGCATCAACTCGCGAATCTCTGATCCCGGTGTGAGCGGCACGGCATAGCCCGTCAACTCCATGCCCTGAACACCGTTTTTCAGACGGTCGGGGAAGCCCTTTTTCACCTCATAGGAGGTTTCCGTGACCACTTCGTCAATCGTGATCCCTTTCAGAAGGTCCCAACCCGGTGCATCCGCAAAGGCGGAAGTTGCGGTGGCGGAAAGTCCTGCGGTAAGGGCGAGACGGCTGACGGGGCTCATGAGACAAAACCTGTGGTTAGTTGCATTCCGCGGGGACGGTAACCGACCTGACAGCATATGGGAATCCCCCATTTGTCAGATCGGCAAAAACTCGCACGAAGGGATGAGTGGCGTTACACCATCATCTCTTTTGTCGCGGAGAGAGTCAGTTCCGGATAATCGCGCTCGATTCGGTCGATGTCCCATTGCAGGCGGGTCAAAAACACCGGATCGCCGTCGTGATCATAGGAAATATGCTGTTTGTTGGCGTTGATAAACTTGTCCAATTCCAACCTTGGACCTGTCACCCAGCGCGCAGATGTGAATTGAGACGCATCAAATCGAACAGGCAGCCCGTATTCCAATTCGATCCGGCTGGCCAGAACCTCGAACTGGAGCGCTCCTACAACGCCGACGATAAAGCCGGAGCCAATCGCGGGCTTGAAAACCTTTGCGGCTCCTTCCTCGGCGAATTGCATAAGGGCTTTTTCAAGGTGCTTGGCCTTCATCGGATCGCCCGCGCGCACGCCTTGCAAAAGCTCCGGCGCAAAGGAGGGGATACCGGTCACGCGAATATCCTCGCCTTCAGTCAGTGTATCCCCGATCCTCAACTGCCCGTGGTTCGGAATTCCGATGATGTCACCGGCCCAAGCCTCTTCGGCCAATTCACGATCAGAGGCCAGAAACAGCACGGGATTCGAAATCGACATCGGCTTTTTCGAACGCACATGAGTCAGTTTCATCCCGCGTTTGAAATGTCCGGCGGCCAGACGCACAAAGGCCACACGGTCGCGGTGTTTCGGGTCCATGTTGGCCTGCACCTTGAACACATAGCCCATGACCTTCTTTTCTTCGGGGCTGATCGGGCGGGGTGTGGCCTTTTGCGGTTGCGGCTCGGGTCCGTATTTTGCCATCCCGTCCATGAGTTCCTGCACGCCGAAGGAGTTGATCGCGGAGCCGAACCAGATCGGCGTCAACGTGCCGTCGAGAAAGGCTTGCCGGTCAAACGGCGGTAGAAGTTCACGCGCCATTTCCAACCCTTCCTTGAGCTGTTCCAGCAGGTGTTCCGGCACATGTTCCGCGAGTTTAGGATCGTCCAGCCCTTCGATCTTGATGCTCTCGGCCACCTTGTTGCGGTCGGCGCGATCCATCAATTCGAGGCGGTCGTTCAAAACGTCATAGCAGCCGAGAAAGTCCCGTCCGACACCAATAGGCCAAGAGGCCGGTGTTACATCAATGGCGAGATTTTCTTGAATTTCGTCAATAATATCAAGTGTGTCTCGGCTTTCCCGGTCCATCTTGTTACAAAACGTCAGGATCGGAAGGTCGCGCATACGGCAGACTTCGAAAAGCTTCTGCGTCTGGCTTTCCACACCTTTCGCTCCGTCAATCACCATGATCGCCGCATCCACTGCCGTGAGTGTGCGATAGGTGTCTTCGGAGAAATCCGAGTGACCGGGGGTGTCCACCAGATTGAAACGGTAGTTGTGAAAGTCAAAAGACATGGCCGAGGCCGACACGGAAATCCCGCGGTCTTTCTCCATCTGCATAAAGTCCGACCGCGTGCGCCGCGCTTCACCCTTGGCACGCACCTGACCGGCCATCTGGATCGCGCCACCATACAGCAGGAACTTCTCCGTCAACGTCGTCTTACCGGCGTCCGGGTGCGAGATGATGGCAAAGGTCCGGCGACGGGCAATCTCCGGCGGCAATTCGGGGGCGTTATGCGAGCGATCCAACATGGCCGTTCATATACGCGCGGGCGCGGGAGCGGGCAATGGGCGAATATGCAGGAAACACAATGGCTCGCGTTTCGGGTGCGGTCCTGTCCTGACGGATGTTTCCTTTGTGCCGGAAATACTCAGCTTCCCGACGCGGCGCGCAGTACATCGGCCGCCACAGAAGGTTCCAGCATCCCGTCGCGCAGCTCGAAAGCTCGCGGGGCCTCATCGGCGCTATGCTCGGGGGAGAGCCGCGCACGGATGTCGGACGGGAGGAAGGGCTTCACCCGCCCGTCCACAAACATGCTCTCGGCGGCGATACCTTCGGCATAGATGATCTCATGACTGTCAAAGAGGATCTGGAAATAGTCCACAAATCCCCCTTCGGTTTGAATGACATTTTGCCCGTTCACCAAAAGCCGTGCCTTGACCAGAACTTCGGCGCGACCGGCACGCACGGCATCGCGGCGTTGGTAGATGAAAATCCGGTGATGCGGCGAGAGGACCAGATCATTGGCGTTGTTCAGGGCGCCTTTCTTGATCACGATCGGAGCAAAGGCACCGGTGGCGCGCACCGTTTGCGCCCCGATCCACCGGATTTCCTTGGGGCCATGGTCGCGGGTCAGAACACGGTCGCCGACGGAAAGCTCCTCAATCGGTTTTTGCATCCCGTTGGACATGGTGATCCGTGTGCCGCGAGTGAAGGCGACACTGGCTACATCCGCCAGACGGGTGTGTGCGGTGTCCTTGTCAATCTTGACCAGCGCATATTCGACATCGGGTTTGAGCGGCGCGAAGGGCAAAAAGTAAGTGGCTTCCACCAGCCCGTCCTCATCGGTTTCCACCAGCACCAGAAGCTCGACGGTTACACCGGAACCGGCCATAAAGGTCGCAACGCAATCGAGGTGAAGCGTGTGGCTCACCCCTCCGAGTTCGGTGTTGTCCGCAACGCTCAGTGAGTCGTTGTCGATCAGCACTGACAGCCGTCCACGACCGGCGGATTTGCGCAGCTGATAATTGTCGGCCAGTTCCATCTCGGCAGCATAAGACAACCCGTCGCCGAGGTTCACTCCGTTGGTCACCCGAAAATCCTGACCGCGATACACAACAAGACTTTGCACCGGCAGGCTGGATTGACCTTCTGGTTGCTGTGGCGTGACCAAGCTGCTGTCCTTCCTGTTCATGATGTGCTCCGGATGCCTGAGAGGCTCGATATCCTGTTGAAAATGATGCGCTGCGCCGGCTGGATCAAGTGGTGATTATCTGGACGGTGAATATGCCGTATCTTGCGAATATTGTACATAGAGACGCCTCGCAACCTCGATCCACAGGGCTTTGATCTTTAACATTTCTATTGTGCCGCGAAACAATGGCGTGATTTGGGCGGAACTGGTGTTATTTAATGCAAAACGCACATAGTTTGTGTGGAACGCGCTGATGACTGCAAAGGAGATTGGAATGGATCTGGGGATCAAAGGGAAAAAGGCACTGGTTTGTGCCTCTTCGAAAGGTTTGGGGCTGGGCTGCGCACGGGCTTTGGCCGAGGCGGGTGTCGATCTGGTCATGAACGCCCGCGGCAAGGATGCGCTTGAGGTCGAAGCACAGAAAATCCGCGAGGAATTCGGGGTTTCCGTGGAGACAGTCGCCGCTGATGTGACCTCCGAGGACGGGCGTGCGGCTTTGCTGAAGGCGGCTGGCGAGGTGGATATTCTGGTGAACAACGCAGGTGGCCCGCCGCCGGGACAGTGGACAGACTGGGAGCGCGAGGATTTCATCAAGGCGCTTGACGCAAACATGTTGACCCCCATCGCTCTGATCAAGGCGCTGGTGCCGGGCATGATGGAGCGCGGCTGGGGGCGGGTGGTCAATATCACCTCTGTCTCGGTGAAGGCCCCCATCGCTGTGCTGGGCCTGTCGAATTCCGCCCGCGCCGGACTGACCGGCTATGTCGCCGGCACAGCACGTCAGGTTGCGCCGAAAGGTGTGATCATGAACAATCTTCTGCCCGGGCTTCACGCTACAAACCGCACAGTCTCCCTCGACAGTGCTGCGGCAGAGGCCTCCGGCAGGAGTTTCGATGAGGTGCGTGCCGAGAAATCCGCCGCCATTCCGGCTGGCCGCTACGGGACGATTGAGGAATTCGGGGCGACCTGTGCTTTCATGTGTTCGCAATTTGCGGGTTTCATGGTCGGGCAGAACATCCTTCTGGATGGCGGTGCGACGAATACCACGATGTGAATATTTGACCCGCGCCATGCTCCGGCTTCGGCTCGCATGGCGCGGTGTTCGGGTCAAGCGCATCCTGGCAGACCGTCGAGAGTTGCGATAGCGGCGCGGGCCTGATAGGCAACTTGAGAGTTTCCATCAGATAAAGCCCCGCCTGTGACTGATCCCCGCCTAGAAATCCGCAACATCCGCCGTCGCTTTCAGGGACGCGAAGTCGTCTCGGACGTCTCGCTCAAAGTGATGCCGGGGCAGGTGACCTGCCTTCTGGGACCGTCCGGTTGTGGCAAGTCCACAACGCTGCGCATCATTGCGGGCGTCGACATGCAGGACGAGGGCGAGATCTATGTTGACGGGGAACTGGTCTGCGATACCGTTTTCCGCGTTCCGCCCGAGCAGCGTTCCATCGGAATGATGTTTCAGGATTTTGCACTTTTCCCACATTTGAGCGTCGCAGAGAATGTGGCCTTTGGCTTGAACGGTCACAAATCCGACAAACGCGCGCGTGTCGAGGAACTGTTGGATAAGGTCGGACTTCTGTCTGCCGTTGACAAGTATCCCCATGAATTGTCCGGCGGCGAACAACAGAGGATCGCGCTTGCCCGCGCCTTGGCTCCGCGCCCGTCGATTATGTTGATGGACGAGCCATTCTCGGGTCTCGACGAGCGGCTCAAGGACGATATTCGCGACAGTACACTGGATGTGCTGAAGTCGGAAAACACCGCCGTGCTTCTGGTGACCCATGAGCCGCACGAAGCCATGCGCATGGCCGATGAGATTGCGTTGATGCGAGATGGCAGGATCGTTCAGCAAGGCGCACCCTATAATATCTACAACGCCCCGGTCGACCGGAAAGCAGCTGCATTTTTCAGCGATATCAATGTGATACGGGGTAAGGTGCAAGACCTTTCGGTGACCACTCCGTTTGGCAAGTTCCTCTGTCCCGGTCAACCGGACGGGGCGGAAGTGGACATCGTGATCCGTCCGCAACATCTGCGCATTGATTTCGACCGGCACGGGCGCGGCCCCAATCCGACGCCGCAAGACGGCACCCCCGCGCGCGCCGTTGTTCAACGGGCACGGTTCATGGGGCGCGAGAGCCTTGTGGAATTCAAGATGGAATTTGACGGCTCTGTGCTCAAAGCCACGGTGCCTTCGGTCTTTTTGCCGAAACCCGGCACACCGATGTGGCTGATGCTGCGCCGGGACCGGTGTTTCGTCTTTCCGGTCAAAGACGGTTCTGCCTCCTCGGACCGCGTTTGAGTATTTTGCCATCAGAAAGCGCCGATGATTACGCTTTGTTAAAACTCGTGTTCTAACATGTGTCACGCGGTACAGGCGGGAGCGCCGATGGCCGCCCATCGGAAAGCCGTCCCGACTCGTGTGGCCTGAAACCCTTTCGGAGACGTCACTGCGCTATGTACCGGCAGTCGGGATGCATCCGGTTTTCTGATGGTAAAAATACTCACATCGGGACGTGAGAGGTGTTTTGAAATGCTATGAAGTCTTTCAAGGTTTTCCCAGGCTCATCCTTGAACTGTGCGCCTGTATCAATGACGTGTTCAATCCGGTCCACACGCAAGGTCTGAAAAGCACTGCATTCTTCGCACCATGCGCCCATGGTCCAGACGCGGCCCCAGTATTCGAGCTGTAGGGGGCGCACGAGGCGGGGGCTAGTTTTGCCTGAAGGCTCGGCTGAAAGCGCGGCATAGGTGATGCGCAGAATTTTCTTTTCCCGCACCGCCTGACGCAAAAGGGGGATATGTCTGAAGCCGGTCTGCACATCCGCAAAGGCAAAAAGATGAAGCGCATGGCCCCATTCTGCTGCGGCGGGGCCGGTGTTCTCGGGCAGAGCGGCGTCGATTTTGGCAGCGAGACTTTGCGCACTGTTTGCCAGGTCCGGATCGGAGGCTTCGCCCAGAATGGCCACGGCGAGGTGTAAAGCTTCCAATTCTCCCATGGTCAGATTCAATGGCGGCAGGGTGATTGGTGCGGTGATCGTATAGCCGACGCCGCGCTCGCCTTCGACAGGGACGCCAGAGGCTTTGAGGGTCGCCATGTCGCGCCAGATGGTGCGCTCAGAAACGTTGACCTGTGCGGCGAGTTCACGCGCAGTGTGGAGTTCTCCGTCACGCAGGATCTGGATGAGGCTGAACAGGCGTTCGCTGCGCTGTGAGCCTGTGCTTTTGCGTCCGTGCGCCATCAAAGTTTAGCCATTCTGGAGACCTCAACAATTTCAATCATTTGAATGTCAGTCATTACATTTCTCCTGATTCGATTGTTGTGTTCCAAGGGCACTCTCAGCAACAGACATAAACCTGTCAGTTGTCAAAAGCCACCCGCTACAGCCGCGCCAATGTTGTGCAATGGGGGCTGAATCGCGTTTTTGCGCTTTTCCTTGGCGAGCGAGCGGCCTAATCCTAGTCTCCGAGAATTGTAACGGACCGGCTGCGGTCCGCGAAAGATGGAGAGACACATGCTTAACAATATCGGCCTTCCGGGTCTTCTGCTCATCGCCGTCGTGGTTCTGGTCCTCTTTGGCCGCGGCAAAATTTCTGGCCTCATGGGCGAGGTTGGTAAAGGTATCACGTCATTCAAAAAGGGCGTGGCCGAAGGCACCAAGGAAATCGAAGAGGAAGCTGCAGAAGTGGCCAAAGATGTCACTCCCGAAGAGGAAAAGGACAAGGTCTGAGACCAGTCCTGCGCGGTTGCGCTCTTTGGTGTGCGGGGCGAAAGGTCCCGTTAATGTGGTATTTGGACAAGGCGGTGCGTGATGTTTGACATCGGCATGTCAGAACTTTTGATCATCGGGATCGTGGCGTTGATCGTCGTCGGGCCGAAGGATTTGCCCGGTATGTTTCGCACGCTCGGGCGGTTTACCGCACGGGCAAAATCCATGGCGCGCGAGTTTTCGCGGGCGATGGAGGCGGCTGCGGATGAAAGCGGAATGAAAGAAGCCTCCGAGGCGCTCAAGGGCGCTGCCAATCCTAAGAGATTCGGCCTCGACAAGCTCAACGAAGCGGCTGAAACCTTTGAAAAATGGGATCCGATGAAGGCGCCCGATGGCAAGGCAGCGCCCAAGACGGACACGGCCCAAAAAGACGATCTGAGTCCGGAACGTGCGGAGGCGGCAAAGAAAATCTCCGAGGCGACAGCGAAAAAAGCCACGGAGCGCAAAGCGGCGGAGGTGGCTGCGACCACAGAGGATGCGGCCCAAAAGACCGGGGATGAGGCATGAGCGACAGCGATATTGAAGACAGCAGCGCGCCACTGATCGAGCATCTAGCCGAGTTGCGCACCCGTATCATCCGTGCGGCTCTGGCGTTTATCGTGGGGATGGTGATCTGTTTCACCGTGGCTAGCCCGATCCTTGATTTCCTGCTGGTTCCGATCGAAAAATCCATGCGTGCGCTGGGCAACCCAAATCCGGTGATGCAATACACCGCGCCGCAGGAATATTTCTTTACCCTGATCCGTATTTCTATGGTCGGAGGTCTGGCGATTTCCTTTCCGGTCATTGCCTATCAGCTTTGGCGTTTCGTGGCGCCGGGGCTCTATCGCAATGAGAAAAATGCCTTTCTTCCGTTCCTGATTGCCTCGCCGCTTTTGTTTCTGGCCGGCGCGGCATTCGCGCATTATGTGGTCGTGCCTTTGGCGATGACCTTCTTTCTGGGCTTTGCTGACCTGCCGTCTTTCGTCGGCGCATTGGTGGCCAATGGTGGCGATGTCGTGGCGGCAACGTCGGACACGGGGATCGATATTGTCTTCAACGGCAAGGTGAACGAAAGCCTTGATATCACTCTGAAAATGATCGTGGCCTTCGGGATTTGCTTCCAGCTTCCCGTGCTGCTGACCCTGATGGGGAAGGCGGGGCTTGCCACGGCTGCGGGCCTTCGGGGCACGCGTAAATATGCGGTCGTAGGTATCCTGACCGTGGCCGCTCTGGTCACGCCGCCGGATGTGACGACACAGCTGATCCTCTTCATCGTCGTGTATGGCCTCTACGAGATTTCGATCTTCCTCGTGGCTCATGTCGAGAAAAAGCGCACGGAAGAACTGCGTGCTGCGGGTGTTTTGGACGAAGATGAAGACCTCTATTCCGGATTTGACGACGATGACAAATAAGACCTTGAAACGTATCGCCGAGGCCCTCGAACGGATGGCCCCCGTGCCGATGGACGCGCCGGATTTCGACACGGCAGATGCCTATGTCTGGCAGACGGAGCCGGATGCGCTTCAGCCGGTCAAATCCGTTGCGCGGATTGATCTGTCACTTCTGGTCGGGGTGGACCGGTCGCGTGACACGCTTCTGGAGAACACTTTGCAATTCGCGCGCGGGCTTCCGGCGAACAATGCCCTGTTGTGGGGCGCACGCGGGATGGGCAAGTCATCTCTGGTGAAGTCGGTTCATGCCGCCGTCAATGCGCAAGGGCTCCCGCTTAAGATCGTGGAAATGCAGCGCGAGGATTTGCCCACCGTTGCACGTCTGTTGAACATTTTGCGCGGCTCGGAGCATCGTTTCCTGCTGTTCTGTGACGACCTGTCCTTTAGCCACGACGACCAGCATTACAAATCGCTCAAAGCGGTGCTGGACGGTGGCATCGAAGGGCGCCCTGACAATGTGCTGTTCTACGCCACCTCGAACCGTCGTCACCTGATGCCGCGCGACATGATCGAGAACGAGCGCAGCTCTGCGATCAACCCGTCCGAGGCCACGGAAGAGAAAGTCTCTCTTTCGGACCGTTTCGGGCTCTGGCTTGGCTTCCATCCCTGTTCGCAGGAGGAATATCTGACGATGATTCGCGGCTACTGTCGGGAATATGAGGTCGAGATTGACGACGAGACACTTCATGCCGAAGCGATTGAATGGCAGGCCACGCGCGGTTCCCGTTCAGGGCGTGTGGCGTGGCAGTTCTTTACCGATCTGGCCGGTCGCAAAGGCGTCAAGCTGGGCTGAGTATTTAAGCCATCAGAAAACCCTGCAAAGGAAAACCCCGAACGCTGTAACGCCGGGGCTTTCTGATGGTCTAAATACTCGATTTTCCAATCAGTTCAGATAAGGTGTCGGGTCAACCGTCTGAGTGCCTTTGAACACCATGAACTGAAGCGCGTTGAATTCGTTGGCCGTGACCTTGGCAATGGTCTGCCCACGCTTCACGCTGTCGCCCTTTTTCACCGAGATATCATCAATGAAACTATAGGCCGTTTGCAGGCCGCCACCGTGGTCCACGACCATGATCTTCACCCCGTCGGCATTGGTGGAGATGAGTTTCACCGTGCCGTCTTTTGCCGCTTTCACAGGCGTGCCGGAGCTAGCGGCGAAGAGGATGAATTTCGATTTGGTCTTGTCGTAGTCGCGGATGATGGCGCCGGAGACGGGCTTGGTCATCTCTGAGCTGGAACTGCTCTGGGTGGCGCCCAGATCGGCGGCGGGGGCGACCTCTTTGGGTGCTGGCACTGCTTGCGCCGGATCGGGCAGAGGCTCGGCCGCAGAGGGCGGTGTCGGCGTCGGAGAGCCTTCGCCCGGTTCTGTTTCCACAGTAAGTGGGCTGACGTCGGAGGCCTTCACAGGGATCAGGAGGTAGCGGCCTTCCTCGACAGACAGGTTGGAATCCAGCCCGTTCCAATCCGCTAGCGCACGCACGGAGATGCCGTATTTGCGGGCGATGGAATAGGCGGTCTCGCCACGTTGCACCTGGTGACGGACAGGTTCCATGCCTTCGATCGGGTCGGAGGCCTTGGCCTGTGTCATCGTCGTCGAGGTGCTCGAGGTCGTCTGTCCGCTCTGGGCATCGCTCAGCGCCTCGTCGGTCAGTGCGGTGATGTCGATCCGCTCACCGGAGGCAATCGTGCCCGCGCGGGTGGAGGCCGAAGATCCATCGACACGGCGCGGCAGGGCGATCACTTCGCCTTCGCGTAGGGTGACGTCTTCGGTGATGCCGTTGTAGCGGGCAAGCTCGGTCACAGAAAGCCCCGTGCGGTTGGCAACATCGGCAATTGTGTCGCCGCGTCTGGCAATGGCCACCTGATAGTTCGGGTAGGAGATGATGCCCTGTGCGTTCGGCTGCGGCTTGGAAATCGTGCGTGCTTCTGAAGCGGCATCGGCGGTGGAGAACGCATCGGTCATGCCACGCAGATCGAAATCAATCGGCTTGTCACAGGCGCTTAGCGCCAGAACGGCGCATCCGGCCATCACAAGGCCTGCGCGGCGGGTTTCAAACATCGGGAAAATCGTCATGTTTACTCTGTCCTCAATGGCGGGGTTTCTTCCCCCTTTGGCCCCTCTCGTGTGGAGGCGTTGAACGGTTTTCACTCTTGCCCCATCCCCTCGACAAGGGGCACGAAACGCACGGCACGAAGTTCTTCGTAATCGAAACCCTGCTCAAGTCGCGTCACCTTGATCAGGCTTTGCACGGCATCGGACTGACCGACCGGCAGGACCATGATACCGCCTGTTTTCAGTTGCGCCAAGAGGGGGCCCGGAGGGTCTTCTGCGGCGGCTGTCACAAGGATGCGATCAAACGGGGCCTGATCGGGCAGGCCAAAGGAGCCGTCGGTGGACATGGCGGTGATATTCACGATGCCCGAACGGTCGAATACGCTTTGCGCCTCGCGCACCAGACGGGGGTAGCGGTCCACGGTGTAGACGCGACGGGCAAGCTGGCTCAGGATCGCGGCCTGATAGCCGGAGCCTGTGCCGACTTCGAGCACCTTGTCGCGTGGCTGCACGTTCAGCGCCTGTGTCATCAACCCGACCACAGAGGGCTGGGAAATCGTCTGGCCGCAGGCAATGGGCAGCGGCATGTCTTCATAGGCGCGTTCGGCAAAGATGCCTTTCACGAAATCGCCACGGTCGACCTTTTCCATAGCCTGAAGCGTGCGCGCCTCCGTCACGCCCTTGGAGCGGAGCGTGAACAGGAATTGCATTTTGGCTTCAGGAGACATGGCCATCAGAGAGTGCGCTCCAGATCGGCCAGTTGGTCATGGGCCGTCAGATCGGCGCGCATGGGGGTGACGGAGATATGGTCGGCCAGATTGGCGGTCACATCGGTGCCGGGACCTGTATCCACGGATTGCTCGGAGCCACGCACCCAGAGGAAACGGCGTCCTGTGGGCGAGTTTTGCCCTTCAAGTCCGAAGCCGGAGGTCTGGCGACGCCCTTGGCGGCAAACGGCCACCCCTTTGGTCTCGCTGGCGGGGATCGGCGGGAAGTTCACGTTGTAAAACAGGCCGTAATCCTCACCTTCGCCCCAAGGGGCATTGGCCAGAAGACGCCGGACGACCTCGGCCCCGTGATGGGCGGCGCTTTCAAACGGATCGTCGATCTTGGCGTTGCGCGGGCCGAGGAATTGCGACAGGGCAATGGATTTCACGCCTTGCAAGGCGCCTTCCATCGCACCGCCGATGGTGCCCGAATACATCACGTTCTCGCCCGCGTTGTTGCCGCGGTTGACGCCGGAGAGCACCAGATCGGGGCGCTCGGGCAGGATGTCGTAGAGACCCGCGAGAACGCAATCAGCGGGTGAGCCTTCGGCGGCCCAGCGGCGGGGGGCGAGTTCCGTAATCATCGTCGGATGCGAATAGGAGATGCAATGGGCCACGCCGGATTGTTCGAAGGCGGGGGCGACGGTCCAGACCTCGCCATCGGGGCCCGCGACCTCTGCTGCGATCGCCTCCAGTGTTTTCAGGCCGGGAGCGTTGATGCCGTCGTCATTGGTGATCAGGATGCGCATGAAAGGGACTTTCTCTTGTGTTGCCCTAGTCCTTAAAGCAGGCTAGGAATCGCGGCAAGTCGCGTGCCGGAAGAATGCGCAAAAACAGCGCTTCAGGAGGAAAAACCATGCCGAAACCTGTTTTAGATGCCGTGGCGGTGACTGCAACGGATATGGCGCGTGCGATAGAGTTCTACGAAATACTCGGTTTCGACTTTGCGGGCGGCTTTCTGAGCGAGGATCATGTCGAACCGGTCCGGGGTCCGGGAGAGCCGCGTTTGATGATTGACAGTGCCGAGTCGATGGAACGTCTCACAGGCGAGGGACCGCGCCCGCCCAATCATTCGGCCTTTGCGTTACTGTGTGACCGACCGGCAGAGGTGGATGCCTTGGCCGCGAAAATCGCGGAGGTGGGGTTTACGGTGGCGACGCGGCCTTGGGATGCGTTCTGGGGACAGCGCTATGCGACCGTGGTCGATCCTGACGGCTACCGTGTGGACCTTTTCGCCCCGCTTTAGCCCACAGCGCGTGAGATGGGTGTTAGAGAATGCCGGCTTCTTTCAACAGGCGCGGGGCCTCTTCACGCGGATGGGCGAGGGCGGATTTGTCCTCTCCCGGAAAGAACCGTGCGCGGGTGGCCGTGGGCATGGGGCGCGGCGACAGGATGTGGACACGCGGGGCCTTTTCGACCGTTTGCGTCTCCGCCTGCCAACTTTTCGCCATAGCGATCTGCGCGGCTTTTGAGGCACCGTAAGCGCCAAAGAATTTCTCTCCGGCGAGGGGATCGTCAAAGAACAGCACATCAGCCGGAGCAGGGGCCATGTTGAGCAAGGGCGCGATCATGGGGATCAGTTTGCCCGTCGCGGTTACATTGGTGAGGATCGTGCGGTCGAAATCCTTCGGGTCCATATGATCGGCAGGGGACAGAAGCTGGGCATAGACGGCTGTATGGGCCCAGAGATCAACATGCCCCCAACGGTCGTAAATCCCGCGACACAGATGGGCCATCGCGTCGGGATTGGTCACATCCATCGGTGCAAGCGTGGCCTGACCGCCCTTGGCCTGAATCCTGTCATCCAACTCTTCGAGCGCGCCTGTGGTCTTGGCGACGGCCACGATGTGATAGGCGGGCGCAAGGGTTTCGGCGAGGAAAAATCCAAGGCCGCGCGAGGCTCCGGTGATGAGGGCGATTTTGGTGTTCTCTGTCATGACATGCGGTGTGGCCTGTGCATGGGCTTGCGTCAAGAGGGTTTGAGTGCACTGCGCGCGAGTGTCCCACTGGCCTCGTAAAGGTCAAGCAACTGGTCGAGAGAGATGTCCGGCACACCGTCGAGCGTGGCGAGCGGGCGTTGCGTCCCGTCCCCGAACTCAAGCGTTACAGGGCTGTCTTGCGCTGCAACGGGGGAGAGGTCATTGGCTAGTGTCGCAAGCGTGCTTTCCGGCACAGCCCCGCCATTGAGCAGGTCGAGATAGGCGTAGAAGACCGGATGCGGCACCTCGACCCAGAGCGCGATCATCAGCACCTCTTCGGCACCGCGCACGGGCAGGGCGAGCGTGGCACAGAGATAGCGCGCATCGTCCAGGCGACAGAGTTCGGAGGCCAGTTGATCGTCGCTCGCTTTGACAAAGGGCTGGTCCCCGCGCGGATCATGCGGCCAGTCGGAAGGATGATCGAATCCGATGTCGATCAGCCCGCCATAGGGGCCTTCGGGGTCCATCAGCGCACGCCAGCGCGGGTCGAGATCAAGCAGCGCGGCCAAGCGATTAGCTCGCCGCAGGAGCGGCTTTGCGCGCCTTTTTCGGGGCGACGCCCTCGTCTTTCATCTTCTCGCTGACCCGTTCTGAGGTCTCCAGAGAGGCGAGGTATTCCGGTGTGACGCCTGTCACATAGTCACCGTTGAAACAGGAGCAGTCGAAATTGTCGATCTCCGGATTGCCCTCTTTCGCGGCCCAGATCAGGTCGTCGAGCTTTTGATAGATCAGACCATCGGCGCCCAGTTCTTCGCATATCTCGTCCGTCGTGCGTCCGTTGGCCACCAGCTCGCGCTTCGTCGGCATGTCGATGCCGTAGACATTGGCGTATTTCACAGGCGGGGAGGCCGAGGCGATATAGACTTTCTTCGCACCGGCTTCGCGGCACATCTGCACGATCTTCTTGATCGTGTTGCCGCGCACGATGCTGTCGTCGATCAGGAGGATATTGCGCCCCTTCATTTCCAGCGACATGGCATTGAGCTTGCGTCGCACCGATTTCTGGCGCTCGCTTTGACCGGGCATGATAAAGGTCCGGCCAACATACCGGTTTTTGACCAGCCCCTCACGGTAGCGGATGCCGGTGATGTTGGCGACTTCAAGCGCCGCAGGGCGGGCACTGTCGGGCACGGGGATGATCGCGTCGATCTCGAAATCGCTGTCCATGATCTGTTTGGCCAGCGTCTGCCCCATGCGCAGCTGGGTTTTGTAGACCGAAATGCCGTCCAGCATACTGTCGGGGCGGGCGAGATAGACATATTCGAAAATACAGGGCGTCAGCTTGCCCTCGACACATTGCCGCGTGTGCATGTTGCCGTCGAGATCGACTAGGATCGCCTCGCCCGGTGCCATATCGCGGATTTTCTCGAACCCGTTGATGCCGAAGGCCACGTCTTCGGAGGCAAAGGAATATTCGTCCCCCTCCGGCGTGCTGCGTTTGGCGACGGAAAGCGGGCGGATGCCATGCGGGTCGCGGAAGGCCAGAAGGCCGACACCTGCGATCAGGCAGATCACGGAATAGGCGCCTTGCACCCGCTCCATAGTCATTTTGACTCCGGCGAGAATGTTTCGCACCGCGTCTTCCGTGCCGTTCACCTTGATTGCGTCGGAGACTTTGTCGGCCAGCACGTTGAGCAGGATCTCGGAATCGGAATTGGTGCGCAGGTGGCGGGAATATTTGCCGACCACCTTGGCCCGCTGTTCTGCCGTATTGGTGATGTTGCCGTTGTGCACAAGGTAAATGCCATAGGGCGCATTGACGAAAAACGGCTGGGCTTCGGCCGCCGACAGCGATCCGGCGGTGGGGTAGCGGACGTGGCCAAGGCCCAGACGCCCCAGAAGCGTCGTGGCGTCCTGTGGCCCGAACACGTCTTTCACCAGACCCGCGCCTTTGCGCTCGCGAAAGAATTCGCCATCATAGGTGACAATGCCCGCCGCATCCTGTCCGCGGTGCTGGAGCATCAATAGCCCGTCATACAACTCTGCGAAGACGTCGTGAGTCCGGCTCGCGATCCCAAAAATCCCGCACATATCAATAGCTCCAATTCGTCGTCGCTTGCGCACCCTGTCGATTGGACAGGAAGTGCTTGAGGGGCAGGGCCCCGGTCATTGTCTGTTGAGAAGGTGCACCTGTGCCGACGTAACCGAATACGCCAATGTCGTCGATAAAGGTCTGGGGCGAAAGGCGCATCCAGCCGGGCTCCGAATCCTGTCACGGGTGTCTTGCACCTCCTTTAAGCCCTCGCGGCCCGACTGTCACGAAAGGATCACATAGCTTTTGGCACTTCTTTTGTGAAAGGCGGCGATCCGGCGGCCCGTTTTTGTGTCGTTGCATGAAAAACGGCCCCTGAACCGAGTCCAGAGGCCGCTTTGTTCTGTTCATGTCGCAGGCTTATTCGGTGCAGGTCGAAACCAGCGCTTCGTAGCGTTGCGTGATCCAGTCGGGGGCGTCATCCGGCAGGCTCTCGTCGATCTTGTCTTGCGAACGGGCAAAGACCTTGGCCGTGCGGGAGCTCTCCAGCACGTCGATCGGATCCCCTGTGGAGATGCGGTCCACAACGACCAGAGCAATGGCGACAAGGACGATCCCGCGCACCACGCCGAACAGGAAACCAAGCCCCTGATCAATACCGCCCAGTGCCGAGCGTTGCACGGCCGAGGAAAACAGCGGCGTAAACACCGACACCACGATAAGCGCCAGTGCGAAGACCGCAAAAAAACCGGTGATGACGGACAATTCGCATGATCCCGCGATATAGTCGCCAAGGTAAGGCACTTCCTTGACCAGAGGCACGGCTTGGGGCGCAAACATATAGCCAAGAACGGCCGCCACGATCCATCCCGCAATCGCCATGCCTTCGCGCACGAAGCCCCGGCTATAGGCGAGAATGGCCGAAACGATGATGACAAGCGCCACGATGCCGTCGATGATAGTAAAGCCTTCCATGGCAAGTCCTTCGTCTGTCCACACTCTCCTTCCCGAACGGGAAGGGTCGCGGGTGAAGAACCAAGTTTTGCCGTTTTGTTCAACCTTTTTCCCGTGTGTGACGGTAAAAAAGCTGGCATGTGAGGACGCTATGCCCGTGTTGGCGCGGGCTTTCGGGCCTTTTTGCGGGGTGCAAAGCCTGTCACAAAGCGCATTATCCGGCCCCGAAGACCTCGCCGACAAAGCCCACAAGGTCACTCATCAGCCGCATATCCATGCCGCTTTTCTCACCGGCTTTCGATTGCGCAGGCGCGATGGCGGAGGAAAACCCGAGCTTCTTGGCCTCTTTCAGCCGGTTTTCGGTCTGCCCTACCGGACGCAGGCTCCCCGACAAGGATAATTCGCCAAACACCACACAATCTTTCGGCAAGGCGGCATCTTCGCGCGCCGACAAAAGTGCTGCGGCCACCGCCAGATCGGCTGCGGGTTCGGAGACCTTCATCCCCCCTGCGACATTGAGATAGACATCAAGCCCCGCAAAGGGAATCCCGCAGCGTGCTTCCAGAACCGCGAGGATCATCGCCAGACGCGAGCCGTCCCAGCCCACCACCGTGCGCCTTGCCTGCGCGTGCGGCGAGGGGGCGACGAGGGCCTGAAACTCCACCAGAACGGGCCGCGTGCCCTCAATCCCGGCAAAAACCACGGAACCCGGCGCGGGCTGGTCGCGTTCGGACAGGAAGAGCGCCGATGGGTTGGTCACCTCGCTCAGCCCGTCTCCGGTCATCTCGAACACACCGATTTCATGAGCGGGGCCAAAGCGGTTCTTCACCGCGCGCAACAGCCGGAACTGGTGCCCGCGCTCGCCTTCGAAATATAGAACCGTGTCCACCATATGCTCGACCACACGCGGACCGGCAAGCTGGCCCTCTTTGGTCACATGGCCCACCAGAACCACCGAAACCCCGCGCGTCTTGGCAAATGTCACCAGTTCATGCGCCGCCGCACGCACCTGAGACACAGAGCCCGGTGCGCTTTCGACATTGTCCGCCCACATGGTCTGGATCGAGTCGATGATCACAAGATCCGGCTCCTGCTTTTCCAGCGTCGTTAGAATGTCGCGCAGGTTGGTCTCCGCCCCCAACTGCACCGCCGCTTCCGACAGGCCAAGACGCTGCGCCCGCATCCGGACCTGCGCACTGGCTTCCTCGCCGGAAATATAGATCACCTTCAGCCCCGCATCAGCGAACTTTGCGGCCGCCTGCAACAGGAGCGTGGATTTCCCGATTCCCGGATCGCCCCCCACAAGAATGGCCGAGGCAGGCACCAGACCACCGCCCAGCACCCGATCAAACTCGCCCAATCCGGAGGAGGTGCGCGGCGGCGGGCTTTCCTTGGTCGAGAGTTTCGAGAGCGGGATTTCCTTGCCCCGCATCCCGCCTAGCGTCTTTTTCGTCGGACCGGCGCTTGAGAGCGGCTTTTCTTCGGCAATCGTGTTCCATTCGCCGCACCCGTCACAGCGCCCCGACCATTTGGTCGTCACCGCCCCGCAATTGGAGCACACGAAATTCTTTTGTGCCTTGGCCATCTTGCCGTCTCTCGATTGTTCTCGCTTCGTTCTAGTCTGTCGAAGGCGGGTGCGGCAAGCTCTCTTTGGGCTTTCTGATGGCAAAAATACTCAATCCCAGACTGAGCAGAACGCAAAAGGTGAAAAGATAGAGACCCCAGCCGATCTCGATCCGGCCAATGCCGATCCCTTTGGCGGCGGTGATATAGATGGCGATCAGGAAGACATCGGCCATAGCCAGCCGCCCGAGATGGTAGAGCCACGGCTTGATCCGTGCGGGCAGGCGGCCTGAAAGCAATCCTTCGAGCGCCAGAACTTTTCCGATTGGTGCAATCATGGCGAAAAAGGTCACGACAAGGGCTAGAAACTTGTCCTTTTCCCACAATGCGCCAATGCCGGACAGGACCGAGATTTCCGACAATGCAAAGAGCGGCAAGACGCCTGCTTTGAGGAGCGGCGCGACCCACGCGAGAGGAAAGAGGAGCAGAAGAGAGAGGTTGGCAAGGCGCGGAAGGGTCATGACACCCTCACCGCAGCGTCTCGATCGGTCCGTCGGGGGAGCCTGTGATGAACTGCGTCAGATAGGGGTCATCCGCCCCGTCCATCTCGGACACCGGCCCGTGCCAGCGGATTTTGCCCCCATGCAGCATGGCCACCTTGTCGGCAATGGCGCGCACGGAGGTCATGTCATGCGTAATGGTGAGCGCGGTGGCCCCCATCTCGACGACGATTTCGCGGATCAACTCATTGATGACGCCTGCCATGATCGGGTCAAGACCGGTTGTGGGTTCGTCAAAGAAGATGATCTCCGGATCGGCGGCAATCGCACGGGCTAGGCCCACACGTTTCTGCATCCCGCCGGACAGTTCGGCAGGGAAGAGATCGGCGACATCGGGACCAAGCCCGACGCGGCGCAGCTTCTCGATGGCGATGTCGCGGGCTTCGGCTTTCGGGCGTTTGAGCGAACCTCGCAGCAGGCGGAAGGCGACATTTTGCCAGACCGGCAGGCTGTCGAACAGGGCCGCGCCCTGAAACAGCATCCCGAAGCGCGCGAGGAAGGCATCGCGGTCGCCCGTGGTGGTGATGTCTTCCCCCGCCACGGAAATCATGCCCTGATCCGGCTTGATAAGGCCGAGGATACATTTGAGCATCACCGATTTTCCGGTGCCGGACCCGCCGATGATGACACAGCTTTCGCCCTTGGCGACGTCCAGATCGACGCCGCGCAAAATCTCTTTGGAGCCAAAGGCTTTATGGACATTCTTGAGCGAGATCATGTGGTGAAAAACGCCTGTGTCAGAAGGAAGTTGGCGGCAAGGATCAGGACGGCGGCAGCCACCACGGAGGACTTCGTCGCCCGTCCCACGCCTTGCGCACCGCGACCGGAGTGCATGCCGAAATAACAGCCCATGAGCGTGGCGATCACACCGAAGGCCGCGCCCTTGACGAGCGAGGAAATGATATCGGCAGGCTCGAGGAAATCGATGGTGTTCTTGAGATAGGTGGCCGGATTGAAGCCCAGAGACTGGGTGGAGACGAACCAGCCGCCGAAAACGCCAATCGTATCCCCGACCGCCACCAAGAGGGGCAGGGTCACAAGACCGGCAAAGACGCGCGGGGCGGTGAGATATTTCATCGGATCGGTCGAGAGGGTCACGAGCGCGTCGATCTGTTCGGTCACTTTCATCGTGGCGATTTCGGCAGCGATGGAGGAGGTCACCCGCGCCGCGATCATCAGCCCGACCATCACAGGGCCAAGTTCGCGCACAACGCCGAGAGCGACGATCTGTGGCACGACCTGTTCGGCGGAAAACCGTGATCCGCCCGCATAGATCTGGAGCGCCAGAGCGCCGCCCGTGAACACGGCTGTCAGCCCGACAACCGGCAGGGACAGGTAGCCCACTGTCATGAGCGCGTGAAGGAATTCGCGGCCGTAAAACGGAGGCGTCACAATATGGCGAAAGGCCGTGAGCGCAAAAAGGGTCACCCGCCCCACGGTCGCCAAAGCGGCCAGAACCGCAGCGCCGAGCGCTGCCAGAGGGCGGGTCACAAGAGCAGTCATCCGATATAGCGGCGATAATACCGCGCACCCAGAGATGTGAGGATTTCATAGCCGATGGTCTGGCCGATCTTGGCCAGATCATCCACCGTCTGATACTCACACAACAGATCAAGAGATTGCGGCACATGGTCCAGATGGGTGATGTCCACGGTGATCAGGTCCATCGAGACACGTCCAACAAGCCGACAGGGCACCGACCCGTCGAACAGGAACGCCTTGTTGGAAATCAGCCGCGTGATCCCGTCGGCATAGCCTGCGGAGACGGTCGCGATCCTTGAGGGCACCTTGGCCGTCCAGCTGTTCGAATAGCCAACGGTTTCTCCGGCGGGAATCTCGCGCGTCTGGATGACGGGACATTCGAGTTTGACCACGGGTTTGCCACCTTCGAAGGGCAGGCCGCCGTAAAGGCCGATCCCGGCACGTACCATGTCGAAGTGATAATCCGGCCCCAGCAGAAGCCCCCCCGTGGCCGCAAGCGCACGGCGGACTTTCAGCCCGTCTGTCATCTCGCGGAAGGCGGCAAGCTGTTGCGCGTTCATCGGGTGCTCCGGCTCGTCGGAACAGGCCAGATGGCTCATGACGAGATCGGGTTTCTCCTTGAGCACCAAAGCACGCACGGCATCCCATTCCGCAGGCTCAAGACCCAGACGGTTCATGCCCGTGTCAAGCTGCACGCCGAAAGAGGCTCCCGGAAGAGCCTCGAAATGGCGGGTGATCTGATCGAGCGAGTTGAGGATTGGCGTCAGGGACATATCCGCGATCATGTCGGTGTCGCCCGCCATATGCCCGCCAAGCAAGCCGATCCACGGGGTCGGCCCCACTTCGTTGCGCAGCACCACGCCTTCTTCGGCGGTGGCGACAAAGAAACTTTTCACGCCAGCTTTCATCAGTGCACGGGCGGCTTTGCCGACCCCGAGCCCGTAAGCATTGGCTTTAACCACGGCAGCGGTTTCCACAGCCGGAGATGAAAGGGCATCAAGCGCGCGCCAATTGTCGGCCAGCGCCCCGAGATCGATTTGTAAAACTGAAGTAGCCATGGTGGTTTATTGACGCGCAGCACGCAGAGTCGCAAGGCGAATCCGCGCGCGGCACGGTGTCCTGTTAATAATCCGAATAACCTTGTTGCTCGCGGGCGAGGTTCCCGAAGCGGGTGAACTCCGCCTCGAAAGACAGCTCGATCGTGCCAATCGGCCCGTGACGCTGTTTGCCGAGGATGACTTCGGCTTTGGCATGAAGGCGTTCCATATCCGCCATCCATTTCTCCATCGCTTCCAGATTGTCATCATCGGGTTTTTCGCGCTCTTTGTAATATTCGCCGCGATAGACGAACATCACCACGTCGGCATCCTGCTCAATAGAGCCGGATTCCCGCAAATCCGAAAGCTGTGGCCGTTTGTCGTCGCGGCTTTCCACTGTCCGGCTGAGCTGGGACAGGGCAATCACCGGAATGTTCAATTCCTTGGCGATGGCTTTGAGGCCCATGGAAATCTCGCCAATCTCCTGCACCCTGTTGCCTTCGGTGCGCGAGGTGCCGCGGACCAGTTGCAGATAGTCGACGATCAGAAGGTCCAGCCCGTGGGTCCGCTGCAAACGCCGCGCACGGGCCGCAAGTTGCGAAATCGGGATCGAGGGCGTGTCGTCAATATATAGCGGGCAGCTTTCCAGCGTCTTGGCGGCATCGACAAAGCGGCGGAATTCTTCTTCCGTCATGTCCCCTTGGCGGATCTTGTGTGAGGAAATCTCCGAGGCTTCCGCGAGAATACGCGCGGCCAGCTGTTCGGCGCTCATCTCCAGCGAGTAAAAGCCCACAACGCCGCCTTCCACTGCGCCCTGCCGCCCGTCGGGCAGTTGGCCCTTTTTGTAGGATTTGGCGATGTTGAAGGCGATGTTGGTCGCCAGCGAGGTTTTCCCCATCGAGGGACGCCCCGCCAGAATGATCAAATCCGAAGGGTGCAAGCCACCCATTTTCTTGTCGAGATCAATCAGCTTTGTCTCGATCCCCGCCATGCCGCCGCCGCGCTCGTAGGCGGCGTTGGCGTTCAGGACCGCTTTGGTCACGGCGGAGAGGAAGGAGGTGAAACCCGATTCGCCCTTGCCCTGTTCGGCAAGGTTGTAGAGCCGTTGCTCTGCGGCGACGATCTGTTCGCTCGGGTCGCGGATGTCGGAACCGGAGGCGGCAGAGCCCGCGATCTCGTTGCCCAGTTCGATAAGCTGGCGCCGCAAGAAGAGGTCGTAGATTAGCTGGGCATAGTCGCGCACCGCATAGGTCGAGATGGCCGAGGCCGCGAGCTTTGCCAGATAGCTCGGCCCCCCCAGTTCCCTCAGGCCCTCGTGATCTTCCATATAGGCCTTCAAGGTTACGGGCGAGGCCAGCATGTTCTTGGAGATGCGCTCGGCGGCTTTCTCGAAAATATCCTTGTGGACCGGATCATAGAAATGTTCGGGCGCGATGATGGAGGCGATCTTGTCGAACACATCGTTATTAGTCAGCAAGGCGCCCAGAAGCTGCTGTTCGGCCTCGATGTTATGCGGCACAGCGCCCGCGTAGGAGGAGATGACAGAGCCTTTCTCCGCCGGCTTGCTCTCATTGCGTTCGGTGTCTGCACCAGAGGTGTCCTGTGCACTTTCTTGGTCACGACGGTCTTCGAGATTGCGCTCGAGATCGGTAATGTCAGTCATGCTGTCCGGCCCCTTGATTATCTGTCCGCGAGTCGCGTGATGCTCTCGGATTTGACTGTCTTAGACCAGTCGCGCGAGGTCTCGCAAAGGGTATATTTTGTGGATAAGTTTACAGGCCGCGCTAAACCGCGCTGCTGCAAAGAAAAACGCCGCCCGAGCGGGCGGCGCAAAAATTTTTCGCAATTTGCGGGGGTCAGGATTTCTTGTGCTTTTCCTGCCACGCGCGCGGCGCGCCAAGGAAATGCTCGACCTCGGCCAGTGTCTCTTCGTTGAAGATTTTCTGTTTCTTCGCTTCAGCCAGAACATCCCACCATGTGCACAGGCTGATGAGATTCACCCCGTGATCACCCAGCGTCTTTTCCGTTTCGGGGAAGATGCCGTAGTAGAAAATCACCGCGGTCCAGCCGCAGGTCGCGCCGGTTTCGCGGATCGCATCTACAAAGGAGAGTTTCGAGCCGCCATCTGTGGTCAGATCCTCGACCAGAAGCACCCGATCCCCTTCGGACATCGCGCCTTCGATCCGGGCGTTGCGGCCATAGCCTTTGGGCTTTTTGCGCACATAGGACATCGGCAGGCCCAGACGTTCCGCCACCATCGCGGCAAAGGGAATGCCCGCCGTCTCGCCGCCTGCGACATTGTCAAAGGCTTCGAAACCGGCTTCGCGCATGATCTGCACCGCCATGAAATCCATCAGCGTCGAGCGCACCCGCGGGAAGGAAATCAGCTTGCGACAGTCGATATAGGTCGGCGAAGGCAGGCCTGAGGCGAGAATGTAAGGGTCTTCGGGGCGGAAATTCACCGCGCCGATTTCCAGAAGCATCCGCGCCGTCAGGCGGGCGATTTCGCTATCATCGGGGAAGGAAGAAGGGATCATGGGCAGTCTCTCTTAGGCCTCGACGCTCCAGTGGAGCGGCATTTGCGGATCGAAAACGGTCACAGGGCCGTTCTCCGTGTCGATTTTGTCGGGGTATTGCACGGGATTGCCCTTTCTCAGGGTGATCGTCGCCTCGTTGAATGGCAGCCCGTAGAAACGCGGCCCGTTGAGCGAGGTGAACGCTTCGAGCTTGTCCAGAGCGCCCTCTTTTTCAAAAACCTCGGCAAGGATGGACATGGTGTTCGTCGCGGTGAAACAGCCCGCACAGCCACAGGCGCTTTCCTTCGCGCCATCGAGATGGGGGGCGCTGTCGGTGCCGAGGAAATAGGTCGGATCGCCCGATGTCGCCGCTTCGACCAGAGCCAGGCGGTGCGTCTCTCGCTTGGCCACCGGCAGGCAGTAGTAATGCGGCTTGATCCCGCCCACGAGGATGTGGTTGCGGTTGATGACAAGGTGATGCGTGGTGATCGTCGCGCCCAGTTTCTCGCCGCCCTCGCGGGCATAATCGGCCCCGTCTTTCGTGGTGATATGTTCCATCACCACTTTCAGATCGGGATTGGCCTTGCGGATCGGGTCCAGAACCTTGTCGATAAAGACTTTCTCGCGGTCGAAAATATCGATGTCCGGTGTCACCACCTCGCCGTGGATACAGAGTGGCAGGCCGATCTCGGCCATTTTCTCAAGCACAGGGCGGACTTTCTCGAACTCCGTCACGCCGGAGGAGGAATTGGTCGTTGCCCCCGCCGGATAGAGCTTGACCGCTTTCACAAGACCGGAGGCATGGGCAAAGGCCACATCTTCGGGATCGGTCTGTTCCGTAAGGTAAAGCGTCATCAAAGG
The DNA here is from genome assembly GCF_900114135.1 of Celeribacter halophilus. Taxonomy (GTDB): domain Bacteria; phylum Pseudomonadota; class Alphaproteobacteria; order Rhodobacterales; family Rhodobacteraceae; genus Celeribacter; species Celeribacter halophilus. The sequence continues at coordinate 333,094 of NZ_FORY01000001.1, forward strand.
GTCGAACTGCCCCTTGCGCGGGTTCGCCTTGAGGATGCGTTCGCGATAGGCGCTGGCATCGTCGCTGGTGATCACAGGCGGAACAAGGTTCGGCATGATGATCGCGCGGGCGAAGTGGCGCGTGGTTTCGGGCAGGACGGCTTCCATCATTGCGCCATCGCGCAGATGAAGATGCCAGTCGTCGGGGCGGCGGATGGTGAGAGTCTCGGTCATGCGATTGGATTACCTCTTTCCGGCTCAAAGCGCCAGACGGTAGATATCGCTTATTTTTTGAGCGTTTGGTCGGTTTTTAGGGCGAATGCCCCCCGTGCGGGATTGAAGCTTCGGTTTCTCTGCCGCTAGGCTCTGAACGACTTGGAGGCTTTGATGCTGGATCTACACCACCCGCAGGCGAACCGGACCGACACCGCGCAGATGCAGCGCGTGCGGGGGCGGGCGCATGTGGTTATGGGGGCAGGCGGGCTCAAAGACCTGCACCAGTCCGGCTCGGCCAAGGCCATGATGCCCAAGGTGCACAGCCATGTGCCCGAAGTGGTTTTTCTCAATACATCCGGTGGTTTGACCGCAGGGGACCGGCTCGACTACCGGCTTGAGGTCGAGGCCGGAGGACAATTGATCGGCACCACCCAGACCGCCGAACGCGCCTATGCGTCGGTCGCGCAGGGCGCAAATGCCGAGGTGTCTGTGGCACTGGTCGCGGGGGAGGGGGCCACGCTGGAATGGTTGCCGCAGGAGACGATCCTGTTCGAGCGCTCCCGCCTGTCACGGCACACCAAGGCGGAGATCGCCGGTGATGCGCGCTTTCTCTTTGTTGAGTCGCTGGTGCTGGGCCGCGCTGCGATGGGCGAGGTCATCGAGAGCCTGCACCTGATGGACCGCCGCGACATCCGCCGCGCAGGGCGGCTGGAATTTATGGAACCGCTGGAAATCGACGCGGGGCTTCTGGCCGCGCGTGACCATCCGGCGACGCTGAACGGTGCGCGTGCGATTGCCACGGTGGGCCTGTTTGATCAGGGGGCCGAGGGTATGGCCGATCTGGTCAAACAGATCACGCAAGAGGGCGTGACCGCGGGTGTGTCCGGCTGGAACGGCAAGCTGGTGATCCGTGCCATGGCCGCCGACGGTTATCCTTTGCGCCGCTATGTGGCGCAGGTTTTGATAAAGATCAGACAGGCGGATCTGCCGCGTGTCTGGCAGGTATGACAACGAGGAATAAAGATGAACCTGACGCCTAGGGAAAAGGACAAACTTCTGGTCTCGCTCGCCGCTATGGTGGCGCGGGGGCGGCTGGAACGCGGTGTGAAGCTGAACCACCCCGAAGCGATTGCCCTGATCACGGATTTCGTGGTCGAAGGTGCGCGCGACGGCAAGATGGTGTCCGAGTTGATGCAGGCGGCGGCGCATGTGGTCACGAAAGACATGTGCATGGAAGGAGTGCCGGAGATGATCCATGAGGTGCAGGTCGAGGCGACCTTCCCCGATGGCACCAAACTTGTCACCGTGCATCACCCGATCCGTTGAAATGAGTATTTTTGCCATCAGAAAGCAGGAGGCGCGGCCATGATCCCCGGAGAGTATTTCATTCAGGACGGCGAGATCGAACTGAACGCGGGCGCGGAGGTCACGACCCTGACCGTGTCCAACACCGGCGACCGTCCGGTGCAGGTCGGTTCGCACTATCATTTCTTCGAGACCAATGCGGCGCTGGAGTTTGACCGCGAGGCGGCCAGAGGCAAGCGGCTTGATATTGCGGCGGGAACGGCTGTGCGTTTCGAGCCGGGGCAGATGCGGGAGGTGAGCCTCGTGCCGCTGGCCGGTGCGCGGAAGGTTTACGGGTTCAATCAGAAAGTCATGGGGGAGCTGTGATCCGCAAGGGCCTCATATCGCTTTGTTTTGTCGTGCCCGCGGCGGGGTTCTCACAGGAGCGCGATTGCGCCGATCCCGTGAGCCAGTCCGATATGAAGATCTGCGCCAATGAGGCTTGGCAGCGCGCCGACGTTGACCTGAACGACACCTATGCAAGAGCTATGGAGGTCGCGAGGGGCTGGAGTGACGGGGCGGCCGAGGCGCTGCGTGCGGCGCAACGGGCGTGGATACCTTACCGCGATGCGGCCTGCAAAGCCGAAGGGTTTCTGTTCGATGGGGGCTCAATGGAGCCGTTCATCGTTAACAGTTGTTTGGAACATTTGACGCGCCAGCGCACCGAAGAGATGCGCGCCGTCTACGAGATGAATTGAGAGGGACCAAGATGCCTGCAAAGATTTCCCGCGCGACTTACGCCGATATGTTCGGCCCCACCACTGGCGACAAGCTGCGTCTGGCGGATACGGATCTGATCATCGAGGTCGAGCATGATCTCACCGGCCCCTATGGTGAAGAGGTCAAATTCGGCGGCGGCAAGGTGATCCGCGACGGCATGGGCCAGAGCCAGAAATCCCGTGCCGAGGGGGCTGTGGATACGGTCATTACCAATGCGCTGATTGTGGATGTGACGGGCATTTACAAGGCCGACATCGGGCTGCGCGACGGGCGGATTGCGGGGATTGGCAAGGCGGGCAATCCCGACACGCAACCGAATGTGGACATCATTGTCGGTCCCGGAACCGAGGCGATTGCAGGCGAGGGCCGGATCATCACGGCGGGCGGCTTTGACAGCCATATCCATTTTATCTGTCCGCAACAGATCGAGGACGCGCTGCATTCCGGTGTGACCACCATGTTGGGAGGCGGCACGGGGCCTGCGCATGGGACTTTGGCGACCACATGCACGCCGGGGCCGTGGCATATCGGGCGGATGTTGCAGGCGCTGGACGGGGTGCCGATGAATATTGCGCTTGCGGGCAAGGGCAACGCAAGCCAACCCGCCGCGCTGGTCGAGATGGTCAAGGCCGGTGCTGCCGCGATGAAGCTGCACGAGGATTGGGGCACCACGCCGGGGGCGATTGATTGTTGTCTCTCGGTGGCCGATGACATGGATGTACAGGTCATGATCCACACGGATACGCTCAATGAGAGCGGGTTCGTGGAGAACACGGTGGCGGCGATGAAGGGGCGGACCATCCACGCCTTCCACACCGAGGGGGCGGGCGGCGGTCACGCGCCGGACATCATCAAGGTGGTGGGCGAGGAGCATGTATTGCCCAGCTCCACCAACCCGACGCGACCCTATACGGTGAACACGCTGGAGGAGCATCTCGACATGCTCATGGTCTGTCACCACCTCGACAAATCCATCCCCGAGGATGTGGCATTTGCCGAAAGCCGTATCCGCAAGGAAACCATTGCCGCCGAAGACATCCTGCATGACATGGGCGCGTTTTCGATCATTGCCTCGGACAGTCAGGCGATGGGGCGGGTGGGTGAGGTTCTGATCCGCACATGGCAGACCGCCGACAAGATGAAGAAACAGCGCGGGCGTCTCTCTGACGAGACCGGCGACAACGACAATCTGCGGGTCAAACGCTATATTGCGAAATACACGATCAACCCCGCGATTGCTCATGGTATGTCGACACAGATTGGCTCCATCGAAGTGGGCAAACGCGCCGATCTGGTAATGTGGTCGCCTGCGTTTTTCGGTGTGAAACCCGAGATGGTGCTCTTGGGCGGCTCTATCGCGGTGGCGCAAATGGGTGATCCGAACGCTTCGATCCCGACGCCGCAGCCGGTTTATACGCGCCCGATGTTCGGGTCGATGGGCCGCGCGGTGGAACAGTCTGCTGTGCTCTTTGTCTCGCAGGCGGCGCAGGCCGATGGAATCGGCAAATCGCTGGGGCTGGCGAAACAGACCGTAGCGGTGGAGAACACGCGCAATATCGGCAAATCATCGATGGTGATGAACGATGCGACGCCGGATATCGAAGTGAATCCAGAGACCTATGAGGTGCGGGCGAACGGGGAATTGCTGACCTGTGAACCGGCCAAAGAGCTTCCGATGGCGCAGCGTTACTTCCTGTTCTGATGGTTCTTCGGGCAAATTTCCTGTGGGATGCGGTCTTTCTCGGCGCGTCTTTGCCACAGGCCTGCGTGAGCGGTGGTGAGGCTTTGTGTGTTGGCTGTGATGCTCTATCGTGAGGGGACAGGGAGGAAACCCGTCTCACGAGAGGTTTCCAGACATGCAGCATGTCGCCAATATCGTTATTCTCACACCGGGCCTGCGGGCGCGTATCGATCTGTTCTTTGCCTCCTTGGGGCAGGGGGTGAATGCCTATTCCGTCCGGCGCAAGCGTCTGGGCGAACTGGCGCGACTGGACGCGATGAGCGATGCCGAACTGTCGGAGCTTGGCATCACCCGCGACCGGATCCCGCATTATGTCTTTCGCGACCTGTTTTCCACCTGAGTGACAGGGGCGCACAAGGATGGTCTGCGTCACAGGCTTTCGAGCACTTCGATTTCTTCGGGATCGTCCAGCGCGATCACATCCATGCCGTCCTCGCGGTCCTCGATGCGGATCGAGGTGACATGTTTGGTCGCATAATAGCGGTCGTCGTCGAGCATCTCTTGCGGCAGTTTGGAAATATCAAACACCTGATAGGCCGTGCGGGACACAACCACGTCGCAGGTGTAGCCCGGAAACCGGCCAGTGTCATTGCACTCGATGAAACGGGCTTCAAGAGCGGCTTCGCGCGCACGCAATTCGGCGATCTTTGCGCGCAGGCGGGCAAGCTCGTCTACGGGCGAACGGGTCATATACATGGTGTTTTCTCTCCTTCTGGATCGTGGACAATAGAGGGGCGGGTGGCTCAGCTTTCGCCGTTTGCAGCAATGCGACTTGTGGCAAAGGCGGTGGTAGGCGGCAGGGCGAATTCGTTGAACCCGTCCTCTGGCGAGGCGCTGTCCTCCGCGTTCTGCGGCGTCGGGGCGTCGTTCAATGCGCCGCCCAAACCGGCCTGCATATCGGCTTTGGCCTCCAGCGCCTGTGTGGTCGCCAGAGCATCTGGCAGGGTGGCGGGCGCGAGGTCGGTCTCCAGATCGCAACGCATCTGCGCCACGTCCTCTTCCGGCAGGCCAACCAAAGGCTGCAAATCCGCGTGTTCGGTGGGCCGCAAATCGCGCGGGTTTTTCTCGTCTGTGATCGCAGGCGTGGACGATGCCTCCGCATCTGGTGCTTTGTCGGCGGTCTCTTGTCTGAGGCCGAACGGATCGTCGGGGTTCACAAAAGGCGCGTCCTGCGGTTCCGATTTTGCCCCTTCGGCGGGGTCCGAGAGCGCGGGCTGTTGCGTTTCCGCCATGTCACCGGCCCCCGACACGCTACCAACATTTCCCTCAAACGCGACCTCCTGCGGGCTTGAGACCGCATGGCCCGTCGCGGAGCGGGGCCAGAGCAGCACAACCGTCTCTTCCTCTGTCTCGAAAAATTGCGGATCACAGAGCACCGCCGGCGGCAGCCTGTCGGGAGAAATCCGGCGCGGCTTGCGGGTTTCGATCACGGCGACCCGCTGCGCACCGCGAACCCTCCCGCCGCCGTTTTCTGTCGCAAAGCTGCGGATTTCATCGCAAAGTTCGGCCTCGCGCTCGCGCAGCCGCGCCAGTTCCGCGCGCAATTCAAAGAGCGCGTCAACGGCATCAAGAGGTGTGTGGTCAGGCATGGACGTCATCGGCAAGATCTCCTTGCCTTACATTTGGGGGCGAGTCGGTTAAGAAAGTCCCAATCATCCGACCGGAGTTTGAAAATGAGCAAAAAATCCTATGAAATCTGCAAAGGAGGCGGCGCGGGCGCAACGGATCGGGTCGCTTTGACCTATGACCAGCGCTTGCTGCGGCGCAAGAAACTGACCACCTCTTCGGGCGAGGTGGTGTTTGTCGATCTGCCGCAGACCGTGTCTGTCGAGCAGGGCGACGGGTTTGCTTGTGAGGACGGGAGTGTGATCGGGGTGCGCGCTGCCGAAGAAGAGCTCTATGCGATCACGGGGGAGACGGTGACGCGCTATGCGTGGCACATCGGCAACCGGCACACGCCCTGCCAGATCGCGCCGGAGCGATTGGTGATCCAGCGAGATCCGGTTCTCAAAGCGATGCTGGAGCAGCTTGGGGCCGAGGTGACGGAGATTGTCGCGCCGTTCACTCCGGAAGGCGGAGCTTACGGGCATGGCCGCACGATGGGCCACGACCACGGGCACAGCCACGACCACGGGCACAGCCACGACCACGGGCACAGCCATGACCACGGGGACGATCACAGTCACGGGCACAGCCATTCGCATGACCACGATCACCACCATGAACACCACCATGACTGATCCTCATGCCCTTCTGACCCTGACTCAATGGCTCTCGCCATCTTTCCCGCTCGGTGCGTTTGCCTATTCACACGGGCTGGAGCTGGCGATTTCCGAGGGGGCGGTGCGGGATGCCGAGGGGTTGGAAAGCTGGCTGCGGATGATCCTTACGCGCGGCGGCGGGCATGTGGATGCCTGCCTTCTGGGGATGGTTCTGCAAGGGGCGGATGCGCAGGAGGTCGGGGATCTGTCCGAGGCTCTGGCAGGCTCGAAAGAGCGCTGGGCGGAGACATTCGAACAGGGGCAGGCCTTTGTGAAAACCGTGGCGCAGATGGGCGGGCCGGAGCGTGCTGCGCGGGCCTTGCCGGTGGCGGTGGGCGAGGCGGCGCGGGATCTGGACCTGCCTGACCGCACCGTGATTGCGCTTTATCTACATAGCTTTACGTCCAACCTCGTGTCTGCCGGAGTGCGTTTTGTGCCGCTGGGGCAGGCGGCGGGGCAGAGGGTACTTGCGACCCTGCATGACGAGATCGAACGTGTCTCGGAGGCGGTGCTGTCCGCGACGGCGGAGACACTGACCACGGGCGCGTTTGCCGCAGATCTGAACGCGGCGCGTCATGAGGATATGGACGTCAGGATTTTCAAGACATAAGGCCAAGAGCGAAAGGCTTGAGGGCCTGATGGTCGAACAACAGTTGGAGGCAGAAATGGCATCACCGAACGGACCTTTGCGGGTCGGCATTGGCGGCCCTGTGGGCGCGGGAAAGACCACGCTGACAGGGGCGCTGGCCAAGGCACTCTCGGAGAAATATTCCATCGCGGTCATCACCAATGACATTTACACGCGCGAGGATGCGGAGGCGTTGATGCGCCAGCAAATCCTGCCGATGGAGCGTATTCGCGGCGTGGAAACCGGCGGCTGTCCGCATACGGCGATCCGTGAGGATGCCTCGATCAATCTTGCGGCGATTGCCGATCTGACGGAGGCTTTTCCCGATCTCGACGTGATCTTGATCGAAAGTGGCGGCGACAATCTCGCGGCGACATTTTCGCCGGAACTGGCGGATCTGACGCTCTATGTGATCGACACGGCGGCGGGGCAGGACATTCCGCGCAAACGCGGGCCGGGGGTGACGCGTTCGGATATGCTGATCGTCAACAAGGTGGACCTCGCACCGCATGTGGGCGTCGATCCGGTGCTTCTGGAAGCGGACACCAAACGCGCCCGCGGCTCCAATGCCTATGTCATGGCCGCGCTGCGTCACGGTCAGGGCGTCGAGGAGGTATTGCGCTTTGTCGAGGAGGAGGGCGGCCTCGCCTGAGCCTGTGCTCAGGCGGTCTCGCTCTCGGATTTCGCACGCTCTGCGGGGAGCGGTTTGCCCTGTGTTTTCAGGATTTCTGCCGCCGCATTGTAGGCGCGCTGGAAACGTGGCGCGTGTTTGCGGTCGCGCAACACATGGCGACACAGCAGCACGGTCTGATAGGGACGTGAACTGGGGGCGGTTTCGGCCAGAAGACGGCGCAGATACCCCAGATTCTCGCGACGTTTGCGCAGGGCTTGCGTGATCACGCGCTGGGTGAGGCGGCTTTCCATCGCGGCCTCAAGGATCGGAGCCAGTGCACCGATCTCCATGAGTTCATATTCCGGATCAACCCCGAACATCCGGCAGGGCACACGGGCGACATGCGGGGCGTTGAACAGCGCCGCATGCATCGCGTCGAGCTCGACCTTGGGATCATAGAAGACATAGGCCTTCTCCGCCCCTTCGAGCATGTCAGGGGCAAAGCCGTAGCGTGTCGTGAAATCCATACGGCGGGTTTTCGGGAAACGGTGGTCCCAAGAGGCGAGCCGCCCGTTGAGCGTGGCTTGCGGCGCGATGGTGATGACCGTGGCACCGGGGGCGACCACGGAATAGGCCGCGGCCGCATAGCCACAGGCGCCTGCGCCATAAAACACCACCTGATCGAAATCCTCGAAAAACCCCTCGTCCACGAGACGGTCGAAATAGCGGTAAATCTTTTTGGACCGGAACCAGTCGCCGGTCTCGTCGGTCCCATGCGACATCAGCGTGAGCGAGGACCAGCCATGCTGTCCGGCCAGTGTCATCCCGAGTGGGTAGCCGTTCTCCGTGCGCTCGGTGGCGCGTTCATAGCTCTCGAAGGTGACCAGAAGGCACGGTTTCTCGTCCAGAAAGGCCACGCTGTGCCCGTCACCCAGTGATTGGAAATAGCCCAGCTCCTCGCCCAACTCGGCGATGGCATCGCGCCAGTCTTCCCGTGGCAAATCCGAAATATCGTTGACCGCGCTCATCGCGTTTTCCAACTCGGTCTTCTGCTCACTCACCGGACTTCTCCTTGCTCTCTTTACGCAGACCCTGTGGCGTCGGGCAGGCGCATTTTCGGTGCCGTACCAACCCGCAGGTCTTTGGATCAGAGATAATCTTGAATTTGGTTAACCATCTCTTCTCCAATTAAGGCTTTTATGGGGCATTCTGAAGAGAGGGTTAAGGTTTTCCGGTTCACTGTCTCGTTAGAGGAAACGGTGCGCGGATTGCTGCCGCTTTGATGGGGAAGGCTGCATAATTACGCCGCAAAATATGGCCGCCGCCCCTAAGGGCGCCGGGTCAGGCAGGGGCATTGCCCCCGCAGTCCGAGAATCAAAAGATCAGCCGAGGATGATGCCGATGGTGACCGCGCCCAGCCCCATCGCAGAGACCAGAAGGGCCACGAGATTGAGGGCCACGACCTTCTGGAGCCGTGCGCGGATTTCTTCATCCGTGCCACCGGCTTTCTTGGCCTTCAGCGCGGCCATGATGCAATAGACCAACAGGGCCACGCCCCCCAAAGTCAAAGCCACTCCGCCCCAGATCAATATGTCCATCTTCGTCCCTCGTTTATGCTCTTGTGCGCGTGCCCCGCTTGAAACAGAACCGGCGCGTTCAAGCAAGCATTTGCACAGGCCCAAAGATGCGCTCACCCCCATATTTGCGCAGCACGAGGTAAGGACATCGAAATATAGCGGTGAAAAAGCTACAAAACACCTACAAATTATTTATAATATGCGGGTAAGGACGGATATTTCTGGAAGGTTTCCCATGTCAGACCCACAACGCCGCATCGTTTCCTCGCAGCACCTTGCCGAAGGTCCGGCGGCGGAGGCTTCCGAATTCGAATATGGCATGATTATCGCCTACAACAGTTTTGCCCGCTGGATGCAGCGGTGCATGGCGGCGGCAGGGATGGGGGAGTTGTCCGCTCTGGAAATCCTTGTGCTGCACAACACCAACCACCGCGACCGTGAAAAACGACTGACCGACATCTGCTTTCTGCTCAATATCGAGGACACCCATACGGTGAATTACGCCTTGCGCAAATTGCTGAAGCTGGAACTTTTGACCTCGGAGAAACGCGGCAAGGAAGTGTTCTATCGCACCTCGGAGACGGGCCGCGCCCTGTGCGAGAGTTACCGCAAGGTGCGCGAGGAATGTCTGTTGGAGCCATTTGAAGGCGGAAATATGGCAGGCGCAAACCTGAGCGAGATCGCCGCCGCGCTGCGGGTCCTGTCCGGTTTCTACGATCAGGCCAGCCGCGCGGCCTCGTCTTTGTGACGCCGCGCGGGGGACGCAAACGGCGTCAGTTCCCCATCGCGGAGGGCAGGAATGTGACGATCTGCGGAAACAGCGTGATGAGCACGACCGCCAACAGCAACAGCCCGAAAAAGGGTAGGGCGGCTTTGGCAATGCGCAGGATATTCGTTCCTGTCAGCCCTTGGATCACAAAGAGGTTGAACCCCACGGGCGGGGTGATCTGGCTCATCTCCACCACAAGGACGAGGTAGACGCCGAACCACAACGGGTCGATTCCTGCGGCCTCCACCATCGGCAGGATGATCGAGGTGGTGAGCACCACGACCGAAATCCCGTCGAGGAAGCACCCCAGCACGATGAAGAACACCGTCAGCACCGCCAGAAGCGCATAGGGGGAGAGGCCGAATGTGCCGATCCACGCCGCCAGATTGCGCGGGATGCCGGTGAAGCCCATTGCGACGGACAGAACCGCAGCGCCCAAGAGGATAAAGGCGATCATGGCACTGGTGCGCATGGCCGACATGAGCGCATCCATGAAATCGCGGCGGGTGAAGCTGCCGGTGGAGACGGCGAGGATAATGGAGAACAGCACGCCCACGGCGGCGGCATCCGTGGGGGAGGCCACGCCGGTGTAGATCGTGCCGATCACGCTACCGATCAACAGGATGACGGGCAGGAGGCTCTTGGAGGCGCGAAGCTTTTCACGCAGTGAGAAATGGCTGTCTTCGACGGGGATGAGGGCCGGATTCATCCATGCCCGAAGTGCCACATAGCCGCCGAACAGCCCGACCAGCATGATCCCCGGCAGGATACCCGCAATGAACAGCCGCGCGATGGATTGTTCGGTGGCCACGCCGTAGACAATGAGGATCACCGAGGGCGGGATCAGAAAGCCCAGCGTGGCAGAACCCGCCAGCGTGCCGAGGATCAGGCTTTCGGGATAGCCGCGCTTGGTCAGTTCCGGCACGGACATGCGTCCGATGGTGGCGGCGGTGGCGGCGGAGGAGCCGGAAACTGCTGCAAAGATCGCACAGCCCAGCACGTTGACATGCAGCAACCGTCCGGGCGCACGGCCCAGCCACGGTGCGAGGCCGGAGAACATATCCTGCGACAGGCGCGAGCGCAGCAGGATTTCCCCCATGAGGATAAAGAGCGGCAGCGCGGCCAGAGGCCAGCTGTGGCTATGGCCCCAGAGCGTGGTGGCCATCACCAGCCCTGTCGGCGCGTTGGAGAAAAAGGTGAGACCGGCCAGAGCCACGGTGAGCAGCGCGACCGCCACCCAGACGCCACTGGCGAGCAGGCCGAGCAACAAGGCGAGAAGGATCGAGAAGACGACGGGATCAGACATGATGTTTACTCCGTCGCATCATCTGTGAGAACCGGCTGGCGCGCCCGCAGGCTTTCGACCAGTCGATCAAGGATGGCCAGCGTCAAAAGACCCAGCCCCAGCACCATCACCACCTGCGGTATCCAGATCGGCACGGCGATCATGCCGGTGGATTTGTCGCCGTAGTGGTGGCTCTCCATCATCAGGCTGGCTGCATACCATGTGGCATATCCCATAGCGCATCCGGCCACCGCCAGCGTGAACAGCTCCAGAGCCCAGCTCACCCGTGCGCCGAGACGCGAGATCACCAGATTGACCCGAATATGCGTGCCGTGGCGAAAGGTTGGCGCCAGCGCCAGAAAACTCGCAGCCGCCAGCAGATAGCCTGCGAAATCGGCATAGGAGGGGATGGTGAAGGATAAGGACGGCCCGCCCAGACGGGCAAGGATGTTCAGTCCGACCTGTGCGCTGACCAGTAGACAGATCGCGAGAATGGACAGGGCGGCCAGACCGCCGGAAATCGTGTAAAGCGTATCAAGCAGGCGGCGCATGGCGGCAACTCCCAAGGGTCTCCCAACAGAACAAGGCGCGGCCCGCTCGTGCGAAGCGGACCGGCAGGACGGGGCAGGGGTTACTCGGCCTGATAGGCGTCGAGAATGGCCAGAGCGTCTTCACTGGCCTCTTCTTTCCACTTGGCGAGCATCTCTTCGCCAATGGCCTGAAGACCTGCGACCAGTTCCGGCGTCGGAGTTGCAATCGTCATGCCGTTCTCTTGCATGACAGCGGTTTTTTCCTCGGCTTCGGCCTTGGACATCTCCCAACCGCGGCTCTCGGCCTCGGCAGCAGCGGCCAGAACGGCGGCTTGCACGGTTTCATCGAGACGGTCAAAGGTGCGCTGGTTCACCACCACGATGTTCTTCGGCACCCATGCGTTGATCGGCGTATAGGTGTCAACGAAATCCCATGCTTTCGAATTGGCACCCGTCGAGGGCGAGGTGATCATCGCTTCGACCTGACCGGTGGTGAACGCCTGCGGAATATCGGCGGCTTCAACCTGAACCGGCGCGGCTTTGGCAAGGGCAGCGAATTGTTCGAGCGCAGGGTTATAGGCGCGGAACCGCAGCCCCGACAGATCGTCTACCGTGGCAATCTCGCCATTTGTGTAAAGCCCCTGCGCAGGCCATGCGACGGAGAACAACGGCATCAGACCCTGTTCGCCCAGAAGCTCGGTAATCACAGGTTTCTGCGCGGCCCAGAGCTTTTCGGCCTCCTCATAAGACGTGGCAAGGAAGGGCTGGCTGTCCATGCCGAAGGCAAGGTCTTCATTCGCCAGTGTCGAGAGGAAAAACTCGCCCAGCGGCACCTGACCGGAGCGCACAGCGTTCTTGATCTCGCCGTGAGGGAAAAGAGAGCCTGCGGAATGGACCTCGATCTCCAGCGCGCCATCGGTGGCCTCGGCCACATCGGCGGCAAATTCGCGGATGTTCACCGTGTGAAAGGTCGCATCCCCGTAGGGGGTCGGCATGTCCCAAGTGTCGGCGGATACGGCAGTGGCAACGCCCATCGCGGCTGCGAGGGTGAATGCAAATTTATTCATCTTTTCTCTCCTGTTGGGATCGGGTGATATTGGTTCACCTCGATGTCATATCGTTGACAAATTGTCAGCGTTTTGAGATTTATGTCAATGAAAACTTTCAAGACGCAGTCAGACGTCGCACAACAGGGATATGAAAATGCGTGGGAAACCACCTGAAATCGCGGAAGAAATTTCGCGACGACCTGCAGGGACCGGTGCGCCGGAAATCCTGACCTTGGGGCGTGACGGATGGCTGGTCCGATTCGCTTTGACGCTGGAGCCATGGGTCACAGCCGCCGTGCAAAAGCTGCATGCGCAGGCCCAAGAGGCCGCTCGGTCCGGCGCATTGCCGGGCGTGACAAAGGTCTCGCCCTGTCTCACCTCCGTGCTGTTCTCCTTTGATCCGGCAAGCTCGGAGCGGGCCACCATGCGCGCCGCCATCGCGCGTCTTGTGGAGGCCGAAGACTGGCACACGGCCACGCCGGAACCCGCTGCGCGTTTGTGGCAGGTGCCCGTGGCCTTTGGCGGAGAGCACGGCCCCGATCTCGACGAGGTCGCCACGTTGAGCGGTCGCGCTGCGGCGCAGGTGATCGAAGACATCGCGCAAACGCCTCTGCGGGTGCTGGCCATCGGGTTTGCACCGGGGCAGCCCTATCTCGGCCTCTTGCCCGCGCCCTATGACCTGCCGCGCATGTCTGCGCTCAACCCGCAGGTGCCGCAGGGCGCGATTGCCTTGGCGGTGCGCCAGCTTGTGCTCTTCGCCAATGCCTCCCCGACCGGCTGGCGTCAGGTGGCCCGCACGGCCTTTCGTCCTTTCCGTCCCGACAGCGACACGCCGATCCCGCTGCGTGCGGGCGACGAGATGCGGCTGGTGCCGGTCTCGGGGTCGGAGATGTCGGTGCTTTTGTCTGCAGGCGATCCCGCAGGCGGGGCACGGCTGGAGGTGCGCCGATGACAGAGCTTGTGATCCATAAATCCAGCCCCGGCCTGACGGTGCAAGACCTCGGGCGCACGGGGCTGACCCATTTGGGCCTGTCGCGCGGAGGTGCTGCCGATCCGGTCGCCCTCTATGAAGCCGCCGCCCTTCTGGGGCATCGTCAGCCTTTGGCGGCCATCGAGATGGCGGGCTTTGGCGGCACGTTTGAAGTCACCGCGCCCACGCGCATTGCCCTGACCGGCGCGCCCATGCGGGTCAGACTCGGCAGTAAGGAGTTGCGCTGGAATGCGTCGCATCTGCTGGAGGCCGGAGAGCGTCTGAGCATCGGCGCGGCGGAGCGCGGCACCTATGGCTATCTCTCCTTCGCGGGCGGGATCGAGACGCCCGAGGTGATGGGCAGCCGCTCGACCCACGGTGTTGCGGGGATCGGCGCGGCGCTTGCAACGGGCGCGCGCCTGCCGCTGGGACCGGATCAAGATACGGGCGCCTCTGCGCTGGGCTTGCCGCTGGACACGCGGTTTTCTGGCGGCGAGCTGCGCTATATCGCGGGGCCGCAAACCGCGCTCTTCGCGCCTGAGACCCGCGAACGCTTCGAGGCGACGACATTTGCCAGATCGGTCATGGCCAACCGTCAGGGCGTGCGGCTGGAAGCGGAGGCACGGTTTCCGGCTCAAACGCCAGAAGGGCTGGCGTCAGACTTTATTCTGGAGGGCGATCTCCAGATGACCGGTGACGGTTTGCCCTATGTGCTGCTGAACGAATGTCAGACCATCGGCGGCTATCCACGGATCGGCACGGTGATTGCCGCAGACCTGCCCGTGGTGGCGCAGGCCCCTTTGGGCGCGGCGCTGCGGTTCCGGCAGATCACGCTGGAGGAGGCCGACCGGATCGCCGCCGCACAAGAGAAACGGCTCAAGGATCTGCGCAGACGCGCCAAGCCGCTCATCCGTGATCCGGCGACGATCCATGATCTTTTACGCTATCAACTGATCAGCGGTGTGACCGCTGGCGATGACCTGGAGGGTTGAGAGATGCTGAAAACGGATTTGAACTCCGACATTGGCGAGGGCTATGGCGACTGGTCCAAAGGCGACGATGCGGCGCTGATGGAAGTGATTACTTCGGCCAATATCGCTTGCGGTTTTCACGCGGGTGATCCGGATGTGATGGCCGAGACCATGCGTCTGGCCGTGGCCAACGGTGTCGGCATCGGCGCGCATCCGGGCTTTGCCGATCTCAAGGGTTTCGGGCGGCGGCGTCTGGCGCTGAGCCATGAGGAAATCGCCAATATGGTGACCTATCAACTCGGCGCGGCACAGGCGATGGCGCGTGCGGCGGGCGGCGAGGTGCGACATCTCAAACTGCATGGGGCGCTGGCCAACATGGCCTCCGAGGATGCCGGTCTGGCGCGGGTCTGCTACGAAGCCGCGCTCAAAGTGCAGCCCGACATTGTGATTATGGTGCTGGCGGCGACCGCGATGGAGCAGGTGGTGCGCGAGCTTGATTGCGCTTGGGCGGGGGAGATTTTCGCCGACCGAGCCTATAACGACAACGCCACGCTGGTGGATCGCAGCCAGCCCGGTGCCGTTCTGCATGATCCGGAGGCAATCACCACGCGGATTCTGGCGATGCTCCAAGAGGGCGCGATCATTGCCGAGAGTGGCAAACGCATTCCGTGCAAGATCGACACGATCTGCGTGCATGGTGACACGGCGGGGGCGCTGGCGATGACAACGGGACTGCGCGCCGGACTTGAGGCCCGAGGGGTCGAGATCGCCTCGCTCTAGCGCGGGGGCAAATTGCGCGGAAATCCTCTCGCTTTGTGCGGGGGGACAGGCTTGCCATAGCGCGGCGTCGCGGGTAGGGATCAGGACTTGATAAGAGCAAAAACTTTGAGGAAGGTTTCCCCATGATGGACGACGACAACACCTCCGGCCACGCATCCGGTCCCGACGCATCCTACCGTGTCACCGCCGACGAGCTGCGCCAGTTCGTCGAGCGTTACGAGCGCCTTGAGCTTGAGAAAAAAGACATCGCTGATCAGCAAAAAGAGGTGATGGCCGAGGCCAAGGGCCGTGGCTACGACACCAAGGCCATGCGCAAACTCATCGCGCTGCGCAAGAAATCCGCAGACGAGATCGCTGAAGAAGAGGCCATTCTCGATATGTATAAAGAAGCTCTGGGCATGCGCTGAGGCGTTCGTCCGGCGAGGTTCCCATGACCCGACATACCCGCAACCGAGCCGCCGCCGTGCTTGTCGCGCTTGGCCTCGGTTTCGGGATCGGGCTGGGTCTTCTGTGGCGGTCTCCGGTTCTGGCCGGAGTCTGCCCGTCCTGTTTCGGGTTCAGGGAAATTGCCCCGCAGGTCTATTCCGAGTTGCGCGGCCCCACCACGTCCGTGCCCTTGCTGACCCGCCTTGCCCGCGCCGAGGCGCGCGTCGCCGAAGTGTTCGGCCCGCAGGCGCGACCCCGCATCCTGATCTGCTATACCGAGACCTGCAACAAGGTGATGGGCGATATGGATGCGCGCGCGATGACCTATGGCAGCCATCTCTTCTACCTCACACCAGACGGCCATGACACGGAGATCATCGCCCATGAACTGGCCCATGTGGCGCTACACCGCCAAATCGGGCTGCGCGGCCAGATGCGTTTTCCGGCTTGGGTGGACGAGGGGATTGCGGTCTGGGTGTCACACGTGAACCCCGACACATGCGATCCGGGGCAGGGGGCGTTGCCGATCAAATCCCACGACTGGCGCCACTCCGCCGCCGCCCGCGATGCCAGCGCCTATGCGCAGGCCGGATGCCGTGTCGCGCAATGGGTGAAATCCCATCCGGTGAGCCGCTTGGACGGGCTGATTGCCCGACATCTGGAAAACTGACACCAAGCTCCGCAGCTTACGGCGCGATGAAACGCACGCCGTTCATCCCTGCAATCCGGTCGAGATCCTCTTCATAGGCCTCGCTCAGCCGCGCCACCAGCGCCTCGTCCCATCCGGGCAGGTCGATCTCTTCTTCCAGCGTGTCCTCATCCACATATTTGTCGAGAAACGCCTGCATAATCCGGCGTCGCTGTTCTTCGTTCTGTGGCTGATGGGTGTTCAGATAGGTGCGCAGCCGCTTCATGCCCTCGCGCTTCATGATCGTAGCCAGAATGTCCAAACCGCCCGACATGGGCACCAAAGGACCAACCCCCGTCATCTCGCGCATCACCTGCGACCATGTCAGCGGCGTGTCCTCATAGGCGAAACAGGTGATCCCCACATCGGGACAGGCCGCCTGAATCCGTTCGAGAAGCTCCGACCAGCGCAGGGTTTCCGGATCGACGCCGGACATGAAGGCCTCGAAACTGGTGTTCGCTCCGCATTTGGCAAAGGCATTGGGCACGAATGTCGCCGGATTGCGCAACCCGATGAAGAATTCCATATCGTGATCGGCAAATACATTGCGCAGCCACGGCAGCTTGAAATTCGCCTTCTTGTAGAACTGACCCTTCTCGAAGATCAGCGGATGCATACAGATCACATCTTCATAGCTCAGCACCATGCGCTGGCAGTCGTCCAGCTCGATAATCTGGTCGAGCAGAATCTCCTGCGACTCAGGCGTGGCACGCTCGCTCTTGACCTTCTTCATGATCTGCGGAAGCAGATCACGGTAATGCGATGGCGGCGGGACAGCGACCCCGTGTTCGGCCAGAACGGCCTTGTTCTTCAACAGGCCGCGCATAAGCTGTGCGCCATTGGTGCAATGCGCGCCGATATGCATGGAGATCATCATGGGGCTATCCGCTTTCCGAGCTGCTTTGCTGTCTGCATCTGTTCTATGGTCCGCCCTGTCGGGCCTCGCGATGTCGCTCTAATATAAGCTCTTTTCCCGTCAGGGAAACCGCATTTCCGCACAGAGCCTGACAGGCTTTAAGATTGCCCTCTAATGCACAGGGTTGGACCCGTTATGACGCGAGGCTGTGCGAGGGGGCAGGGATGTTTGCGCCCCTTCGCGTATGGGACAGGTCCAGCCCCGCCCTTGCGGGTTTTTCTTCACCTCGCTGCCAAAAGGGATTATGCCAGCCGGATGACCGACCAAATCGCTCAGACACCCGCCTGCAAGACCGCAGGCGCCACGCGCCGCCATCGCAAACTTGCGCGGGTCGCGCGGCTGTCGCCGTGGTCCGCTGGGGCCTTTCTCATCGCCCTTCTGGTGCTGATGCCCCTTCTGGCCGTGGTCTGGATTGCCTTTCATCCCAGCGAGAACATCTGGCCGCATCTCATCTCCACCACCTTGCCGCGCTACATGCGCACGACCGCAGTGCTGGCCTTTGGTGTGGCGGGCCTGTCGGCCTGTGTCGGCACGGGGGCGGCGTGGCTGGTGACGATGTATCGTTTCCCGCTCTCCAAGGCGCTGGAATGGCTGTTGCTTCTGCCTCTGGCGATCCCGGCTTATGTGGGTGCTTATGCTCTGGTCGATTTTCTGGAATATGCCGGACCGGTGCAAGGCGGGCTGCGCCAGATTTTCGGCTGGCAGACCTCGCGCGACTACTGGTTCCCCGAAATCCGCTCCTTGGGCTCGGCCATCATTGTGCTGGCTGCTGCTTTGACCCCCTATGTCTTTTTGCTGACGCGGGCGGCGTTTCGCGAACAATCCGGTTCCGTCTATGAAACGGCGCGGGCTTTGGGGGCAGGGCCCTTTGCACGGTTCTGGCGTGTCGGCCTGCCTCTGGCGCGTCCGGCGATTGCCGCAGGCACCGCGATTGTGATGATGGAGACCGTGTCGGATTACGGCACTGTGTCCTATTTCGCCGTGCAAACCCTCACCACCGGCATCTTCTCCACATGGCTCGAAGGCGGCAATGCCGGCGGCGCGGCGCAGATCGCCACGGTGGTGCTGGTTGTTGTGCTGTTGCTGGTGGGGTTCGAGAAAAGCTCGCGCGGGCGGGCACGGTTCCACCAGAACGCCCGTCAGACCCGACCGATTGCGCCGATCCGTCTTACAGGCTGGCAGGGGCTTCTGGCGCTGGCGCTTTGTGCCGTGCCGTTTCTCGTGGGGTTTGTCCTGCCGGTCTGTGTGATTGCCAATCATGCGCTGGGCGAGTCGGAGCAATGGCTTGCACCGGGCCTGCTTTCGGCCTTGAAGAACACCCTGACCGTGGCGGGGAGTGCGGCGGTTCTGACCGTGATGGCGGCCCTGTTCATGGTCTACGGGGTGCGTCTGACGGGGCGCAAACTGCCGCGCCTGATCCTGCCTTTCACGACTTTGGGTTATGCCGCCCCCGGTGCGGTTCTTGGCCTTGGCATCCTCTTTCCGCTGGCGGGGCTGGATCACCTTCTGGCCGATACGATCGAGCATATCACCGGCTCCGATCCCGGCCTGCTTCTGACCGGTTCGGCTTTTGCGATTATCCTTGCCTATGTGGTGCGGTTTTTCGCCATTGCCCAAGGGGCGACCGACGCCGCCCTTGGCCGCGTTTCGCCCTCCCTGCCGATGGCGGCGCGCTCTTTGGGGCAGACCTTGGGCGGCACTTTGGCCCGCGTCTATGTGCCTTTGATCCGCGGCTCTGTGGGCACGGCGCTTCTGCTGGTCTTCGTCGATTGCGTCAAAGAGCTTCCGGCCACCTTGCTCCTGCGCCCGTTCAACTACAACACGCTGGCCACGCGGGTCTATGACAAGGCCTCGCTCGAACAGCTCGAACAAGCCTCCCCTGCCGCCCTTCTGGTGATCCTTGTGGGACTGGGCGCGGTGATCCTCATGGCCCGCTCCGAAAACGCCGCCGACCTGAGCTGAGCGATAACGGGGCAGGGCGGAGGCGTCCTGTGCCGGAGGGAGGCGTCGGGAGGTGTCTTTGGCGCTGTCATGCAACTTGCCCGACAAAAAGCCGACAAAAGTCCGACAATTTTCATACAAACCTCTTGCACGCCTTTTCCCGAGCAAGTAAACGACGCCCCAGTGCCCCTATAGCTCAGCTGGTAGAGCAACTGATTTGTAATCAGTAGGTCCGCGGTTCGAGTCCGTGTGGGGGCACCATTTTCAAGCCCAAAATCGTAAGAATGGTTGGATTTTGCTGTAAATTTGATTTTTATTTGCAGACTTGCCACACAGATTGCCACACAGATTGCCACACAGATTTCACGGTCATACGTTCAGCGTGCGATATTTGTGTGTTTGATAGATAGGATAGGCGTGCCGTAGCGATTTCTTTAAAAGTTTCGAACAAACTTTTTTTGTGAATTTCCTTTGAACCCATTTCCCCTTCACATGTTGAGGGAGGTTTCATTGAACGAGCAGACAAAACGCTTGGAAAAAGCCAAACAAACGATGCTTCGAAGTAATGCTCCGGCGAGGGCCGTCTGAACAGGGCTTGGCTCCGATGGTAAGTCCGACCTTATGTCCGACTTTATCAACTGTTCCCAAATTGAAGTTCTTTCCGCGACCGATGGCGTTCGCCGTCGGTCCTGGTCTGATGATGACAAACGACGCATTGTGGAGGAAAGCTTTGTTGGTCACCGACAGGTGACCGCGACAGCTCGGCGGCATGGTATTTGCCGCTCGCTTCTGACCACTTGGCGGCGGCAGTATAGAAACGGAGAGCTTGGCTCTTCTCGCCCGGTGTCATTTACGCCGGTGAGTGTAACGCAGAGCGGGATCGCGCAGCAGAGC